>JAPPFL010000052.1 GCA_028823855.1 Albidovulum sp.
CTGGTCGGAAAGAATGGCGCAGGCAAATCCACGCTCATCAACGTGCTGAACGGATAAATTTGGACGGATGTGTTTCCGACTTTCTGTAATTGGCCGCCGATCCTCTTTTGCAGGGTAGGTGATTTCACTCGGCGTTGACACGTCGAAATCGGCGGTATCCAACGAATTCTTCCTAACTCGCGTATCAAGCCGCAAGCGCACCGGCGATTTGAACGCGCAATTGACGGCACCTTTCCAGCAAGCGGTCTATCTGTACAAGACTTCGAAGAAGTGCCAAAGCTCCATGTGGCGAATTTCAACATTGTCCGACGATTATGCAGCTGCGGCCGTATACGGCATCGTGCAATATTTGTCGGCATTCATTTTTCGGTCCTTATTTGGATTCCAGATGAGATTCCGATCTTCAGGAAGTTGGAAGTTACGCATTTCATTTAGTGCCTCGCGTATTTCGCAGCGCTTCAAATTGCAGCATGAACGACAATAGGTTGCAAAAATATCACAGCTATTTTCATAATTCATGGTATGTTCTCTTCTGTTCTTCGAATATTCTAGATAATTCTATGGAAATGTGCGAACAAAAATTAAACAAATTTGAAGGGAAGATTATGGCTCTAGCACAAATTCTTCGAACAAAGTTCGGAATTTCAGTCGTCGGCGACTTGCTGGGTCTTTTTGCAATTGTGGCTATGCTGTTACCTTGGCTGGCATTTTCGTTGGTCTACTGATCTCCTTAGCAATATGCCTGTTCGAAAAGTTTGCTGATCGCTTAGAATGAACGGTTTGCCGATTTTGGCCTAGCAGCAACAAGTGCGCAGGAAATTGTAGAATCATTTTGGAAAGGAATTCCCGAAATCGAAAAGATTTTAGGAATGTTTGCACATGGAATGGTCGCTATCGTCGACTTTAGGCCGCTTTCGATATTGTGTTCATGATATGTCCGGGAGTCTGGGCTAGTCTTGCGACGCAAATACCTCTGTTCCTTGTTTCGTTACTTTAGCGGCACGGTCGAATGCAGCCAAAGTCGCATCGAAAGCCAGCATGATAGAGGCATGGCGATTTTTGTATTCTCTTGCTGGCTTGAGCACTGCAAGGTCTTGGAAGGGTTGCGCCGGTTCCGGACCATCGTTTTTTAGCATTCCGTAAAGTTGATTCCTAGCTTTTTCGATGGCATCTCGATCTTTCCCGAGTATATTCGCGCCTACGACCGATGCAGCGGCTTGCCCGAGGGCGCAAGCTTTGACATCTTGCCCGAATTTCGCAACTTTTCCGTTGCTAAGCGACAAATCCACGGTCACAATAGAACCGCAAAGCGGCGACCGCACGCTGGCTGTGGAATCTGGACTATCCAGGCGCTTAGCGAATGGGATTTCGGCAGCTAATGCAAGAATGCGCTGTGAATAAAGTTTTATAAGGTCTTTGTCGGTAACCATTGCCGGCATCCAGTTCATCAACATATGTAAGATATGCCATGACTGTTGAAAAAAAAAGTTTGAAAAAGGAACCGAACGAAATTTACGCTCTGAAATTCGATGATCGAGGCCTGATACCGGTGATCGCGCAAGACTCCGCTACAGGCAATGTCCTAATGATGGCGTGGATGGATTTGCAAGCAATTCGACAAACGCTTGACACCGGGCGAGTCACCTATTGGTCGCGCTCGAGGCAGGCCTATTGGGTAAAGGGCGATACTAGCGGGAATACACAGAAGCTTGTCGAATTGCGCGCGGATTGCGACCGAGATTGCCTTTTGGCGATAGTCGAACAGCGCGGCAATGCTTGCCATACGGGCAGTAAAACCTGTTTCTTCACAAGAATTGAACCTTGATCGACTTCGCTGCACCGGAAATTTCGAGAAAGATCCGATCTGAACCGGTCGGACTTGCCCAGCGATGCATGTCGAAAACTATTTTCGCCTCGATCGAGCCGAATTGCCGGAGCAACCCAATTTGCATGAAAGCTGCGCTGAATACACTACAACTGCGGAACTCCGGATAGTTTAAAGATTTCCGTAGGACACAATCCATCGTCTCGGAATTTCCTTATCGCGCGCGCATCATCTCTTTTTGCAAGCCTTTTGCCATTTTCGTCGCGCACTAGCGGATGATGATGCCAAACAGGCGGTTCTATCCCCAGAAGTTCTTGCAAGAGCCTATGCGCGGGAGTCGAATCGACTAAGTCCATCCCCCTCGTTACGCGCGATATACGCTGCTCGCTATCGTCGACTACGCAGGCCAGGTGGTAGGAAGTTCCAACGAATTTTCGAGCGAGAACGAAATCTCCGTGCAATGACTCTAGGAATTCGGGGTCAAGGCGATGAACGCCCTTTCGTTCAACGCCAGTTTCCACCCACTCCAGATTGCGAATGCTGGAAGAGCCGCCTAGGAGATCGAATGCCTTGTTCAAGTTGATTCTAATTGCGTCTTCGTCCGTTTTGCCGCGCATGGAACGACTTCGGCAGGTGCCAGGGTAAGTCGCCGTCGGCCGCAACGGCGATTTTCCGGGCCGATTTTCTTGAGGAGCGCTCAATGACTGGCGTATGTCTTTTCTTGAACATCCGCATGGATAGCAGATTCCCAGGTCGATCAACTTTTCCAGCGCTGCGGCGTAAGCCGAAGATCGTTCAGACTGGCGCATGACCGGACTTGCCCAAGAGAATCCGAGCCAGGCCAAATCCTCGTATATTGCCCGTTCGAACTCGGCACGACAGCGCTCTACATCGATGTTTTCTATTCGGAGCAAGAATTGACCGGCGCCGGAGCGCGCGGATCGCCATGCTATTGCGGCGGAATAGGCATGACCCAAATGAAGGTAGCCAGTAGGCGACGGCGCAAACCGTTCTCGGATCATCTAATTTTTGACAAGTATGTAAACGACAGACTTCATGTCCAAGCCGGGCAGATGCTCGCCGTATTCCTTGAATTCCACCGTCGCCGCGCCTGTGTCGGTATACTCCGAAACTCGGGCTTCGTATTCCGGGTCGCTCAATGTATGATCGTTCAATGAAAAGGTCAGCGAGCCTCCGTTCGGCAACGCGCCGAACAAGCCGTCGAAAACATCGATCGGAGCCGCGCCAATTCCGATGACGCCAATTGCGGCGATGTGAGCATACCGCCCGGTCGGCAAATTTATCTCGGAACCGGGATCGATTTGCCAAAGCTTCCTGTAGATTTGCTTTTCGTCCGCTAAGTCGAGCATCTCCTTTGAAATGTCACAGCCATCTATGGTCGAGAAACCATACTCTGTCAGTGCCATTCCTGAAATGCCGGTCCCGCAACCAAAATCCAAAATCGGAACTGCCTTGTCTTCGACGAAATCCGAAAGCGCTACGGCGCATCTTTCCGGCGTCGCGTAGCCATGTCCATTTACGGTCTCTTCGTATGTTGTCGACCATTCGTCGTAAAGGCTTTTCGTTTCCAACGGCGTGCGCGAAACATATACAGAATTTAAGAATTCCTTTTTCCGCATGCTTGTCTCCTTGTTTAAACTATATCCAAAATTGAATTCGGGAGTCCAATCGGTCAATCGAACCACGGCGCACGCCGGGCGCGCGGACCGCGGGCAAGGCTCTCGCGCGCAAATGCCTGTCGAGGCTAACTGAATAGCTTCGGCGCAATGACTGCCTCGATTGGAGAGGTTAGAGCGCCAGGCTTCTTGACCGAAATATGTCGCATGCGCTCCCAAGTGCGTGCGCGAGCGAATGGAATAATTCCTTAATTTGCCGATTCTGTGTCGCTGCCGTCGGCCGTCGCTGTCAAATTCAAGTGTCGGGTCTAGACATTAGCGATCAGTGATTACTTCTTCGTCGCTCTCGGCAACACGCGCAATCGAAACGACTCTAGCCGAGTCTGCGGTATCGAATACCTTGACGCCGCCGGCAGAGCGGGAGCGAAACGATATTCCCCCGACCGGGCATCGAATGGATTGGCCAGAATCCGTCGCAAGCATAACCTGGTCTTTGGACGATACCAAAAGGAATCCAACGATTTCACCGTTTTTTAGCCCTGCAACTCCGTTCCCGCCGCGCCTTTTTCGAGGATAATTGTGCGACGACGAAACCTTTCCCGATCCATCAACCGCGATTGTAAGCAGCAGTTGCTCGGCGGCACGCATTTCAGAAAACCGTTCTTGAGACATTTCAAAATCTTCGGGATCGTCGGATGCCTCTAATTCCGCGTCGTCAGTTTCGTCCTCGATACGAGCAAGCGCGCGCCGCATCTTTAAGTACTGTTGTCGTTCGTTTGATGTAGCCTCGAAATGATTCACTACGGCCATAGAGACAACACTGTCTTCGCCCTTGAGCCTGATGCCTCTCACTCCGGTCGAGGTTCGACTCTCGAAAATCCTTACATCGCGAGCGGAAAAGCGGATGACATTCCCGCGCGCCGTAGCAAGCATGACATCTTTGTCGCTTGAACAGATGCACGCTCCGACAAGCGTAACGCCTTCCGGTAGCCGCATCGCAATTTTTCCGTTTGACTTTACGTTAACGAAATCGGACAGGCGGTTCCTGCGGACGCCGCCGGCCGAATTGGCAAATACAATCCGCAACTTGACCCATGCATCCTCCGGTTCCAGTACGGGCGCAATGGCGGCTACGGATACGCCGGTCGCAATCGGAAGAATATTTACAATCGCTTTGCCTTTCGAATTGCGTCCCGCTCTTGGCAGGCGCCAGGTCTTGAGCTTGTAGGCCATGCCGTCGGTTGTAAAGAACAGCAGCGCGGTGTGCGTGTTCGCCACATGCAGCGAGGTGACGAAATCTTCGTCCTTGGTCGCCATGCCGGCCAAGCCTTTTCCGCCTCGTTTCTGTGCGCGATAATCCGTTAAAGGCGTTCGCTTGATATACCCGGTATTTGTGACCGTCACTACCATGTCCTCGGGCTCTATGAAGTCTTCGTCTTCCAGATCGTCTTCATCTTCAATTATTCCGGTACGTCGAGGAACTCCGAAGCTTTCCTTGATTTCCGATAGTTCATTTGAAATTATTCCTCTGATGCGCTCTCCCGAGCGAAGTATCTCAAGACAGTCTCGGATTTTTTCAGCGAGCGCGCGCAGTTCGTCCGTGTTTTCCTTCACGCCCATCGCGGTGAGACGCTGGAGGCGAAGTTCAAGAATTGCGCGAGCTTGAGCTTCTGAAAGCCTGTAGGTTCCGTCACCGCGTACAGTTTGAAGCGGGTCGTCGATCAATCGGATGTACTCTTCGATTTCCGTTGCCGGCCAGTCGCGCGCCATCAGCCGCTGGCGCGCATCGGAAGGCTGGGTCGAACCGCGAATGATTGCGACAACCTCGTCGACATTAGAGACGGCAACAGCGAGACCGCAGAGCAAATGGCTGCGTTCCCTGGCGCGCCTAAGTTCGTCTGCAGTCCTTCTCGCGACGATTTCTTCGCGAAAATTCAGAAATGCGCGCAAGAACCTGGCTAGATCCAGCTGTTCCGGGCGACCGCCGTTCAGTGCCAGAAAATTGCAGGCAAAAGAACTCTGCATCGGCGTAAATCGCCATAGCTGGTTCATGACGACTTCGGGTGTCGCGTCGCGCTTGAGTTCGATGACAACCCTTACGCCTGTTCGATCCGACTCGTCCTGAACCCGCGCAATCCCTTCAATTTTTTTGTCGCGAGCAACCTCGGCAATTCGTTCCACCATTTTGGCTTTGTTGACCTGGTATGGTATCTCGTCCACGACAATGGCGGCGCGATCTTTCGAATTCGCTTCAATTCTTGCTTTCGCTCGCACAACGACTTTGCCGCGACCGGTGTAGTATGACGATTTCGCGCCCATTCTCCCGACAATTACGCCTCCGGTCGGAAAATCCGGAGCCGGCAAAAAGTCCATTAGTCTTTCAATGGAAATATCGGGGTTTTCAATCATCGCCAAAGCGGCATCAATGACTTCGCCCAGATTGTGCGGAGGGATGCTAGTCGCCATGCCGACCGCTATTCCACCGCTTCCGTTGACAAGCAAATTTGGAAAGCGCGCGGGCAGAACAGCGGGCTCCCTGTCTTTGCCGTCGTAATTATCTTGGAAGTCGACCGTGTTCCGTTCGATATCAGCCAGAAGCGATGACGCTAGTTTCGCCATGCGGATTTCAGTGTATCGCATGGCCGCGGGATTGTCGCCGTCCATTGACCCGAAGTTGCCTTGGCCGTCCAGCAGAGGCAGCGACATTGAAAAATTCTGCGCCATCCTGACGAGAGCGTCGTAAATCGCGCCGTCGCCATGCGGATGATACTTGCCCATCACGTCGCCGACCGGACGCGCCGATTTCCTGTACGGCTTGTCGCTCGTATTTCCGGTTTCGTGCATCGCATAGAGAATTCGTCTGTGAACCGGCTTTAGCCCGTCTCGCAAATCTGGGATCGCGCGTGACACGATAACGCTCATGGCGTAATCCAAATACGCCGACTTCATTTCATCCGTAATCGATACGGTATCGCCCTTGAACTCGGTCTTGCCGGGATCTAATCCGCTGCCGTTTCCGGCATGTTCGGTCGCTTCACTCAATTTATGCTCCTACGCCCCAATTTTACTAAGTTTTGTAGCTTCCTTTATACAGCACTCCAATATGCAGTTACAAGGGCTTATACTGGATTCCCGCGCGAGGCCGAACCGAAATGCAAAAACCTGTTGCCGGAAACGAACTTCGACGGAGTCTTGTAGAACTAACGAAATGGGCGACCTCGCAATTTAGCATTTGCCAAATCGGCGTGGCCAAAATTGGCGATGTCGGAACACTTCACCTAATGCTGGTGTGCCAAAAGCCAGAAGCGCTCGCATTGTTCCGACGGAATCGCCTTGACCGAATCGCGCGTCGAACGGATAGTAATTTACCCAAATGGATTCCAACGCGATTCTAAAAGGCGTTTTGGGAAAGTACCGGAAATGGGCGCCGTAGAGCTAGTTTTTCATTGCCGTGCACAGATGCGCCAAAAGTTTTGCGGCGAACGGTTGATAGAAACAAATCCAAGGAGAAATCATCATGATCAAACGGTTTTTGGTAGGAATTTCCGCCGCCGCGTTTGCGGCTGCAGCCGGCACGGCCGCCGACCTTGGCGGAAGAATTTTGAAAATCGGGTCCGACACGACTTATCCGCCCATGGAAATGATCGATCCCGAAACGCAGGAGATCATCGGCTTCGATGTTGACGTCATGAACGCGATTTGCGAGCGAATTTCCTGCAAGGCCGAATTTGTCACAACGGCTTGGGACGGCATTTTCGCGGCGCTCGCTCAGGGAGAATTCGATCTTGTCGTGTCCGGCGTTTCGATCACCGAGGAAAGAATGAAATCCATGGACTTTTCCGATCCGTACTTGGTGGTTAGCCAGGCTATACTATTGCGAGTTGAAGACGAAGGCCTTACGGTCGATGACTTCAAGCAGGGACGAATGCTCGCAGCGCAGACAGCGACAACCAACGCGCAGCTTGCCGAAGAACTTGTCGGACGCGAAAATGTCCGCCTCTACGATACTTTCGCCGCCGCCATCCTCGCGCTCCAGAATGCCGATGTCGACGGCGTTGTTATCGACGGCACTTCCGGTGCGGCATACGAACAGCAATTTGCGGGCGAACTGACAATGGGCATAGGCGGACTGCAAGCGGATCCGCTTGGGATCGTATTCCAAAAGGGATCACCGCTCGTCGACGACATTAACGAAGGCTTGGCGATGATCAAGGCTGACGGAACGTTGGACCAGCTTATTCAAAATTATTGGGGTAGTTCGGAATAACGATTTCGGAACTGCGCCATTCAATTGAAATACGTTGGCGACGGCGGCTAAGCGCTCGCAATCGCCGCCGAGCGCTAAAGTACGGCAAGAAGCTGGATTCAAGAGTTGCCTGAAGGCAGGCTAGCGGCGAATCGGGTTCGTCTAGGATTTCTTAGGCGTATCAGACCCAGTAATCTAATTCTATTCGCCGCTGCTCCATTCATAGCTTACCTATTTGCGAGCAATCCTAACTACGGGAGATCTTTGGTTGCCATAATCGGCGTGGAAACCAACGCCGGCGCGTTGTTTTACGGCTATTGCCTTTTGCTTGCCGCGAACGCGTCGGGAGCGGTGGCGTCGATAATATTGCTCGGGGGCCTAGTCGCCCGTTCGTCCGGCAACTATTGGACTCCAGCTCTATTGATTGCTCATTTCGCTATTGTGCTCGGTTTGGCTTTCGGGCTGCTCGATATTGCTGACTTTATCGACTCGGCCGTCGCGAATAGCGTCGATCCTTATGAGTCCGATCTCGTCAAAAAAGCCGTTTCGCCGCGTCAATTGACGGAAGATGCCAGAATTCGCTTCGTCAGCGGGTTCATTCTGGGCGCGAGAATATATCTCGTTACTTCGGCAATTTTATTCGCCTGTGTTTTGCTGCCGCGGTCGGCGTTGAATTCCGTTAGAGCAAATTCGGCAATGCTGCTCTTGCTGGCAGCCCTGAACGCGCTGGGCGTATTCTATCTTTTGTTTGTGGCCCACGCCGGATTCGCGTCGGGGCTGTTTCTTACTCTTCGCGCAACCGTATTCGCATATCTCGCCGCCGCGGTCCTTGGCTTGGCCTGGGCGGCGATGCAAGGAATGAAACTCGGACATTTCACGATTAGGATTTTTTCCGCTTTGTCCGCGCTGCTGTTTTGCGCAAGCGCCTTTTTCGCCTACCAGCCGAAAGACACATACGCATTGATCGGCAGCTTCGACGCCCGCGTCGCAATAATAAAGGGTACTCCTCAAGGAATCGCCGACAAGATCCGTTTCGGCGACTATGAAGGAGCCCTAAGCGACAATGTTCAGATTCGAAGCGCGGTAAATGCGGAAAGCGCTTTGAAAGCCATGGCGGAAAACAAAAATGTGTCTGCGGCGTTTGTGCCGATTGCCGCTTTGCCGGAAGGCGAGGAAATCGTCTGGGAGTTTTCTTTCCTGCCCGACAAATTCAAATACCCGGCCATTGCAACCGGGGTTCTCGCCGCGTTTCTCGCTTTGCTCGTCGTAGGCGCGCATGTGCACCAGATGCACCCCCTCGCGATTGCGACGGAATTCTTCATAGATACGATTCGCGGAATACCGATGCTCGTTATCATTCTCTACATTGGCTTGCCGCTTAGCGGCGCAGTCAAAAGCGCATCGGGCGGCATCATTGATTTTTCCAATTTGACAAGGGGCATAATCGCGATTTCAATCGGGTATTCGGCGTTCATGGCGGAGATATTCCGAGCAGGGATAAATGCCGTGCCGACCGGGCAAATCGAAGCCGCTCGAAGTCTTGGCTTGAATCGATGGCACGTCGCGCGATTCGTTGTCCTTCCGCAGGCACTCAAGATCGTTATCCCCCCACTGGGAAACGAGTTTATCGCAATGCTCAAGGATACGTCTCTTTTGTCGATTCTTTCTGTGCGCGATATCACGCAGCGCATGCGGGAATTCCAAGCGGCGAGCTTTCTGCCCTTCGCCCCGTTTAATTCCGCGGCGATACTGTACGTGTTCCTCACTCTTGCCGCGGCCAGTCTGCTCAAGTCGATCGAACGGCGAAGCGATAGAAATAGGCAACGGATTTAGAGGCGATTCGATGTCAACGGTTATCGAAAAACCCAACAGCCCTGAAAGTTAGTCGATGTCAGAGAGTCATCCAGGCTTGGCCGAGGGATTGGCGAAACGCGCGAATTGCATCCAACTGCCGGCGGGTTTTTTGATCGGAACAGCAACGGCCGCCTATCAGATTGAAGGCGCGGTCGCCGATGACGGTCGCGGAGAAAGCATTTGGGACAGATTCTCGTCGCAAAGAGGCCGAATTAAGGGCGGCGACACTGCCCGAGTCGCCTGCGATCACTACAACCTGTTTGAAACAGACATCGAAATCATGGCCCAGCTCGGCATCAACGCCTATCGGTTTTCGATATCGTGGCCAAGAATTTTTCCGGACGGCCGCGGAGCGGTCAATTGCAGGGGAATTGAATTCTATCAGCGGCTCGTCGACAAATTGCTGCGAAGCGGGATTGAGCCCTTTGCTACGTTGTATCACTGGGATTTGCCTCAATCGCTGCAGGAGCAGGGAGGAGGGTGGCTTCGACGCGGCGTAGCCGACGACTTTGCCGACTACGCCTATTCCGTATCGCGAAAGTTAGGCGACGTCGCGCATTGGTCCACAATCAACGAGCCTTGGACATTCGGCTGGTGGGGCTATGGCTTTGGCACCGAGGCTCCCGGAATCGACGGAGGCGCTAAATCCGCGTTGGCCGCCATTCATCACGCTCTTCTTGGGCACGGGAAGGCCGTGGAGGCGGTTAAGTCGAACAACTCTCGCGCGGAAGTCGGCATCGTTCTAGATCTGAATTGCGTGTCGCCGGCAAGCGACGTTAAGGCGGACTTCGCGGCCGCGAAGCGATTCGATGGCTGCCAGAATCGCTGGTTCCTAGAAGCAATTTTCAATTCGCGCTATCCCTCCGACATGCTCGAGCTTTTCGCATCCGACGGGCCGCCCGTCCGTGAAGGAGACATGGCCAGGATTTCCGCGCCCCTGGATTTTCTGGGCATAAATTGCTACAGGCGGTCGATTATCGGAGAAGGCTCGGATTTTCCGCCGCTTAACATCCGACGCGCATCGCCCGAGGGCAGGGTAACCGCGATGGGTTGGGAAATTTGGCCGCAATCGATAAGCGACATACTTCGCCGGGTGGATCGCGAATATCGGCCCAACGCCCTCTACATTACCGAGAACGGAGCCGCTTTCGAAGACCGTTTCGAATCTGACGGTCGAATTATCGATTTGGACCGCGCGGAGTACATTATCGAGCATCTTGAACAGTCATTGGAAGCTCAATCTCGGGGCGTGAATCTCAAGGGCTATTTCGCATGGACGCTACTTGACAACTTCGAATGGACATTAGGCTATAGTGCGCGGTTCGGACTGGTGCGCGTAGATTTTGGAAACGACTGCGCTCGAATGCTCAAAAGTAGCGGTGAATATTTCCGGCAAATTGCCATGCAGGCGCGTAGCCATTGACAGCCAAGTCAATTTTCGACCGGTCCCCGCCGAACTTTCAGGTCGAAGAACTGCGAGCGATCGCCGCGCGCCATTTCGGAATCGGCGGCGTTAAAATCACGCCACTCGACAGCGAACGCGACCAAAACGCCAAAATAGAAGCGGATTCAGGCACGTACGTTTTAAAGATTGCCAATGCCGGCGAGAATTCCGGAGTATTGGCAATGCAGTGCGCAGTCCTGCACCATTTGGAGCAAGTTGCGCCGGCGATCCGGGTTCCGCGAATTGTATCGGCGAGGGACGGAGCGGACATCGTAAAAGTTAGACGAGGTCGCGACGAGTTTCTTGTTCGAGTCGTGACCTTTCTGCACGGACCGCTCGTCGGGTCTGTTCCCGCCACTCCGAAACTAGCGCGAAGCCTCGGTTCATTTCTAGGAAAATTCTCCAGAGCGATGCAAGGATTCGGACATCCCGCTTGTCACAGGAGCGATTTTCTCTGGAATTTGGACTCCGTTACCAGGGTCAGCGAATTCGTCGACGACATCGAAAACGACAATGCCAGGATTAACTGTCGTTACGGTCTATTGCGCTACGATTCTTTCCTGGCCGGGCGACTGCCTAGGCTTCGCATGGCTACTATTCACCAAGACGCGAACGACAACAACGTCGTGCTATCCGATTCGAACAATTCGGAAATCGCGGGAATCTTCGATTTTGGCGACATGGTTTTTGGTCGCCAAATAAACGAGTTGGCAGTAGCGATGGCATATATCTTGTTGAATGCGAAGGATCTTTGGGGAACCGCAAGCGAAATAGTCGCCGGTTATGCAAGCGAATTTCCGCTGGTTGAGCAGGAGATCGAAGTATTATTCGACTTAATGCGGCTTCGACTAATTATGAGCGTTTGCATTTCGTCCCGGCGCGCCAGGCTGTTTCCCGACAATAGCTATCTACGAATATCGCAAGCGCCGGCCGAGGCTCTGCTAACAAGGCTGGCTACGGTGGACGAAGGGCTGGCGGAAATGGCGTTCAGAGATGCTGCGGGGTTTTCTCCGGCCGGACACCATAGCGAGATTTTGAATTGGCTGGAATCGGGCGGTAGCACGCCTGCCAGCTTGTCCGGATTCGATGTCGGGTCGGCGAGGCGGTTCGTTGTCAGCGCGGCGAAGCGTTCTGATCTATCGGGAGCGTACGATTGGAATGAAATCGGCGAACTGGTTTCGGAATTCAATGCCGAGATCGGTTTCGGGTTGCCGCCCGACAAAATATCGGAGATGTCGCCTCACACCGGCTGGCTCGACATATTTTTGCCAGTCGGAAGCGCCGTTAGAGCTTTGTTCGAAGGCGAAGTCGTTCAAGCGGGCAAGGAAGAGGCGAGCGGAAAAGCGGCCCAGAGGATAGCGATTCAACATTCGGCCGATCGAGGCAATTCGCTGTTTTATACGAGCTACGAGTTTCCGTGGAATAATTCCTGTAGCGAATTTTCCAGCGGCGACCGGGTCAATGCCGGCGACGTCATAGGACGGGTCGCGTCGGAAACCGGGTATAATTTCGGCATATGCAGGCTGCGTTGCTCGAGCACCGTGTTCCAAGTCCTCGGCATGGTTACGTGCGATCCGGTCCTACGCGCCGCGCTGGCAAAAACTCGCTTGGACCCAAGGCCGATTTTGAAGACAGGCATTGGCAAGGCGTACTGCGATTCTAGAAGCAAGGAAGCGCTGCTGGGCCGGCGCCGAAGGGTCCTTGGCCCTTCGCTTAGCCTGGCGTACGACGATTGCCTGCACATCGTTTCCGGGAATGGAACGTACCTCGTAGATTCGGAAGGGAGGCGATATCTCGATTGCGTCAACAATGTGGCGCATGTCGGACATAGCCATCCCGACGTAGCGAAAGCCGTTGCCGAGCAAGCGCGACTCTTGAACTCAAACACCAGGTACTTGAGCGAGACGCGCCTTGACTACGCTGAGAGATTGGCCGGCGAGCTACCGGCGCCGCTTTCAGTTATCTATCTCGTTTGCACCGGTTCGGAAGCCAACGAGTTGGCATTGAGGATCGCTCGCTCTCACACGATGCGCCGCGGCATAATTGTTCTAGATTGGGCATATCATGGCAATACAACGAGCCTAGTCGAGATCAGCCCCTACAAATTTAAGCGGAGAGGCGGATTTGCCGAGCCGGCGCATGTGGAAGTCGCCGAAATTCCCAATCGGACCGGCGGCGGATCCAATTGCGCAGAAAAGGACGCTGGCGCCGCGAGTTCTCGATCTGTCGCAGAATGCATTGCTCGCCTACGCAAGAAGTCTGGAATGGGGCCTGCGGCGTTCTTCGCCGAATCGGTTGCAGGCGTAGCCGGGCAAATTTTCTACCCCCAAAATTTCCTGAAATCGGCATTTGAATACGTGCGCGACGACGGAGGCCTCTGCATCGCCGACGAGGTTCAGTGCGGATTCGGACGCTTGGGCGAATGTTTCTGGGGGTTCGAGTATCAAGATGCCGTTCCCGATATACTGACATTCGGGAAACCTGCCGGCAATGGCTTTCCGCTCGCAGGCGTGGCGACGACGCCGGAAATCTCGGCGTCGTTCGCAAATGGTATGGAGTACTTTAACTCTTTCGGCGGCAATCAGGTTTCGGCTGCCGCAGGACTGTCAGTTTTAGCCGCGCTGGAGAAAGAAAACCTGCTCGAGAACGCGCTGGGAACCGGCCGCTATCTGAAGCAAGGGCTTAGAGCACTTGCAAAGAAATTCGAGATCATCGGCGATGTTCGAGGGATGGGACTATTCCTTGGGATAGAATTAGTTGAAAATCGGCGCAGTTTTTTGCCCGCTGGCGACGCGGCATCGCGAGTTTCGAATGCCATGCGCGCGAATGGAGTTCTAGTTTCGACCGACGGTCCACACGAAAATGTTCTGAAAATCAAGCCGCCGTTGTGCTTCGGACGGATAGAAGCAGATCTGCTTTGCGACGTGTTCGCCGAGGCACTATCGCAGGAACGGTTCTGACCGACGCATCGGTCCGAGCGTAAGCGCGATTCCCGTAGGAGGCGAAACTGTTTATTCAACCCTCCGGCGAACCCTGCGTGAATTTTCTCTGGAAAATCAAAACTCGCGACTTTTTTTGCGCTAAATGGTCCCGAGCGGCCAAATCTACCGATGTCCAGCGGCAAATATTTCACAAGCTAGCAAAATTTAGAATCCGTAGCTTCGGCAAGCATTTGGCTTTTGCCGAACTTAGAATGGGATGTTGTCGTCGAGGTCGTTTTCGTCCGGAACGTCGTCAATCTGCGAAGACCTATGTCCGCCATTGCGGTCGCTCGGCGGCCTTTCCGAATATGACGCGTCGTCGCGGCTTCCCAGCAATTGCAATTCGCTCCGGAACGGCCTAAGCACAACTTCCGTGGTATATCGCTCGTTACCCGTCTGATCGGTCCATTTCCTAGTTTCAAGTTGGCCTTCCAAATAGACTTGGCGTCCCTTGCGAAGGTAGTTTTCGGCAACGCGCACCAGAGGCTCGCTTAAAATCGAAACCCGATGCCATTCGGTGCGTTCGCGATTTTCGCCCGATTCTCGGTCCTTCCACCTGTTGGTCGTAGCAACCGACAAATTGCAAACTTTACCTCCGCTGGAAAAAGTCCGGACTTCCGGATCCCTACCCAAATTTCCGACGAGAATCACTTTGTTTACCGACGCCATTGCGGCCTCCTTCAAAACCCGGAACCCGTTTCCGAAATCGGATTCGGGCGAACTGTACCGCTTTCCGCGCAACTCGGCAATGAAGATCGATTGCTCCTTGTCTCAATGTCCATCGGTCGGCAAATTTTCAATTGCCAGCCAAAAAAAAATCGGCTGCGCAGGAATGCTTGGCAGGCGCTCCCAACCAAAGGAATTTGGCGCCGGAAAACCGGTGGGATGCGACGGGCAGTTGCGCGGCATGCGTTGGATCTTTTCAAAAGCTTTGGCTCAAATTCCCGGCATTTTCGCGCGCTCCAGCGAATTGGCTTGCGATCGCTTTCAATTCGAATAATTGTACCCTTTTACCCGGGAATCGCGCCAAATTTGCGTTGCAAAGTCGTGGCAAAGGCGCATAGCAGAGCTAGGCGGTTTTTCGCAAAAGACTATTCCTGCGCGCCAGCGGTTCCATGCGATTGGTCCGGTAGGCGCCAATGTTGGCTCGTCGGAGATACAATGGCGGAACTAAAGGAAATAAGAGTAAGAGGCGCCCGCGAGCACAACTTGAAGTCGGTGGACGTAGATATTCCGCGAAACAAGCTCGTTGTTGTGACTGGATTGAGCGGATCGGGAAAATCGTCACTCGCTTTGGATACGATATATGCGGAAGGTCAGCGGCGATACGTGGAAAGCCTCTCGGCATACGCTCGTCAGTTCTTGAACATGATGGAGAAGCCGGACGTCGATCAGATTATGGGTTTGTCCCCGGCAATCTCGATCGAGCAGAAGTCGACATCGAAGAATCCGCGTTCGACAGTCGGAACGGTTACCGAGATTTATGATTACTTGCGCCTCTTGTTCGCTAGGGTCGGCACGCCAATTTCACCCGCAACCGGGCTTCCGATCACTGCGCAGCAGGTTTCCGACATGGTTCGCCAGATTTTCACTTTTGAGCCAGGCACCAGAGCCTTGCTGCTCGCTCCGATCGTCCGGGACCGGAAGGGCGAGTACAAAAAGGAAATGCAGGAATTGAGGAAAAAAGGATTTCAAAGAATCCGCGTGGACGGCGAGGTCCACGATCTAGACTCCCCGCCTGTCCTCGACAAGAAATTTCGGCATAATATCGAACTTGTGGTAGATCGGATCGTTGTCGACCGAGGCGGCGGGCAAAGATATGCGGATTCACTGAGAACCGCGCTTGATCTGGCCTCGGGGATTGCTTTTTTTGAAACCGTTCCGGATGAAGGCGATTCCGAACGCGTTGTCTTTTCAGAGAACTTTTCGTGTCCCGAGTCGGGATTCACGATTCCCGAAATCGAACCGAGATTATTTTCTTTCAATGCGCCCTTCGGTGCCTGTCCCGACTGCGACGGTCTAGGGCGAGAGATGTTCTTCGACCCCGAACGCATAGTGCCGGACAAGTCGATGCCGCTCTTTAACGCCATTGCGCCATGGGGTGTGAATTCAGCTTCGCCGTACCTCATGTCCACTTTGCGGTCTCTTGAGAAGCACTACAAATTTTCGCTCTACACTCCGTGGTGCCAACAAAGTCCGCAAATACAAAACGTTATACTCTATGGCTCGAATAGAGAATCCATCCAATTCCGCTATTCCGATAGCGGACGCGAATACAAGGTCGAAAGGCAATTCGAAGGAGTCATTCCCAATTTGCAGCGGCGGTATCGGGAAACTTCCTCGGACTATATGCGGCAGGAATTCGAGAAATTCATGAACTTTCGGCCATGCGAAGAGTGCGATGGATTTCGGCTAAAGCCGGAGGCGCTGGCGGTCAAGATCGGCGGAAGTCACATTTCGGAAGTCACAGATCTTTCGATATCTAAGGCATTGTCTTGGGCAAGCGAAGTGCCGGAACATCTAAGTTCGCAAAACAACAAGATCGCTGAGACGATACTCAAGGAAATTCGTGAAAGACTCCAGTTTCTCGTGAATGTCGGGCTCGAATACCTGACGCTCTCGCGTGCTTCGGGAACTCTTTCCGGAGGCGAAAGCCAGCGAATTCGCTTGGCTAGCCAGATCGGCTCCGGTTTGACCGGCGTTCTCTACGTTCTCGACGAGCCTTCGATCGGCCTCCACCAACGGGACAATAGACGGCTGCTCGATACTCTCGCAGGCCTTAGAGACCAGGGCAATTCAGTAATCGTGGTTGAGCACGACGAAGAAACTATCAGGGAAGCGGACTTCGTTCTCGATATGGGGCCGGGCGCAGGCACTCACGGCGGAGAGATCGTCGCGAGCGGCCCACCTGGAGCGATTGCGGCAAACCCTGCCTCGATCACCGGCCAGTACCTGAAGGGCAAGCTAATTATTGCCGTTCCGGAAAATCGTCGCAACGGAAAAGGGGTTTCCGTAAATGTCATTGGGGCCTGCGGAAACAACTTGAAAAAAATCGACGTGGAATTTCCGCTTGGCAAGTTCATTTGCGTCACCGGCGTTTCGGGAAGCGGAAAGTCGACCCTGACGATCGAAACGCTGTACAAGATTGCGCATGCGGAGATTCACGCGGCGCGGCATTCGCCCGCCAAATGCGCGCGGATCGAAGGGCTGAGCCATATAGACAAAATCATCCAGATCGACCAGCGCCCCATTGGACGCACGCCGCGATCGAATCCGGCCACATATACCGGGGCGTTCGCTCCGATTAGGGACTGGTACGCCGAATTGCCGGATTCCAAAATGCTCGGATACAAGCCGGGCCGCTTCTCGTTCAATGTCAGGGGCGGAAGATGCGAAGCGTGCAAAGGCGACGGTCTAATCAAGATTGAAATGCACTTTCTGCCGGATGTCTACGTGAAATGCGAAAACTGCGGCGGGAAGCGTTACAACGACGAAACTTTGGAAATTAAGTTCAAGGGCAAATCGATAGCCGACATTCTTGACATGACAGTGGAGGACGCATCGAGGTTTTTCGAGGCGATCCCGGCAATCCACGGGAAATTGAGTGCGCTAAAGCGTGTCGGCCTAGGCTACATCAAAGTAGGCCAGCAGGCGACAACCTTGTCGGGAGGCGAGGCTCAGCGCGTGAAATTGTCCAAGGAGCTCTCGAGAAAATCGACCGGCCGCACGATGTACATATTGGACGAGCCGACGACGGGCCTGCACTTCGACGACGTCAAGAAATTGCTGGAAGTATTGCACGAGCTTGTCGACCAGGGGAACACTGTAATCGTCATCGAGCACAATCTGGATGTCGTAAAAACGGCAGACTGGATCATTGACGTCGGCCCTGAAGGTGGCGACCTCGGCGGAAACATTGTCGCCGCAGGTACGCCCGAAGACATTGCGTCGTCTCCGGAAAGCCACACCGGGCGATTTCTTGCCGCCTGCCTGGTAGATCGGCAGGCCGCCGCCTAATTCTCCAATTAAGGCTTGGCGGAACGGCGCGCCCGCCTACAGCTTTTCTGCGAATTTCAGAAATATGGCGGAGAAATCTTTGCCCGATCCGCCTTCATTTTCAACAAACGATTCATAGATATCGTTAGCGAGTCGTCCGACCGGCGTGTCAGCGCTCGCCGAAGCCGCGGCGATTTGCGCTAGTCGAAGATCCTTCAGCATCAAATCGGCGGCAAATCCTGGCCGGTAGCCGTTGTCGGCCGGCGAGGTCGGTCCAACGGACGGGACGGGGCAGTAGGCATTCATGCTCCAGCTATATCCCGAAGATGTCGATACAACCTCGAACATGCGCTCGCGTGACAATCCTAGCCGATCCGCAAGAGCAAATGCTTCGCACGTCACGATCATCGTCGCGCCGAGAATCATATTATTGCAGATTTTGGCAATCTGTCCGGTACCGGCTTCACCGCAGTGAACGGCCTTGCTGCCCATGATGTCGAAGAGCGGCTCTAGGTTTTTGAAGTCGTCTTCCGCGCCGCCGGCCATGAAAGTTAGCGAGCCCGCCACCGCGCCGCCGACGCCGCCGGAAACGGGCGCATCCACGAATCGGAGATTTGCCGTTTTAGCGGAAACGTAGACTTCGAGAGCGCTGTCTATATCAACGGTCGAACAGTCAAGTAGAATAGCGCCGGACTTCATTGCCGGCAGGATTTCGACGGCGACGGACTTCACGGCCTCGCCATCAGGCAGCATTGTGATCACGACATCGCGATTTGCGGCGGCGTCTACGGCCGACGACGCCGATTTGACGCCTTCCGGACATGCGCGGACGATGTCGTATCCAGCTATATCTATATTTGCCGCGGCCAGGTTGCGAGCCATGGGTTCGCCCATGTTGCCCAGTCCTATGAATCCAACTTTCATCTTTCGAACTCCAACTCTAGAGAACTATCCGATAGCGGAGCGAGCATGCGAGCGACGTCTTCGGCCGGAACTTCTTCCGCCGCCCGGTGACGCCATTTCGGCGTACCATCCTTGTCTATGATCTTCGCCCGGATCCCTTCAAGAAAATCGCCGTGCTCGGCGGCTCGAGAAGTAAACCTGTATTCCAATCGAAGTGCTTCACGCAAAGTCGAAGACGAACGCTGCAATCGAACGAGAGCGACCGCAACGGCGACCGACAGCGGCGAATTGCGCCGAATGGACTCCAAAATTCTAGCGCAAGTCTCAGTACTGCGATATTTTAGCGCTTCGACGATTTCGCCAATATCCTTCTTTGCGAAAATGTCATCGACGCACTCGCGGACTTTGTCCAATCTGCCCGGCGGCGCATGGGCGGCGAATTGGGCGATCCGTCCGGTGTCGCCGCTTTCGGTCAAATTTCGTTTAATGCCGAGCCAATTCTCCCTCGGCACGAAAACGTCCGCGAATCCAGCCAAGAGCGCGTCGGCCGGTCCCATATGCGCCGCCGTCGACGCCAGATACTCTCCAAGCCGCCCCGGCGCTCTCGCTAGGATCAGCGATCCGCCAACGTCGGGAACTAGGCCGATGCCGCACTCGGGCATGGCGATGCGGCTGTTTTCGCAAACGATACGATGCGTTCCATGGCATCCCACGCCGACGCCGCCGCCCATTGTATAGCCGTGGAGAAAGCTGACCACCGGCTTGGGCCACTCCGAGATCTTCGCGTTCAAACGGTATTCATCACTCCAGAATCTGCGGCCGTATTCATAGTCGCCGGCCGTGCCGGTTCTGTACATTTCCGCGATATCGCCACCCGAACAGAAAGCGCGTTCGCCTTCGCCTTCGATTATCGCCAGGCGCACTTCCGGATCCTCTCGCCATGCGTCGAACGCCTTTTCGATCGCAAGGCACATTTCGTACGTCAGCGCATTGAGCGCCTCCGGCCTGTTCAAGGTCACACGGCCGGCGAATCCGTCGCGTCGAATGAATATTTCCGGCATGATCAAGCAGGCGGCAGCATTTCGCGTGCAATTATGAGCCGCATTATCTCGTTCGTACCTTCGAGAATCTGGTGCACCCTAAGATCTCGTACAATTTTTTCGATACCGTAGTCAGCCAGGTAACCGTAGCCGCCGTGCAATTGAAGGCATTCATTTGCGACTTTGAAGCCGGCGTCGGTCGCGAATTTCTTTGCCATGGCGCAACGCTTTGTTGCGTCGGGAGAACCTGCGTCGAAATGCCACGCGGCTTGCTGCAGGATTGCCGTCGCGGCGTGCAATTCCGTTTCCATGTCGGCTAGCCGAAACCGCAGCGCTTGAAATTCATTGAGCGCGCGCCCGAATGCCCGGCGTTCCGACATGTACGCGACAGTCTTTTCAAGCGCATGGCGTGCGCCGCCGATGGAGCACGCCGCAATGTTGAGTCGACCGCTGTCGAGGCCCGACATTGCGTAGTTGAAGCCCTTGCCCTCAACGCCTAGAAGATTTGTAGCCGGAACTGGGCAGTCTTCGAATATGACCTGCCTTGTTGGCTGGGCGCGCCATCCCATTTTATCCTCCAGCGCACCAAAGTCTAGATTTGGTGTATCATCTTCGACGATCAGCGCGGATATGCCGGGCGGGCCTTCGCCGCCGGTGCGACACATTACCAAGTATCCGTCCGAATATCCGCCGCCTGAGATAAAGGACTTAGTACCGTTCAACACCCATCCCTCGTTGGTGCGCTTGGCGCTCGTCTTAAGAGCGGATGCGTCGGATCCAGATCCCGGTTCCGTCAGGCAGTACGAAAAAACCATCTCCATTGAGAGAATGTGCGCCAAGTATTTTGCCTTGAGGTCGTCGGACCCGAATGAATCGATCATCCAGGCGCACATGTTGTGAATCGACAAGAACGCGGCTACCGATGGGCACGACATTGACAAGGCTTCGAAAACAAGAGCCGATTCTAGCCTGGAAAGGCCCGATCCTCCCGACGCCTCGGATACGCAAATCCCGCCAAGTCCTAGCTCGCCGACTTCCGGCCAAATCTCCTTGGGTATAGTGCCTGCGCGCTCCCATTCCGCAGCGTGGGGCGCGATCTTCTCGCGGCCGAATTCCCGAGCCATGTCGAAAATGGCTACCTGCTCGTCGCTCAGCGAAAAATCCATTATTCTCTCGGAAAATCCAGCCGCGCCCGGTCGCGGAATCCGCGCTTGCCCCGAACGACCTATTCCATTGCCGAGAAATTCAAAATCGCGCCTTCCTTTATTCCCGACGGCCAACGCGAGGTTACGGTCTTTGTTTTCGTGTAGAATCGGAAGGCGTCCGGCCCGTGCTGGTTAAGGTCTCCAAAAATGGACCTTTTCCAGCCGCCGAACGTATAGTATGCCAAAGGCACGGGAATAGGTACATTGATGCCGACCATTCCGATATTGACTCGGTTGGCGAAATCTCGCGCTGTATCCCCGTCTCTGGTGAAAATTGCTGCGCCGTTGCCGTATTCATGGTCCATGGCTAATCCAAGTGCTTCTTCATAGGACGCGGCCCTAACAGTCGAAAGGACCGGACCGAAGATTTCCTTCTGGTAGATTTCCATGTCGCGCGTAACCCGGTCGAAAAGGTGGGGGCCCACGAAAAATCCGCCTTCGTAGCCTTGGAGGCTAAATTCGCGCCCGTCAACTACGAGTTGCGCGCCATCGTCGAGCCCGGAACTTACTAAAGACAACACGCGGTCTCTCGCGTCGCCAGTGACCAGCGGGCCATAGTCCATGTCTTCTCCCGCCGTATATGGCCCGACACGCAGGTTTTCGACTTTTGGCGCAAGTTTTCCGACCAACGCGTCCGCAGTTTTTTCGCCGACCGGAACCGCCACAGAAACAGCCATGCACCTTTCTCCGGCCGCGCCGTAGCCGGATCCGACGAGCGCATCAACGGCCTGGTCGAGGTCCGCATCCGGCATGACCACCATGTGATTCTTGGCTCCGCCGAAACAGGCCACGCGCTTGCCGTTAGCACATCCCCGAGAGTAGATATATTCGGCGATCGGCGTCGAGCCGACGAATCCGACGGCTGAAATCGCCCGATGGTCAAGAATCGCGTCGACGGTGACCTTATCGCCGTTCACGACTTGAAGAAGGCCTTCGGGCAATCCGGCTTCGAGCAACAGTTCCGCTAACATGAGCGGGCAGGACGGGTCACGTTCGGACGGCTTGAGAATAAAAGCGTTGCCGCAAGTGAGCGCAGGCGCGAATTTCCACATCGGAATCATCGCCGGAAAATTGAACGGCGTAATTCCGGCCGCGACGCCGACCGGTTGGCGCATCGAATACATGTCGATCCCCGGACCTGCGCTATCGGTGTATTCTCCCTTCAGCAGATGCGGCGCACCTATGCAGAACTCGACGACTTCCAAGCCTCGCTGCACATCGCCACGGGCATCTGGCAGAGTTTTTCCGTGCTCGCTTGAAATAGCAGTTGCAAGCTTGTCCAAGTCTCGTTGGAGCAAGCGCACGAACTCAAGCATGACGCGCGCGCGTCGTTGGGGATTGACCGCCGCCCACGCCGTCTGCGCCGCGAGAGCTCCTTGAACAGCGACGTCGACTTCATCTGCCGATGCGAACGGCACCCTCGCCTGAATTTCTCCTGTCGCCGGATTGTAAACATCGCCAAATCTGCCCGATTGACCTGATACGCGTTTTCCGTTGATGAAGTGCTCTAGCTCGTTCATTGCAAAATTCCGTCCTGTACTATTGCTGAGAATATGATACTTGTCTCGCACAGAATCAAAAAGCGGAAAAAACGGATATTCCGCGATTTTATGAGATTTACGAAACCGGTCGCGAGGACAGGATGATCGCCCTTAGAGTTGCGAACTGCTACGTCGCCGCTAATTTTGCGATCAACTTGCAGGTTAAGGAAAGAATGTCGGCAAGCAGCCGATGAATTGGGAACCTATACCGTGATCGAAACGAAAAAACCGTAGGATGGATAGTATTAATTTCAAGCGATTTGTTGTATTGTGCTTCTGCCGTAAGGCAGGCTCCGGTTTTTTGCGATCGTAAATGCGAATTAAGCGAGGTAGACTCCGATGCTAGTCAAGCAGATACTCCAGTCCAAGGCTGACCAATCCGTTGCAACTATCCGGCCGGACCTTTCGATTTCGGAAGCCATCTCTATCCTTTCGAAAAAGAGAATTGGAGCGCTTGTGGTATCCGAAACCGGAAAAGACGCGGCCGGAGTAATTTCCGAAAGGGATATCGTACGGGAGATCGGAATTCGCGGTACAGGGCTCTTGAACGACAGCGTCAAAACAATCATGAGTTCAAATGTCATATGTTGCGCGGAAGAAGAAACGGCTGACCAAGTATTAACAAAAATGACAAATGGACGCTTTCGGCATATGCCGGTCCTTTGCAACGGCGAAATGATCGGCCTTATTTCGATCGGCGATGTTGTCAAGGCAAGGCTTTCTGAATTAGACATGGAGAAGCAGGCCCTTGAAGGCATGATCATGGGTCATTGAACGGCGACGGCCCGCTCGGCCCGTGAAAAGGCAGGCGGGAACGATTAAGGATTTGTCAGGCGGCCCAAGCTGGTTTTGCGGCGCCGCGACGGTAGGATGTGGCAATGCGCATTGGGCTGTACCCCGGTACTTTCGATCCCGTAACCTTGGGCCATACAGATGTATTTAAACGGGCATGCGCCCTTGTGGACCGGCTGGTCATTGGCGTAGCCGTCAACGCTGACAAGAACCCGTTGTTTACACTTTCGGAAAGAGTCTCGATGATTGAAGAAGAAGTCGAGGGACTCGTGGCGCAGACGGGCGTCGAAATTTTCGCCAGACCGTTCGACGGTTTGCTAATCGACTGCGCCAGGGATGTCGGCGCCTCCGTAATTATTCGAGGATTGAGAGCGGTTTCGGATTTTGAATACGAATTCCAAATGGTCGGCATGAATAGGGCTATGGATTCCAGTATTGAAACCGTATTTCTAATGGCCGACGCCAAGAGCCAAGCGATCGCTTCGCGCCTAGTCAAGGAGATCGCTAGGCTTGGCGGAGATATTTCCAATTTCGTACCTGAACGAATTCAAGCCGCTCTCGAGGCCAAATTCCCAAGGATGTAAACTCCGATTGGCCGGCAGTGAATGCTATGGCAAGCTGCGCATCCGAATACGTGCCGGATAAAGCCGAACAAGCCTAGTGTACTTTCCGGCGCACGATGCGCACCTTCGTTGAAGAACGTCCATAGGCCGTAGCGGCTGTCATCGCCTCCACAGCGAATTAAAAGCCCGTCTCTTCTCTCATGCCGTTCCGAGTCCAGCTACAAATTCAATGCGTCTGGCAATGCGGGCAAGCGATTCAACACTTTGCTCTAGTATTTCGTAACTTTCCAAGACTACGGTATAGCGTTTTCCCATTCGCGCATGATAGGTTGTCTTTTTTGGTTCCGAGAATGTTCAATTGCGGGACTAGGAGCGCCATCTGGTTTCGATTGAAAAATTGCAAAAGGTCCCGGTCCTGGCTCGAATGCCATTCAGCAAATTTGATTAACGGGGAACGGTTTTTTGGTCAGAATTTCGAGCCAATTGGCAATTCCCGACTGAAAATTTCAAACGGGCCTCCGTTGCCGCATGATTGCGGGCGCGAGAGCTAGTGCAATGCGATTTAAATCGACGATATTCGACAGGAAATTTGCTTTCGCGGTCATGTGCGCGGGCCTTGGAGCAGCGGTATTCTCCTACGTCGAGTTTCCTCTTCCCATGCTCTTGGGGCCAATGGCGGCCTGCCTCGTAGCGTCGCTGGCGGGCATCCCCATGGCTAGCGACAGGAATTTGGGTATCCTCATGCGCACGATTCTAGGAGTCGCCTTCGGCGCCTCCATTACGCCCGAGCTCGTGGGGCGAGTTCCCGAAATCATGATTTCCTTATTTTTTGTTCCGCTTTTCGTCATTGCAATGGGCTGCGTCGGCTACCCGTATTTTCGCAGAATTGTCGGATTCGACCAGAAGACCTCCTACTATTCCGCGATGCCCGGCGGAATGCAGGAGATGGTTCTTTTCGGCGAAGACGAAGGAGTCAATGTTCGAGCCGTTTCGCTGGTGCATGCCACAAGATTAGTGATGGTATTCGCATTTGTTCCAATTGTCGCAACGCATTATTTCGGTTTAAATTTGGACCGTCCTCCCGGTGCGCCGGCAGCTTCTCTTCCCTGGCACGAAATCGCTATCATGATAATTTCAGGCGTCGTCGGCTGGCGAATCGCGCTCGCGATGCGAATACCCGGATCGTCGATTATTGGTCCGATGATACTAACGGCGATTCTTTCGCTTTCAGGTATCGTAAATTCGCGCCCGCCGTTCGAAATGATGCTCGTTGCCCAGTTCTTTATCGGGCTAGGGTTAGGCGTGCGCTATTCCGGCATTTCGCCGAGAGAACTGCGAAGCATTGTCGTCGCGGGTCTTGGATACTGCGTTCTCGCACTTTTGACATGCTTTGCGCTCATTCTTGCAATCAGAGATTTTCTTGATGCCGAGTACATTGACGTGTTGCTTGCGTTCCTGCCTGGCGGACAGGCGGAGATGGCAATGATCGCCCTGATAGCGGGTACAGATGTGGCCTACGTCGTTTCCCATCACTTGCTGCGCGTCTTCATCGTAATCGCTTTCGCAAAGCTAGTTGCCGGATTCCTCAAATTACGAGATTGAACCCTTCGATTGAATTTCCCCATCATTCAAGCCGGAACTGGTTCAACGCATTTTTCGCAGTTCAAATAGTTGCGATTGAGTCGGAATCTCCAGTGACGACAGGCCCAGTTTTGCATCGAGTTCTGTTCGAAGAACATCTTGGGCGCCAAACCTCGCCGAGTTGCGTCGCTATAAATTCCCGTCAATCCTTATCCTACCAATTCGGTAATACGATGTTGCGGATTTGATAAATTTACTTTCGGAGAATTGGCGATGAGTGTTGGCAATACTAGGCTGAGGTGTTTGGTTAGAATTTCACCGGCGAATTATTTCGTGCAATTTGCGGTAAGCCCGCCGATTTCGAAGATGTCTCGTGATCATTTGGGGAGAACTTGAATCAACGGACGCTAAGAGATCTGCTATGCAAGTTACAACAAGTTGATTTGCGTTTTGAAAATCTTCTTGGACACTCGAACAGTCTCTAGTTTAAGTGTCGTTCGGGGAATCAAAACTTGCCGAGATTAAGGGAAAGAAAATAGAATGAAGAAACTATTGGCCGCCGCATCAATTGCGGCGATTAGCTCCGGATATGCCGCAGCCGACAGCGACACGCTTGTTATTCATGTCGCAGGAGAAGCGAACGGCGTTGTTGAAATAGAACTATTTCCCGAAGTCGCGCCTCTCCACGTGGAAAGGATAAAGAATCTTGCTCGCGAAGGGCACTACGACAACATCGTCTTCCATAGAGTCATCGAAGGGTTCATGGCTCAAACGGGCGATGTGCAATTCGGTGCCAAGGATGTGGGAATACCGCATATGGCGGGAAGGGGCGGTTCGGATTATCCCGACCTTCCGGCGGAATTCTCGGACATTGCATATGTGCGAGGCATAGTCGGAATGGCGCGTGCCCAAAACCCGAACAGCGCCAATTCTCAATTTTTTATTATGTTCGACGACGCGCCATTTCTCGACGGCCAATATACGGTCGTCGGAAGAGTCGTGTCTGGCCAAGACGTTGTCGACGCTATTAAAAGAGGCGATTCGGCGAGAAACGGCGCGGTTGTCGCCCCCGACTTCATGGCCAGCGTACGGATAAAGGATGACGAATAGATGAAATTAATTCGATCTGCTCTACGTGGCGAAACCACTCTTAGCCCTGCTTCATTTACCTTGACCTTGATCTTAGCGGTTGCGCCATGCGTTGCCGCGTCCAACCCTGCTGCTTGGAAGCATGAGTGGCCGAATACCGATTTTTCGATACACTCGGTCGAATTCAGCGAGATTTTGTCAGGCGGCCCGCCGAAAGACGGCATTCCTGCAATCGATTTTCCAGAGCTTATCGCGGTATCAGAAGAAGAATCTCTAGGCCCTAGCGAAGGCGTGATGACTCTTGAGCTAGAAGGCGAAATACCGCGAGCCTATCCGTTACGCTATCTTCTGTGGCATGAGATCGTCAACGACACGATCGGCGACACGCCGGTCGCGGTCACCTTCTGCCCACTCTGCAACTCGGCGATTTTTTTCGACAGGCGCGTGGGAGGCGAGGAAAGATCTTTCGGCGTTTCGGGAAAGCTCCGCAATTCAGATATGGTGATGTACGACCGGGAAACTGAGAGTTGGTGGCAGCAAGTCGTGGGCGAAGGAATAGTTGGTGTCCATACCGGCGACATTCTCGATACTTTGCCGGGCTGGCTAGAAAGTTGGGCCGATTTCAAGGATAGAAATCCCGAAGGTTTTGTGATGGCACAACCCGACTATCCTCGCAGCTATGGGCGAAACCCGTACGTGGGTTACGATACATCCAAAAGACCGTTTCTATACTTCGGCGAGTTACCGCCACACGAAATTCACCCCTTGGAGCGCGTAGTTCGGGTTGGAAATATTGCCTGGCCTCTGGAAAGACTCCGCCAAGAAAGTGAACTTAGCGATGAAGGAATTGTGTTTTCGTGGAAGGCGGGCCAGTCATCCGCGCTTGATACGAGCGATGTCGCGCGAGGGCGCGATGTAGGAACGATTCGGGTACGCGATATGGCGACAGGCAAAGACTTGCCTCATGATGTTATGTTCGCGTTTGCTTTCCATGCGTTTTATCCGGAAGGAGAGTGGAAGCTCGCAAAATAGTTCCGCGCATTGATTCATAGTCTACTCGCATTTTAGGGCCGCCAATTGCCGATCCTAAACAAAGATCAATCGGGTTAGGCGATTGGAGAGCGCTACCGAAGAAAATTTGGCAGCCGTCCAACCGGGCCAAAAAAAATTTTTGGCCTAGTCTACGAAGGATTCGTGAATGTTCTTTAGAAGTTGAATGTTCGCGTTACTGCGGCGGGTTGTACGATCATTACCCGATGCCAATTCGACCCAAACCAAATTGCTACGAAAGCACAGATCATCGTCGAAAAGCCGCGTCGCCAGCCCTGTCTCGATTCTGGAATTGACCAACGATGACACTAAGCGAAATACGATCGAGTTTTCCTTTCCGCTACCGCAAGTATTCGAACCATGCATTTCCAAACGTTAGCGTGCCAAAGCGGAATGACCTCTTCAATCAATTTGGCGATTTGGAGTGGTGTCGCCACCCGGAAAACGGCGAAGTCGCAAATCTGCCGAATCTCATTCAGGAAACGCACTGCGAGTGAGTGCCGCGCGACCCTGAGATTCATCGTATCTCTGCGGCGACGCGCGTACGCAGCATGGTCTACGGCCGGTCCCTCCCTTGGCCTAGAGCAGGAGGCGATAGCGCATGGAGTTCCTATTCTACTTCTCCGCACCGCAAAATTTTCGAGCGCGTGCTTTTTAATCGGGTATTTCGCGTCCAGCAAATCGTGGGGCTGGAACAGGCTCGCGTAGAACTATCGTTTCGAGTTCTGCTACGCTTTTCCTTCGCTTTAGGCCGATATTCTCTTGTAGAGCAAAGGCCGCTGGCGAATTGAATTAAACTCCAATCGGACGAAGTGCGCGAAAGCACCGACTAGGGAGCGCAGAAATGCTCTTACAAGTTTAGATTCCAGAATTGCGAACGCATTAAAATATCGAGACCACGCCGACAATACGGTCGAAATTCCCAGTCCCGGATTCGAAATTTTCAGTGCCAGAGCTTGATGCGGCACATAGATGCGCATCGTCTCCAATTGCTCCAAAAATTTTGTCCCCAACGCCCTTATCTTGGGTCTGCGATATCTGTCAGTTCTCCGTCGACACGCCGCCGCTTTCTTTAGAAGCGCCAAGTCTCCCGGGAAGCAATACGATCGCATGGCGCTTTTTGCCGGCGGAAAGTTTGAGAGGTCCGGCAAGCTCTTGCGCTGACAGCATTTGGCCAGGGTCGGATACCTGTTTGTCGTTGATGCGAGCTCCTCCGCCGGCGATTAGTCTCCGTCCCGCCTTTCCCGAAGCGGAGAGGCCGGCAAGAACAAAGGCCTGAACCACCGGAAGCTTACCGTCTCGGAGGTGTTCGGGGTCGAGTTCTACTTTAGGTAGCTCGTCGCCAGTTCCGCCCAAATCAAATACCTCATGCGCGGTGGCCGCTGCCGCTTGGGCGGCCTCTTTTCCGTGCGCGAGTTCGGTCGCCGAGTTGGCAAGAACAATCTTTGATTCATTAATTTCTGAACCTTTGAGAGCGCCGAGCCTTCGACACTCGTCGATCGGAATTTCCGTAAACAAAAGCAGGAATCTGTGAACATCCGCGTCGCCGACGCTGCGCCAGAATTGCCAAAATTCGTAAGGCGAGTACATGCTTGGGTTTAACCAAACGGCACCCCCGGAGGTCTTGCCCATTTTTTCGCCGCCCGAAGTCGTTAGGAGCGGTGAAGTTAACCCGAAAACCAGGCGATTTTCGATCCGCCTGGTCAAATCGACGCCGTTGACGATATTGCCCCACTGGTCGGAACCGCCCATTTGGAGGCGGCAGGAGTATCGACGATTTAGCTCAAGAAAATCGTATGCCTGCAAGATCATATAGTTGAATTCAAGGAACGAAAGAGATTGTTCTCGTTCTAGACGCGACTTTACCGAGTCGAATGAAAGCATCCTGTTTACGGAAAAGTAGCGGCCCACCTCCCGCAGGAATTCCAGATAGTTGAGGTCGTCGAGCCATTCCGCATTGTTGGCGAGAATAGCTCCCGTACCGCTTTCGCCGAAATTTATGTACTTGGAAAATACGGACTTAATTCCTTCGATGTTCGTGTCGATCTGATCCGGTCCAAGCAACGGGCGCTCACTACTTCGAAAAGACGGGTCCCCGACCTTGGTCGTTCCGCCGCCCATAAGCACTATCGGCCTGTGTCCCGATTTTTGAAGCCATCGCAGCATCATGATTTGAATTAGGCTACCAACGTGGAGCGAGGGCGCCGTCGCGTCGAAACCAATATATGCAGTTACGCATTCGCGCCGCATCAATGCATCCAGAGGCTGGAAGTCCGTGACATCAGACAAGAATCCACGGCTCTCCATTATGTCCAAAAACTCGGATCTAGGGCGGAATTTTACCATGTCAAATTTCCCTGTAATTCCAAAAGCCAGCATTTGCGACCAAATACTGAAACCAATAATTCGAGGTTGCTAGCCGACTTGGAGAAGTAGCCCCCTTCGGCTCGAACTGCGAAGTTCACCTCATGATTTCCGGCTCAATGGATATCTGAGCGATCCATTGATCATGCAGGCTTTTCGGATTGTTTCAATGACAGTGCAAGGGCCGCTCCGGCGCTTTTCGAAAAAATCGCTTGAAACTAGGAAAATTTCGCCCAATCGCTTGCTTCGCCGATGTAGATCGCCATCGAAATTCGACTTGCATCGCGCAGCGCCGGAGTACCATGATACTTAATGGGCGATCGCCTTGCGCCGTTAATCACTGCCGCAGTTCGCTCCTGTTTTACGAAGTTATCGGCATTCAACTATTGCGTGCAGGCGGTCCGGCAAAGGGCTTGAATTTACGCGAATTGTTGAACGCGCGAGTCGCGGCGGCGAAATTCGCATCGATCGAATCCTTATGCGCAACTCCTTCTTCGAATTTAGTTTCGTTCAAATTTGTGCGATAAGGCTCAAGCGCCAAATTAGAAGGTAGGCCGCGGGCAGTGTGCGCAGGCGTTAGGCGCCATCCATTCGGGGCTTCGGCGAACGGCAAGGCGCAATTCGGGCCAACGTACTGCTTTCGGCAATCGGGTCCGCCGAATTCTCGAATCCGACGCTGTGGCCGCTATACGAGAGGAATGAGATTTTGCATGACCCCAAGTCTATTTGGGCAATCGGATGCATGTCCGGAACGTCGATGGATGCGGTCGACGTAGCGGCGGTGCTGACTGACGGAGAGAGAATCGAGAAGTTCGGCAAGACGTCATTCTTTCCGTTTGATTCGGAGAATCGCAAGACATTGGCCAATGCCAATGGATGCTGGCCCGGAGATGATCGGGTTTTCGAAGCCGAGCGCGTCGTTGTCTCCGCCCATAAGAAAGCGCTGATGGACAACTTCACCGGTTCAGTCATCGGATTCCACGGGCAGACGCTCGCCCACGACCCAGAGAATGGCCGGACGCACCAGGCCGGAGACGGGCAAGAGATCGCCGATGCTACGGGAATCGCAACGGTTTGGGATTTTCGGACTCGGGACATGGAGTTGGGAGGGCAGGGCGCTCCGTTGGCGCCGTTCTTTCATTTCGCTCTTGCGAAATTCCTCGGCGAATATTCTCCCGTTGCATTCCTAAACCTAGGCGGCATCGCCAATGTTTCGTGGGTTGACCCCGCTGCTTCCGCTCCAGAGAGCAGGGGAGCTTTGTTCGCGTTCGATACGGGACCCGCGAATTCCCTGCTTGACGCACTAATCCAATCGAAAGCGGGTGCTCGCTGCGACGACGGCGGAAAGATTTCGAGCTCTGGCAAGGAAAACAGGGAACTACTGGAGAAATTGTTGCAAGCTCCGTATTTTGCCGCAAAAGCTCCTAAATCTCTGGACCGTGCGCAATTTCTGTATGCGTTGGCGATGCTTGATCACCAGTCTTTAGAAGACTCGGCGGCGACGCTAGCCGAGTTCACCGCTAGGTCGGTTGCCGAAGGATTTAAATTACTGCCGTCGCTGCCGTCAAAAACAATCGTTACTGGAGGCGGCGTAAAAAATCTTGACGTTATGAGACGGCTTTCGGCGGCGTTGCCGACCGAATTATTGGACGGTAGTTCCGTCGGATTATCGCCACATGCCCTTGAAGCTCAGGCATTCGCGTACCTTGCCGTACGTGTGATGCGGGGTCTTCCCATTAGCTCTCCGTCAACAACCGGTTGCTCCGAGCCCGCAATTGGTGCGCGCATAAGCTATCCTTCGAGACGGAAACTCGACTAACGGTTCGTCCGACTAGCCCTTTAGATTTCCGTAGATCGAATTCGAACCCGGATAGACAGCGGCATCGCCGAGGTCCTCCTCAATTCGAAGCAGCCGGTTGTATTTTGCCGTGCGGTCGGAACGAGAAAGCGAACCGGCCTTTATCAAGCCGCAGTTCGAACCCACAGCCATGTCGGCTATCGTCGTGTCCTCGGTTTCGCCGGACCGATGCGACATGACGGCGGCGAAATTCGACTTTCGCGCCATTTCGAAAATCGTGAGAGTCTCCGAGACAGTGCCAATTTGATTCGGCTTGACAAGAATGGCATTTGCGGACTCATTTCTTATTCCCTCGGCGAACCTCTTTGGATTCGTGGCGAAAATGTCGTCGCCTATCAACAGACATTTTTCTCCGAGTTCTTTTGTCAACATTGCCCATCCTTCCCAATCGTCTTCGGCGCAACCGTCTTCGATGGAGTAGATTGGATAGTCGCGAACCAGGTTGGCGATGTATTCGACGTTTTCTTCCGTGGTGAAAACTCTGCCTTCGCCGTCCAGGCAGTATTGCCCGTCTTTGAAGTACTCGCTCGAAGCGCAGTCCAAACCCAGGAAAACATCGGATCCGGGGCCGTATCCGGCACTCTCGATCGATTTCATGACAAAATCCATGGCGACGCGCGTCGATTCGATTTCAGGCGCGAATCCGCCTTCGTCGCCGACCGCCGTCGACAGCCCGGCCTCGGATAGCGCAGATTTTAGCGCGTTGAATATTTCCGCGCCCATTCTCAGAGCGTCCCGGAACGACTCCGCCGAAAGCGGAACGACCATGAATTCCTGAATGTCGATCGGGTTGTCGGCGTGCTTTCCTCCATTAATGATGTTCATTAGCGGTATCGGCAGCAATTTTGCGGAGGCGCCGCCAAGATATCTGTAAAGCGGCAACCCGAAATGATTCGCCGCGGCTTTGGCGGTCGCCAGCGATACGCCCAATATGGCGTTCGCTCCGAGCTTTCGCTTGTTCGGCGTGCCGTCTAGGCGAATCATGGCGTAGTCGACCTCATCTTGGCAGGAAGCATTCAAGCCGACCAATTCCTTTGCGATTTCTACCTTGACGGATGCCACTGCGGATTGAACGCCTTTGCCGAAATAACGATCGGCATCGCCGTCGCGAATCTCGATAGCTTCATGGGCGCCCGTCGAAGCGCCAGACGGAACCGATGCGCGTCCTGACGACCCGTCTTCCAGAACGACTTCAACTTCCACGGTCGGGCAACCGCGACTGTCGAGAATCTCGCGCGCCCTTACTCCGCTGATCTTGCTCATGGCAATGTTCCCAAATTTACCGTTTGTCGTCCTTCACGCCATAAAGCTCCAGCCTGTGGCCTTTCAGAACGAAGCCGAGTCTGCTAGCAATTCTCATCTGCAATTTTTCAATTTCTTCGTCGTAAAACTCGATGACTTCGCCACTGTGCAAATCAATCAAATGATCATGATGATCGCGTTCCGCGTCCTCGTAGCGCGTCCGGCCATCCTGGAATTCGCGCTTTTTCAGGATTCCCGATTCTTCAAATAGCTTTACTGTCCTGTATACGGTCGCGATGGATATTCCCGGATCAATTTTCACCGCTCGTTCATAGAGTTCGTCTACGGCAGGGTGATCGGCGGAATCTTCCAGCACCTTGGCGACGACGCGCCGCTGATCGGTTAGTCGCAATCCCTGCGACTCGCATCGCGCGATGATGGATTCCACCATTGTTATTGCTCCGAAGACGCTCGCCGGTCCTTATAACGTTTGCCCTGCCAAGTGAAGCAAATTCGGCTGCGGATACTATTTGGCTTCGCGGATCGGGAATTTTTCAATGCGCGAAACAGCCTAAACCAAGCCTGTCGGGCTATTGAGTCGGTATTGGGCGGCGAAAGAGTATTTTGCGATTTAAGGGCTCCTTCATCTTGCAGGATGCAGTCCAAACTCGGAAAGATGGTACGAGACATGCCCCGATTCGGCTTTCTCAATTGGCGCTCCAATAACGGTTGTCGGAAGAAACTGCGATTTGCGTGAAACCGCGCGGCGTAGGCCCGGGGAACGAATTTTGTTTTCGATACTCCGAATGAATCTTGGTGGAATTAGGACTATTGGCGCTCGAATTCTGGCGCCAAGTAGTTGATTGTTTTAATCAATCCAATTTTCCGGAAATATCGAGCGTTGTCCGAATGATACCGGCAAGCCGGAACTCGAACTTCCCTTTGTTCGTTGGTTTGGCCGCAGTTGCCGTTGAATGTCCTCCAAACTAATGACAAAGTGAGCGGTTCGTGATTTTCGATGGGCGGGAATCCGTTCTTCCTGCCTTTGAACGGAACGGAACGGAAAACGGAACAAACATGAGGACATAATGATACAATTAAATTGGCGTACCGGTATCGCTGGACTATTTGCGGGGACGGGCATCGCGCTTTCGATGACCGCCTCTTCTCTGGCGCAAGAGATCAATAATCCGGGCTTGCTTGTCCATGCGGCGGACGACGAACCCACCACTCTAGATCCCGCTCAAGTTGAGCCCGGCGAGGGCGGGGAGACAGTGATCCTGCAGGTTTACGACCGGCTGCTTGATATTGGACCGGCATCGCCCGAGCTAATCCCGTCGCTGGCGACGAAGGTGCCGAGCACCGACAACGGCCTCATTTCGGAAGACGGAATGATCTATACGTTTCCAATCAGAGGCGGCGTGATATTTCACGACGGTTCTGAATTGACGGCGCATGACGTAAAATATTCGTGGGACCGCGCGATGGCGATGGATCTCCCGGAAGGCAATGCCGGCGCGCTAATCGATGCGATAGACTCAACGGATGTTGTCGACGACTATACATTCCGCGTCGCGCTGAAAGAGCCAAGCGCAAGTTTTTTGAACTCTGTTGTCGTATCGATGGTCGCCTCGATCGTGAGCGAGGATGCCGTCGAAGCAAATGGCGGAATCCAGGCTGGTTCTCCAAATACGTTTATGGCCGGAAATATGGTCGGAACCGGTCCTTACAAGTTCGCGGCCTGGAATCGCAATGAAAATATCCAGCTCGAAGTTTTCGACGCGTATTGGGGCGACAACGCCAACCTAGACGTTCGCATCGAAATAGGGGGCGACCCGGATGTTCGGGTTTTAGGACTAAGGGCCGGGGAGTTCGATACGGTCGAAACGGACCCGTCCTTTATTGCCGATCTTGAAGGCGCGGAAGGCGTAACGATCTATAGCGGCGGCCTGTTGCTAGAGCCTCTCCACATTGGCTTCAATCTGAACATTCCAGAGTCGGCTTTGCCGGACGAGGATACAATTCCGGCGAACTTTTTCCATGATCCCAGGGTCCGGCAGGCATTTAACTACGCGTTCGACTACGAAGCTTTTCTGAATGGCCCGCTTGCCGGATACGGCGAATTCAATTCTCACTACATTCCAATCGGAATATTCGGCCACGATGAAAACGCGCCTCGCTTTGCGGCGCAGGACCTGGCAAAGGCCGAGGAATTGTTCCGCGACGCGGGCTATTGGGACGAAGGATTTTCGGTATCGGTGATAACCGAGGAAGGCAACCTCTTCGCCTTGATGTGCCTGGTTCTCAAGGACTCGATAGAAAAGCTCAATCCGAAGTTCCGCATCAACGTACTCGCCGTAGCGGAGTCGGTATTTGACGACGCGCACTCGCAAAATCCCTTGGAATATGCCATGTGGGCAAAGAACGCCGACCCGGCGGCTGACCCTGACTTCTACATGCAAGCCTATATCCATCCGGATGGGGAGTGGGGCGAAGTCCACGGATTTTCAAACGGTTACCGCGACGGCGAGGCGGTTGCGAGCTTGATTGACCAGGCCGCGGTGGAACTTGATCCCGGAAAGCGCGCGGCCATTTATTCCGAGCTGCAAACTCTTCTCTACGAAGATCCCATGTGGCTGATTGCCGCGCAAGAAGGCGTAGTCATGGCGCATCGCGATTGGCTAAAAGGTTTTGCCATGCAACCACTTTGGCCTCGTCCTAGTTTGAAGTTCGCCCTATTCAACAAGTGAACTAGGCAAGACTAAGCATCAAAAATTATGCGAGCCCGACCAACGGGCTCGCAAACCTCAGGAGTTCCTGATGCAGCTTCGCGACTATATTTTGCGGCGTGTCATTATTTTGCCAATCCTAATTTTAGGCGTCTCCATTATAGTTTTTGTCCTGACGCGAGTTGGCGGATCGCCCATCGGCATATACCTAAGCCACGAGATGACGCCGGACGAGGTAGCCCAGATTGAGGCGCGGTTTAACCTCGATCAGCCGGTATGGGTTCAGTATATCTACTGGGCGCGAGGTATCTTTCAGGGCGATTTCGGCTGGTCGGGCGTCGCGGCCGCCCCCGTTACCGATGTCTTCCCGAACAAGCTTGCGGCGACGATGGAATTGGCTATTGCTTCGGGGCTTGTCGCCGTTTTTCTGGGAATATCGCTTGGGACTTATGCCGGAGCGCGCCGAAATCGATTGCCCGACCATGCGACTCGCATCGTCGCGGTTAGCGGAGCCAGTCTGCCGCAGTTTTGGTTCGGCATATTACTGCTCATAGTATTTTGGGCGAATCTAGGTCTCGCGCCGATCGGACGCAGCGATGCATCGATCTGGAGCTCGATTTCCCACCCCACGGGCATCTATACCGTCGATGCGATTCTCGCCGGTAGCATATCGGCATTTTGGGATGCGATCTGGCATCTCATCCTGCCGGCCCTGACTCTCGGATACGGCGCAACCGCGATCATAGCGCGCATGATGCGGTCCTCGCTGGTGGAGGAACTACAGCAAGACTATGTCGACGCCGCTCGTGCCAAGGGACTTGCGGAACGTATCGTTCTGCGCCGACACGCGCGTCGGAACGCTCTTGTGCCGACGGTAACCGTCATCGGCCTGACTTTCGGGTTCCTTCTTCAGGGAACGATTACCGTCGAAATCATATTTCGCTGGCCCGGCTTAGGCCGATGGATGGCCGACTCGGTGCTTCGGGGCGATCAGGCTACGCTAATGACATACGTGCTGTTCACAAGCGTTCTTTTCCTGCTCGTGAATTTGGTCGTAGATGTGATTTACGCCTACCTAGATCGACGCGTTACGCTGGGAAAGTGACATGACGGAATCCTACAAGCCTTCGCTACAGCCTTGGCAATCGGGAGAAGCGCGAGAATCGGCACTCCGCGTCCGACTCAACAGATTCATGGGCTTGATCCAGCGGCTGGTTTCAAATCCGACTACGGTCATGGGACTTGCCGTAATCGTCTCGATGATCGGCATCGCGATCTTCGCGCCCTGGATCGCAGAGCCGAATTTTCCCGACCCGTATCAGATGCCAAGAGACTGGGGGGCCGTTCGCAAGCCGCCGGGTACTCCGGGGCATATACTCGGCACGACCAATGTAGGCGGCGATGTATTCTACGGCGTTATCTGGGGCAGCCGGAAATCGCTGCAACTGTCCTTGATGGTGGTGGGATCGACTGTCGTAATCGGAACTATCATAGGATCGCTAGCCGGCCTGCTCGGCGGCTGGGTAGACGAAGTGCTAATGCGCATTGTCGACGTATTCCTTTCGATCCCTGAACTGATCTTTGCGCTGGCAATTGCGGCAGTGCTCGGGCCGTCCTTCACGAATATTGTCTTCGCGCTCTCGGTCGTTCTTTGGGTGAAATACGCTCGAATCATGCGGGCCCAAGTGATTCAAACAAAGCAAAACGAATACGTCGACGCCGCTAGAGTCATCGGCGATTCAAAGCTTAACATCTATCTGCGCGACATTTTGCCGAATTCGATAACGCCAGTAACTGTGCAGGCCACGCTTGACATGGGAAACGTCGTGCTCATCGGGGCAACGTTGTCCTTCATCGGATTGAGCGAGGCGGGAATTGCTGAATGGGGCGTTCTGGTGTCCGAAGGCCAGGCCGGAATCGCTTCGGGGCGCTGGTGGGCTTCGACATTTCCCGGGCTGATGATATTTCTTTGGGCTTTGGCGTTCAATCTCGTCGGCGACGGGCTGCGCGATGCTTTGGATCCTAGGACAGAGGGCCGGTAATGCAGCCTGTCGATCAAGAAAAGGCTGTTCAGGCCCGGCCGCGTCCTGCGTCGGTGGCTTCAGTACGGAATCTTCGGGTTTACTTTCAATCCAAGCGCGGCATGGTTCACGCAGTCGACGGCGTTAGTTTCGATATTTATGACGGCGAGACTCTTGGCCTCGTGGGCGAAACCGGCTGCGGCAAAAGCGTTACCGGTCGTTCATTCCTTAAACTGCTGCCTGTGCCACCGGGCAAGATAGCAAGCGGATCCATTCAATTTAAGCCTCATGCAACCTGCAGAAATTGCGATGGGAATGGCTGCCCGTCCTGCGAGGGTACCGGAAGGCAATCAGCTGCAAATTCGCGCGGCAGGTCGAACGAGAAAGGGATTCGCGACAGCGTAGATGCCGAAATCGTCGAACTGCTCGAAATCGGACGCGAGGAGATGAGGCGAATTCGGGGCGACCGGATCGCCATGATCTTCCAGGATCCGGGGAAAGCACTGAATCCGACTCTTCCGATAAGCGAACAGCTGTCGGAAGTTTTCCTACTTCATCGAACATCCGAACTGCTCGAAGCCGCCGGCCTGCCCGCCAGCACTGGCGGGGCGCTACGCCGGTTCGCGTCGCAAGAACAGCGATTCGGCGACAGTCTGCTAATGGCGCTTCCGCCCAATCGCGCGTTCAGGAATCGATTAGTCGGCGCGCTGAACAAGATGGTAATCGAGGCGTTGGGAGACACTCAGGTGCCAAACCCGGCGAAACTGATGGCTCGCTATCCGCACGAGCTATCCGGCGGAATGAAGCAGCGAGTCATGATCGCGCAGGCGCTGGCGTGCAACCCAGATATTCTAATTGCCGACGAACCGACGACTGCGCTGGACGTGACAGTTGAAGCGAGAATCCTGGAGCTAATCAAGGAACTCCAGAAAAAGCGTCGTACAAGCGTGCTTTACATCAGTCACGATCTCTCGCTCGTGCGCAGGATCTGCGACCGCGTGGCTGTTATGTATGCTGGCAAGGTAGTCGAGATCGGATCTACGGACGCGATCTTTCGGGATCCGCGCCATCCCTATACGCGCGGCTTAATTTCAGCCGTGCCATCGGCAGGGGCGCGGCGCGGCGAGCTAGCCGCTATTCGCGGCACTGTTCCTGAACTAGTTGACCCCGCGCCGACATGCCGGTTTGCCGGAAGATGTCCGTTCGAGGCCGACAGCTGTCGACGATTTGAACCTGAACTCAAACCGGTAAGCAACGGCCACGCGGTGGCGTGTTTCATCGATAGCGCAGCTCCGTCCGGCAGGCAGCCGACATTCCAAAGTGCCGCAGTATGAGCGCGGCCTCGCAATTGAATTCCGATCGGTCGCCTCCGGGTTGCCTGGACTCTTTGCTTTCAGTCCGAAATGTTCGGAAATATTTTCCGATTCGCGAAGGTGCTTTGCAGCGAATTGTCGGGCACGTTCGAGCCGTCGATGGCGTCAGTTTCGACATTCGTCGCGGCGAGACCGTCGGGCTAGTAGGGGAAAGCGGATGCGGAAAGACAACTTTGGCGCGATGCGTAAGCGGTTTGACCGACATCACGGGCGGAGGCATCTATTTCGACCTGCCGCACAAACAGGCTATTCTTCTCGGCCAGCTCTCTTCGCCGAACGCCGAAGGCGGGCCGCTACCCGGACACAAGCAGGAGCTAGAGAGGATCGACACCGCTCATCGTATAGATCGACTGGAGGGCGAAGCGGGCCGACGATTCCGCCGCAACTGCCAAATGGTTTTCCAAGACAGCTTTGCTTCATTGAATCCGCGGCACCTGGTCTTCGATCTGGTGAGCCGCCCCCTCCGTGTTTACCGGGAGGCTACTGGTTCGGAATTGACCGAACGAGTCGTCGAATTGCTGGAACAAGTCGGTCTGGGTAGGCAGCATTTGTATCGCTATCCGCACCAGTTTTCCGGTGGCCAGCGGCAACGAATTTCGATTGCGCGGGCGCTGGCGCTTAATCCAGAAATCATAGTACTTGACGAACCGACCAGCGCTCTGGACGTTTCAGTCCAGGCGCAGATTCTCAATTTGCTAAACGAGCTGCAGAGTCAGCGAAACTTGGCATTCCTCTTCGTAACCCACGATCTTTCGGTAATACATCACATGGCAGATCGCGTTGTCGTTATGTATCTGGGCAAAGTTTCCGAAACGGGCGATACCGGCGAGCTATTCAAGGCACCGCATCATCCCTATACGCGAGCACTAATGGAGGCGAAGCCCGATCTGGAAGACGAGTCGTCAAAGTACGAGTTCAAGGGACTTGAGGGCACCGTCCCCGATCCGGCGCGACCGCCGAGAGGCTGCCGATTTCATACGCGCTGCGAATTCGCGACTGAGTCCTGTGGATGGGAAATCGACGACATCGTGCGCTGCCTGGAATACGACCCTGCGGCGTTCGAGACGTTAAGCGGCGTTGAGCGGCGATCGGATTTCGACGCGGTGCTGACTTTCGACGATGCCAAGTCTGCGAACCGGCTAGCGGAAATGCTTCGTTCGGGCGCGGTTCCGAAGGCGTTGCAAGACTCGCTTTCTAAACTGGAACTGCGCGACCGGCACGTATCAGTCGCATTCGAAGAGGTCGACGAAGTGCCGCTCACGTCGCGCGGACCCGGCCGAGCTGCCGCCTGCGTGCTCGATCCTTCCGTCATTGCTTCAGGGAGGAATGGATGAGCCCAGAAGTTGATCCGGAGAGAGTTCAGCTAATCGAAGCCGTTAGCGGCGAAACCGTCTATCTGATGTATGTCGAGGTCTGGGATGGGCTATATGCTCCAATCGGCCTTCGAAAACCGGAAGGTAGCGGACCCTTTCCGGTAGTGTTGCTGGCTGCCGGCAACGGCGGCGGGGGAATGGCGTGGGTGCGCAACGCGGTGCGGAACCGTGGCTACATAATGGATCGCCTGGTCGAGGCGGGAATGGCTTGCGCCTGGCTACGCTATCGGACCGAAGTGGAACTCGGATACAATGATGGCGGAAGGCTAGTGCGCGATTCGCGCCAGGGCATGGAGATGTTCAACCGCGCGCCTCTCGAGTACGAGGATGAAATCGCGATCGCCGACTATTTCAAGACATTGCCTTGGGTCGACGGGGCGAGAATGGGATTGATCGGGATGAGTCACGGCGGAGAGATGGCATTGAAAATCGCGTCCGAATACCATGGATTCGCCGCCGCGGTCGCAAGCGAGCCGGCGGCTCACGAATTCTTGGCTCTTGCTACGGACGATTCGGTATTTGTCAATGAGCAGACCAATCTTCGAAACATTGAAAACATGCAGATGGCGGAGGTCGCCAAAGTCCGGGGCCGCGTAGACGAGGAAATCGCCCGCGCTCGAATCGACTCGATTCAGACGCCTTTTCTGATCATGGGCAGAGACGAAGACCACCTGCAGGGGGTTTTTCGAACAACATTCGACCTACTGGCCGAAGCATCGAAGGATGTAGAATGGGTTAGCTACGATCATGAATTTCACGGCTACGTCTTTCCCGTTCGCGGCGGGGACGGCGAGTACGAGCTCAACGACGTTCAGGTTAAAGCTATCGACCATGTCGTCGGCTGGCTTGGAAAGCGACTGCGCGCTCGCTAGCTGGGAAAAGTCAAGTACTTGGCAGGAATCGCTGACTCGATTCAGGTTGGCCGCTCCGTGGTTCAGAAAACCAGGTAGGCTTGAGGTTCTCGCCGATGGACGTCGAACGGACGGCGCCAAATTGCGAAGCGACAATCAAAGTGACAACGACGCCGGTACCGATTCGCTAACTGCTAATGCGGGCGGAACCAGATTAGGCCTTGTTCTTTGGAGTCGCAGGATTGGAAAATTTGAGCATTCACGTTGAATTGCAGCAAATTCTCAACGGTATCAGCGTATCGCCAACACTAACTTGCTGATCGGAATTCGCGTGTCCTTCTTGGCAGCCGCACAATTCCAGATTGCTTCCGGCCGGAAATTCGCCGATCGCGACATTGGCGATTAGGATTAGAGGCTGGATTTCAATCCCGCAGTGAAGGAACTCTTGTACCCGCCAATTTGAACAGCGCTGATCGTTCGACAAACGCACCTCCGCCAGCTCGAGGCCGGCCTGCTCGTCCGTATCCGCTACTCAATTCCTAATTTGCAATATCCGAAAATGATACGAGATTGACACCCATGAAATTTGGCCTGGTCAAGCGGTATTTAATTTGGCAACCGATCGATCGTCGGGCTTCCTACGCGTTAGGCACTGAGGCGGTTCACACGCTTTCCATTCTCCGAACGCGGTATCCGCCAAAGGACCGGTATGAAGGAGTTCGACTTCTTGTCGCACCCGCGTCCAACAAGCGTCGAACAGTGCCCTTAAGGTTTCGCTTGGGAGAAGCCGTTTATCCGGAAGCTGCGTCGATTCGCTTGCCTTCAGCGTTGAAAAAGAGCGTATCGCTTTCATTCCAGTCGAGACAAAAGCTTGTGCCTTCCGGAGGAATGGCAGCGGAAGCGTCCTGGCGAACGGTAACTAAACTACCGCCAGCAACGCGCAGATGAACCAGCGTATCGGCGCCGAGCGGTTCCGTGGATGTGACCCAAGCCTCAAGTCGCCCCTTGGCGGAAAGCCTAATATGTTCCGGACGAATGCCAATCGTTCCTCCTGCCGGGCCAGCGGCAAACTGCGAAGCGTCTAGGAAATTCGTGGGAGGCGAACCGATGAATCCGGCGACAAAAACCGTCTGCGGATTGGCGTAAACATCCAAGGGTTTTCCAATTTGATCCGCAAAGCCGTTATTCATGACCACCATTCGATCTGCCAGCGTCATGGCTTCAACCTGGTCGTGCGTAACGTACAGTGAAGTCACGCCCAAATCCCTTTGCAGAGCCTTTATTTCGAGGCGCATTTGAACTCGCAGCTTGGCATCCAAATTGGACAAGGGTTCATCGAAAAGGAATACAGAAGGCTTTCGAACGATGGCTCTGCCCATCGCGACTCTTTGTCGCTGTCCGCCGGACAGTTCTCGCGGCTTGCGCTTCAAAAATTCCTCGAGTTGCAGAAGTCGAGCGGTATTGGATACGCGCTCGTTGATTTCGATATGCGGAACCTTGGCAATTTTGAGTCCGTAGGCCATGTTGTCGAAAACTGACATGTGAGGGTAGAGCGCGTAGTTTTGAAAAACCATCGCGATATCGCGGTCCATTGGCTCGTCGTCATTCACGCTCCTTCCGGAAATCCTGACGATGCCGCTAGTTACCGTCTCTAGCCCGGCGACCATTCGGAGAAGAGTCGACTTTCCGCAGCCCGAAGGCCCGACGATCACAATGAACTCGCCTTCTTCGATGTCGACGCTCACGCCGTGAATTACTTCATTCTGTCCAAAGGATTTTTTCAGGTTTTCAAGCGCGACAGTCGCCATTTACTTCTCGCTTTCGATAAGTCCGCGAATGAAAAGCTTTTGCATGCCGATTACGACAATCACCGGAGGTACCATTGCCAGAATGGAGGTAGCCATGATAACGGGCCAATTTGCAATTTCGTCACCCGATGGAAACATTTGTTTGAGGCCCATGACAATCGTGTTCATGTCGGGATCGGTAGTGATTAGAAGCGGCCAAAGATACTGGTTCCAACCGTAAATGAAAAGAATCACGAACAATGCGGCGATATTGGTCCTGCTCATCGGCAGCAAAATGTCTACAAAAAACCGCATCGGTTTCGCGCCGTCCACCCTTGCCGCTTCCGCCAACTCGTCGGGAACCGTGAGAAAAAATTGACGAAAAAGAAATGTAGCGGTTGCCGATGCGACAAGCGGCAGGATTAGTCCAGAATAGCTGTTCAGCATTTTCAGGTTCGCCGCAACTTCAAAGGTCGGGACGATTCGAACCTCCACTGGAAGCATGAGCGTCAAGAAAATTAGCCAGAAAAACAGTTTTCGACCGGGAAACCGAAAATAGACGATTGCGAAGGCGCTGAGCAGGGAAATCAAAATTTTTCCCACGGCGATACCGATGGCCATCACGCCGGAATTGAAAAGCATTCTAGCTACCGGAGCATTAATCCCTGAAGTCAATGCGAGCGAATAGTTGTCAAAAAACTCGTTGCAGGGAAGCAGGGGCATTGGAGGCTGCACAATCTCCCGATGTGCAACCGTGGAGGCAACAAATGCCAACCAGATCGGAAAGAAAATGAACAAAATTCCGACAACGAGGCCCAAATGAGTCAGCCAGAGTCCTGACCCCCGCCTTTCAACCATGCCGCTTCCGTTATTCATCAATAGTGCACTCTGCGTTCGATAAATTTGAACTGTATTACTGTTAGGATTGAAACAACGGCCAGAAGGATGACGGATTGCGCCGCGGACGATCCAAGGTCCTGACCGACGAATCCGTCAGAGTAGACCTTGTAAACGAGAATCGTAGTCGCCTGCTGCGGCCCCCCGCTGGTTATCGTGTGGATCACTCCAAAAGTTTCGAAAAATGAATAGATGATATTGACGACAAGAAGGAAAAAGGTAGTCGGGCTTAGCAGCGGAAAGACGATTGTACGAAATCGCGTCCAGAACCGTGCGCCATCAATGGCGGCGGCCTCAATAACTGATTTCGGAATTGCCTGGAGTCCGGCGATAAAGAACAGAAAGTTGTAACTAATCCGTCCCCAGGAACTGGCTATCACTACCAACGCCATAGCCTCTTGCTCATTTAGAACATGATTCCAATCATAGCCGAGAATCCCAAGATACCAGGTAATGACTCCTACTCGCGTATTGAACATGAAGAGCCAAAGGACTCCCGCTACTGCCGGCGCAACGGCGTACGGCCAAATAAGCAGTGTACGATACGAGCCCGATCCCTTGATCAATCGGTCGGCGAGAACGGCAAGGTAGAGCGCCACACCCATGGAAACGACGGTTACGAGAATTGAAAATATCGCCGTCGTAATGAATGAGCCGCGATAAAATCGATCCGCAAAAAGGAATTCAAAATTGCCTAGGCCAACCCATTGCATGGAAAGCCCGAAGGGATCGGGAATATACAGGGACTGCCAGATCGCTTGCCCGGCAGGATAGAAAAAGAAGACTGCAGTTATGATGATTTGCGGCAGAACGAGCGCAGTCGGTAGCCATATCCCTCGAAAACTTACGCGCTTTTCCATCAGCCGCCCTAGGTCCTAAACCAACATAAGATATTCAATTTCATAGCCTGCGCAAATCCTCTAAGTGCAAACCCGCTGCGCTTTGCATGCCTCTCGCCAAAACCGACCCCGACAGGCTTTTCCTGTAAATCAACCGTCCAAGTTTCAGCCGGGACATTTGGCCTGCTCCAGCATAAATCCGGGACTTTATTCCTGTTAGGTTTGGCATTGCGACCGATTCGGATTCAATTGACGTCTTGCAGGCTACAAAGGCCCTGTTCGCAGTGAGTTAGCTCCATGAAGTGCATGCCTGTTCTCTTTAACCGAAGGCGACGATTCGAAAATTGGCAACGTCGGCAGATGGTCGCGTCGGCGCCATTTGTTAACTTCAACTGAAAATTAAACTTCGGCATTTGGTTCCTAGTTCGGATACGATCGCCCGACGCGCCGAGAATTGCCGTTTTTTCAAGCGATTTCGGCATTCCAGAAAACCGAAACACCTATTTCCGGGGCGCCATGCGCCAGTAACTGTCCATGCGACTAGTAGCGGCGCGTTTCGACCGAATTCAAGTCCTCCGAGGATCGCGCCGAACCCTGTGGCGACGCGATCCCCAATCGCATTACCCTTCTTTATCTTGTCGCTGCTTCAAAGCGACGCAATAGGGCGTTTCCTCGTTCCACGGCACTGTCCAATGCGGCTTGAGCGGACTTGTCGCCCGACCATACCGCCTCGAGTTCCTCATCGATAATTCCCCGAATCTGGTCAAAGGATCCCAAACGCAAGCCCTTTGAATTGGCCGTCGGTTCTTTGGCGGTCATTTGAATTACTGCAATGTCGGTGCCCGGATTGGCTTCATAAAACCCCATCATCCTGGTATTTTCGCCGGCTTCGGAAGTGATCGGCAGATAGCCGGTGTCTTGGTGCCATTTGGATTGGATATCGACCGAAGAGAGGAAATTTAAGAACGCTGCTACGCCCGAATATTCCGCTTCTTCATGCCCTGCCATCACCCACAAGGACGCTCCGCCGATGATCGTGTTCTGGGGCTCGCTCACCAGGGACTCCCAATATGGAAGATGGCCAACTCCGAAATCGAATTCGGCTGCTGAACTAATGCCCGCGTAGCCTGCCGAAGACTCTGTAAACAGAGCGCAGTCGCCCGCACGGAAATTCGCCCCGCCTTCGTTGCGCCGGCCAGCATAGATGAATTTGCCGTCCTGCACCCATTCGCCAATGGCGCCTATATGCGCAACTTGCGCCGGTCTATTGAACACAAGCTCGGTATCCGTGCCGCCGAATCCGTTGTCCTTCGTTGCAAACGGCGTATCGTGGTAAGCCGAGAAGTTCTCAAGGTGGATCCAGCTCTGCCATGCTGTCGTCATTGGGCATTCGACTTCGGCTGCCTTTAGCTGATCAAGCACGGCTCCTACCTTCTCCCAAGTCGAAAGATCGGTGTCCGGATCGATTCCGGAGCTTCGCAGCAGGTCTCGGTTGACCCAGAGTACCGGCGTCGAAGAATTGAACGGCAATGATAGCATATTGCCGTCGGGCGACGTGTAGTACCCCTTCACCGCACCGATATATTTCGCCTGATCGAAATCAACGCCGGCATCCGCCATCACTTCGTATACTGGCCTGATTGCGCCTTTCGCCGCCATCATTGTCGCAGTGCCAACTTCGAACACCATAAGAATATGGGGCTGCTCTCCGGCGCGGAATGCCGCGATCCCAGCGTTCAGAGTCTCGGAATAATTCCCCTTGTGGAAGGCGTTGACGACAAATCCGGTTTGACTCGCGTTGAATGCTTCAACTTGCTCGTTGACCAATTCTCCTAGGCGCCCGGTGAATGCGTGCCAATAATTTATCTCCGTTGCTGCCGAAGACGCACTCGCCGTCCCCAATACGGCCGCGACGGCCAAGCACGATATTGAATGTTTCATTTTAGCCTCCTTTGCTGGTTGGACATTCAATCGATTTGCATTCGGATTGCCGACATCTTGCTAGCGTTTTCGCTTTCAAGGTCGATCAACCAGAAAATCAGGGGTTATACCGACTCGAAGCGCCGCTTCCCCTGCATCCCATCCTTCGAGAACTCCGAATCCGGCAACAAGCGCGGACGCGATGCCCACTGACTGGGCTCCTAGCACATCAGTGTGCAAGCTATCGCCAACCATCACTACCTTGGATTTCGAGATATCGGGTCCGAGCCTTTCAAAGGCTCGTTCAAAGATGTTGCGAAACGGCTTGCCAAAAAACATCGGTGAAATTCCGGTGCGGTCGGCCAACCGGTGAGCAAAATGCCCCGGTTCGGCGGAAAAGCCGTTTTCTCTCGGCGCAACTATGTCTGGATTGGCAACGAGAACGGGACGCGGATTGCATAACAGGGAGTCTTCAAGCATTGATTGGCGATGAATCGTCCAAGTGCCGCTTTCGACCAGCATAAATCCGTCGACGCTATCGAAATCGCATTGCCGGTCTCCAAGGAGAGTGAGACTCTGGTTGTCGAGATCGCCAAATCGCGTGTTCGGTGTCGCCATGACACCCCAATGAAGGCCTTTTTCCTGGCGCAGCGAATCTGCCATCGTTGCGCGGCTGTTCACGATCTCGGACTTTTCAAAGGAAAATCCAAGCCGGCGAAATTTTTCCAAAGTCTCGCATTCCTGCATGCTCGCGGCATTTGAAACGACGAGGATGCGCTTGCCTCTCGATTTAAGCGAAGCAACGCGGTCCGCGGTTCCTGGTATAGCCTTTTCGCCGACATTCAGAACTCCGAATGCGTCGAGTAGAAAGACGTCGAACTTATCCGCCAGGTCGGCTAGGGTCGAAACCCGCTCGATGGCATTGCGATTTAGCGAGGCCGGCGGCAATCTGTGCCGCACGGCTTCGTAGGCGGAAAACGCCTCGTCCACCGTCAGGGACATCAAATGGCCTTCATTTGCGAACAGCGCGTGGTCCTCGCCGTTCCGATCCACAGCCCTTCGCATCATTTCAACTTGCCAGAAGCAATTCGACATGCGCCGACTTAAGCGCATTTGCTAGTTTGGAACGAGGCTCTCGATCGGCTACGATTGAATCAAACCTCTTCAGTTTACCGACCCGGGAAAGTCCTTTCCGTTCAAATTTTTCGGAATCGATCAATAGATGCGACTGCTCGCTGCGGCTCAGCATTGTCCTTTTTATCGCGGCAAACCCTCTTACGCATTCCGAAGGTCCCTCGGTCGAGAGACCGGATGCGCCGATCATGCAGCGGTCGACATTGAATCTTTTCAGGTATTTAACTGTGTCGTCGCCGACCAGCGCCGACTCGGCAGGCAGATACTCGCCGGGGCAAAGCAATACCTTTGTCGCGCCGTGCCCAAGCGTTATGGCCACTGGAACCGAATTGGTTATCACGGTGCAACGGGTGCCGAAATAAGCCAAAGATCGAGCCATCTGGATTGTAGTAGAACCAGAATCGATCATGACGGTTTCTCCGTCGCGCACTAGCTTGGCTGCAGAGCGTCCTATTCGCTCACGCTCGACAATACGAGCGGTGGAACGTTCGTCGAGACTGGGAAAACGACCTTGCACCGGTGCAGAGGCTCCGCCGTGAGCACGGCAAATCAGGCCGTCTTCGCTAAGATTGTCGAAATCTCGCCTAATCGTCTCGGTGGAAACACCAAACCTATCCGCAAGAGTGCTGATTCTCACATGCGGATGCAGCTTCAATTCAAGCTGGATTTGCTGCCTACGCTCCGATTTCTTCAGGCGCGTTTGACCGTACGGAGCAGCGATTCGAATCATCTGTTCAGATTCTTAAAAAATTCCTGCCAATTGCATTAATGGGCTTTCACAAATATTGCAAAAAATATGTTGAAAAAACCACAAAAATTAGCAAATAAATTGGAATAGTTAACTCTACGCTTTTCTTAGGTTTCTGGGTTCGTCTATGAGAATTTACCGTTTCGGAGCGGGTCAAATGCCTTTGCACAGACTTCGGCATTCCCGTCGAGCCGGTACGATTCACCAAATGCATAAATTCGCGCCGAATTAATCGGTCGGGACAAGAACTAGATGGTAGGGTCGGCTGGCTTCGTCCTAGAGTGGATTGGGGCAACCAGCCAGTGCCATTTGTAGCGCTGGCCGAATTCGCTTCTAACGAAAAATGACTTTCCCGTTCCAAATCCCGAAGCTTCGATCGCTCCGCTTGGGACACAAGCGACCAGTTGCAGAATTAGGGATTGTAGCTGAAGCGGCAGCCCGCGAGCTCACGGGTCGCAGTTCAGTGGTCCGCGATTATCACCGTTCCCAGAGCAGTCGAGGAATCATGGCATTGAATGCCTTCGAAAATAAATTCTTCCGCCTCGCCTAGTAGCGAATTGACAACATCCGTCGAGAAGCCGGACTCGCGTCGGGACTCAGCGAGCCTCTTCTATTGCTCAAAGTCAATTCTCATTCCCCTGGAAAACCATGGCTGGGCAATTTAGCAGACCAAGAGCCCGGTCGATGATGAAAATTCAATTTGACGAGCTGCGACGGTCGAGGACAATTTATCAAGCGCTGCCGAACTTGATCGGCAATGCCCCTGACGCGAATAGGCCGAGCGAATCGCATCGCTGACCCACAAGTTTTCCGTGGCGAATCGCGGCAACCGTCCAACACGGCCAAAATCGAGATCGGGATTCCGTCGAGGAATTTCGGCGATCGGGGAATTGCGAGACGGTTAGCCAAAAAGGGAGAAGGCTTCCGAAAACCGCGACCAATCGTTTCAGCGGCATAAGATTTTTTGAACGTCCTGTAGGCTCGGAACATTGACGCTGCATCTTTCGATTAGACTTGAATGAAGCGCTTGCCCAAATCAATTCTTAACGAGACGGAGTCGCTCTCCGCAACGGATTGGCATCTACGTTTCCAAGTAGCGGAGCGGCATCGATTTGGGGCCGGTCTTCACTGCTATAGGAAATGGAACATTCAGATTTTAAGCAGCGACTCGGCGTTCCTGGAAAATATCGCTTCCTTCGTTTCATCGTCGATGTCGATGGTCCTAAGCCAGTCGGCCCCGTGCTTGTTGTCCGCGTATGGCCAATCGACGGCGAAAAGGATCCGACCGGGAGCAAGCGTGTCCAGGCAGCATCGAAGGGCTGCATCCGAGAAAAAACCGCTTGTCGTCACCCAGAAGTTTTTGCGAAACACGTCCGAAAAACCCGTTGGAACATTTCCCTGCCGGTCGAGAGCCTCATCTATCCTCGGCAAGAGAAACGGAATGGCCTCCCCTAAATGTCCGAGCAGAATCTTGAGTTCGGGATGCTTCTTGAAAATGCCGCTTAAGACAAGCCTTACCGCTTGCGTTCCCGCCTCAACGCCGAAGCCCCATGCGGCCCGAATAAAGTCCGGTTGAATTTGATCATAGGGAGCATAATAGCGCTCGACAACGGAGCGGTCGGGAAGCGCGGGATGGAGGTAAATGGGGACCGAAAGAGATTCTGCCTGGGCGAAAATTGGCCAAAAACTGGCATCGTCGACAAATTTGCCGCGGCTTAATCCGTGAATCATCGCGCCTTTCAAACCTAGTTCCTCTACGGACCGCTTCAATTCATCCGCTGCTGCGAGCGGATGCATTGTGGGGATCATCGCAAATCCTCGAAATCGGTCGGGTTGCTCCGATACGATTCCGGCAAGCGCATCGTTTACGCTTCGGCAGGCTGAAACCGCGACATCTTCGGAAAGACGCTGGCTGCCCGGAGACTGATGCGATAGCACTTGCATATCGATCCCGGCGGCGTCCATTTCGCGGATTCTAATCTCCGCGTAGTCGTAAAGCCGTTTCAATAGTCGCGGAGGTTGATGCGCCGCGCCACCAAAATGATCCGAAAGGGAAGGGTGCATGAAATGCTCTTCGACCGCGATTACTTTTCTTGCCGCGCCATAACCAAAGTTCCCGACGCGCGAAGATTCTCCAGCCGCTGCGGCCTCGCCGTCCGATAAATTGGTCAATGCAATTGCTCCCATTGAAATCCGTGGCCTACGTAGCGCATCCCGCTGGAATTCGGAACTTTGAATCGCCGAGCACGTTCGATTTGAGCTTGAAAAGTTGCGCATGCAGCGGCCGCGCCCTACGTCCGAGCCTTCCAATACTTCAAGCTCGACGCTTTGAATGGAATCCGCAATTAAGACTACTGATATTTGCGGAAAATTCTGGGCCATCGGCGCAGTAGGTCGAATTCCAATTATTGCGAGCGCCGCCGAGTTTTTTATTGATTGGGGATAATTTAATCCTGAGCGCCTTAATGGGCCGGATTGGAGTCTCGAGGATTTGAACTTTCTTGAAGATGCATTTCCAACTGTAACTTTCTGAACTGTCGATGCCCTGTTCCAATTCCTCAGTTTGCTTTCTTGATTTCCAATGCTTCGGATTCTCGAATGGCGATTTTCGCCGCTCTTGCAAGTCGGCGTCGATAACTGCGGAAGCGGAAAGCCGAGTCGCGCTCCGCAGGGATACGGCGGAATCGGCGCGGTCAGGCAGTATTCTAACGTTACATTGGCTGGGCTGGGCTGAAAATAGCCTCTGTTTTTCCAAATCGATTTTGAGATTGAAGCAGACCAAGATTTGTCGGCATGAAATTCGCTAGATTCGGCGCGCAATCCTAGGTCGGTTTCGGGCCTTTGCGCGCAGTGCCTCGTCTAAACTGGGAATAGCCGATTCCGAGAGGAAATGCGTTAAATTTTTGCGCCTGAATCCTGTTTTCAATATTGAATTACGCTAGGCGTTCGGCAAGCCAGCGGAACGATTCCGGTGCCCATTCCTTTTGGTGCTCGAACGCGCAATGGCCGGCGCCGCGATAGACGCGAGCCGTTCGACTGCCGATAGGACCGCTTTCGAGCATGAAGTAAATGTTCCCGATCGGAGCAAGGTGATCTTCATCGCCGTTAATCATGAGAACCGGCATCGTGATTTTTTCGACGAGGCCCAGCGACGACAAAGCCCAGCTGTCGAATTGTTCATTTTCCAAGTCCGCCGACCAGCGAGAAAAGGACGGAGGCCCGTCCGGCGGACCAAATCGAAACCGCGCTCGCCGATTTCGCGCATTCAAAACCGCCTCCATTTCATCGTCTTTCATCCGATATCCGAAGGGATGGCCAGCTATCGCAACTACGGCGCGAATTTTTTCCGGTACTGTGCCGGCAAGCTGCATGACGGAGTAGCCGCCCCGGCTAATGCCGAAAGCCCCGATGCGGTCCGAATCAACTTCCGGACGCGCCATAAGAGCCTCGACTCCTGCGACCCAGGCCTTGACCGACCCGGGTTCCCACGGGAATGGATTCTCGCCAGTCCCCGGCGCATCCATGACTAGTGACGCCATTCCCGCGTCGAGCGCATGTTCGCTTACCCAGCCTCGATCTTCCTTGAAAACGTCCGCGCCGCACATGACAAGAATCGCGGGTACAGGGCATTCGGCGGGCGGCGCTCGAAAATGCGCCCGAAAAAATTGTTCGCCGCATCTGATGCCGAGAACTTCCATAGGCGGGTCCAAGTGCTCGCACGCTTTTCGGTAGGCCCTAGCGCAGTCGGAACTAATCGATGCCTTTACAGGCGAGATTTCTCCAGGAAACCGTCCGATCGCATAGAATGTCTTCGCCAAAAGAAACTTCTTTCGCGCCTCGTCATGCTCTTTTCTCGTCGCGAGCGCGTCTCCGTCATTCTCATGGCGTCGGCCGGCCTCGCGCCAGGCAGGCACCCATTTGTCCTCTGTAGTAGATTCAACTCGAGAGACGATTTCAATCAATTCATCCAAATCATCAATCATTGACAGCCAGCGACGATAAAACCCGCCGCGAGCAACGATGAAAGGGTCTTCGCCGGGCTTGTATTCAAGTTGATTCGATGACATCGCCATTACGAATTTCCTTTCTCTGCACTGACTTCAGCAAAAATCGAGTTCTAGGACTGAACGCCCTATTTCGAATAGCGCGCAACCGTCAAGCGACTTCGTCGAAACGACCGCCAATTGAAACTGCAGCAAAATGTAAATTGAATGTCGGCCGCGGGGAAACAATTCGATGGATTGCCAACTAGTGCATTAAGAGAGCATTACTGCCATCCTCGCCCCGAAAATCTTCTTTGTCGCTGATCGATCAAGTCGAGTTCGCTGCCCAAGCCGACGTTTTCGCGTCCATGGCGCGTACCTAGCCGGCGCCATGAATCCCGCATACCCGACTCGGGCGAGAGCGAAGACTACTCAGCCGATTCTTTTCCCGGCTTGACTGGCGGATCCTCGAAAAGCGAATTTGTTCGACGGCATTGAATAATGTCCGGCTAGCCTTGCAATTCGTTTGCAGCGAAAAGTAGAATTGCCGCCAGTTGAAAGGACATCGGCAGCTGCTGTGGCAGATTTCGATATTGACGCGGGAGTTGCGGCTTGCGATCAATTCCCTAGTCGGGTCGGCGATGCTCAATCGAGCCAGTGCATTGCTCCATCCTCAACCGAACAATTGAACCGGGCAACAATGCAATATTGCTCGTAGAGCAAGGATTTTGGCGATGACGAACCGAAATGGAGCGGGTTCCGAGCTCGAACCAAGTGTCGGAGCCGGCATCATGGATAGGCTGGACCATATGGCCGAGATAAGCGAGTCTGGCGATATCTTGACCCGCCGCTGCTATACTCGCGAGCATCGCCAAATCAACGACTTGGCCGGGAAGTGGATGCGAGAAGCCGGAATGGCGGTGCGCGAAGACCCTGTCGGAAATATGATTGGACGGTACGAGGGAAGGAAGCCAAATGCTCCGGCAATTATACTTGGTTCGCATCTCGATACTGTAATTAACGCCGGCCGCTATGACGGGTCTCTTGGCGTGCTGTCAGCCATCGACTGCGTCCGATCGCTGAACGAACGCGGCATCAGGTTTGACGATGCTGTCGAGGTCGCGTGTTTCGCCGATGAAGAGGGCGTCAGGTTCCAGTCAACTTATCTTGGCAGCCGGGGCATGGCGGGATGCTTCGATCAGAGCCTTTTGAATCGCAAGGACTCTGACGGAATTTCGCTTTCCGAGGCCATGATTTCCTTTGGTCTCGATCCTGCGCATTTGAAGAACGCGGCACGCGATCCGAGTGATGTAAGGTGCTATTTGGAGCTCCATATTGAACAGGGTCCTGTTTTGGAGCGCGAACAGCTACCGGTTTGCGCTGTAACTGCGATTGCAGGCGCATCCCGCATGATGGTGTCAATGCTGGGCGAGGCCGGTCATGCCGGAACTGTTCCTATGAACACGCGACAGGACGCGTTGGCTGCGGCTTGCGAATGCGTGCTACTCGTTGAAGATACGGCTAAGCGTTACGATCAGGCGGTCGGAACTGTCGGTCAAATCGCGGCCTTTCCCGGCGCAACGAACGAAATTCCGGGAGTGGCTTCGTTTTCGGTTGACTTTAGGTCGTCCCTCGATTCGGTGCGCCAAACGGCTGTATCCGAATTGCAGCGAGACATGTCCGAAATAGCCGAGCGCCGGGACGTTGATATTCTGATCGACAAAACTCACGATGCAGATGGAGCTACCTGTTCTGATTGGATAATTGAGCAAATTGAAGGAGCCATGACCGATTTGGGGCACCGCCCGTTTCGGCTTGCGAGCGGAGCAGGGCACGATGCGGCGGCCATGGCATCGATCACGGATATCGGTATGATATTCGTAAGATGCAGGGGCGGAATTAGCCACAGTCCCGAAGAAGCCATAACTCGGGAGGACGCGATAACGGGAGCGGATCTCCTCCTTCGAACCTTGGAAAGAATTGGAGGTGCCAAAAATTGAGTTCCAAAACAGTTATTTCGAACCAAGATTTATTTGGCGAGCTTGATCCAAGCCCGCGCCTGCTGATGGGTCCCGGCCCTGTCGACGTCTATCCCCGAGTGCTTCGCGCCATGTCGGCGCCGATGCTCGGCCAGTTCGATCCGGAATTCACGGGCTACATGAACGAAGTCATGGAGTTGTACCGTCGAGTCTATCAGACTCGGAACCACTGGACGCTGCTCGTCAACGGAACTGCGCGCTCTGGAATCGAAGCGTGTCTCGGCTCACTGGTGTCTCCGGGCGACAAAGTTCTGGTCCCGCGATTTGGTCGGTTCGGGCACCTTTTGACCGAAATATGCGGACGAGTCGGCGGCGAGATACATACTATCGACACCGAATGGGGCAGCGTATTTCCGGTCGAACAGATCGCCGACGAAGTACGGCGCGGCCAACCCAAAGTCTTGGCCATGGTCCATGGCGATACGTCGACTACGATGGCTCAACCGCTGGCGGGACTCGCCGAGACTTGCCTGGAAACAGGAACGCTGTTTTTCGCAGACGCGACCGCTACTCTCGGCGGAATGCCCTTTAACGTGGACGGCTGGGGAATTGACGCTGCGGCAGCCGGCCTGCAAAAATGCATGTCAGGTCCGCCGGGCACATCGCCGGTTACGTTGAGCGATCGCGCTGCGAAGGCAGTGAACCGCCGCAAGCATATTGAAGTCGGTATCCGTCCCGACGGCTATGTCGGTGCGGCCGGACCGCCCATCAGTTCAAATTACCTGGATTTGGGCATGCTAATGGACTATTGGAGCCCGAAGCGCTTGAACCACCATACCGAGTCGACGTCGATGCTATATGCCGCGCGCGAATGCGCCCGAGTCGTACTGGAGGAGGGATTGGAGGCGAGTTTTGAACGGCACGCGCTCAGCAATCGTGCATTGCGTGCAGGTCTCATTGCGATGGGTCTTGAACTATTCGGGGATCCCGACAACAGAATGGTCAACGTTACGGGCGTAATGATCCCGAAGGCTTGCGGAAACGGCGAGAAAGTGCGCGCCGAGATGCTTGACGACTTCGGTATAGAAATCGGCACATCATTTGGGCACCTAGCGGGAAAGATTTGGCGAATCGGCGTTATGGGCAATGTGTGCCGCAAGCCGAATATTCTTAGATGCCTCGCTTCCCTTGAAGTTGTCCTGAGGCGAAACGGATATGACGTGCGATCGAACTCCGGAGTCGATGCTGCGTACGACGCCTATTCGGGAGCCGCTAATTGACCGGTGATCCAATCGAGTCGCTTCTGAGAGGCCCGCCCAAGGTAATTAACGTGGGACTTGCGGGATTCTCGCGGGATTTGTCGGAACAAGGCGTCGAATCCGTTCATGTCGACTGGTCTCCGCCAGCGCAAGGCGACCCAATTGTTGCGGCGTTGCTTTCCAAATTGGATGGTTCCAGTAAAGAAAGAATTGACGCAGCAAATTCGCGTGCCTTGGATCAAATGCTTTCTAGCGAACCGGTGCTGATCGACGTCATACCTGCATCCGAGGCCATACCCGCTCTGGAACCGCGTCGGATACTTCATGCCGGGCCGCCGCTCGAATGGGAGCGAATGTGCGGCCCAATGCGCGGCGCGATCCAGGGGATCTCGGTTTTCGAAGGCTGGGAGGCAAACCTTTCGGATGCTCAAAAGAGTGCTGAACAAGGATTGTTTTCGTTCTATCCCAATCATCATTTCGACGCAGTCGGACCGATGACTGGAATTACCACCCTCAGCCAGCCAGTCATGGTCGTCGAAAATCGAAAATTCGGCAATCGCGCATATTGCGCGATCAATGAAGGTCTCGGCAAAGTACTGCGGTTCGGAGGCAACGACGACGAGGTGCTGAATCGGCTTCGCTGGATCCGGGACGAATTCGGACCGGCTCTCGGTCGGGCTCTCAGAAATTTGGGAGGTCTTTCGCTAAAGGGCCTAGTTGCGCGCGGCCTGTCCATGGGCGACGAAATGCACCAGCGAAACGCCGCCTGCTCAAGTCTCGCCCTGCGGGAATTGGCGGCGGCTCTGGCCGAGACATCATCCGATTCGCAAGCCCTAACCCGCGCGTTCGCCTTCATGGCCGGCAACGATCAGTTTTTTCTCAATATCGCCATGGCCATGGGAAAGTCGATCGCCGATTCAGCTCGAGCCATCGAAGGATCGAGCATCGTTACCGCGATGAGCCGAAACGGTACAGATTTTGGCATTCAGGTCAGCGGGACAGGCGATTCGTGGTTTATAGCGCCCGTTGAAATGCCGGAAGGACTGTTTTTTCCAGGATTCACCGAGGAGGATGCCAATCCCGACATGGGAGACAGCGCGATCGTCGAGACAGTTGGCCTCGGCGGTTTCGCCATGGGCGCCGCGCCGGCCGTAGCCGGCTTCGTCGGCGCCGGCGCCGCGTCCGATGCCGGAAACTACACGCTGCGCATGAAAGACATCACCGCAGGGGGGAACCCTGAATGGAAGATTCCGTCAATGGATTATATTGGCGTTCCAACGGGAATCGATATTCGCGCCGTCGTCGAAACCGCAATTGCTCCGACAATAAATACGGGGATTGCACACCGCCGCGCTGGAATCGGGCAGGTTGGCGCCGGCATCGCGCGTGCGCCGCTGAAATGCTTTAGCCAAGCGCTAGTTGATTTGGCGAGAAGGCTAGAGGCGAAATGAACGCGGTTGTCATGAACGAAGTCCGGAAGGGATTCTACGTGGACTCAGTTGCGTTGATGCGAATATCGCGGTCAATAGGTCGGCTGAAACAAGTCGATGAAGCCTCGCTCATGATGGGTACGCCGGCGAATCGAGAGATTATGGCGGATGCGGGGCTTCTAGCGGATGAAGGCGCGGCGGCAGGCGGCGGAGATTTGGTAATTGCAGTTCGTGCCGAAAATAGTGCGGCCGCGAAAGAGGCTTTGTCCACTGCCATTGAGCAACTGCAATCGCCGTCGCAGAAATTCGCGAGCGGAGAAGAATGGACGCCGAGAACTTTGCGCTCTGCCGTTTCGGCTTTTCCCAGCGCAAACGTTGCGTTGATTTCAGTTCCCGGCGAGTTTGCGGCGGCCGAAGCGCGCAAGGCCATCCGCCTCGGGCTGCACGCTATGATCTTCAGCGACAATGTGTCGATTGCAGAGGAAATCCAGCTAAAGAGAGAAGCGCAAAGCCTCGGCTTGCTAGTCATGGGACCTGACTGCGGCACTGCCATAATTTCGGGAACGCCTCTTGCTTTTGCGAATTGCGTATCGCGCGGTCCGGTAGGTATCGTCGGAGCTTCCGGAACGGGCATCCAGGAAGTTTCTTGCCAGATTGAACGGATGGGCGGAGGAATTTTGCACGCCATCGGCGTTGGCGGTCGAGACCTAAAGTCCGAAGTCGGCGGAACTACTACGCTCATGGCAATAGATGCGCTTGCAAGCGACCCCGATATCGAGAGCATCGTCGTGATTTCGAAACCTCCCGGAGACGATGTCGCCAAGAAAGTTATCGAGCGTTTGGGCATCGCCGGCAAACCGGCCGTCGTATGCTTTTTAGGCAGCGCAGCGCTACCGCTTCCGGCGAATGTTCTACAGGCCTACACGCTTAAGGATGCTGCAGCGGCGGCTGTTGGCAAAGGCTTCGAGCAATCCGAGCGGCCAGGGCTGCCTACGCGTTCCGGCGGCATCGCGGGACTATACTCCGGTGGAACGCTCTGCGCGGAGGCTCAGGTCATCCTACGCGACGCCGGACTGCCGATTAACTCCAACGCTCCGATTGCCAAAGTTGCGAAAGGCCGCGAAGGCTCATACGTGCTTCTCGACCTCGGCGACGACGAGTTCACCCGGGGTCGCCCTCATCCGATGATCGATCCCGGTGTTCGCGAAGCATTTTTAATCGAGGCTCTCGGTCGCGATGACATTGGCGTCGTCCTCGCAGACGTCGTGATTGGGCAAGGCGCGCATTCGGATCCGGCCTTGCCCCTCGCCGATATTGTCCGAGCGCACGGGCGCCGAAGCGGACCCATAGTAATTAGCGCAGTGACTGGTACCGAACAGGATTCTCAAGTGCTGTCGGATCAGGAGAGCAAGCTGTGCAAAGCTGGAATCGTGGTTGCTTCGAGCAACGCCGACGCGGCCCGATGGGCTCTCGCCGTGGCGGGACGAGGCTAAACAGGTAGTGGCGATGCAATCATTTCGAATTCCCAAGCGAATTCTTGTCGCTATCGGCGGAAACGCTACCCATCCCGAAAATATCAGAGGAACTTCTCGCGAACAGAAAGATATCGCAGCCAATACCGCGCAAGCTCTTTTGCCGCTTGCGCTACGCGACAACGAGCTAGTCGTTACCCATGGCAACGGTCCAGTCGTGGGCAAGATACTGATGCGCCAAGCGTTGACGCGCGGTTCCATTGCTCCGATGCCGCTGGACATCTGCGTTGCCCACTCTCAGGGCGGCATTGCGTATCTTCTAGTCCAGGCAATGGAAAACGCCCTTCGCGAAGCAGGCAGTTCGCGACACGTCGCTTGCTTGCTTACTCAGGTCGAAGTCGACCCCGATGACGTGGCCTTCAAAAATCCGACGAAACCGATTGGAACGTTCTACAGCCGGGACGAAGCAGCATCCATCAGTCAGGATTTGGGATGGACTATGAGGGAAGATTCGGGGCGCGGATGGCGGCACGTGGTTCCGTCGCCAAATCCGCAGCACATCTGCGATGTATCCCTTGTGCAAATGCTCTCTCGAGGAGGCACGGTTGTAGTCGCCGCGGGGGGAGGAGGAATTCCCGTCGTACGCGGGCCGAAGGGCGTTCGACACGGCGTGCGCGCAGTGATAGATAAGGACCTGACATCGGCCCTTATGGCCAATGTGCTCGAAATTAGATTGATGATTATTTTGACAGCCGTTCATAGGGTATCGATAAATTTCGGCAAGCCAGGCCAACGCGAACTCGATCTTGTAACGGCTAGAGAGCTACGCGCCTATCAAACGCAAGGTCATTTTCCTCCGGGAAGCATGGGACCGAAGGTCGAGGCGGCGATGCGTTTTCTAGATCGAGGGGGCGAGCGCGTAATCATAACGCATCTCGAAACCGTTGAGGATGCCTTAAAGGGCAAGACCGGTACGCACGTTGTTCGCGGCGAAGAGTCCTAGACCAAGCCCTGCAATTCTGATCGCCGAAACGGTTGGTCCCGATGCAAGGCAGCGGCTAAGCGGCAACGCCAGTCGCCATGGTCAAGTTGAAGCGGTCTTCCCGTCGACGGCCTACGTTTCGCTGGATTCCGGTTTGGTTTGCATCACCTTGGGAGGCGTGGACCCCGGGCCTATATCTGTTGCGACCACGGCTAATCGGTTTTCGAACTTAATTGCGGCGGGCTTATCCATCGGCCAGCCGGTTTGTTCGAATTCGAGTCGTATTTTCGCTGGTGGAAAAATTGAAATCGATTTGCGTCCTTCAAGTAAATGGTCGCCGCCTGCGTGGCCGGAATTCCCCGACGCCAGCCTGATCCAATGCGGCATCAGCAAATCCGGGCAGTGGATGCCTTCGATCTCCAACTGCTCGGGACTTGGAAAAATTGCTATCGAACATATTGCTCCGGAAAAAGACGATTTGGTTGGCCGCGCGGCAAGAGAGTCGATTCTCGCCGCACTCGACTATGTCGCTAGTATCGGTGCCCAAGGAAATCGCACTTTCAACTGGGCGCGACGGCTGATTGGACTAGGACCCGGCCTGACGCCGTCGGGCGACGATTTTCTCGGCGGGTTTCTAATTGCCTTGCACGCCATCGGCGAAAGCGAAGAATCTCGGCGTCTTTGGGAGGCGATAGGCCCGGATGCCCGGGCATCGACAAATCCGTTATCATTCGCCCTGCTCGAATCGGCGGCAAAGGGCTTGGGAAGCGCCAGTCTGCACGCGGTGCTTCTAGCGATCATGGCCGGAGAAAACCCGTCCTCGGCCTTGGCAAGCCTGTCGCGTTGCGGGCATACGTCAGGTTGGGACGCCTTGGCCGGTGCGATTACCGTGCTGGATTCCTTTGCGGCAAGGTGTCTTAGCGCGGCAGCCTAGAGTAAGGGAGCGAAATTGCTTCAGACAACAAGAACCTTTGGCGGCATGGTGTCGGCGCCGCATCATTTGGCGGCCCAAGCGGGTCTAAGAGTGCTCAGAGACGGCGGCAACGCCATTGAAGCCACGGTAGCGGCCGCTGCCACGATTACCGTAGTTTATCCGCACATGAACGCACTGGGCGGCGACAGTTTCTGCCTTATCCATTTTCCCGGCGGACATGTGAAGGCTATCGATGCTTGCGGCGCCGCAGCCTCTGTAGCTGACTTCGACTTTTATCGCGCTAAAGGTTGCAAAGAGATTCCGCCGCGGGGCCCGCTGTCTGCACTGACCGTTGCGGGCGCTGTATCAGGTTGGGACTCCGCATTGCAGGCCAGCAAATCAATCGGCGGGCGCATGCCCCTTGAGCGACTATTTGAAGACGCGATTTATTATGCAGAGCGCGGCATGTCCGTCACGCGCAACCTGGCAGCAAACGCCGCGAGTAAATCGCATGAATTGGAAGACATTAGCGGATTCGGGCAAGTGTACCTTCCGGGCGGAGTTCCGATTGCCGAGGCATCGCAACTCAAACAGCCGCGACTCGCGGCAACGCTTCGCCGCCTCGCCAGCGCCGGTCTCGGCGATTTCTATCGAGGCGAACTAGCCCGCTCGATTGCCGCCGATCTGGCGCGCGCCGGGTCGCCAGTTTCGGCAATGGATCTATTTCATCATGAAGCGCTCGAGGTTGAGCCGCTATCCCTCGCGGTCGCGGGGCACAAGCTATACAATATGCCGCCGCCTACCCAGGGCTTGGCGTCGCTGATTCTTCTCGGCGTTTACGAACGACTTGGAATCGATACTGCCGAAACCGCCGAATTCGTGCATGGGCTTGTTGAAGCGACAAAGCGCGCGTTTCGAATTCGCGACGCTCATGTAACCGATCCGGAATATATGCAGACCGATCCAGAATCGTTCCTATCCGGTGCAAAGCTCGATTCAATCGCGGCAGAAGTCGATCCAACCCGGGCTTCGCCTTGGGCGAATACCGCCGACGCGGGGGATACGGTTTGGCTAGGCGTAATTGACGGAGAAGGGCTTGCCGTCAGTTTCATACAGAGCATCTACTGGGAGTTCGGCAGCGGTTTGATTCTGGATGAAACCGGCATCGCCTGGCAGAATAGGGGCACCAGTTTTTCCCTGGATCCGGCCAACAGCAACTTCCTTGCGCCCGGACGCCGCCCGTTCCATACAATACAGCCAGCAATAGCGCACCTCGCCGACGGTCGCGTCATGGCATACGGGACGATGGGCGGTGATGGGCAACCGCAGACCCAAGCGATGATTTTCGCTCGCCATGTCTTGCATGGCCAGGATTTGCAGAGTGCGGTGTCGGCCCCTCGATGGCTTCTCGGAAGAACCTGGGGCGATACGACGACGTCGCTTCGGATCGAGGATAGATTCGATCCCGCGGCGGTGCGAACTCTTGAAAAACTAGGGCATCCAGTTCAGCGCGTAGGCTCTTTCGACGAAATCACGGGCCATGCCGGGGCGATCGTTCGCCATAAGGATGGCTTGATAGAAGGCGCAGCGGATCCGCGGAGCGATGGCGCCGCTTTAGGATTTTGACGTCGCGGCGGGCAGCCCCGGCTTAACCTAACAACTTTCAGTATTAGCGCGTTTGGATGTAAAGACCGGCGCATCCCTATTGTTCCCTCGTTTCCGAATTTTCAGCTGGGAAGAAAGCTAAAACAACCTGTTACGACTTACATTTGCGAAATAGAATAAAGTGACATTTTCGATGTTCCAGAATCGATTCATGCGGAATATTTCGACTCATGCAGAAGAATTCGCATACCTCGATTAGGACAATGCCGAGTGCGGACCGAACGCATTTGTCTATAGCACTCGATAGGATCGTCGCTCGGCGCAGGGGCTAGGTTAAATTATCAAGTTGAAATTGCATTGAACCAAGAATACTCGGCAAATCGCATGAATCCGCGCTTTTGCACGGCCGTCTTCACCATTATTGGTATTCGAAGTCTTGTGAGCAGCAATCGTCAAAGTTTGCCGCTGCATAGCGAGATCTGCAATCCAGGCCGAATCGAAACTATGCGACCATGGTGAGAAAAGACCGTATCGATGCGAGCGGTGCAGCAGTTTTGGTCGGCATTTCGCTCATGCTTGGATTCAATCAGGTTGTAATCAAGGTCACGAACGGGGGGCTTCAGCCGGTATTTTGGGCGGGCTTGAGGTCGTTCGGCGCGATTTTTTGCGTACTTCTTTGGATGCATTTGACTGGCAAGAAAATCCATATTGCAAAGGGCACAGTCAGCGCAGCTGTTCTTATGGGATTGGTGTTCTCTACGGAGTTCTTGCTACTATTCGTGGCGCTTGACCATACTACGGTGGTCCGGGTTTCGGTGATATTCTACAGCATGCCCGTTTGGCTGGCCTTGCTCGCTCATTTTCTTTTGCCGGGGCAACGCCTAACTTGGGGCACTTCGGCCGGTTTTGCCTTGGCAATGGCCGGGGTCACATGGGCGATAATTGACAGAAAAGGCGCGGATGCCGGAAGCGCAAGCTTGGTCGGCGATCTTTGCGCGCTCGGCGCTGCGATCGGCTGGGCCGGAATTCCGCTTTGCGCTAGGGGCACGGCGATGAAAAGGGTTCCGGCGGAAATGCAACTGCTATGGCAAGTGGTTGTTTCCACGCCTATTCTTTTAGCCGCATCTATTCTTTTTGGACCTTGGATTAGAGAATTGGGGCCGATCCACTATCTCGGAGTGCTGTTTCAAATCGTATTCGTGACAACGGCGACATTCATAGTCTGGTTTCGTATGCTCTCGATATATCCGCCGAGCGGAGTCGCAAGCTTCAGCTTTCTTGCGCCGTTGGCAGGAGTATTTTTCGGCTGGATCATGCTGAACGAGCCGTTAAGCGTTTCAATTCTGGGCGCTCTTGCCCTAGTCTGCGCTGGATTGGTCTTGATAAATCGGCCTTCCTCGGGTTCGGCGAGTGACGAGGCGTGACTAAATTTTTTTCTCGTCGAGGCCGCAATCGTAATTCCAAGGTTTAGTCCGTTCGCAAGTTCCCCTTGCAACCGGGGCCGAACGGCATCTTTCGGGCTCTTGGCCCCGGAACGCCGTCGCCGCCTGAATGCGGGTAAGTGCACCAGGAATTTGAACTTTGCCGGGGTCGTAACTTCTCGCGGCATGGTAGGAATTGTGGCCAGGCGCAAAAGGCGCGTAGAGCGAAGTAATTGCGAAGTGCCGAGCAATTGCTTGGCTATTTGACCAATTGAAACTCATTTAGTCGGCAACAGCCGCTCGACAATGCAGAAATTCGTTACCAAAATGATGTAATTTGATGAGATAATCGAGAGGGTGATTTCGGAACGAGCCGACACGACTCAGCATTGGAATGCCCGGATCTTCGCCGTCATATCTTTCTAGGATCGATGAACTAGGAAGATAGGAACGGAAATCAGTTTCTCTATAGCAGAAAATCAAATGTCGTGAAATCATCGGGTTCGCGATCGGAAGAAACCCAAAAAACCTACTCTTCCTTAAAGGAAAACAAAAATTCATTGCCGGCAGGCTCAAGACCTTGGAGGACTAATAGCACGTCGGGCAGCAGAGTTACGTACATTGTTGCCGGCCACCAGCCATTCATCGCAGGCCAATTTCTCAGGGCACTCCGGAGATTCGGAAACGAAAGGGCATCCGGGTCGTTGGCACCAGGGCTCTCTATGCCCGCGAAGTGCTGGCAGGCATGGCCATTAACTTGGAGTCGGCCGCTACCGAGTTGCAATGGCGCAGCAGATTGCATCTTGATCACGATGGCGGCATCCGTAGACTCCGGCCCGGAATTGCCCGACCATTTTCGCTTCTCGAGACGGCTATTTGAACTAGCCGCGCCCGATGAGCCTAGAAAACCAGTACCTCAAATGAACGCCTGCTGAAAGGAACGCTGTATGACCCGGGAACGAGTGAACGCAATCTGCAAGACGCTGCCAGGAGCCGAGGTTTCGGATCCATGGGACGGAGGCTACGATGCGTGGAAAGTCGGCGGCAAAATGTTCGCCTGCGTGGATTCCGCGACTTCGGGCGTTTCAATCAAAACTGAAAGCGTCGAAGCAGCAGAAATGCTCATAGAGGCCGGAATCGGCCGCAAAGCCCCATACTTTCACCGATCCTGGATCAATGTCTCAACGGAATTGCCAGACGAGGAATTGCGCCACCGCATCATAGAGTCGTATCGTATCATACGTAGCCGACTGACCAAAAAGATGCAGGCAAGCTTGGACCCGATTGAGTGACCGGTGGATGTCGTTCGGTTTATATCCGAACCGGCAAGGACAGAGTAAGTTGGTTTGGAGTCGAATCCTACTGCCCGGATCTTCTCATGTCAGGCGCCGCTTTTCGAGTTAGGGTACAGCTCTTCGCACGACCTTCGCCTTTAAATTCCAATAGCGAGCGCTGCAATGAATATTGCGCAATCGGTCGTTTCGGCATTCCGCCGTTCGTCAAATAGATAGCTTCGTCTAAAGCTTAACGGTCCTCGCTCACTCCTCTCTTTCGGCGCGTCGTTTTCCTGAACTTGAGCGAGACCGCAATATCCACTCGATCCGTTCACGCGTGCTGCCGTTATTCGAACAGCCTAAGCATACAAGTTCTAGGTTCCGCAAAAGGTGCGCTCAACGCATTCATTCGGTCTTGGGGCCGCAAAAAATGCGTCGTCCGCCGACCGATCCTTGAAGGGATTGGCAAGCTCGGATACGAGTCGTTCGAAAACCGAATAATTTCCTGAAAGCGCAGCCTTGATCGCCTTTTCAATTTGATGGTTTCGCGGAATGCAGGAAGGATTGATGCGTTTCATTGTTGATTGACGTCGAGATTCGTCGACAAGTTCAAATTTCAGCCGTGCTCTCCATTTGCTCATCCAAGAATCGATATCGTCCTTTTTCGAAAAAAGGTCTCTAATCATGTCGCCTTCTCGAAACTGGTTTCCGGCATCGCAAAGAAACCGAAACGCGTGCGTATAATCGACCTCTTCGCCTTCCAGCAGCGCAAGGAATTCGAAAGCAAGCCGAGCGTCTTCCTCTCGCTGTCTCGCCAATCCGATTTTGGCCCGCAATACTTCTGTCCACGAATCATTGAATTCATTCTGAAAACAATTGACGGCATCTGTCGCGAGTCTTACGGATTCCTCGTGATTAGAACTTATAAGTGGCAAAATAGAAGAGGCGAACTGCGCAAGATTCCAGGCCGCAATTGTCGGCTGGTTGCAATAGGCATACCTGCCTTGAACATCGATGGAACTGAATACTTTCCTGGAATTGTAGCCATCCATGAAGGCGCAAGGACCGTAGTCGATGGTTTCGCCGGCGATGGACATATTGTCTGTATTCATAACCCCATGGATAAATCCTATGCCCATCCAATCGGCGACAAGCCTGGCTTGCGCAGCTACGACCAAATTTAGCAATGCCAATTCGGGATTCGCGTCGCGCCGGGTTTCGGGGTAGAGGCGAGTCTGGACGTGCTTTGCAAGAAGTTCCAGCGATCTCACGTCGCGACGAGAAGCGAAGTATTGAAACGTCCCAACCCGAACGTGGCTTGACGACACGCGCGTAAGTATCGCGCCCGGCAGTACCGTTTCGCGGTATACGGGCTCTCCCGTTTCCACTGCCGCTAACGCTCGAGTTGTAGGAACGCCTAGCGCGTTCATCGCCTCGGATACCGCATATTCGCGCAATACCGGCCCCACCCAGGCCCTTCCATCGCCCATGCGGGAATAGGGAGTCGGTCCGGATCCCTTCAACTGTACATCCATCAGTTTGCCGGAGCGGTTCGCCAGCTCTCCTAAAAGCAAGGCCCGGCCATCGCCGAGCCGGGGCACCCAGCCGCCGAACTGATGGCCGGCATAGACCATGGCAAGCGGGATCGAGCTAGCAGGCACTCTGTTGCCGCCGAAAATCGATGCCTTTTCCGCATTCGATAGCTTGGAAGGATCCAATCCAAGTTCAGTTGCAAGTTCGTCGTTAAATTTAATGAGGCGAGGAGATTTGACGCTACGAGGCGGCTGTTTCGTATAGAATTCCGCCGGCAATTCCGCGTAGGTGTTTTCGAATTCGAAGACTTTTTGGGCTATTGAATCGACCGGCGGCATTGTCAGAACTCCCGAATTTCCCTCGACCGCAACTAATAGATCGCCAACTTTTCCGTAATAAAGCTATAAAACCGGACAGCGTCCGCATCGCCAATGAAATTGGCGTTCGGCTTGCGCGACGTTACGCCCCACCAATCAGCGACCGTCATACCGCGAGTCAATTCCGATTCGGTTTCGATTTCTACGTTGATATGCCTTCCGCTGAAGAGTTCCGGTCGAACTAGATAGGCAATGGTACACGGATCATGCAGCGGAGCTCCCTCCATGCCGTATTTATTTAAATCGAATCGTTCATAGAATCCGGTCAATTCGGCAACTACATGTCCGACGCGGCTCCCGAGATCTCTGAACGCCCTGAGCCGCCTAGGCGTGGTCATCACCTTGTGCGTAACATCAAGCGGAAGTACAGTAATCGGAGCTCCGGATCGGAATACTATCTGCGCAGCATCCGGATCCACGTATATGTTGAATTCGGCGGCTGGTGTTACATTCCCTACTTGAAAATAAGCGCCGCCCATCAAGACGATTTCCTGAATCCTAGAGATGATCTCGGGCTTTCTTTCAAATGCAGTAGCGATGTTCGTCAGTGGGCCGATCGGACAAAGTACAACTGAGTTTTCCGGACTGGCGGCAATCGTTTCAATGATGAAGTCTACGGCATGCGTCTTTTGCAATTCCATGCTCGGCTCCCAGAGCTCCGGACCGTCCAACCCTGACTTGCCATGAACTTCCTCGGCCGTAACGAGTGCGCGCTTCATCGGCTTTTCGCATCCCGCAAACACGGGAACGTCCGTGCGTTCGGCGAGTTCGCAAATTATGCGAGCATTTTTTTCAGTAAGGTGGAGCGGCACGTTTCCGGCTACGGCCGTCAATCCCAATACTTCAAGTTCCTCGCAGGCAAGGGCTAGCAGGATCGCGACCGCGTCATCGTGCCCCGGGTCGGTATCTATTATCACTCGCTGCCGTTTCGGCATCGGCTTGCTCCCTGTCTTGAAATCGGCTTCCGGTAGTCCAATTGTTTAATCCCATTAACTTTAATGGTTAAACAGCGACTCTTCGAAATGCAATCGAATGGCCAAGATTTAAATTGCGTCTCAAAACATCAGTTGGCCGTCGCAGGCAACAGTCAAGATACCTCGAGTTGAGTTGACGCGGACCTGCGCACTTGCACACGTTCCGCCGCGTCCGGACGGTCTTGGATAACAAATCGACGGAATGGCCGCGTCGGAGAGGCTATTCACTGCCCCGAAGATGCGGCGCCAAGCACCAGGCATTAGCCAGAAACCTCGGGGAACTATTTCAGTCGCGGAAGCGCCAAAATTGGTTCGATCTCATTCGAAATGCCGATTCGGGCGATTGCGCGCACTCTGATTGGCATTCGAATCAAGTTAAAATCGTGCTTCGAAACTACTTTGAAAATTTCGGTGAGTCGCCTCTTGTTGGAATTTAAGATCTGAACCGAAGACAATCGGAACTGGAATTGAGCGAGCGTTCACGCCATTCGAATAGATTTGCAATAGGATGCCGGCGCCAATGGCCTAACGCGATTTGTTCGCCGGCATCAACCTCATGCTCAGTTATCGAAATCCACTTCTTGGACAAGCCTTAAGGCCGTAGGCCTGAATGATGCGATTTCCGCGAGGCTCACGCCGTCGCGAGTAAAGTCGCCCCAAGACTTGACAGTTTCGGAAGCAAGCGAATTTGATTCGACCGGATACTCGAAGTTTGCCTCGGCGTAAATTTTCTGCGCCTTCGGAGAAGCAAGAAATTCCATCAGTTTTAGAGCGTTGCCGTGGTTCGGCGCATGCTTGGTCATGGCGATTCCCGAAACGTTTACATGGGTTCCGCCGTCTTCGAATTCGGGAAAAACGATGCGTACCGAATCCGCCCAAGCTCTTTGCTCAGGATCCATCAACATCGCGCCCATGTAATATGTATTTCCGACAGATATATCGCATTCGCCGGCCCAGATAGCCTTTACCTGCGCTCGGTCGTTTCCCTGCGGCTTTCTTGCGAGGTTCGACTTTACTCCTGTCAGCCACGCTTTCGCAGATTCTGCGCCGTGATGCGCAATAACGGCGGACAAAAGCGCCAGATTGTAAGCGTGCGTTCCGGACCGCGTACAAATTCGCCCTTTCCACTTTGGCAATGCCAAATCCTCGTAAGTCGTAACTTCGCCGTCGGCGACTCGGTCAATCGAAGCGTATACGATGCGCGCTCTCAAGGTCAGCGCGAACCAATTGGAATTTGGTCCGCGATATTTCGCTGGGATAGTGCTCATGAGGACGTCCGAAGAGACCGGCTGCGCCAAGTCATTGTTTACGATCTCGCTGAGCCGGGAAATGTCAACGGTCAGCACGATGTCGGCCGGCGATCTTTTGCCTTCCGCCTTAAGCCTTTCCACCATGCCTGTGTTCAGAAAGTTGACGTTGACGGCGATTCCCGTTTCTTCGGTAAACGCTTCGAATAAGGGAGAAACTAGCGCCGGCTGCCTATAGGAATAGACATTTACTTCATTTGCCGAAATTGGTGCCGCCAAGACGATTGCCGAAATCGCAGCGAGCGGGATTTTTCGAATCATTTCCGATTTTCCTTTCGTGGGTTCCGGGCATTATACCTTACTAATTTAGTCAGGAAAAGATTTGTCCGACTAATGCAGTCGGATTTATTTCGCTACGGTTTCCGTGAGGCGGATTGAGACCAATTCCGAGTCGTGCCCTACATAAACCCGCGCAATAGTCGCTGCCGTCCGATTGCGGCTATTTCGAGACATTGCGAAGCGCGTCGCTGGTCCGCCGCCTGCAAAACCTTGAGATTTCGGCAACGGAGGCCGCGGGGAATCGGCTAATCGAAAATCGGAGTATGCGACCTCGCGACTTCAATACTCACGCCGGAATTATGCTTCCTTTGATTCGCCGAGCTTCACCGCGTTCCAGGCTTCATCAAGTTCGTCAATTTCCATTCGGCGAATGTCGCGTCCCGTTTCCTTAATTCTTTGTTCCATGCGCGAGAATCTTCTCTGAAATTTCTCGTTGGCCCGGCGCAGCGCGCTTTCGGCGTCCAGGCTCAAATGACGCGCAAGATTTACCAAGGAAAAAAGAAGGTCGCCAAATTCTTCTTCGGCGCGCGCCTTTTCCACGGCACTGTCGATAGCTTCCAATTCTTTTGCTTCTTCAACTACTTTTTCGAGGACGTCGACGCTGGAATTCCAATCGAAGCCGACAAGCGCAGCTCTATTTTGCAGCTTCAAGGCTCTCGTCAGGGCGGGCAGCGCAACCGCAATACCTGACAATGCGCTATCCTCGGTATCCTTCCGCTCTCGTGCCTTGCTTCTTTCCCAGTCTAATATTTGCTCCTCGGCGGTTTTCTCTTGAGATTCCGCTTCAAAAACATGCGGATGCCGGGAAACCATTTTATCTGCCGATGCGTGGGCGACTTCGTCAAAATCGAACAGGTTCTTCTCGTATGCAATTTGAGAATGGTAAACGGCTTGCAGCAACAGGTCGCCTAGTTCGCCTTTAAGCTCGTTCCAGTCCCGCTTTCGAATTGCGTCCGCGACTTCGTATGCTTCTTCAATGGTATACGGCGCAATCGTGTCAAAGTCCTGCTCGATATCCCAAGGGCATCCGCATTCGGGATCCCGAAGCTTTCGCATTATTTGAACCAACCGGTCTATGCCTGCATCGGCATTCGCGGACTTCGTCGATTCGCCTTTTGCCATTTCATGCTCCGTTCGAACCCGAAAAAATTCGGGAGTTGGCGCAATTCGAGAATGCATAGGATGCTCGATTGCGCGAATCGGGACGTTAAAGTAGTTATCCCGCAGATTTTGACAATTAAAGGACCGAACCATGAAAGTTATGGCCGCCGCGGCTGCGATTGCATTGCTGACCTACGCCAATCCCTTGCTGGCAGCTTGCGACGACGGTGAAATCGTCATCAAGTTCAGCCACGTTACGAATACGGACAAGCATCCCAAGGGAATCGCCGCCACGCTCCTGCAGCAGCGCATCAACGACGAAATGGACGGAAAGGCCTGTATGGAGGTTTTTGCGAATTCATCCTTGTACAACGATGACCAAGCGCTAGAGGCCATGCTGCAAGGCGATCTGCAATTTGCTGCCCCGTCGCTTTCAAAATTCGAGAAATTTACTAAGCAATTTCGGATATTTGACCTCCCATTCATGTTCCCGAACATCGAAGCCGTCGACGCATTCCAAGCTTCGGAGGCAGGGCAGGCCATGAAGGAAACAATGCGCAGACGCGGCCTTCACGGGCTCGAATTCTGGCACAATGGCATGAAGCAATTCTCCGCCAATCGCCCGCTGCTGCTGCCGGAAGATGCTTCAGGACTAAAATTTCGCGTACAGCGATCGGACGTCCTCGTGGCGCAAATTGAAGCTCTTGACGCGTCGCCGCAACCTATGGCGTTTTCCGAGGTCTATGGAGCTCTTCAGACCGGCACGGTCGATGGCCAGGAAAACACTTGGTCCAATATCTACGGTAGAAAGTTTTTTGAGATCCAAGACGGCATATCGGAGACGAATCACGGAATAATCGATTATCTTGTTGTGACGTCCGTTGACTGGTGGGAAGCGCTACCCGACGACGTCCGATCTCAAGTCGCCCAAATCTTGCGCGAAGTCACTGAAGCTCGAAACGGCGAAGCCTACTCCGTAAATCAGGATGCGAGACAGGCGATCATCGATGCCGGAGGCGTTGTACGACAATTGACCGATGACCAACGCGCTGCCTGGGTAGAGGCTATGAAGCCGGTTTGGAAAAAGTTCGAGGGCGACATTGGCGCGGAGAATATCGCCGCTGCGCAGTCGATTTTGGGATCGTAGCTCCCTCGATTGGTCTTCCACGGATTTTCGCGGCGGCCCGGAATGCATGATAACCGGACCGCCGCCGCCGCGAGCGTCCGTAGTCATTGCAGGTGACTGATTTGGCCTTTCGGGTTCCCGCATGTCACTAGGAGAATGGGCCGAAAAGTTCGAAGAGCGCGCTATTGCCGTAATTCTAGGCCTCATGGTCATCGTGACATTCATAAATGTCGTGATGCGCTATGGATTCAGCGCCAGTTTCATCTGGAGCCTCGAAATCACGCTTGTCTTGTTTTCTTGGCTTGTTCTTTTGGGGATGAGCTACTGCGTGAAGAAAAGAGCGCACTTGGGCGTTGACGCGCTCGTGAACATTGTTTCACGGAAATGGAAGCGAATTCTTGGCATTGCCGCCGCGGCGGTCTGCGTCGCCTATGCTTTTTTGCTTTTCAAGGGCGCATGGGACTATTGGGCGCCCTTCGCCGGGATGGATTCGACGACAGGCCGCTGGTTTCCGACAGGATTCGATGAGAACACGCGAGACCGAGCCTGGTACGAAACCGAGCAAATCCCGATGCCCGACTTTTTGAGATTTTTCGAACCGATGCTTAACGAGGGCGAAAGGTACGAGAAACTTCCCAGATTCATTCCCTACGCAATACTCCCGATTGGAGCGCTATTGCTGATTTTCCGATTATTGCGAGCATCTGTTCGAATCGTCTCCGGGCGCGAAACGGTCTTGATCGCGAGCCACGAAGTTCAAGATGCGATCGACAGACGTCCGGAAGAGGACGAAAACTGACACTTGGCAGTCGTTCTTCTGTTCATATCCGTAATACTCCTACTGCTTATTGGAGTACCGATCGCGATTGCGCTCGGATTCTCATCGATGATTTTCTTGCTAGTGCTCTCGGACACTTCGGTCGCTTCAATCGCTCAATCGCTCTATCAGGCCATGGCAGGCCATTACACGCTGCTGGCAATTCCATTTTTCATACTTGCGTCCTGCTTTATGTCGACTGGAGGCGTCGCGCGCCGCATCATCCGGTTTTCCGTTGCAGTCGTGGGCCACTTTCCGGGAGGTCTTGCGATCGCCGGAGTTTTCGCGTGTATGCTTTTTGCGGCCCTTTCCGGATCATCGCCCGCGACTGTTGTCGCGATCGGCTCTATCGTTATCGCCGGCATGCGGCAGGTCGGTTTTTCAAATGAGTTCGCGGCCGGCGTAATCTGCAATGCCGGCACGCTTGGCATCCTGATTCCGCCGTCGATCGTCATGGTCGTCTACGCATCGGCAACAGATGTTTCCGTCGGCCGGATGTTTCTTGCTGGCGTTATTCCAGGCATCCTGGCGGGAATCATGCTCATGGCGTCCATCTTTTTGATTTCCGTTTACAAGAATCTTCCTAGGGGCGAATGGCAAGGCTGGAAGGAAGTATTCGAATCAGGATTCTACGCTAGCTGGGGGCTCTTGCTGATTGTCCTCATTCTGGGCGGAATTTACGGCGGAATCTTTACGCCGACTGAAGCCGCCGCGGTGGCGGCGATTTACGCCTTCGTGGTGGCGAACTTCGTCTACAGGGACATGGGACCGCTCGCGGCTTCGCGAACCGAAGGCAAATTGCCGCTAGGAAGGAAACCTACCTCAATCATTACAGTATTTTTCCATCGCGATACTATGGATACGCTATTTGAGGCCAGCAAGCTCACAGTTGTCTTGCTGTTCATCATCGCGAACGCCTTGATCCTCAAGCACGTATTGACCGTCGAGCAGATCCCTCAGCAGATCGCAGGCGCTATGCTGGAAGCAGGGTTCGGCCCCGTTGTTTTCCTGATCGTTGTAAATGCCGTCCTGCTAATCGGCGGTCAATTCATGGAGCCCTCGGGACTGATCGTCATCGTCGCACCGCTCGTTTTTCCGATCGCCATTGAGCTAGGCATCGATCCCATCCACCTCGGCATCATCATGGTTGTCAACATGGAGATCGGCATGATCACGCCGCCGGTAGGATTGAATTTATTCGTAACTTCGGGGGTCTCAGGATTGCCGGTTTTGAGCGTCGTGCGCGCCGCAATGCCATTTCTCGCAATTCTATTCCTGTTCTTGATCATGGTCACCTACATCCCATGGCTGTCAACCTTTCTTCCCACTGCATTAATGGGGCCGGAGATTATAACTAGTTGACCGCCAAAGTTCATGTTTCCGATGAACTCGGAATTTTATTCGACCATGGCTGCGGTATGAACATTGATCGATCAAATTGAGCATGCGCCGATGGCGATCGGACTAGACGGTTTTCGGAGAGCTTCGTTGATCTGTCGATCACACATTTGAGGGACCGCATATTCAATTGACTCCATTAAAGCCAGCCACCGACAAATATTATTCCCATTTGTCCGGAATGACCGCACGCTCGCCGTTCATGATCGCGTCGATACTGTCGGGGTTTGCAATATTCCGGCTTGAAAAGGCCGTTTTTTCCCGTGCTCGCGACGGTCGGTGAATTCAATTAGTCGGAAGCAATCCGGAACGCGCTTTCTTCTTCTCAAGCAGTCTATTTCAAGAAGCTGATCCGTCCGGATAGCCCTTGTCATGAGGCTTTTCGGCGCGGGCCCGAGGAGCGTGTCCGATTGCCCGGAGCGGAAGAGGGCAGCCCTAGCCAATTGCCGTTCATCGAACCGCGAAGGATCAACGCGATGGGGAGCGGGCTGCGGACCTTGGCGCCTCGCTTGCGCACGCGGCTAATTTTCACTAGGTCTTCCGACGTGTCGGCGGATCGTTCGAACTCGATCGGAAACGGATTTTATTTGCCTCGCCCATGATGGAAGTCGTTGAAGACTGCGCCATACCGGGATCGCGTGGTGGCTGCACGCGAAATATCGGCGCGAATGCGCAGGGCTGCGGGAAAAATCAATTTATGCCAAATATGGTCCGTCTAGTGCTATTTTTCAATCGAGCGTTTCAAATTTTTGTGGAATTACGCTTCGGGATGGTTTTCTGCTCGAATCCTGCCGTCGTTTTCAATCGATCATGTGAGATCAAAAGGGCGTCGGAGTCCGCACTGTGTTCTATTCCGGATTGGGCTTCGGCGATATGTCGGCGGTTCGTCGTCGCGTAGTCTTCGCCTGCGACTCGACACGAAGATTCTCGCGGTTTTTAGCTACGGATCGCCAGTAATAGAGGGAACGAAAAGCCCATGCTCGACCGGATCGAAATTGAAGGCTTTAAGAGCATCAAACATCTCGAATTCCATCTTGGCAAGGTCAACGTGCTGATTGGACCGAATGGATCGGGGAAGTCCAACGTACTCGGCGCCATGCTGTTGCTGCGCGACACTCTCAGCGACGATGAATTGGTCACCAATGTATTGCGCTCGGGCGGTGCGAACAAAATCCTGCACTTTGGAGCCAAGAATACAGAGAGAATCAGGTTTGAGATCGATTTTCACGAAATGCCCGAAGCGTATGAACAAGAACTACTTGCAAGCGAAGGTGACAATCTTTTTGCGCGGCGATTTCCTATTCTTGGAGACGAGCAATGGAATTCCTACCGATGGCAACGCCAAATTATTCGCCAGTTTCACTGTTACCATTTTCAGGATACGAGTCCGTCGTCTCCAATAAGACAAATTACCGACCTTCACGACAACCGCTATTTGCGACCGAATGGATCGAACCTCGCCGCCATTCTTTATTTCTTGCGACAGAAACACTCCAGTTCCTACAGCATGATCCGGCACACGGTGCAACTTGCGGCGCCTTTCTTTAAGGATTTTCAACTTAAGCCCCTGGCTTTGAACGAAGACAAGATCCGCCTCGAATGGCGGCATTGGGGATCGGACGCTTACTTCGACGCCTCTTCATTTTCGGATGGCACGCTGCGATTCTTATCTCTTGCGACTTTGCTGCTCCAGCCGCCGCGGATCCGTCCTTCGGTGATCATCATGGACGAACCCGAACTTGGTTTGCATCCTTACGCAATTACGCTCTTGGCATCGCTCATAAAGCAGGCGTCCACGGATTCTCAGGTCATTCTTGCTACGCAGTCACCTTTTCTTTTGGACCACTTCGAACCGGAGGATGTGCTCGTTGCCGACCGGGCGGGAGGTACGACGCAGTTGACAAGGCTTGATCCGAAACAATTGAAGGCGTGGTTGAACGAATTCAGCCTCGGGCAGCTTTGGGAAAAGAACGAGTTCGGTGGCCGTCCTGCTCGAGAATCATGACACGGTTGCTTGTTCATGTCGAAGGCCAAACCGATGAGGCATTTGTAAACCAAGTTCTTGCGCCGCATCTGGAATGTCGCGGTTTTTCGCAAGTGAGCGCTCGTCTGATGGGAAATGCGCGCCAACGCGCCCGTCGAGGCGGGATCACGGGTTGGCCGTCGGCACGATCGGATATCCTACGCCATCTCCGAGAAGACCGGGGCTGTATCGCAACTATCATGGTGGACTACTACGGTCTTCCTCAGCGAGGGGGCGAAGCATGGCCGCAACGTGCGAGAGCTACACTTCGTCCCTTTCCCGAAAAGGCTGGATCAATCGAACGCGCACTTTTAGAGGACATCGCCCGCAATATGGGTGCTGGCTTCAACAAGCACCGTTTCGTTCCTTACCTGGCGATGCACGAATTCGAGGCTCTACTTTTCAGCAACTGTGAAAGATTTGGCGATGGAATCGGCCATCCGAATCTGATCCCGAAACTACAGAAAATCCGGCACGCATTTGTAAGTCCGGAGGAGATCAATGATTCGCCGAAAAGTGCGCCATCCAAGCGGATCCAGGCTCTCGTCGTGGATTACCAGAAACCGCTCCATGGAACCATCGCTGCCATGAGCATAGGAATACATTGCATCCGAGCGGAATGTCCGCACTTTTGCGATTGGCTCGCACGCTTGGAACAATCGCTGCCTAGTAGCAGATGACGGCCAGACGGAAAATTCGCCTTGGAATGCTAGCGGGTAGCTGCTGAACAAAATCGTCGACATTCTCGACTCAATTCTACATTTTTCGTCGGATGCACACACTCGAACGGCTCTCGCGCTTACGCGACCACCCGCTTGTTGAAGCAGCCCCGTGTCGTCATGCTTTCCTAATTGACTTGCACTGCTTCGATGCTCCCATCCCTACCGCAGTTCTGACGACCCAGTCACAGATATCGAAGTGCCAGTGCATTTCGGGTACATAGCGTGTCTGGGACGGCGCAAAAATCCGCTCCAACTCCATAATTGTGTTTAACGCCATACTTCAATGGATATGGGACGAATTACCGACCCGCTCGAGTGCAAAACAAGAGTTTTTGCGAATGCCAACAGCTGGGGCTTGGGTGGCATCACAAGCGCCCTGGCCGACTTTACGCCGTGAGAAAAGCGGATAGTTTTCGTGCTGTAAGCAACATTACTCGTTGGTCGTCTACAACGGGGCCAACTCTGACCAAGTCGGAGCCCGTGGAATCTCTACCGCATGCGGCCACGCAACTGGCGTGAATCCGGCCCAACACGAGCGCACGTCCGCATCGATCGTTTGCCGGCTAATCCTGTGTTCAGTCCGGCCAGCCACCCCAGCGCGAAACTCGTTGGCAGCCAGCACATTTATTGCGCATCCGAAATGCTCTGCGAGTTTGCAGACGTTGCCCTGAAGATTTTCCCGTGAATGCTGTAAAGGCCTTTCTTGTCATTCCTTGGATCATCTACTGGCGTTTCGGATTATCGCCAGTAACCTTCTTCGTTGCTTTCTTGATTAACTCCAAGATGTGCCAATTTTTCGAACCTTCTAAGCACCCAGAGAATCAAAACATCGTAGAATGCGGCTGGGAATTTGGCCCGCATTAGTTTCTTGAAGACAACGACATAAGCAGAAACAGGAATACGCAACCGCAACTTTCACGTTAGATTATTGCATGGGATTCAGGTGTAAACCTAAGTACGAGAGCTTTGGCGTGGCCACGCCATTCTGTTTGTCTGCCTTTTGACTTGCTTTGCTGAAGCAATTCAGGAGACCTACGCACCTCGTTGATTGTCCCGGCGGAAAGCCTCCCGAAAGATCAGCACGCCGCATCATCTCTCCGGCGTCGACAATTTCTTGAAGAATACCGCCGCTGCGGTAGAGCGGGTCCGGCGCGAGGGTCTGAGGGGCGAATTCGACGAGCGGACTTACTAAATCGCTGACGCCATCAGGAAGTGACCTCAATTGTCTTTTCCAAGGGTCGGATACCTCTCTCCCCTTTGAAGCACATCTTGTTGCCGAGGGCCTCGGCACGTCGATTTTGCCCGACTAGGACGCGCGAAATGCCGCGGTATGCTGCTTGAACAGGAATGAAGTTGTACTAGAGGATTTAAAATGTGGCCGAATTGAACATTGCGCCACCAAATTTGGAAGCGGATACGGGACTTTCTGGACAACCCATCGAGCGAGGAAACGTAACTGTTTCCCAATATCCACTTCTCCGGTCAGTTGGCTAGTCTGGCGTCAACAAAGTCGTGAATTCGAGCTAGGCCTCCGATCTCCTTCTTGGCTATTTTGGCCGCGATGAATGCCGACAGCGCTAGTCCGGACGTTACGCTCAAGGCTATCCCGAACCACACGCCCCACGTATCCAGTTCCAGCAAAATTACGAAAATTGAAATGAACAGCGAAATTCCGAAGATCTGCCGGTACACGCCAATCCAGAGTGTCCAGATTGGTCGCCTCATTGCTTGGAGTGCGGCGTTCAGGGCAAACAGGACAAGATAGAATGGCAAGAGAAACCCGTCGACATTCAAATAGTCGCCCCCAATCCGGATTACGTCGGGATCATCGGAAAAGACCTGCATGGCCGCGCGACCGCCTATCCAAAGCGCGGCGCCGGCCAGCAGCATGAAACAAACTCCGGCCTTGCAGCAAAAGGCGAACGCTTCGCGCATTCGATCAAATTCGGCTGCTCCAAAATTTTGGGATGCGATTGGAAGAAGCGCGAATGAAAGGCTAAATCCGGGCAGAAGTAGCAATTGCTCAATTCTCAATCCGATCCCGTAAGCCGCTTGCGCCTGCGGACCGAAGCCCTTGAGAAAGTACTGGACGATAAAGGCGCCAATCATCATGACAATCATAGTCGAGCTTGTCGGCACAGCCTGACCAATAATTTCTCGGAAGCTATCTAGACGGGGACGGAAAGTCGAAGGGCCGCCTTCCATGACGCGGGAGCCGAACACTTTGACCAGCACAAAAGCGAGAACGCCGGTCTGGCTTGTCAGGGTGGAAAGCGCAATTCCGTTAAATCCAATGCCGTCTACGACCCCGGGCAGTCCGAATATGAACAGCGGATTCAATACCAAATTTGCGAAAAACGCTGCGATTTGCGCACGCTGCATGGAAACCGCGTCGCCTTGAGCGGTGAGGATTCCGTTGGCCGCAAAGGCAATTACAAATGACGGAGTCGCCAAGGTCAACACACGCATATAGGCGATTGCGGCATCCCGATACGCACCGGGCTCGGATAGAATACCCAGAATCGCGCTTGAGAAGCCGCGTCCTGCGATCGCAAGCAAAATCGATGCGATTACAGCAAAGGATATGCCTTGGCAGGCGATTTTTTTCGCGCGTCGCCAGTCTTTTGCGCCTACCGCGCCGCCGACCAGGGCAGCCATCGCGGCATTTGTTCCAAATCCAATAGAAACCAGAATGAAAAACGACTGGAATGTAATGGCTAAGCCCGCCTGCGCTTCCGTGGAAATCAGCCCGGCGAAATACATGTCCACTACATTATAAAGAGTCGTAAAGACCATCCCGACCGCTATGGGCAGAGCCATATGCCTAAAATGCATTGGTATTGAGCCGACGGTTAGATCGCGCGAAGCCGCCATTCGTTCCATCCAGAGCTGAAAATCGAGATTCTTCGCCGCCAAATTGAAGCCGACGGCATTTCGCTTCCTAATTGCGGTCGCGAACAGCTACAATAAAATTCGAAAGCGTAGCGCGAATGAGACGCTTCGTATCCGGAACGAGCCGATTCAAAACCATCGTCCTCGCGAATATCCGATGCTCGTCGGGACGAGTTGTCGATTCTGGCTAGCCGAGGCTTCCGGATCGCGGCGGATAATTGGGAACCAATTGAACGCTGTCGATCAAGAGCAGAAATAGGCAGCCCCGGGAGCAAGTACAGGGTCCTGACTGCGGTTCCACAGTCAGTGCTGCGAAATCCAGTTCCAGCCCTTCATCCGATTTCGAAACCAGGTTCTTTGCCGCTTTGCGTACTGCCGCGTTGCGATTTCCGTCAATTCAATCGCTTCGTCTAGCGAAAGTTCTCCAGCTAGATGCGAAATAAATTGTTTTGCGCCTATCGCCCGGGAGGATGGGAGCGAAGGATCCCACTCGCCGACCGCAGCCTTGCATTCTTCAATTAATCCATGGTCAAGCATAGTCTCCAGCCGAATTCCGATCCGGCGCGCAAGGCTGTCGCGTTCTGGATTCAGAACTAGGCGTTCGCATTCGTCGACCTTGAGAACGGGAGTACCAGGCAACGACTGCCAGTAAGCGATCCCGCGACCGGTGCTACGCCATACTTCCCAGGCGCGGCGCACTCGAGCCGCATTTGATCGGTCAATGCGAGACAGGCTCTCAGCATCATTCTCGGCCAGGTCGCGAAGCAGCCCTTCAAGGCCTCGTTCCGAAACTGCGTCGTCGCATTCGGTGGTTACGCTACGGGGCACTGCGGGAATGAACGAAAACCCATCGGTTAGAGCCGTAAAGTAAAGCCCGGTTCCTCCGACAATTACAATTGGCGTGGCCGTCGTCTCGGACAGCAACCGCTCGATTTCCTTCAGCCAAGCGCCAACCGAATATTTTTCCGTGCGCTGCACATGACCGTAAAGTGAATGAGGTACTTTGGCCTCGTCTTGCGGTGTCGGTCTCGCCGTCAAAATTCGCCAGCATGAATAGACTTGGAGCGCATCGGCATTCACGATCATGCCGCCAAGCGCCGATGCGATCTTCATTGCCAGTTGAGATTTGCCGGACGCAGTCGGTCCGGCGATTAGAATCGCTCGCTTTGCGGAAAGATGCTTAAGTTCCGGTTCGTACAGGGCGGGCAATTTTCTGGAATCCGGCGAATGCAGGGACAGGCCGCTACGCGGCATTGTATATTTCAAGAAATTCGGACATCAGACCCGTGGGCCCTGGTTCGGATTCGGCGGAGCGGAAAGCACTATGACAAACAAAGCAACGAAGCGAGCCGATGCCGGCTGCAAGCTGGCGTATAAGCGCCTCCTTTTGAAAATTTCCGGCGAAGCGCTTTTGGGAGAACAAAGTTTCGGCCTTCATCCTCCAACGGTGCAACGTATCGCCGACGAGGTCAAGAAAGTAAGCGACCTCGGCGCGGAGGTATGCGTCGTGATCGGAGGCGGCAACATTTTTCGCGGGCTTCAGGGATCCTCCTATGGCATGGAGCGCACGACCGCAGACTACATGGGCATGCTCGCGACCGTTATGAATGCCCTGGCCATGCAATCCTATCTTGAATCCAAGGATGTGCAAACGCGGGTTTTATCGGCAATCCGAATGGACGAAGTATGCGAGCCATTTATTTTGCGGCGAGCTCAGCGGCACCTCGAAAAAGGTCGAATCTGCATTTTTGCGGCGGGTACCGGGGAGCCGTTCGTCACTACGGACACGGCCGCCGCGCTGCGCGCAAGCGAGTTGGGGTGCGATGCGATATTCAAGGGAACGAAAGTCAACGGCGTGTACGACAGCGATCCTGCGAGCAACAAGAATGCGAAGCGCTTCGTTAGAATTGGCTATGGCGAGGTTCTTCATAAGAACTTGAGAGTAATGGATGCGTCCGCGATTGCGCTTGCCCGAGACAATGATTTGCCAATTATCGTGTTTTCGCTCGACGAACCGGGCGGGCTTGCCGGAATCGTGCAGGGGCGCGGAACCTATACGACTATCAATTGAACGCGTTCTTCGATATTCTTCCCGAAAATGGCTTGGTAGGAGAGGAATCGCGCGATGGCTGGCGAAGAAATCGAAATCGATCTTGACGACATAGAACGGCGAATGAACGGAGCACTTTCCGTGCTGCGCCAGGAATTCGCGTCGCTGCGCACGGGGAGAGCCTCCGCGGTCATGCTGGATCCGTTGATGGTGAGCGCATACGGAACAAGCCTTCCTCTAAACCAATGCGGAACCGTGAGCGTCCCGGATCCGAGGATGATCGCTGTAAGCGTTTGGGACAAGGGCTTGGTGGATTCTGTCGTAAAATCGATCCATGAGTCGGGACTCGGCATTAATCCGATCGTGGAGGGAACGCTCATTCGCCTTCCTATTCCTGAACTCAACGAAGAAAGACGACGCGAACTCTCGCGAGTTGCGGCTCAGTATGCCGAGAACGCAAGAATCGCCATAAGGAACGTGCGTCGCTCCGGCATCGAAGAGGTTAAGAAGGCCAAAGGCGATGGCATGAGCGAAGACGACGCGCACATTTGGAGCGATGAGATCCAAGAGTTGACGGACACGGTGATAGCCAAAGTCGACAGTGCGCTGGAATCGAAAAAAACAGAAATCATGCAGGTTTGAAGCGCATACTCAAACAATGCGAGATATATCAGTTTTGGAGATTTCGGGCGGCAGGGCTCCGGCCCATGTCGCAATCATTATGGACGGAAACGGCCGTTGGGCGAAGAGAAAGGGCCTGCCTCGGATAATGGGGCATCGCGCCGGCGCGGAAAGGCTTCGTGAAATCGTCGAGGCATCGGTTCGAAACGGCATCGAGTATTTGACGGTATTCGCCTTTTCGACGGAAAACTGGCGACGTTCGAAATCCGAAGTCGAAGGACTTATGAACCTGTTCAGAATTTATTCGCGTTCCGAGGCAAATTCCTTGAATTCCAATGGCATCAGGGTTCGCTTCATCGGCGACAGGAGCGAGCTGGAGCCTCGCGTTTACGAAGCAATGGCCAAATTGGAATCGGCGACGGAAAATAACAGCAAGCTTTGCCTTACAGTTGCGATCAATTACGGAGGTCGTGACGATATTGCGCGCGCTGCGAAACGTCTTGCTCGAGCGGCTGCCGACGGCGAGATTGATCCCGACCTAGTCAATGAGGGATATTTCGCCGCGATGTTCGATACTGGATTTTTACCCGATCCAGATCTCGTCGTCCGCACGTCGGGCGAAATGCGAATTTCGAATTTTCTGATTTGGCAGTCCGCCTATGCGGAATTCGCGTTTGTCGATACCTTGTGGCCGGATTTCACGGCGGAGCGATTTGAAACGGTGCTCGAATCATATTCACGACGAGATCGTCGTTTTGGCGCCGCCGCTAGCTAGGGGCTGCGTGGCTGACTTTTCAGACCTTCCTAAGCGGACATTGTCCGCCGTTGTGATTTGCTGCCTAGGCTTGGCCGCGATTGTTCTCGGCGGCGTTGTTTTTTCCTTGTTCGCTTGCGCGTGGTCGCTCGCAATGACTTTCGAACTCATTGCGCTGTCGTCGCCCAATTATCCTTTCAAGAATCGCATAGTACTTGCGATAGCGATGTCCGCCGCGTGCGCCATCAGCATTTTCTGGATCGTAAACAGCGCATTTGAACTTCCGTTTATGGCCGTCTTCACGCTTCTTTGCGCAATGGCGCTTCCGAACGGGCGACTAAAATTTTACGTATTCGGAATTGGTATCGTGCTTGCTGCCAGCGCATTTGCCGAACTACGGCAATTTAACGGAGCCGTGTCGGCAATTTGGTTCATATCGGTAGTCGCGGCTAGCGATATAGCCGGGTATTTTTTCGGCAAGATTTTCGGCGGACCGCTTATCGTTCCGGAAATTAGCCCTGGAAAGCGCTGGACCGGAGCCGCCGCCGGCTTGGTCGCCGCCGCTGCGGTAGGCTTCGGTTTTAGCGGCTCATTGGGAACTTGGGTTTCTTGGGCTAGCCCGCTTTTGGCGGTTACCGCTCAAGCGGGAGATATTGCGGAAAGTTGGCTCAAGCGGAAAGCGGGCGTGAAAGACAGTTCTTCCGCCATTCCGGGGCACGGCGGTTTCCTCGACAGATTCGATAGCTATGTCGGGGCGGGGAGCCTGCTCTGGCTTATCGGCGCGCTGGGCCTAGTGCCAACGGAGCCGCCCTTGTGAATGATAAACCGACGCAGCAATTCGGCAATCGCATTCTGGACTTGGATTGGAAACGCGGTGTCGATCCATTCGCCCTTCGCGAAGTTGAATTTTCTCTACGGCTGCCAAGACATCGAATACCGGCGGACTCGACGCTGGCTGCAGTCCTGGCTTCGAATCCGTGCGGCCCGAAAAGGGCTGTGCCTAATCGTGGTCGTACTAAGGCTCTTTATTTTGCGCCCACTAACTGCGTCGATTGGAGCATCGGACCGGTCAAAGCCTTGCCGAAACCGCCGGTTGCTGCAATTTAATCTTGTGAAGTTTTTCGTCGGCTATAAACGCTTGCTCGCAAGCACCGCGCCCATGCCGACGAATTCTGTCCGCCGCGAATAGAGAATGGAATTCATTCGCGTTAAATCGATACTTTGGAGGAAGTCGCTTTGCTTGAATTCGCCATTCCGCAATTTCTGATTGATGCCGGCGCGTTCATCGCGGTGGTTGCGATTGTCGTATTCGCGCACGAACTCGGGCACTATTTGGTCGGGCGGATTTGCGGGATCAACGCAGAAATTTTTTCTGTAGGCTTCGGTCCGCCGGTCATTTCGTGGGTAGACCGGGCCGGAACGCGCTGGCAGTTGGCATCCATTCCTCTCGGCGGCTTCGTAAAGTTCGAGGAAGGGGCGATAATTGAGTCTCGCGGTCCGGCGGCGCGGGGAAGCGAAGCGCCGTCGGCAAAGCATTCATTAAAGTGCAGGGCGGCAACCGTCGCCGCGGGCCCGGGCGCCAGCTTTTTGTTCGCGATTGCGGTTTTCGCAATTAGCGCATTCGCGACCGGCGTACTTGATGGCCGAGCGGTGGTCGGCGAGCTAAACCCGCTTCCAATGCAGGCGAACGATTTCGAACCGGGGGACGTAATTGTCGCAGTGAATCGGGTCGAGATTGGCAGCATCTTCGATCTTCACCGGTATTCGCAGACCGAAGATCAATCGAAGGAGCAGATTTATGAAGTTCTTCGCGGCGAAGAACGCTTGGAGATTTCCGGGCCGCCGCCGGTTCCATCGATCGTCGCTGACGTCGTTCCCGATTCGTCTGCGGAAAAGTCGGGGCTGTTGCCTGGCGATGTCGTGGTTGCGATCGACGGCGAGGAAATTCGGACATTTACAGAGATGCGCAATCGCGTCGTTGAGTCCAATGGCAGGATGATGGAATTTCGAATTTGGCGGGACGGCGAGACCCTGGATTTGGGTTTAGCGGCTAGATTGGACATGCGCCGATCGGCCGACGGCAGCGGCGAGGTCGTTCCGACGATAGGCGTAATGGCTGATTTGTTTTTTGTTCCTCAATTTTATCGGCCGACTCCGTTCGAAGCGATTTGGCTCGGCACCGCGCAAACCTGGCTAATCGTCGTTCGCTCGCTCGAAGGGCTTGCATTGATGTCGGTCGGAGCAATTAGCTCTTGCAATCTCCAGGGTCCGGTAGGTATTGCGGCGCTATCCGGCGAAGCGGCATCGCAGGGGTTGAGCAGTTTCGTCTTTTTCATAGCCGTACTTTCCGCCGCGATTGGATTTTTGAATTTGCTGCCGATTCCGGTCCTTGATGGCGGTTTCCTGCTTCTTTTCGGCATTGAAGCGGTGACCGGTCGAAGGCCCGCGCCTCAAGTGCTGAATCGAATTTTTCTTGTCGGGGCGGTCGCAATCGCGCTGTTGTTGGGATTCGGACTTTGGAACGACTTTTTCTGCCCCTGACTTATCGCTATTGTCTTTGCCGCGGCAACCGATCGAAGGAATCTGAACGGAGTCCTGCGTGAATTGCGCTTAAGCCCAATACTGTTGCTTTAAGCACCATTCGGGATGATTTCAGGCGTCCAGCCGTGC
>JAPPFL010000079.1 GCA_028823855.1 Albidovulum sp.
CGCCGGGGCGGCTAGAATGTCATGCAATTTGCTTTAGTTGGGAATCGAGGCTAGCCGAGCGTCCGCACGTTTTTTTATGCCGCCTTGATCGCGCAGTTTGATGGGCTTCGGCCGCGGATTGCTCGTCCGTCCTCCGGGCGTTGGGCTTGCGCTTCCGGCATGGGCTTTTTCGGTGCGCGGCGATGGACGCCGCTTGGAAGAGAAGGCCTCTCTGCGCGCTTTGAGGATGTCGTTCCAATCCGCGCCGTTGCGCGGCGGCCGCATCCGCGGGGCTCTCGGGTCGGCCCGGACGAGGCGTTCGGCGGCCCGATCTCCGGCGCAGTCGGCATCGAATGCGACGAGGATGCGCTCCGGCTTCCAGGTCCTCGACCCATTTCGGGACGCGGCTGGCGACGCCGGCGGCGGACAGGATGACGGATCCGGGCTGGCGTCATCATCTCCACCGCGGGAGCCACCGGCAAGATGCCCGAATGGATCGGCGGGCTCCGGCTCGAGGCCGTCTTCTGCGGATACGATGCCGACCATGCAGGCGACCGGGCCGCCGAAATGCTCGAAGCGCAGAACCCGGAGGTCCGGCGCATGCGCCCCGACCGAGCCGAAGACTGGAACGAAATTCTCCGGCGGCAGGCCGGAAGACGGCGCGGCTCCGGATCCCGAGCGCGCTCGGAAACCGCGTCGGCCCGGCGACCTCCAGCGAGACCGGGACAGCGCGGGACGATTTGTCCCAAACCACGCGAAACAATCCAGGAAATCCGCGTCAAAGCAACCTTAAAAACAACACCAGTATTCCTTCGGAATGATCGTGTTTCCGCGCGCGCCGTCAGGAATACCGCGCCGTGCCGACTGCCAGGGCACCTCCATGTGGGTGAGGTCGCTCCGCCATTGAAGGGGTTTGTGCCCGTAGAACGCAAACACTGCATCAATGGTCTCGTGCCGGGTTTCGTTCAGGGATTCCGGGCGGCTCTTGCGAAGGCAAGAGATGCGATTCTTACCGCGATGGGCTTCGTGGAAATCACGCGCCGCCGGCCCGGTGTCCCATGTCTCGATCTCCTCGGAAATTAGGTCGCCGTCATCCCACACGAGCGACCATGCCAGCAGAAGTAGACCAGCTTCCATGCGGTCACCGCACCCTGCCGCTCTAGGAAGCAGGCGGCGACATCGAAAACGCCGACCATCCAGTTGCCCCCAAAACGTAGTATCCGACCCAATCGAAGGTCGACGACAGAACCGTACGAAATGGCTTCGCACGCCGGTAACAACCTATTCGAGGGCGCAGTCGACGACTGAGAGCGCGGGCTAGTATTTGCCTCGCGTGGAACGGCGCCAAGGGCACTACATTTCAGTCACTTCCCTTTTCCGTATACTGTTCTGCTGCGTCGTTGAATCGTTTCGAGTGGCAGAGATCAATACCTCAAAAATAGCGCAACTGAAGCTCGGGCGGTTTATTCTAATCTCTACGCGTATGCAGAAGTCGTCCTTTGCGCCTGTCTGATTAAATCTTGTATTGGGCACTTTAAGTCCGTTATGATGTGCACGCGCGTGCACAGCATGCATGATCAGGGAGGTCGAATTGCGTCAGAAACTGCTCATCCTGTATCTCCAAAACTCCGCGCTCGATTCTCCCGTTGTAGGGTGGACGCGATATGACGGCGACACGCTCGCGCCGCCTGTCTCCGGCGACGAGGATGAGCCGCCCTATGCAACCGGATTGGATGCGCTGCGCGACGGATGGCGCACTATTCAGTTCTCTACGCTCGAGCCGCGGCTCGGCGAATTGAGCTACCAACCCGGTTGGCAATCCTTCGAAGTCATCATGGAAAAACTTGTGGAGACTCCGAGATGAAGCGACTTGGCGTTGGCGAAATGACTTGTTTCGTGAGGGACGGCTTTCTGAAGCTAGAAGGTCTGGTACCCACGGATCTTTGCGACGCTTTTCGCGCCGCGTACGTGAAAGATTGCAAGGACGACAGGTGCGGCCGGGCGCTATTGCCTGTTGTACCATGGAGTACACCGCTCGCCGGTGCATTTGGCGGCAGCGAAGTCCTTTCCCGCGTTTTCGCGCTACCTGAACTCTCCGGCGCAATCTACTCGCTTCTCGGGCCGAGATGCAGAGTCGATCACCACGTAATGCATATCCGCGAGCCCAATCAGGGGAAGTCGCAACATCTGCATTGTGACGCAATGATTGATGCTCGGGACGACGCTTTCGATATCCAAGTCATGATCTATCCGCAAGATGTGACTCGCGAGATGGGCGGCACGCTGGTTATCCCAGGTAGCCACACGCGCAAGGCCGGGGAGACCAGCATTGCCCGATATCAAAATCTGGCGGGTCAGGTTCAGTTGACAGGTCCTGCCGGAACCATTCTGATCCTACATCACAATCTTTGGCACGCCGGACGGCGCAACGCGAGCAACAGCGTCCGCGCAATGTACAAGATTCGCCTGAACCCGACCGGGTCGCAGACCGGCCATTGGGACATGTCAGACTACGATGCTGCCAAAGCCCGAGGACCAAAGCCGCTGCATTCGCCGGCAACAGACAAGCAAGATGTTCAGGGGCAGTTGTCCTGTTTCCATCCTTGGGCAGATATCAGGAGCGCACATCTAGACATAATCCAGCGGACCCGGCTTTGGAGACTATTGACCGGAGACGAAGAATTCTCGGTTCACCATTTCCTTTCCAGGCTGGAAAACGAGCCGACATAATCACGGTTCAGCAACGAAGCCTCCGCCATTTTGGGAACGGCTTGAAGAAGGAAGAGGGAAGTGCGAATGTCCACGTCATTACGATCGGCCGCGAGAAGACGCGCCCGCGCGACCGATGTGGCAGAGCTGGCCGGAGTTTCTCGCTCGGCTGTGTCGCGAGCGTTCTCGCAGACAGCCTATATCGCCCCGGAGACAAGGGCCAGGGTGCTGGAGGCGGCCGCCGAGTTGAATTACAGCCCCGACAGCTTGGCGAGCAGTTTGGCCAAAGGCAGATCCAACATCGTCGTTGTCGTCCTAAATCAAGTCGATGCGATCAGAGGACCAAGTTTTCATTCCGCGCTTATCCGATCGCTTCAGGATTCCGGTCGCCTTCCCGTGGTGTTGACCCTGTCTCCAACAGATGATGGCGCCAAGTCGCTTAAAAGACACCTGACATTCCCCGTCGAGGGGTTGATCGTCATGTCGGATTCGGTCTCGGCCGAAGTTGCTTTGCACGCTGTGCCGTACGTGCGTCCGATAATGCTCAATTTCGAACGAACTCATGCAGATGTTGACAGTATTGTAACCAACGACGCCACGGGCATCGCGGAGATGGTAGATTACCTTTGGGACACCGGGCATCGCTCGATCGGGTTCATGGCCGGACGATCGTCGTCATTCTCCTCGACAATTCGACGGAATGCGCTTGCTCTGGAAATCGCGCGCAAAGGAATGCATCTTGCGGTCGAGGCCTGCGGCGAATTCAACTACGAACAGGCCTTCGAGGCAGCTCCTGCCCTTGCGGCGGGCGAGGAATTGCCTGACGTAATCTTTTGCGCCAATGACGTGATGGCCTTTGCCGTCATGGATTATTTTCGGCTCAATACGCAGCACCGCGTCCCCGAAGATTTGTCAATTGTCGGGTTTGACGACGTGTTTATGGCAAGCTGGCCAATCTACAACCTGTCAACCATCCGCCTGGATATCGACCGCATGGCGGCCGCGGTCACCGCAATCCTCGAGAGTCGACTAGATCCGAAAAACCGGATGTTCGATCCGCCGAAAGTGGCGGCGGAGTTGGTCTTGCGCGGGACAATAGGCCGACGTATACAATACACCTGACCGGCGCAGCATTCATGCGGCCGGGATCAATACGTCACGTGTTTGTAACATTATAGTACTAGAGTTGACCTGTCTGCACGCGTGTGCATACTTGCAATGAACTGTATCTTTCGAAGGCCGAGAGCCAGAAAGGGTCCAAGAGATGAAAATGTGTCCACTAATTACAGCAGCAAGCTGTGCTGCCGTCAGCTTCGGCTTGACATCCGCCGCGGCCGCCCAGACCTGCTCCGAGTACAACGAATCACCCGTGTTGGCGGAACGTGTTGCAGCCGGTGATCTCCCCCCGGTAGGCGAACGCCTGCCGGCCGATCCACTATTTGTCGAACCAGCCGAGCAAATCGGTATCTATGGTGAAACCATGGTCGACACTACCGGGGGCAACCGTTTGGCCGAGTTTCGTCATTTCGGTTATGAGCCGCTAGTACGCTGGTCGGTTGACGGGGGCGAAGTGCTGCCGAACGTCGCAAAGGGCTGGGATGTCTCCGACGATGCGACCTCATACACCTTCTATCTAAGGGAAGGTATGAAATGGTCAGATGGCGAAGACTTCACTGCCGACGACATCGTCTTCTGGTGGGAGCATGTTGAAACCAATAAGGATATCCAGTCGAATCCGCGGGGCTTCTTCATCGTCGATGGCGAGGCAGCAACGGTGACGAAGATTGACGACTACGCCGTCGAGTTCAAATGGTCGAATCCCAATGGCCTGTTCCTTGAGAATCTGTCGACCTCGTATGGTGTGCGCGTCGTCCAGTTCGCAGAGCACTACCACCGGCCGTTGATCAAGTCTTTGAATCCTGAAGGCGTCGCCGAACTTTTGGCGGCTGCCAATACCGAAGACTATACCCAGTGGTGGGCCGCAAACGTGGGTTCGTACGGCAAACAGTCGGAATACAACAACCCGGAAAGACCGTTTGTCCAGGCTTGGATCCCGACCGAGCCGTTCTTGGGCAAAGAGCGTTTCACGTTCCAGCGCAATCCCTACTATTTCAAGGTCGACACGGCCTGTAATCAGTTGCCTTATATCGACGCGCGCACTTGGGTGCTGGTTTCGGACCCCGAAGTTCAACTGGCCAAGACGCTCTCGGGCGAGATCGACATCTCGCGCGTTAATATTTCCACTCCGGCTAACAGAGGCGTGATGTTCCAGAACATGGAGCAGGGCAATTACCGCTTTGTGGCGGCAAATTCCGCCGACATGAATGTAGCCGACCTGCGCTTTCCGCTTTATTATCCGGCGGATCCGGTCAAAGAAGGGATCTATTCCGACAAGAACTTCCGCATCGGTCTGTCTCACGCGATCAATCGCCAGGAACTGATCGACGTGATCTTTCTGGGTCAAGGCATACCCTACCAGATCGCGCCGCGCCCTGAATCTCCGCTCTATAACGAACAGCTCGCAACCCAGTTTACCGAGTATGACGCTGATCTGGCCAATTCGTACCTGGACAGGGTGCTGCCGGAGAAAGACGGCGACGGCTTTCGCTTGCGTCCGGACAACGGAGAAAGGTTCACAGTGGTCGTTGACGTCAATAACGAGTTCAAATCGGACTGGGGCGATATGATGGAGCTGATCGAGGGCTACTGGGAGTCTGTTGGAGTTGATGTCGTGCTCAACGTTGTCTCTGATGCGGTTTCAATTGCCCGACGCACCGATCCCGATCGCGACGTCTTCTTGTGGTTGGCCGAGAACGGTTCTGGTCGCCTACCGATGCTGGCCGCCCGCGAGATGTTGCCTCGCGAAAAGACTTGGACACAGGAATGGGAAAAGTGGTACGACTCGGGCGGAACGGAAGGCGTGGAGCCGCCGGCCAACTATGTTCGCGCGTGGGAACTTCAGGATGCGATCCCGTCGCTCTTTGGCGACGCGCAAATGGAGGCGTGGGACGAGTTGGCGCAAATCGCTGCGGACGAGTTTGCGCAGATGGGCATCGCCTTGCCTATGGGCAACTACCGCGCTGTCAACAACCGTTTACGCAATGTGCCGGAGCCGCTTCTGGAAGGATGGCTCTATCCGGGCATTTCGCCGGCCAACTTCTCGACCTTCTACATCGAATCATCGAGCCAGTAAGCTGCCTTACAAGACTTGGGAAAGGGCGGGCACGCCCTTTCCACAAGGCCGCAGAGGAGACAGAACGTGGCCCGCTTTTTAGCTCGCCGTCTTGTCCTGATGCTGTTTACCGTAATTGCGATTTCCGTCATTTCATTTTTTATCATCGTTCTGCCGCCGGGAGATTTCGTGGACCGGCTGGTTCAGGAGGCGAACCAGTATGGCGAGAATTTCGAGCCTCATGAGATCGAAGACCTGCGCCGCAACTACGGATTGGACCGAAGCGCCGTAGAACAGTACTTCGTGTGGGTCGGGAATATCTTGTTTCGTGGAGACTTCGGTTATTCATTTGGCTGGGACTTGCCCGTCTCCGACCTGATTGGCCAGCGTCTCGGCCTGACGTCTCTTCTATCGGTTGTTACGCTGCTTTTCATTTGGATAGTGGCAATCCCGGTCGGTATCTATTCGGCGGTGCGGAAATACTCGCTGGGTGACTACGTCTTTACTTTCCTGGGCTTCATCGGCCTGGCTATTCCAAATTTCCTTTTGGCGCTCGTGCTGCTCTACATTTCGTTCCGCTATTTTGGTCAGAGCGTCGGCGGCCTTTTCTCGCCGGAATATGTGAATGCGCCCTGGTCGCTGGGCAGGATCGCGGATCTGCTTTCGCATCTTTGGATCCCGGTGATCGTACTCGGCACTGCGGGAACCGCTGAAGTCATCCGCAAGATTCGCGCCAACCTGCTCGACGAGCTGCATCGCCCATATGTACTGACCGCCCGCGCCAAGGGACTGGACGAGACGCACCTGTTGCTCAAGTATCCAGTGCGCCATTCATTGAATCCGTTCGTATCGGAACTGAACGATTTGTTCGTCAAGATTGTCTCCGGCGAAACCATTGTGGCCGTTGTGCTTGGCCTTCAGACAACGGGCCCCTTGCTGCTTGAAGCCTTGAAAGAGGAAGACCTGTACTTGGCCTCGACTCTGATCATGTTCCTGAGCTTCCTGGCCGTGCTGGGAACGCTTTTTTCAGACCTTCTTCTGATGCTGCTCGATCCTAAGATCCGGCGCCAGGCGGCCAGCCAGGAGATGATGTGATGACACAGGCTGCACATCTGAGTCACTCTCAACTCGTAGTGCGTCGTTTCCTGCGCCACCGCCTGGGAATCTTCGGCGCGATCATGACGTTTCTGATTTATTTTGTGGCCGCCTTCGTGGAATTCCTCGCGCCGCACACGCCGGGCGCCTACCAGGCCAGGGACGTTTATGCGCCGCCCCAGGACATACGCTGGATGCTGGAGAGTCCGGACGGCCGACGGTTTCAGCCGCACGTCTACGGCCTCCGCTCTACGACGGACTATAACACGGGCCAGCGCATATTCGAGGAGGATCTTGACAGGGTGATCGAACTCGGTTTCTTCGTGCGCGGCGAAGGTTACAAGTTCTGGGGACTCGTCCCGTCGAATCTTCATTTCATCGGCCCAAAGGACCCCGGCGAACGTGTGTACTTTTTTGGCGCTGACCGGCTGGGTCGCGATGTGCTGAGCCGGACGATCTACGCGACGCGTGTCTCGATGACGATTGGATTGGTAGGTGTCGGCCTCAGCGTCATTCTCGGGATCGCGATCGGCGGCGTTTCAGGCTATTTCGGCGGTATTGTCGATCTGGCGATCCAGCGGTTGATCGAGTTCTTGCAATCCCTGCCATCTATCCCACTTTGGATCGGACTTGCCGCTGCCATTCCGCCTACGACGCCACCGATCAGGACTTATTTCTTCATCACGGCGATCCTCTCGATCATTGGCTGGACCGGGCTTGCGCGAGTGGTGCGCGGGCGGTTCATGTCACTGAAGGACGAGGATTTCATCAAATCCGCACGCCTCGACGGCAACCGGCCGGTACGGATCATCCGGAGGCATATGGTGCCCAATTTCTTGTCGCACATCATTGCCGTGGTCACGTTGGCGATTCCCGGAATGATCATAGCGGAAACATCGCTCAGTTTCCTTGGCATCGGACTTCGGCCGCCGGTCGTAAGTTGGGGCGTGCTGCTGCAAGAGGCGCAAAATCTGAGATCGATAGCCACAGCCCCCTGGTTGTTCCTGCCGGGGGCAGCGGTCGTCGTAGCCGTTCTGTCGCTCAATTTCCTTGGCGACGGCCTTCGAGATGCGGCAGACCCTTATGCGAACTGACGCGCTCCTGTCGCTAAAGGGGCTGGCGGTCTCCTTTAGGGACGGGCGTCGCCGAAGCATTGCGCTTCGGGATGTCGGATTCGATTTGCCATATGCCAAGACGGTCGCAATCGTCGGAGAATCCGGTTGCGGTAAGTCTTTGACGGCGCGCAGCATTCTGCGCATCCTCGACTCAAACGCGACCATCGATAGCGGACAAATCCTGTTCGAGGGCGTAAATCTGGCCGGACCGTCCGAGAAGGATCCCATTCTAAATAGCATTCGGGGCGGACGCATTGGCTTGATCTACCAGGAACCCCTTACGGCCTTGTCGAGCTTCTACACAGTCGGTAACCAGATTATGGAAGTGGTGCGACGGCACCAAGATGTGACGAAGGCGCAGGCGCGCGAACGCGCAATCGATCTGCTGCATGCCGTCGGTATGCCGAATCCGGCGCAGCGCCTCGATGCGTACACGTTCGAACTGTCGGGCGGGCAGCGCCAGCGGGTGATGATCGCAATGGCGCTCGGTCCGAACCCTTCGCTTCTAATCGCCGACGAACCGACGACCGCGCTTGATGTTACGACCCAGGCAGTGATCCTCGACCTCCTGCAGGAACTGCAACAAAGCCAGGGGATGTCGATCTTGTTCATTACCCATGACTTGGGGGTTGTGTCCCGCATGGCGGAGGAGGTGGTAGTGATGTATCTGGGCGAGGTCGTGGAGCATGGTACCAAAGCGGACGTGCTGACAAGACCGCGCCACCCCTATACTCGGGCGCTCATGGCGTCACTCCCGGGGCGCAACCAACGCCGCCAGACGACGATCCCGGGGACGGTTCCCACACTGGAAGAGCGTCCGGCAGGGTGTGCGTTCGCACCTCGCTGCGAATTCGCTAGGCCCGGTCTCTGCGACGTTGAAAGGCCTGCGCTAGTGCGTTCCGACGGTGTTGACGTTCGCTGCCATGCCTTCGGAGACTCCGCGCCTATGTTCGACCTGAAGATGCAGCCAGCGCCGCTAGATTCGGTCGCAAACGGAAGATCAAGGCCATTCGGCGACAGGATTCTGGGCCTGCAAGGCGTCAGCAAAACATTCGAGAAGAGAGAGGGCCTGTTCGGGCAGCGAGCACGCGAGATCAAGGCTGTGCAGAACGTCTCCCTAGAACTGCGGCAAGGCGAAACCCTGGCGCTCGTCGGCGAATCCGGGTGCGGAAAGACCACTCTTGGACAAACCATTGTCGGACTCCATAGGGCGACGCACGGTCGAGTGATGTTCGAGGTCGACGGGCGAGTCAGAGACATCACCAATCTTTCTGTTGCCGAGTGGCGCAACGTTTGGCAGTCCATGCGGATGGTGTTTCAGGATCCGTTCTCTTCGCTGAACCCGCGCATGACTGCTTTCGACATTGTAGCCGAGCCGTTGCTGCAATGCCCTGGAGGACCACCTCCCGAACCCGACCTGATTGAGAAAGTTCACGGTCTCTTCCGCCTAGTGGGGCTGGACCCCGAGATGTCAGGCCGATATCCCCATGCGTTTTCCGGAGGGCAGCGCCAGCGGATCGGTGTGGCGCGAGCGCTTGCTCCCGACCCGAAGGTCATCATTGCGGATGAGCCGGTATCCGCGCTTGACGTGTCGGTACAGGCGCAAGTGCTGAACCTGTTGCGCGACCTTCAGTCCAAACTTGGGTTGAGCTACCTCTTTATCTCGCACGACTTGAACGTGGTGGCGAGCCTCGCTCATAGAGTAGCGGTGATGTATGCCGGCCGGATAGTCGAGGTGGCGGAGACGGATGGCATTCTGGATCGCCCGCGCCACCCCTATTCTGAGGCGCTCTTGAGCGCCGTGCTGACGCCAGGTCGAATCCACCAGGACAGGCGTGTGCGTCTACGCGGCGGTCCGCCCGATCCCTCGAGCCTTCCTCGGGGCTGCGTCTTTGCCGAACGCTGTGCTTATGCAACTGACGCTTGCACACGAATATTGCCTGAAATGCACAACGTAGGAGGGCATTGGGTGGCTTGCCATCACACCGAAGATCTTACCCTGCACGGATTACGCAATGAGAACCTTCCCGCAAACCCTGCGTCCTACTCATAGCGGCCCGTCGACCTTGAACATGGCAGTGCGTCCGCCGGCATCCGGGGAAAGCCACTACCTGTACGTCCCGGTTGAAATTCCCTGCGGCGTAACGCGACTGGACGTCGAGATGACTTACGACAGGGGCTCGGACAGCTTGGTCGATATCGGATTACTCGATCCGCGAGCCGGTGCCTTTCCCACGCAGGAAGGGTTTCGGGGGTGGAGCGGCGGTGCTCGCAACAGCTTTTTCGTAGGTCCGGGCGAAGCGACGCCCGGATATGTTGCTGGCGAGATCCTGCCTGGGCGCTGGATGATCCTTTTGGGGCTGGTATCCATCCCGGATAGCGGTTTGCCGTTTCGTCTATCGGCGCGCGTGTCAAGTGCGCCGGTCGATGTGGCGAACATTCCGGAACCCGCCGTTCCTCGGCACCGCGGTCCCGGCTGGTACCGCGGCGATTGCCACGCGCATACCTTCCATTCCGACGCCAAGGGCGCTCCGGAAGTGCTGCACGAGGAGGCGAAGATCGCCGGCCTGGATTTCCTGTTCATTACCGATCATAACAACACGACCGCATGGTCAAATTACTTTCGATCCGCATCTAGCGAGGAATTGCTTTTCCTGCCGGGCATGGAAATCACAACGATGGGCGGACACGCAAATGCGCTAGGCATTTCGCGCTGGGTCGATTTTCGCGTGGAGCTCGCCCGTGATCCGGAAATCCTGGCCCAGCAGGTGGCTGTCGCGGGCGGGCTTCTATCCATCAACCATGACAAACCGCCCATTCCGTGGCGGCATCCGCTACCTCGGATTGATTGCATGGAAGTATGGCAACGCCATTGGTTGGCTGCCAACGAGGTCTCACTGGGGCGCTACGACCAGTTCCTCAGGAAGGGGCGGCGTATAACTGCGATCGGCGGCAGCGACTACCACCAGCCCGCCAGCATCGACCGTTCGGCTCTCTTTCGTCTGGGCACGCCGACAACCGTACTTTATTGCGAGGAACTGAGCCAAGACGGGGTGATGCGCGCGTTGAAATCTGGACAGGGGTACGTCACCGAAGCTCCGAATGGTCCTTCGATCATACTTGAAGCGGAAGGAACAGGCATGGGCGGTGTTTTGCCAAGTGGTTCCGCCCGGAGCGTTTTGATCTCGATATCCGGATCGCCAGGCGACGAATTTGTGCTTACCGGCGACGAAGGCGAAATTGCGCGTCAACCCATTGATAGCACGGAGTTTGTGTCCGAACTTCCTGTCCCACAAGAAGCGAATTTCGTGCGTGGCGAAATACAAGCGCGCGCCAGCCGCAAGCGGCTATTGGAAGACGCGTTCACCGCGTTCTCGATAAATGGACCGCCGAGGGGCCTGAAAGCCAAGACACTTGAATTGGCACCGCTTCGCCGTGCGCTGTCAAACCCAATTTATTTCGGCAATTGGAACTAGTGAACCACATAACGCAAACGGACAAGAAAAACGGCCGTATATTCGAAGGCGTGCTCACCCTCAATGATTTTGCGCGGCATGTGCCTCATGAAATCGATGTCCCCGAAGGGGTCGCGGTGCTGCGTGTTCACTTCGAATACGATCCCAATTCACCCCCTGCAGGCGGCGTTTCGCACCAGTTAAGCATCTCTGTCTATGACCCGGCAGGCGCGCGTGGAACACGCCACAACAATAATGATCAATCTGTGGTTCTTTCCGCAGATTATGCATCACCTGGCTATCTGCCGGGTCCCATCGCGGGCGGACGCTGGGTTGTCGAGATCGACGCGCATCGAATTCTGGCGCCGGGTCTAATCCGATACCGGATTGCGGCGGAGTGGGGTGCGGATTCGCCTGATTCGCCTGCCCCGGCCATTGCAGGCATTGGAGCCCGCAAAAGATCCGGCCCAGGTTGGTTTCGCGGCGATCTACACGGCCACTCTCTCCACTCGGACGCTTGTTGGAGCGTTGAGCGATTCGGCGTGGACGCACAGCGGCGCGGCCTGGATTTTGCTTTCCTGACCGATCACAACACGATTTCCGGTCTAGGGGACCTGCCAGCCCTGAACCAGGGAAGGACGCATATCTTCGCCGGAGTGGAGTTGACGACGTTTTTCGGTCATGCCTTGGTACTCGGGACGGACCGACATATCGACTGGCGGATTAAGGACGGCGAGACGATGGCTGCCCGTGTTGCGGAAATACAGGCCGACGGTATGCTCTTCGTCATTGCTCATCCAAGGCGCACCGATTGCCCTTGGCAATACCCGGACGTGTATCCTGGCCCGGCGACCCATGTCGAAGTGTGGAACCGCGCTTGGCGCATCCCCTATAATGAACACGCCCTTCAACTCTACTACGGCTGGCTGGGCCGCGGCTACAAGTTGTTTGCAACCTGCGGTTCGGATACGCATGGACCGAATGGTCGAGACCAGACAGGCTACAACATTGTCTTTGCACATGCTCTCACGCAACGAGAGATTCTCACGGCCATGAAGAAGGGGCGATCCTACCTGTCTTCAGGGCCAGAACTCGGCGTTGAAGCGCACACCGAAACCGGCGAGAAATTCGGGATGGGGCAGTCTGTGCCCAGCCCCATAACCTCAGTCTCAATTCGCACCAGACGCGCCCCGCCCGGATCGACTCTTCGACTACTATCCGCTTCGCCCGGGAATGCGGGCGTAAGACTGGCTCACGAGGTCCGCCTTAATGCCGATGCGAATTTCGAATTCGATCAAGCCGATTTTACTTGGAACACGTTCTTGATCGTAGAGATCAGAGATGCCGACCGGCGACTTTGCGCCTTGAGCAATCCCATCTTTTTGAGCCATGAATCTCAAGATCAAGAATAGTGACGGGACCGCCGCCTCGTTTAACCTGCAGTTTTAGTACCGAATTCGACTACAAATGCCTACCATGGCCCCAAATTTGGGACATTACATACTTGACTACACAAGCCAATCTTCGAGCGGCTTGTCTTTCGTTTTCGGCTTGGACGGCTTTTGCTTCATCAGATTCCTAGCTACCATTTTAGCCATTTTGTCAAGTTCTTCCCAGTCAACTTCCTGATTTTCAACATTTTTATTTTCGCCTTTCATTTGCTTTGCCTTTCAAAATGATAAAAAAATTATCGATATGAAAGCAGCCGAGAGCGTTATGCTCCCGGCTGCTTCAGTGTTTAGGATTTCCCTGTCAAAAATTCTTCGAATCAGCTATGCTAAAAAATGGCAGTATCTAAAGCCATAGAAAGCGTCCTTAGCGTAAACTAAAAAGAGGATATTTAGATGGAAATCAAAATAAAATACAAGAAGTTATCAGTTTCGTTCTCTATTAAGAACTTACTGATGATTCTTGTACTCATAGACATGGTGTAAAATAACTTAACAAGTACTCCAGTACTCCGGTACCCTGAGACGCGCGTAGGGGTACCGGATTTTTTGAACAACAACACTGATTGTCCTACTTCTACTTAACATCTAGTAGGAAACCGAATACTCAAACGGCACCTTTGCTCCAACAAAGGTGTCGTTTTTTTTTGAACAACAACACTAATTGTCCTTGCCATCTTAATCTTTTACTTCACTAATGTTTAACTGGTTAATCAGTCATTCTTATTATTGATTAAAAAGTATTTTGGCATCCCTAGTGCAAATAGGAATGCCGTTTTTTTGCTCCGCCTTGCTCGCTCCGCTGCCTGAACTCAATCCGTTATCCTCAACCAAGTCCTTGTACATGAGCCTCTGCCCGATCATCTTGGCAAACACTTCCCGCATCTGCTCCTCGGTTCCGAATTCCCGCATATTGTGCCTTCCGGCAAACTCTTTAACGTAGCGTTCAAGATGCTTTTTCGACATCTTGTGATAGGTTCCGTGATAGCCGCGCTTAAGCATCGCCCAAAACGATTCCATTCCGTTCGTATGCGCTTGCCCCTCGACCCATTTCCCTACGGAGTGGTTAACCGCCTTGTGATTGGGAAGACCTTTGTAGGATAGGTTTTCGTCGGTGTATGTCGGCATATCTTCGCGAGAGTTTTCATTTACGAACTCGTGAAGGGTTTTCTTCTTGGTGTTCGGAATAACCTCCGCTTTAATCTGCTTGCTGTCCCTGTCCTTCATGCCGACCACTATCGACTTGCCGACACCGCCTCGGCCTGCATGCAATTTCTTGCTTGCATGCTTGTTCTTTTCAAGACCGCCGATGTAGGTTTCGTCTACTTCGACCGCTCCGGTCAAATCGACGAATGTTGAATCGAAGGCTTTCCGAATGCGATGGCACATGAACCAAGCGGACTTTTGCGTTATGCCCAAGTCTCGATGCAGCTTCATGCTGCTTACGCCCTTGAGACTCGTTAAATGCTGGTAGATCGCGATAGCCCATTTCTGCAAAGGTATTTTCGATCTAGCCATGACAGTCCCTGTTCTAACGCTGAAATAGCTTCGGCAGTCTGGACAGTGGTAAGGCATTGGCTTTCTTGAAGCCCTTGCAGCAGTGCTTAAACTCCCGCAGCGCGGACAATGCCGGCAATCCCCCCAGCGCGCATTCTCGAACCATGCTTCGGCGGATTGCTCATTCGGAAACCTGTTGAACAAATCCAGCAGAGTCATGCCCGTTCTATGGGACTTTCCCGGTGCTTTCGTCATAGTCATATATCCCCCTATGTTTATATAGATACCTAAAAATTCGCACTTTTGGTTGCTGCGAATTCCAGATTTCGACTGATAGGAAGATGAAAGAGAGAGCGGACTACTTCTCTCTAGTATAATTGCTGACCCTGCCCTCTCTTATAGCAAGAACATAGCGACTAGGCTTGCGTCTTGACTCTCTAACGAATCTAGTTAGGCTAGCATTCGCAATCATTCTGAGAACCCGCTATGCCGGGTTGCTCGCTGAATAGAACAGCCACATGCCCGGCAGGGTTAGCTACCCTAGCCTTGGCAAATAGGCGGGGGATTTCCCTTTTTCTCGGAATGATTGCAACAACCCGGCACCTGCCGTGTCGAGGGGTGTTAAAATCGGGAGGGAATTATGGAATCTCTTTTCTGGCTGGCTCTTATTGGAATCGGCATATATTTTTGGGTAAAAAGAAGTAAAGAGAAACAAAAAGAAAAAGAAATGAAAATTCTGAGAAAAAGAATACGGGAAGACAGAATACGGGAAGCAAGGTCAATTATATTGAACTCAGGAAATCAGAAATTAATAGATCAAATGCATTTAATGTATGCCGCGCAACAATTTCGAAAAGATGGAGATAAGGAAGACAAGGACGACACTAATATTTCCGCAATGAAAGTTGCAGGCGGAGTTGTTGGCGGAATAGTTCTTGCCGACATTGCTACCAGCGCAGCGCAAGCGCATGCTCTTGAACAAGCGTTTGCTGACATTCAAGCGGACATGGATCCTGAATTAAGTCGGCCCTCTCGTCCTCGCCGAGTTCCGCCGCCCTGACGTGCTTGCGCGCGTCCCTGCGCCGAAGCTTGAACTCCTCGCGCTCCCTCGGAAGGCTCGCCCCTGAGCAGATCGGCGATCCTGTTGCGCTGCGCGCCGAGCTTCAACCGCAGCCGGCGGACGCGGCGGTCGAGTTCGCGCCAGGCCGGATTGACGACGAGCGCCTCGGGATCGAGCTCGGACAGTGCGTAAACCGGCGGCACGTCGAGGTCGAACTCCTTGCGCAAGCACATGAAGAGGTTCTCCTGCGACCGGCGCGAGAACAGCACGCCCGCGGCCTGCTCCAAGGGCATACGGAAGTCCGTTGCGACAAGCGGAACCTGCCGGCCGCCGTCCAGCAGGAGGCGGATCTGGCGAACTTCGAGGCCGCCCGCCCGATCCTCCTCTCGGCGAGGCGGAACTCGGGCACCTGCCGGGGATCGCCGCCTAACCCCTTGTACCAGGTGATCACCGCGATGCCGCGCCGGGCGAGGCGGCGGAACGGGGCCGGGCTCCAGCCTTCCCGGTCGAACAACGCCAATGGCGAGAGCTTCACCTTCCCGGGTTTCGAGTTCCGCCGTGCGAAAGCGCGGCGGGGCAAGCGGGGCGGCTATGTGCCGACCATCAACGCGCGCATCAAACTCCTGCGTCGACTCAAGGAGGAATTCCGGTGCTATCGCTCGCAACCGGTCGAGAGGGCCGTGAACCTGATCAACCCGACCCTGTGCGGATGGGCGAACTACTTTCGCGTCGGGATGGCGAGCAGATGCTTCAGTCGCATCAGGGACCGGGTCGAGAAGAAGACACGTCGGCTTCTGATGCAACGGCGCGGACGCCGGGGATTTGGCTGGAAGAGGTAGCGTAGGCGTTGGCCTTGCGAGCGGCTCGGATTGTTCTCTCAATACCGGGTCCGCCTTCTGCCGCGGCAAGCGCTCCCCGGACGATTTGCCGCATAAGTCGCGGGATGAAGGCATCAGAAAAGCGCAATGCGTTAAACCGCATGCTGTATTTGACGAGGCGGGAACTTGGAAACGTGGTTACGGGAGCCGGACCGAGGCCCAAAGCGGAAGCAATGGAACGGCCAACAATCCCTACGGAATCGACGCGCCAGCTCTCGAACCTGTTCACGAGCAGCCGTGAGGAAACGTGATCAACGGCGGAGACCGAGGCACCGGCGCGCGGCGAACTGCTGCGCCCTCTGCCTACCGAAGAACGCGCCTCTCGCTGACACTACATTGGATTGTAACCGGCCTCTCCCGGTGCCTGCAGCGCGAACGGCCGGAAAGATCCTACGCGCGAAACTCGAAATAGCCGAGGAGCAAGTGGACGCGGCGCAAGGCCGCCTGAAGACGAAAAGACCGGAAAAGCCCCCGGATTCCCGCCGAAAGCCGGAATCGGGGGCTTTCCTTATCCAATCGGCGGAAGTCCTAAACCGAATGCCATCGGGGCGCTCGCGCCCGACGCGACCCGCACGCGCAGTCGGCGCGAACATCAGAGAACGCGCACAGGAACCGCGCAGCCAAAACCTTCGCCGAGGGGCTGCCAGTGCACATCCTTCCGACCTAGCTCGACGACCTCGCGACGCTGGCTCTCAATACCGTGCATCTACCATGCGATTCCGATCTTCGCTTCAACATCGTAACGCAACCGACCCCGGGGTGACTTTTTCTGCGAAGGCAGGCGGAGGTCGCGCATGGTGCATTGGCCCGTCGACGCGCTCCTAGTGATTTCCCTTTTCCAGGTTAACGCCGTGCAGCACGAATTGGGATGTCGTGTTGCTTTCGCAACAGCAACGACTTACGCATGATGTTCAAATGAAACACGGCACATACAACGACTCAGGAAAATTCCGTCATGAACAAAATGCAACTTGGCATAAGTCCCTTGAGTTGGACCAACGAAGGGATATTGGAACTCGGCGACGACATCAGTTACCAAACTTGTATTGCCGAAGCGGCACAGGCCGGGTTCACCGGTATTGAACTGGGTCGGAAATTCCCGAAGGAGCCTGAGACTGTCAGTGCGACCCTTTCAAGTTTCGGGCTTGAACCAGTCACGTCTTGGTATTCCGGATTCCTTGCTGAGCGATCTGTCGAGGATGAATGGCCGGAAGCGTTTCCAATGGTGGAACATCTCGTGGCGCTTGGGTGCCATGTCATGGTCTACGGGGAGTGCGCAGCCGGACCGGTAGGAGGTTCTGCGGCGGTTCTTGCGCAGACGCCACCTTTGGGTGGGCTTGACCTGCAAAATTACGCCTCGCGCGTGACGGACTTCGCGATGCGTGTAAGGGAAGCGGGCCTTACACTGGTCTATCATCCCCATGTAATGATGCCGGTGGAAACCGTGGACGAGATTGATCGATTCATGTGCGCTGCAGGTGAGCCGCTTCGCCTTCTTCTAGACACCGGCCACGTGGCAATGGCAGGAGGCGACTACAGAGTCGTAATGGAAAGATGGTGGAACCGGATATCCCACATTCATCTCAAGGATATTCGCAGATCTGTCCGAGACGCTCTCGATCCACACAGGCAGACATTTGACGAGGCGGTACATGAGGGTGTCTTCACGGTGCCGGGCGATGGCGACCTAGACTACGGCCCGCTGATCAAGAAAATTTCCGAACATGGATACGATGGCTGGCTTGTGGTCGAAGCAGAACAGGACCCCGTCAAGGCGCCGCCCTTAACCATGGCTAAAACCGGGTTTTCATATATTTCTGGACTACTTGAACGCCATGCCATCCCGTTTGACAGGAACCCGAGTCATGACCACAACTAAGAAACGCGGGCTCAGCGTCTGCCTTGTGGGATGCGGCAGCATGGGACGGTTTCACGGTGAGTCCATTCTCAGGCATTCAAAACTGTCAAGCCTCAGCCTTTGCGATGTCGACCCCTCGCGCGCCCGGGAACTGGCAGGCGAACTCGGGGTCGAATGGCTGCCCCTGGCGGAAGCGTTGTCCTCAAGCATGTTCGATGCATTTTTTGTCGTAACTCCACCAGTAGCACATGTGGAACAATTGGTACGGATCGTTCCGAATGGAGCCTATGTGTTCTGTGAGAAACCTTTAGGGGACGACATGGCGTCCATTGACGCCGCCATGCCGACACTAAGACCTTTCGCAGATCGAATACAGGTGGGTTTCAACCGCCGTTTTGACCCGCATATGGCGGAGCTGAAACGACGCATCCTGGCGGAAGATATCGGCGAAATTGAACAACTGCGGATCGTCAGTCGGGACTTTTCCGCCCCATCTGTCGAGTCGCTCGATAAGTCGGCGGGATTGCTCTTTGAAACGGCAATCCACGATTTCGATTTGACGCGCTGGTTGCTCGATGACGAGATTTGCGAAATTATGTGCTTGGGCAGCGCCATGATCAATCAACGCTATGCTTCTGTGGGTCATATTGATACGGCGACCACGATGATGCGCGGAGCCCGCGGACAGCAGGTTGTCATCCAGAACAGTTGGCGCACGAGTTACGGTTATGACCAGCGCGTTGAAGCCTTTGGCGCCGGCGGTCGTCTAACTGTTGCCAATCCCGCCGAGTCATTGGTGTTTTACGAGAATGCCAGCGGCCTGCATCGCAGTCCGATCTCACCCGACTGGTTCGCCCGATATCCCGAGGCCTATTTCATTCAGGATGCCGCATTTCTTGATGCCGTCAGCAGTGGCGACGCAGTCAGGCCGAATCTCATCGACGGCTACATGGCTTCATATATCGCACAACGAGCCAGCGAGTCCCAAAAGGCGGGTCTGCCTGTTACTTGCGAAGTTCATGACAGCGAAGTCAAATGAACGCGAATTGAATTCTGCGATCCCGAAAACGCACCGGGAGGGACAGATAGCAAAAAGCCTGTGGAGACACTGGCATTTAGACTGAAGTCCATCAGGCATGAAGTCGGCGCATTGGTGCCAGATCAGATTGAATTCGTGAACCGCGGCCGACATTCAAATTGAGGAGGCCGACCGGCGCCACCCGCAAAACGGCCCGGCCGCCCCGAATATCCCGTTGAAATCAGCATATGCCCCTTTCACGAGGCAAGCAGCGGCTTTCATTCTGCTCCGGCGCTGTTGATCAGCCTGTGCTTCCGCTTCGTGTTCCAGGCCCTGCCGACCAGGTTCCGCTTGCCCTGAACGGCTTCGATGCCACGCAGACTGAATCGCCCGAATCCAAGAACAGTCCTGATGATCCCGAACTCCGGCTCAATCGGCGACTTAAGCTGAACTTCAGTGCGCCGTGCTAAGACGCTTCTCTCCGGCGGGTGCGAAACCCACTTAGCAACTGTCGCTCCGGCTGGTAGCAGCCAGGGCGGTTCACGGAGGCAAAGAAATGGACTGATGCACTCTGGCAGAAGGGCCGCCCCGGGCGGCTCAGCAACCATGCAGGCCGGAACGCGCGTGAACGCCGAGCAGGCCTCGAAACGGTTGATGCGGAAGCCGACCCTCCTGAAGCAGTGGGAAGGCCGACGGCAGGACGAGAAGAGAGCGACGCGAGCATCGATCTGCTTCCGCCGGGGCAGTGGTGCTGGCATGCATGGAAGATGAGGGAAGAGGCAACACCGGAAGCCCTGTCGGTGGTGCGCACGCGCCAACCGGAAATCCGCGAGGATCGGTCCGGGCCGGCAGGGTGGCGGACAGGCCCGCAGTACTGGAGACGCCGGGCAACGCCGGTCGAGGGAAGGGGCCCGGCTTCGAGAATGGCATGGAAAGGAAGCAAGGCATGACCACTGGTCAACGTGTTCACGGCAGCTTCAGGCATTCGCCCCGGCGGTGCGGTCGCTCCGGCGACAGCCCGTTCGGCACTATGATTTCGAGGTAGCTCTTCCGGTCGCCCAGCGCGGTCCCGGCGATGAAGCCGATCGTCTCGCCGCGTCCGACCTTCCAGCCGCCCTCGCAGCCCGGCATCCGCATGGCTTGCGGCTTCGCCTTCGCCTCGGCGATCACATACCATGATTCCGGGTTGAGGCGAGCGTCGATCTGCGGTTGGACCGGAGGCGGACGCGGAGCGGCGAGGAGCCCTGTCGGATGGACCGGAGCTCCCTGCAAGAAGAATGAAAGGAGCAAGGAATGGTTGAAACAATCACTCCCCTCTCGGGGGAGACTATTGCGATTTATGCGGTGCTGGAAGCCGGCAACGAGAGCTGGATCCTGGCGGCTGGGGATGCGGCGGGCGCGTCGAGGGCCGGTCTGCGCAAACTGCCGCCGCGGGATATGAACGGTCTTCCGGCGAAGATCGAACAGGCGCGCTGCCGGCCTGCGAGGCCGGCTATGAAGGGTTCTGGCTGGCGCGTCGTCTTGAGGGCGAGGATCTCGAGGTGGTTGTCTGCGATCCTGCGAGCCCCGAGGTGGCGCGGCGGAAGAATAAGGCGAAGACCGGCCGGATCGACGCGCGGAAGATGGTCCGGGCGCGGGACGGCGGCGACCGCGGTGCGATGGCGCCTGTGCGGGTTCCGAGCCTTGAGGAAGAGGACGCGAAGCGGCTGCTGCGCCGTCGGGAACGTCCGGTGAAGGAGCGAACTCGGATCGCGAATACGATTGGCGGACTGCTTCGGCTGCACGGCATTTCGGGCCAGGCGCCGCGGAAGCCGGGGTTCAGGGAGCGCGTCGACGCATTGAACACGGGGCGCGGCATGCCGCTGCCGCCGGAGATTCGCGCCGAGATCCCGGGCCTCGCTGATCGCCTCGGACGACTTGGCGGCCGCGGTCCCGAAGCATGCTCGTTGCGCGGCGGCGCTGGTCGCGCTGCGCGGCATAGGCGACAACGACGCGCTGCTTCCGGGTGGCGAGCTCTTCTACCGGGATTTCCGCAATCGCAGGGAACTGGCGAGCATGGCGGGCCTTGTTCCGGCGCCCTGGGCGAGCGGCGGCATCGATCGCGACCAGGGGACCGGCAAGGCCGGCAATTCGATGCTGCGCAAGCATCTGATCCAGATGGCCTGGCGCTGGCTGTTTCACCAGCCGGGCAGCGCACTCTCCCGGCGGTACGGGAACTGCGTGAGCGCCCGCGACGGTCGCTCGCGGAAACGGGCGATTGTCGCCCTGGCTCGCAAGCTTCTGGTGGCGCCGTGGCGCTGCGCCACCACCGGACTGGTGCCCGAGGGCGCCGTTTTCTCAAAAGCCTGAGCCGGGGAGGACGGGAGACATAGGGACACCCGGGCGGCCCGAAGGGGTTTGCCGGGGGAATCGGGCAAGGCGCGCGGCCGGCCCATGGGCGGGTCAACCGAACCGGACAAGAGTTGAGTTCGCGCGTTGATCGTGCGCTGAAGACCCCGCGACGTTCTGCTCGCAGCATCTCCGGCGCGGCACCGAAGCCGCCCCTGCATCGAGCAGGAGCTCTATTATCGCCGCCACGCCGTCGTCGTGCGTTGAAGAGCTCACGCCGAGGCGGTGGAAGGATTTGATTGCCGGCGATCCGATGAAGTCGGACCTCGGAACCGGAGTCGAATGCCGCGCGTCCGATCTGCCGGACGCAAGCTGAATCCAGCAAAATCCGGACAAAACGCTACGTCCCAGTTTAGCCGCCTACGCGACACCGGCAAGCTCGTCGCCGCCTCTCCGCCCATCCGATCCATTCGTCGCGGCAGGTCAGAGCGCCGAGGGCCTTGAACACCAGGCAGCCGAGGCGTCGGCGACGAAGTATCTCATGTATTGACCGATCGGCGAGTTGTAGCGAAGATAGTGGCGGCGGTCGACCAGCTCGGTCCATTCCGCCGCCGCCTTGTCGAAAGCCGGCTCCAGGGAGATCGACTCCAGATCCCTCAGGTCGCAGGCGTTCGCCGGACCCGGGTCCGAGCGCGGCATGCGCAGCCCGCTTCCGGGGGCCGCCGCGCTTGTGCTTCGCCGGAAGCTCCGGGATTCCGAGCGCCTCCAGCTTCTCCAGCGCCCGCAGGGCCAGCTGCTCGCGGTAGCCTCCGCCCCGCGTGCGCCAGTCCAAGTGCTGGCGGATCGTGGGCGCCAGCTCCCGGCGGCTGTTCTTCGGCAGCAGCTCGACGGCTTCCTGGATCCGGGCGATCGTTCGGCGGGCCGGCCTCTTGCCGAAGAACGTAGTTGACTTGAGGACTTCGATGCGCGGATCCATAGCGATTCTCCCGAGCGCGGACCGGCTCGACCTGTCATGCCCGATTCGCGCTCCTGAGTTAACCCCCTTCCGCGCCGATCCGCCCATCCGGAAAAGCATTCCGATCAACGGGTTGCCGGGAGAAAATAATCCGCGCTCGATCGCCTGAGACTAAAGAAATGCCAATGGGCGGCAGACACCCGAGGATCAAAAGACTAAAGGAGGTGGCGATGCGCGCCTAAATGCCAACTCGGAGTCTCAGGAATGTCCATTACCGGTCTTGCCCTCGTTCTCTCGGCTGCATTTTGTCACGCAGCATGGAATTTCATTGTCAAGCGCATCAATGGCGGACCGGAGCTAATATGGCTTTTTTCGATGCTGTCGGTTCTGATCTATTTGCCTGTCGCAGTCTGGATCGTCGCCATAGAAAAACCCGTTTTTGGGATATGGCATTTCGTATTCATCGTTGGTAGCGCGATGCTTCATCTCGGCTATCTCCTGTTGCTGCAAACCGGCTATCGCAATGGCGATCTTTCGCTTGTCTATCCGATCGCCCGCGCGACAGGTCCGCTGCTATCGACATCCTTTGCGGTGTTCTTTCTCGACGAGATCATTTCAATTCAGATGGCAGCAGGCGCAGGGATCATTGTCTTCGGAGTCCTGGCGCTCACGGGCGGTATTACGGCAGGGGCAAAGCGCCCGTCCGCCTCTTTGCTTTTTGGTCTGGGCGTAGGAACGCTGATAGGAAGCTACACGGTGTGGGATGCATATGCCGTATCAACATTGCTGGTGTCGCCAATCTTGCTCGATTATGTTTGCAGCGTAGGACGCGCAGTTATCCTCACGCCCGTTGCCAACCGAAAACGCAAGCTTATTCGCCAACATTGGCGGAAACACAAAGCGGGAGTTATCGCGATCGCCGTCTTCAACCCGCTTGCGTACATTCTTGTTCTTTATGCACTCACGTTCACGCCTGTCGCTTACGTTGCGCCGATGCGTGAGATCAGCGTACTTCTGACTGTATTGGCTGGAAGCCTGCTTCTCAACGAAGGTCGGCTAAGGCAGCGTATAGGATGGTCGGTTTTCATTCTTAGCGGCATGATCTTACTCGCGACCGGTTAGAGCCAATGCTGATCCGACCTGCGCAGCGAAACAAATGAACTATGATTATCGGACTCAAATGCCGGTTAACTTAGCTAGCCTGCAAGGCCTTGTCGTTCACATACGATCCATTGGCATATGCCCGATTCATGCCGTCAATCTTTCACTCGCGGCGGCAAAACGAAGCCCGCCGACTTCGCAGCCAACTAACCGCGGCGCAACGCCTTGATTCTCCGCCAGTTTCGCGCAAGTTTCCGGTTCGCCGTCGCATTCATCGACAGCCCGGCAACGCAGGTTGCTGCCAACGCCGCCATGACGGCCGCCGACTTTTCCTCGAGGGAGCCCCCGCGGGCCGGTCGTAGTCGCGGTCTGCAATCGTCAGGGCGTCTGTTTTCGCGCAGCCGGAAGCCTGGACGAGTTCAAGTCCTACTTCCGGAACATGGCTACCCGATTCCGGCAAGTCATTTCGTCAAACTCCTTCTGCCAAGAGCTCAAAGCGCGATTCCAGAGAGATCCGCCCTGCCGGAACGCCGCGGCAAACCGGTCGCACAGCACGGGAGGCGGCGCGCGGCGCGGCGGGTTCGCCTTCGACGAACTGCCAATGCCGCTTCCGGTATTCGGCGATGGCGGTCGAGCGCGATATTTCCGTTAACGAGAAGCAGAATCAGCAACGCCAGCACGACGTCGCGGGCTTCGGCGGTCGAGCCGCCGCCAGCGGAGCAGCGTCTGCCAACTTTTTGGGAAAAGATGTCAACCCCTTTTAGAAAAAATTCCCTTTCTCGTTTTGCCCCGGAAAATCAGCGCGTTGCGCAGGACGGAAAATTTTTGGATGAAGCGCTGCCGATAACCGAATGCCTTTGGCGCGATAGGCGGCGCGTCGATCTGGATTCCGCATCTATCGCTGGCAGCGACCATTGATCTATTCGGATATGAATTCGGTGGAGCAAACTTGTCGTAGTGCCCTGCTCATGGAAAGTTTTCCGAGAAATCAAATCCGGTCCGTCCGGCGCAAATGGCGGGAGTGCGACTTGGCGTTTTCATTTCTGGGCTTGGAATTCCGGGTTGCCGGTAGGAATGTCCCTGGGTTATCCGTAATTTTAAAGAAATTTTTTCAGGACTTTGGCGGGAACAGGTGAGAAATTGATGGGCGCCACGAAGCTTTATACGCCGCCAGGATACAGGATCCTTGACGTGGAGGGCCTGCGAGGCCTTGTCTCAAGCCTTTCGCTTCGCAGCCAACTGGGCGGAGACCCGGAAAGTTGGGACATCGTGGAAGTTGGGGACGGAAATCTCAATCTCGTCTTCCTGGTAAAGGGCCCAAACAGCGGGTTCGCGGCAAAGCAGGCTCTTCCCTATGTCCGGCTGGTAGGAGATAGCTGGCCGTTGCCGCTTTCACGTTCCCATTACGAGCACGCCGCGCTGTCGCGCCAGGCAGAGCATGCGCCTGGCCTGGTTCCGGCCATTTACCACTACGATGAAACCTTGGCGCTGATCGTCATGGAACTCCTCGATGCGCATGTCATCATGCGTCATGGCATGATCGCCGGAATCGTCTATCCGGAATTCGCCGACGACATTTCCACCTTTTTGGCGGCAACGCTATTTAACACTTCGACGCTCGCAATGCCTGCGGAAGACTTCAAGGGACTGATCGAGGAATTTGCCGGAAACACAGCCCTTTGCAAGATCACTGAGGATCTAATTTTCACCGAACCCTACATGGTGGCCGGGAACAACCGTTGGACCAGCCCCTGGCTGGATGGATTCGCGGAGATGATTCGGGAGGACGCCGACCTCAAATGCGCGATCTCCCGGCTGAAACTGAAATTCATGGGATCTCCTGAAGCGATGATCCACGGAGATCTTCATACCGGTTCCGTGATGCTCACTCCCGAGGATACCCGGTTCATCGACCCGGAGTTCGCGTTCATGGGGCCGATGGGCTTTGACATCGGCGCAATTGTCGCGAATCTTCTTCTCAACTATTTCAGCCAGATCGGGCATGAAGAGACGGCGGGTGCCCGCGACGGGTACCGGACTTGGATTTTGGAAACGGTCGAGGCTGTCTGGACTCTGTTCCGCTGCAAGTTCCTTGATCGGTGGGAAGCATGCGAGAGCGGAGACGGATATCCCGCCGCGCTGTTCGGGGACCCGTTCGGCAGCGCGGCCCTTGCCAGGGAACGCGGGGCCTTCCTCGACCGGCTGTTTCAGGACACGCTCGGTTTTGCAGCTGCCAAGATGATTCGCCGGATTCTCGGCATAGCGCACAACATAGATCTGGAATGCATTGAGGATGCCGAAATCCGCGCTACCGCCGAGGCGCGCTCTCTCATGCTAGCCCGCGATCTCATGGTGAACACGGAGTGTTACCGCGACATTCAGGCCGTCTCCGCCGCCGCCCGGCGGATCAACGGGCTGGCACCGGCGCTCAGAAGGCCCTGAAGGAGTTCGACGCATGAAAATCGACGGAAATTCGACCCGTACGATCTGGGTTGCCGACGACGGCCGGACAGTCGACGTGATCGACCAGACCAAGCTGCCATTTGCCTTCGAGATCTTGAAGCTCAACGATGTCGAAGAGGCCGCGGCCGCAATCGAGCGAATGGTCGTGCGCGGCGCGCCTCTAATCGGAGCGACGGCCGCTTTCGGCGTGGCGCTCGCCATGGCGGACGACTCCTCTTCCGAAAACCTTGCCGCCTCCTGCGATCGTCTGATCGGGACCCGCCCCACCGCCGTGAATCTCCGCTGGGCCATCTCCGAGATGATGTCGTGCCTGGAGCGCCTGCCGGAGGCCGAGCGCAAGGATGCCGCCTACCGGAGGGCGGCAGAGATCTGCGACGAAGATGTAGAGATAAACGCTTCGATCGGACGCAACGGCCTGGGTCTGATCCAGCAAATCGCGGCGCGGAAGCCACCAGGAGAGCCTGTCAACATACTTACTCACTGCAATGCGGGATGGCTCGCCGCCGTCGACTGGGGAACGGCCACGTCGCCGATTTACATGGCTCATGACCAGGGAACTCCGGTCCACGTGTGGGTAGATGAAACGCGCCCGCGAAACCAGGGCGCATCCCTTACCGCCTATGAATTGGGTCATGAAGGCGTGCCGCACACCGTGATTCCGGACAACACTGGCGGACATCTCATGCAGCACGGGCAGGTAGACCTGGTGATTACCGGAACCGACCGCACCACTGCCACGGGCGATGTCTGCAACAAGATTGGCACTTATCTGAAGGCCCTTGCCGCCCGCGACAACGATGTGCCCTTCTACGTCGCGCTTCCTTCTCCGACCATCGACTTCACTCTGTCCAATGGCGTAGAGGAAATCCCGATTGAGCAACGATCCGGCGACGAGGTCTCCAAGATGACCGGCGTGTCGGAGGACGGAACGGTCCGGACCGTCGATATCGTTTCCAGAGGATCGCCGGTCGCAAACTACGCATTCGACGTTACACCGGCGCGCCTCGTCACGGGCCTCATTACCGAGGCTGGGATTTGCGAAGCATCGCGCGACGGAATTGCGGAGCTGTTTCCCGACCGCGCTGCGCCAGCTGGCCGTCGGAAGTAGCTAGCCGGCCGCGAGAACATGCGTACATATGGCGGTTCCGGCATGCATGTCCTCTTGCGCATACTTGCGCATGCTGTAGTGCGGCCGGAGTCTTCCAAGGAATTTCCGGTTGTCGTGAGCAGGCCGCCGCCGAACCCACTCGTTCGGCTGCGCATGGCGCGCGCGCCGAAACGGTCTCGCCAGCTGCAATCCGGAAATTCGATTGCCGCCCATTGCTTGCGGCGAGCAATTGCGCAAGCAAAATTCGGCAGAATTGAAACCGCGATCCGGTAAATTGTTCGACGGACTTCTGGCGGCCGATCGAAGGCGCGATCGCCCGCGCTTTTCCGATGGGCCGTGCCGATGTGCCGGCTTGCCTCCGCCCGGTTTTCGCGTGGCTCGAACGCTACCGCCCGTTGACGGCGCCGGCGCCATTTCACATTCGTCGCTCATGCCTGCAGCGCATTGTCGCCGGCTGAGGACGCGCTGGAACCGCCGACGATTCCGCCTTCTCCTACGCAACGGCTCAAACCGGGTGCGAGCGGCGGCGCCAGGTTGCCGGAGTGTCTTCTGGGCCGTTCCAAATTTTCCTTCCGAATGCGCCGGCCATTCGGGCCGATAAACGCGAGCGCGTGAAATGATCGTGCGGCGATCTTTGTATTTGACGCGCTGTAAGGCTATTCCCCGAACGCCGTGTCTGGCAGAGGAATACTTTGGTCGCCAAGTCTTCCTCAAAAATTCATTCTGGCGAAGAGAGGAGTTTTGGTCATGACGGTTGCATACAGAGGCTGGGTGCCGGCGGACTGCGAGCGCCTTGTTCAGGACATCGCCGTTCGAACGGAAGGACAAGGCTCTGGACAAGTTTTGGAGCGCATCGAGACGTTGGCGGAAATAAATCGCCAAATCCACGAGCGGGACTGTTTCAATCTGAATCCGGCGACCAACGTGATGAATCCTAGAGCCGAGGCGATTTTGTCATCCGGCATTGGGTCGCGCCCGTCGCTGGGCTATCCCGGCGACAAGTACGAAATGGGACTGGAGGCAATAGAAGAGATCGAGGTTATCTGCTGCCAACTATGCGCCGAAGTATTCGACGCCGCGTTTGCAGAAATTCGCGTGCCTTCCGGCGCTATCGCCAACCTCTACGGATTCATGGCCACGTGCCGCCCGGGCGATACAATCGTCGTGCCGCCCGCCAGTGTCGGCGGGCACGTTACCCACCACATGGCAGGATGCGCGGGGCTATACGGATTAAATGTCGTCGAGGCTCCCGCCATGGCGGGCGGGTATACGGTTGATCTTGACGGATTGGCTTCCATTGCGAGAGCCCGGCGGCCAAAACTCGTAACCGTCGGCGGAAGCTTGAACCTCTTCGAGCATCCCGTGGCCGATGTTCGGGCTATCGCGGACGAGGTAGGCGCCAAGGTCATGTTCGATGCGGCTCATCAGTGCGGGATCATCGCCGGCCGCGCGTGGTCCAACCCTCTAAAGACCGGCGCGCATTTTATGACAATGAGCACGTACAAGAGCCTCGGAGGGCCGGCGGGCGGCCTGATCGTTTCGGATGATGCCGAAATCGCGGAGAGGCTGGACGCTATCGCGTTTCCCGGGATGACGGCTAATTTCGATGCTTCCAAATCGGCGGCGCTTGCAGTGACTATGCTCGACTGGCGTGAACACGGGCGTTCTTACGCTTCGGAAATGATCCGCACCAGCCAGGCTCTGGCGGCCGCTCTCGATGCTGCGGGCGTCGAGGTGTTTGCAGGCAAAGACGGATTCACAAACTCGCACCAGTTTGCGGTAATAGCGGCGCCATTCGGCGGCGGCCAGGCGGCGTCGAAGACCTTGAGAAGGGCCGGGTTTCTTGCCTGCGGCATCGGACTTCCGATCGACGAACTGGCGGGCGACTTGAACGGGCTGCGGATCGGCACGCCAGAACTTGTTCGTTGGGGCGTTACCGCCGAAAATTCGGAACGCATGGCGGATCTTATCGCCGAGGCCTTGCGGCGAAACGATCCGGAGGCGCTGGCTCCGGCAGTCGGATCCTGGCGACAAGGCTTCGACACCATTCATTTCATCAACTGAGGCGCGGCCCGAGAGGATGGGAAAGTGACCGCCTTCCCAACGGGCTCGTCGGGAGCCGTCTTGCGCGGTTGCTCGAGTTGACCGGCCAGTCCATGCTTAGGTCGCGATTTTCTTTTGCCTACTTGACTTCGAGCGAACATCAAAACCGAATGATTGATCGTCCAAGAACCTTAAGAGTTTGAATCAAATAACATAAATGGCTAGATTTTTTCGATAATCGCGGTCGCCGATCAGTATTTGGCGCAGTCGCATTAGGTTTTGGGCACAATCAAAGGCACATTGGGATGCAATGCTGCGGCAAGACTGCGGGTTTCGTAGCGACATCCTTCGACCCTACGCCCATTCGATCGTCTTGCCGAAGCGATGAAGGAATTCTTCACTTCAGGCGAAACTCCGACTATTGGAAGGTCAAGTAGCCGCGGCTCGATTAAACAATTGGAGCTTTTGCGCATAGCTATGCGACACGGCGATGCGTCGCGCTTCGATTGAAGAAATGTCGTCAAGCGAGGCTAAAGGCCGCAACATGATCAATTGAACGAGGATTTGCTATGAGTCGTCCTGAGACACGGTACACGGGTCCTGAATTTTGCGCGATGCCGGCTCGCGAGGCTGTACGCCTCCTGGTCCGAGGCGAAATCTCGCCTGACGAATTGCTCGACGCTAGCGTCGAACGGCGGAGCCAGACCGATGGCCATATCAACGCGTCGGTGATCCAATGCGAAAAGCGAGCCAGGGATTCTATCCGCTCGCTGCCGAATAGGGGAGGGAAGGCGTCTCCCGGCTGGCTGGGCGGCGTAACGGTCGGGATCAAGGATCTCATCGATGTGAATGGCGTTCCGAACACCTGCGGAAGCCCTGCGCTCGTCGACAACATCCCCGACGAGAACGACGCTCTCATCGATAGGCTCGAGGACCGCGGCGCGGTAATCGCGGGCAAGACGAACACTCCCGAGTTCGGCGCGGGAGCGAACACATTTAACGCGGTTTTCGGAGCGACGCGGAATCCTTGGAATACGTCCTCCAACGCCGGGGGCTCGTCGGGCGGGTCGGCCGCCGCCCTCGCGACCGGACAGTACTGGCTTTGCCACGGTTCGGATCTTGCTGGGTCGCTCCGGACCCCGGCATCATTTTGCGGCGTCGTGGGATTTCGGCCAACGCCCGGACGCTGCGGAGGAGGACCGTCCGATACTGCGTTTTCCTGCGAGGCCGTGGATGGGCCGATGGCTCGCGACATTCTGGATGCGGCGCTGTTTCTCGACTCGATGTGCGGGTTCGACTCTCGCCATCCGATCAGCATTGAGGAGCCGAGAATTCCGTTCCAGGAATCGGTAGGGCAGTCGCCCGGAAACATACGAATTGCATTTTCAGAGGATTTGGGCGGATTTGCCCCCGTCGAGAAGGAAATCCGGCAAACGCTTCGGCACGCGGCGGAGACCGTCGCAGTCGACGGCGTCGAGGTCGCGGAGGATTGCCCTGAACTTCAGGATCTGAATCGAATCTATCTGGCCCTGCGAGGCATTCACTACGGAGCCGTCGCGGATCGCCTGCCGGACAGCGCCAGAAAGCACTTCAAAAGAACGCTCCGGGAAAACGCGAAATTCGGAAGAGCCTTGACCTCCGCCGAAATCTACGACGCGATGCGCGGCAAGACCCGCATATACCATGCGATGCGAACGTTTCTGGAAGACTACGACGTATTGGCGATCCCGGTTACCGGAATCGCGCCCGGACCCGTAGAAGTCGAATACCCGCCGATCATTGACGGAGTGCCGATGAGGGACTACGTAGAATGGCTGCGATTTTCATTTCTTGCAACGACGGCCGCGCTGCCGGCCTTGTCGATGCCGTGCGGATTTACGCCGAAGGGCATGCCGGTCGGCATTCAGCTGATCGGCCCTCCGAGAGGCGAAGCAAGATTGCTGCAGGTCGCCTATGCAATTGAGCAAAGGCTAAATCTTCCCCTAGGTCCGATAGATCCGATAGTGCCGGATTGACGCCGGTTCCGGCATCGCGCCTCCTGCGCCGACAGGGACGGCTGCGCAGCGGGGTTTCGCCCATTGCCGCGGGCGATATCCGATTTGCAAACGGCAAGGCCGGCGTCGCCGGCCCGAGCCGCATCCGGATTCGATTCATCATGGATTTCTCCGCCTGATGCGGCGGTTTGCCGAGCAAGAGATCTCGGTTTGCGACGATCGCTTCGCTTTCCGGCAGATGGCGGAAGCCCGCGGCACTTCAGAACACCGTATTCGCATCGCCGCTTGAATGAGTAATCGGTGCCGCCGCGCCGATTCCGAAGTCATATTTTCAAGTTTGACACGCTTGAATACATTTTCTACTTGCTTGGCTTTCCGGCGACTCCGGTTTTCGGATGCGCTGCGATCGCTTCGGGGATCCCCGGGCGGCTCGATGCATGGAAGGCTGCGATATGATTACGGTGTTTCCCGCAAGGAAGATCATAACCATGGACAGGAACCTACCCGAGGCGACGCACGTCGCGGCAAGGGACGGAATCGTCCTAGCGGTCGGCGGTCCCGACTGTGCGGAAGCTTGGGGCGCGTCGAAGGTCGACGGCCGGTTCGCGGACAAGGTCCTAATTCCCGGGCTTGTCGAGGCCCATGCACACATCATGGCCGGCGGCGTATGGCGATTCGAATATGTCGGCCACTACCCGCGATCGGACCCCGACGGCGTATCGCGCCCCGGTGCCGAGACCAGCGACGAGATCCTCTCGATATTGCGAAAATCCGCATCCGGAATCGGTCGCGGCAAATTCGTCGTCGGCTGGGGCTACGACGGGGCCTTCGTAGAGGGTCCGAGAATGGACCGGCAAATGCTGGACCTCGTCTCCCCCGACCAGCCGGTAGTCGTCATGCATTCGAATTTTCACGTGCTGACGGCGAACAGCAAGGCGCTGGAAATCTGCGGAATCGAGTCCTTGCGCGGCATGGAAGGCGTCTGCGAAGCTCCGGACGGCGCGCTTACCGGCGAACTGCAGGAGCTTAGCGCGATGGATCCCGTCATGGAAAAGTGCGGCCTGCGCCTGCAGGAGATTTGCGACGAAAGCGCCCTGCGCGACTACGGCAAGCTCGCCAGGAGTTGCGGCGTTACAACCGTTGCGGATCTCTTTTCGATCCTCGACGACGACGAGGTGCGGATGCTGCTGTCGGTCACTTCCGAAAAGGAATTCCCCGTTCGCTATGCCCCCGTCATGTCGGCTATGGGAATCGATCCTGGCGAAGCGGCGAGGCGCGCTCGAGCGATTAGGGCTAAGTCCACGCCGAAGCTGCATCTGGGATCCGCGAAGCTTTTTACAGACGGGGCGATACAGGGCGGAACTGCAATGCTGAAGCCGCCGGGATATCTTAACCGTCCCGGAAACGGGATGTGGAACATGGATATGGGCGAATTCCGCGAGGCGGTGTCGACGCTTCATTCGGAAGGAATCAAGATCCACGTGCACGCGAACGGGGACGAAGCCTCCGAACAGACGATTCGCGCATTCGAAGAGGCTATCGGAAAGGCCCCGAACCCCGATCTGAGGCACACGCTCGAGCATGCCCAACTCGCGGGAGAAGACCAGTTTAAGCGCATGCGCGCCCTTGGCTTGACAGTGAATCTATTCGCAAATCATGTGCATTACTTCGGCGACGTGCACATTGAGAAGTCTCTCGGCATGGATCGAGCTCGAAGCATGGATGCCTGCGCGGACGCGTGGGATGTGTTCGGCGGCGATTTCGCGATTCATTCGGACGCCCCGGTAACGCCCTTGGCACCGCTGAAGACCGCCTGGTGCGCGGTAAACCGCGTTTCCATGGGAGGGCGGAAGCTTGGCGACTCGCAATGCATTTCGGTGAAGCAGGCTTTGCACTGCATCACCTTGGGGGCGGCCTACGTACTGAAGCTCGACGACCGGGTCGGCTCAATAAAGTGCGGAAAGTACGCGGACTTCTGCGCTCTCGAAGCGGATCCTCTTGAATTGCCTCCGCTTGAACTCGCCGATATTCCGGTTGTCGGCACTGTGCTGGGCGGGGAAGTCACTTCGTGACGAGAATTGCCTTTGCAGGGTTTCGGCGCGAGACCAGCACTAGCTGTTCGATTTTCGAATTCCCTTCAGAAGTCGAACTCGAATCGCCGCCCGACCACGTCCTGGCGGCGACGGCCGAAGAAATAAACTGATTGCTGCAGGAAGCCTGCAGAAAGAGCGAGTGCCGTCCCGCGCTTGTGGCGGCTAATTTGTTCGCTCCTTGGCTCTCCAAAGGACAAATCCGGCGACAGCCGTCCCAAGTGCTGCGGGGGCGCAGTACGCGAACTGCTGTCCAAGGCGGTATCTATGCGCTGCCCCAAGAAGAATAGAAAATTTAAAGGAATTGGCGAGCGAGCGTGGACGGCGGAGGACGATCGGGCGGAAAAAGAGAGCCTACGCGAATCCGCGAAGCCCGAGCGCCGCGGAGCAGGCTTGGGGGTCGTTACCCAAGCTGCGGTGGAGAATATCGCCCAAGCCGTCGTCGCCGCGCCCGAGTCGACCAAAGGCGAAGGCCAGATCGAACGCGAGATTCCCGAGATCGAGAGGAAGAATATCGAGAACGTCGCCCTTGATATCATGGAGAACGTCGCGAAGAACGGTGTCAGCGCCCAAGTTCCTCGCTTTGACACCCACATCGTCGTTGACTGGTCGGCGAGGGGGAAACCGGGTCCGCCGAAGCCGGCGGAAAATTCAATCTGGTGGGCCGGTGCCCGCACGGACGGTAGTCAGCCGCCGGAACTCCAGCCCAAGTACGCTCCTACTCGCAACGAAGCTTTGCGGAGTCTCGTCAAATTAATCGGCGACGAACTCGAGGCTGATCGCCGCGTGCTGGCGGGTTTTGACTTCCCGTTCGGCTATCCCGCGGGCGTGGCCGCGCGATTGACCGGCGCGGAGTCCGCTCTGGAACTTTGGGCTTGGCTTGCAAAGCAGATCAAGGATGAGTCCAATAACGAAAATAATCGGTACGAAGCGGCAACGGCGATCAACAATGCCTACCCGGGGATCGGCCCGTGCTGGGGTCGCCCTGCCCGCTGGGACTATCCGGACATCCCGGAAAGGAAAACAGAGCGCACTAGACGGGAAAGCCACCCGCCGGAACGTCGTATCGCCGATCAATGCGCCGACGGCGCCAAGACGGTTTGGCAATTGAACGGCGCTGGCTCCGTTGGTTCCCAAGTCTTGCTGGGTTTGCCCGCTCTCGAACGCCTGCGCACGGATCCGACGATCGAAGACCGCGCAACCGTCTGGCCGCTCCAATCCGGCCTCCGATTCCCGACGGAGTGGCAAGTAGTGATTGCCGAGGCATACCCCTCATTGCTCAGGAAAGAGATCCGCGAGCGGCAGAACCCAGGCGAAATCCTCGACCGAGCCCAAGTGCGCGTAACCGCGGAGGCATTCGCTCGTCTGGATGCGGGAGGCGGCCTAGAGCCCCTCTTTTGCGGAGCTCCTTGTCTCACTCCCGCCCAACGACAAGCAATAATAGCAGAGGAGGCCTGGATCCTCGGTCTTGGGCACGAGGAGTCGCTCAAGAGCGCCTTGGCTTCGCCCTAAAGGACCGACTCTGCTTTGAGCGCTCAAGTACGGGACCGACGGCCAGGCGGAAATCATACGATGCGTTGATCGCGAACCGAGTCGTTGCGGGCTATACCTGGGCCGCGTGCGGGATCAAATGGCGGATGTTTGCGCGTTGTCGCGGCTGGTTTCAGCTAACGCGTCGCCTGTCTGGTCCCGATTCTGGATACCGGCAGTCTGAACGCAGAGTCCGGCCTAGTTAGCGCGAAGCGCCTAACGGGACATCGGCGTGCTGCAAGAGCCGTTTTTCATGCAACTACGACTATGTTGCCCGCCTTGCTTTTGTCTAGAAACGCCTGCTGCGCTTCGCGTAGTTCGGACAGCGGGTAGATCGCTGCGACAACCGGCTTAACTTCGCCGCGCTCGATATAGCCGACAATGTTCGGAAGCACGTCGGGTGGCGCTACGGTTGATCCGAAAAATGTCAGGTCGCGCAAATAGAGAGTACGTAGGTCGAACGGAACCACTGGTCCCGCAATTGCGCCGGAGCATACGTACCGCCCGCCTCTCTGAATCGCGCCGATTATCTGGGGCCATATCGGTCCGCCCACTACGTCCGCCGCTACGGTGACCTTCTCGGACCCCAGTACGGCGTCCAGATTCTCGGGGCTTCGAGGCAACAACATGTCTGGTCCCAGTTTCGCTACCTCTTCATGCTTGGATTCAGATGCCAGCGCGACCACCCTCGCGCCGCGTCTCTTCGACAATTGGATCAGCGCGCCGCCGACTCCGCCCGACGCTCCCGGAACAAGTACGGTATCGTCAGCGGTAACGCCCGCGCGCGATAGCATGCCTTCGGCCGTCGAATAGCTGCAAGAGAACGTGGCGAGTTCGGCATCGCTCAGGTCGCTTGTCACTGCTCGGACATTCCTCCAGTGGATCTTGGCAAACTCGGCGAAGCCTCCGTCCGCCTCCGACCCGAAATAGCCCGCTCGTTCCAAGTTACAGGGATCGTTCCAGTCGCGCAGCCAGCCATCAACCATGACGCGCTTGCCCAATAGCTCGGGATCGGCCTTGTCGCCAGCCGCGACGACGATGCCCACGGCGTCGGCGCCCTGTATACGGGGAAATTCGATAGCCTTGCCGCCCCAGCTTGCGGCGTCTGTGCCCGCGACGCCTTCGGCAACGCCGTCGGTTGCGCCGGTTACGGCTTTAGAATACCATCCGATGCGCGTATTGACATCGGTGTTGTTGAGGCCGCACGCTCGGATCCTTATCAGGACCTCGTCGTCGCCGGGTATAGGGACGGGCCAGTCCATTCGCCACTCGTACCGCTCCATGCTTCCATGGTCGGTGAGAACCATCGCCTTCATAGTTTTGGGAACATTGGTCATTATTTTTTTCTCGAATTTTCCTATCGGGTTGTGAGCGTACTTAACTAGAAATTCGGCAGGCATGGAATTCCCGCGATAGAGACATTGGCTATGGCGTCTGGAATGCTAGTCTAAGAATTTTGACAAGCAAGGGCCAAAAATTTTCCTGAATACCATCCTGCGTAAGTGAATTTTTTGGCAACACCCCTTGCGAGATCGGAACATTTCAAGCGTAAAGAGGAACATGGAATAAACATGCAGGGAGAACCCATTGCGAAGCGAAGCCAGGTGCGATTCCAGAAGGGCATGAGCCTCTCGGCTTTTCAGCTACTCTACGGCGCCGCGGCGAAATGCGCCGAAGCGCCGGCGCATCTTCTCCGGCCTCCGGATTCGCTTGAACCTCCTTTGGCTACGCGAGGCGCTGCCGCCGCTAGCACAGTGTGACCTGCGGCATTGCGCTGAGTGCGAGCGGCAGACCTCGACCGCGGCCGGCGCGCTGTTCGAGCACTCCGAGCCGCCGCTCTCGATCCGGTCTCAGGCCGTTTTCCTGATTACGCAGGTCGCGAGGGGCATCTCGGCAATGGATCTCCCGAGCGCAAGATCGGCGTTTCCTACAAAGCGGCCTGGCGCGTGAAGCACAGGATCAAGCTCAGGACGGTGGCCGGCTTCCGGCAGAAGGCGATCCAGAGCCGGTGCCGCCGGGACGTCGCGCCGGGAAGCAGGAACTACAGCGACGGCCTGTCGCGCTTCGGTGGGGTCGCGGCGGCCGGGCGCCCGCATGTCTCCATCGTTACCGGCGGCGGGCGGGCATCCGTACGCGTCAAGGAATTCGTTTGGTCCGACAACGTTACCGGCAACGTCAAGACGGCGCTTCGGAGCACTCACCATTCCATGAACGGAAAATGCGCGCAGCGCTACCTCAGCGAATTCGAATACCGGTTTAACCGACGCCACGACCTGCCGAGCATGGTTCCGCGACTCGCCTGGGCCGCGGTTCGAACGCCGCCGACCTCCGAAAAGCTTTTCCGGAAGGGGCCGGCCGGCGGCTTGAAGTCAAGCGACGCGGCTCCGCCGCGGAGGCCCAAGGCAATTTGGCGCGGTCGGCCCGCCCATTTTCTCCCAAAGAATGTTGATGCTCCCGGAAGAAGCGGCCGGATGCGTTCCGGCGCGCCCGTTCGGCAGATCCGGCCTCGAAAATCTGTCGGCGGCAGGCATTCCATGGTTCCGGGAGGCGAATCCGCGAGCGGCACTGGAAAAAGTAGCTTACGCACGGCTGCAGTCAGGAATAAATTTTCCTCAGCCTCGCGCAGCGCTGCACCGTTGGAAAATTCCTTATGTATCTTCCTTGTCCTTGAACATGCGAGGGTCGGAAGCCGAAGCGAATGCAATGATCAACCTGCGGCGCCGCATGCTGAACTACAATTTTGCGGTTTGCTTCGCTTGGAAGGCCGCAGCAAATACCGATATGAACACGCCCCTCTACAACTCAAATTCGGCGGCGCTTGACATGCCTCGGCTAACGTGCAAGTTTCCGTGGTCATGAAATTGACAAGAGTATAAAAATTGGAATCATATCGTTCCAGTGCAAAACCGCGATTGGAGCGATTGTAGCGATAGCGAGGAAATAATTTTTTTTATACATCGATCAAGAAAGGGAGGATCGAAATGTCATTTAGTATTAAATCGACGCAACGAGTTGTGGGCGCAGCCTTGGTGTCTGCAATGGTGTTCGGTGCCGTAAGTTTCGAGGCGGCGCTTGCAGCGGACCGCAATCTCAAAGTCTGGTTCGGCCGAGAGAATTTCATTCCCGACGACAGGTTCGCAACATTTAATGCCGAATATCCCGACATAAATGTCGAATTTGAGGTTATTCGCCTTGAAGACGTGATCACCCAGTTAATCCTGGCGCTGCGCTCGGGAACCGCACCTGATATCGTGCAGATCCATACTCGCGATGTCGCCCAGCTGGCTCAGGGTGGCGTGGTCAAGAATGTTTCGCATATGATTGAGGAAATGAAGCAACGCTTCCCTGTGACCTACGAGCAGCTCGCACCGCTTGCGTGGGAAGGCGCTTCGGATTTCGACGGCAACCTTTATGGCATTGCACTCTATGCACAGTCCATTTACTTGACCTATCGAACCGACTGGCTGGATGAAGCCGGAATTGAATATCCGCTGGAAACTACCGACCGCGTGCTCGAAGCGGCCAAGGCGCTTACGACGCTGCCCGAGGGCGGCGAGCGATTCGGCTTTAGTCTTCTCGGCTGCTGCAATAGCCCCACCTGGGAAATGCCACTATTTTTGGCCATGGGCGGAGAGGTTATCAACGGCGTTCCGCAGGTCGATACCGAGATCGGCATAGCCTGGATCGAGTTCTATCAGGAGCTGATGCGTAGCCAGGCGGCCCATCCCGATACGCCTTCTTGGGATTCCGGCCAAATGCGCGCCGCATTTATCGGCGAGCGTGCCGGAATGATGAATATGGGCGAGCATATCTATGTCGAGCTCCACAAGCAGGTTCCCTATGAGGAGGGAAGATGGACGTTTGAGCGCCTGCCGACCCGGCCTGGTCAAACCGAGCCGCATGTCCAGTCCGGCTTTGCCTTCCCGTTCATCGTAACGACTGCCAATGAGGATGAAGAAGCCGCAATGCTGGCTCTCGAGTATCTGTCTCGCCCCGCATTCGCCAAGCAGGTCGCCATTCGCTATCAGCCGACCACTAACACGGCCGTGTCGGAGGATGCTGAATATCTGGCCGCAAAACCTTGGGCAACGGATATTTCACCGCTCTCCTCCAATCTGATCTCGCTGCCGACCCATCCAACGAAGGCAATCCAGATCTACGACGTATTGCAGGAGCTACGCGATCTGATGGTCTCCTCGCCTAACTCCGATGCCGCAGAGATGGCAGCCAATGCGCAAGAAGCGCTGAACGCCGCCGCCGGGCTCTAGGCAAATCGAAAGGTGAACTCTTTATTTGAAGGAGCGGGCGCTATTGCGCCCGCTCCTTCACGTCGCGCCGCCGACCATGATCCAAGGGAACACTGATTGATGCCGTCCTTGACGAAGACGAGTAATAATTCGACGACGGCACGTGAGCGGATCGCCGATCTGGCGTTAGCCACAGTACCGTACCTGATGGTGATTCCCGGCCTGATTTTCGTGGTCGGCGTTCTGGGGTATGCAGTTTTCGGTGGCTTTGTCTTGTCTGTCCACGCGACGGACATGTTCCTCAACAAAACCTTTGTTGGGCTACAAAATTATATCAGCGTCTTCAATGATCCGCGTTTTCAGGCATCGTTGTTGCGAACGATCGTCTTCGTGGTTCTCAGCATAACACTCGGCATAGTGATGTCGATGGTTTTCGCGCTTACGCTTTATCATGTGGGTTTTGCCCGGCGCTTTTTTCGGGGAATGAGCCTGGTTCCCTACTTCGTCTCCGGCATCGCCGCGGCGGTCATGTTCCGCTTCGTTTTCACGACAAGCGGCGGATTCGTAAATTACGTATTGCAGCAAATCGGGCTGCCGACGGCGGCCTGGCTGGGCGATCCCTATCTCGCCTTCATGGTCGCGGTGCTCGCCAATTGCTGGTTCATGGTGCCCTTTGCCACGCTGATTCTGCTCGGCGGCCTGCAGACCGTTGACAGGGATATCTACGATGCCGCCACCATAGACGGCGCTTCGGGAATCCAGATGTTCTTCCAGATTACGATCCCGATGATCAAGCCGATGCTAGGTGTAAGCCTGATCTGGGTTTCCTATATCAGTTTCAGCACCTTCGACATCATCTTCGCCCTAACCGCCGGCGGTCCGCAGCGGGCTACGGAGGTTGTCTCAATGTATATGTATCGGATCGCATTCCTACAGCTCGATTTCGGTCAGGGCGCGGTCCTGATGGTTGTGCTGCTGTCTTTCAACACGGTGATGAGCCTGTTTTACCTTTACTACTTTGTTCTGGCCGACCGTCGTTTAGAGAAGGAGGCTAGTCCGTGAACCGGCAAATGACGCGCACCGAGGAATCGACCTTGAGACCCGAGCCTGGAATCCTGCAGGACTGGCTGGGACGTTACAGAAGGTTCTTTCTGATCGGCCTGCCGCTGGCCTTTCTAATAATCTGGACGATGGTGCCCATACTCTGGGCATTCTTGGCCTCGCTCAAAAATCCTCTGGAAATCTACGAATCGAGCACATTCTTTCCACGCAGCCCGTCGCTGGCCGCCTATCAAACTGTTCTCGCCATCGACGGATTTGGCAAATGGATATTCAACAGCGTACTGGTCACGGCAGTGGCAACGATTGTGCCGTTGATACTAAGCATTCTTGCCGCCTACGGTTTCGCCCGCTATTTGTTTGCCTTCCGGCATGTTCTACTACTCCTTTACCTGATCCCTCGGATCATTCCGCGGGTAAGTCTGATCGTGCCATTGAACGACTTGATGACCGATCTTGGTCTCATTAATACGTACTGGGTACTCTACCTCACCTATATTGCCAGCGCAGTACCGCTTTCAACCTGGATTCTTGTTGGCTTCTTCCGGGCGGTGCCAAGGGAGATCGAGGAATCGGCGACGATAGATGGCGCCAATATGTGGAATCGCCTTCGCCATGTGATCCTGCCGATCGCCTGGCCAGGCGTAGTCACCGCCGCAGTGCTGTGTATTCGCGAGGGCTGGAATGAATTCGCGTTTGTCCTAGCGCTCGTAACCGAGACCGGCATGCGTACGCTCCCCTATGCGCTGTACATGCTGAAAGATTCCATGGGGGTGCAAAACTATGCGGTCTACAACGCGTTCACCATTCTCACGGTTCTGCCCCTGTTGATTGTCTATCTACTACTCGAACGCCGCGTCGTCGAAAGCATCGTTTCCGGCGCGGTAAAATAAGGACGAGGTTTGAGCGATGGCTACCAGTTACGTTGAATATCGTGAACTGACAAAGAGATTCGGCTCGACTCAGATCCTGCACGGTATCAACTTGCAGATCGAAGAAAGTGAGTTTGTAGTCCTGGTTGGCCCTTCCGGCTGCGGCAAGTCGACCTTGCTTCGCATGACCGCCGGTCTCGAAACCATAAATTCCGGTGAGATCAGCATTGCCGACCGGGTAGTAAATCGGGTGCGGGCCAAAGACCGCGGCATCGCCATGGTTTTTCAGTCTTACGCGCTCTATCCGCACATGACCGTGGCCGACAATCTCTCATTCGGTCTGAAGATGAACAAAACCCCGCTGGAGCGCATCACCAAGAGCATCGCCAGCGCAGCTTCGATTCTGAAGCTGTCACAGCTGCTAAAGCGATTGCCGGCGCAACTTTCCGGCGGTCAGCGCCAGCGCGTAGCCATGGGTCGCGCCCTGGTGCGCGAACCCGAAGTCTTCCTATTCGACGAACCGCTCTCAAATCTCGATGCCAAATTGCGCGTTGGGATGCGCGCCGAAATCAAGGCTCTGCACCAACGGCTGAAAACGACAACGATCTACGTTACTCATGACCAGATAGAGGCCATGACCATGGCCGATAGGGTAGTCGTGATGAATGACGGCCGCATTGAGCAGGTCGGCGCGCCTCTGGAAATTTACGATCGTCCCGAGAATCTATTCGTTGCTGATTTTCTTGGATCGCCGGCGATGAACCTGCTGTCGGGCAAGGTTGTGCACAATGACGGTCGTATGGATTTCGAGCTTGAGAATGGAATTCAGCTGCCGCTGCCTGACAACAGTGCCCTGCGATCGGATCAGCAGATCATCTACGGCATACGCCCGGAGCATGTAGCCTTTACCGACGACGATAATGGTCTTCCAGTAAATCTGACACTGGTTGAACCGGCGGGATGGGAGACGCATTTGCATGCGGACTTGTCTGGCATTTCACTTCGTTTGCTTTCCGTAGAACGCGTGGGGGCAAGGCCTGGAGACAGTGCGCGGCTCGCCGTAGATACGAGCAAGTTACACCTCTTTGATCCGACGACAGGACGGCGCATCTGACCGGTTCCTTTGGACCCGCCCGATACCGCTTTCGCGCATCCATTCCCCGATTCTCAATGCAGGACGCGGAATTTTCCAAAGCCTGGTAACCCGCCTCTCGATGAACCTCGCCGCAAGATGGCCGGTGCGGTCCGAATGCTCGCCATTGACGCCATTTAAAGGGCAAAGCCCGGTCACTCGGGCATGCTAAAAGGGATGGCCGATGCTGCACCGGCGCTATTCGGCACGGCGATGAAATTTGATCCGGATGCACCTTTGCGGCCGGATCGCGATCGCTTTGCGCTCTCGGCAGGGCATGGTTCGATGCTGATCTATGCGGTGCTGCATTTGACTGGATATTCTAGATTCGGCACGGAATCCTTGAATAGTTTTCGTAAGCGGGGTTCACTTGCGGCCGGACATCCCGAAGCCGAGCAAGCGCACGGAATCGAGGCCACAACTGGCCCGCCGGGGCAAGGGATCGCCAACGCCGCCGGCATGGCCCTTGCCGAGCGCATTCTTGCTACCAGATTTGGCGAGATTCAGGTCGACCGCAACGCGTACGTAGTCTGCGGAGGCGGTTGTCTGACGGAGGGCGTCAGCCGCGAGGCCGCCTCGATAGCCGGGCGTTCGGGCCTTTCCAGGCTGATTACGCCATACGAAGACAATGGCATCGCCATCGACGGTCCCGCCAGTCTTTCCTTCAGCGATAATGCAACTCTGCGGTTCGAAGCTTATGGCTAGCGAGTTGAGAGCGTCGAAGGGCATGATGTTGACGCTGTCGCCGAGGCGCCGGCGCGGGCGCGAAAAGCTGATCGTCCGACCCTGATTCGCTGCAAAACGGCGATCGCTTTCGGCGCGCCCAATATGGCCGCCGATCCGGCTTTACATACGGGATCCCTCGGTACCGAGGAGGTCGCCGGAACCCGCGAGAACCTGGGCTGGTACCATCCGGCATTCTCCGCACCCGCAGACATCATGTCAGCTTGGGAAGCCTTGGAAAGTACCGGTCGACTACGCATGGTTGTAATCAAATAAATTTTCAGCAAGGTTTCCTAACGCTTCCGGCGACTCTGCTCCGACAGCCCGCACGTTAGACGGAACTTCACGCGAATTTCGACGCAGTCTCTCGATACAACCCATTGAATTGTAAGAGTTTTTCACGCTGCGGGAGAGGTTTCAATATGTATTTTTTGTTACATATCAAATTTCATTTTGACGGGACAATTATCGTCATATACAAGGCCTTGAACTAAAATAATACGTTTCATATCGGAGCAGCGGGTAAGTCGGCCAGTATCGATACGATCGGAAAATAGTACGGTTGGAAGGCCGTTCTCCTCGGGCAATTCTGGCGCAAAGGCAAAAGGATCCGCCAAAAGACGTTCGGAAACATGTCCAGGCTGTCGCGCGGCCACGCCGACGCCGTCGTCGCTTGCACGCTTGGCTAGGAAAGTGCGCCTCCAGCCTCGGCGACCTGCTCAGCACCGATGCCAAAAAAGGGTGTTTACATACAAATGACAGGTTGATTCATCAAAAAACTCAGAAAAATAAGGCCAAATTGAGCTATTCCTCGAATGAAGTTCCGGTTAGAGCATTTCGGGACAAATTTAAAGAATCGGCGAGCCTCCGCAGCCATGTCCGCTATCAAGAAGTGTAGGATCGCTGAATGGATTCCGGAACGATCAACTGCAGATTCTCGGCAACTTTCCCGACGGTCTGCGCTTCGGCAATTCCCCGTTCCAGCACTAGAAAGTGTTTGCGTCGAGTCGAACATTCCTCTCGAAAATCATGAGGCGCCAGGTCCGTACTAGCCGATTTCGACCCGGCATCGACGGATGCTCGAAAGTAAATCCGTTTGCTGAATTTTAACTGAATTCCTCGGAAGGAAAATTCAGCCCGTTGAATGTCCGCTTGCTCGTCGAAAAATTCGCGCGATCGTTAAATCGCGTTTGCCTAGCCAAATTGCCGCATGACTCTTTGCACGCGCCAATTTCACATTTCGATCCATGCGTTGGTGCGACTCGTTCATATGGAATCCAGGGTTCAATAGCCTTTCGAGGAATCTTCGAAACCATCAACGCAACTGGAATCGACTTGTATGTAGAGAGATATGCGCGATAGGAAATGGCATGGAACTGCGCCAGCTTCGACTGTTTTTGAAAGTTCTCGAACACGGAAATATTTCGGCTGCCGCGGATTCCCTCAGAATGCCGCAACCGGTACTTTCGCGGCATATCGCTCGAATCGAGAAAGAGTTTTCCGCCAAGCTGCTGGACAGACTGCCTCAAGGAGTCTCGCCAAACTCGGCGGGAAAAATACAGCGAGACCATGCTAGTTCTATCGATGCGAACTACCGCAACGCATTGCGTCACATTGCTGCATTGCAAACTGCTTCGGCCGGAGTTGCAAATGTCGGGACAGGACGGTCCTGGCTTCGAGGACCGCTCTCTACAGGGGTAGCGAGGTTGGTGGCAAAGAACCCAGCGGTGCGAATCAAAATCGTGACGGGCGCGACAGACACGCTTCCATCCAGACTGCTTCGCGGCGAATGGATTTGATTGCGGAAGTCGCTGCCCGATCGCTGACGCTTGCCAATATCGTCTTTGTCGCCGCAGGCAACTCTGTGGGGTACGTGGTCGGCGCAGTTCCGGGGCCTGGGAAAGTAACGGCAGCGGCGATCGCGATCCCTTTGACCTATTTCGCTAAACCCGTTCAGCGCCATCGGCTCTCTGGTAGGCATTGCCAAGGGAAGCAATTCCGGAAACGCGGTTTCCGCTATTCTCATCAATACGCCCGGCGAACCGCCATCGGTTCCGACCGCGATGGACGGATACCCGATGGCTAGAAAGGGCCAGGACCTTAAGTCCTTGAAAGTTGCGCTGTTCGCTTCTACCATCGTCGATTTCTTTTCAACCCGGCTGCTGGTGTTTCTCACCGCTCCTCTCGATCGGATTGCCATCCAAATCGGCAAGGTCGAACTGGCCTCGATCCGGATTTTCGCTTTGACCTTCATAGCCGCGCTGTCGGGCAAGTCTCAGAGCAAAGGCCTGATTTCAGGTCGGATTGGCATCATCCTGGCGTCAGCCGGTCTGGAGCCTTAAACCGCTTCGCCGCGCCTCACATTCGGATCCTTCCAAGTCTACGACGGATTGCCATTGGTTGCCATGGCGATCGGTATCGTCGCGATCGCGGAAATGATCATCCAATTCGAAGAAAAGCTTGCCGAAAAAGCGACGGGCAGTCCGGCGCACGGCGAGGTATCGAAGTTCGCGGCGGGTCGGGACAGTTCGGTAACCAGAGAGGATTGGCGAAATATCTCTGTTCCGATCATTCGCGGAACCGCGATCGGCTCGGCCATCGGGCTGTTGCCTGGCTTGGGCGCCGCCATAGGGTCTTTCGCTTCATACGGCGCTACGAGAAAGTTCTCAAAGAACCCCGAAAGTTTCGGCAAAGGCAATGTTCAGGGAGTTGCGGCGGCGGAAAGCGCCGAAAACGCGGTCATGCCCGCGAGCCTTATCACTCCCTTCGCTCTCGGGATTCCGGGCAGCGTCATCGCCGCCATTCTGGCGGCGGGATTCACGATGCACGAAATAATCCCCGGCCCGCTGATGCTGCGCGACAACCCTGAATTCATGCTGGGGCTCTACGGATCGCTACTGTTGGCGTCGCTTATCATGCTGTTGATCGGGTGGTTCGGGATGCGCTTCTTCGTTTAGGTGATTTCCGTTCCCTTCCCCATTCTGTTTTCGGGCGTGTTCTTTTTCAGCGTGATCGGCTCCTATTTGCGGGGCGGCGAACAATTCGGCGTCTTTGTCATGGTAGTCTTCGGATTCGTAGGCTATTTGCTAGAGAAGTTCGAATTCTCGTTCGTTACGTTCATCATCGGGTTTATTTTTGGTCACAACTGGAATTGGCAATTCGGCAATCCATCATTACCATGCGCGGCGAAAGTTTGACGTTGTACCCGGTGGCGATCTCCTTTGTTTCGATTACCGCCATGGTTGTACTGCGAACGGTTTGGACTTCATGGAAACGAGTAAGTTCCGATTTGAAAAATGAATAAAGCTCCGAGCCTAGCGAGGCTCGAAATATTCTGCCTGCGATATCGCTTGGAAACGCCTCTTGAGACGGTTTTCGGAGAGCTTGCGTCGAGGCCGGCCCTTCTTATACGGCTCGAGGACGCCGAAGGCGCCGAAGGCTGGGGGGAAATCTGGTGCAATTTCCCGCCGCACGGGGCCGAATACCGAGCCAACTTGGCTTCTTCCGTACTTCGGCCCGCTCTAGCAGCTGTCGATACTGGTTCGCCTTCCGCGACGTTCGGCGTCGTGAGGGAACGGCTGCATTCGCTGGCGCTTCAGTCCGGGGAAGGCGGTCCCGCCGACCAGATCGCTAGCGGAGCCGATATCGCCTTGCACGATCTGGCCGCGCGGCGTGCGGGCGTGCCCGTCTCAACGCTTCTTGGAGGAAATCCCAGGACGCTGAATTGCTATGCGAGCGGCATCGACGGCCGGCAGGCTCCTCGAATGATTTCGGAATCGCGAAACTGTGGCTACCGGGCATTCAAAATAAGGGTCGGATTCGACCGGGAAAGCGACGTTCAGATCCTGGAAAACTGCTCCGGCTGGCTGGAAGCCGGCGAGACCTTGGCCATCGACGCGAACCAGAATTGGACTTGCGCCGATGTTCTTAAGCTGAAGGACCGCCTGAACGACGCTCCATTGCTCTGGATTGAAGAACCGCTTCGCGCGGATCGCCCGATAGAGGAATGGTCTCGCGTCGCCGAACATTTGGCGCATCCGATAGCCGCGGGCGAAAACATGCGGTCGGATAAGGAGTTCGACAGAGCGTTGTCCGGTCGGGTGTTCGGGGTTATTCAGCCGGATGTCTGCAAGTGGGGCGGAGTTTCCGGCTGCCTCGATATTGCGCGGCGGTCGATCGCCGCCGGAAAAAGGTATTGTCCCCATTTTCTTGGCTGCGGCCTTGGGCTAGTTGCATCCGCGCATCTGTTGTCGGCTGCAGGGGGCGACGGGCTTCTAGAAGTAGACGCGAATGATAACGGGCTACGCGAAGCATTCGCGGGTACGCTGCTTCCCCTCCGAAATGGCCTGGCGTTCACGCCGAAGGGTCCCGGGCTCGGAGTGCTGCCGGACAGAGACGCAATAAGGCAGTTTCAGCAACTGCACTTCGAAATCAGGCTGAACTGAGTAGAACCTGCAAAGAAAGGAAAAACATGGACTTTCTCACCGACGAATTCCTTGTTGACCCAAAAAGATTCAATGGGCCGGTACTCGTTACGGGCGCGGGAGGCTGCATAGGCGCATGGGCCATGGCGATTCTAAAACGGTCCGGCGCGGAGTGCATTGGATTCGATCTTTCCGCTGACCGGCAACGACCGAGTCTCGTTTTGGGGGCGGCCGATACCGAGGCTCTGACATGGGAAACCGGCGATATAACCGATTCGGATTCGCTAAATTCGGTTGTTCGGAAACATTCCGTCGCGTCGATCATTCACTTGGCGGGGCTCCAAGTGCCTTTCTGCAAGGCCGACCCGGCTCTCGGGGCGCGCGTAAACGTCGAAGGAACGATCAACGTGCTGGAAGCGGCTCGCCGTTTCCGAATCAAGCGCACCGTGCTGGCATCGTCCGTGGCCGCTCTTGCGCTGCCGCCCGGCGGACAGTGGTCCGAAACCCTCTACGGCGCCTACAAGCAAGCCAACGAACATACCGCATTCGTCTACTGGTCCGACTGGAAAGTTCCATCGGTCTGCATCAGGCCATGCATTGTCTACGGTCTGGCGCGCGACCAAGGCGTAAGCTCGAAGAATACTGTCGCCATCCAGGCGGCTGCGCGAGACGAGGAATACATTGTGCCTTATTCGGGTCCGCTTAGCTGGCTTTATGCGGGCGAAGCGGCGGCGGCCTTCATCGCGGCGGCGTCGCAGGACGGACAAGGAGCTTTTGTATTCAACTTGAACGGACCTTGCGAAACGGTTGAATTCGGTCTTGACGTGGTTCGCTCGCTCGCGCCCGAAGCAAGAATAAGCTGCGCAGGCTCTCAGCTTCCATTCCCGGCCGACCTGGACGACGGTCCATTACGCGCACATGTGCCCGATTATCCGAACATTCCCGTTGCGGAAGGAATAAAGGCGACTTACCGAGCTTATCAGATACTAAAATCGGAGGGAAGGCTTCCGCCCTTGCCCAATTGAGGCCGTTCGCTGCGCTTCGAAGTTTTATTGGAAGTGAAATTCGTTAATTCGGTAGAGCATTCGAATGCCGCCTGCTGTTCCTTGCCGTCGGCAGCGAGCCCCGTTTAGGATTCAAAATGGAAACTAGCCGTCGGGAAAATTTCTGGTCGAATAGATTTTGACTTCAGTATTGGCATAGACCGCGTGTTGAACCGTCTAGCTTGAGTAGAATAGCTACTCAAAGTGCCTCAATTCCGGGACCGCGCGCCACCGGATGCAGCGAGCCCAGAGCGAAAAATTCGACACCTTGGAGCGCCAGCGCATAGCGTTTCACATGTCGCTGCTGGGCAGCGCCGACTTGCCGATCCTTATCAAATTCCGTTCGCAGCTTTACGACTTAAATGCCCGCTTCAGGTTCCTAGCCGGGTGCGCTGGATTTTCAGCAGCGCGACGCTCGCGAGCCACATGCAGGTATCCTTGCCGCCGCCATCGCCCGCGATATGGATGCGGCCAGCGAACGGCTACTGAACCAAGCCAAGATGACTGGCGCTTTCCTTGCCGGACTCTTTTGCAACGGAACGTTGGCGTAGGCCCCCGGCGAGCACAAGCATCAGATCTGAGCGGGCCTCCAGAAATTTTCGGGCAACCTTTCCGGTCAATCCAAAACCGGATTCCGGGAATTTGCCGACGCGCATCGTCTCTTGGCGAATTATCAGATTCTCGTGCTCGCCGAGTTTCGTGCGCAGGCTTTGCTTCACTCGCCCGACCGCAGGCGCTTCGCCTATTTCCAACCAGAAATGCCGGACGAACCGCTGATTTTCGTGGAAGTTGCCATGACCATGAAGGTGTCGAACTCGATTCGGCGTGTCCTTGCGGACGATCGGGATATCCTCGATGCGCGCGATGCCAAGGTCGCAGTCTTCTACTCGATCTCGAACTGCCAAGCTGGGCTGAAGGGCGTTAGCTTCGGAAACCTGCTGGTCAAGCGGGTGGCCGACGAGTTGAGGCATGCACGTCCCGACTTGGAGACGTTCGCGACCTTGTCGCCGACCTAGCCAAGCGCTTCCGGGCGGGGACCGCGAAGGACGAAGAGATCCGCGGTCTCGCCGCGAACTACCTTCCGAACGCCAAGACCCCACGAGGCGAGCCCTAGGGTCCGGTGGCACGCTTCCATCTCGGCACCGGCGCGCGGATTTATGCCGTGCGCACCGGTGCGGACCTGAACGAGAACGGGGTGCGTCAATCTATCGGCGCGATGGTCAACGACCAGTACGACATCGGTCTGATCGAACAGAACTACGGACGCTTCGTCCGGCGGGCGAAAAATCGACGGCCCCTTAGTGCCGAGCTGAGGCCTATGCGACAATGGCGCGGCAGAAGAAGGCGCGCAACTTGCGGGCGATCATATTTATGACGCGCTTGCCTCCGCCCATGCGGGAAACACCGCCCCTTTCATCAGGCGAGATGACGCGCCGGACGTATCATACGGGGAGTTCCAGGAGATGGTCGCCCGGCTGGCGCCCGTTCCGGTTCCAGGCAGGCTGGTTCCAAGCGCCCAAGTCGCTAGAAATGGCGGCACTTTTCTTGGCGGCAATCCAGACGGGAGACGTCTTTCTTCCGCTCATCACTTCCTATGCCTGGACGAGGTCGCGCAATTCGTAGACGATGCCAAGCCGAAGTATATTGCTTGCGGCGAATGTTCAACTGGCACTCGGCAAGACCTCGCTGCAAGGGTTGGCGAAACCCTGCACACTCTCGGTACTGATGGCTCCGGCAGCCTGACCGAAGAACTTGCGGACCGACCGGACGCCTTCGACACTGCGGCACGCGTTCCCGACGACCCCGCTGCTCCGCTTTCACGTCTGGCACCACGGGAAGGCCCAAAGGCGCAATTCTGACGCATGACAGCCTGATGTCGAACGCCCGGACGCTGGTCGGTCGCCGACGGATCACCAGTGCCGACGTCCTGATCCACGCATTGCCGATCTTCCACGCGCACGGGCTGTTCTTTGCGCTCAATTCCTCGCTCGCCGCCAGCGCGCGTGCAATTTATGCCGGCATTCGATCTCAATGCAATCATGGCAGCCCTGCCGTACTAGACGCTATTGACGGGAGCGCCCGCTTTTTATTCGCGGCTCCTTTCATACGGGCGCCTGGCCCGAGAACGCACCTCCAATATGCGCCTGTTCATTTCCGGCAGCGCGCCGCTTCTAGCGGAACCCCACCTATCCTTTGCCGAGCGAACCGGCCGCCGCATACTCGAACGCTACGATATGACCGAGACCAACATGATTAGTTCCGATCCGTGCGACGGCGAGTGCCGCGCCGGCACGGTCGGGCGGCCACTGCCCGAAATCGAGGTTTGCCTGACCGACTTCGAGACCGGCGACCCCGTCCCCGATAAATCGATCGGCATGATCGAGGTGCGCTGCCCGAAAATGTTCAAGTGATATTGGCAGATGCCGGTCAAGACAGCCGCCAAACTCCGCGAAAACGGCTTTTTCATCACCGGCGATCTCGGTAAATTTAGCGACGACGGATATCTGTCGATCTTCGGTCGCGCCAAAGACCTGATATTCATCGGCGGGTACAACGTCTATCCCAAGGAAATGGAAGACGTGCTGAACGACGCGGACGGGATTTGAAGAATCCGCGGTCTTCGGCGTGCCGCATGCTAATTTCGGCGAGGCGATTATTGCTGCGGTCGTCTCCGAGAACTGCGCCCAGACAGATTCCGAAGGTCTGTCGCGCGGCCACGGAAAAACTCGCCCGCTTCAAGCATCCCCGTCGCTTTGAGATCCTCGACGCATTGCCGCGCAGCATCATGGGAAAAGTCCGAAAGGAAGTGCTGCGCAGAAATTCCTCAGAATCGTCGGGATAGGCGCGACGACCGGATCGACGAAGAGCGCCGCGGGCCTGCCCTCCGCTGGGAATTCCCGGAAGGCCTAAGTGACGGGGATGCCGATACAGCCGTGCGGACAGCCCGCGCTGTCATATTGGCCGCTCAATCGGGCGTTCGCCACCATGCGCTTCATGGCTTCGTGGCTCTGGCATGGGCGCGACACAACGAAAAATCACGCGATCAAATCGTTCACGCCGCAGGCGCGCGGTATAGATGCATTGGTCTTGTCCAACACCTATAAATTATTTTTTGCAGGCAATTCGAGAATCATGGATCTCAATGCCTCTTGCGCCAAATCTACGTCTATCAGTTCGACACTCTCGCCTTTGATACTGTAGTAGTGCGTTTCCGAGTTAATGCATCCCGACGGACAATCGCCCCACGCCTTGCGCATCGCGACGAACCAGGCTCCGTTAGTCTTGAATGCGTCGATACCGGAGCCGTCGGTCAATAAGCTGTCGATCGACGCGCCGGCAACGCCGGCGATGGCCGAATACCTCTTGCGCGCGATGCGCAGGTTGGCGCGCTCCGGGAAATGCAGGATGACTACGCTGAGAGTTGGGTACAGGTCGACCGCATGCAGCCCCAGCTTGGCATTGAGTTCGTCGAACGCCCCGTGCCCGGTCGGGGGCGCAGACCCGTTGCCCAAATCGGTCCAATGCTCGATCAAATCTTCGAGAAGCTTGCCTTGGATTTCGAGGATCAATGTTGCGGGCGATTGCCGCGCGGCGATTTCTTTCATCGCCGGATAGCGATTCCTGATTCGCGTCAATACCAGATGGACCTCCCGACCGAGTCGATCGAGAAGAAAATCGTCCAAAAGCAGATCATCGCTCTCCATAGTTAAGATTCGTCTGGCGAGAATAGCTGCATCTCGCGAAACGTCAGCTTCTCCAGAGACCGCATGCTCGACCATTGGTTCCGCCAAAGCTGCCGGGACTATTGGAGTCTGCATGATCCAAGACGCAGCTAGGCATAGCGAGCACCACGCGGCGAGCACCGTATGCGGGCGACGGCGCAATTTGGGAAAACGCAGTCGGTGAATCTTCATGGCTTTTCCTCTATTCCGGCAATTCCTGGATCAAGTTGCGACGCTCTCCCGCGCTGTCGACCGCCGGTTGAGCGTAGCCCAAATGATTTCCGGACCTTTCCGAGAGTTCTAGTTTAAGCATTGTCGAGCGCGACCGATAGGCCGATCCCTAAACCGCCACCTGCTTGACCAATATTTTTTCGGGTGTTTAGCCTGAGTAGTAAAAGTGGTTTTTAACGTCCACTGCCGAGAATTCGTCGAGCCGCGAGCAGATATGCTGCTGGGTCGCCGCGACAGTATGCCCCGATGCGTCGCGCTCCAATGCTTGAGCTAGGCAAGAGCCTTCTCGACGTGATTGAGATCCGGGCTGCATGGCGGCTGGAAAAGCAATAGTCTAGTTGGCCCGCGCATCGACTTTCGGGCGGCCTTAAACCCGCTACTAGAGAATTCGTCCATTGCTACTTCATTTCCCGGCTACGTCGACCGGACCTTTCAGAATACCGCGCGGCAGTCGGTTCAACGCGCAGCGCGGCTTTGAAGGTCATGGCGTTCCAGCAGCGGCCTCGCGGCGGTTTCGACAGTGCGCCGGACTCTCGACTCGCGACCGCGCGGGCGGCATGTTGGATTTGGACAGGGTCTCTTCGATGAGAACAAGCCGGCGAGGATCAATCCGCTTATGGATTCGATTCCAGCGCTCCCGCTCGCGGACGATGTCCGTTCGAGTTTGTTCGGCGGTCTGAACAGCGTTTCAAATTAATGCTCGTCGCGACGAACGGCATTCAATATGTGCGGTAGCCGAAAATTGTACAGAGGATAGCCAGCTCCCAGGCAAGGCCGCGCAAAGCGAATGCGCGTCGATCCAAATGCCGCCCGTTCAGGATTTTCATCGGTCGAAATGACGCCGCTGTCGTTTTGTATCGATGAAGAAATTCATTCAATTGATTGGCGGTCGGACGTATTAATTCGTAGTTCGGACCGCGATTTGGGCCGTCCAATTGCGACCGCGATGCTCGGCGGTTCCGCATTGCCACTACTTTGGCGGTTTAAGATTTTCATTCTTTCTTTCCCAATTCCGGTTCGCAGTTCCAACTGCTCTAAAAGACCGTCCATGTCGCGGATTGGAATCTCGAATTAGCGACAAAGCCAGATCTGTTCTGCTCAAAGGAGTTCGCCGGATGAAGTAGGCAAGGATCTCCACACTACCCGCTTCAATTTCGCTCTAACGGCCAAGAGTGACCCCGGCAATGGTAGCGTCGATTCGAACGAACTAGTTTCAGGGACATTATTCGCGCCTGCAGGAACGGAGCCGGCGCCCTCCCGAATAGATGTTGCCGAAATCTAGCTCAGGCTTTCCTCTAGTTGTCCGCGCAATTGCTTGCCAACCTACGCGGCCTTTGATATATGTTACTCCTGTAATGGAACCTTGCGCCCGGGAATTTTCCCGAGAGCGGAACGGTTCACGTTTCAAGGGGGAGGTTATTCATGAAACGTTTGAGAAACGGAGTGTTGGCATCGATCGTGTCGTTTGCTTTCGGTGCTTTAGTATTTGGTTCGTCGGGAATCGCCGTAGCTGAGGAAAGATGCGACGATCCTCGTGTTGCGAACGCGATCGAGGAAGGCGAACTGATCGTCGTCGCAAGCATATTCGAGACTCCCGAAACGCAAAATGCGCACCGGGAAGGATTTTTGAAGTATTGGTGCCTACCTGACGATTTCAAAATTTCTTACGATATACGGAATACGTCTGGGACCATTGCTCGCATCGAAGCGGAAGTAAGCCAGGGCGTTCCGATTTCCGGCGATGTCACGACAATGCCGGCGATCACGTGGTTTACCGACGCCGTTGAGCGCGGCTTGATAATGGCTTACGAGTCGCCGGAATACGAGCATATGAAATTGCCGGAACGGATCGGCCTTAACAATCGACCCTACTGGACATCGGATATGTACATGATGTTTCCGATGTGGAATGGCGACGAACTTCCAGATCTGGAGATCGAAAGCTGGCACGATCTCTTGAAGCCCGAGCTCAAGGGCAAAATGAGCCTTATGGACGGCTCTTCGCTGCAGTCGGTCGCGCTAGTGTTTCACTATCTCCGGCAAAGGCTTCCGGAGGACTATTGGGAGAAGTTAGCGGCGCAGGATATTCTAATCTCATCGAACTCCATGCACGGTGTCGAGATGATGATGTCCGGGGAGAGGCCGATGTCAATTCTCGGCGTGTCGGCTGATGCAAACGTGCTATCGGATCAAGGCGCGACGCATGTCCGCACGGCGATTCCGAAAGAAGGAGTCATGCTGCAGGAGCAGGCGACCGCAGCGTTCGCGGACGCCCCGCATCCGAATGCCGCGCAGCTTTGGATCGATTTCCTTCGCAGCCATCCGGGCCAGGTCATCTTCGAAAAATACGAAGGTCGGGTTCCGGGCAGAGAAGGCGTGCCAAGCAGCTTTGCGTTGACGCCGAATGCAGACGATATCGGCGACGCGGCATTCGCTCCCGACTACGCCGAAATCGCGAGGAATGCTGAATTGGTTCGTGAAGCCCAAGAGGCGTTTGCTGCAATCTTCATCAACTGAGTGACGGACTCGGCCTTCGCTTGCGCGAAGGCCGGGATGACGCGAAGCATCTAAAGATGCGGTCGAAAATCAATAAGCGGGCGGATCGCTTCCTTGGAATTCCGCCCGTCATCCCTGTTTCTGGTTAACTTTTCGATAAGTTGGAGGCCTAGGTGGCAGCATTCGTTGCGGTCGAAGGGCTGCGAAAGACGTTCGGTCAATCATGGGCCGTCGACGACGTAAATTTCGAGGTCGAGGAAGGAAAGCTCCTCGTCCTCCTCGGGCCTAGCGGCTGCGGGAAAACAACTACTCTTCGATGCGTTGGAGGATTGGAGCAGCCGGAACACGGCAGAATCGTCATTGACGGAGAAGACGTTACGAATGCCGCTAAAGGCTTGTTTCTGCAGCCGAATGTTCGCGGCATGGGGATGGTCGCGCAATCCTACGCAATTTGGCCGCACATGAATGTATTCGAGAATGTGGCCTTTCCGCTCAGGATGCAAAAGTTCGGAAAATCGGAAATTTCGGAGCGAGTCCGGGAAGCCCTCAACGTCGTCCGGCTAGGCGAACTTGGCGGTCGGAATGCAACAGACTTGTCCGGCGGACAGCAGCAGCGAGTCGCTTTGGCACGAGCTATAGTCGGAAGGCCGAAAGTGCTGCTTTTCGACGAGCCGCTTAGCAATCTCGACGCGAAATTGCGCGAGGAAATGAGGTACTTGCTAAAGGACATTCAAAGGGAAATAAAGATTACTGCGATTTACGTGACTCATGATCAGGCCGAGGCCATGGCGCTAGGAGACGAACTCCTGGTTATGAATGAGGGGCGAATAGAACAGCGCGGCAGCGCGAAGTCGCTATATTGCGAACCCAGAACGCGCTTTGTCGCCGATTTCATCGGCGTTGCCAATCTACTTGAAGGGACGCTGGTTGGCGAATCGGCGAACGGCGAGGATACTTTGGAAGTGAAACTGGGTAGCGGCGATACATCTAGAATCCTCAAGGTTCTCAGGGGTTCTGCCGAAACGAGACGCGACATTACCATACTCATACGTCCCGAATGGGTGCGTATTCTCTCCGGACAGCCGGAATCAGAGAATAATGTTATTCGGGGCTTCGTTGACAAGTGCCAGTATCTTGGCGACCGGACGGAGGTGCTCGTCAATACTGAGTACTTGACGATGAGAGCCTGGATCGACGGCGCCGCCGAATTCGAGGACGGCCAGGAGATTTTCATGGAAATCGACGGCGGGAAATGCATTGCGCTCCCGGCGAATTGATCTGTCAAGGATTGGTTCGATCAACGGCGGCAGCGCGAACGCCGCCGGGCACCGAGTCCCGTGATGATTGAACTGACGGCGGCATCGTCTTCCGCGAGCCGGACTAGAGCGTTTTTTGCCGAAAGCCTGCGCATTGACAAGCTTGTGTTTTGGGCGGTCGTCGTTCTGCTCGCAGTTGCGATACTTTATCCTGCCTCGATGTCGGTTTACGCCGCATTCACGGAAAGGGGAAGTTTCAGCCTTGGAGGGTTCGGCCGAATTCTCGAACACCCTTCGGTCCGAAAGGAAATCGTTACCACTATAATATTCGCCGCCGGAGCGACGCTCGGCGCGACCGCGATTGGCGTGCCGCTCGCGTGGATAAACGCTCGGACAGATGTTCCCGCGCGGCAGTTCCTGGAAATTCTCTGCGTTATTCCCTTGTTCATTTCCGCATTCGTGGGCGCCATGGCCTGGCGCCTTCTGCTCGTGCCGCGCGCGGGAATGCTGACCCGCATGCTGACGGATTGGGGCTGGCCTACGGAACTGCTGCCGGACGTGTATTCTATAACATCCATGATCGTAATTCAGTCGATCTTCTACTCGCCGTTCATGTACCTCTACGCGGTTGCGTCATTGCGGCAGATGGACCCGAGCCTGGAAGAAGTGGCGCGCATTCACGGCGCGAGCCTCTGGCAGACTATTTGGCGAATAACGCTGTCCGTGAATGGACCTGCGCTGCTTTCGGGGATGGTGCTCGTTTTCGTATTTACAGTCGGGACCCTGGAAATTCCGATGGCTTTGGGCGTAGCGGGCGGAAACTACGTTCTCGCCACGCGTATCTGGACTTTGATGAGCTACTACCCGCAGGATTTGGCGATGGCGGCTTCGCTCGGAATTCTTGCGATCGTCATCGCGGGGACGGGTATTTTGATACAGCAGAGACTGCTAGGCGAGCGCAAGTTTACGACCGTAACCGGCAAGGGCTATCGCGCCAAGCGCATTCAGCTGGGTCGCGGCCGATGGGTCGCCTTCGGGCTCGTGTTCTCATACGTCTTGATCGCCGTAATCGCGCCACTCGTCGTTCTGGTTCTCGTCGGCTTGCAGAAATACTGGGGCGGAATTTTCAAGCTCGATTTATTTACTTTGGACAATTTCCGCAGCGTAATGTTCGAGTACGATGTTACGAGGCGCGCGATCGTCAATTCGCTTGTCGCCTGTTCGGCCGCCGCTACCATTGCCGTGTTCCTGTCGGCCATTTTGTCGCAGACCCGCTCAAGGCGGGGAGAATCGCTCATGGGGCTGCTTGTCCTGCTTCCAATCGCAATTCCGGGTGCCGTTTTCGGCATGATGGTGCTTTTCGCGTTCGTCAGGACGCCGATCTACAATACGCTCTACATTATTATCTTCGCCTATGTTATCGGCTATTTCTACTTGGCGTACCGGGCTATCTACTCCGTTCGGCTGTCGATACACGACGAACTTGAGCAGTCGGCCCGCATTCATGGCGCCACTTGGTGGCAATCCACTCGGAAAATTCTCCTACCGCTTTTGAAGCCGGGGATTTTTTCCGCCTGGCTGATGACTTTCGTAATTTTGGTCAGGGAATTTTCCTCGGTCATGTTTCTATACCGGAACGGTACGGAAGTGATGTCGGTCGTGTTCTTCTTGCTCATGGAACGGCACTCGGCCCGGCTCGCGGCATTCATGGTGATCCAGACGGTACTGCTTCTGATAGTGATGGCGATTTTCCAAAGGATTAGCTACCGCAATTCGGAGACCATTACCGTATAGCGAACATTTCTTTCGCGCTGTCGAACTGGTCGGCGTTCCCCGTGAGGTTCCCAAAAGGGAGTAACCGCTTTGCCGGCGATCGGATTGGGCGCAGGCGGCATTGACATAATCCGGCGTCGGTCAATCCGCCTTGCATGCTCCGGCAGGCGACGCTGCGAGTTCAAATAGGATTCTCGCGCTTGGAGCCGAAGAAACGCCGCTCGAATCGCTTCCGGGCACGGCTAGCCTATCGCACTTCCAATTCACCCGGATTGAAAGCAAATGCGCGTATTTCGAAAGGATATCGTGACGCCAAATGTACGAATTCAGAGCATCCGTCGACAATCGCCAATGACCGGTTTGATAGCCGGCATTCGCGACAAAGCCGTTCGAACTTGTCGCGCATTTTCGCGATTCGCAACCAAGCGATAACGGAATCGGCCGGAGCTCGGCGGAACAGATAAATTTACGATAGACGATTCATCTGCGATAGCTCGACAATATGTCTTTGGCGGAAAACGCTTTTCCGTCGCCTAGGATATCGCTCTACGTCGTTCCGAAAATTCTAGACCGCCTCGGAATGCCCTTTCAGACGTTTCGGTTCAATTTATTTGCGCAAATTCAAGCTCCGCAACTGTCGAAGGCTGTCGCCGGACTTTGCGCGGAACAGGCTGCGCCGCTCTTCGGAATCTCCGACCTCCCGGCCCAATCAGGATGCATTCGCATTGAGCCGACATGGCCGTCCCAACCCGAGCGATTGTTCCTGCAATTCTCTCCGCAACCGGGAATCGGGGACTTGTGCTCGGCGCCCGGCCTTGGCTAGGACGGGGGCTGCGCACTTACGCGAATCCATTCGGACTCCACTTTCGATGGATCCTCGACAGTCCTAATCAACCCGTTCTTAAAGTTGCCGAGGCGCAGCCTTTCGGTTTCGATTATTGCCTCGACGGTTATTTCAACCTTGGCACCGGGCATACCCAAGGCGGCGACCTGAATAAGCGTGCTAGCCGGTCGGTTGACCTTGAAGAATTTGAACCTTTCGTCGGATGCCGCGTAATATTCCTTTAGGTCCAGAACGTAGGTAGTCGTCGTTACGACATCGTCGAACGTTGCTCCGACATGGCCCAGACCGATCTCTATGTTTTCGCAGGCCTGCCGGATCTGCTCTCGCATGGTTTTGCCGGGAATTTCGCCCCCGGGCAGGCGGGGCAACTGCCCGGAAAGGTAAATATGCGTGTGGGTATCGTCGCTTACAACGTTGATCGGCGTATACAGCAACTCTCCATTTTCAACCCGCGCCCACATATCGTCGGGAATCAAGTACATTCGTCTAAGCATTTACGTCTCCTCCCTCAAAAAATGACGAAATCAAATTTTCACTGGTCGCGCTTAATCTGGATCACGCCGGTTCCGCAAAAGGTTGCAAGCCAAATGCCGCCATTGTCAAGCAGTATAGTCGCGATTCCGGTAAATCAACAGAATTTCCCGCTATTGACAACCTGTCGAATTCGTTCGGATTTTAAGCGCATTTAACGCCGCAAGGAGTATCAAACGGGATTTTTGCGATCCGTGTCGCTCTCCGCCGCACTTCGCCAGCCGAAAATATTGAGGGCTCGCGATCGGCTTTATTGCGCGAACGAGAGCGGCGGCTCCGTCCGGAGAATTCGGATCGGCGAAATCTATCGCAAATTGCCGTCGTCAGCTGACCCGCCGGCAAACAAATCGCGGCCGAAGGGATGCCCGCCCCCGTGAGCCGCGGCAAATTCAACATTGCGATGCAGCCGATATTTTCGCGCGAGTTGCCCCCATCATCCGCTGCGGCGAGTCTAGACGATTCCGTTGCGCCGGCATTCTTCGATTTGCTTTGGCGTCAGCTTTAGAAGGTCCGCCAAAACGGAGTCGTTATCGGCCCCGAGAGCGGGCGGAGGCTTGCGGATAGAAGCGGGCGTTCCGGAGAGGCTGTAAGGAATACCGAGCATGCGTATCGTCCCGGCCGTTGCGTGGTCAAGGGAAGCCACCATTCCGAGAGCGCTAGTCTGCGGGTCTTCGATCGCATCGTTGACCTTGTTTATCGGACCGCAGGGAATCCCTTGGACCTGAAGGTCGGCGAACCATTCGGCAGTCTTTCGCGTCGCCATCGTCTCCGCGATAAGCGCATCGATCTCTTCACGGTTCCGAACGCGGTTTTCGTTGCGTTCGAACCTCTCGTCCCGCGACCATTCGGGATGGCCCAGGCATTCGGCGAACCGGGCGAACTGCACGTCATTTCCTACGGCTAGCGCTATGTTTCCGTCTGCGCAGGCGAATGCTCGGTATGGAACAATGTTGGGATGGCCATTGCCGTATCGCCCGGGAGTCTTTCCGCTTGCCAGATAGTTGGAGGCGACATTGACAAGCATGGAAACGCCGGTGGCGAAAAGGGTAGCTTCGATCTTCTGCCCGCGACCGGTGCGCTCCCGCGCATTCAGGGCGGCAAGGATTCCCATCGTCGCATACATTCCCGTGCAGACGTCCACGATGGCGACTCCAAGCTTCATAGGATCGCCGTCTTGGTCACCGGTGATGCTCATCAGGCCGCTCTCGGCCTGCATCAGGAAATCGTAACCCGGCATGCCTCCGCGAGGTCCGGAATTGCCGTAACCGGTGATTTCGCAATGAATAAGCCTCGGCGCCTCCCTTTCGCGCCACTCCTCGGTGATGCCCCACTTCTCAAGCGTGCCGGATTTGAAATTTTCCACGACTACGTCCGCGGAGCGAAGAAGCGACTTGAGCAATTCCAATCCGCGCGGGTCCTTGAGATTGAGAGTGATTCCGCGCTTATTTCGGTTCACCCCGAGGAAATAAGCCGATTCTCCGTCCACGAATGGCGGTCCCCAGGAGCGGGTGTCGTCGCCTTTGCCGGGCTGCTCCACCTTTATGACTTCGGCACCCAGGTCGCCTAGGTTCATGGTACAAAACGGGCCGGCCAGTATCCGGCTGAGATCGATGACGCGAACCGAATTTAGCGGACCAAGAGGTTCGGAATCTTGCGTCATGCCTCGGTTTTCTTCGGCGGCGCCATATTTTCGTCGGCCGCTAGCCCGTCGAGATAGCTTCGAACCATGTCGCGATTTCGCTCTCTGAACTGCTGGAAATTCGGCTTCCGCTTTTCAAGAAACGCGTTCATGCCTTCCATGGCTTCGTCCGAACCCCAGACATGCGCCAAAAGCTCCATGCCTTGCTGCCATGACGCGTAGAGTTCGTCGGACTCGTGGTTGAGAGATTTTTTCGTTTGCCGCAGGGTTTGCGAACTCAGGTTCTTGAATTTTGCGCACCATTCCTCGGTCGCCTGCCTGAGTTCCGCCTTCGGAACGCAGCGGTTGATAAGGCCAACGCGGACGGCTTCTTCAGCCTTGAACGTCCGGCACAGGAAAATCATTTCGCGGGCGATGCGCTCGCCGACAAGCCGCGGCAAGTATTGCGTCGCGCCGACGGTCGGGCAGGCTCCGACGCGCGCGCCGGTCTGTCCGAACACCGCGTTTTCCGAAGCGATCACCAGATCGCACCAGAGAGCGAGTTCGTGGCCTCCCCCCATGCACCAGCCGTTGACCATGGCGATAACCGGAATCGGCAAGCCGCGGATAGTCATGGCAAGGCCGAGCATGCGATCGTTCCAGTGGGCGGCATTGACCCAATTCAGCCGCATCATCGCGTAAAAGTCGCCGCCCGCCGAAAACGCCTCTTCGCCGGCGCCTGTAACGACCGCGCAGGCAATGGACGGGTCTTCGCGGGTCGATCGCAGCGCATGTATCAGTTCGTCGAGCGTCTGTTCGCGGAATGCGTTGCGAACTTCCGGTCGGTTGATTGTCACCCATGCGACCTGATCACGCACTTCATACAAGATTTCGCGGTACGTCGATGCGCTGCTTTCGTTCATCATTTTCTCCTACTTTGGCAAAGGTGGGTTAGAGCTGCTCTTCGGCGGCTTCTTCGATTTCGATCAGCGTGCCCATAGCCGCCTTGGGATGCAAAAAGAAGAGAGGGCGACCGTGGTAGCCTTCGCTCGGCGGACCGAGCGGGCGAAGTTCCAAGGAGTCGGCATCGGCGTAGGCTCGATCCGCGTCTCCTGTGGCAAAGCATATGTGATGTAGACCGCCGCCAGGGTTTCGGGCTAGGAATTTTCCGACGGCGGAATTTTCCTCCAGCGGCTGCATGAGTTCAATTTTCGCGTTCGCAAACTCGACGCAGGCAATTCGAATCGATTGGGACGGAATGTCGACGGGATCCCCGACGTTCGCGCCGAAGCGGCTCTTGTAAAACTCGATAGCGTTCTCAAGATCGGGTACCGCGATGGCGACATGTTCGATCGCCGAAATATCTAGCGGTTTCGATTCCGAGCTAGTCTCGTTCATTCTTTTCTGATGCTCGTCTCTATAGTGCGACGCCGGTGCGATTCCTTGTAGCGAATGGGATGCTTCGAGTCGATTGGAATTAACGGGATATTGGAAGCGATGCTTCGCCGCCTGCCATTGGGAATTTCGATATTCCCGACGGGGATTCGCTTCGGCGAACCAGCCCGGTCGGAACCGCTTCATGAACGGATCCGCCGCCGGGCTTTTCGCATCGCCTGCGCGACCGGCCGCTTCCGAACTCCAATCTCGATCGCAAGACTTTGTCAACGAGGGCGGTCGGACGCGAAGCTCCGCTTGAATATCTTTCTTTCTCCATCGCCAAGTTAGACGCGGCAGCTAGGCCGGTTCGGACGGGCTTTGGCTCTTGCGGCGCCTTCGCCACTCGAGCACCGCAAAGGTTATGAGTACCAAGCCCGTCAAAATCAGTATGACGGCAGTGATGGGCCTTTCGAAAAACGCGAAAATATTGCCGTCCGACTGCACGAGGCCTCGTCGCAGCGATTCCTCGAGAATCTTCGCTAGCACGAAGGAAAGAAGCATGGGCGCGATCGCGATATCCAGCTTGCGCAAAATGTAGCCGACGATTCCGAACGCGAACATCACGCCCAGATCGAAGCTGCTGGACTTCACCGAATAGGTGCCGACGACGCAAAAAGCGACGACGATCGAATACAGAAGCGGGCGAGGGATCGTCAGGATGCGTATCCACCAGCGCATCGTCAACCGACCGAATATGTACAGCGCGACGGTAGCGAACAGAACCGACATGAATAGCCCGAAAATCACGTCCCGATGCTCCGCAATGAGGAACGGTCCGGGCTGGAGCCCCTGCGCGATGAGCGCGCTCATGAGAATGGCGGTGACGATGTCGCCGGGAATGCCGAACACGAGCATCGGAATCATGGCTGCGGCGCACACGGCGTTGTTGGCCGCTTCAGGCGCGAGCACCCCTTCGAAAGCACCCTTTCCGAACTTGTCTGGATCTTTGGATGCGCGCTTCGCCAATCCGTACGCTACCCACGGCGAAGTCTCGGAGCCGATGCCCGGCAGCGCGCCGATAAAGGTTCCTACGAGCGACGAGCGAACGATGGTGCGAAGATGCGCGACGACCGCCTTAAGCTGCATGCCTGCGCCCGCGAGATGAACGGCGACCGAGTCCACGACCGGTTTTCTTCGACCGCCGAAGGACTCCATTTGAATCAGAACTTCCGTTATTCCGAAAAGGCCCGTTACAAGCGCAATGACATTCAGACCGCCCTGGAGTTCGCGCATTCCCAGAGTCAGCCTGGGCGTTCCTCCGATAGGGTCGGTTCCTACCAGCGCGAAGAATACGCCGAGCGAAGCCGCGAGTACGCCTTTCGCAAGCGATTTGCCGGAGACGTAGCATATCATGGTAAGGGAAAAGAGGACGAGCGCGAAAAATTCGTGCGGCCCGAACTGGATAGCGATCAGCGCAAGCGCCGGCGCTCCGAATATCAGGGCGACGGTTCCGAACGCGTCGCCGACCAGAGAAGCGTTCAACGCGCCCATCATCGCCTCGCCGGCTCGTCCTTGCTTGCGCATCTCGTAGCCGTCGAGCAACGTCGCCGCGTTCGCCGCGGTTCCCGGCGTTCCGATCAGAATAGCAGAAACTGAGCCTCCAAACGTACCGCCCTTGAACAGGCCGATCAGAAAGGGAATGCCGATTAGCGGCCCGACGAAAAAGGTGAATGGCGACAGCAGCGCCATCCCCATGGTTGCGCTAAGCCCGGGAATCGCGCCAATCATGAGGCCGACGACGGTTCCGGCGGAAATGGCTGCGATAGTCTTCCAATTGAAAACGACGATTGCGGCGGCTAGCAGGTCTTCAAGCATGGGTTTCCGACTGTAGTCTAGAGAAAAATTCCTTCAGGCAGGCCAACGTGAAGGCCAAACCTGAATACGAGGCGCAGCGCGACGGCGACTCCGATCGCGGTCGGCACTATGACGACAAGATTGCGATAGCCGCCGGCAAGGCTCGCGACGGTCACGAAAATCACGGTCGAGACTACGAATCCAAGGACGACGACGCCGATCAGGTAAACCAGGATGCCCGCAAGGCCGACCGCAACGCGGATATATTCCGCCAATCCCGTTCCGACCGCCGGCAGCGGGCCGGAACGCAAAGGAATCGTCGCTATGACGAGAAGCGCCGATGCGGAAAGGAGCAGCGACGCCAGCCGCGGAAAAAACACAGGTTCGAGAGCGACATCGGTAGTTCCGGGAATGGAAAAAGCCCAGCCGCGAACTAAATCAGGCGCCAGCGCAAAAAGCAGTGCGCCCGTCGCGAATATTATCGCGGCGAGCGCACCTTCTAGGATCCACCTCAAGGCATTGTCTCAAGCCTTGGCGTATGAATCATCCTCCGAGAGCGGCTCTCAGCAGTTCGCCCGCATTCGCCCAGTCGGAACGCCACGCGGCTTCGAACTCGTCGATGATGAAAGTGTTCGGATCCTGCAGAGTCAATTCGAACGCCTTGAGCAGCGCGGGATCTGCCTTGATCTGACGCATTGCCTCCTGAAGCCTGGCGATTTTGTCTTCGGGCATCCCGGGAGGTCCGTAAATCGCTACGGAAGAGCCGGAGATCACGTCGTAGCCGAGTTCCTGCATTGTCGGAACATCGGGGAACTGAGGAATCCGCGCCGAAGACGCGACGGCTAGCGGCCGCAGAGTCCCGTCTTTGACATAGCCTTCGATCTCGCCGGCGTCATCGAAAAGAAGCTCGCCTTCTCCGGCGATGATCGCCCTCATTTTCGGTCCGCCGCCGCCATGCGGGTTCCATTTGAACATTTCAGGCGAAAGCCCGGCCAGCTTGACTAGCAGCAGCCAGCCGTAGTGGTCGGAGGTCGCAATGTCGGAAATCTCGATCGCGATGGGACCATCGGCCGCCTTCGCGGCTTCGATAAAGTCCTCGAGGCTGTTGTAGGGCGATGTCGCCCGCGTGGTCATGATCCAGGGAACGAACGAAACTTGCGCGATCGGCGTGAAGTCGTCGGCATCGAGGTCAAGTCCCTGTGCAATCGGCGCGATAATCGCTCCGCCGTTGTCGCAAATCGCCAGCTCGTAGCCGTCCGGGTCGGCTTCCTTGATATACTGCATCGCGACCGTTCCGGATCCGCCCGTCCTGTACTGCGGCAGCATCGACTGGCCAAGATACTTGGCGGCCACCCGCTCGACCATGCGAAGGTTTCTATCGACGCCGCCTCCGGCCGGGTAGCAGGCGGCGACGCTAATCGGCCGGTCGGGATACATGTCGTCCGCGACGGCGGAACCCGCACCGACCAGCAGGCCCAAAGAGGCCGCGACGCCCGCAAATATCGAAAACTTTTTCATATTTTCCTCCCAATAACATTCGTCCCAAAATCTGGAACAGATGTCTTGTAGCATTCCGCTAGGAATCAATCAAGACGGTGGCGTCGATCTGGACGGCGGCTTCGTCGACCGGTCCCGGATTTGCCACGACCACGCAGTCGAAGGCGGGCGCGGAGTCCGGCGCGATCAATGTTCGGATCGGTTCGTAGGCGATCAAATCGGATTCATCTCGGAGATAAACGACAGTTTTCGCAATTTGCGACACCTCGACGCATGCTGATTCGCAGGCTTCGTATATGCGGCGCCACGCCCACCATATTTGCGACGGGACGCACGGCGAACTGCATGTTTTTTCAAGAGACGCAATCTTGCCGGCATGCTCAGGCGCCACGGAACCGGAGTCCATTGCGATTCGACCGGTCGCGTCGATGCCCGGCATGCCGGCGAGAAACAATAGCGGACCGGCCCGCAACGCCGCGGGACCTGCGAACGGCGCCGGACAGCGCCATTCGAAGCTTTCCCTACGCAAGGAGCCTCTTTTCAATGCCGTCGGCTCAATTTCAATACGGCATCCCTTGTGGCCGACTTCGTCGAAGCCGACGATGCAAAGAGCCGGGGGATCGGTCTCGAAGAAATGTCGGTGCACCCTGTGAAACGCGGCTAGGTCGCGAAGGTCGGACAGATAAATACGTACGTGAACGATATCCTCCATTCGCATGCCGTCGCCTTCCAGGGCTCGTCTGATTTCGTTGTAGACGAACCAAGTCTGAGCCGCGATCGGGCCGTCCCTGGCATCGGGGTGGCTGCGGCCTGTCGCAAGGAAACGGCCTTCCTTCGGTACGTCGTCGTAGCTCCCGACGACCGGCTTTCCGGGCTCGGCGGTTCTGATCGGTATGTGCCCGGCTAGAAAAACGAGCGGTCCGCTCGCGACCATTTGGGAATAGATCGAGGCTGAAGGGTTCGCCGCATGCTCGGCGGGCGTCAAAACCTGCCGGCTCCCGAGACGGTTCGGGTCTTCCAGATCGACGGCGATGCACTCTATGCCGTACCAATTGCCGTTTCGCCCTCCCACGCTCCGCACGCCGAGTCCGCTGCTTGGAGCGGCTTCCGGCTGCCAAAGCTTGCGAACGCGCTCGAGTACCGGGAATAGCCTTTTGTCGCGCTGCCACATGCGCTGTCGAAGGATTTGATCCTGTCGGCTTCCCGATGCCGCGAGCGCCTTCCCCATATTGTCGTGCGCGGTCCAGGCTTCCGCCGTCGCTTCTCCCTCCATGGAGTCGACAAGCGAATAGCCCTGCAAATGTTCGGTAAATTTAGTCGGCAAGTCTTCGACTGGCGTTGCCGAGCCGTCGGGTTTCGCGCCTCGAACGCCGGAAACGAAAACGAATCCGCCTCCGCGAACCGCCGCCGGATAAGCCGGCCAAGCGGACGGCGATTCCTCGATTTCTACGCGGCTAAGCGGCATTTGTCGTCCTCCCTGAAACATTGCTTGTTGCGTCGACGCGACTCGGCGCCGGAGCGCTGGCCTGGCTCGGGTGACGGGTGCGTCCGGCGAAGCCTACGAGCATAAGGCCCGAACTTCAAGCTATCGCCGACTGCCGAGGCAATACGAACTATTGGCTGCAGGCCGCAACCGCCTATACGGATTCGAAATCCGATTTGTTTGCGCGGCAACAATTCCGCCGGCCTAGAATCATCAAAGATTGCGGGCCGTTCGCTCAGGGAATCCGCGGCCCGCGCGGCGCCGGCCCGGCTTTGGAAAATGATGGAATTCAACCGGCGGAATCGACTCTTGGATTTCGCAGCTGCGTTCGCGACGATCAAGCCGCGTAAAAAGCGCGTTTGCGCCCCAATGGACCATTTGCCGATAGAGTCTTGCTCGGTAATCCGAGCGCGGCGGAATCCGGGAGCTGGAAATCGGCGCGCAATCAAATGCGAAGCAGCTTCCGGGCATTTCCGGCAAGGATAAGGTTTCGGTCGGCTTCGCTGAGTCCCGAGTGATTCATAACGAATTCCACGGGCTGCTGGTACGACATGTCGAAGCAAAAATCGCTGCCGAGCACGACTCGGTCGGCGCCAACGAGCTTGATCAAATAGTCCAGGGCCGGATGCGAATGCGTAATCGTGTCGTAGTAGAAGCGGCGCAGGTAGGAATCCGGCGGATTTTTAAGATGCCGGCACTCGGGACGCACTCCCCAGCCGTGAGTAATCCGCCCGATCAGATACGGAAGGGAGCCTCCGGCATGCGGCAGGCAAAAGTCCAGATTCGGAAACCGGTCGAGGACTTCGCCGAAAATGAGATGCGAGGCGGCGATTGCCGATTCGGTTGGATTGCCGATGAAATTTGTTAAGTAGAATTTTTTTAGGCGTGCCGGATCGACTACTTTTATCGGATGCAGGAAAATCGCAAACCCCTTATCCTGGATCGCCTCATAGACTGGAAAAAAGCGTTCTTCCGAAAGTTCTAGCTCGCCGATCCGAGTACCCATGTATATGCCGCGAATTCCCGGTTCGCCCGCGACGCGCTCCAGTTCCTTGATCGCCAGTTCGGGTTCGTGCATCGGAAGTGTCGCCAAGCCAACGAATCGGTCCGGATGGGCGAGATGCGCCTCCGCGCAGCCGTCATTGTAGGCTTCCGACAGGGCTTTTCCCAAGTCGCCGGGAGCCCAGTAGACCATCGGCTGAGTTAGCGAAAGCGCATGGATGCCGACGCCTTGCCTGTCCATTGAGGCCAATCGTTCCTGAAAATCGAAGTAGCGAATTTCTATAGGCGCCATTTTGCCGCCTATGTCGATCACCGGAAGCGCGCCGTCGTCCCAGGAGCAGCGCATTCCGAAATTCTCGCCCTTTTCCGCAACCATCCTTAAATACGCTTCCGGGAAGAAATGCGCGTGGATATCGATCGTTTTGTGGTTTTCCATGATATTCCTCGTTTAAGCCGAGCAAAATAGCGGCGCGCGGGAAAGCGTCCCTCCAATGTTGCGAGTTGGCCGAAGCCGCGGCTCTTTCCGTTTCGCGGAATCTAGTGCCGAGCGTTCAGTTAGTCCAGACGTCCATTCGATGCTCTCGACTCGATCAGCTCGCCAAGCCATCGCCTGCAGCAATGATTTCGAAATTAATTGGCTTGGGCGGCCAAGTGCCGGGCGATTTCACTTGAACGCGATCGGCTTGCGCAATAGTGTCGGGCCCGAGCGAGTCTCGACGCCGGTTCGAACGCCTGGTTAGCGCAAAGATGCGCATGCGACGCGCTGCTAGCGGCTGGGGCCCGTGCTTAGCCAATGCGAGCCTAAAAATGAAACTTGAATACTCCTTCCATCCCGATGCCCCTCCGGGATCGCCGCCTCTTGCTGTTCGTGCCGGCGACCTCGTTTTCGTCGGCGGGCAAATTGCGTACAACCCCTCCAGCGGAATCCCGGAGGAGGCGAAGCTGTTTCCAAACTACTATTGGCACGGATCAAGCATCTACAAGCAGCTCACTTACATCTACAAAAATCTGGATAAGACGCTTCAAACGCTCGGGTCGTCGCTACGCCGGTGCTTGAAAATCAATTCTTACCATACTTTGCCGTCGGAGATCGATATGGCCCTGCGCCTTCGCAAGGAGTGGTTCGATGTCGAAGGCGCGCCGCCCAGCAGTTTGCTGTTCGTCGATGAATTGCCTATCCACGGAGCGACCGTTTGCCTCGACATGACAAATCTTGCCGAAGATGCCGATTTGGATAGGGAAATCGTTCCGTTGAAAAGCGTACAGAGCATCGGCCAGGTTGCGGCTATCGGGTGGGCGGTCTACTCCCAAATCCTTCGCGGCGGAGGGTTTGTCTTTACCCGAGGCACGACTCCGACTGGTCCGAAGGGTCCTATTGAAGAAATCGTGCCGCACCCGGAGCTGGCGTACCGCCACAACCCGATTCGCTTCCAGACAGAGTACGTCCTCAATTACCTAAAGAGGCTGCTCGGCGACGCGGAATGCACTTTCGACGATGTCGTACGGGCCGAGATTTATCTCACGAGCATGTCGGACTACGCCGTCTTCGACGAAGTCTGGCAGCAATACTTTCCAGAGGATCCGCCCGCCCGCATCGTCATCCAGTCGGAGCTGGCGATACCGCACGCCGTGGTTGAAATTGAACTGGTCGCCGTCGATCCTCGAGGCCCTTATGAAAAACAGGTAGTCCGCGCGAAAAATGCGCCGTCTCCGCTGGGCGCGGAGTCTCAGGCCGTTCGAGCCGGGCCGTACTTGTTCCTGTCGACGCAACTGGCGACGGACTATCGCCGGGGCGTGCCGCCGGAAGCCAGGCCCGACCCGAACTTTCCGTTCCATTCGTCGAGCATCAAGCTTCAGTCCGAGTACATCCTCGGCAATGTTGAAGCGATCTGCCGCGAGGCGAATACGACCCTTCGGCATTTGGTTAAGCGACGCGCGATCCATACGGATTTAAAAGATTTTCACGAAGCGGAGGAAGTGTGGCGAAAAAGAACGGACGGTCGCCTGCCGCCGACCACAGTTTTCCGGACGAGCGATCAGCTTGCGGTTCCAGGATGTTCGGTGATGTACGACCTGACGGCGGTCATTGCCGACTGAATTCGAACGAATCCGCTCAACTCCGGACCGGGAAGATTTCTAAAATTCCCGGATTTTAAGAAAGCGCGATGGTCAATATTAGTAGGCTTGAAGTCGATTTGCCATGCCGCAAGGCTGTTCGATTTCTCGGCTTTGCCAGATTGAATTCCGAAGGATGCCTTGGCTCGGTATGCGGCAGCGAAGGCAAGCCGGGGCACGTGCCGCCACCCGGATCTTCTTGAAAGGCGCGCCGCCGCAATTTTGAATCGCCGTAGCGGATTCGCCGCCTTGCTTGGAATCGCGCGGCCGCAGCGCAAATTACGCGAGCCTGCGATCGACAGGATGCAGGTCATGCTCTGCCCTTCCAGTGCCGGATGGGGTTTTCCAACCTGCCGCGAGGAGCGATTTCGATAGAGATTACGCCCTGCGCTTCGCCGATAAGCACGCTCTTGTGACCGCGCGGGAACATTTTGTTTCCCTTGCGGGTGGTCCCGAAAGACAAAAGATCGCCGGGTCGAAGCGTAAAATAGCGGCTGGCCTCCGAAATGCATCGCTCGATTTTAAAACGGTAGTTTGACGTGTGGTCGCGAGTAAATTCTTCACCGTCCAGCGCGCCGACGACATGCTGATCATCGGGATCGGGGATTTCATCGACCGTAGTGATTCCGGGGCCCCATCGGACCGAAAGTATCGATGCCCTTGGATCGCGCGTGATAGACGAAATAGGCGTCGGTTTCGTCTTCGCCGCGACGGTTGCGCCATTGGAAGAACACGGGCCTTGCCATGTCGGCATCGTACGAGACTGCGATGGAATCCAATTGGAACTTGAGCCCGTGGCTCGTAACGTCGTTATGGATCAGGTATCCAAAAACGTGGTCCAGAGCGTCTTCGTCGGGAATGTGCTTGGCGCGCTTGCCGATGACAGCACAGACTTCGGGCTCGGGAATCACGGCTCCCCAGTCCGGGTCCACCACGATCGGCTTCGTATGGCTCTGTAGGCACGATGGCGGCTTAAGAAAGAAATTTGGCACGCCCGGGTCGCGATGCGCCTTCTTCATGAGTTCCTTGTTGTTAAACGGCACGTTCAGGATCATCGAAGGATTAGGAATCGGCGGTTCCCAGTCGATTTGACCGACCGTGATGCCCGGCGCGGCATCCGCGTCGAGCGCATTCAAAAGGTCTTTGTCGCGGTCAGCAGCCTGAACGAGTTCCAGCATTGATCCGATGCGACTTTTTCCGGCGAATTCGGCCACTTGCGCCTGGTCCCTTGCGAGCTCGTCGCTTCCCATGACAATGGACTCCTCCGGACCATCGACGTATCGCATTCCGAGATTCATACCGCTCAGTAGTCCATGAGAAAATCTTCGAGCGTTATCGGAGGGGCATCGAGCAAGGGCGGATTGACGGAAACGCCGTCGAACTCGGTCGCCTCGTAGAACCATTTCTTCGGCGCGGGAAAGTCCCAGATTTGCGATCTTCGTGTATCCGACAGATCCCGTTTGGTCGGCTCATGGTCGATGTCGATAACTTTGTAATGGCTCGTAAACGTTTCGACCCGGTGCCCGTCCGGGTCTCGATAGTCGACGAAGAAAGAGTTTCCGATGCCGTGACGCCCGGGCGCCCGGTCCATCGCGCCGGCAAGGCCTAGCGACGCCATTGCGTCGGCCCCGGTGAGCCACGTTCGCGATCTCAGGCGTATGAAACGCCAAGTGGCGCAGCGGCGGTCCCTCGCCGTTGGAAAAGACCACGTCCAGGATGCTGTCCTTGCGCTTCAGCCAGACGTCCCAAAGTTTTCGTCGGTGCCGTCGACGGCGATGTACTCGATCAGTCGGAAGCCGATAGCGGAATACCATTCATAGGCCGCGTGAACGTCATGCGTTGCAATCTGCACGTGGTCGAGAAACGCAAGCTTGCCTCCCCGATGCGCGTGGAAGTGCCGCATCCTGTTTCCGGATCGGTCCATGGTCGCGCATATCTCCAGGGGGACGCCGACATCGTCCGCGACCGATAGCGTTTGCCCTTGATAGGGGGTTGGTCGACGAATTCTACGTTTGCTCCGCAGGAGCCAAACCAGTCGTGCGCTCGCTTCGCATCGTCATCTGAAAAAACCCTGTAGCCGACGGCGCGGTAAAGGCATTGCCCGCCGGTTTGGGACTTTTAGAACATCAATGAGCGATGCCCGTTTCCCTCGATCGCGCGCATGCAAATCCTTTAGCCGCCATGCGATGTCACCTCAAGCCCAAGGCCAGCCTCGTAAAAATGTCGTGTAGCGTCGAGATCGCGGCTTGTCAGAACCACGTGGCTTAGGCGAGTCGCGTTGAACGGCGGCTTTTCATTGCGGGGAATAAGCGGCATCGCATTGGGAATTCCGATTTATGGCTTAGTCGCAATCTAGCTTCGATCGAGAGGATTGATCAACTGCGACGGTATGGCTCGCCGATAGCGAGATCCGGAAAATGGATTAGGAAGTCCTAAAAGCAAGACGATTCCCTGATCGGCATTCCATCGGCTGGAATTTCCTTATCGCAGGGAGCGGGATGACTTTCCTCGAATAAATCGAAACTATTTTCGACATTGCTGGATTCATTTAAAGTGCCTTTCGACGATGGCCGCGCAGCCGCTTAGATTCGCGAACCGCCGTTTCGCGGCATTGCCTTCCTTGCGTTCGAGAATTTTTTGCGGACGCAATTCCGATGTCCATTCCGCCACTATCTCTTTGCCTTTCGCCGGAATCTCGCGAGATCTTTTAGAGCCACGAGAGCCGATCTGCTCGTATATCGGAAGTGACTGGATGCATTGCCGTACTGCCACGATAAGACCAGGGCGCGGCTTCGAGCCTTGCCGGCATTGCAAGTGCCAAGATTTCGATCGCATTTCGAGGGCGAGGCTCCGGCTTCTTCCGTCGCCTTTCCGAACTGCGGAGGCCGAGTAATTCGCTAGTGAGTCGGTTTCCGGCGGTTTCTGGAGGTTACCGCCCATTATTCTCGCGATTTTGGCGCTGCTTCGCCGTCGGTAGAATCTCGGACAGTTCCCGGAGGGGCTACAGGCGGCGCGGAAGACGACCGGCACCTGTCGAACCGCCTTCGGTCGGGAAACGACTCCGACATGGCGATTCCGGGCGGCGAACGCAGAACCGAACCCGCGCGCCGATCCGGAACGGGTGCAACTGACGCGTCCTCGTGCGGGCTATTGCCTGTTCTTTTCCGGCCAGCGAAGCGCGCGATCTCGCCCGTCGCGGAGAAGAAGATGTCGAAATCCTCTTTACGGATGCGCCTTTCGACCGCAAAGAACTTGTACTGGATCGCGGCTAACCTTTCGTCGTGAAACGTTTCGACGATGTCGATCCCGGTTTCCGTCCGGTCCAGTGCTAGGCGCGCGCTTGGTCGGACCACGTCTCGACGCGCGAAATGCTTCGCTCGCGCGGGATCGGCGAACAAACATGCGGCGACCGGCTTTTCGAGCGCGGCGCCCTTGTCGCGTCCGCTGATCGCAATGGTTCGAAATGATAGGAGCGGGCGATCCTAAGGAGTCATCGAGCATCCCCCAGATCCGGCACTTGCTTAGTCGACGATAGTCGAAGGGTCACCGAAGGGCATCCGGCAACTTGAAGGCGAGCAATGCGGGGCGCATCCGATAGTCCCCCGGAGGCGCCAAACATCAGTTTTGCGCATTCACCCAAGGATCGACGATATCGACAACAGATTTCTCGAAATCCCGCGCGCTGTGCGTCGACGGCACAGCGCCGCGCGAGCAGGTTGTGGCGGCAATCTGACAGACGGCCGCCTCGATGGGTCGTCCCGGGCGTCGGCGCCGCGAGGCGACTTCCGCAAAATGCCCGGCGGCGGTGCTGGCGAAGGGCAGGATTCGTTCGCCGGATCCCGCTTCAATCCATCGGGCCATAACGGCTTCAGGTTGGTTTCTTCGCCTGCCGGCTGGAACTATGGCGGCACCGAAACGCAGTTCCGCCTCGCTGACCGCTGTCATGAACATTTCCTTCGTATCCCGCTCCGCAACCAACGCCGCGACGACGGGTGCGGGCCGCATCGACTCGGCTGCTACGCTGGTGTCAAGAACGCGCATCCCTGCCGTTCGGGAGAAATCCGGACGTTCGCGCATCGGTCCGAGTTGCGGAAATTCCAATTTGACATCGCCAAGGGGTACGACACGCTAGCGGGCACATGCCGCTAGATCTCGAGGAATGTCTTCCCCGGAGCGTTTTTTCGAGACCGGGTTCGTCGTTCAGGCGCGGCGAATCGAATTCGGCCGCGTCTTTCGGCCGGATCCGCGTATTTTGAAGAAAATAGGCGGTCAGTCGCCGCCAGGACGCAATGGCGTTTGGGGCGGAGCCGCGCCGCTGGCCTCCACGCCGCCAGCCGGTCCTCTTCCGGGGCAACCTTCTCAATCGCTTGCCGCCAACTCTTCCTCGCCGAGTCGTTCGACTAGGTCGAGCGTTCTGCGCACGTCCTCCCAAGTCGTAGTGTGATTCAGTATGCACAGTCGCAGCGAGAAGACGCCGCGCAGCGAAGTCGACGACAAGAACGCCAATTCGTCCCAGAAAACGCGAGTCAGCACCTTCCGATTCACTTCCTCTAAGGCCTCTTCGTCGCGCCCGCCGGGATTGACGCGAAAGCACACGATGCCCAGCGAAACCGGCGCCGTTGACTCCAGCGTCGGGGAGGACTCGATGGCCTCAGCGGCGCGAAGCGCGAGATCCAATCCATTCCGTACTGCCGATCGAAACGCGGCCATTCCAAACGTGTGCACGGACATCCATATCTTGAGTGCGCGCGCCGCGCGGCTGAGCTGCAGCCCTCGGTCCGCGAAATTCGGATGGTTCGCGCCCCATACTGTGTCCTGAAGGACATCGCTGCCCATCGCGAAGGAGATTTCGAGGTGCTCCGCGTTCTTCACCATAAGCGCACCTGCCTCGTACGGCTGGAAGAACCATTTGTGCGCGTCCATACCCACGGAATCCGACATCTCGATGCAATCGAGTAATTCCGCGCCTTCCTCGGTCACTAGGGAGAATCCGCCGTACGCCGCATCCGCATGCAGCCAGATGCCCTCATGCGCACAGTAGGCCGCCATCTCTGAGAGCGGGTCGACCGCGCCCGTGCTGGCAGTCCCGGCATTGGCGCACACAGCCATCGGCTGCAGACCGATGGCGCGGTCCTCGACCACGCGACGGCGCAACTCTTCCATGTCGATGCGGAAGCGGTCATCGGAGCGGACCACCCGCACGTTCTCGCGCCGTACTCCGGCAATTACGGCCGCCCGCTTCAAGGCACCGTGCGCCTGGTCGCTCATGTAAATCGCGGGCCGGTCCGAGTGTCCCGCCGCTGTCCGAGCCGCCACTAGTGCTTCAACGCTTGCCGCTGAACCGCCGCTTGTCAGCAGCCCGCCGGCAGTGTCCGGATAGCCAATCCAGTCCCGCAGCCAGTCCACGACGATCAACTCGAGCTGGCTGGTGCCGCTCGACACGAGCCAAGTGCACGAGTTGATGTTGAATCCAGCGGCTAGGTAGTCGGCAACGACCCCGGGCCAAGTGGGCGACGATGGCACGAAGCCAAAGAAACGAGGATGATCCAGCCTCGCCGCGAACGGCAGCACCTCCCGAACCACCTGTGTCAGGACTTCTTCGGCGGGTCGACCGTCTTCAGGAGGATGAGACCCTAGTCGGTCCTTCAGCACATCGCGGAATTCCCCGTCCCACGCATTGGCGTCGTTCAGCCCGCCCAATCTCTCTATGAGTACGTCCGTCGCAAAGTTGGCCAGCCGACGCATCGACTCTGGCGTCATCGTCAGGGGACCAAACCCTTCCATCGGGGAATGCTTTCGGTCGTCGGTTCTATTCTCGTCCATGCTTTCAATTTCGCACGCCCTTCGGTTTGCTGTCAAATGCATTCCATTTTCGACCCAAGAATCAGTGCAGTCGCACTAGGAATTCCAGCCTTTTTCTTCCCATGCGATGGATTATTGAAATTCCAAATAAAAGGATGGTGCAATGCCTGAATTTTATCATTTATTTGAAGAAGCTGCGGCCTCGCGGCGCAACATTGTCGCGTATTACAATCTGCAGGAGATGCGGCAAATGCGTTTCTCTGCGTGTTTTCTAGCGTCGAATATTGCGTCGACATGAAGCGGTTCAGACCGATGAAGGAGCAAAAATTACGGTAATTCGTGTCCCTCGAGCACAGGATCCCGGACCGCGACGCGTTCTTCGACCTGTTCAATGCGCTCTACCCGTTGGGGTTGCGCGCTGGCCTCAAGAGACTGCCTTCAGGCAGCGGCGGTAATTTAGGCGAGGTGAGCGCCATCGGCGGCAAAGAGCTGCGCTAACCCTTGCGGGCAACGCGAAACGCTTCCCCTGCAACCGGTTCACGCATTCGCCTCCGAAAGCAAAATGGTTCTCGGCCAGGATTTGGCGCGCGGCGGACAACGGCGGAGGAGGTCGTCTGCAGCGGAGGCGACTGTGTGCTGGCGTTGAAGGGCAGCTTTGGAAAGTTGAACGCCGACGCGAGGTTTCGCATCTCGGATCCGGACGATTCGAACAAATTTCCGCGTTTCGAAAATGCGAACTATGATCGCGGCCAGATTGAGACTTGCGAGCTACGGTTTGCCACGATGTTCGAGAGCCAAAGGACCTTCACCATTGGCCGAGCCTTCGGGCATTCGGAATGATTGCGGCGTTGGCCCCAGGCCGTCGGGCTTCGTTGGAGGTGCGCGCGACTTGCGCTGCAACGGATTTCGCCGGACGTCCTTTGCGAAGCATCGACGCTTCCAAATGGAGCCTCCTCCGAAAGATTCTGCAATTTAGCTGAAGGCTTGCGCGAATTGTGAATCCGTCATCCAGCTCATGGCCTTCTTCGAAAATACGGCGAGAATTTAGGCTTTCCCTCCGCTTGGATTTCCTCACCGCCGTCAAATTGGATGCGAACGGCGGAAAGGAATTGAAGAATTAATTCTTGCAGGGGCAGATTGATTTAGATTGCATAACGAACATTAGCTGAATAGCTTGACCCGCCGTGACGGAAATTTGAAGAGGAAAATATGAAGCGGTATATCGAACGATTTTCGATCGAAGGCAAGCGAGCGCTCGTAACCGGCGCGTCGAAAGGGATCGGACTTGAGATTTGCGAAGTTCTGGCCGAGGCGGGAGCTGACATCTGCGCTGTCGCTCGAGACTCCGAAGGGCTTGAAAATGCGCGAGAGGCCGTTGAGTCAGCTGGCAAAGAGTGCATGCTCGTAGAGGCCGAATTGGCCACGATCGATGGGCCGCGAGATGCGGCTCGACAAGCGCTGGATTATTTCGGCACGATCGACATTCTCGTCAATAACGCCGCGACAACCACCACGGCCTCGATTTTGGATGCCAGAGTAGAGGATTGGGACCGGATGATGTCGGTCAACCTTCGCGCGCCCTTTTTGCTTTCCCAGGCGCTGGCGCCGAGAATGATCGAACAAAGGCGAGGCAAGATAGTAAATATATCGTCGCAGACTGGAATCGTGCTGATTCCCGATCATTGCGCCTATGCATCCTCGAAGAGTGGCTTGAACGCGCTCACGAAGTCGATGACATGCGAATGGGCGCAATACAATATTCAGTGCAACGCCATTTGTCCGACAGTGATTCTTACTCCCATGGGAGAGCGGGTGTGGGGGCGGCCGGAAAAAGGCGATCCAATGAAGGCGAAAATTCCGGCTGCGCGATTTGGACTACCGGTGGAGGTCGCCGATATGGTTCTCTACCTCTCCTCGCCGGCCTCCGACCTGGTCAACGGCGACACTCTGATGCTGGATGGCGGCTATACGGCTCTCTAATGGGTATCCTGCAGTTCGATCTGCACCTTGACAGTATTTGGAGGCAAGCTGCGCGCAAAGTCGAACGCCTGAACGCTTTCCGAGAAGCCGTATAGATCGGTTATCAGCCGATCGGCGTTTATCTTGCCCGATGCCAGCATAGACACTGCTTGCGGGTAGACGTGGGCGTAGCGGAAGACGTGCTCGACCCGAGCCTCTTTGACTTGCGCGGCCAGCACGTCGTACGCGATGGGCGAACCGGGCATCCCTATCAGTACGACAGTTCCGCCGGGGCAGAGGTGGTCGAAGACCTCCGACGCGGCCTTCGCATTGCCGGAAGCTTCGAAAACAACGTCCGCGCCCCAGTCGTCGGTTTCGCGCCGGACAATTTCGGCGAGTGCCTCTCGGCGCGCATTGACCGGCAGGACGGGGCCGAGTTCAGCGGCCAATTCAAGCTTGGGATCCTGTATATCGCTCGCGATTACCCGGCTGCATCCGGCGGCGAGAGCCGCCAGCACGGTGACCAGCCCGATAGTGCCGGCTCCAACGACGACTGCCGTTGCTCCCGGAAAGATTTGTGCCTTCGTAGCTGCGTGTACGCCGACCGCCAAGGGTTCAACCATGGCGCCGGCGGCATAGGACACGCTGGCCGGAAGCCGAAACGTGAATTCCGCGGGATGCACGACGGTTGGCCGCAATACGCCGTGCACAGGCGGAGTTGCCCAGAACCGTACGGACGGATCGAGATTGTACTTGCCCAGGCGCGCGGCTCGGCTCCTGGGATCCGGAATCCCCGGCTCCATGCATACCCTGTCGCCCGTGGCGAGAGAGGTGACCGCCGAGCCGACTTCAACAATTTCGCCCGAAGCCTCGTGGCCCAGGACCATGGGCTCCTTGACGATAAATGGGCCGATTCCGCCGTGAACATAGTAATGAATGTCGCTGCCGCACACTCCAACCCGCCTGAGCGCAACGCGCACGTCATGCGGACCAAGATGTTCTTCGATGGCGATGTCTCGCAGCGCGAGTTCGCCCTTGCGCTCAAGGACCAACGCTTCCATCACATAGTCTCCGGCTATCGTAAGAACGCGGCCGACTCGAGGCCGGCCGCGCGGTAGTTATTCAGATAGGCGATATCGCGCTTAGCGGCCCATTTTCGGCCTAGAATACCGGTTGGCGTATTCGATGATTTCTTCCGCGTCGGTCCAGCGGTCGACCATTACGAATGATCCTCCCCAAACCAACGGGACTTCCTCGCCCTTGCTATGAGCAACAAACGCGTCCGCAACCGCAACGCCGCTGTCGTCGATCGGGCGCAACACGGATGCCGTGAGCCAGCCTTCCTTCATAGCGACGATTTCATCGCCCGTTCCGCCAAATCCCATCGTGGCGATTTCTTCCGATTTGCCCATTTGACGAACGACCTGGGCGGCTCCGAGCCCGATCGTGGTGGACATGCCGTAGATCAGGTTGATGTCCGGATGCGCCGCTAGCATGTTCTGGGCGGCGTCATAGGCCTTGGCGCGGTCGAAGTCGGTATAGGGTCCCATGACGACTTCGATGTCCGGGTAGTTTTCCACAACGCTCAGGAAGCCGCCGCCGCGCTCGTCGCTAACAACTCCGGGCGCTCCGCGAAGAATAAGGATCTTGCCCTTGCCGCCGAGATGGTCGGCCGCCCATTCGCCCGACTTGACGCCGCCGGGAAAGTGACTGAATGCGATGTAGCTCATCGCTCGCGCCGCCTCGTCCTCGTGCGGCGTAGAGAAATTGTAGACGACCGTTGGAATTCCGGCCTGCTTTAGCTTGCGCAAAGCAGGTATCGCCGCCTCGAACTCTGTCGGGCCGAGGAAAACGTAGTCCACCCCGCGCGCAATGACGGTTTCAACCTGAGCCAACTGGCCGGCGTGGTCAACATGGCTTGCCACGGCGAGCGCTTGCACCTCGAATTCAACGCCAAGCTCTTCCAGACGACCCTGCATCGCCCAAAATACGCGTTCCCATGCGTCGGATATATCGAATGACGGCGAAAGATATGCGATGCGCATCGACTCGGCTTTCGCCGGTGACGAGAACGCGAAAGCGGCAACTGCGGCCGCCGCAAGAAAAGATCGACGTAAGATCATTTTGGTAGTTCCTCCTGATTAATGACTTGGCCCGTCGGCCGGATTGTTGGCGGCTGCGCCCTTTGGCGCGCGCCGCAGGAAATGCGCTAGCAAAGGAATTCGTTGCTCGCGCAAATTGCTGATGGCAACCGCTATGAGGACGATACAGCCCATGACTACCAGCTGCCAGAAGAAGTCGACGCCCGCTATGATCAAAGCGTTGTTCATCATGGAAAGCAGTAACGCTCCCATAACGGTGCCGTAGATTGTCCCGCGACCGCCAAACAGGCTAGTTCCGCCGATGATGACCGCCGAGATGACATGAATCTCCATGGCGGTTCCGATTGTCGCCTGGGTCGAATCGATCCTGGTCATCATGATAAGCCCGCCGAGCGCCGTGAACATGCCCATGAGCACGTATACCATGACCTCAATGCGATTTACCGGTACGCCGGCAAGGCGCGCGGCCTCCCTGTTGCCGCCGATTGCCTTTACGTAGAGGCCGAAGCGGGTACGGTTGAACAGCCATGCTCCGAAGGCGGCTGCGGCAAAGGAAATGATTACCGGAACCGGTATTCCGGCAATGTCGCCCTGGCCGATATAGGTTAGCGAAACTGGGAGACCGAAATGCATTTCCCCGGCCGAATGCACGAGGGCAAGACCGCGCAGGCCCGCCATGAAACCGAGCGTTGCGATAAACGGCGGAATCTTGACATAGGCGACGAAACCGCCAATCAGGCAGCCGATGAATGCGCCGAGCGCAAACATGAACACCACTCCCAAAAACGGGTTCAATCCGCCCTTGATCAGTCCGAAAGCGACAACGGTAATGAATGCGACCGCCGACCCGACGGAAAGATCGATGCCTGCGCTCGTGATCACGAAAGTCATGCCCACGGCGATAACGATGATGAACGATGCCTGGGTCAGGATATTGATCAGATTTGCGAGCGTGCCGAATCGGGGATTTATCGCAATGAATAGGATAGCCAAGACAATGATGACCGCAGTGAGACCGATTCCTTGAAATAGCCAGCGCCGGTCAGCGTGCCCGATAGTGCGTTCCGATTCCACAGTTGCGTTCATGGGATTAGTTGCCTTGATCCGACTTGCCCAAGGTGATCAGCCTGACAACGTCGTAGCGGGTAGTCGCCTGGGCGTTTACCAGCCCGACAAGCCGCCCGTTTTTCATAACGGCGATGCGGTCGGCAAGCTGAAACACATGCTCCAGATTATGAGTAATGACGATGACGCTGATACCGCGTTGGCTCATGGTTCGAACAAGATCCAGGACCCTGCGCCCCTCCTCGACGCCAAGCGCTGCCATGGGCTCATCCATGATAATTAGTCGAACATCCTGCAGCAGCAACCGGCTGATCGCTACGGTCTGCCGCTGGCCGCCGGAAAGTCCGACAACGGGGTCGTTAAGCCGCGGCAGCGATATCCCGAATCCCGAAAGCAGTTCGATCGTTCGTTCCCGCATTTTCGTTTGGTCAAGCTGCGGGATGCAGTTCATGAGCTTGGTGGTCAGTTCTCGCCCGAGAAAGACATTTTCCGGAACGTTGAGCGTATCCACCAGTCCGAGGCCCTGATGCAGGCAGCCGATCCCGGCAACGCTGGCGTCGCGCGGCGTGTTTAGCTGGCGCGCGACGCCGTCAATCAAAATTTGTCCGCTGTCCGGCGGCTGAGCGCCTGCGATGGCCTTGACCAGCGTCGATTTTCCGGCGCCGTTGTCTCCCACCAGCGCGAGGATTTCCCCTTCGAACACTTCAAGAGAAACGTCGTCGACGGCCTTTAGGCCGCCAAAGCTCTTACTAAGCCGTTCAACGACTAAAACTCTGGCGGGCCTCGCGTCGGTCCGAGTGTCAGACTTCATTTCGACATCCGTCGGATTCGATCAATTTCGCACTCCCCCGTTCCAGAGTCCCGCAAAAACTTTAGGGCCCGGGAAAAGCCTCTTGCGGAAAGGATTCATAGCGCCTGCGACTGTCGTCGACCGGATTTTCACGGTCTATGTGCGGACCTAGCAAATCGCCTCCCCGCCGCCGGAGGAGCTTCCTTATCCGCATGATGCCGGGGATTCAACATCAAATCGGAGGCAATTCAGTCGCGCCTCCGGGCGAAAGCAGGGTCGAGGATGCCGGCATTGCATTCCGGTAGCCGAAGGAACTCTGCGTCGGCGCGTTTTCCTTCCTAGAGAATTGGTCCAGAACCGGTCGCGTCCTGCCGAGCCTGACTGTCGAGAGCGTATCTCCGCACGAAATTTTCGTAGGACAAGGCGTAAGCGTCGGCCAAGCTTGGATCGGGCGAAACCACCGAATCAACTTCCGGCTTCGAAAGTATAGTCTTCAAATCCGCACGGCCACTCGCGGCCATGGCCAGCCGCGCGGCGCCGAATGCCGCTCCGTAGTCGCCTTTTTGGGACACGAGATAGCGAATTCCGGTTATATCGGCGATAATCTGCAGCCATTGCTTCGACCGGGCGCCGCCTCCGACGGCATAGGCCTCCTCAAATTCCGTACCTGCCTCGCTTAGTGCAACGAAACAGTCCTGAAGAGCATGGCCGACTCCCTCAAGAACCGCCTGTATTAAGTCGGTCGCGCTCGTGTCGATTGTTACGCCGGTGAGCATGGCCTGCGCGGCGGGGTCGTTATAGGGTGTTCTAACTCCCGACAGGTAGGGCAGGAAGCAGACATTGGACGGCCGTTCGATTTTATCGGGTAGCATGGCGAGCAGACGATCTACGGGCAGCCCAAGAATCGAGGCGAGCCAATCGATGCAGTTGGCCGCCGACAAAATTACGCCCATCTGGTGCCAGGTGCGAGGAAGCGCGTGGCAGAATGTATGGACGGCCTTGCCCGCGCTGGGTCTGAAGCTGCCGGCGGGAGCGAACACGACTCCCGAAGTTCCCAGGCTAAGGAAGGCTCCATCGCTTGCGATTCCCATGCCGCACGCGGCGGCCGCATTGTCGCCCGCCCCTCCGGCGACCAAAACGCCTTTCCGGAATCCCCATCGCTGGCGGTGCGCAACTCTGATTCGTCCCGTAGCCTCCGTGCCTTCGCACAGTCGCGGCATGCGGGAGGCATCGAGGCTGCACGCGGAAAGCAATTCCTCCGACCATCGGCGGCGGCCGACGTCCAGCCAGAGCGTACCTGACGCGTCGGACATGTCGGAAGCAAATTCGCCGGAAAGCCAAAGGCGCACGTAATCCTTGGGAAGCAACACTTTGCTGATCCGATCAAATATTTCCGGTTCTCTTTTTGACATCCAAAGCAGCTTCGGAGCCGTGAAACCCGCCATCACCAGGTTCCCGGCTATGCCCCTGAAGTCGGCTTTTGAATCAAGTTCAGCGCATTCCAATGCCGACCTGCCGTCATTCCACATGATGCACGGTCGCAGCACGTGATCCGCCGCGTCGAGACATACGGCGCCGTGCATATGGCCGGAAAGCCCGATTCCCTCTACTGCGCCGAGCGCGTCGGGAAATTCGCTCTTTATCTGGTCAAGCGCCCTTTCAATTGCGGTAATCCACTCGGCGGGATGCTGCTCCGAGATCGGAGGATCGGAAATGCTTCCCGAAACGGGCGATATCGCCTCCGCCTTTATGCGCTGCTCGTCGTCAATTACGATGACTTTCACTCCCGATGTTCCAAGATCGATGCCTAAGTGCATGTGCATACTCCTCGTTTCCCGCGCCCTGCCTCGCCTGCTCGAATACCGATGGATCGCCGGCATTTCCGATATACCAGGTTTCGCAACATGAAATTCGCCTGAAATGCGCCGGAATAGAAGAGTAAATCTAAGCGTTCTGCAAGAAGGGAATGAGAGAAGCTTCGAGTTGAGGGTTCGGGCTCTGCCGCTCGAAAGAGCCATTCAAATTTTGATTCGTGAAATCGATCCTGCGGTCGACTCCCGCTCTGGCGACGCTAAAGAGAAGAATCGAGACAGTTGAGGCGCGCGGCAGCGGTGACCGCTGCTATCGGCATGGAGAATCGGCTCGACTATCTTCGAATAGCCCATGGTTTTGGGACACTCGGCGTCTATCGCCGTAGCGCAAATCGGTCCAAACGCGACCGGTTGGCGCGCCGGAGACTGCGTTTGCATGGAACCGGGAGCGCTCGATTTGCGCTCCTTCCCGTCGAATCTCGAATTCCGCGGTTTCGATCCGGATAAACGGTTCCTGGCGACGTTTCCGGCCCCGGGAGGTAGTGGTTTCCGCCCTTTTATCTATCGGTATTCGGGCAAAGTTAAATTCGCCGATGGCGCGATTGCCGGTCTCTTCGCTATACGCATGCAGGAATTGGCGATGGCGTCTCCTAGGTCCGTAGGCGCTGAATTCGCTATTGGGGCAGGGCCGGCCGGTGCGGCGACCGCGCTCGCCGCGGCGGCGATAGGCCGCTCTAGTGTCTTTATCTCCGACCCGGTAGACGAATCGACGGCATAGTTGGCGGCAAACAGAAAATTTGCACCAGGTCGATGTAGGCGAGATGGGCGTCACCAGCGTTCTACGGCTTGATTGAAGTAGGACCGAGTGCCGAATCGCGCGGCTTGATGGAAGGCGCGCGCGAGGTCCGGATTGCGTACATCAAGACGAAGCCCTTCGAGCGTTCCGCCGAACGCAATGGGCCTATTCGGCTTGGACCTTGGCGCCGCGTTGCGGGCTAGCGGGCAATCGCGGATTTCCTCCGAAACTCAGGCTCTCGCCAAATCCAGCGCGATGCCGCCGGTCCAACGTCGCAGCTATTCGCCTTTAGATTCGGTTTTCGCACGAACGTCGCCAAGCTACTATCCCTGGATGGAGATAATTATCACCTTAGAGTTTGACCTAGAATGTGGATGGCCTCCCCAGATATGGTGTTTCCGTGT
>JAPPFL010000023.1 GCA_028823855.1 Albidovulum sp.
AAAAAAGCGATCAGGACGGCCGGAAAAAACTCACGGGGTCAGGACATCTGAATTTACGTTAGCGCAAGTTTTGGGCTCCCGGCGATGCCGGAGCTCGTGTAGACCATTCTCAGATCTGTACCCGAGCAGATGATTTCGGTCGCATTGAGTTCGTCGAGCACCGGTGCGATGTGCCGATGCTAGGCATCGGTGCCGAGGCCGAACTGGCGCATCTCGAGAATCCGGTTGGCGGGGTTAGGCACGATGTCGGCATCGGCGATCATCGTGGTCCGCAGCAGCTTGTGGGTATTGGGTCTCTTGCTCTTAGCATGGATGATCGGCAGTGTCATGCGGGTTTCGGCGCGGTAGGCGAGCATGCGGATGACGTCGAGGAGCAGCCGCTCGCGTGACGGCAGGACGTCGCCGTCACGGCAGTGGCTGTTTTCGGTCTTGGCGATGGTCTTGACGATCTCGAGAACGTCTTCGAGATCCTTGATAGCTTGCTTGAGTTCCGAGGCTGGGTTTTTCCCTGCGGGAAGTTCGCAAAGGGTGGTGCGCACTCGGCGAGTTTTCCCGCAAGCGTGCGTTTGGCCTAGTCGTAGAGACGACGGCGGGGATTGACGACGATGGTCTCCGGAACCAGTTCATTGAGATCGTGGCTCGACAGGGCGTCGAGACCGAACTCTTGGCGCATGTATATGAGCGCTAAACGCGCTCGGACTGTCTGATGGCACGGTGCTCGGATCATTTGAGGGTTCCGATTGTCGGCTCAGACCGATGGTGGCCGGATCTGCCTGACCGAGCGCGCAAGGGATTGAGACTCGGGTTGGGGGCCTGAGGGTTTCGGGCCACCGCGGCAGGATACACAGTGTCCCGCCGCGTCTGCCGACAGCGAACGATCCCCAATGCGCGCCGGTAACGGTCGTCATCGCGGACGGGTAGATGTCGCTTGACCCATCAGATATCGCGAGCGTGCACCGCGGCGCAGAGAAGCACGAACATGTCCTTGACTTCATATTCCGTTGCCCCCATCCTGCCGCCATGAGTTGGCGGGTCCAGATTGCCGAGGAGTTCGAGCCCGAATTCTTTGCTCTACAGTCGGAGGTTCAAGATGCGATCCTGACCATGACGCGCCTTCTGCGGCAGTTCGGCCCACAACTGGGCCGGCCGCAGGTGGACACGCTGAACGGGTCGCGGCACGCCAACATGAAGGAACTGCGGCTCAGCGCGGCAGGCGGGGAGTGGCGGATCGCCTTCGCGTTCGACCCCGTGCGCCGCGCCATGCTTCTGGTGGCGGGCGACAAGTCGGGCGGCAGCGGGCGGCGGTTCTACCGCGAGCTGATCCGCAAGGCCGACGAGCGGTTCGACCGGCACCTTGCCCGGCTCGCCGAAGGATAGAGAAGGAGAATAGTCATGGCGCTGGATGTTGAAGACGTGATCGCCGGGCTCGACCCCGAGCGGCGGCGCAAGATCGAGGAAAAGGCGGCGGAGTTGATCGCCGAGGAAATGACGCTGCGGGAGCTGCGCAAGGCCCGCGCGCTGACCCAGGCGAGCGTCGCGCGCGAGCTCGGCATCAGCCAGGACGCTATCTCCCGGCTGGAGAAGCGGAGCGACCTTCTGCTGTCCACGCTGCGCAGGACGGTGGAGGCGATGGGCGGCAGCCTGTCGCTGATCGCCCGCTTCCCCGACCGACCGCCGGTCGAGCTTGCCGGCATCGCCGATCACGACGCCCGCGATTGACGACTGCGTCGAAACTTGCGATAAAGTTGGCAAGAATGACTCGGAATGTCTTGGCCGGCGCGAAGATTACCGGCCCAAGAGCCTCGGCGTCGAGACTGTCGTCGCCATTGAGACCGGGTATCGGAACATCGGCTGACGGCACCGGTGACCCGCGCGGCCAGCCGCAAGACGGGAGCGGAGAGATCGATGGGTACGTTGGCTGAGCTGCGTGGGGTGGCCAAGCAGCTGGTAACCAAAGGCTGGAACGAAGGCTTGCGCAAGCACGGCTTGGATCTGAAGGCAGCGCTGAGCCATGACGACGAAGGCTTTGCCGAAGCGCTCGCCGCCACCTTGGCGGTCGACCGCAACGTGCCCGGTTTCGACGACTTCACCACCGCAGGAAACCGCGCGATTGAGCCCGGCAAGCCCGCAGCGAGCCTGCTCTACCACGCCATGGCGAGCCCTTTTGTGCACCCGGACGGCACTGCCATCCCAGGCAAGGCCTCGCATTATCCGACCCTGGCGGAACTGGACGCGGTAGAGAACTATATCTTCGGCCTGCACCAGATCGACCTGTCGCAACTGCGCAACCCGGTGATCGCCGTGCTCGCTTATGAGTACCGGACGGCCCCTCGGACCCCGCACGGCCAGCATGCCGATCTCGCCTATTCGCGCTGCGGCGTCGCTCGCGTCGGCACAGCGGCCGCGGCCTACGACGCCGTGAACCGGGGCTTCGCCGGCATCGACCAGAACGGCAACACTCGTGCCGTGCCGGCACGCTACGCGGCGTTCATCGCGGAGCATGTAAAGCCCACCAACCGCGATGCGATCATGGCGCGTCAGCGCGGCGATCAACGGCGCAACTTCGCCCTGCTTTTTGTCGGCTGAGTTTCATCGCGGCGCTCGGAATCGCGATCTTCTATTTTCTGGTATTTATCGCCGAAACCATCTGCAGTTGTGTTGTTCCTTCCTCTGCATGCAACTGTGGAACCGCGGCTCAGTTCACTATCGCCTGTGCGGCGGCGGCTGCTTTAGTGTGGTACATTGCCCGCAAAGACCGCGATTTTTTTCGGTTGGGTTTCATTGTAGCGCTCGGGACCTGGACCTTGGCGCCCGGGATCTTCGGTCCTGATGGTTTGCTTTCATCGGAGACATCCTTGCCTCTCCAATATCTTGGCATCTGTGTCGCAATCGTTGCCATCCTTTATTGCATATGGAGGATCCACTTTTCTTCAAATCCCCCGCCGCCGCTTTGTGGGGAGAGCAATCGGGGAGTATCGAGGCAATTGCGGGAGCCCTGATTTCGATGGCCATCTGGGTCTGCAAGGAGTTTGGCGGTGATATGCCGAATGTAAGTGATGAGCTGGACGCGGCGGGCCGGGAGAGGGATAACCGGAGGCAGAAGGATCCAAAGAAGTGCATCGCGGATAAAGGAAATATCCTAGATGAATATTATTTGGCGACTGCCAAGTGGGACAGCCGAACCGACGCGGTATTCTATTTGGCAGGCGCTTGGGTCGCCGCTGGAATTATCATTGACTCCCAGCCATCGCCAGATAGCCAAGACTGGTCGGCATCTGTGGTGATCTGGACCGGGATAATATTTCTCGTCTGGTTCTTTCTCATTTTCGGAAAGACCTGAGCGTTTCGCCAGCAGGCAATTGACCGAACCGGAGTTACACGTGGCAACATGATGGCTGTGATCGATTCGGAAATTGAGCTACTGGACGGCCAATGTGGGAAGGTCGATGAACCTAGGGAAAAGCTATACCATTTTGCCCGAGGTGAAGCGAAAGACTGCTTTTCACCGCAGCATCTCGTCGTTTTCGGAGCCGGACGATACAATGAGCGATTGGCGGATGCCTTGGTGACCGAAGCCGCGCTCGCATCATTACCCCTTGGGTCCTTCGGCAAACTCAAGCCTAAGAGCAAATGGCGGAGAGCTCGTAAACTGTCCTTTGCGCGGCTCCGGGACTACGATCCTAGCAATTTGACCACGCGAGAGCTGCCCTACAATCCGGTCATGGATCTTCGTGTTGAGCGGATCGAAGTTAAGTCGGGAGGAGGCCGGAAGGTAGTCGAGGTTAAACCCGCAGGGTGTATACAAAGGCAGCAACCCAGCAATGATTGCAATGACGTCGAGACGATCAGCGCGGCCGGCTTGGTCGTGGTCACGCGATGCAATCCGTGTCCGGGCGCACTCTGCAAGGTCGCGGCCAAGTTGGCCAAGAACAAAGGCCAAAATACAGTCTGGTGTTTCGACAAGAAATATGGAAAGTGCGCAAAGAAGAAGGCCGATGTTCTTTGTGCGCTGCGTTCCAAATTGGGCGAGGATTCAAAAGTTGGAATCGTGTACTGCCGGGAGTGAATCTCGGTTTGTCGGGAAGGGTGTGGCTGGTTCGACGTTATTCCGGTTGCCGTCGGCCTTGTCGGTTCCGGTCCATCGGTTGTCCAGCGAACCGATGGAAATTTTCCCGGTCACGGTGTTCTTGCCGAAATCGGCGGTGAAGCGGAACGGCTAGTCTGAACTTCAATTAGAGCCAAAGCGGAATAAATTCGTTCAATCCGTTGAATTCATTATATTTTTCTACGGATAACGGCTCCCCGACCGGACTCCCGCTGCCATAAAAAAATTCAATCGCACTATTGTACGGCATTTTTAAACAAGCTATAGTCGATTCGAAATTGCTGCCTTGCAGGAGACGGCCGCGGCCCCCGGCGTCGACATCATCCCGAACGGAAGCTCGCGCCCCGCGATCCTCCTCCGCGAGGCCTGGCGCGAAGGAACCCGGATCAGGAGGCGCACGGTCGCCAGCCTCTCCAGAATGCCGCCCGAACTCGTCGACGCCGTGCGCGCCGCGCTCAAGGGCGGGATCGCGCTCCCCTCGCTCGTCGACGCGGCCGTCATCCGCCTCGCCGGCGGCAATTTCCGGCTTCTTCAGCGCTCTTCATGCAGATCGAGCGCATCATGCGCATCAATGAACTCGCTACGGCTGCCGGGGAAGTCGTCGAGGCTGCCGCGCAGATCCTTGCCATTGGACACGCCAATTAGCGGCCAAGTTCATACTCTAACGCCTACCGAAAAACGCGCCTCCCGCCGACTCTGCTTCCGCACGTACCCCGCCGCCAAGTGCCGGGCAGGCAAAACGCAAGGCGTTCCGTTCCGCCGTCACTTCAGGCCAATTCTTGACAGCAGCATATTTCTGGCACGGTCCCCGGAAAGCGGAGGCAGGAAGTTATGTGAATACCGTCCGAGAATGCCTTGCTCGAACACGCTCTTTGGATTGGAGAATGCCCTGAATCCGACTTTCCCGCCTTTGTAGCGTCCCATGCCGCTTTCGCCGACGCCGCCGAAGCCCATGCTGCGGGACCCGGCGTGCAGGAGGAAGTCGTTGACCGTCGCGCCGCCCGAACTTGTTTCCGACAGCACGCGGTCAATGCTGGCGCGGTCTTTGCCATGAACATACAGCGCCAGCGGCTTTTCCCTGGCATTGATAGCCCCGATGGCGTCATCCAACGCCTTGTAGCTGACCACCGGCAAGATTGGGCCGAAAATTTCCTCGCAGGACAGGCGCAGGCCAGGATCGGGATTCACCGCAATCGTCAGCGGGAATTTCCGGGTTTCCGGATCGGGCAGGACCTCGCCATCGGGCGCTATCTCGATGATTCGCGTGCTGCGCTCGCGGGCCTCGGCCACATACTGCGCCAGGCGCTCGAAGGCGGCGTCCCCAACAACCGAGGTATATTTCGGGTTGTCGCGCATGGTCGGATAAACCGCGCGGGTTTCTTCCCGCAAAAGAGCAAGGAACTCTTCCAGCCTGGTATCGGGGACAAGCGCGTAGTCGCCCGCGATGCATACCTGCCCGCCATTCATCAGGCGCGTCTTGACCGTCTTATGGGCGACCGCGCGCAGATCCGCATCCTCAAGCAACACTACCGGCGACTTTCCTCCAAGCTCAAGCAGGACCGGCGTCAAATTCCTGGCCGCGGCCGACATGACGTGGCGCGCGGTGGCCGCGCCACCGGTAAAGGCCAGCATGTCCCACGGAAGCGAGGAGAAGAACTTGGCCACCTCGAGGTCGCCGGTAACAACGGCGATTTCCGAAGGGTCGAAGTATTTCTCCTCAAGCTCGGCCATCAGGGCGCCGGTCGCAGGCATGGTTTCCGGGAACCGCATCATGACGGTATTGCCCGCGGAAATCGCGTCAATGGCCGGATCAAATGCAAGCGCGATAGGCGCATTGAACGGCGTGATGACGCCCACAACGCCCAGCGGTTCATGCAGGACATAGGTCCGTTGGCCAAGCAGTCGCATGAATCCGTCAGGCTGACGTTCCGGCCTCATCCAAGATTTTAGTTTCTTTCGGGCCTGCCCGGCACTTTCGAGTGGTGAATAGATGTCCCCCATCATTGCGACATCCGGATCTCGGGTGCCGAAGTCGGTTTGCAGAGCCCTGATCATCGCGGAGTGGCTCTCGCGAAACAGTTTCTCAATTCGCCCCAGCCGATCCAGCCGGATCTTGTACGGCACCGCTTTCGACTTGCCGTAGTTTCGCTTTTGCAGGTCAAAGACCTTTTGAACGCCATCGATCGTATCCATTGCCATCTCCTGTCTTTGGAGCCCGATCAGAAGATGAATGCCCCCCCGAACGCGCTGCTTCCCAGTCGAAATGAACGCCTGACGCGGTACCGGCATGGCCTGAAGAGAGATCACTCGGCAAGAGCATATACAGCCCAAGGACAGAAACAACCCCGAATTGAAAGGACGGCCGCCTTCAAGAATCTCGGATGCCCTGATCTCGCGTGATAATTTCGAGCGCCGCAGGGGGAAATTCTTCGGCGATATCGAAGGCCGAACCCGCGAACACGCTTCCCATTCAACCGCCCGACGCCGTTCAAATCGGCGATTCCCGCTTCTCCTTCGCCGCCCGGGACCCATCAATGTATCGTACTTAAGTCCGTCGTTTCGTTGTCCTTCATCCATTCGCGCACGGTGCCGTGTCCTATGACCGAGGCCCAGAGGATCCTTGCGCCCTCCCGGACGTTCTGCGTGCCCGGAAGCGGCCGGCGTTATGGAATGCCTCTTGCAACTATGCTGCATGGCGGATGTCCGAACAGCGTCGAAGACGGGCCTGCTGCAATAAGCTGTCCTCGGCTGCGGCATGCGCGGCAAGATTGATCCTGGGGGATCCATCGTGCAGCGCGACCCGTTCAAACGTCATCGCTTCCCGCTCGATGCGATCTTGCGCGCAGTGCGCTGGCATTTCCGCTTCGCGCTATCCTGCCGCGATGTGCGGGATATGTTGGCGGAGCGCGGCATTGAGGTAGACGCGTCCGCGATCCACCGCTGGGTGCGCAAGTTCGGTCCCGAGATCGCGAAGCGGTCGTTCAAGCATAGGTCATGGGGCGGTCTTAACCGGCATGTGGACGAGACCTGCATTCGGGTTGGCGGGAAGTAGCGCTATCTCCGGCGTGCCGTCTATCAGTGCGGTCGGCTTATCGATTTTCGACTTGCTGCTCGCGGGGACATCAATGCAGCAAGAGCTATTCTAAAGCAGGCTTGCGGGAATGCCCGGCTCTGCCGGCCTCTCAGCATCGCAACTGGCAAGGCGCACGGCCACGCGCGCCTACCTGGAGGACGTGCTCCAGCGGGTCTCGGTCCACCCGTCGTCGCGCGTCGAAGAGCCCGCACCGAGGCGGTGGAAGGATTTGTTCGCCGGCGATCCGATGGTCTCGAACCTAGGGACCGGCGTCGAATGCCGTGCCTCCGATCTGCCGGGCGCAAGCTGAATCCGGCGAAATCCGGAAAAAACTCAACGTCCCACTTTGGCCGCTTACGTCTGCAACCCGTATCTGCGGGCGGATATCGCCCCGCTGGATCCGTTCCGCATGCGGCAGTCAAGTTGTGGCCGGAATTATCTGCAGAATGGTTTTGGCATCCGGTTCGGTGTAGCGGCCTGCGCGTGTTACGATTGTCGCCTGTTCATCAACATGCCGGCAAGCGCCCCGACAGCCGTTCCGCCGAACGCCGCCGCGGATTCGGGGCCTTCTTTCCTCGACGAGCAATCAGTAGCAGTGGCAAAGCTGGTCAAAGGTGTCTACTCTCCGGCTTCGGCATGCCTGATTGACCTTGGTTCGCTTTACTCGGCGCTTTGGCTCATCCGTCCAGCAACGCTATTCTAATGCGTTCGAGGAAACCTCGATCCACTTCGCATGCAGAAGCTTTCCAAGCCTCTATGTATTCAGCAATCCGTCCCGTAGACGTCGGAAGTCTCGGTACCGCGTTCCAGCCTTCAGGGACTTCCTCGAACAAAGGCAACAATCTCAGCGCCACCACCCCGTTTTTGTCCCGAACGGTGGAGTCCGCGCGCATTCTATCCTCGTTGGAGGACAACCATGCATCGAATGAATTGGCTGGCGAAATGGCCCTGTACTTTTCTACTACAGCTTCGATGTACTCTGCGAGCGGCTCCGAATAACCTTTCCAGTGAGGAAACGGTGGAGAAGAGCGCCAGCGTTCTGCCATCCGGCGTAGTACAAAAATCGAAGCAAGCTCGCAGATCGTTTCGTGTAGCCAGTTGTTGGGATTGCCGTTTAATTGTTCATGACCAGCGAGAATGTGACAAAACTCGTGCGCGAACTGGTAGGAGAACTGACTCCACTTTCGCCCCTTTGCGGTCAAGTTTACCTCATAGGCACTTTGACCTTGGCGCCTATAGAAGGCCTTTGGATTATCTTCATTTGGTAGGTTCATGACGAGAACCGTGTCGTCAAATGGGTGCCGTAGTTCGCGCGCAATATGCGATGCTACATCTTGCAGCAAGAACTGGATGTCGGCGCGGCAAGCACCGCCCCAGCAGCATTCTAATACTTTGATTTTCAACGCAACCTCATTGAAGTTCTGAAACCGTCGAGGAATTTAGCAATCTAGTAACGGTTGATTGCAAATTGGAGCCGTGCTTTGTCCATTTGGTTAAGCGGAAGCTGCGTTTGTATGTACCAAAGACCAGACGTCGTCAATCGCCGAAACCTCCAGCCCGCAAACTGGGGATTTTTACTTCGGCACTTCTGGGGAGTATTCATCCGACGCTGACATGCGTCGCATAAATTATTCAATTTCCTAGCCTCGTCAACCCGCGTTCGGCCGGGCGGGACGGGGCGGCTTTCACCTGTTGCGGTGGCCCGGACGTGTCTGCCCCGATCGCAAGGCGACGAGAATGGAGACGGAAAAGCCGGCAACACCGCCCGTCATCGCGCGCTGGTGGGCGGTGATCCGGGACGCCCCGTGGCGTACGCAAGGGACGGCTCCTTGAAAACGCCTTCGAAAACCCCCTTCCCGGCCCAGCGCCGAAAGCGAACGAAAACGCTGTTCCAGTTGCCGAATTCCGATGGAAGGTCCCGCCACGGCGATCCGGTTCGAACCCGCCGGCGTACCGCTTCCAAAAAAAGGCGGTTGTCGGCCGCCGTCCTTCCCGGCGAGCCCCGCCTGCCGGGAAGCATGTCCTTGATCCCGTCCCGCATTCGGCCGGCCGGGACAAACCTGTCGGTTTTCACGAATATGCCTCAACTATCCTGCTTCGATTTTTGCCTTTTCGGCTTTTGTTGGCAAAAAAATTCCGGACTCGATGCGTCGAATCAAGCCCATTCGTCAACAGGCCCTAGAAACTGTGAGATTACTTGGGTTGCCCCCCCGATCTTCGCGGAGACCGATGGCATTGAACGCGTATGATTGAAACTGGCTAGACGCATTGAAACCGTCATTCTGTTGCGCAACGTATTGTGCCACCGACCCGCCCAGCGAGTGCACTGTGACAGCGAAGCGCATCTCATTTTCAATCTGATGCTCGACGACCCGTGCCATGAATTTAAAGACGCAGGAATCTCCGTCTGGATCTAGATCACGCAAACTTGGGGGCTTATACGCTTAACTAGCCAAGGCACGCTCACGTCGCAGCCGCCTTCCGCTTCAAGTTGAATTTCCGCAACAACGGATCGGGCGGCTTGATCGCCGAAAAGATGGCGCGGGCGATCTGCTCCGGCGTCGCGTAGATCTTCGGAATCGGTTTCGGCGGTCTGCCGCGACCGCGCTTGGCTGTTGATTCATCGACCATCCCGTTTTCCTTGCCTGAGGCCAGAACCCTGCTGCCGTCCACGCCTGAAGTCAACTCTTGACTCCCGGTCGGGTGTCGCCGTTAGTTCACCCAGCTAACAATCTTACCAGTCCGGCACTGCGCCGGGCTACCCGCTGAATAAGCCATGTACCGGTGACGGGGTTGCTCCCGAAGCCACGGCGAATAGGCAGGACCTCTTCACTGGTAAGATGTTGGCAACGGCCCGGCACCCGCCGGAGTCGCAACAAATCCTGGAGGTAAACCAATGTCTACGAATATGACCATCGAAGGCGACAAGATCATCATTGAAGGGCTGCCTTCACAACAGATCGCAACCATCAAAAAACTCAAGCCGTTCGCAGCCAATCCCATCGTCGTCATCATCGCCATCATCCTGGCATTGTGGCCGGACGAAGCGGAGTAAGGTCCAATGACAAAACGACATGCGGCGGTTGCCTTGACCGTGCTTCTCGCAATCATCGGCACAACGGCAAGAGCCGAGCAATGGGCAACCTGCAGGTTCACGCACAACGAGGAAAGACGCTGCGTGTAAGTCCGCGTTGAAGACGTCTCGACCGCCGCAAAGGTGATGGAGGACTGGTGCCTTGCCGAACTGTCATCAGGTGTCACGACAATCGAAGCCGGAAGGACATGCGGATCAGGACCGTCCTGCACCAGACAGATGGCAGATGTGCAGCCAAGATCTCAGGAACGGTGCGAGACAATCACCCTTGCGGAATCCAATGCACAACTGAGGCAATGCCGATTGACCGATCGAACTCCCATTGACGGCACTTGCGAAGCATGCAGCTGGCTCACCGCGAGCGAAGGCCTCATCAGGGCCACAACCTATGTCGACTACGGCGGTTCCAACCTTCAATCGTTCTGAAAGGCGCAAGGCGGCCGGTTCAAGCGAAACTGATACAACGGAGGAAACCATGAAGAAGACAGTGTTTGCGGCGTGTGTGCTGATGGCGTTTGCCGCATCCGCATTCGCCCAAGCGCCCGATCCGGCACGAGACGCCATTGATGATCTTGTGAAGCGAATAGCCCAAGAATTTGGTTCGGAGAACGTTGATGCCAAATGGGAGGATCCTGATGACTGGTCACTCACTCATGATTGGCCTTTACCGAAAGAACTTGGTTTTCAGCCTGACTATCCGGATGACTCCGCAGTGACTGCTTATCTTTCAATCGCCCCTGCGATCCCTCACGCCATTCAGACGTTGCGAGTGCTCGTGTATATTCGGGTGTTGTCTGGGGAAGAATTTTGGAAATGGGTGGGGCGGCTCATCAGCTTGTTCGACAACGATGAATCTTGCCCTGAGAATGTTGCCATTGTGGTTCTTGGCGAGGGCAACAACGTAGAGATTAATTGCGGCCGGGGTTGAAATTCGACAAATTCTGCTTTTGAAGGTCTATGCCCCGAAACGCGAACTTTGAGGGCGTTATGGTAGGATGAGCTATGAGCCGTTTGGTGGCCTTGCCTTCGACCGCGTTCCTTCTAACTTGGCGACAACGCGACAACGGGAAGCATTTCAAATGAACGAGAATCAGTCCAAGCTAGAAAAGCACCCAAGCGGTATGAAGCCAACTGGGCCAATCAGACGATCTGGACGGGCGACAATCTCCCCATAATGCGAGGGATGAACTCGGAATCCGTCGACCTCATCTATCTCGATCCCCCCTTCAACTCCAAAGCCAACTACGCCGCGCCCATCGGTTCAGAAGCGGCGGAGGCCGAGTTCAAGGATACCTGGTCCCTGAACGACGTGGACGTTGCCTGGCTGAATCTGATTGAGGCCAAGCATCCGAAGCTGTGGCGCGTGATCCAGGCTGCCATGACCAAGAGCGACAAGTCATACCTGATCTACATGGCAGTCCGGCTTCTCGAAATGCACCGGCTGCTGAAGCCGACAGGCTCAATCTATCTTCACTGCGACCTAACAATGAGTCATTATCTCAAGCTCGTGATGGACGCGGTCTTCAGTCGCAACGCGTTTCAGAATGAAGTCATCTGGTCCTATAGGCGATGGCCTTCCAAGCAACCGCGCTTTCAGAGAATGCATGATGTCATTCTGTTTTACTCTCAGGCAGAAAACCTCACGTTCAATATAGAGTTCGAACCGCCGAGCGACAGTTACCTCAAGCGGTTCAAAGGCAAGACCCAGGTTCTAGACCCTGAATCGCGCTCTCGAAAACTGATTGTCGATGAACCGACGAAGGGACTTCCAAGGCGCGATGTGTGGGACATTTCCATCTTGGCAGGTTCGTCCAAAGAACGCACTGGATATAGGACGCAGAAGCCTCTTGCCTTGTTGCGCCGGATAATCGCCGCCAGCAGCAACGAGGGCGACATGGTGCTTGACCCATTCTGCGGGTGCGCAACCGCGTGCATTGCTGCCGAAGACCTTGAGCGGCAATGGGTAGGCATAGACTTATCCCCAAAGGCGGAGGAACTGGTTAAGTCTCGCTTGGAAAAAGAATTGAGCCTGTTCACGCACAAGACTGTTTGCCGTGCAGACGTGCCTAGGCGCACGGACCTTGGCGACCTGCCGTTTTACCGGAGCCACAAGCCTACGCTCTACGGATTGCAGGAAGGCAACTGCGAAGGCTGCAAGACACACTTTGAAGCGCGGCACTTGGAAGTCGACTACATCATCGACCGCGACAGCGGCGGCACAGATCACATCGGGAACCTTCAACTGTTGTGCAGTTCGTGCAACCGCATCAAGGGCAATCGGGGAATGGAATATCTTGTGGCGAAGCTGGCGGCTTAGGATCGCGCCCCACTCGAAAGCCCGTTGTCCTTCTTGAGATTCCGGTAGGGCAGGAAGCGGCCCTGCATGTTGTCGCTCCCGCCTTGCCAACCAGATCATCGTACTTGATCCGCTTCCCGACCATTCCACGGGCGAGAAACGCCATCTGGTCGATCGTGTCCATGTCACGGATGTTGTTGCGGCCCTCGAACTCCGCAACGTACCGGTCAAGGTGCTGGTCCGAAATGTGGTGGAACGTGCCGGGTGTGGCCGGGTAGACGGGGGTCTTGCGACGCCCCGTCCCCCACAGAGCCGGACGTG
>JAPPFL010000041.1 GCA_028823855.1 Albidovulum sp.
TGATGGAATACCATGGCTCGAGGCCAATTGCTACTTTAGGAACAAACTCTAAGACCCCCAAATTCTGCCGGAATGATCGCGTTCCAAAGAATGCCAAATTTTGCGCATTGTGCGCTCATGAGAAATTCTATCGCCTTTTCGGCCATTTCAAACAATCTGGATCTGCCGAATTGAATACCGAAAGTGATTAATGGCGCGTAACTGAAACCATTTTGGATAGAACTTCCCACTTTTATTTCGAGTTGTGGTAGAAAATTCCCGTCTCGGCTTGCAGAGCGGATCCGGAATCGGCTCCTGCGAAAGAGGTTCGATCCAGCGTACGAGGCGAATGGATGCCCGGCGGGCCGGGCTATGTCGCCAGGGAGGCGCGCGGACCGCAGCGGATGCACCGACGCTGGCTAGGTGTCTTTCAATTGCCCCGCTCGAGCAGGTTTTGAAGACCTTTTCCAAGGAACGAGTCGCCGCCTGCGGCACGGCCTATGAGACGGGGCTGAGGCTGGGTCGCCTCATTTTTGTATCCGACCGCCCGGTCAGCCGGGATGGGGCCAGCCTTGCCGACATTGAAACAGTTATGTACGAAACCGAAGTGGTTCCGTCGGTACTGCGCGAAGTTCAGGCGCGCAATTCTTCGTAGGAGGTCATAACCGTGTTCCGGTACGCCGCACGCTTCCGCAGGCGGTCGAGCCACGAACAAATCGCCGGGAAATCCCCTCGCGGCCAATCGACATCGAATACCCTATGCATCGGCGCTCCCATGGCGATCTCCGCCGTCGAGAAGCCCTCGCCATCCAGCCAACCGGATTTCGCGAGTCGCGCGTCAATGATCGCAAGAGATTTGTTGAGCGCTTGGGCGTGCGCCGCCAATGCTTCTTCTGAACGTTCCTTTGGCCGCATTCGAACCTTTTGGAAGAAAACGCCAATGAAGGGCGGCTGAAGAGTAGAAGTGACGTATTCCATCCATTGGTCCGCAATCGGGCCGTGCCCAATGATTTTAGGTCGCCTCGCCGCGAGATGCCGCACTATCGCGTGGCTTTCCCAAAGCGTCAGGCCTTCCTCCTGCCAGACCGGTATCAGCCGGTTGGGATTCATGACCGCGAAATCCTCGGTGTTTGTACGACCGTAAGTCCAGCCGGCGTCTATGCGTTCAAACTCGATTTCAAGCTCGGCCAGAGTCCAAAGGACTTTTTGGACATTTACCGAACTCGCGCGCCCCCAGAGAACCGGCATCATTTGATCGCCTGCGGATTGATGGGCGATCCTGCCGCGCCGGGAATATGCAGCGGAGGAGCTACGAAAAAGAATTCATAGACGCCGTCTTCGGCGCAGTCCGCCGCCAGTTCCTTTACATAGAAGATTTCGCCCATTGAAATCCCGATCGCGGGAATCACGACCCAGTGCCAAGGCTGATTCGCCTCCTCCGTCTCGTTCGGACGCACCTCGCAGCCCCAGGTGTCGGCGCAAATCGCCGCGATGTCCTTTTCCTTGATCCACGTGGCGGTTTCGAAGGCGAGTCCCGGCGCGTCGCCGCCCGCGTATCCGGTCCAGTCGCTATTGGCGAGGCAACGTTCCTGGTGCCCCGTGCGCACGATCACAAAGTCGCCCTTGCGGATTTCTACGCCCTGTGCCGCAGCGCAAGCGTCAAGGTCGGCGCAGGTGATCGGGTAGCCGTCGTCAAGGCTGTCAACCTGTTTCCATCTAGCGATGTCAAGAAGAACGCCGCGTCCGACCATCTTGTCGCGCACATGCTCGATTCCCAGCCGCTTCGCTCCGTTTACAGTCACGTCCGTTGCCGAATAGCCGTTGTACATTTTGTCGTCGAGAAAGATATGGCAGAGCGCGTCCCACTGTGTCGACCCCTGGCAGGGAACATTGATGGCATCGTCGGCATAGCGCAGATATGCCTTTCCGTCTCCGTCCTGCTCGCCGTTCACTGCATCAGTTCCGGTAGCAAGCATCTGATGAATCAAATTCCAGCGTCCGCCAAAAAGCCCTGATTGAATCTTCTCCTTGAGATCTAGCCCGAGAGCAAAGGATTTGCCTTTCCTGACCAGCCTTGCTGCATTCACGATATCGTCGGGAGATATGTTGTTGAGCGTTCCGATTTGGTCGTCCGGACCCCAACGGTGGCGGTTCGAAAGGCGTTCCGCCGTTCGGTAAATTTCGTCGCGCGTTAGATTTGGCATTTCCCTTCCCGAAAATACAGCTTTGCAAAAAATCGTCTGAAAATTATCTTCCGCACTAAGTCAAGCGCAAATCGAACTTTGGCGGATCCAACGACATTAATTTCCTAGGTCATGCAGGCGCAGTTCGCGACGATTCCGTCCGCTTCTCCGGAGGGCGAGAACTCTGTCGAAGTAGACGACTATCGCTTGGGATTTGTGAAACGGCGCTAGATGCCTGCTAGCTTGTTACGGCGGTCGACGTCCTCGCAGCGTTGAATAGCGATGCCTCTCCGCTTTTCAAGCTCGCCTGAAGCCGAGGCGACAATTCCGCCGGGCGTCGTTTGACCGACCCTTTTCGCAACTCCCGGCGTTCGAGCCTGTCGGGATCCAAGTCTTGAACAAGCTTCGACTCTCGACTGGCGCCCTCTAATTTCTAGTTGGATTCCGGTAGTTTCGCCGAAAGGAGAAAAATACTGATTTTTCGTTGTCGAGAATTGACCGAAACGATTGATAAGCGTTATCATGTTCAGCATTTAATGTTCGCTCCAAGCGTCATGTGGAACATCTCGAGGGGAATCTGATTTTGCCTTTGGCAAACAATCGCGTGTCTGCGTCGCGCGTCAACCGTAGCGAATTGCTGAACCTCTCTTTTGAGAGTTCGATTTTAAACGCGGATCCCCTAAGCAAGCTTGATAATCGATGGATCGATGAAGCGGCACCGGATTCGAATGCTTGGGCTGCCGCCGACAAAGAGTGCCGAATTCTTGAGTTTAGCCTCGTCCGAACGTTCAACGACCGAACTGTTGGACCCCGGAACGCAGGTAAAAGACCGACTAGCGGCGTGAAATCAAGCATTGGCGAAACCAATCGCTCTTTCCGCCGAAACGAAGACGTCGAGTGCGAAACTGGAAGGGTTGGGCGAGCCTTTGCCGACTATTCAGGGGATCATTCTCCTTGCTGAAGGAATTAAACATTGTTAGCGGCGCCACACCCGCTGGGTTTGAAGCCTCGTTCCTTCGCCCGAATGGAAAACCGGTCTTCGAGACCAAGGCGCTCGCAAGCCGGAAAAATCCAAGAATCGCAAAAGGTGCATTTCGCGAGCTCATTGTCGGGATCGGAGAATTCTTCTCCGGGCGGGCCCCAATACGGGAAGTTTGCCGCGAAGCCGAAAAGTCGCCGGCAAAGAACGGTACGACGAACGAAATTGCAGTCCTTGCCGATTCACAGTACTGGCTTGCGAGAATTGATCGAAGCGCGGCATTGCACGGCGCTGATTGTAACGGACTGGAATCGATGCGTGAAAGCTCGCGGAACATTCTTGCCTTGTCCGCTCCGTTCCGCGACTTGCGCGCGCCGCTGAAATTCATCCGTACCTGTCTGGCAGTCCATGCGGCGCAGGAGGTCCGGTGATACCGCCTTGCAATCCAAGGCAATTCCGGCAGAAGCATGGTGCGTGCCGGACACCGTTTTCATAGGAGAAAATCATGAAAATCAAAAAGACAATTGTTGCCGCTTGCACTGCATCGCTGCTGTCGACTGCCGCCGTGGGCCAGACCGTCGGTTTTGCCATGTCGGAGTTCAACGACAACTGGCTCACTGTTCTTCGCTTGGCGGCAGCGGAATACGCTGAAAGCATCGGGGTCGATCTGATCATTGAAGACGGGCAGAGCGACGCGGCTCGACAGCTTGACCAGATCAACAACTTCATCGCATCGGGCGTTGACGCGATAATGATAATCCCGCACGATGCTTCGGGAGCCCAGGCAATGACCGACGCCGCGTCCGACGCCGGTATTCCATTGGTCTATGTCAACCGTTACCCGATCAACCTTGACACGCTGCCGGATGATCAGGCTGTTGTCGCTTCAGACGAGACCGAATCGGGAACTCTGGAAACCTTCGCTGTCTGCCAGATGCTACGCGCATCCGGTGCCGAAGGAAGATACTACATCCTGCAAGGTCAACTTCAGCACCCCGCCGGCATCCAGCGGACTAAGGATATCCGGGACGTGGTCGCTATGGACATGTGCAGCTTCATGACCGAAATCGATCTGCAGGTCGGGAATTTCTATCGCGACCAGGCAGCGGATCTGATGACCAACTGGCTCAGTTCGGGCGAAGACTTCGATGCCGTGATTGCCAACAATGACGAAATGGCAATAGGCGCGATCCAGGCGATGAAGGCGCAAGGAATCGACATGGACGACGTGATCGTCGCCGGCATCGACGCTAGCCAGGACGCATTGCAGGCGATGCAAGCAGGCGATCTGGATATCACAGTATTCCAGGATGCTCCCGGTCAGGGCATTGGTGGTCTCGACACGGCGCTGGCGCTGGCGCGCGGCGAAGATGTTCCGCGGCTGATCACTATTCCGTTCCAGCTGGTTACGCCGGAAAACATGCACCTGTTCATGTCCGAGAACTAGTTCATTCAACTTCGCTTGTCCGGCGCGGGGCTGCAGCCCGCGCCGGACGCATCCGCAGGAGAATTATCAGCAGAGGAAAGAAATGGCGGACCGAACCGTGTATGGAACAGGCGGCTTGGCATTTGACAAGTCCAGAATGGCTTGGCCGAACGAGATCAATGTGTTCCTTGCCCTGATCCTGCTGATCGGGATTTTCGAGCTATTGGGTCAGCTCCTTCCGTACATGAACAACCAAAGCTTGCTATTCGACTTCAACACCAAGCGCGACGGCACGATCCTGAACATGGCGCGGATCAAAATTATCATATTGCAAGTTTCAATAGTCGGGATAATCGCACTTGGATCCACACAGGTCATTATTTCGGGCGGAATCGATCTCTCGCCCGGTTCCATCGTCGGTGCGTCGGTCATGATTTCAATGAGTTTCGCGCAGACCGAACTGGTCAACGGCAACCCGAATCCGAAAGCTATTTTCGGGCCCTGGGCCATGGATTTACCTGTCATCGTGCCAATTCTCGTTGCGCTCGCCTGCGGCATTACTGCGGGAGCGACCAATGGATTCCTGATCGCCTACACTAGGATTCCGCCATTTATCGCGACGCTGGGAATGATGGTCACCGCGCGAGGCATCTCCAAATGGTGGTCGAAGGGCGCCCCGGTCTCGTTTCCCACCGAGGAATTCGGTCTTATCGGCAATGGCTTGGGCGGGTGGATGCCGGTCGTGATCTTCGTCAGCCTGGCGGTCCTTTTCCATATCGTTCTGAGATACACTGTCTACGGCAAGCACACTTACGCCATAGGCTCGAACGAGGAAGCGGCGCGGATGAGCGGGATCAGCGTCAACAGGCACAAGGTGATGATCTACGCGATAGCCGGCATGCTGGCAGGAGTGTCGGCCCTGGTGCTCAGTTCCAAGAACCTCACGGCGCAGGCCGGCATGGGATTGATGTACGAACTTGACGCCATTGCCATGACCGTCATCGGCGGCGTATCGCTTGCCGGAGGACGCGGGTCGATAGTGGGCACGGTTTTGGGAGCTTTGATCTTCGGCGTCATTATTTCGGGATTCACTTATCTGCGGCTAGACGCCTTCTATCAGGAGATGGTGAAGGGAGTGATCATCATATCGGCAGTTATCCTGGACCAGTGGCGGCAACGCCGCGCGGCGGCGCGGACTTGATGGAGGCGAAAAGTGAGCGACCTAATTCTGGAAACCCGCGATTTGACCAAGTACTACGGGGGCGTGCATGCCCTTGAAGGAGCCAATTTTACGCTGCGGAGGGACGAGCACGTCGCCATCATGGGCGACAACGGTGCTGGAAAATCGACCTTTGTCCGCCAGATTACGGCTGTGGAGCAGCGTACGAGGGGTGAAATAATATTCGACGGCGAACCGGTGAATTTCAACGGTCCGCTTGAGGCCCGCGAAGCTGGCATTGAAACGGTTTTTCAGACGCTCGCCCTGGCCGATGATCTGGACGTGCCCGACAATATCTTTCTGGGACGCGAGACCACCAAATGGAATTTCCTCGGACCATTCAAGTTTCTGGCGTACGGTGCCATGCGGCAGGCAACTCTGGAAGGGCTGGAAAGGACGGCGGTCAAAATACCCAACATCCGCAATAAGATCCGCAACATGTCCGGCGGCCAGCGGCAATGCGTGGCGATCACGCGGACGTCGACTTTTCACTCGAAACTGACGATAATGGACGAGCCGACGGCGGCGCTCGGCGTGCAAGAGACCGCGCAGGTCGAGAACATCATCCGCAACCTTAAGGAACAGGGCGAGCCGTTGATCCTCATCAGCCATAACATGCGGCAGGTTTTCGATCTTGTGGACCGGATCGTTGTCTTCCGGAGGGGAAGAATCGTCGCCAACCTCGATCGGAACGCAATTAGCCCCGAGGATGTCGTTGCCTACATCACTGGCGCGAGGACGGGCGACGAATACGCGGCCGCCGCATGAGCAATAAGCGCAAGAATTTCTGGGATATCCGGTCCCCGGTCCTGAGGCCGTTGTGGGTGCGCGTTCTGATCGTCGCCGTGTGCGCAGGTTGGACCCTCGTAGAATTCCTGTCCGGCTCCGTATTCTGGGCAGTCATCTTCGGCGCTGCCGCAGTATTTCTGTTTGTGCAGCTGCTGGTGAGGTACGACCAGCAAGCCGACCCCTAGACGCAATTTATTCATTTCGCACGATCGGGTGCCACCCGCGCGCCATAAATTCGTTTCAGGGGCTTCGAGTTCCGTATCCCAATGCCATACCGCGCCAGCCAGGTTTCGCTTTACAATTGCGTCGCGCGGAACTCGTACTGTCCAAGCCGGAGATGCCGGTCTTGTAAACGATGCCGCGAAAGCCTGCTCGCTTTGCCGAACTTGATCCGCGGCTGGATTGGAAATTTCGTGCGCGCGATTATTTCCTGCCAATTCGACACGCCGTCGGGGTCCGCCGCCCTGGACCTGTCGGAATCGAAACGGCCTTTGTTTGACAAGTCGGAATGCTCTTCGATCGGTTCTCAGGGCCGAAACAAAATCAAATTGGAAACCGGCTTCCGTAGCCGAACCAATTTCCGAACCGCAGTCTGACCGGCGAGCGCGCCATGAACGTCCGCCTAAAGGAGTTTCCCGTCGACCTTGCCGCTGGTACGCGGAACGCTTCCCTTCCATCCGAGAGGCCAAGCCTTTAGTTCAAACGCCCCAATGGAATCGCTGTCGGCAGTCAATGCTCTTCATTGATTGCCTTGCGAATTTCAATTCTCGGCGCCTATCGGACTCTTGCGCCATTAAATACAACTGGCTAGACTAATCCGGCGGAATTCGACGCCGAACTTGGCCGCAATTCGCGCGGCGCAGACGTCGTTTCCCCGCACCCGCTCCGAAACCGGGCGCAATGTGCGAATTGCGGTGGAGCCGGGGCGCCGGTCGGGGAGGCCAGGCGGCGGGTATTGGAAATAGCCTTGGGTTCAGAGCCGGAAGACGCGGCGGGAGGAGGAGAATGCCAGAACAACTCTCCAAGAGCTATGTCCTGGTCGGCGATGCGGACAACCGCTGTCCGCTCGACTTGGACCATTTCGAAGACGAGGTCGCGGCTGAATGGTTCTCCGCCGCGATTCCTCGCAAAGAGATGAAGGCGCTTATGAAGCGCACAAACCGCGAAGCAACAGTTCATTTCATCCTATGGGGCTCGCTGCTGATCGGTTCCGGAGTTGGCGCCGTCCTGACTTGGGGCACTTGGTGGACCCTGCCGTTCCTACTTTTCTATGGCATAATGTATTCGATGTCAGACCACCAGGCTCACGAGCTGAGTCACGGAACCCCGTTCAAGATCAGATGGTTGAACGACTTTCTTTACTGGGTCAACGGATTCATGACTCTGCATGAAACCTATTACTGGCGCTGGAGCCACACGCGGCATCATACAGACACCCTGCATGTTGGTCGCGACCCCGAGATCGCCGTAATGGCGCCGGCCGACTTGGCTAGGCTGATATTCGATTTCATATTCCTGGTTTCGGGATTGAAGTTGCTCAAGCTAATATTCATGCATGCGTTCGGGCGGATCGAGGGCGACGGGGTCCACTTCATACCGGAATCCGAACTGCGCAAGGTGATTTGGAATTCTCGCGCCTATATTGCGATCATGGCGGCTACTGCGGGCGCCGCCGTTATCTGGCAAAGCTGGCTGCCGATCCTGTTGGTAGTCACCCCCCGCTTCTACGGCGGCTTCTTTCCCCAGTTCTTCAATATTACGCAGCATGCAGGACTAAAGGAAAACTGCCAGGACCATCGCCAGAACTGCCGAACTTTCTACACCAATCCTGTATTCGAGTTCCTTTACATGAAAATGAATTACCACATAGAGCATCACATGTTCCCGATGGTGCCGTTTCATAGACTGCCCGCGCTGCATGCGGCGATCAAGGATCAGTGCCCTCCCGTCTATCCCAGCGTCTGGGCCTGCTACCGCGAAATGATCCCCGCGATTCGCAAACAGTTGAAGGATCCCTACTACTTCGTCGAACGTCCGCTTCCCAACGCAGTTGCAGCCGAGTAGGTTGTCGGAACCCATGCCGTCGGTGGCTTAATCCGGGATCGGGACCGAAGGCTCTGGCAATCTCGTTGTAGCGACAGAAATTCGGTCAGCACTACCACGCGGACCGCATGGCCCGCCTATAGTTCAGCGCGTTGGACTATCCAAAAGCCCCAGCGAGAGACGGTGATGGCCAAGCCAACAGAATTTACGAAGCTCTTCGCGCCGCGCAACTGCTTCCGAGCCTAGTGCGGGATGACGGTCGTCTTGCGGTTTTGCGAACGACCGGCCGCGAAGCTCGCCGCCTCGGCGGGGATCTTAGTCGTTGCGAATACTGAATTAGTCGTCGTCGATTTAAGCTTGCGTACGCTAGCCTTTTTGCGACCGAATGCGAATGGTCGATTTTCGACTAGGCCCGTCGACAATTTGCCCTGCACATTCTCTAATTTTTTCCAATTCGCAGGCAACGGACTCCGAAAAAGCCCAAAAAATTTGCAGGAATTATCAAGAATAGCGGGAATTGCCTTGGAATAATCGGAAAGGATGGCACCGCCCCTAAGCCAAATAGCCAACTCAAATTCAACGACTTTTCGTCTAGTGGTTCTTGTTCGTTCTCATTGAAATTTCAACCAGCGCCCGCCCAGCCGCCAATTCGTCGGGTTGATTCCCAGGACGCTCGCTTTCAACTGCGAGAGCAACTCGCGGTTCGGCCTAGACAGGGATTAGTTCATGCACGAGGATAGCCCTTTGCTGTATCGGCCGGAAATCCAATTGACCCCTGAGAACTTCTCGCTCCTCTTTTTGGAACAATGCTATGATAGGCGCATTCCAGTTTGAGTGTCAAACAGGTGCACGCGCCCCGTGCTCGGGACCAGCGTTACTTGGGCGCCCGGCACAACCTCCAACCTCACAGAGGAAATAATACGCGCGACGTGCGCTCCGATGTTCGCATGCAAGCGCGATTCAAAGCCAGAGGGTTCCACAAGAGTTACCTCGGCAGCTAGTCCCGATTGAGGTTCTCCAATCTTGACGTGCTCGGGCCTCAAGCCATAAACGATTCTTGTACTAGGAGTGGCAGCGGCATCTGATGGAAGCTGCAAAGTCAGATCGTCCCCATTATCAAGCATTGGTCTTGAATCGCTTGCCAAGCCGAGGCCATGGCCCGAATGCGGCGCGGCATTCCGGATCGCGCCGGAACTTTCAGGCGGAATACAGGCAATTCGGATGACAGGCAAAAGAAAACACAAGGTCGCCCTCGCTCCGGAGGACCGCGAACGCCTGCAATCGCTCGTCTACGGCAAGTCGTCGAAGGAGTTCAAGAAGCGAGCCCGCATTCTCCTTCCGGCGGATGAGGGGGACTGCGCCGGAGCCAGGCATTCCCGCAAGGCGCGGCGCGGAATTCGCCGGCAGGATGGAGGACGTGCGCGACGCCCGCTGCAAGGACTGCGCCGACGACGAGGTTCCGGTCTGCAAGGACGAGACGAGCAAGCGGCGGACGCTTGAAGCGGCGGCGCCGATCGAAGCCAGGCCCGGCCGCCCCGAAATCCGCGACTTCGAATGCATCCGCAACGGCGTGTCCAGCCTGTACGCGTTCTATGCCCCGCTCGAGAACTGGCGCCGAGCGGATGCCGCCGACCGACGCGCGAAGCTGGACCGGGCCGGGCGGATAAGGAAGATCGCGGAAGAGGACTTCCCCGGAAGGAGCGTCGCGCTGGCCGTGGACAACCCTGACAGGCACAGCAAGGCCTCTCTCTTTGAGGCATGCCCCTCCCCGGGAGGCGGAGGAGGCCCGCCGGATCAAGTCTCGGCTCGACATCGTATACGCGCCCGGGCACGGAAGCTGGCCGGACATGGCGGAAATCGGAATCGGCGTCATGTCGCGTCAATGCCTTGAACGCCGAATCCCGAACCAGGCCTTCATGAAGAGGGAGGTCGACGCATGGCAAACGCGCCGAAACGCCGCGAATGCCAAGGTGGAATGGCAGTTCACTGCCGAGGATGCGAGGATCTAGCTAAAATCGCTTTACCCTGCAATTCAAACTGGATGAACCACTAGGCTGAGCCCACGGAAAAGCTGCGGCTGAAACCGACATCGTAGAGCGTGCGCTTAACGACAGTCGACATGGTTATGCCGAGAACAATTGACGAGATAGCGAACTCGACCGTTGTCCAAAGCGAGCCCTGGAACCGAGGATCGTTGAAAATCGCGACGTGATTCTTGAAACCGACAAACGTCTTGCTTAGGAAGATGCCGGTTTCGTGCAAGGACAAGACAAGGCCGCCGCCGACCGCATATCCGAGAACACCCAAGACAAAAACTAGAACCGGTATCACTAAACTATACGGCGTCAGACTCTTGCCGAATTCCGAAACCCGTCCGCCAAACCTCAAGATGTCCGAGTCTTGAAGCGCCGTGCTCATTCTGCCGAAGCAGCTTTCCTATTTTTCGAAAGGATGTGACCCTCTCAATTCGCGTGAGAAGATCACATCTGGTTCGTTGATTGCTTGGCCTAATCAGAGGCCGGCCGCACTATTCAGCGCCCTTTGATACTCCGAAGCCATGTCTGCAGCGTCGGCACCCGGATCTGCTACCATCCGGTCGCGAAGGTCTTTAAGTACGTCGTATACCTGGATTGCACGAGTCGGATGGGTTGGTATCGTAACCATGGTTGCGGCAATCGGTGCCACATCGACGGCCCAAGGTTTGGCCGCCCGGTATTCCGCATCTTCCGAAACAGCGGTGTTCGTTGTAGGCTGATAACGGATCGAGACCTGTTTGGCGAATTCCAGCCGTGCCAGATATTCCAACGCCAACATGGCTGCCTCTTCGTCCTCGTTGCCCGTAGTTACGATAAAGGGAAAGGCATATCCAGCTTGGACATGCGGCCCTTCCTGGCCGGTACGCGTCGGAAGCCTTTCGAACGCCCACTTTCCTTCCCCATACGGCATCTGCTCGTCGGTCGGGACATAGATGTGCTCGCCTTCATACATCATTCCGGCTCTCCCACCGATAAAGGCTGCGCGCATTTGGCCCGAATCCCACGATGGCGTATCCGGATGCGCACTGCCGTCGTTCATCAGCGTCTGATAGAACTTTATCCACTCAATGCCGATTTCGTTGTCGATCTGGGGAACCCCGTCGATGATCTGGCCGCCCATGGAGAGGAAAAGCGGCAGTTCCCATGTCGGAGCGTTGCAGCATCCAAGCAGACTGAAACCCTTTCGGCTATCACCGCTTTCAGTTATTCTCCGCGCTGCCTCCAAAACGCGGTCCGTTGTTTCCAAGGGCGGTTGCATGCCCACTTCCTCAAGCCAGTCTGTTCGATAGGCGAGATAGATCGACGTGGAATACACGGCCGCTCCGTAAATTTTGCCGTCGGGAGCCGAGGCGCCAGTCCAAGCCAGCGGAGAAAGTTGTTCGTAGGTTTCCGGGAATCGGTTCTTGAATTCTTCAATCCAGCTAGTGAAGTCCTTTACCACATTGTTGATGGCGAGCTGTCCGACATCGCGGTCGCGAATTTGCACGATGTCAGGCGCGTTGCCTGACCGCATAGCAAGAACAAGCTGCGCGTTCACGTCTTCGAGGCGGATAACCTCGAATTCAACGGTGATATCGGGGTTTTCGGCATGGAATGTAGCAAATTGATCTTCAGGAATGAAATTCTCGCGCCCGAACCAAACCTTTATCGATCTATCCTGTGAAGCAGCTGGGCCAGCAAGAAATCCGAATGCCAGCGCGCCTGCCGAAACAGCACCCAAAAGTGCTATTCTAATAGTCTTTACAATACTCATTTGTGTTTCCTCCCTCTGATTTCGACGAATCTGTTCACAATATGTTCTAGAACAGGGTGAACTAGTATACCGTTGTGCTGTAGTAACCGCGAATCGTCGTAGGCATTCAGCGTTGGTTACATTTTCAAGATAGTCAATAGGTTAACTTCCGCAACAGGTGCTCGGACCGGAGCCACCAGTTCGATGCGGACAATACTTGCAGATTAATGTGCTCAGGGCTAACTGGCGATAGGAAAGCCGACGCGAATTCGGCGTATGGAAATGGCATGCCACCACGTTCACCCTGAGTGATGGGACTGGCGCCGCAAGGCAGTAGACGAACCATTCAGAGGGGCGCGCGCGGCTGCAGCGATCGGGCATCGAAACTACGATCGTTACAGCGTGCCGACGCTCAAAAATTGGTCGAAGGCAACACCTGTAACACCGCATTGGCGAGGGGCGGCGGGGCATCGAGGTGTCGAAGAACCGAGGTTCGCATGCAAGACCGTCGCCGGTATCTGGGACGTCTTCAACTCGTCCGGAGCCGCGCCGGATCGGGAGGAAACGAAGATTCTGCAAAGGCAACTGTAAAGGAACGGTTTGAATAACGCGGCGGATGGCTGCGAACGATGGTAGGCAGGCGACCGAGCAGGTTCTGCAAGCTGAAGGAGAATCCTGCGGCGCTCCTGAAACATGCGTGCCCAGAACCTGGGAGAAAGCGGCCGGAGAGGCGCGTCCCCTGTGACGGAAATCGCGAGTGTCGCCGCGAAACATTTTGTGTTCCTGGCGATTCCAATGCATATTCTCCTCGAGACCTACACGCGAGCACGGGATTTGATTTTCTTGACCATCTTTGCGGCGCTCACGATTTTTTAGGGAGATGTGTCGTTGAGCGTTCAGATTTGGCTGTCCGAACCCCAAACGGTCGGGGTTTGAATTGTGCTGGGCCGTTTAGTCGACTTCGTCGCGTGTTGGATTTGGCGAGTCTCTTTCCGAATATTTTGCTTCGCGGAAATTCGTCCAAGAAATAGTCTTTAAGACCGCTAAAAACGCAATCGCGCGTGCTGGCGGATCAACCGTTGCAAGCTATCAAACGCGCACGAAGCGGGCTTCGCCAGATTCGTTTGAATGCCGCGGAGTGAATTCTAATTCGGATATATGTCCATAGACTCTAGCGGGGGCAATTCGAAGAATCCTCGAAATGCCGGCGCCGAGGATGATGTTCGAATCATGCGATTATGCCGAGACGGCGGAAAACCAGTCTGCAAAAATTTTCGCTTGCCTAGCGAAGGACTATCCCATAACCGGAGGCGTTTCATGCGGAAATTGCTAGAAAGAGAATGCGCCTGACCTTCAAGGGCCCAATAATTTGGTGAGTTCCGTATCGGCCAGTGATTAATCCGGAGCAGATCTTTGCGCAGTGTAGACGACCCGATTGAGCGAACTCGGGCCCAGCGATGAAACCGGTGGACTTTAATTTTGAGCGTCCGGCGTCCCTGACCGACGCGCTGGAGTTGATGTCGCGGGACGACATGAACGTCGTCGCGCTAGCCGGGGGGCAGAGCCTGCTGCCGATGATGAACTTCCGAATGGTTCGGCCCGATATTCTAGTGGATCTCAATGGGCTCGATGAATTGCGCGGTAGCGAAATCGGACCTGATCGGGCGCGCATAGGGGCAATGACCAGATACTCTGATCTTGCGTCGAATGCGGAACTGATGGCGCGCCTGCCGCTATTGGCTAGCGCGCTTCCCCATGTCGCCAATTCGGCGATCCGAAACAGGGGTACTCTCGGCGGCAGTATCGCCATGGCGGATCCAACGACAGAAATGCCGGCGGTGATGTTGGCGCTCGGCGCGACGATTCGCTTGGCCTCCCGCGACGGAGAGCGCTCCGTCGCTGCGGACGATTTCTACCTAGGATATTACGAATCGGCACTGGAGTCCGGCGAACTTGTCATTGCGATCGATGTTCCGACAGCCGCGCCAGGCGATGCCTTCGGGTTTTACGAAGTCGCTCGTCGCCGAGGCGACAGGGCCATGGCCGGCGCAGCAATAGCTCGGCGCAATCATGAGCCAAGAATCGCGTTCTTTTCCGTTTCCGATCGACCCGTTCGCGGATTCAGCGCCGAGAGAATCCTTGGCGAAAACGCCGCATCCGTCGAAGCGGCCGAGGGGTCTCTGAAGGAAATCGATTTCCATGGCGACCTGCACGGCGGACCCGACTTGAAGCGTCACCTTGCGCGAATCGTTTTGCGTCGCGCATGGGCGGAGTTGCAGCCTTGAGCCGGCTGCATAGAGTTACTATTGAAATAAACGGCGAACAGGTGACCGCCAGCATCGCCGCTCGCGTGAACCTTATCGATTTCATTCGAACCGAGGCGGGATTCACGGGCAGTCATCTGGGCTGCGAACACGGCGTTTGCGGCGCCTGCACGATCGAGGTCGACGGCGCCGCCGTGCGCGGTTGCCTGATGCTAGCTGTTCAAGCCGACGGCGCCAATGTCGTAACCGTTGAGGGCCTTGCCGGCATGGGCCGCGCCAAAAATTTACGAGCGGCATTCCTGGCGGAGAATGCGCTGCAGTGCGGCTACTGCACGCCCGGAATGCTTGTGTCCGCGCTCGAGTACATCGAGTCGGGAGAAAGCAGCGACCGAGCGACGATTCGCGCGCATATGGCAGGCAACTACTGCCGCTGCACGGGCTACCAGGCGATTGTCGACGCGATAGCGGCGGTGATCGAAAGCGGAGAGGGAGCATGACCGGACCGGCGACGATTTTCGACAAGCCGAATGCCTACATCGGCAAATCCGTCTCGCGATCGGATGCCAGGCGCTTGCTCGAAGGCCGAGGGCGCTTTGTCGATGATATTCAGCTTCCGCGCACTCTGCACGCTGCTTTCCTTCGATCGCCATACGCTCACGCTGAAATCGTTCATATCGATTCAACCGAAGCCGAAACGGCGCCCGGAGTCGTCCGGGTTTTCAAGGGGGAAGATTTGATCGGCGTGGTGGAGCCCTATGTCGGCATTCTGACCCATCTCGCCGGTCTTCGAAGCGCGCCTCAAATGCCGATCGCAGTCGACCGAGCTCGGTGGCAGGGAGAGCCTGTCGCGATGGTCGTCGCAAGCACTCGCGGGGAGGCGGAAGACGCCGCTGAACTAATTGCGGCGGACCTGGACCCGATTCCCGAGGCCTGCGACGCTGAAACGGCGCTTGACGAAGATGCGCCAGTAATCCACCCGGAATTGGGAACGAATCTCGCTTGGGAACGTCTTGTCGAAGTTGGCGACACCGATGCTGCATTTTCCCGCGATGATGTTCATGTGGCCGAGCGCACGTTTCGCTTCGGTCGCCATACGGGCGTCACGCTCGAACCCCGCTCGGCGATCGCCGAATTCAATCCGGCGGAAGGCAAGCTAACCTTTTGGTACTCTGGTCAGGCGCCGCACATGATGCAGTTCATTTTGGCCAAGCATCTTGGGCTGGTCGAAGAAAACGTGCGCGTTGTCGCTCACGACGTGGGAGGATCGTTTGGCATCAAGATCCACACCTACGGGGATGAGATCGCCACTGCCGCAGTCGCTAGAATTATGGGTCGACCGGTCAAGTTCGTGGCGGATCGGTTTGAAAGCTTCCTGTCCGACATCCACGCGCGCGACCATGTGGTCAACGCGCGAATCGCGATGGAGCGGAACGGGCTTATCGCGGGGCTGGAATTCGACGATCTATCGGGAATAGGCCCGTATTCTATGTATCCTCGCACGAGCGCGATAGAAATGAACCAGGTCCTGAACCTGACCGGCGCTCCGTATGTCTTGCCTAACTACCGCGCCCGCGGACGGGTAGTGTTTCAGAACAAAAACATGATGTGCCAGTATAGAGCGGTCGGACATCCGATTGCGATGGCGATAGCGGACTGCCTTTTGGAGGATGCCGCGGCGGGGATCGGAATGGACCCGGTGGAGGTTCGGCGCCGCAATTTGATGGCCGACGACGGATACCCTCGAACTTCCGCGGCCGGCATGAAGCTCGATGACCTTTCCCACCAGCGAACGTTGCAGGAACTGATCGATACGATGGACTATTCCGGCCTTCGCATCGCCCAGGCCGAAGCTCTCGCGAACGGGATCCATCGCGGGATCGGATTCGTCTCCATGGTGGAAGTCACAAACCCGTCGCCTATGTTTTACGGCGTCGGCGGAGCACCGATTGCTAGCCAGGACGGTGCAAGTCTGAGGCTCGATGCCGGTGGGGGGTTAAGGATCTCGTCTTCGATCACCGAGCAGGGGCAGGGGACGAATACGATCCTCGCTCAGATTGCGGCAGGCGTGTTCGGCGTGCCGATCGAACGGGTGACAGTGGCTACGGGAGATACGGATACCGCGCCATATGGCGGAGGTACTTGGGCCTCGCGCGGGGCCGGGATCGGCGGCGAAGCGATGCTGCTGGCGGCGCACGCCTTGAAGGAGCAGGTCCTCGAAGTCGCCGCTTCAATGCTTCAGACGACGGTTTCGGCACTCGACATCCGCGAAGGCATGATCGTCGACGGCGGCGGCGCGCGCATTAGCTTAAGCGATCTGGCTCGAACGGTTTACTATCGGGGCAACGAGCTTCCATCGGACCTAAATCCGGAACTGGTTGCAACGCGGCATTTCCGGGTCACTGGCTTTCCTTTCGTATTTACCAATGGAGCCATGGCGGCCCATGTCGAGGTCGATACTGAAACCGGTCTTGTCAGAATACTGAATTTCTGGGCTGTCGAGGATTGCGGGCGCGCAATAAATCCCAGGCTCGTGGAAGAGCAGGTGCGCGGCGGCATTGTGCAGGGTATCGGCGGCGCGCTTTACGAAGAATGCATCTATTCCGGCGACGGTCAGCTTCAGAACGCGACGATGGAGGACTATCTCGTGCCTATGGCGGCCGAAATGCCGGATATCGTCGTGAAGCATGTCGAAACCCCGACGAAGACTTCGATTCTTGGCGCGAAGGGCGCAGGCGAGGCCGGAACGGGCGGCGCTCCCGCCGCGATCATGAATGCGGTTAACGATGCCCTCAGGCCTCTTGATGCCTCGATTTGGCGAATGCCAATGACGCCGGAACGCATACTCAAAGCACTCGGTAGGATTTGAACCGCGGGAGCGAGGGCCTGGAATGGCTCGAACCATTTTCTTTTTCGCGATTCGTATTTTGGGCATTTTGTCCTGTCCGTTGGCTCCGCCTCATGATCCACGACGACGCCCGCGGTTCCGACCTGAATCTATCAACAAGCACAGTACGTAACCTGGCCGGCAAATTGCCCCGGTCGTTCAAGGAATTGCCGCTGCCCTAGGCATCGCGCCCTTGCCTAACCCGACGAGTCGCTACTTTGCGGGAATGACCAGCGGTTTCGGAAAATGCGTTAACCCGATTTGAAAATTCATATATCACTATTTGTGATGCTATAAGTCAATTGAAATAATTTTACTTTATTTTCCGCCCGCATTAGCACTGGCCTGGCAAAAGGAGTTGCAAATGGAACTTGGATTTTTCACCATGCCGATCCATGCGCTGGGCAAGGATTGGCGGCAGTCGCTGAGAGAAGATCGCGAAGCCTTTTTGCTCGCCGAGGAACTTGGCTTCGTCGAGGCCTACGTCGGCGAGCACATAACTGATGCCTCTGAGAACATCACGTCCTGCGCAATGTTCCTGGCTTCGCTGTCGCAGGATATCAAAAAGATGCGGCTCGGAACCGGAACGGTCAACATGCCGAACACGCATCCTGCGACGGTGGCAAGCCAGATAGCAATGCTCGACCACATGCTGGACGGGAATTTCAACTTCGGCATTTCGCCGGGCGGCTTGGCATCGGATGCCGAAGTTTTCGGAAATCTGGATTCCAACCGCCAGGCCATGTTTCTGGAATGTATCAACATGGTGCTGAAGATTTGGGAAACGGATGCGCCGTACAACTTGAAAGGACAGTTCTGGAACGTCTCGACGGAACGCACCTTAATGCCCGAAATCGGCCAGGGATACATGCCGACGCCACTGCAGCGGCCGCATCCGCCGATAATCGTTACCGCCGTCGCGCCGTTTTCGAAAGGGGTGACCGAGGCGGCGGCCCGGGGCTGGGATCCAATCAGCGCCAACTTCCTAATGCCCCAATGGGTGGCCACGCACTGGCCGAAATATGTCGATGGCTGCGACCGAGCTGGCCGCCCTGCGGATCCGGCAAACTGGCGCGTAGCGAAGTCGGTATTCGTGGCCGACGATCTCGACACGGCGCGGCGGTACGCGACAGATCCAGACAGCCCCTACGTTTTTTACTACAGGCAGCTTGCCACCAAGCTGATCAAGATGGGCCGAGCAAACCTTTTCAAGGAATATAGAGACCAGCCGGATGAAGAAGTCACCATCGAGAATATCTGCGATCGGCTGATCATCTGGGGCACGCCGGACAAGGTAACCGACGATTTGCTGAAATTCCGGGAGGAAACTGGTGATTTCGGGACATTGCTCCTAGCCGGCAAGGACTGGGCCGACAGGGATCTCTCCAGGCGATCCATGATACTGACCGCCGAGAAAGTGAAGCCGATGATCAACAGAGCCGAATCAAGAGTAATGGCCGCACAGTGACAATTATCGATCTAGGAAAAATCACGCTAAACACTTGCGTCGACGGGACGGAAGGAAATCCTTGGATCGTTCTTTCGAATTCGCTCGGCGCTAACCTTTCGATGTGGGAACCGCAAATCGCAACCCTGTCGGCAAAATACCGGATCCTGCGATACGATACGCGAGGGCACGGCAAGAGTTCAACTCCGGAGGGTCCGTATAGCCTTTCTGATTTGGTCGGCGATGCAATTGCGCTAATGGATCGAATGAAAATTGAGAATGCTTCATGGATGGGGCTTTCCATGGGGGCGATGACGGGCATGGGATTGGCCCTCGAACACGGCGATCGATTTAAACGGATGGTTCTTGCCGACGCGCGCGCGGATGCCCCCGCTAGCTTCCGGAACATGTGGGACGAGCGGATCGCGAAGATCGAGAATGGCGGGACCGAAGCTATTGCCGACGGTACGTTGGGCACGTGGCTGACATCCGAATTTCGGAAAGTTAAACCGAAAACATCGGAGTGGCTGCGCGCTATGATTGTCGCAACCGACGATCGCGGATACATCGCCTGCGCGAGGGGACTTAAAAACTTGAACTATCTATTTCGGCTTGGCGAGGTGGCGCTGCCGGTGCTATACGTCGGCGGCTCGGATGATCCCGGCGCACCGCCGACAGTTATGCGCGAGATGGCCGACGCCACTCCAGGAGCTTCCTACGTTGAAATTCCGAATGCCGCCCATATCGCAAATGTGAACAAGCCGGATGAGTTCAACCGGGCGATTGCAAGCTTTCTCGGTGTTTGAGCCATGGCAATAACGGATCGGGTGCCCTACCAAGCAATCGTTGACCGGCCGCGACTAAAGCTTCCGGGCGGTAAGCGAATAGCGGTCTGGGTAATTCTCAATGCCGAGGAATGGAGGATCGAACTTCCTATGCCTAGGACGGTCCTCTCTCCTCCCATGGGGAAGGCTCTGCTTCCCGATGTGCCGAATTGGTCGTGGCACGAGTACGGGTTGCGGGCCGGTTTCTGGCGGCAGCACGAGGCTTTGGTAGCCCGAGGGATCCCTGCAACGTTTGCCGTTAACGGGAAAGTTTGCACGTCCTACGCCCGAGTTTCGGAAGCGGCGCTGGATGCCGGGTGGGAATTCATGGGGCACGGTTACCTGCAAGGGCCTATGCACAAGCTTGAGGACCAGCGAGGTGAAATTGCGCAAGCGGTGGATGCGATCGAGAGATTCTGTGGCAAGCGTCCTCGAAGCTGGGAGAGTCCCGGATTAACCGAAACGGAAGAGACGCTCGATTTGCTTCGCGAAGCTGGAATCGAATACGTTGCTGATTGGGTGATCGACGATTTGCCTCAGGAGATCGATACGCCGTTCGGTGCCATTACGACGATCCCGTACACTGTCGAACTTAATGACATCACGGTGTTCGCGCTGCAGAATCACGAATCGGATGTGTTTCTGACCCGCGGCAAGGAGCAATTCTCGCGTCTCTACAACGAAGCAAGGGACAATGCGCGAGTTATGGCGATTTCAATTCATCCCTACATCACCGGAGTTCCGCATCGCATTGGATACCTGGAACGACTTTTCGACCACATTTGCTCGTACGATGACGTGGCATGGATGACGGCGAGCGAGATAGGGGACTGGTACTGCGCCGAAATGGCAAGACTGCGAACCTGACCAAGAAAAGCCGATCATTGCATTGCAGGTGAATTACGCGTCCAAAGTGACATGCCGTCAGAATTTAACGGAATTTCAACGGATTAAATCGGTCTAGGATTTCTGCAAGCCTTTGACCGCAATTTTTTTTGGAATTCAAGCGAAGAGTTTTAAAAAATTTCTGTTGCAAGAATCTCGGAAAATTTTTGATGCTATCGATGACATAGGCGTAGAGTCACAATTTGCGCGATGCTTATCCTACCGCGTTGACGATGTTCCCGACGGGGAACAGATTCGCGAAAGTCACTTGAAAAACCTTGGCGCGAAAGCGGAAGGCTGAAAGAGAAAACCTTCGTGATCCATCCGGACATGCCGGCGAAGACCATCGCCGAAAACTAAGCGGTCGTCCGGCGAATATTTGCGTGCGAAAGCCTCCGGGACGCCTTCGACGCCAGGCGTTCGTTGCCCGACTGTCGCGATGCTCGGTACCGTGACGCGCGACGAGCCATCATTGCCGGCAAACCTCGAATTCGAAGCGCCGTGCGCCCAAAACTGTCGCCGAGAGGAAAGAGCGTTCCGGCCGACGGACATTAATCTTGCGAATTGAGCAACAAGCCGAAGCACGTTCAAATATCGTCCGGCTAGTAGCCTTGCAAGTAAAATCTCCAGGCCTTTCTCGTGAATGCCCGTTTCAAAGGCGAACAGCTTCGCCTGTTTCCGCTGAACGGACGATGGCTTCGAGCACCTCGATGTTGTGGACTTTTTCTTCGTCGGAAATCAGGTACGGTTCCTCGCCGCGAATGGCGGCCGCGAAGTTCCGAAGGTTTGCAGTAACCGTATCGTTCCAATCGAACGTGCTAGTATCCTGGTCTTCGTTATTGCGATACCTCGTCATGCGCACCTCGCCGCCCGGCGTGTCCGGATGAGTAGCATTGCGAATTTCGATCCACTCCCGCGACCCGAAAACATGCGTTCGGAGGAAATGCGGAGTATTCAAGATTGCCTGCATTTGAGCGATCATTCCGGCTTTGAACTGCATTTGAACAGTGACGATGTCGCCGGTTTCCCAACCGAGTTCTCGGTCGGCGGCGATGGCGTGGATCGAGGCTACCGGCCCGAAGAACCAAATGAGCAGGTCCGTCAGGTGAATGCCCATTTGCGCCATGCCGGCAGCTGGAGCGAATCGCTTGACGGTACGCCAGCTACCGGGGACATGGTGCTTTAGCTTGTCGTGGCTAAAGGCAAGCTCGGCGTGCATAATCGTGCCTAGTTCATTGGCATCGAGAGCTCTTTTCAGTATCTGAATGGCGGTTTCGAACCGGCGTTCGTGCCCGACGCCGAGAAGCACGCCCGCATTGTTGCATGCATCAACCGAAGACCTTGCGCCGGCGGCAGTCAATGAAAGCGGCTTTTCGCAGAACACGTTGACGCCGGCGGCGGCGCAGGCGGCGACTTGGCTGTCATGGAGGTCGTTGGGCGATGCTAGGACCACCGCATCAATAGCAGGCAGCGACAGAATGTCGTCCAGATCGGAAACAGGTGTTGCTCCAAGTTCGGAAATCCCCTCATGGACAGATTCGTTCTTGTCGGCGATCGCCAGCAACTTAAAACCGCCATGGCGCGACAGGCGCGTCGCGATATGCCGTCCCCACCAGCCAAAGCCGACAATTCCAATTTTCAGCATGCCTTTCCTCGAAGAGTTGCCGCTTTCCATTCCGCGAGCAATCGGTCTACTTCGTTTCGCAGATGTTCCAGAAAAATGGCGGACGCTCGCGATAGCGCTTTCTCTGACTTTTGGACGACGATGTAGTCCGTCGCGATGCCCGGCTCGGAAAGCGGGTGAAGTTTGCGCCTTTCGCCTTGAATGTCATTATGGCAAAGCACTGACGGCAGCACCGCGCACCAATCGGTTCGCGACACGAATTCCAATGTCGCCAGCATCGCATCCATCTCCAGAACCTCGCGAATCTTGACATCGTGCGCTTCGAAATAGTTGTCAAGCCAGCGTCGACGAATATTGCGCGGGCTAGGCATAATAAGTTTCAACCCGTCCAGGTCTTCGGGCCGAACCGGATCCAGGTGCCGTCGGTTCGGCAGAAGGGTCGTCGCGCCGAAAAGCACCTCATGGTCGGTCGCTAAATATTTCGCCGTTAGGCCGTTTAGTACATCGCCTGCGGGAACGACAGCGCAATCGAGATCGCCTTTTGCTACGCGACGCATGAGCGAGAAGGAATATTCCTCCAATACGGAAATATCGATCTGGCGGTATTCCTCCCGGAATCGCTGCATTGCGCCTGGAAGCACGGATCGCGTAAGGCTGGGAATTATACCGAACTTGATTTTGCCGGTTACGGAGCCTTTAACTTCTTCGGTCTTGCGTTCAAGTTCGAATAGCGCGCGAAGTATTCGCCTTCCGTCTTCATAAACAACGCGCCCGACGGGCGTAAGGTCGGCAGAACCGCGCCGTCTTTCGAGCAAAGGCGCACCCAGGGAAATCTCCAGATTCTTGACTTGGGTCGACATTCCCGACTGCGTCGCGTTTTCGCGCTCAGCCGCACGGCTAAAGGACTGCTCCTCGTAGACAGCGATTAGCGCCTGCAGGCTGCGGATATTGATTTTGGGCGATGCCATCGAAATTATATTTTATTTTGATGAATAAAATAAAAAATATCATTTTCTTAGATAGAATGCATCCCTTATATTGTCGGCAAGATCAGGGATCAAGATAAAGAAAAAATTAATGGAACCAGGCGCTCTCGATGCGCGGCCGGACTTAACACGTAGCCTGCGCAACGCTTTTGGATGCTTTGCTTCCGGCGTTGCCGTGGTATCAGTCCTCGATCGGTCAGGATCTCCTACGGGAATCACTGTGAACTCCTTTTCATCGCTTAGCCTTGAACCGGCGCTGCTGCTGTTCTCTATAGGCTGCGAACAAGCCAGCGCACGCTGGTTCCACTCGCAAGATTCATTCAATGTCAACGTGCTTTGCCGCGAACAGGAGCATCTTGCATGGCAATTCGCCAAGCCGCTGGAGAACAAGTTTGCTCGCGTCGATTCATGGAGGGCTCGGAACGGCGTCCCGGTCATTGATGGCGCAATGGCATTTTTTGTATGCCGCAAGTACGGTATCGTTGAAGGCGGCGATCACCAGATCGTAATTGGCGAAATCCTTGATTTCGGAACGCGAGATGCCGAACCACTCGTGTATTTGAAGGGCAGAATGCGCGAAATAGCGGCAGAAAGGAGGCCTGCCGTATGAATCGGCATCCCGAAATCACTGAAAGCGACCTTACTCCCGAGCAGCGGAGCGTCTGGGACCGGATCGTTGCGGGGCCGCGCGGAAGCGTCGAAGGGCCGTTGCGAGTGTGGCTGCAATCGCCTGCGCTCGCCGACAGGGCGCAGGATCTGGGGCAGTTCGCTCGCTACGACAGTAGCCTGCCGCCAAGGCTTTCGGAACTGGCGATTATAGTTACGGGTCGGATCTGGGGCGCGGAATTCGAATGGAGCCAACACGCTCCTCTGGCCGCCAAGGCCGGGATTCCGCAGGAGGCGATCAAGTCGATTTCGCTTGGAAAACGCCCGAATTTCACAGATCCCGAAATGGAGGTTGTTTTTGAATTTACGGTCGAACTGCAGCGAGATCGCGCGGTTTCGGACTCGACCTTCGCCCGCGCCTCTGAAATCCTTGGGATGCGAGGCATGGTCGATCTTGTAGGAATTTGCGGGTACTACGCGCTGATTTCCATGACGATAAACGTGTTCGACGTGCCGACGGACAGCGAAATTCGCTTGCCCTATATCGGAATCTCTGCCGCTGACATGTTCGCCTAGGTCCCGCTTGTGCCGGGTAGGTCTTCAGCAGAGGCGGGCTGGAATTGAAGATGAGTTGCAGAGACTTGAAACCTCTAGGAATCGATTTAGCCGCCGAGAAGAGAGTGGCGCGCTTGCTTCGGCGGCCGATTTGCGGGATGCTCGGGCTTCGTTCAAGTCGACGATTGCGATGCGCGGAAGTCTGACATTTGCTATTGCTAGCTCGTCGGCCTTGCGCCAGGGCCGAGACCGTTCATGAAAGCCTTAGAGGAAGGCAACCCAATTGCAGTCTTGGCGGTCAGTTCGTCTCCGTTGACCGGACTTGAATTTGAGACTCCCAAGATGGCGCGATGCGGTATGGCCGAGTGATCGCGTTCGGGTCCATGTCGCTGCCATCTGCAATTAAACCTCAATTGCGGCATTTGAGCAAATTCATACGGCCAAAATTCTATACTAGGCCGGTTCGACCGGCAATTTCAGAATTGACAGTTTCGCGATCTAGGATGGGAGCCGGCGCGGTCCGTTCCACTAACGGCAAACTCTAGTTTCCGAGCGAAAATGCTACAACGATACTGCGGCGAATTTGGGTAATGCCCTAGCCAGATGGAGACACCGGATTTCAAATCATTACGAAAACACCTCGATTCTCAAAGAATTCGCTATCTCTTACAGCCGGATTGCGCTCAATGCCTGGCTCGCAGTTTTCGAAAACGAAGTAGGATGCCAAGTATGATCGGACTAATCGGGCTAGGAAACATGGGTCGCGCGATCGCCGAACGGCTGATTGACGACGGCGCAGAATTAGTTGTTTGGAATCGCAGCCCGGAAAAGATCGTTGATCTGGAAGGGGTCCGCGTCGCGAAATCGCCGTCGGAAGTTGCGGTTTCCTCGCGTGTGACCTTGTCGGTTTTGGCCAATGACGCTGCGATTAAGGATGTTTACTTTGGCGGCGGAGGAATTCTGTCCGAGAATCTCGCAGGTCGAGTCGTCGTGGAGATGTGCACGACCTCACCCGAACGGACGGAAAGCCTTGAAGCCGAGGTCGAGCGTAGAGGCGGCCAGTTTCTGGAATGTCCTGTCGGCGGAACAATCGGTCCTACGAGGCAAGGCAGGCTGCTTGGCCTGGCGGGCGGCAAGCCCGCGGCATTTGAAGCGGCGCGCCACGTATTGGAAAAGATAACGCGCAGGCTCGAATATCTTGGGCCGATCGGCAATGGCGCTTCCATGAAATTGGCGATTAACCTGCCGCTAATGGTATATTGGAGCGCTCTTGGGGAATCTTTCGGCCTAGTGCTTGACCGCGGAATCGAGGTAGGCAAGGCTGCGGATATCCTTGCGGACTCCTCCGGTGCGATCGGCGCAGCGAAAAACCGAGTACCGCCTATTCGCGACATGATCGCGAAAGGCGACCCGGGGGATGTCAGCTTATCGCTTCAAAATGGACTGAAGGATATGCGACTCATGGAAGAATTAGCGCAGGCGCACGGTCGTAGGCACGAGGTGATCTCGGCGGCTCGAAATCGAGCGGAAGCGGCAGCAGACTCTGGATTCGCTAACTTGGACACTTCGCTGATCGCCGCATTCGGCCAAAAAGTTGTGCCGTCGGAATAAGTTTTCCGATGCGACACGATGGCCGAATATCGGCAGTCTTCAAAAGTGGCGCAGTTCTAAAAAGATCACGATTCCGGTCGCTTCGGACTAGTATTCCCGATGCGCGGAGGTTTACGCCTATGGATGCCGCGGGCAATCGCTGTCGACGCAGAATTCAAACGGCCCGCCGCAAGCTTCAATGAAAAAATACCCGACGATTTGGATCGTATCCGATGATTAAGACGAACCTCATGCCGCTTTCATTCACTGACGTGACAGTCACGATCTATGCCGAAGCGATGCTCGGTGTGTATGAACTGAATCGGATCGATTTGCTTAAGGACGTTTTCATCTGGGCTTACGAGCGTTCCGCGTCGGTCAGGCAATCGCTTGGCGAGCCGGACCCGTTCCGTATGAAGCATCGCGAAGCCATGCGTGAAATCGTCCAGACTATCGCGCTAGAGCAGCTGGACAAAAAAGCAGCCCTCTCCCGCATCGCCGCCGAGGCTGGAATCAACGTCGAAGCCGATGAACGCGACCAATTTAGGGAAGTGGCTGAAAACGAAATTTAGGGACTCCACGAGGGAAACTTCGCGCGCTACCGGATAAAGCCGTCGCAGTTTTAGGCTTGGCAAGATGCCTGGAACTAGCCGGGGAAGGTGCTAGCTGCTGCGATGGATCACTGCCAAAGAATAGTCTGGCCCGCATCGCAATAGCCGATCGAAGTTTCCTCGCGACGCATTTTCCGGCCAAGTCAGACGAAATGCGGGGGAAGCATGTCGTAGGCCGCCTCGAAGTCCAGCGGTAAAGCATCCATGTTTCGAGTCAAGGATCTCTTTGAATAATTTCAGCGGTTTCCTCACAATTTATGCACGGCTTTCCACGGTTTTCCCCACAGCTGTTCCGTTCCCGTCGATGCAACCGGGGCCGGAATTCGACGAAACCGCCCGATTCGAAACGGCCGCGGCGGGCCGGGTCGACCTCCGCCATATTGCGCTTGCAGGCGAGCTTCGCCTTCAGGCCATGCCGCCCGGTACGCAGGCTCTCGCGGTTCAGCCACTCCTTTTGCTTGACGTTTCTTCCCGGATATTCGAGGGTTCCCTTCGCCGAGCGAGTCAAGACCTGTGCGCCGCGCCGGCCTGGTTCGCCGGTCGGCGGCTCGACCGGCGCTTCCGGTTGCTCCTTCGGTTCGGCCGCTTTAGTTGCGGGCGTTGAAGGCGAAGCCCTGTTCCGGCGCGCCGTTTCGATCCCTTGCGCCGGCGACCGAGTTTCCTCTGGTTGCGCTTGGTCCCGGCATCGACCTCGCAGCGGACGGCAATGCGCCTCTTTCCCGCCAGCTTCCCGGCCGCCGCTCCTTTCGGCGTTCCCTCCGGATGAGGGGCGGCAGCAGCGCCGTCAAATGCGAAGCCGCCCGATCCCTGGGATGCCGACCCCGTCTCCGCTTACGCAGAAGTTGTCGGGGACGGTGAAGGAAGGCGCCGACCCGCGACGGGATTTGAACTTTGGCAGCCCGCCGCCCCTGAAGGCGTCGGTCCGCGCGTCGGTCTGTCGCTTCGGGTAGTAGCGCGCAATGGCGAAAAAATATTCCGGAAGCCGCGGGACTTCGCGACGCAGTTCGGTGAATTGCTTGCCGAGCGAAAAGGAGGTTGCCGACGGCGGCTTCGAAAGCCACCTTCCGGCGCGCGAGCAATTCGTTCCAGACGAACCGGCAGGCCCCGGCCTGGCCGGGGATCGCGGCAGCCGCCGGTAGACGATGTTCCGGCACGCGGCGATTTCGCTCGCGCGGTCGAGCCTTTCGCGAATAGGCGATGTCCGGTAGCTGGAAGCTCGATCCTTCCGCCGCTCGAACAATACATGAACACGCCGGCTATGGCAAGGAACTATATCTTGAGGGGATCGAACGAAGCCGAAGCCGTGGTCGCGAAAACAGCTCCGCGAAATGGAAGCAAAACGAAACCGGGAAATCGACGAAACGGCCGTGCCGGTTGCCGGGAAACTTATGCGTCGGGAGCCCGGGAGAAAAGATGGGTAGTCATGTATCCGATTCCCCTAATTTACGCCGCGGATAAGATAGGCGCGCTCCGGTCACGGAATTAGTATCGTCGACCCGGTTGTGCGGCCTGCTTCCAGCGAGGCGTGCGCCGCGGCTACCTCGGCCAACCGGAAGCGCTGGCCGATGTTCACCTTTATGGCGCCCGCCTCCATCATCTGGAAGACGCGGTTTGCCGAACGCAAAAGATCGTCGCGCGAAGCTACGTAGTTGGCTAGCGTCGGTCGCGTAAAATAGAGCGATCCCTTGACCTGGAGGAGGTGGGGCGAGATATCGGGAGCCGGACCCGTAGTTGCGCCAAAAGATACGAACATTCCGAAAGTCGCGAGGCTATTAATCGATGCTTCGAAACTCGCCTTGCCGACGCTGTCGTATACGACGGGCACGCCGCTGCCCTCGGTAAGATCTCTGACTCTATCGGCAATGTCTTCGCTGTTTCTGTCAAGGGCTTCGTCGTAGCCCAATTCTTTTACGAGCGCGAGATTGTCGGGACCTGCCGTTACGCCGATCATGCGCGCGCCGAGACGCTTGCCCCATTGCCCCGCGATTTGTCCGACGCCGCCTGAAGCGGCCCAGAACAGTACGCTGTCGCCCTTTCCGACCTTGTATGTTCTTTCTAGCAAGTACTCGACCGTCATTCCCTTCAACATGACGGCGGCGGCATCTTCGTCGGAGATGCCGTCGGGAATTGGAACGAGCCGCGCCGCAGGCGCGTTTCGACGTTCCGCATAGGCGCCCAGAACGCCGCCGTATACTACGCGATCTCCTATCGATACCTCGCTGGAAACGCTCTCGCCCACGGCAACCACACGACCGGCGGCTTCTAGACCCAAAGAGCTCGGCAATTCGAGCGGGTAATGCCCGGAGCGCTGGTAGACGTCCATGTAGTTAAGACCGATGGCCGTTTGTTCAATCTGCGCCTCTTCGGGACCTGGCGGCGAAATTTCCGCGTTTTCAAGCTGCATGAGTTCGGGTCCGCCTTGGCGGTCGATCATTACTCGCTTGATCATGGAATTATCCTTACTTTGTGAATTCTCCGGCTTCCAGTATTACGGTTTCGACCTCGCCCGCGCCGTTTTCCCGCCTGTGTTTCGCGGCAGCGTCGTATTCCGGCGAAAGAAAGCAGGCAACGCCGTCTTCAAAGGACGGAAATTCAATCACTGCGAAGCGGCCGAATTTCTCGGGGCCTTCCATTATTTGGAACCTTCCTCCACGGGCAAGTACTTTGCCGCCGTATTTGGCGACGATGCCGGGAATCTGGTCCGTATACTTCTTGTATTCGACGGGATCGTTTATTTTGGCGCGGGCAAGCCAGAAGGCGGGCATTTGCGTTTCCTTTCATCAGGAGATTCGGGAGCCAGTTGCCGATTCCCGGGAATGCGATGACAAGCATAACGGCGAAGAGCATGATGAACCAGTAGGGAACCGACGAAAGAAAAATCCTCTGAACGCCTGTGTCGTCGTCTCCGATAGCGGCCTTGACCGTATAGACAAGCAGACCGAAAGGCGGCGTCAGCAGTCCTGCTTCGATGGCGATAATCCCTACGATTGCGAAAGCGATTTGGTCGAAGCCGAAAGCGAGAGCAACCGGTTCGACGATCGGCACGGTCAATAGCAAGATTGAAATCGAATCAATAATCATGACGAGCTCAAACCAGATAAGCACAATTATCGCGAGTACGATGAATGGATCCAGGCCGCTGGACACGAAGAACTTGCGTTTGGCATTCGTAACGCCCGTCATGGCCAGCGTGCGCGAGTAGAGAGCGGCAGTCGAAAGCAGTATCATGATCGGCGCAGCTGTTTTGCCGACCGCGTAAATAGCCGCAAGGAATTCCTTCCAGCGCATTCCCTTGATAACCGCGAGGATCTGCGCCATGGCGGCACCCGCGCCCGCACCTTCAGTAGGTGTAAACAGGCCGAACCAAATACGTCCCGGCACGAGGAAAATAATGCCTATGGCGCTGATCAACGATACAAAAGAGGGGATTGTTTCAAGATCCGCATGCGCGCTGTCGAAGCCGTCTTCAATCCGGATTTTCTCGTGGTCGACATGGGCGTCTCCTTCGCCGACTAGTTCCGGGCGAGTCGTCGCGCGAACGACGATATTGACGATAAAGAGGGTGGCTAGGAGGATTCCCGGAAGCACGCCGGCAAGGAACATCCGTCCGATGGACTGCTCCGTGAGGATTCCCCATACGATCATGAGAACCGACGGCGGTATGAGCATCCCGAGGCAGCTAGAACCTGCAATTGCGCCTAGCGAGAGTCCTCGATCGTACTTGCGGGCTTTCATTTCCGGGTAGGCGATTCGACTGAATGCGGCCGCGGACGCTATCGAGACTCCGGTAACGAACGAAAAAATCGTATGCCCGAGTGCAGTTGCGATGGCGAGGCGCGCCAAGATTTGCTTGAGTCCCCGGTTAATGGCTACGTAGAGATCCGAAATTGCCCCGGAGCGCCCAATAAATTCACCTATGAGCATAAAGAGCGGAATTACAGCGAAGGTGAAGTCGCGAAGAGCTTCCGCAGAAGTCGACGCGAACGTAGCTTCGACGATGCGCGGCTTGCCGGTGACTAGGAAAATCCCGATTGCGCTCGTCACGCCAAGCGCGACGGCGACGTGAACGCCTAGCAGAACAAGTCCGAGTAGAAGGGCTATGATCAGCCCGGCGGTTCCGAAATCGAACAATGCGCCTACAAATCCATTTGCTCGACTCGCAAGTCGAAAATTCGACGATGCCGAGCAGGAGATAGTTCAGTCCTGCTAGCCCCGAGCCGAAGATTATCATCCATCGAGCGGGCCGAACGGGCACTCGGAGCGCGCCTTCGCCTTCGAATTCCCAGTTGGCAAATGATCTTAGCGCCGGCTTAATGCCGGCCTTCATCAGAAAGAAGAAGAGCATCGCACCGAGAATGAATGAGAATGTCACGAGCGCCTTCTGCGCAGGTTTCGGCATCGCCGTGACAATGAAATCCGCCTTAAGAATTGAGTTGCTTCGCACGGCGTAGCCGATCTGCTTGAAGACGATAACGACGACCGAGTTGGCCACGATCTCCTGCGTGCCCGAAATCGGCATGTTGAGTGCCCGCATGACTATGTCGGCCAAGAAAAAGAAGCAAAGAAAGAACGCCCAGATGGCGCCTATGATCATCAGTAGCGGAGTCAAGTGTTTCGTTAATCAAACGATGCTCATAGGCAATCGAAGGAACTATTTGGTCGACCGTCTGACCTTCTCGCCAGCCAAATTGGCGCGACGGCGAGTAGAAATTGAACTATGCTGGATCTGCGCATGCGGCAGGCTTCCTAGAGTGCGAGCACGGGCGCTCTGAAATTCGGAGCGCCCGTGTCTCGTGCCAGTTTATCTCGTAGCGGACGGGCCAAGTGTAGCCGTTGGCCTCGGCGAGGTCCAAGACAAGGTTGAGGACCTGCTTGGCGGGCAGCCACTGCTGCTCGAGATCGTCGGCCATGGACTGCGGCCAAGATGCGAGAGATTCCGCGCAGGCTTTGCGAGCATCTGGATCGATCTCGGTTACCGTGATGATGCCTCTTGGTTCCTCGACACGGCGGTCGTATTCTGAAGCGTTTACAATGCCTGTCTGCTCTTCGTAGTCCGCCGCTACTTCATGCAGGATCTCTTTGAAATCGTCGGGCAGCTCGTCATAAGTGTCCTCGTTAATCGTCAGCCCGTGCCAAGTCATGGAGCCAAAGCCGATCAAGATGTAAAACGGAACGGGTTCGTAGAGCTTGAGATTCACCCATGCCGACGGGAACATGATCCAGCCTTCGTAGACGTTGGTCTTCATATCGGTGTATGCTGTGGCAAGCGACGATTGGACAGGTGAAACGCCTGCGCATTCAAGCCAGTTCAGATTAAGTCCGGCGCCAGCGATCTTCTGGCCTTCGAGATCCGAAAGATCGTCCCAAGGGAATGACGTTCCGAGTTTGTATCCGCCGTCTGCGATTCGCGAGAGGAGGATTTGATTGAACTTGTTTTCGAAGACGTCCGAAGGGTAGGGCGCTTCGGCGTACACGTCCTGAGCGACTCTTAGCGAGGTTTCCGGGTCCATGGTACCGAATGGCAGCATGACCTGGAAGGCGTGCAGAGGAAGATTCGACGGTTCGAAGCAGAAGCAGATTCCGCCGATGTCGATGTTTCCGTTCTGCGTTCCCTCGAGTACATCCGTCACCTTGACGACCGAGCTGGAGTATCCTTCCACGAAATTCAGCGTGTGGTCGGTTCGCGCCTCTACGCGCTCCTTTAGCTCAGTTTGGAAATAGCTGATCATCAGCCCGGCGTAGACGACGCCAGGCGGATGGCCCGAGCCGATGCGAAGCGTAATGTCGTCGGCAGTTGCCCTAGCTTGTCTTGATTTTATTCCGCGGCCATTTCAAGCGGCGCGGCCCGCACCTCGTCCGGGATTTTCAGTGCTTCGTTCGCGCCGTCGAGGAACTCGACTGTAGCAAATACAAGCTCGGTATCGCCGATATTTTCGACCGAATGCAGCATGTATTCGCCCGGTCCGTAGTGGAAGTGCTTCGTCTCGCCGACGTAATGTTCAGCTTCGCTGATTCGTCCGTCCGAGAAGTAGCCGCGAGCCTTGCCGGGCGTAAGCGCGGTCCAGAAGTAGGGGTTTACGTGCCGGTGAAACGGACAGCGGTAGCCCGGCCGAAGGCGCAGGTGCCAGACGCGGACCCGGTCGGTTTCGGAGACCAGCACCGATCCGACGACGCCGGAATGCTCATTGGCATTCATGTCCTCGTAAACTCCTTCAGGCCAGTCCGAGAAGGCGGCTGGTTCCTTGGCCGTTTCGATATGGTCTTGGCCGTGTGGCATTTGGTCCTCCTTGCACTAGGCAGCGAACGCGGATCGATCGAGCGCGTCAATGCTAATTTGCCGCGATCCGCCCGAAATTCCCGGTTGAAGTCCGAAGCGATGGGAAACAATTGGCTGCATGCCGTGGCCGTAAAGGACGAACTGCCGCATGTAAAGCCATCATTTCCCGACAATTGTAATGGTGATGGAGGAACGGACGTGCCTGATGACATGCCGTTGACGAAAAATTTTTTCGGATAAAAACAATTGATGGAAGTTCTGCAAAGCCAGTCCTGCATGTCGTTGACTGCTCGGCCAACGGCAAATCCGGATTCTAGCGTTCTGCTCCGACAATTGGATTCGCAGTCGGGAATCGGCTAACCTAGGCCGCGACGGCGTCAGGACAATCTCAGAATCTGACTTGGCCAAGCTCGTCTTGAAGCGGAGAATGGGCCTTGCACAAATAGAACGCAACGAGTCCTGCTGAAAGAAGGTAGCCCCGATGCGCAGTCTCGATCGAATTCCGCCAACGGCGAGTCGATTTCCCTGGCGCCGCGTGCGATTTACAAGGAAATCAAAATAGCCGATTATCTCAATTTGCGCGAATGTATCGCGGATTGCCGGAAAGCCGATGTATTAAGGCACGGCCGGGAACCGGAGTTCGAATCCGAGTTTGATTAAGGAGTGGAGTATTGTCGGAAAATCATCATCAGCAGCCATCGCGCCAATCGACGCACCGGTTTTCGCTAGGGGATGCCGAAGTCGTCACTATTCTGGATGGCGCGATGACGATAGGAATTCGCCCGCCCTTCTTGCTGGACAAGGACGACGACCAGGTCGCCGCGATCGCTAAATCCGCAAACTTGCCGCCGGACAAGCTGGTGAACAACTTCGTTCCGACGTTGGTCAAAACCGGATCCGAGCTTGTACTCTTCGACACCGGATGCGGCCATTTCCGACGCGACAAAGGCGCCGGGCGCCTTTTAGACGTATTGATTGGAGCCGGAATTAGCCCAAGCGATATAGGCATCGTGGTGCTGACCCACGTTCACCCGGACCATATCGGCGGCATACTGGAGGCCGGCGATCTCGCATTTCCGAACGCCGAACTGATGATCGGTCGGCGCGAGTACGACGAATGGGCCTTGGGCGACAATATTCCCCCCCAAAGAGCCCAAAACCGCGAGATGTTCCTCAGTCTGATTTCGCCGCTGGCTGAACGATTCCGGTTTTTGGAAGATGGTGACAGGGTTGCTTCGGGGATTACGGCCGAGGCGGGCTTCGGGCACTCCCTCGGGCACATGATGTACAGGATCGAGAATTCGGGGAATCAGTTGCTAGTCTGGGGCGACGTGGCCAACCATTTCGTTTTTTCGGTCGGCTATCCCGAAAGCCCGGTCGCCTTCGACGACGACAAGGACTTGGCAATCGCCTCGCGTAAGAAGGTGCTGGAAATGGCCGCGGCGGACCGGTTGCAGATCGTGGGCCACCACATGCCATTCCCTTCGGTCGGACATGTTGAGCGCGCCGGCAGATCTTATCGCTGGGTCAAGGCGGCTGGCGCGAATTAGGAAGACAATGGAGCCTTCGAGCACTTGGTCCCGAACATTTTTCAAAGGCTTCCGATCGAGCGGCCGGCTAATGTAGCGATGTTCGCCGGGTTTTCATCGATATCGTCATATCCGGAAGCGGCGTCAATTCTCGAAGGTATCAAATTGACATTTCAAGGATCCGAAGAAAAATGAAACTGAAACATCAGAAATGGCAATGACCGATTCACTGATACGCCACCAGATATACGAACAGCTTCGATCGGACATCATGTCCTGCGCGCTTTCTCCCGGCATCGAATTCCGAGAGGGCGAGCTTGCAGGGAGGTTCGGCGTTTCGAAATCGCCGATCCGGGATGCTCTGCAGCGTCTGGAAATTGAAGGCCTGGTCGAGATTCAGCCGCGACGGGGGTATAAGGTCGCTCCGATTTCGATCGCCGATGCGGAGGATATTCTCGAACTCCGAGGAATATTGGAAGCGGGCGCGATTCGCGTGATTGTCGCTCGCGCAAGCGATGCCGACCTCAACGCGCTGGAGCGGCTGAAAGTAGCGAGCACGTCCGATACCAAGGCTTTTGCAGACTACAACCGGGAATTCCATTGCGCAATTTGCAGAGCATCGGGAAATGCGCGGCTTGCCGGCTCTATGGGCCTCCTGATGGACAACTACGATCGGCTCTGCGTCGTGTCTCTTTCCGCCAATCAAGACAATTCGAGCACAATTAGCGACGCACTTGAGGATCACAACACCATCGTCGACGCGATCCGTTCCAGAAATGCGGGCGCGGCGATTCGCGCTTCGGCGCGGCATTTGAAGCAATCGCATGACAAGATCATGAGAGGCTTGCAAAATATGCCTGTCGTATTGTAAAGAACCATTTGCTGAAATATCAGATATGTGAGATTTGATCTTGCATAATATTTCAAGGCGAATGATTCTGAGGATATGGCAACCGCTGATTCGCGCGTTCGAGACCCGGTAGTTGGCGGCAATTCCGTAGGAAAGACCTTTGCCGGCGGAACGGTCGTGGCATTGGAAAATGCAAGTTTCGATATCGAAAAGGGTTCGTTTGTCTCGCTGGTTGGTCCTTCCGGCTGTGGAAAATCGACTCTTCTAAGGTTGATTGCGGGCCTGATCGAGCCGACAAGCGGGTCGCTTCAAGTCCATGGTTCCAAAGTATCTGCGCCTCGTCAGGATGTGGCCATGATGTTCCAGCGCGCAACGCTGCTTGAATGGCGAACGGCGATCGAGAATGTTCTGCTTCCGACGGAAATCCAGCGGCGCGTCACGGCCGACGACAGGAACCGAGCAATGGAGCTGCTGCAGCTGGTCGGGCTGGGCGAATTCGCCTTCTCCTTTCCGGCGCAGCTCTCCGGCGGAATGCAGCAGCGAGTCGCCCTGGCGCGGCTTCTGCAGACGGGAGCCGACGTTCTGCTTATGGACGAGCCGTTCGGAGCCTTGGACGAGTTTACCCGCGAGCGGCTGAATATTGAACTGCTGCGAATCGTGGGCGAAGTCGGCGCGACGACGATTTTCGTGACCCATAACATCGCCGAAGCGATTTTTCTCGCCGACAAGGTCTATGTGATGACCCCGAGGCCGGGACGGCTCGCGCAAGTGATCGACGTGCCGCTCGCGCGGCCTCGCGAATTGGCCGTTCAAACTTCGCCGGAATTCAACCGACTCGTGGAAGACGCCCGCGAAACTCTTGGAGCGCTTTGATGCCCGCCCCCGCCATGCATGGCGAAGGCCGGAATGGCGTACCTTTGCGCACGCGAAGGATCCTGATGCACGCGGGGATTTTCCTGACGCTCGTTCTTGCCTGGGAGATCGGAGCGCGCGCCGGCTATTTGGATCCGCTATTCTACCCTAGACCCACGGCAATAGTTGATTCATTCATTCGCATCTACATCACCCAGGGAAATATCTGGCGCCATCTTTATGTCAGCCTGGGGCTCGTCTTCGCAGGCTTCGCAGCGGGGTCGATTCTTGGAATCGTGCTTGGCAGCCTGGTGGGGTTCAACGCGCTGGCAAGACGCTTCGTCAAGCCGTATGTCCTCGTGCTTGAGGCGACTCCGCGGATAGCTGTTGCTCCGCTATTGATCGCGGCACTGGGATTCGGCGCCCAGTCGAAGATCGCTATCATCATGCTAGTCTGCTTTTTCGCGCCGTTCATCAACACGCTTGCCGGCGTAGTCAACGTGAATGAGGAAAAACTCGAGCTGTTCAATTCGCTCGGCGCGTCAAAATTTCAAATTCTGACGAAACTGGTCCTGCCCGAAGCCGTGCCGGTGATCATGGCCGGCGAAAGGCTAGCGTTGACCGCCTCTCTTTCCGGAGTTCTGGTAGCCGAGTTTATCCAGCGAGATCAAGGGATTGGCAGTTTGATCCTGATCTATACGCGCAATCTCAACATGGCTTCCGCCTTTGCCTGCATCTTCACGCTGACAGTAGTCGGTTTCCTGATCTTCAAGGGCATGGAAATGCTCGATCGCTACATTGCCTTCTGGAACAACGAGACTGGCATGGCCCGCGTTGGCGCCGCTCGCAAAGCGCGCTGGGAGAACTAAGATGAGTGCGCCGTTCGGTCAACTTCAATGGCTGCGAGCCTGCTATCGCGCATTGCCGCATCTCGGACTCTTCGCCCTCCTTATTGCCGCGTGGGAAGTATTGGTCAGGACAGGCGTGATCGCCTCGATCATGGTTCCCAGGCCTTCGTCTATCGGCGCCTCGATCGTAGAACTGTACTTCGTCAAAGGTACGATTTGGCGGCACTTCTTCATCACGCTTGGCGAGGCCGTAGGAGGATTCCTGATCGGCGCCGCCATCGCAGTTGCGCTTGCAATCGGATCGTCGCTTTGGGAACCGTTTCGTCGCTATGTCTCCCCGTACGCTGTCGTTCTCAACGTTACGCCGGGCATTGCGTTAACGCCCATAATTATAGCGTGGTTCGGGTTCGGAATGGGTTCGAAAATGGCGCTGGCCGCCATCATCTCCTTCTTCCCGATATTCGTCAACACGCTGACTGGCTTGACGCAGCCCGATACGGAGCGCGAGGAACTGTTCCGTTCCCTCGGATCGTCCGAAAGGCAGGTTTTCTGGATGCTTCGCGTCCCGTCCGCGCTGCCGCTGATGTTTGCAGGCTTTAAGATTGGGCTGACAACGGCGCTTATCGGGGCAGTCGTAGCCGAATTCGCCCAAGCGACCGAAGGCGTCGGCGTTCTGATGAGCCGCTTTTCGTTCCAACTGAACATGGGCGCCTCGATCGCCACTCTGCTTAGCATGACGCTAATAGGGCTAATCCTATTCTATTCAATGGAATTCCTTGACGACAGAACGGTGTTCTGGCGCCGGGAAGAGCGCAGGGCAGCCGCCTCGCGCAATCGTGCTCGCGCCTGGAAAAGGTACGCGAAGCTAAATTCTAAAAGTGGGAGTTCAATATGACTTTAACTAAAGTGCTAAGTACCGCGGCTATTTCCGCCGCTTGCGGCTTGGCGGCCGCCGTTGCCGTTGCGCAGACGACGGTCAACATGATCAATCCGCTGCCGCGTTCCACGAACTTCTTTCCGCTGGTTGTGGGTGAGGAGTTGGGCTATTTCGAAGAAGAGGGGGTGGCGGTGAACCTGTTGCCGTCCGACACTTCGATTCCGTATGTGGCTTTCATACAGAACGGCCAAGCCGACCTTGCGATGCTCGACCCATTCGAGACGGTCAACGCATTGCTGGCAGGTGCCGATATCAACACGGTTTTCGAGGTAATGCAGAATGCGCCGGAAGGGATCGCAGTTCCCGACGCGAGCGGCGCGCAGTCGGTCGCCGACCTCGTTGGAACCACCGTCGGCCTAGTTTCAGACCGCGACCGCGCATTCCTGCAAGCGGCGCTTGCCACGAAAGGGCACACGATAGACGAGGTTGACACTGTGGTGCTGGGCGAAAGCGGTCCCACTCTGGCTGCCGCGATGCGCGACGGCGCTGTTTCGGCCATCTCCGGCGCCGCGCCCGACTGGATTGCACTCATCGCCAACGGCATCGGCACGAGGTTGATCACGCCGGACGAACTGCTTGTGAGTCCCGCGAATACTTTCGCAATGAACGTCGACGCGATCGAAGATAAGCGCGATGCGGTGACCGGCTTCCTTCGCGCCTGGTGCAAGGGCATGCACGCAGTGACCGTCAACCGGGACGCCGTCGCCGAAATCCTCAAGAAAAACGTTCCCGAGGAGTGGGAGATCGAGGCGGCAGGTCAACTTTATCTCGACATGTCGATCGGCATGAACGTTTCGGTGACAGCGCGTTGCGGAGACACGCAAGCCGATGTCTGGGCCGCGATTCAACCTCAGATGAAGGCCGCCGGGGGCATCGCCGAAATAGTACCGGTCGAAGACTTCCTGAACGACACGTATATCGAGGCGGCGGACGATTTCGACCGCGCGGAAGTCGCGGACGAGATCAACGCCTGGGCTGCAGCGAACATGTAATTCAATGGTTGGGCGGCGAACCGCCGCCCGCCACCGCCATTAATTCGACGAGAGCAGGAATTCACCGAAATGATTCATTCAACCATAGACACGCCCGAGCTAGGCGACGCCTTGAACCGGTACGGTCCGACCGCGGCACGATCGCATCAGGCCATGCCCGGCAAAGTGTCGTCCACTACCGTCGATGCGCACGCCCATGTCCATATAGCGGCAGCGACGGAATTCATGATCCCGCACATCGATATTATGATGATCGCGATGGTCAAGCATTCCGACGACGAAACTCGCGCAGTGAATCGGAAGCAGGACGAAGATCGGATACCTGTCGCCATGACGGATCTTTTGGATCGAATCGCTGTTCTCGATAGGCAAGGCATCGACAAGCAGCTCGTCTCGCCTCCGCCGCAGCAATGCTACTACCAGTCGCCCGTCGAGCATGCGCTCAAGGGCAGCCAGCTTGTGAACGACGGCATGGCCGAATGGGTTTCCGGCGCACCCGACCGCTTCGCCGGATTGGGAACCGTGCCGCTTCAGGACCCTGAAGCGTCCGCCGCCGAACTGGAACGCGCGATGCGCCTTGGCCTTAAGGGAGTCATGCTATTGACCAATGTCGATGGCTCCGAAATCGGCGACGACCGCTTCGATCCCTTCTGGCGCAAGGCCGAAGAACTCGGCGCATTCGTCATGATACATCCCAACGGTTTCACCGAAGGCGCGAGGTTTCAGAAGTACTACTTTTCGAATGTACTCGGGAACCCGCTGGAGACTACGACAGCGCTGCACTACCTCGTATTCAACGGCGTTCTGGAGCGAATGCCAGACCTGAAGATTTTTGCCGTTCACGGCGGCGGTTTCCTGCCGTCCTACTCAGGACGGATCGACCACGCCTGGGGGGCGCGCAAGGACTGCCGCGGTCGCCTGAAGAACCCTCCGACTGAATCTCTCCGCCGCGTATATTTTGACAGCGTCGTCTTTACAAATCACCAGCTTGAATACTTGGTCGGCCTTTTCGGGGCAGACCGGATTCTTATGGGCTCGGATTATCCCTTTGACATGGCGGACTACGACCCGGTAGGCCATGTCGTCGGCTCGTCGCTTTCCGACAAGGACAAGTTGCTGGTAGCCGGAGGCAACGCAGAGCGAATTCTAGGGTTTTAGGCTATGCGAAAGGTAGGCATCGTCGGCTTGGGCATCATGGGATCGGCGTACGCCAAAAACCTTTTGGACGCCGATGTCGCAGTCGAGGGCGGAGACCCCTCCGAAAGCGCTCGCTGCCGCCTGGAGGACATGGGAGGCGCTGCGCACGGCGCGGCGGGGCGCTGGCTTGCTGACTGCGAACTTGTAATTCTCGCTCTGCTCTCGCCCGCCGCGCTGCGCGAGGTTGCAGGAATACTTTCAAAGGTGCTAAGGCCCGGGCAGGTGGTGCTGGAAACAGGAACGTTCTCGCTTGCCGACAAATTCGGTGCTCGCGACACGCTTGCCAAAGCGAATGTTCATTTGCTGGACTGTCCGGTCAGCGGTACGGGTGCCCAGGCCGCAGCGGGCGACTTGGTAATGATGGCATCCGGCGCCTCCGACGCCATCGAGCGCGCCAAGCCCTACATGGCGCTATTCACCAAGAAAGTTATCGAGGCCGGTGAATTCGGCTCCGGCAGCCGTTTGAAATACGTCGCAAACCATGCGGTTGCAATTCACAATACCGTTGCCGCGGAAACGCTCGCCTATGCCGACGCGCTTGGGCTCGACCGGCAGTTGGTCTATGACATGCTGACTTCGGGTGCCGGGCAATCGAAAATGTCGGATCTTCGCATGCCCCTGATGATGTCCGGAAAATACGAGCCGCCCACGGCCAGCCTGAAGATGTTTGCGAAAGACATTTCAGTAATTGCAGAGAATATATCCGGGCTCGGCTTAACGCTGCCGCTTTTTAATTCGTGCGCCGGGCTGTACGAAATGGCTTCGACCAGCTTGCCCGAAAATCATGATGCGGCTGCAGTATTCGAAGTTTACCGTGCCAAATCGTAGGTGAAACTGGCGAGAAAACACTCAATTTCGATTTGCCATTAGACACTGGACGCATCGTACGCCACGCAGCGGCCAAAAAATGGGTTTGGCAACGAGAGTTCGCGAATTCTTACTCTGAAGTTCTACGGAATCTTATAGTTTGGCCCAATAAGAGCGGCCGCGCGAAGATTTTGCATATTCCTATCGAATTCGGCTCGCGACGAGGATACCAGCTGAACCGTCAAGCACCGGCATGAATCTTTACGAGCGCCGTCAAGGGCAAGGCAGTGGGGGCGCGATTAATCTAGCGATTCACGCTCGGTCGCGTAGTTGCAGGTATTGCCTTGACTTCGGGCGGCGAGTTGGTGCCGCGCAGTTCCCGCGCTGGTTTACCGGCTTAGCTCGAGCAGTCCCCCGCGATTCCTTCTTGCCAGGGAGTCACTTTCGAATAGCTTTCGGCGATCGCCGGGTGCCGGGTCGGCGATTTCCAGGTAGGAGCGATCCGCGCGTCCGACTTAGCCGGGCCGAGAATGGCCAGTACAGATGCGCTCGAGCCTGTATAGTCGCCGTCAAGTGTCCGATACGCCGGACTTTCCGCCGCGCTTGCCGGCGCTAAAGGCGTATAGCGCTTCGGCACGGCGGATGAAGCGTTTTCAGTCTTCCCGATTGGTGCTTCCGGTCCGTTGCGCATAGGTCCTGCCCAGCCACGCATTGGAGCAGTAGTACCGCATACGTTGCGTCACGTTGCCGATGCCGGGCAGAATCGTCTGATAGAGGCTGATGCCGCCGTTCTGCATGCCGAGCGGATCGAGGCCGTTCTCTTTTAGGTGCTCGGTCCATTCGGGACAATTGATCACCGTCGTTTCGGCTTCCGCCACCGCAACGATAGGGTCTCCATTACCGCAGGCCCTCCGCTGCGCCGTCGAAGATATAGTCGTTCAGGAACATGCGCTGGCCGAACAGGTTGCGTTCGACTCCGGTTAATTCGGCTTCGTGGCAGATGTCGTCCCATGCGTCCCGTATTGCGTCGATCTGCCAGGCGACGATGTCCTTCGCCGCTTTCTCGCTGAGCTGGAAATTGGGCGCGGCCTTCAGGCAGGTCGCAAGCGTGCTCGTCCGATTGTCTCCGACGATCAGCATCGCCTGAGTGGCAATATTGCCGGAACGGTTTTGCGGGCAGATGTCATAGGCAGGCGTCAGGGTCAGGCGTTCGCCGTCCCAGATGCTCGCATGGTTGCGAGGGTGGTCGTCGGTGTTGCCGCACAGGACGTTGAACACGAGCCGTGCGAACAGTTCGTGCAATGTTGCTTTCGGCGAGGAGAATCGGTGCCGTATGATTTCCGCGAGGTCTTCGTAGCTGGCGTAACGCGCCATTATCTCATCGAGACCGAACAGAGTCAGCGCCGAGACCATCGCCTTGCGCGTCCAGCCGTCTTTCGTCTTCGCGCGGTCGAATCGCTCGACCAGAAGCACGTCCTTGCCGGCGACGTGCTCAAGACGCACGGGGGCTACGTCAAGCCCCGCCTTGGCAGCAAGGCGCATGGCGACATATTCCGCCTTCACCACGTTGTAGGTGTCGGTCGAAGACGAGAACTTGGCGATCATCTTTGTGTCGCCGTCCTGGATCATCGCCTTCGGACGCGCACCGCCGAGCGACGTACCGTGCAGCAGCGCCTGATCGATTTCGGGCGTCAGCGGCACGCAATTCTCGACTTTCTCGGCGGCGCTCAGCAGCTCTTCGAGCTTAGCGGCATGGACGGCTCGCGGCACGTACTCGGAAGGTGAGTGCTGGAAGTCCAAAGCACCGATTCGGTCGGAGCCGGACTCCGGTAGATAGGTCAGCTCGTCGAGCTCGGCGGTATCGACAACCTTTCCTTTGCGTCCGAAGGTCCGGTTCAGGATAACGCGACGGCCCCACGCATCGGGCGCATCGAAGCCCCCGTGTTGCCCCGGCAGAGCGCCAAAGGCGTCGCGCTTTCCCTCTGGCGAGCGTTTCCGGCACTAATGGCTCCTGTATTCTTGATCGACGGAATCCTCACCGGCTTCGCTACGCCTACCCAGCTGGGCGCGCTGACCGCTGGCTCGGAGATCCAACGGAATCCGCACCGGGCGCCGGGAGGCGAACCGAAGCCTAATCGAAAGACTGAGGTAGCTTTGTGGGAGGGCGCCGGGCTGCTGCTCAGATTGGCAGCCGGGTGTCTAGGCTATATGACGGCGCAATACGTGCGCAAGTGGACAAGAGAACGTCTATACACGCTTCAAGCTGTTCCCCGATTCACAAGATGCGAGTGAACCTAACCGGGCCTCGAATTGCAATTTCAAGGTTTGCAAGCTCGTGACAGCTATTCCAAATGTCCAGGCATTGGCAGTCTTGCAACATTTTCAGAAGCTTTTCAGCGGCGCATCAGGCCGCCGGCGAAGCTGGTCCGCATGACGGCGTTCCAGTCTCGGTTCGGTGCGTAGGAGGCGAGGATCTTCATGCGTTCCTGCAGCCGGAAACCGGCAGCGAATTCCGCCCTCGCCGCCTGCCGCAAGCGATGTTCAAGGTATTCTACCCTTGGAACGCGATTCGATTCGCTTTGGATTTGTCGGTAGGTTGAACGGCGGTCGAAAAAAATTGTATTCGGCAGCGGGAATTTTCATCTTTAAATTCGAAAAATCGAAATTCTGGTTGAATGGGGGAAAGCAAATTGGTCAGAGCCCTAAACCCACGCGATGTTCCGCACCACAAAAATCCCATTCCCGCCGCGGCGATTCATCGAGGAATGCTGGTGAGTTCCGCGATTTCAGGCGCGGACCCGGAATCGGGGAACTATTCCAACAGTTCGAAATCGCAGATTGAAATGGCATTCAGGCATTTTCGCTCCATTTTAGCGGAAGGAAATGCGGATCCCCAAGATGTTGTCAAGGTCGACTTCTTTTTTCAAAATATAGGTGACAGGCCGCTGGTCAACGAATACTGGCTCGAGCTCTATCCGGACGGAGCGTCGCGTCCGGCACGGCATGCTCATATTTCTTTGCAAATGCCGGCCGGATGTCTATTCCAGATTCAGTTCATGGCAATTGTGGAGAGATAATGTCTTTAAAGCCAAAGCCCTCCGAATTGACCTTGGGAATGCTAGGCGCGGGCGAAATGGGAGCTGCATTGGCTGCTCGGTTCGGAGCCGCCGGGTACGAAACCCTTGGCTTGCTGAAGGGGAGAAGCTCCGAATCGCTCGCGCGCGCCAGAGAAGCAGGCCTTCGCGATGCGGGCGGCGCGGCGCGGCTTGCGGCAGCGTGCGACATAATCTTTTCAGTATTGCCGCCATCGGAAGCTGAATCCGCGGCGCGCCGCCTAGCCGACGGCATGGGCGACGGCGGAAAACGCGTTTGGTTCGTCGAGGCGAATGCGATTTCTCCGGATTTGTCGAAACGGATTGCCGGATTCTTTCGAGATATGAATGCGGAATACGTCGATGGCGGCCTAGTCGGCTCGCCGCCCGGCTCCGCCAATAGGCCGCGCCTATACGTTTCGGGCCGCTGCACTACTAGACTACAGGCGCTTGACGGAATTGCATTCGACCTTGTCGAACTTGGATTCGAAATCGGAAAGGCATCCGGGTTGAAAATGGCCTATGCATCTCTGACAAAGGGGATCAATGCGCTGCTCACCGCGGGTTTGCTCGCAGCCGAGGAGATGGATCTTCTTGCGCCATTTGTCAACGAATTGGGTGGCAGCCAGGCGGAGCTGCTTCGAAGAGCGGAAGCGAATATTCCAAGGCTTCCGGCCGACTCGGCTCGGTGGGTTCGAGAAATGGAGGAAATCAGAGATACATTCGTTAGCTGCGACTTGCCTGGCGGGTTCCATCAAGCCTCGGCCGAAATAATGGACATGCTTTCCAAATCTCCGTTCGGAACGGAGACGAGGCGCACGCGCGACCAGTCGCGCAGCATGCTTGACACTGTTGCTGCCGTTTCTCGTAGTCGGAAGCGGCAAGAAACAGGCGACTGATTCTTTGAGTCCGATTTGCCCGAGATGCGAGCTACAACGTCATGTGCCGCGCTCTGGCGCCGCGTTCGAGTGCCGCCGCCGCAAGCCGGTCGATGTCGAGTTCGTGCCTGACTTCAAGCAGTATGCTGAGTTCGTCCTGGTCGAGCCTGCCGTCCGCAGCTGCGATGTCGCAAGCCATCGCGTATGCCGTCTCATAAAGGCGAGCCGGTAGCGCGTCGCGAACCAGTCCGAACAGTGCTTGAAGTCCTTCGGGATCCTCTAGCAAGTCGAGTACCGTTCGAGATATCCACTCGATGCGGTCGGTATCGAAATCCGCGAACGCCGGAAAATGGTTGACGATTCTCTCGATAGCGACGAGTTCAGCCGTTTTCATATTCTCGTCGGATGCTGAAACTGCGACCATGATGGCCAAGAGCGCGTCCTGCGCGGTAAACGTGGATGAAGTTCTATTCATTGTACTTTTCTTAGGCTAGCATTGCTTGCGTTGCGTATGCGTCCTTAGTTATTGACCGTGTCGGCGCACTTCAATAGTGCTTATTGGTCGCCGGGGAATTTGCGCGGAATCGAACCGAAAAATGGCAAGCCAAAGAGAAAATTCCTTGAAATCCAAAGCTTGGCCATTCGAAGAGGCGCGGAAAGTACTGGCCAGAATTCGAACCGGCCAGCCGGAAAAAGGCCATGTACTTTTTCAAACGGGATACGGACCATCCGGGCTTCCCCACATCGGCACGTTCGGCGAAGTAGCTCGCACAAACATGGTGCGGAAGGCATTCGAGCAAATTTCGGATATTCCCACTAGGCTAATTTGCTTTTCCGACGATATGGACGGTCTGAGAAAGGTTCCGGGAAACGTGCCGAACGCCGGGCAAATGGAATTGGATTTAGGGCTTCCGCTAACGAAAGTCCGGGACCCGTTCGGCGAATTCGAAAGTTTCGGCCAGCACAACAACGAAAGGCTCAGAGCCTTTCTCGACCAGTTCGGTTTCAATTACGAATTTGCTTCTTCCACTCGCTACTATCAAGAGGGTCGCTTCGACGAATTGCTGCTTTCAATTCTTGATCGCTTCGATGAAATCATGGCGATCATGCTTCCATCGCTCGGCGGCGTGTCCGAAGGACGGAAAGAAACATACTCGCCATTTCTTCCTCTAAGCCCGAAAACGGGCCAGGTTCTCCAGGTCCCGACACTCGAAAGAAATCCTTCCAAGGGTACAATCGTCTATCAAGAGCCGGACGGCGAAAGAGTTGAAACGCCGGTAACGGGCGGGCGTGTCAAGCTACAATGGAAGCCCGACTGGGCAATGAGGTGGGCGGCGCTCGAAGTCGACTACGAAATGTACGGGAAGGATTTAATACCTTCCGCTTCGCTGGCAAGCAAAATTTGCAGAAAATTGGGAAGGCAGCCTCCGGTTAATCTTAGCTATGAGTTGTTTCTGGACGCCGACGGCCAAAAAATCTCGAAATCGAAAGGCAACGGGTTGTCTATAGAAGAATGGCTGGCTTACGCTTCGCCTGAAAGCCTTTCGCTGTTTATGTATCAAAAGCCCAAGACCGCCAAGCGGCTTTACTTTGACATTATTCCCAAAACTGTCGACGAGTATCATCAGCATTTGCGCGCATTCCAAAGTCAGGATGACGCGCAGCGACTCAACAATCCTGTTTGGCATATCCATGGCGGTCGGCCGCCAGAATCGAAAATGGTCGTTCCGTTCGCGACTCTTCTCAATCTGGCTTCGGTGGTTTCGGCGGAAGACCCTGCGGTGCTTTGGGGATTCCTCGCAAGGTACGCGCCTAGTGCGAATCCTGCAAACAATCCGGACCTGGACCGCGCGGTCCATTTTGCGCTTCGGTACTATCGAGACAAAGTCGCGCCGGCGCGCAAGTTCCGGGCACCGGATGCACGGGAAAGCGCGGCCCTGAGGGATTTGGCGGACCGCCTTCGAACTTGGAAGGGCAATGTGGATCCCGAATCGCTTCAGTCGGTTGCTTTCGCTGTTGGTCGCGAGCACGGGTTCGAGCCGCTAAGGGATTGGTTCCGCGCATTGTATGAAGTTTTGCTCGGCGCAAGCCAAGGTCCGCGGTTCGGAGGGTTTATCGCACTCTACGGAATCGGTGAAACGGCCGAACTAATTTATCGGAGAGTCGGCGGCTAATTTCCGCGTGCAAATCGACGTCATTGGAAAGCGTGGCATTAATTCCATTTTTTGGTATCGTCGGGCTCGCGCCATCTTAGGATTAAATTGCGTTAATAGAAAATTCGAAATCCGGTTGGCTGATTCGGTATTACGGACATTCTGCAACAGGGTCGGGATTCTGCGCGGAAATGGAAAAACGCGTCGGTATCCATATATGAGCGTTTCGGCATCAATATTTTCCTAGCGTTGGAAATCCGCCGGCCAAATGCCGGCTTAAACTCATTCCCATCGCCGGCGGGCGGAATGGCGCCGATTGCCGTTCACCTCTCTCAACATTCGGGCAATTGCGGAAACCGAAGGTAGAATGCATGCAATGGTATACCGCGGGTACGCATTTCGGACACGACAATATCATCAAGCACTGCAAGTATCCATCCAAATCATCTCAAGACATGGGCGCCAATACTGTCGCCAACATCCAAAACTTTGTTGAGGACGCCGACGATCTTTGGATTGTCGGAGACTTCGCGTTCGGTAAAAATAGCCGCGAAAATTTTACTTGGAGGAGATATTTGACGCGCTTCCCGGTCGCAAGAATCTTGTTGTCGGAAACCACGATGGACCTAAAACGGTTGAATTGCCCTGGGAATCTATCGAAAAACTTGTCGAAGTGTAGGATGGGCCAGAAAAGGCGAAGTATTCACTCTACCACTATCCGGTGGTGACTTGGAATGGGTTTAATCGGGCAGCGCTGAAGTTCTTTGGCCATGTGCGCGGCAATTGGCTCGGCTCGCGAAAACTAGTCAATATCGGTGTCGGTGTCTGGGGCTTTAGGACGGTCAAATTCGATGACATCGTAAACAGAGCGTCAGGTTTGCCGGAATTCAAATTCTGGGAACAAATTGCGAAAGTCCATGCTCGTGCACTGGCTCGATTCCTAAGTCAAGTGCTGCCCGGAAATAATCCGGCGATTCGGACCGGGAGCGCGCAGCGGAACTGCCGTATTGGGAACATTACGTGAACAAGAGTGGCGTTGCGCCACGCCTTGTTGCGGTGCCTCTCCCGAAAAGCGGCACTCCGTCGATTTCCGAACGGGATCCGGCGTTTCAGCCGGAAAGGCGCAGCAGCTGTCCGACGGGCCACAATCCCGAACATTTAATGTTGAAATGAGCTGTATTCCGCGGCAGGATGGTTTCCTCTCACGGCGTCATGCTCCGGCCTCCGTCGGACGGTTTCATCGCGATTTGCAGGTCATCCTAGGCGCCGTCTGCCGTTTCCGTCTCTATTTAAATGGTAACATCGAATGCGGATTTGCCGGCGAGCAACGCGTTTTCCGGGACCGACCACACGTCACGGGAAAAAACGCATGACAATTTTGCGCAAACTCAAGATTGGTAACATGGCCGTTGGTGGCCTAGCCGAGAACAGAGTACGCTTGTAACTCAACTAAGTCTCCTGGTTGGCGTAAAACTACGGCGGCAGCCTGCCCATTTGTCATAATTTCAGTCAAGCTGCAAAAGCCTGTACATGGCGCTTTCCGGTCCCAGCCTACCGGGGTGCTTAGCATACTAGTCACATTTCTCCTAAGCTAACTTGCTTCAGAAGGCCGCTTTCCCCTCCCTCGGCCACCTACGCTTGTTGGGCGAGGCGGAACTGGCCGTCCCAAAGGAACTGATGCCCCGGCGGCCGGTCGTTCTTGCGGTTCAGAAAGCCCCCAAGCATGGCCGCGAGCATCATCGCGTCGCCTAGGGTCTCGGACCGCCTCGCGCGGCGAATCTTGGCGAAGTTGCCGAGCTCAGCGAGCTCGGCCTCCGAGAACATCAAGGCGGCATCTAGCCCCGGCGTTCGCCGCCCGAGATGGGTGTGGGCCGCCAGCCGCCACGCGATCACCGCATTGATCGCCGCCGCCCTTTTGATCCGCGCGGTGGTGCCAAACGCGACCTCCTCGGCCTCGCTCTCGCGGTCTATCGCCCCTGATAGACACAGCTGAAGTTCCCAATGTGAAACTCACCACTTACCTACATTGCAGCGGTGAATCTCAGATCACGCCCACAACCGGCAAACGGGGCTCTCACATGGCTCATAGAGAAGCATTACGGCTGCTCGAACATGACGCCCACATCAAATCAGTGCACAACCCGCTACCTAAACTTCTTCTTCGAGGATTTGACCATGCTCCCTAAGCCAGCCGCGCGTCCTGTCCATGGTGGGCGCTTGTGTTTTCACTATGTTCCAGAATTGCCGAGGAGTGGCGCGAGGTCGTCGAGGATTTCGAGCGGGATGGCGCGGCCGCTGCCTACTGCAAGGGTCGCAGCCCGAGGACGCGGACGCTGCTGCGCTTGCGCCAACCCGGCTCCGGCGGATTCGGCCGCGTGTGACGCGGAGCTCGATCTCGGCGGTGGCATGGTTCTCCGGCTTCGATGGCGGGAATGCCGGCGAATGTTCCCGAGAGCGGCATCTGGCTGTCGGCGCGTCCGGCCGACATGCGCAAGTCCCTCGACGGCCTAGCCGCGCCGGTGCGCAACGAGCTCGGCGGGGACGTCGTCTCGGGCGGCTGGTTCGTCTTCGACGACCGCCGCCGCAAGTGCTACGCGCGTCTGCGCGTCGCCGGGCCCAAAAAGATCTCCGGAATTCGCTGATTTTCTTGCGAATTTGCGCTTCTGGTGCTTTACGAGAGGCCGGCGCCCGATATAGTGTATTCGAGGCTAATCAAGGGATCATCGGACGATGGATGCCGCCGCCGAACTGGTTCAGCCTGAAATCGACTGTGGGAAGCTTCAAGCCGACTTCATCGGATCGTCGGCGAACCAATCCTTCCACCGCCTCCGCTCCTACCTCCGTCCAGCAGAACAGCTAGTTCTTCCGTCCGGGAGGAAGAACCCGCAGCCTGCGCTCCAGATGGTTTGTGTTGCAAAATTCTGGAACACTTGACCGACAATCTGGTGGCACCTGACCGGGAATCCGGCCGCACTTGACTGCGACGATCCGCGCGAAGCGCGCTGTTTCTTCCGGAACCGTTGCCTAGGTTCCGTTTCTCCCTTCCTGATGTCGGCAGGCTGGCCGGAGGCCAGCCCCTTGCGAGCGTAAGCGAGCCGTCCCTGGCATTCAAGTCTGGAACGCGGCGGCTCGCCCCCCATATGGCAAGGCCACCGCGCGTTCCCGTAGTCAGGATCAGGACCCCGGCGCCGCAAGGCGCCCCTGCACGCCGGCTTGCCAGAGCCCCCTTCAAGTCCCGCTGCCGTCCAGCGGCGGCGGCGCGTTCCTCTCGCGCTGGGACACGCCCGTCAGCTCGATGCGGGAGGCGTTGTGGACGATGCGGTCGAGCACGGCGTCCGCGATCGTCGGCTCCCCGATCAGCCCGGGCCAGCGATCCGTCGGGATCTGGCTGGTGATCACGATGGACTTGCGCCCGTAGCGCTGCTCGACGATCTCCGGCAGGTCCCACCGGCCCTCCGCGGAGAATCCCTGCAGGCCCCAGTCGTCAAGTGCCAGAAGCGAGACCTTGGCGAGGCGGCGCAGGCCCGGTTGCCGTCCGAGAGCAGCGCGCCCTTGAAGTCGCCGAGCAGGTCGGGGACGGCTCCGTTCCCGCGGTCCAGCTGGAAGCGGAAATCGATTTCGCGGGGGTCGCCGAACACCGGTCGGAACCTAGGCGGTCCGCATCTTTCGCGATCCGCCCGGTCCGGATCGGCGTCTCGTCCATGGCGACCGCCCCGCTCTCCAGGATCGACTGGAACTGGGCGTCCCGGATCGGGGCCAGCGGCGAGGCGAACCCCAGCATCCAGTTCGTCGGGTTGTAGCGGCTCGCCCGGATCCCGGTCGCCTCCAGCCGCCGGCGTTGACTGGTCAAATACATCGACGCTGACACCGAGTTCCGGCTGGCGACGACGCTGCTCTACGAGCGGAAGTATCCAGCCGAGGCCCTGGCCGACCTCTACCGCAGACGCTGGGAGGAGGAGGAATTCTAAGGGGTCGGGAAGGATCTTATCGGCGAGTTCCAGGGGCGGACCGAGCGCGGCGTCGGCGACCGTCCCGACATGCGCGCCAACTTCCGGAACGGGATGCACCTGCTCGGCCGCGAGATCGAAGCGATGTTCCTCGCGCACGGCGCCTTCGTCGCTGAATCCGTCGCGCGGATCACGGCCGGGCTCTCCCGCTGCCTGCAGCGCGAGCGGCAGGGGAGATCGTATCCGAGAGTGTCGATGAAGCCGAGGAGCAAGTGGATGAAGCGCAAGCCCGCCTGACGCCCGAATGGCCGGAATCGGGGGCTTTTCTAATCCGAATGGCGAAAATCCTAAACCGAATGCCATTGCCCCGTCGAATCGCCCGGTGTGTTCCTATGTCTTCCGTCCTCCCCGGCTCGGGCTTTTGAGAAAACGGCGCCCTCGGGCATCAAGCCGGTGGTGGCACAGTGCCACAGTGCCACCGGAAGCTTGCGGGCCAGGGCGACAATCGCCCGTGTCCGCGAGCGCCCGCCACGGGCGCCCGTGCAATTCCTGTTCCACCGGGTGAGTGCGCTGCCCGGTTGGTGAAACAGCCAGCGCCGGGCCATTTGGATCAGATGCTTGCGCGGCATCGAATTGCCGGCCTTGCCGATCGATGCCGCCGCTCGCCCAGAGCGCCGGAACAAGGTGCGCCATGCTCGCTAGTTCCCTGCGGTTGCGGATATCCCGGTAGAAGGGCTTGGCGCCCGGAAGCAGCGCGTCGTTGTTGCCTATGCCGCGCAGCGCGGCCAGCGCCACCGCGCAATGAGCGTGCTTCGGGACCGCGGTCGCGCGGGGTCGTCCTAGGCGATTCCAGCCGTTCCGCCTGGATCCTGCGCCTTCCCAGCCCTCAGGGCATCAAAGGCGGCCCCCGCCGCCGCCGCCACGGCCCTCGTCCGCGCCCGGACCGCCTTCAGTTCGCTGACCACGACGTCCAGGCGATCAACGAGGCAAGGATCTCGGCGCGAATCTCCGGCGGCAGCGGCATGCCGCACCCCGTCTTCAATCTGAAGTTCCAAAGAAAAAGCAGCGGGTTGTCGGCTGCAACGGTTTGTTTTCCCTTGCAAAATCTCCGATCCGAGCGCCTTCGGAATTGCATTATGCAGGCAAGACTTTCTTGAACTTCTCTTCCAATTCTCTCTGACAGGTCCCGCAATATCGACAATTAGGGGCGCAAGAACTATAAAAATTAGAGACGAGGCAGGCGGAAAGGTCGCCGGGCCATGCCGAAAATGCACGTCGCCGTCGTCAAGAGGCGAAAGGGGGGGGGAAAACCTACCGGTCGTTTCTCCTGCGGCAGTCCTACCGGGACGAGAACGGCAGGTCGCAGAAGAGGACCCTTGCGAACCTGTCGAGCCTGCCCGAAGACGCCGTCGCCGTCCTCGACGCCCACCTCAGGAGCCGGATCATGGCTCCGGCCGGCGAGTCCTTCGAGATTCTGCAGTCCAGAAGCCACGGCGCCGTCCTGGCGGCGCGGGTCGCCTTCCGCCGTCTCGGCGTCGCCGAGCTTCTCGGCTCCCGCAAAAGCCCCGAGCGCGACACCGCCTGCGCCATGATCGCGGCCCGAATCATCCGGCCGCACCAGAAGCTCGGCACCGTCCGCTGGTGGGCGGGCACGACGCTGCCGGACGAATTCGGCGTCGGCGGGGCCGACGAGAACGACCTCTACGCGGCCATGGACTGGCTGCTCGCCCGCCAGAGCCGCATCGAGGGCAAGCTGGCCGGGCGCCACCTCGCCGAGGGCGGCCTGGTGCTGTTCGACCTCAGTTCGAGCCGGTTCGAGGGAACCGCTTGCCCGCTTCGGGCGCAGCCGCGACGGCAAGAAAGGAAAGCCGCAGGTCAACTTCGGCCTGACGTGCGACGCCGGCGTGCGGCCGGTGGCGGTTTCGGTCCTGCCGGGCGACGCCCGCGACCCCGAGATCCTGCTGCCGGCGGTGGAGCGCCTGCGCCGACGCTTCGGGATCCGGCGCATTGCCGTCGTCGGCGACCGCGGCATGATCGTGCAGGCGGGCATCGACCGGCTGCGGCGGAGCGATCGAGCCGCTCGACGAGGCCGGGCTGTTCGAGCTGTCCCACCCCGACTTCCCCGGCGAGCGCCTAGTCGCCTGCCGCAACCCCCGCCTGGCGGCTCGCCGCGCGCGAACCCGCGAGGCTCTCATGCAGGCCGCCGAAGCCGACCTCGACGCCATCGAAAGGCGCGTCGCGCGCGGAGCGCTGCGGGGCGCAGCAAATATTGGCATGCGCGTCGGCGAGGTCGTCAACCGCCGCAAGGTCAAGAAGCACTTCGAGTGCCGGATCGGCGACGACTCCTTCTCGCACCGGCGCAGGGCGGAGTCCGTCCGGCGCGAGCCCGCGCTCGACGGCGTCTACGTGATCCGCACGTCGCCGGCGGCCGAGGACATGGCGGCCGAGGACTGCGTGCGCAGCTGCAAGGCCTTGACGCGCGTGGAGCGCGCGTTCCGCACGATGAAGACGGCCGACCTGCATGTTCGGCCGATCCACCACCGAACCGCGGACCGGGTCAGGGCCCACATCTTCCTGTGCATGCTCGCCTACTACGTCGAGTGGCACATGCGGGAGGCCTGGAGGGATATCCTGTTCTCCGACCCCGAGCTGGCGGCGTCATGGCGGATGCGAGACCCCGTCGCTCCGGCCCAGAGGTCCGGGGCGGCAAGGCGAAAGGCGGCGACCAGGCGGCTGCCGGACGGAACCCCCGCCTACAGCTTCCGGACCCTGATAGAGGATCTGGGGACCGTGGTCCGGAACACCTGCCGGGCTCGAGCCGCTTCGGCAAAGGGCGCCGCGGCGACATTCGAGATGACGACGCTGGCCGAGCCGGAGCAGGAACGCGCCCTGAGCCTGATCGGCGAAATCGGGGCGAATCCAGCAGCGAACGAGGCGATGTAGGCAGAACTCTGCATTTCGATCGAGCAAAACTCCTTGAAAGGAAACGAAAAACTGCGACAATCTCTCTGGAACTTCAGGTCTTCCCCGGAAGACCGTCCACATCTCGCCGCAACAGATTGTGCAGACCGGCCCTTGACGCACCCGCCGTATCCCCAACCGCCAGAATCCGGCTCTTATTGCTGACTTCCGACGCCGCATAAATCGCAAAAGTCTCAACCGAGAGGCGAGTGACTGTTTCAACCACTCTTTGCTCCTTTCATTCTTCGGGCAGGGAGCTTCAGTCCATTCGACAGGGGTCTTCGCCGCTCCGCGTCCGCCTCCGGTCCAACCTCAGATCGATGCTTGCCTAAACCCGGAATCATGGTATCTGAAGAAGTCCGGGATGTTTTGGAGCGTCGCCGGAGCCAACAAGATCCCGGCGCTGCGCTGCGCGGTCGAATCCAACACCTTCGACGATTTCTGCGAGTTTTGGGCCGAGGAGAAAAAAACAGCCAGAGGAACAGATCTGACCCACACCCGTTTCCCGTGCCAATCTAATTTCTAAGCTATTCTACGTCAGCTCATGCTGACATATCCAATCTGTTAACGGTTGACTTGATCTGAGAAGACATAAGTGCGCTCGTTAACCACGCCGAATGTCCGCCGCTCGTTGAACTTCTTCGGTTTCTCGGAACTTGTAACTTGAGACTTAGGCTTTCCAAATCAACAGGCAAGAGATTGCGGACCTCCCATGCATAACTCCGTGGGTCTCTGATCCAATTATTGACCCGCTGCCACTCCATCAATGCCATATATCGTGCAACATCTTCCTTTCGTATCTTTGTCTCAATAACAGCCTCAAAATCTCGTAAAACTGCGTAACCACTGCCTAGGTCCCTTACAGGAGTTCCATATTGTATCTCAGTCAAGGGTCGCTGCACAAAAAACTTCGACAACACTGACCGCAACTCCCCGACCGTACCCGAAACCCCGTCCCCGTGTCCTAGTCCGCGATAAGCAGATTTCCCGGCACGAAGCGAATGAGCTAGTTTCAATTCGCGCTTGCTCAGGCAAAAATCTCCGCCTATACCATCCACAACCTTATGGTAGTCAAAAATCATCTGGCCCTTATTGGCGAGATAACAAATTCCGAAATTCCTCAATGCCACATACGCAAGATCCGCAACAATTAGTTTTTGTTTAACCAAAACCTCCGAGGCAAACCGCTCAATCGGAGCAGCAAGTGTTACACTTTCTCTTGCGTCAGCCTTATAGCATCGTTTTTTCTCCGCGCATTGTAGGACACGTTCAAGCCATCTGTCGCGGTCATTTAATATTTTCCCTTCCAATTTCAGATGTTGTATGAATAAGCTACGCGCATCAATCATTTTTTGCAGTCGGCATGGCGAATAACTTGCGACGGACCAGCCCGCCTTTCTCCAGTGGTCTACCAATTGTCGCCGCCGAGTGCTATCGCCTGACACAACCAACATATCTCGGTCGCTCAACCGGTCGGAACTGGACCGCGCCGCTGATCCAAATATGCATACACTTTCGATACTACTGCTTCTCATGGAGATATCTTCCTAAAACACATAGACGCAAAAAGTGCCAAGAGGCTAAAACCTATTAAACTTTGTGCTGAGGCAACAAATTGACCCATAGATGTGGTAGGAACGATATCGCCGTACCCAAGAGTGGTAAACGAGATTATTGTATAGTATATCGTTTCCAAGCAGGAAGAAACCGGTTCTCCCTGTCGCATTAAACCAAAATTGTCGCGTAACTGGTAATTCAAAGTAGAAAATAATGCGATTGCAAAAGTAACAGTACCAAAAAAGTATCTTACCCGCAATCCTGAACCGAAGAGTTTCTCCCAAGCCAAACGGCGAGTATACGCAAGGCATTTTAAAACAAATTGTCTAGAAACGCGAGCTTCTTGCTCTGGCCAATTTTGGATTTCATACCATTCTTGAAATCGTTTCCATCGCAAAAACAAGAACTGCGCGTCACGCTCAAACTCGATTTGTCTGGTTCCGCGACTGTTGTCGAGTAGAATTTGGTAAAGATGCACTCCGATATTTTGGTGTTTACTTTGATCTAAACATTTATTGAAACTGTTTGGGTCTATATATGTGCCTGAAATTTTTATTTTGTGAGTGTTAGTAAGTACGAATTTGCAATTGTGAAACTCACAGTTTCCGATAGCGGTGCCAATAAATAGACAATTCTTAAATATACAATTCCGGAAAATAAAGCCCGATATATGCGTTTTTGAAAAACTCACGCGTTCGAAAATCTTATCGCGAATTCTAGTTTGTTGAGGACCATCTGTTCGCTTTAGATCATTTGGCATATACAGGGCGTCTATTAAATGCTTTGATGTTTTTAACATTTCAAGCAGATTTTCCTGCGATTTAATCTTGCAGCAATCGTTCAGATGCCAGAATTTTTCCGTGGTCGTCATAGATGCATAACTCTTTCCAAGCTCAATAGGTGTCTTTCCCAATTCTCCAATAAGTCTACTTCTAACCTGATTCAAATTGAGGACGTTGCCTTTTTTGGCCCGATACTAGCTTACGTATCTGACAAAATGTCAATCACAAAGGAGCTTGTCAACGAAGATGCGGAAAGCTGAATTGGCTCCGTGAAAGCGTAGCTTGGAGGACCGATTCTAAACCAACTATGGAAAGACTCTTACAAAAATTTGGCATTTACAAGTGGTTATATAGCGTGTGGTCGACGCTGCCATCCTGTATTCTGCGTTTATTGAAGAGCAAGAAGGAGGCTGACATTTCTGCGAAGATCATGGGCTCGCGTATCGAACACACGCCCGAATACCTACGCGAACTTGCGTCGATGCGAAAGTTGCGGGACTTCCGCTATCGATTGCGGACGAACTGCCTTGGTCCGGGGGCGGCCGCCGCTCAGAGGATGACGCCGAGACCCTTTATGACTGGCTGGCCCGATGCAACGCGGCGGGTCTGGAGGGTTTATGCGAAGATACGCTTTCGGGACGCCCGCCGATGCTCGATGGCGACTAGGTTACGAAGGTCGCGTCGTGGCTGGAGACAGATCCCGACCCCGACACGGGTGAACTGTCCCACTTGACGATTGCCGACGTCCACGCGAGGAACCCAACCGGCTTCGGCGTGAGCTAAACGCTTGAGAGTGTGTGCCGGCTGATCCAACGCTTGAGCTTCCGGCACGTGTCGCCACGGCCGATCCATCCTATTGCGAAGCCCGAGCCACAGAAGGAGTTTCGACGCGATTTCAAGCAGTTGGCATAGGAAGGCGAAATAGGGGCAAGTTCCCGGCATTTCGCGGTTGTTCCGGTCTCGCGTTTTCTTGGGCCGTGCGGCGGTTCTCTTTCGAAAGTGCGCTCGGCAAGCCGCCGAGCGGCGCGGTAGCGGTTCCGTCAAGATGACGCAAGTCGCGAAAAAGAGCGGTAGCATGCAAGCGATGCGCCCATGCCCGCATTCGGGGATTCCCGTCCGCCGGCGGATCCGCCTTCCTCTGCGTAGGAGGCTCTCGCCCGGCTGAAGAGTAGCAATTCGGAGCTCGCAAGGCAGCTTGCCGCGCGAGACGTGCGGATTGCCGAGCTTTTCGAGAGGATCCGGGAGCTAGTCGACGAGATCAAGCTGCCGAATAATCTTTCGCGTCGCCCGGATCCGAGGCCCCGCGGCGAGGCCGGAAAGGGACCTCTGGGCTCCGAAAGGCTGAACGGCGGGGAACGCAAGTGGGGCGCGGAAAATTCCACGGCACTCTCGAGAAGCGGCCGGGCCGGTTCGGGCTGGAGCTTCACCCGGAAAAGACTCGCCTGATCGAGTTGGGGAGGTTCGCGATGGCGGACCGCAAGGCTCGCGGCGAGCGACGACCGGAATCCTTCGGCTTCCTCGGCTCCGCGCACTACTGCAGGGAGACGAGGATTGGAGAATTCGGGCTGGGAAGAAAACCAATGCCGAAGCGGGTCGGTCGAACCCTCAGGCGCATCAAGGAGGCGCTCCGCAGGCGGATGCGTCGCGACAGGCGAGAGGTGGTCGAATGGCTTGGCCGAGTTGTCGGCGGCTGGCTGAACTATTATGCTGTCCCCGCGGCATACCCAAGCCTTGCCAGATTCGTGCAGCTCCTAAAAGGGATGTGGAGAAAGGCACTGCTCCGACGATCGCAAAAAGGCAGGGTCTCGTACGCCGGCCCGGGACCCAGCCTGAAGCGAACTAGGTAGCCTAGGGCGTCGACAAGTGCCACGATCTTTGTCGCCGACCCTCTCTCGGAATCGGCCGATCACCTGTTTCGCGCGCCCCTTTGCCGCCGGCGGCTGTCGCGTGCGCTCGGTCCGCTATTCCGTCCACCTACGCCCATGCAAGGTCGAAGGATCCAGACTACTCCTTGAAAATCCCTTCGAAAACCCTTATCGCGGCTCAGTGCCGAAAGCGAACGAAAACGCTGTTCCAGTTGCCGAATTCCGACGGAAGATCCCGCAAGAGAGAACCGGTTCGAACCCGCCAGAGCACCGCAACCAGAAAAAGGCGGTTGTCGGCCGCCGTCCTTCCCGGCGAGCCCCGCCTGCCGGGAAGCTTGTCCTTGATCCCGTCCCACATTCGGTCGCACAGGACAATCCTGCCAGTATTTACGAATATGCCTCAATTCTCTGCTTCGATTCTTGCCTTTTCGGCACTTGCTGGCAAAAAATACGGAGATCGAAGCTTCGAATCATGTCTTTTTGTCAACAGGCCCTAGTTCCTCATGTTAAAATTCGCGAACGGCTTCCGCGAATTGACGGGAACGAGTTTCAGCGCCTTTTTTTTCGGCGCGTTCCGCGAACGTGCCCGCGCGAGCGGCCGGACTTCGGAGCGCCCTCGCGAGCCGTAGCGCCGACGGCGTCGCGGACGGCTTCCTGCAACTCGCTCTGGCGCGCCAGCGGGTCGTCGGCAACCGCGAGTTCAATTGCTTCGAGGCGCTTGATTTCGTCGCGCAGTCGCGCAGCTTCTTCGAATTCGAGGTTTTCGGCGGCTTCGAACATTTTCTCCTTGAGTCCGGAAATATGCGCCGCGAAATTGCTCCCGAGGACAGGCTCGTCCAATGTCGCCGTAACCCGCGACATGTCCGCATCGCCTTCGTATAGCCCGGCCAAAACGTCCGTTACGTTTTTTCGTATCGTCTCAGGAGTTATGCCGTTCGCTCGGTTGAATTCCAGTTGCTTGTCGCGCCTGCGCTCGGTTTCCTTGACGGCCTTGTCGATCGAATTCGTGATACGATCGGCAAACATGATAACGCGGCCGTCGGCATTGCGGGCGGCCCGGCCGATCGTTTGAATGAGAGACGTTTCCGACCGTAGGAATCCTTCCTTGTCGGCGTCAAGTATGGCGACCAATCCGCATTCCGGTATGTCCAGGCCCTCGCGAAGCAAATTTATCCCGACAAGAACGTCGAATGCGCCAAGGCGAAGATCGCGTAGAATCTCAATTCGTTCCAAGGTGTCAATGTCCGAGTGCATGTAGCGAACGCGAACGCCTTGCTCGTGAAGATATTCCGTGAGGTCTTCGGCCATCCGCTTAGTCAAAGTGGTAACCAGAGTCCTGTAGCCAGCCAAAGCGACATTCCGTACCTCGTCGAGCAAGTCGTCGACCTGAGTCGCGACAGGCCGAATCTCGACCAACGGATCGACCAGCCCGGTCGGACGAATTACCTGTTCCGCAAAAACGCCTTGCGTTCGATTAAGTTCCCAATCTCCGGGAGTTGCTGAGACAAATATCGACTGCGGTCGCATTGCGTCCCATTCCTCGAATTTAAGCGGTCGATTATCGGTGCATGACGGAAGCCGGAACCCATGTTCCGCCAGAGTGTGCTTTCGCCGAAAGTCGCCTCTAAACATGGCACCCAGTTGCGGAACCGACACGTGGGATTCATCCGCGAAAACGATCGCGTGGTCGGGAATGTACTCGAAAAGCGTTGGCGGCGGCTCGCCCGGTTTGCGGCCGGTCAAATAACGAGAATAGTTTTCGATTCCCGGGCAGCTTCCGGTCGCTTCGATCATTTCCAGGTCAAGTTTCGTTCGCTGGTCCAGCCTCTGCGCTTCCAGAAGCTTGCCTTCGGATTCAAACTGGGCGACGCGAGTTCGCAGTTCGCCTTTGATATTGTTAATAGCCTGCCGGAGGGTTGGCTTCGGAATAACGTAGTGAGAATTTGCATAAATCCGAGTGCGTTCCAGAATATCGGTTTTCTTTCCCGTCAACGGGTCGAATTCCTTTATCTGCTCGAGCTGATCGCCGAAAAAGGAAAATTGCCATGCTCGGTTTTCCAAGTGCGCGGGCCAAATCTCCAAAAGGTCTCCGCGAACTCGAAACGAGCCGCGCTGAAAAGCCTGATCGTTTCGCCTGTATTGCTGCGCGACAAGCGACGCCATGATTTCTCGCTGGTTGTATTCCCGTCCGGACACCAGATCGACGATCATGGTTCCGTATGTTTCCGCCGAGCCTATTCCGTAAATGCAGGATACGGAGGCGACAATAATTACATCGTCGCGTTCTAGCAGCGCTCGGGTCGCCGAATGGCGCATTCGGTCGATTTGTTCGTTTATCTGGGACTCTTTCTCGATGTACAGGTCGGTTCTGGGCACATATGCTTCCGGCTGGTAGTAGTCGTAGTAGGAAACAAAATACTCCACTGCGTTTTCCGGAAAAAAACCCATGAACTCGCCGTAAAGCTGAGCGGCCAAAGTCTTATTCGGTGCGAGAATGATCGCCGGTCTCTGGAGAAGTTCGATAATTTTGGCCATTGTAAAGGTCTTGCCGGTGCCGGTGGCGCCAAGCAAAACTTGATCGCGCTCCTCCGACTTCAATCCGTCAACTAGTTCCGCGATCGCCGTCGGCTGGTCGCCGGCGGGTTCGAAATTTGTATGCAGGACGAAATTTTTGCCGCCTTCGAGCTTTTCGCGTTCAGAAAAGTCCGTTTGGATAATCGCTGGCGCATTCATCTGATTTCTCTTTTTTGGCTGCATCGCAAATAGCGAAACTAAAGTTCAATTCAATTGACCGTTGTTGCTCAATCCGCGAATTTGCGCGATAAGCGAGCCGACATAGAACGGAATCGGATTCATGGCGGCAAGAATATATCAACCAGCTAGAAATGCTATGCAATCTGGAAACGCCAGATCGCGAGAATGGATCCTGGAGTATGCTCCATCGTCGCGTAGCAGCCTTGATCCTTTGATGGGATGGACGAGTTCCGGCGATACTCAGTCACAGGTAAGACTCTCTTTCAAATCGCAAGAGGAGGCGGAATCCTATGCAAAGGAACACGGTATCGAGTATGTGGTCTCGTTGCCGAAGAAGCGAAAAGCCGTCGTTCGACCGCGCGGCTATGCCGAGAATTTTGCAGTAGACCGCCGAAAAGCATGGACTCACTGACATTCCGATGCGGCAATTTACCTTCTGAATTTGTATCGTGCGGCTCTTATCGACTTGAAATGTTTCGCTCGATTTCTCATTAAGTGTTGATCGCGGCCCCTTAGCTCAACTGGATAGAGCAGCTGACTTCTAATCAGCAGGTTCGGGGTTCGAGTCCTCGAGGGGTCGCCAAATCGAATGAACAAATCAAACCGGCATTTTCGGATTAATGATAGTCGCGGCCGTTCCTATTTTGAATATCAGCGCAAAGCGGAAATTCGGGAGACTGGCATGCCAGCCCCTAAAACGGGCAGAGCCGAGCGCATTCGGCAATGTTCTCGTCGAAGCAGCGGTAAATCGGCTGCGGAGTATTTGAATCCCGATTGCGTTCCGGCAGTTGTACCGCGTGCAGTCGACGGGTGGACCGAACGCTTGCGACGGTAGCGCATTTCGGAATCGCGCCGGCGAAGCGGCCTAAGCCGCGAGAGATGCCGACTCGCTAGGATTCGGATGGTTGAAGTCGGAACACGTTGTTGCGGCGTCGCGACAAGTCGGTCGACGCATCCTGAAACGGGAAACCTTGAACTTGGAAACTCGCTCGCACTGCGTGGCCGGGTAGTTCAAACATGCGGAAATCGCATGCCAATTTTATGCGGAAGCGCTGAAATACTGTAGGATTCACCTGTATTCTTGTCCATTCGCGCATGACATTGCGAAAGGGCTTCTATGAAGTTCGCGAATCGGGGGCTAGAATTCATCGCGTCCGTTCGCTTTGGTCGCGGGCAAGGAGCTAGGAATTTGCGCGGTCGCAGTGCGATTGAAATATTCCGGAGATTGAAAAAGAGCCTCTAGTAAAACTGCCTCCAAGCAAGAAATCTGTGCATTCGGACAACGGTTGAAACGACAAATGGAACTATTTCAAACGTTTATCGACTTCACACGCCATTCGGCGGCTTTTTCTTCCCAGGGACGGAACGCCCAAGAATTTTTGATAGAAGGAGAATCATGATGAAACGGCTGCTTATTACAGGTGCATCCGGCGGCCTTGGCTCGGTGTGCCGAAAGAGGCTCGGCCATTTGGCGGAGATTCTCAGGGTTTCAAGCCGTAGCGATCTGGGCCATGCGGCAACGAACGAAGAGATTTCCTATTGCGACCTGGCGGACAAAAGGGCGGTCGAAAATCTTGTCGAAGGCTGCGACGGCATCGTTCATATGGGGGGGCAGTCGTTGGAAGCGGCATGGGAGGTAATTCGAAATTCGAACATTGAAGGAGTGTTCAACTTATACGAAGCGGCGCGGAAGAAAGGTAGGCCGCGAATTGTTATGGCAAGTTCCAACCATGCCATCGGATTTCACAGCCCGACCGAGAGACTCGATGCCAATTCTCCGACAAGGCCGGACAGCCTGTATGGCGTATCCAAGGTATTCGGCGAAGCATTGGCGTCGCTCTACTACGACAAGTTCGGGATCGAAACGGCTTGCATCCGTATCGGCTCCTGCTTCCCGGAACCCAGAAACCACCGGATGCTTTCCACTTGGATGAGCTATGACGATTTTATCCGGTTAATCGAACGGATCTTCGCCGTTCCCAAGCTCGGATGCCCGATTATCTACGGCGTATCCAATAATGACTCGGCTTGGTGGGACAACCGAGAAGTCGCCTATCTAGGCTGGAAGCCCAAGGACAATGCCGAGCGATTTAGACCCAAGATCAATGCGAAGATGGCACGACCCACCACAAGCGATGCCGATTCCAAGTTTCAGGGCGGCGCATTCGCGGCGGATGAAATTCACGAGAGCTAGAGGTGCGGGCGAATAGCGGTCGATTCGCGATGAATGGCATTCGATTCAAACCATTTGGGGATGATTTCGCTCCCATTTTCGATTTCAATCGCTTTTCAGCTACGCAATTTGCATAATTCGTTCAGAGAATTCATCATCCGCTTCGAATTCGAAGCTGTGAGCCTGGTGCCGCCTTTTCGGTCAACAATTGGCTCAATTACGGTGCTTTTCTTGCGCAAAGCGGCGTTGCAAGGATACTTGGCTTGCGCATGAAAGCATTGCGCAAATGTTCGACGTGTCCTGCGCCGCGAAGAAGCGTCGCTGGAGCCAGATAGCGAAATGCGGCATCGCGTTCTAAAACAACTTTCCTATCGCACATGGAACTCAGCCGCTATCCCCCGCGCGCGTAGCGGCTATGGGGTTGCGGCGGACATTCTGCGCCGCCGCCGCCCGCTATCCCCCGCGCGCGTAGCGGCTATACTCCATCCTCCCGAAAGAGGGGTATTCAATCCGCCCGTCCTAGGTTGCTTCCATGCGAATTCTACCGTCTGCTTTTCTTCGGATTAGCGGTCCTTGCGGTCCTTCAAAATACTCGGATTATGTGAAGCAGCGCTTGGATTCGTATTAACTCGATATGTACCTTCATGTTGATAAATGATCTTCTTTTTATCCAAAATTGATTTGGATCTGTTCAAAATGTTACCAATGAATCCAATTGTGCAAGGTGAAGGCCAGAAAGAATAATGTTATTTTCAATCTGATGCCTTAGGCATAGTTCAAAATCGAAAACGGCTGTTGCTAGCGGTTCGATGAAAAACATAAATTTCAGGCAACTCAAGGCCTACCAAGCAATTGTCGGCACCGGTTCGGCGACCGCCGCCGCAAAAATCCTTGCCTTGACGCAGCCTGCCGTCAGTCGAGCGCTCGCGACACTTGAAGCCGATCTCGGTTTCCAGCTTTTCGAAAGACGCGGTCGAAATCTCGTTCATTCGGAAAAGGGGCGACAGTTTTTCAGGACAATTGAACCAATTTTGAACGGGCTTGACGCGCTCCCGGGAATCGTTGAGGACATAAAGCTTGAACGAGGAAATCTGCTCCGAATTTCTGCAATTGGACCTTTGCTATTCAGTGAACTAGTCCCCCAGGCGCTAAAGCAATTTCAATCGTTTTATCCAGACTTGCGGCTCGAGGTAAGTTGGGTAGATCGCCTTGACATCGAAGACTGGATCGCAAACCAGAACTCCGAGATCGGTTTGACGCTAATGCCTGTCGATCATCCTCTACTCGAAGCTCGTGAATTTACGTCGGTCAGCGCGGTTGCACTGCTGCCGTCAAGCCATCGCCTAGCCGAAAAATCTGAAATTGGCCCATCGGACCTGCGAAATGAACGCCTTGTTATTCCAGCACGCAAAACAAGGCTTCGCCAGCTTGCCGACAAATGCATGCTGGAAGCCAAGCACCCGCTTCCCATAATGATCGAAACGTCCAGTGCAATCGCTAGTTGCCATCTAGTGGCGGCCGGACTCGGCATCGGCATTAGCGATCCATTCAGCGCTACAGGAATTCGTCAGGGAAACTTCGTCGTTCGCTCATGGAAGCCGACAATCAAAATGGCGTACGCAGCGGTTTGGTTAAAGTCGCGGCCGCTGTCGGTGCGTACGTCGCGGCTTGTAGAGATTTTGCATCGCCTTGCAGGACAAATGAAAAATTCCGAGTAAATTGTCAGCGCCCCGTCGTCGAATTAGGCAGTAAAATTCCGATTGATTTTACGGTTTTGACCTTGAGAACTATCGGCAAGGCTGCTGGCGAGTCGAGTACCGATTGAATAGAGCTAGCTGGAGCATTCGCGGTATGTATAGGTGCGCTTCGGCTACAGGAAGCAACCGGATAACTTCCGTTCGACCGCTTCAATGCAAGTATTTCATTCCGATCGGTCGAAAGTTATCGCCGCTTACGAAAATAAGCTGTAAAGAATGACTTTGGTCTTGTGGCGCCTAGAAGCCGATTACTGGAATTTTGCATCCAAATTGCCAATTCAGCCGCGCTTGCCGCGGACTCGGCGCGGCGGCGGCATGAGTTCGCGTTTCGCGCCGGTAGCGATGGCGCGGAAGCGTTTATGCACGGTCTTGCTTTCTCTTTCGGCTGGCTTCTTTTCCTTGTACGCGTGCGCATTGCGAGCGGTTTGCGGCAACGGCATTTGAAATCACGTAAGCATCCTCAACTATTTTAAACTGCGTCAGGGACAGCCACCTTTAGGGCGTATCCGGTACGCACCCGTAGCCACCTCGTCCACCCTAAGTGTGCGGCGACCCGAAAGGAATCGGAAACTGGTGCGCCAAGTATAAAATCGACGATCCGCCGAGCCGGAACGGAACAAGGCCGCCGGTGCGGTTCAGAGAGGAAGATCTGGCCGATGCCGGCCTTGGCCATTCCTGAATGGAGTTTCTGAATGGCCGACTTGTCGAGGCAGGTGACGGGCCGAGAGAGAAGTCCTATCGCATCCGCGCGGCTCGATGCTCCGATGGCCACCGATACAAGCTAAGGGTCGTCAAACGGACTGTGAACGGATTGAATATGGAGATTTGCCATGAGCCAATGCCTATCCGACACCATCTAGACTGTCGATCGCAATCCTCATGGATTGCGTTGAGCGGGTCCTCGGCGCAACGTAGCCGAATTTGCGGACAAATCGACCAACCGGATCGGTGATAAGTTGAGTCAATCGAGTGTTTTCAATTAAACTCGGCTTACTAGGATCGGCGCCGATCGACGCTTAGTGTCAAATCGCTAGGGAAATGGGAACTGCGCGATGCTTGCGAGATGGATTAGTGTAATTTCCAGGTCGTGCCGTCAGACGAAAAGTGAACATTTTCTTCTTGATCCGCGCGCTGATTTCAAGCAGGCGCTCCAAGTCTCCTATACGATTATTTTGACGGCGTAGTCGGGTCTTTAGATATATTTCAGCGTCAATCAAATCCGGTCTGGCCTAGCTGTATTAATCTCGAATCTCCGAATTGACGCAATCTGCAAAACAACAGCAGGCAAATAGTGGAAATTGGCGAGTCACTTCTCGGGTCGGCGATAACGACGGCGGCGTCAGTCGACACTTTGGGATATCTGACCCGATTCAACGTTTTTTCGGGCAAGGCACGCGTTTTTATTAAGGCGCCGCTCTTAATGAATAATCTGCCCTCCGAAATGCCGATACTCGATCGCTCCTTCGATTCCGACCGGCCATAGATGAATATCCGAAACCCGGTGAGGCTAAATTGGTCCAGGTCGGAAAGCCCGGAATAGCGCGGCGCATGTAGTACTGATCTTCCGAGGATGGCGATGCCGGAACGAAGGCATATTCGCCTTGCACATGGAATTCCGGGGTTTTTTGATGCGCGGCGAGATGCCCGGTGCAAGCATTGTAAAAGCAATAGGAGTCGCAGCGTTGGAATCGCGGCGAAACGATGTCGACAGGCGCTTTTGCATATGAATTTTATTTATGAATTATGCTCAAGAATTCATTTTTCTTTTGACAAATTGCACTTCATTTTAACCGGGACCGCAACGAGGTCGACGAACCGCCGGTTTGTTGATCCAAAATTTGGAGGAATTCATGAAAAATCCATTGAAAGCGACGAGCGTCGGCATAATTCTTGGATTGTTGGCTTCGCCTGTTTTGGCCGATTGGCCGGAGCAACCGATAAAGATTACGATTCCCTGGAAGGCCGGAGCCGGCGCCGTTGACCAAATGACGCGCCAGCTGCAAAAAACCGTCTCGGATTCCGAAATCGTCGATCAGCCGATTACGATTTTCAACGTTGGAGGCCCGATCCCGATCGGTTTGCGGCAAGCAAAGGATCATGATCCGGACGGCTATAATTTCGTCGTTATGCATACGGCAATGATGACATTGCAAGCGGCCGATAAAATTGATTTTGGCTATAAGGATTTTGAACCGGTTGCCAGACTCGGCCAATTTTGCCAAACGACCTCCGTTCACAAAGACACCGGGATTGAAACGCTTGACGAATTGCTCGACAAGGCGGCCGCGGAGCCGAATACGCTGGTTCACGGTGCCAACCTTGGAGCTATCAACCACGTTTACGGCATCATGGTCGAAGATCTTCGAGAGGGAGCAAAGTTTCGGTTCGTACAGACCGGAGGCGACGCAGGAACATTCCCGGAGTTTAAGGGAGGAAGAGTTCAGGTTGCGGGGTTTTCAGCGGCAGGCGCTACCAATTTCGCGCTCGGTGCCGACGGCATGCCCGATCCAGAAAGCCCGGTTCGACTTCTTGCCTATGCAGGGTCCGAGCGACACAGGAATTTTTCGGATGTACCGACATTCCATGAATTGGGATACGACTTTCAATTCTGCGTCGACGGATGGTACTTTGCGCCGAAAGGCACGCCAAATGATGCGATCGATGGATTTGCGAACATGGTAAGGGAAGCGCTGAACGACGAAGGAATGCAGTCTTTTCTGAGTGCCAAGGCTATGGTTGGCGCATTCCAGGCGGGCGACGAACTGATGGACGAAATGGACCGGCAATGGGAAGCGATCGAACCCATCGCAGCTCGAGCCGCTAAAAAATAATTTTGTCCGTAACTTGTATCGGCGGCTGTCAATGGCGCAAACTAATGCCGCCGAGCGCAATGTTGATTCCGGTCGAATCTGGCTAAAAAATGAATTTCAATAAACTGCGCTCGGCTGAATTCCTCGTGTCCGCGGCTCTGCTTTTGGTAAGCGGAGTATTTCTTGTCGAATCATTGCAGTTGCCGGGAGGAGAATTCGACCCGCTCGGTCCAGGAGCTGCTCCCGAAATGGTCGCATCCGTTCTTCTGTTGCTCTGCTCGGTCGTTTTGATTCGGACGGTTCGAGTTGGAAGCGGAATTGCCGGCAAAATTGAATCGGGCGAGAATATCAGCGGCAGTCCCGTGGATAAAACGCCGCGCTCTCTTATCTCTTTTTTCTGCCTACTTGTCGCCTACATTGTCGCATTTCAGTTCGAGGTTGCTCATTTCGTCGTGATTACGACCACGTTCGTGTTCCTTGCCACGGTTGCTCTTCGCGGCTGGGACTTTCGTTCGGTCATGATTGGCGCATCCGTGGCGGTCATACTTTCTCTTTTGCTATTCCTAGTTTTGACGAGGTTTTTCGTTATTCGCTTGCCTGGTGCGTTTTAGGCTGGTTCCAGATGATTGAAGGCGTTCTCGGCACTTTCACTCTGTTTCAAATGGCCTTCATCTTTATTGGCGTGTTTTCGGGAATCGTAGTCGGAGCGATCCCGGGGCTGACCGGATCTATGCTTATCGCACTGACGCTGCCCATTACGTTTCACATGTCGGCGCTGCACGCTACTACGTTGCTGGTTGCGATGTACGTCGGATCTATAGCGGGCGGCCTCATCACGGCGACCTTGCTGCGCATGCCGGGGTCGCCGGCGGCGGTTATGACTACTCTCGACGGATATCCTCTTGCCAAGTCGGGACAACCCGGCCGCGCGCTAGGATTCGGCATCACGGCGTCCTTTATCGGTTCATTGATTGCGTGGGTGGCGCTTGCAACGATCTCCGAACCATTATCGGAGCTCGCCGTGAAATTGACTCCCTTCGACTATTTCGCCCTCGTTATGATGGCGATGGCCTTGATCGCCTCGGTAGCGGGAGGCGATGTCATCAAAGGGCTCGTAACGGGATTTTTAGGGATGCTCGTGACCTTTCCCGGCATTGATCCGTCAGGAGGCGAAATTCGACTTACGTTTGGATCAAACGATCTGCTCGGCGGATTCAAACTTCTTCCCGTTTTGATCGGCGTTTTTGCGGTAAGCCAAATTTTCGCTGATGCCTTCGATATGGATGCCCGCCGGGAAAAGGTGGAGTTCTCAAGCCGGGGAATATTTATGTCGGTGCGGGACCTTAAGGATCAGGCTATTAACCTTGTTCGATCTTCGCTTGTCGGTACATTCATTGGCATACTGCCCGGTGTCGGCGCGTCCGTTGGTTCCGCACTCGCCTACCTATTCGCGAGGCTAGGATCGCGGACTCCGGAAAAATTCGGCAAGGGGTCCGAAGAGGGAATCGTAGCTTCTGAAACGGCTAACAACGCGACGGTTGGCGGTGCGCTTATTCCTTTGATTTCACTGGGAATTCCAGGGTCGGTGACTGATGCGATCCTTATCGGCGCGTTGACTATACACTCTCTGCAGCCTGGTCCCTTACTATTTGAAACTAATCCCGATATCGTCTGGAATGTCATAGGCGTCTATTTTGTCGCGACATTTGTCATGTTTGGACTTATGCTCGGACTAATAAGGCTCTACGTATCCATTTCAGTCATTCCGAAATCCTACCTGCTTCCGGCAATAATGGTGTTTTGCGTGGTTGGAGTCTACTCGCTCAACAACACCATGTTCGATGTCTGGACGATGCTATTGTTCGGCATCGTGGGTTTCCTGCTGGAGCGGGCCGGGTTTAATCTAGGACCATTCGTCATTGGATACGTTTTGGCCAAAGTTGCCGAAGCGAAATTGCGGCAGGGACTGATGTTTACCGACGGCGACATTTCGCCGCTCTTCCTGGAACCCCTGTCCGCCGGAATGCTGCTCGCCGCATTCGCCCTTCTAGTCTGGTCATTGTGGGCGGAACGCCGACGCCGGCTTTCCTCCGTATTGCGCGGGGGAGGCTCGAAGCCTTGAAAACTATTTTCCTTATGTTTGACAGCCTTAACAGGCGGGTTCTCGAGTGCTATGGCGGCGCGGCGCACACTCCCAATTTCTCGCGCCTTGCCGAGCGGTCCGTAACTTTCGATAGCCACTACGTCGGGTCGCTGCCCTGCATACCGGCCCGGCGCGATATTCAGACCGGAAGATTGAATTTTATGCATAGGTCCTGGGGACCCTTGGAGCCGTATGACATCTGTTTTCCGGAAATAATGAAAAGACGCGGAATTCACACGCACCTCATTACGGACCACTACCATTACTTCGAAGATGGCGGACTGAACTACCAAAACCGGTTCTCGACCTGGGAGCTGGAACGCGGGCAAGAGTGGGATCCCTGGAAAGCTCTTGTGGACGTGCCCGACGGCGAATTTCGAAAACGCTACCATTCCATGCAGTATGCGCTTCCCGGGTCGCCAGGTGGTCGCGCCAGGGGCATGATCAACAGAAAATTCATTTCGACCGAAAACGAATTCTCGATGCCGCGCTGCTTTGAACGCGCATTTGAGTTCCTTGAGGCCAACCGAAATTCCGATAACTGGTTTTTGCAGCTCGAGTGCTTCGACCCGCATGAACCGTTTACCGCGCCCGAATCTTATCGTTCCCGCTATAAATCGGGATACAACGGACCGATTCTCGATTGGCCGTTGTACAAGAGGGTCGACGAAAGCGTCGTCGAAATTCAGGAAATTCGAGCGAACTACATGGCGCTTGTATCAATGTGCGACGCATATCTCGGTAAGCTGCTAGACTATATGGACGAGCACGGCATGTGGAAGGATACGGCAATAATAGTTACTACGGATCACGGATTTATGCTCGGAGAACATGATTGGTGGGCGAAGAGCCGCATGCCGTTCTACAACGAGATCGCCAATATTCCGCTCCTAGTATTCAACCCGCGCTATTCGCATCTTGCGGGAACGAGGCGACGATCACTGACTCAGAATATCGACCTGATGCCCACGCTGCTGGGCTGGTACCGTGAAAATGTCCCGGACACGGTGTGCGGCCATCTACTCGATCCGGTCATCGAACAAGATTCGACTGATCGGCGAATTGCTCTCTACGGCCAGTTCGGCGCGGCCGTGAACGCCACGGACGGTCGGTATACTTATTTCCTCTATCCGGAGGGCGGCTGCAATTTGGATTCCCAAAACATCTTCGAATACACGCTCATGCCAACGCACCAGCAGCATTTTTTCTCTCAATCCGAGTTTGAAGGAGCGGAATTGGTCAGCGGCTTTGAATTTATGAAGAATTTTCCGGTCATGAAAATTCCAGCCCGCAAGGTCGAAGCGCGAGGCCAGGGGGCAAATGTCGAAGATGCGGACACCGTTCTTTACGATCTTGAATCGGACCCAGGTCAAGAGCGACCAATCCGTGATGAAGCGGTTGTTTCGCGCATTAGGGATGAAATGAGCCGCGTTATGGCACTTCACCAAGCTCCGGAAGAAGCCTTTTCGAGACTTGGTCTAAAAATTTAAGGTTCGCCGCTGAATCGGAGATTTAGGCGGTCGCGGGCAACCGGACCAAGGATTAAATGGATCAATAATAATGTGTCGGGCGTCAAATATGACATCGTCCAGAATGCGCGTTCGACCGAGTTCAAATTCGGCGTCTTGTGAATCGGGCTTAAATTCGGTTCACGGCTCGTCTCCATCAAATAAAATTTGCGTAAATCCATGTGGAATTTGCTTTGAGTCCTAGCGGCCGGCCTCCAGTTAGGACAGAAGTCGTAGTTGCCTTCGCCGGGATCATTGATATGGTTAGGCCTTCGCTTGGCGCGGAATCTCTTTTGCGATGCGCAGTTTCGAACTAAAGTCGAGAGCAGATTAAGAAAATTGACCTTCGCCCTGTCCGGAATTCTTCCGGTTCTACCAACTCCATTTCGCAGAGACGGCGGCATCGACGGCGATGCCATGAAAAGGCTTGTCGAATTTGCATTGTCCAAGGGCGCCGCCGGCCTCGTTTTTCCGGGCTTTGCGAGTGAGGTGGAGTATCTGAGTAGAGGAGAGCGAGAAGAGCTTCTTGGCGTTGTCGCGGATGAGGCCAAAAGGCGAGTCGTAATCGTGGCGGGAGCCAGTGCGGATTCGGCGGAGGAAGTGATCGCGCATGGAAGAACGGCACTGCGATTGCGAATTGATCACCTTATGATTCAGCCGCCGATTGGTATCGGTTCGACGGCGAAAGCAGTGGCTGAATTCTTAAATCAAGTTGCTAGTGCCCTGCCAAAAATGCGTTTTGTCCTGCAGAACGCCCCTGCGCCTCGCGGCTCGGACTTGTCGCCGGCGACCATTGCGGCAGTCGTAAAAGCCGTGCCTCGAACGGCTTATGTCAAGGAAGAAACCCTGCCCGCAGGGCCGGCAATTTCCGCGATTTTGGCGAACAAGCCAGATGGCTTGCTGGGAGCGATTGGCGGCGGTGGCGCCCGCTACATTATCGATGAGTACAGACACGGCGCCTGCGCAGCCATGCCGGCAATCGAGTTGACGGACATTCACTCGGAAATCGACTCGGCTTTTCATTCGGGCGATATGGCAGAAGCGCGAGTTCTTTACGGTCGTACGTTGCCGCTTTTATTGCTTCAAGCGATATATCGAATGAGATTGACTAAGCACGTGATGATGAGACGAGGAATCCTGTCAAATGCCCGAGTGCGCGCCAGGATCCCGTTAATTGATGAGTGCACCGTGGACGAAATCGACGAGAATCTTGCTATCCTAGGCTTGCTCGACGAGCGAAATTGACGCAAAGGCCGCCAATGGAGTTCGATTCCGTAAAGTCGATCGTTCCATTCTCGCTAACGCTTCCGCGCGAAAAGCCATACTTGGGCACTTTAAGGAAGGGCGAAGAACCGAACGCTTCCGGCTATTTCGTTCGACGAGGTAACGGAACCGTGTATCCGGTCTTCGATAGGAGCGTACTGGTCCGCATTGAAACCAGGTCAGGGATTGTCGGATGGGGCGAAACCTACGGCCTTGTCGCTCCTGGAGCGGTCGGAGAGATCATAAACGATCTGCTTGCGGAATTCATTGTCGGACGCGACCCGACCGATCCCGCTGCGATTTACGACGACCTCTACGGTCTACTTCGCGTTAGAGGCTACGGCGGCGGATTTTTCGCGGATGCGCTCGCCGCGATAGATATTGCGCTTTGGGACGTTGCCGGGCGAATTGCAGGCTGCTCGGTGGCCAACCTTCTAGGGAGCGCCGTCCGGCAGACTATACCCGCGTATGTTTCCGGTTTGCCCGAAGACTCGCTCGAAAAGCGCGCGGAACTTGCAAAATCGTGGCTGGTGCGAGGCTTTGATTCATTCAAATTCGCATTGCCGATGGCCGATGACGGTCCGAAAGCGGAAATGTCGGCGCTGCGAAGCGCTCTTGGCGAAAAAGCCAGGATCGCAGTCGACATGCACTGGTCGCATACCGCGGCCCAAGCGACCGAATTGATCGAGTATATGGCTCCTTGCGGATTATGGTTTGCCGAAGCACCCGTGTGGACCGAAGATATCGAGGGCCTTTCGCGGGTCTGCCGCGATTCCGCCGTACCGATAGCCGTTGGCGAAGAATGGCGGACTGTTTACGACATGAGGCATCGCATCGAACGCTGCCGCATTGCCATCGTGCAGCCTGAAATGGGGCATAAGGGCATTACGAATTTTTCGCGAATTCATGATTGCGCCGCCGAACGCGGCATTGAAGTGATTCCTCATGCGACTATAGGATTGGGAATCTTTCTGGCCGCGAGTCTACTGGCATCGGCTGCGATGCCGCGCGTAACCGCGCACGAGTTCCAGCATTCAATTTTTGAGCCCAATCGCCGACTGGTTTTGGGAGATATGGACTGTGTCGCCGGTTCATATTCCATACCGACCGGCCCGGGCCTTGGCACTGAACCATCGCCGGAAGCGGTTGCGCAAATGGTGCCGATGGGAAAAGGGGCGGCTTCCCTAGCGCGACGAAACTGAATTCGAGAACAATCTTCGAAGTCGTGGGTTTTTCTTCAAATTGTCGCTTTGAGCGCTACGACGCAACTATGAAGCGAAGCGGGCTGCTAAGTAGTCTCCCCTTTCGATCGCATCATATTTAGAGCTCTCGGCAGAAAGCGCGGGAAGTAATTTTGACTGGCCGGGAGTTTACCTGTACGGTCCGCCAAGCTTCAGAATGCGCAAGGGTGGCCTATCGCGTTAACTATCAGAAAGGCGTATCGAGGCGTACTTGAAGCACAATTCCAAATTTGGGAGCAATTGAAATGATTCAAACATTGTGCAGAGTCGTCAAAGCGGCCGGTGTCGCGGTCGTGGTTTCATTGGCCGCGACATCGCTTGCTTCGGCGGGCGTTTTAAAACTCGTCTCATGGCAAAAGGACGAAAGCGGAGTCGGCTCGTGGTGGTCGAGCCTCATCTCGGAATTCGAGGCGTCGCATCCGGGCACGACGATCGAATGGACAAAGGTTGATCGCGGCCAATACGTCGATCAGATGACAACTCTTTTCGCGGGAGGCCAACCGCCGCATATAGTGCACCTCGCATCGTTCGAATATCAAAGTTTTGCGGAAAACGGATGGCTCGAGAATCTTGATCCGTGGCTGGATGCCGCCGGCATAGATCGGGCCGGATGGGCCGGACAGGACACTTGCGTCTGGAACGGCGAGACAGCGTGTATCATGCTGCTCTATTTTGGCTTCATCATGGCTTACAACGAAGAAATCCTCGCCGCCGAAGGCCTCGATGTCCCAACAAACTTCGACGAATTCATGGCGGCGGTGCGCGCCACCACGAAGGATTTGAACGGCGACGGCATTGTCGATCAATATGGAACCGGGCACGAGACCAGGGGCGGACCGGGCCAGTACCTCACCGAAATGCTAAATTACGTACTTGATGCCGGCGCGTATTGGACGGACAAGCAAGGCAACGTGACCATGGATACTCCGGAAATGGTCGAGGGCTTGCGCAGGTGGAAAACTGTTATAACTGAAGGGCTTTCTCCCGCCGATTCCTCCGCTGGCGAGATTCGAACGCTCTTCGCGGACGGCAAGATCGCGCTTCGGCTGGACGGGCCCTGGCTTTATCCGATCATCATCAAGGGCGCCGCTGCCGACAAAATCATAGTTACCGCTCCCGCTCTGTCACCCCCAGTCGGCGGGTCTTCGAATGTCCTCGGTATGGCGAGCGAGATTTCCGACGAAGAAAAGCAGCTCGTCGCGGATTTCATTGCCCTTGCTATGTCGCCGAAATTCCAGAGAGACTACGCGGTCGTAGCGCATCTGACGCCGCCCAGTCCAACCGCGGATGTAACGGGAGCTGAAGAAGGCACGCCGCACTTCGCCCTTCTGGTCGAGACGCAGCAGGCCGCGGCCGCCGCCGGAGTTGACAGGATTCCAACTGGGCTCGAAGTACAGTACAACGCGTTCGGAAAAATGGTTAAGGAAGAAGCGACGCGGATGATAATCGAGGACCTAGACCCGGCTGAAGTCGTTAAAACGATGCAGGCTAAGGCCGAGGCGATTCAAGCCCAATAGGCCTAGCCGCGAACTCGGACCGGTATTTCAAATGCCGGTCCGGCGAACCTGTATTTTACGAAACCGGAAATCCAATTGACATCAAGGTTCGCACTTGATCTGGCGCGACCAAGCCGTCGGCACTGGCTCGGATATATTTTGCTGGCGCCAGCGGTTATTTTGGTCGCGCTTATCATAGTCTACCCGCTGGTCGTTTCGCTCGACCTCTCATTCCAAAAAGTGGGCATTGCTAGGCTGGATCAGCCCAGAAAGGAATTCACGCTTGTAAACTACAAGCGACTCTTTTCGTCGGCGGAATTCTGGTATGCCTGCTGGGTGACCTTGAAACTAGTTACGGTCGTAACTGCGGTTTGCTTTTTGATTGGACTTGGAACTGCGCTTCTGGTCAACCACAAATTCAAGGGCAAAACGGTTGCCAGGCTGCTTGTAGCTCTGCCGTGGGCTATTCCCGAAGTCATCGCCGTCGTAATTTTCGCGTGGATTTTCGACAGTTCGTTCGGGCTCATGAACTGGATACTGGTTACGTCCGGCCTTTCGGAAAAGATGATAAGCTGGTTTTCGCAGCCTGTTCCGGCGTTTTCAGTCGTTTCCGTCGTTTTGATCTGGAAGGGATACCCATTCGTTTCGATCATGACCTTGGCCGGCTTGCAATCGATTCCGGAAGATTTTTACAGCGCGGCGAAGGTTGACGGCGCGAACGCTTTGCAACGGCTTCGCTACATCACGCTGCCGGTACTGATGCCTGTGCTTGGCGTAACGACCGTGCTCGTAGTCCTATGGGTTTTTCGCGACTTTTCGATAATCAAGGTACTTACTGACGGAGGACCGGTCGGAGCGACGACCACGCTTTCGATCATGACCTACGAACAAGCCTTCGGGTTCTTCAATTTCGGATACGCGTCGGCGGTGGGGATGGTTACGCTAGTCTTCTGCGTCCTTGCCAGCCTGCTCATGCTCGGCCACCGAGCCAAAGCAATGTATTAAGCGGCGAGGTCGTGAAGAGAACGCTCGCGCAGTCCATTCGCCTCTATCTCGGGGTAGGGGTCGTTTGCGCAATTTTGATTTTCCCGATCTATTGGCTGTTCATTACCGCGCTTTCGACAACGCTCGAATTGAAGGCTCTTCCTCCGACGTTCTGGCCCGACCCTCCCCAATGGCAAACATTCGCCAAGGTGGCGGAAGAACGACCAATTCTCCTTTGGCTCGCGAATTCCACGATCGCCGCGGTAGGTTCGGTCGTTCTGTCCATGTTCGTATCGGTATTGGCGGGATACAGCCTATCGAGATTCCATGTGCGAGGCGGCAACAGCATGGGACTATTCATACTGACGGCGAAAATGCTTCCGGCAACTCTGCTCGTGATCCCGCTTTTTTCGATTTTCAGAAGCGTCGGGCTGATCGGAAGCATCTGGTCGCTGATAATTGCGCATTCCACATTGATCATCCCGTTTACAACCTGGATGCTGAAAGGCTATTTCGATACGATTCCGAAGGAATTGGAGCAAGCCGCGATGGTTGACGGCTGTTCGCCGCTTGGAGCCATGGTTCGCGTAATTCTTCCGGTCTCCGCTCCCGGCCTTGCCGCGACTTCCCTGTACGCGTTCGTTCTGTCGTGGGCCGACTACGCCTACGCCCGCACCTTTTTGACCAATTCCCAAAACAACTGGACGGCCAATCTTGGAATTACGACGATGCGAGGCGAATACGTCACCGACTGGAACGAAATTGCCGCCGTGTCGGTATTTGTCGCGATACCGATCGTCGTGATCTATCTATTCCTAGAGCGTTACCTAGTAGGCGGACTGACCGCCGGAGCAGAGAAATAATGGCCAACATCAGCATCCGAGACGTTTACAAAAACTACGGAACCGAAAACGTTCTCAAGACCTTTTCATTGGAAATTCAAGACGGTGAATTCGTCGTGCTCGTTGGTCCCTCCGGATGCGGCAAATCGACGATTCTAAAAATTATCGCCGGTCTGGAGCCCGCTTCGGGCGGTCAGATATTCCTAGGCGAACGGGACGTTACTGATTTTGCGCCAGGCGACCGCGATGTCGCGATGGTATTCCAAAATTACGCACTCTACCCGCATTTGACGGTCAGGCAAAATATTGGATTCGGACTAAAGATGCGAGGAATGAAGGCGCGAGATATCGAACGCCGGGTCGTTGACGCGGCGAAAATACTCGCGGTCGACAGCTATCTCAATCGGCGTCCCAAGGATCTTTCCGGAGGGCAGCGCCAGCGCGTAGCGCTGGGTCGCGCGATTGTCCGAGAACCTCAGGCATTCCTGATGGACGAGCCGCTGTCCAACCTCGATGCGAAACTTCGCGTCCACATGAGGGCGGAAATCGGAGCGCTACACAAAAGAATAGGCGTTACTACGGTGTATGTGACGCACGACCAGATCGAAGCAATGACGATGGCGGATCGAGTGGCCATCCTTCGCGAAGGCGAAATCCAGCAGATCGCGGATCCCGACACGATGTTCCAGGATCCCGCCAACCTGTTCGTCGCCGGTTTTATTGGCTCTCCCGGCATGAATTTTATCCGGGCGTCTCCGACCGACTTGGGAGGCTCGCCGGCTGTCGAGTTATTTGGGTTGAAAGTTCCGGTCGGCGGGCGGCAAATCGGAAAAACCGGAAATTTGATCGCCGGCATAAGACCGGAGCATTTCAGTGTTGGAGAAGGAGAATTCACCTTGAATCTTCGACCGACCTTGGTCGAAAGCCTTGGATCCGAAAAGTACGTTTATTTCGACGGCGGCGACAATCTGGTCGAGCGCGCCGCGGACTCGGAAGGGGAGGTCGCCAAGGGTCTGATCGCCCGAATTGGCCAGCAAGGACGAATTAGGGAAGGAGAGTCGGTTCCGCTTTCGTTCGAATCGGAAAATCTCTATCTTTTCGACGCGGACACCGAGTCGGTTATTCGCTAGATGATAGTTCTCGTCACGGGATCGTCCGGCCGCATTGGCTCGCGCCTGGTTTCGACTCTTATGGACCGTGGGATGACGGTTCGCGGGTTCGACGTGCGCCCTCGCCCAATTGAGAATGAGGGCTACGACGAAGAAATCGGGTCGCTGCAGGATCGCGCCGCCGTCGAGCGATCCGTCGCTGGAGTCGAAGCCGTAGTGCATTTGGGCGCCTTCATGTCGTGGCGCCCCGAGGACGAGAACCGTCTATTCCAAGTGAATTGCGAGGGAACCCGAGTTCTTCTTGGCGCCGCCGCGTGTGCCGGCGTCAGGCGATTAGTTTTTGCAAGCTCGGGCGAAGTCTATCCGGAAAACAGTCCAGTCCGTCAGCCGATTTTGGAGAATCATCCGCTTAGGCCATCGTCCCATTACGGCTTGACCAAGCTGATGGGAGAGGAATTAGTTCGCTTCTTTGCGCGCACGCGAAAACTGGAAACCGTTATTCTGCGGTTTTCGCATGTTCAGGACGCAAGCGAACTGCTTGATGAAAATAGCTTTTTTTCGGGTCCACGCTTTTTTTTCGGTCCTCGAATTCGGCAGCAGGAACAACTCGGCAACCACGATTTGGCCGAACAAATGCGTCGTTCGGATCCCGGCACGCCTGCGCACATCCTGCCGAGAAGCTCTTTCGGCCGCCCGTTCAGAATGCATATTACGGACACCCGCGACATCGTAGAAGGAATAGTCCTGGCTTTGGAAGCGGATTCGGCAGCGGGCGAAACCTTCAATCTGGGCGCGACGGAGCCCGTTGACTTTGAACTCCTAGTGTCGAAAATGTCGGAGATCACAGGCTATCCGGTAGTTGCATTCGACTACCCGGGAGAGGGCGTCTTCTACACTACATCCAACGAAAAGATACGGCGCAAGCTGGGCTTTGTGCCGCGCTGGTCGATTGACCGGATGCTGGACGAGGCCGCGGGCGCGCGCAAAGCGCGCTTGGAAAAAGCAACATATCGAATTGTCGGGAGCTAGCGGGTAAAGGGATTAAGAAGGCTTGGCTCAAACGCTCGATAATTTGAAAAAACTGGCGGTCCTGCTGACCTGCGCGTTAGCGAAATGCGCCGTTCGCGACAGAATCGACGGCGATAGACAAGCGAAGCGTCTTCCGGCAATTTCAAGTTCAATGCGCCTGGTTCTTTTTTTGAAACAGGACTTTCTACCTCGGTTCGCTTCAACAATTCTTACCGATTGAAACGATTGTTCTGGCCTGGGACGGCGCTACCTGCGAATCTCGGTTCAACCTGTGGATACTACTCCTCCGTCAATCGCGACAAGTTGGCCGGTGATCATTCTGCTGGCTGACGATGCCAGAAAGAGGCAGCCGCCGACTATGTCTTCGGGCTTGAGATGCTGCTTGAGGCACTGCTTCTGCAGCTGCCTTTCCAGCCGTTCCGGCGTTGCCCAAAATTTCATTTGCCTCTCCGTAAGCACCCAACCCGGCGCAATCGCGTTCACTCGAATTCTCTCGCGCCCGTATTCTCTCGCGAGACCTCGGGTCAAACCAGTGATCGAGGCGTTGGCGCATACGTATGCTGGCAATCCGGCTGCTCCGGCCATATAGGAGATCGAAGAAAAATTTATGATTGAACCGCCGCCATTCAGCTTCATTGAAGGCGCGACCGACTGCGCGGCAAAGAAATATGGTCTCAAGTTTATCGCATGGTTGCGGTTCCAGTCTTCGACAGAAAGTTCTTCCGTTCTATGCCTCGTATCGTTTGCCGCATTGTTTACGAGCACTTCAATGGTTCCAAATTCACTAGCGACGGCCTCCATAGCCTTCCCGAGCTCCGCAAGGTCGGTTAGGTCGCAACGTATGAACACTGGTCTCGACCCGGTTTCGACCTCCATTTTGTCGCAGAACTCGGTTCCGTCGGAGCGCTGCAGGAAAGCGACTCTAGCGCCCTGGCCGAGAAATCCTTCGGTCAACGCCGCTCCTATTCCAGAACCTCCACCGGTTATGACTGTCGCTCTGCCTTTCAGGTCGGAATAAGTCGCTTCGGGCATCATCCGCTGGCTCTCCTTGCGTGGCAGTCCCCGCCTCGTCAAGACACGGTGATCGACAATTGCGTTCCGGGCCGGAAGCATCCGGGTCGACCGGCATTCGGGCGACGACTTAGACACCCTCCTTTTTCGTATCGATGGCATACGAGATGCTCGACCAATGCGGCGCGGAGTCCGACTATAGAAAAACTTGCAATTGTCAAATGAGATTCTCGTGCGCGGCAACTTGAGCAGCGCAAGTATTCGGGCAATGTATCGACCTCTATTTTGCAAGACTGTTGCCCGAACGAGTTGCGACAGCATTTGGCTCTCACGGCATGGAATTGGGTTTTCGGGAAACGATTCTCTGCCGGCGAAGCCTCTCTGCGACAGACATTGCGGCCGGTGATGCACAAGATCGGGAGCGAACTGGATTCGAAAATTTCTTCTGGCAGGTTCCGGGCCCGGCATAGTCGCGGAAAGGCGGTGGAATCGAGTCTCGTGTCGCCGCCATTGATTCCTTGGATATTTTGGCGAGTCGGGCGGCCTGCTCGGTTCGAGGCGATCTCGTCGTCGCCGAATTCACGCCTTGTCCTGCGCCAAGCTATCCGGATTGGAAGCCAAATATCCTTATCCCTCGATGTATTCGCTTCTCGAAGAGGACCAGTTAGGCCCGCGCCGATGAGTTCAAAGGTCTTGAGAGGTGATACGCAGTTGCTTCTCTTTCTCGATATCCTCACGTACCGAAAGGCAGAAGCAGTCGCGTTGCTCCGGCTAGGCTTACCGGCCAAGGCGCCGACCCCGGAGAAGTTTGGTGCCGATAAACTCGTCGTTTTGCGACTGAGTCTCAGGCTAACCTCCGGCCATTTGAATGCCCGAAATTTTTGCGCAAGAGAATATTCTCTTGAGGGCGTTTGTTGACGACAAGCCGAACGAGTTGGAAGCCAGTTGGCGGGGTCTCGTGGCTCGAGGGCCTGTTTGAAACAGAGCCGTGAAAGGCGAGCGCTCGTTGATACGCGAAGAATTGAATGAGGGGCAAGAAACTCCGGTACGCGTATCTGGTCGGCTAGCGAATTTTCCTCATGAATAGTAAAGGGCTCCGTAGAGCGGTCACGGGTCTGCGCGAGCATCACCATGCCTTGAAACCTCAACTCTTCTCGGCTAGCCTCGATTCCCAACTAAAGCAAATTGCATGACATTTTAGCCGCTCCGGCGAGCGGCGGAGCCAGAGACGCGCGGCTCTCCGGCCAGTTCGGAGTCATTCTTTATGATATTTTGATAGTTGTTTCCACGTTATCGTATCGAATCAAGCTCCGCCTCGCCGCGGCCGCGGCCGCGCGCCCGTCCCGGACGCCGAAGCCCGGCAGCGCGCCTGTTCGATCTTCGCCAGAAGACCGTTCACATCCCGCGGCGGCAGCTTGTGCAGACCGGCACTCGACGCGCCCGCCGCATCCCCAACCGCCAGGATCTAGCTCTTGTTGCCGGCTTCCAGCGCCGCATAAATCGCAGTAGTCTCCTCCGAGAGGGGAGTGACTGTTTCAACCATTCCTTGCTCCTTTCATTCTTCAGGCAGGGAGCCCCGGTCCATCCGACAGGGCTCCTCGCCGCTCCGCGTCCGCCTCCGGTTCAACCGCAGATCGACGCTCGCCTCAACCCGGAATCATGGTATCTGAAGGCCCGCGAGGGCATCGAAGTCAGCGAGGCTACCGTCGCCCGCGTCATTAGGAAGGCGGGGCTGCCCCGGCTCAGGTGCCGCGGCCCGCGCGGTCCCGGACGGCCCGAGCGCGCCGCCGCCGCCGACCGGCGCCAGCTCGACCTCGCCAGGATCGACCTCGACGGCCTGCTCGACCCGGCCCGCGACCCGGGA
>JAPPFL010000032.1 GCA_028823855.1 Albidovulum sp.
CCGGCGACAGCGACCGGGCGCAGGCGAGCTTGGACCCGGGGTCGATCAGCCGCGCCGCCACGGCCGCCGCGGCGAGGCTGCGCGTGCGCGAGGGCTCGCGGCCGAGGATCCGGACCATGCCCAGCGACCCGGGCGTTCCCAGGACCGCGGCGACGTGGCCGTGCGGAAGCGACCTGCGGATGGCGGCCGCGTCGTCGAGCGAGGGGAGCACGATCCCGCCCTTGAGCGCGGCGCGCACGGCGTCGACGAGCTCGGGCGGCATTCTGGAGAGGTTGGCGACCGTTCGCCTCCTGATCCGGGTTCCTTCGCGCCAGGCCTCGCGGAGGAGGATCGCGGGACGCGAGCTTCTGTTCGGGATGACGTCGACGCCGGGGGCCACGGCTGCCTCCTGCATGGCAACAATTTCGAATCGACTATAGCCCGTTTTAAAACGCTGTACAATAGCAACTCAAACTTTTTTTATGGCAACGGGAGTCTAGGAACGGAGCCGCTCTTCGGAGAAAAAATCGAATGAATTCAACGGGTTGAGCGCATTTGTTCCGCTTTGGTTCTAATTGAAGTTCAGTTTAGAGAACCCGAAGGCACGGGTTGAAGTAGCGCATTATCTTTCTGGCCACGCGAAGACGGAACGGAGACAACAAAGCTCTACGACCGCCTAGAAGATCGGGTATTGCTCCAGCAATTCCCGCTAATTGAAAAAATTGCTATATTTCAACTAATTAAGAAAAGTTCGAAAAAAAAATTTCGCAGACTTCCGCTGGGTGTGGGTCAAAATAGTTCCCGGACCATATTGCGCGGCGATGCACCCGGCGCGATAGTACTTCTAGGCGGTCGAGGCGGCTCTACGGTACGGCTCGCGCTCGGCGGTGCGGGACGCCCTAGAGCGGCGGCTCGGTGCCGACCGCGCCGACGGGGACGCGAAGCCGCAATGCGGCTTCTAGCGTTCCTGATCGACCAGATCCGGGAGCACTGCTGCGCCGTTCAAAAAGGCGAAGCGGTATAAGGAGCGCAAGCTCTATTTTTGGCGGGAGCTGAAGTATCACTTTGGCAAGGTCAAGATGCCGGACCGGGAAACCCTCTGGTGCATGAAGGCGTCGCCCGGTCCCCGCATCGAGGCTGAAAGCTCCCTCGACAAGAGTGCTCTCGATTCCTGCTAATCCGGAAGACATGCGTCCGAATACGCTCGAACTCGGTTCTTCAAAGTCAGGAATAATTGGCCGGACCGGCACGCTTCGCTTGCGGAGCCCGTCCGCCGCTGCGCCTGCGGCTGCTGAAACTGCGAGCGACGGAACCGAACTCGTTTCAGCGCAGCCACTGCGCCTTAGCGGGAATTGCTGAAGATACAGGATATTTGTTGAACCAATTTTTTTTAGCTCATAAAGTTGAGTCACGGGCCGCCAAATGGCGCTTAATGCTTTTGACTCGGAGAAAATCATGGGCACTATTCAGACTATTCCCGCGCGAGATGGCAAAGCGGCGCGTCTAGCCGCCGGACAGCGTATCCGCATCATGAATACGCACGGTGAACAGGTAGTGGATACGTGGGCGTTCTGCAGCGACGATACAGCGGAATATATGGCGATGGACGCCACTCGCGCATTCAACTTACGCATGTCTCCCAAAGTCGGAGATTTTCTGGTAACTAATCGGCGTCGAAAAATCTTGCTGCTGGAAGAAGACACTTCTCCTGGCAATCACGATACTCTAATGGCGGCGTGCGACCGCTGGCGCTACCACTTGCTCGGCGTCGAGGGCTACCACGACAATTGCGCCGATAATTTGGCAAGCGGCCTCTCGGCGCTAGGCGTCGCCGCGTCGCATACGCCTTCACCATTGAATTTGTTCATGAATATTCCCTGGACAATGGAGGGCGGGCTGAGTTTCGACCCGCCGGTTTCTCGTGCCGGCGACTACGTAGTACTCCGCGCGGAAATTGATTGCGTTGTTGCAATGTCGGCATGTCCGCAGGATATTCTTCCAATAAACGGAACGTCGGGAATTCCTACTGAAGCGCATTTTGAAGTGTACTAGTCGCCGATACCGTCCGCCATATTTGACGGCAATTCGTAAGCGGGCGGTCAAGTAAGAAGAAAAGGCAATTTTCGGGCAGCGCATTGACATATAAACTGCAAAAGCGCCTGCGCGTTGCTTCGCAACATTTCGATTCGGACCCAAAACTCTGCCTCTCGAATGGAAAAGGGCATCGGAACCGGGTTTCGCCTAGGGTGCCAAATGCGACAAGTCTACTCGCGTTATCGCATTCCCGCTGCCACTCCGAAATGCGCCGCTTCATTCTAGTGGAGTCTGAAAGTTTCCGCACGCGAGTGATTGCATGCAGGCCAAGAAGCGGCGATAATCTCCGCGACCAAATACGGAGGCTATCCATGCTTCGTTGCACCGCCGGCTACTCCGGAAGAGCAATGCCAGTTTAACTCCCTTGGCAAACGAAACGAGATGTCTGTTTGTCGTTTGAACTGAATTCGCGACCAGTATCGATTTCGCGGTTTTGATAAAGCGGCTTTCCCAACTGGGAAAGTCCCTGAGCAGCCAAAAAGACAGGGGCAGCGCCGACAGCGCGTTATGGCGATCTAATGATTCAATCCGTTCCGACTCTTTCTCAGTCTCCGATCGAAGACGAGTTCGTGCAAAATCCCTACCGATTCTACAAAGAAGCGAGAAGAGCCGGCGATTTGTTTCGCTGGGCCGAGTATGATCGGATTTGCGCAATTTCCAACCGGTCGGTCAACGCGTTTCTAAGAGACCGCCGATGGGGAAGAGAAATTCCGAAAGAGATGAAACCTGAGGAACCGGAGAGGCTGGAACCGTTCAACAGACTTGAGCGATGCTCCATGCTAGAACTCGATCCGCCTGACCACACTCGCCTCCGAAACCTGGTCCTTCGCGCTTTCACCAGCAGGAGAATCTCTGCGCTTCAAACGGAAATCAGAGATCAGGCCGAAAATATCTTGTCCGAATTGGACGGACCGGAGTTCGAACTTCAGCATACGCTTGCAGAGAAGCTTCCAGTTCTCGTCATTGCCAAGCTTCTAGGAGTTCCCGGCGAGATGGCGGATCAACTGCTCGCGTGGTCACACGACATGGTTGCGATGTATCAAGCCAAGCGCGACAGAAAAATCGAAGATCAAGCCGCATCCGCCGCTTCAGAATTCACGTCGTATATCGCCCAGTTGATTGAATTTCGCCGGTCGCAACAAGGTAGCGACCTGATATCCGGACTGATCGCCGCGGAAGACACTAGCGGCAAGCTTTCGTCCGACGAAATGGTCTCCACATGTATTCTCCTTCTGAACGCAGGACACGAAGCCACAGCTTACTCCATTGGCAACGGAGTCAAGACGATTCTGGAATCGGGCCATCCGCATAAGGAACTTGTTGCGCCTAGCCAGATCGCCGCAACTGTCGAGGAAGTTCTCCGGTTTGATCCGCCACTCCATTTGTTCGAACGACACGCCAAGGAGGACATGGAGATGTTCGGCGTGAGCTTTAAACGCGGCGACACCGTCGCCGTGCTGCTTGCCGCAGCCAACAGGGATCCTCTGGTCTTTCCGGATCCGGAAACATTCAATCCGTTTCGCAAGCCGTCCGCGAACGCTTCTTTCGGCGCCGGGATTCACTTTTGCGTAGGCGCACCTCTCGCCCGCTTGGAGCTTTCAACCGCCTTCACTTCTCTCTTCGACAGATTCCCGGACCTGCGGCTTGCCTCACCTCCTCGGTACGCAAACAGGTTCCACTTTCACGGACTCGAAAGCCTGCGCCTGAGCTGCTGATTCCTGCGGTTCGCAATTCTACCTGTGCAATGTCGCCCGATGCCGCGCGCATATCAGACCAACACATGGAATCCACTTTCGCGCTTTGCCTCCATCAGCACCAATCGTCCGCCACTAGTTTCTCGTCCTTGTGAGATATCGGCTGCTGACGCGTAGTTGGCGCAAGGGGCTTGGCTATGGAAAAAAACACGAAGGAATTCCCGCATTGATCCGAGTTGAAGACAGCATTGCCAAAGCTCCAAACGCGGCGACACGTGCCGCTACCATGGCAATTCGACGTGCGCGACGGATCGCATTAGCGCCTCGACATATTAGTAATCTCCATTTGGCGGCAAGTAGTTGGCGCGACCTAGGTTAACGAATGGCGCCCCTTCATTCAAAGGGCTCTCGGCTTCACCAAAGCCCGATAATTCGTAACTTTCAATTAGTCCGCGAAGCATGCGGTCAGCCAGTCGTGCGTATTTGGCGGCTTTGCGACTGACGCCGAAAATCCGAGCCAGCGTATAGAGTCCGGCGGAAGAAATCGCACCGGCGGATGTGTTGCGATAGGGCGTGCGATCCTGCCCGAGGTTGTAGTCCCAGTTTGGAACGCCGTCTTCGGGAAGCTTTTCGGCGATATAGTCGGCCACGGCTGCTGCCGTATCGCGGTATTCGCTGATTCCGGTGTTCAAATAGCTTTGCGCCGATCCATGGATAGCCTGTACTGGCTTCGAATTCGTAGGCGTGAAACGAATTTAAATGATCGCGAATCAGTTACTTGATCGCGGTATTGTTGTGCATGTTGGCGATATCGGCGAAACTGCTTTGCCCAGTTTCCCTGTTCGCCCAGTAGAGCAGCGACATTCCGTGCATGCAGTCGATGCTTTCGGTCCGGGTCTTTTTAGCCGCAAACTCGGGAGTGTCGCGCCGCATAGGTTTCCAACACATCAGGAACGGCATCGGACGGCGCCAGCGCACGGCAAAAAAATCGGCAACCTTAAGCGGCATTCTGCGCAAGTGCTCGTTTCCGGTTAGTTTAAAATTGGCAACGCAGGAAAGTAGAAACAGAAGGCCGAGATCGTGATCATACCGAGCGGGATTTTCCAAAACTCGCCGGAATTAATTTCTTCGCGCAGGAGTGCTGTTCTTCAGCCGGTCATCGCCTGTAAGCGAATAGGCAAGCCAAAGCTGCCTAGCCCAGAAACTCGCGACCCGCTCGTCATCGGTGCAAATATCGAAGTAGCAAGATCCGGGAATTCCCTCTCGCGGATTGCGCGGACCTTACTTCGGTACGAGTGTTTCTATCTTGCGGATAACTCGATTCAGGGCCGCGGAAAACTGGTCCGACTGTGGCGTAGGCGGCTGAAACAGTGAATGGCATAGGATTCCCCGGTATCTGCCGGGTCGTAAATGAACATTTCGAACGCCCGGCGCTTACGAGAAAAGAGTTCCGCCGTTTATGTCGATATTTGCACCGGTAATGAACGCCGCTTGGTCCGAAGAAAGGAATGCTACAAGATTAGCAACATCCTCAGTAGCGCCCTCTCGTTTCAGCGGCGTGATATTGGCGACATGCCCGCGAATTTCGGGCGCGGTAAAGTTTTTGTGGAATTCGGTGTCGATCATACCCGGGCAAACGGAATTGACCCGGATTTCCGGGCCAAGCTCTTTGGCGAGACCGCGCGTCATCGTCATCACTGCGCCTTTGGCCGCGCCGTAGGCTACCGCTCCCGGTCCGCCGCCATCGCGGCCGGCTTGGCTCGCCAGCCCAACTATGGAACCGCCGCCCGTCATATGCGGGACAACGGCCCTGACTAAGCGAAAGAATGACGTTGCGTTTAGGTCCAATACTTCGTTCCAGTGCATTGTGCTCATCTCGCAGATTTTTTTTCTTGCGATCAATCCGCCAGTTACGTGCACTAGAATGTCGATACGACCGCCGAGCATCGCGCGAGTCTCCTCCACCAGTTGATCGACCTCCGCATCAGATGTCATGTCGCCCTGCAAAGCCAATGCCTTCCCCCCGGCTCCTTCGATCTCACTCGCAGCGTCTTTCGCCCCTACGGCCGAACTATGGTAGTTGATTGCCACGTTCGCCCCGGCATTCGCCAACCGAATGGCGCAGGCTCGCCCGATGTCGCGTCCGCCGCCGGTTACGATTGCGTTCTTGCCTTTAAGATTCAAATTAGCGGTTGAGAGTTCGATTTGTGATTGTGGCATAGTGTTTCCTATAGTCCTTTGAGAAATTTCGGGATGACAACCTTGAACGTATTGTCTTCGGCGTCCGAAAAATTTGGTTCGCAGTCGCACCCCCGATCGTCGCGGAAGTGGAAAACCCTGCGGGGGCATTTGACAGGATAGGGAACCAGGAGCGTCGCGATCCTATTGCGGCAAATTCTCGCTCTGAGACTTCGAGACTGATTCTGTGAACCACTTGCAAGGAACCGAATCGCTTGTAGACATCCTGCAGAATGACCGCCGACATCCGTCCTCTCCAGCAGATGGCAATATGGAACACTGCCCCGAAATGCCGACTAGTAAACTAGTATAATTAATTTGGCAATACGTTTTTTGGCCGCGCCGCAAAAGAATGAGTTTGATAGGAGTGTGCCCGGGCAGTCTCTGGAACGGCATCGATTAGGTTGGCGTTTGACCGCCGCGAGTGCACATTTCGCGTCCTTGCTTGAATTCGCACTTTCTCCGTTTGCTCTGGTATGGTAGAAGGCTGCAACATGAAGGAAGGGCCATGGCGCATCTGTCGAAGAAGCTTGAACGCAAAACAAACGCAGACGATGTCTTCGACTTTCTGCACGGTCAGATTGTATCGTTGCAGCTATTGCCGGGCACTCGGATCAGCGAGGTTGAAATTGCCAGGCAATTCGATGTCTCTCGACAGCCTGTGCGCGAGGCATTCATTCGGTTGGCCAACTTGGATCTTCTTTTGATTCGACCGCAAAAGGCGACGATGGTTCGACGGTTTTCGTCCGAAAAGATCAAGCGCGCACGTTTCATTCGAATGGCCGTGGAATGCGAAATCTTGCGCCGGGCCTGCCGTTTGGCCACGAATTTGCATCACCAACGGCTCCAGCAGGATCTGGAAAGTCAAAGAGCGGCAATTCGCAGCCGCGATATCGAGAAGTTTCACTCTCTCGATTATGACTTTCATAGGCATCTCTGCGATGCGGGCCACAGCGCGCTGATGTTTGGAACTATTTCCGAGAACAAGGCGCTCGTCGATCGACTTTGCGTTTTGAGCCTATCCGAACCCGCGGCGATGGAAGAGCTTTTTGATGATCATTTCCGAATCGCAGAGAAGCTGAAGGAACAGAATGAGGATGCCGTCATAACGGCAATCACCGAACATCTTTCCAGGCTCGACGACGTTATTGCAGGAATCCGAAATTCCCACGCTGACTTCTTCGAAGACTGATCTTTGGCTGGCATCGCCAAGAGAAATCGGAAAGCGTTCTGAAATCGCATACTGCAAAAGCGCGTTCCTCACTTGGCTTGAATTCCCGCATATGCATCCGATTTGGCAGAGCTTGGCGTCCTGAGGCTTTTGCTATCCGATACCATTTCCGGCGTAAGCAGATGTCGAAGAAGCGCGACCGGGTGGGCGCGAAGCGTTAGTCGCATGGACACGTAATCCTCGACGACATGCTCGCCAAGGGACATCTCCGGCAGATTGACCGGCGGTTCGTCAAACGGTTCGCCATCAAGTTCATCGGCAAAAAGCGGCAAGGGATCAGAGTCAGCAATGGCTTTCGCGTCCCAAAGCGCTTGCCGCCGATCAATTCCTAGCGATGCAAATGCATCCGCTTCCGCTAGAATTTCCAACAGCCGCGGCGAGGTTCCCGCCCTGCGCCAGATATCGACAACTGCCCGGTAGCCGTTTCCCCGGGCCGACGATATCCAAACCGCCTCTTCCTCGCGTATCGACTTTATCTGGCGGAATCCGAGCCTGAGAGCGAAGCCGCCCTTTCCATCGGGTTCAATTGCATTGTCCCAATACGAAGCGTTCACGCATACCGGGCGAACCTCGACACCATGCTGCCGGGCATCCCGCACAATCTGGGCGGGGGCATAAAAACCCATTGGCTGCGAATTCAAAAGGGCGCATGCGAAAATCGCCGGATGGTGAAGCTTCAGCCACGCCGACGCGTAGACAAGCAAAGCGAAGCTAGCAGCATGGCTTTCGGGGAATCCATATTCCCCGAAACCCTCGATTTGGGAAAAGCACCGCTGCGCAAATTTCTCATCGTGACCATTTGCAACCATTCCCTCAACAAATCTTTTGCGAAACAAATGAATTGTCCCTGATTTACGGAAAGTAGCGAGAGACCTCCGCAGCCGATCGGCTTCCTCAGGCGTAAACCCCGCCCCGAGGATGGCGATCTGCATCGCTTGCTCCTGAAACAAGGGAACGCCGAGCGTCTTTTTCAAAACGCTGCCGAGAGGACCTTCGGGAAACCGGATTTTCTCCTCCCCGTTGCGCCGACGCAGATACGGATGCACCATGTCGCCCTGGATCGGGCCGGGACGGATAATCGCGACCTCGATGACCAAGTCGTAAAAGCATCTGGGGCGCAGCCGGGGAAGAAAATTCATCTGGGCCCGACTTTCCACCTGGAACACCCCGATGCTGTCCGCTCGGCAAAGCATGTCGTACACGGAGGGATCTTCCGGCGGAAGCGATGCGAGCGTCCAGGTTTGCCCGACGCAGGACTTGATCAAGTCGAAAGATTTGCGAATGCAGGTTAGCATGCCCAGCGAAAGGACATCTACCTTCAAAATGCCGAGCGCATCGATATCGTCCTTGTCCCAGCAAATGACTGTGCGATCTTCCATCGCCGCATTCTCTATCGGGACAAGTTCGTCGAGCCGTCCCTCGGTAATAATGAACCCCCCTACATGCTGGGACAGATGGCGAGGAAAGCCATGGATTTCCTTGCAGAGCCGAAGCGTTTGGCGCAATCGCCGGTCAGAGGAATCAAGACCGATCTCGCGCAGGCGGTCATCGGGAACGCCGCTGCCGCTCCATCCCCAAATTTGCGACGACAGCGCTGCGACGGTATCTCCGGAAAGGCCCATCGCCTTGCCGACTTCGCGAACCGCGCGCTTGCCGCGATAATGGACGACCGTGGCGCAAAGCCCGGCGCGATGGCGGCCGTATCGCTCATAGATGTGCTGGATTACCTCTTCGCGTCGCTCGTGCTCGAAGTCCACGTCTATGTCCGGCGGCTCGTTCCTGGCCTCGGATACGAAGCGCTCGAAAACCATCGATCCGATTTCCGGCGAAACCTCCGTAATGCCAAGCGCATAGCAGACGACCGAGTTCGCCGCCGACCCCCGGCCTTGACACAGTATTCCGCGCGAGCGCGCGAAATGGACAATGTCGTAAACCGTAAGAAAATAAGGAGCGTAATTGAGCTTGCCGATCAGGCGCAGTTCCCGCTCGAGCATCGCAAGAACGGACGGGGGCGGAGAAGACGGGTAGCGGACAGCGAGTCCGGCGCGAGACAGCCGGCCAAGCCGACCGTCCGGGGTTTCGGCATCGGAAGCTTCTGAAGGATACTCGTACCGCAAATCGTCAAGCGAAAACCGGCAGCGCTCAGCTACGGCCCAAGCGCGTTCAACCGCGTCCTCGTGCCTGCGAAACATTCGCAGCATTTCGGCTTCCGATCTCATGCGCCTTTCCGCATTCGGCTGCGCCCGGCAACCCAGCGCGTCGACGCGAATACCTTCCCTGATCGCTGCCAGCACATCCGCCAGCTGCGACCGCTCGGCTGCATGCATGATCGGGTCGGCAGAAGCGACGCAAAGCAGCCCCAAGCGCCGTCCCATCTGCTTCAATCTGAAAAACCGCTCTCGATCTTCGCCATCGTAGGAAGGACTCATGATCAAAGCAACGGCGTTCGGAAACCGGCGAGCCAGCCGCCGCGCCATGTCCTCCCATCCGCGCCTAGCCTCCGATTTCGGCGCCCGGAGAAGAAATTCCATGTTCTCGCCCCATTCCAGGACATCCTCGACGCCAATTCGGCACTCGCCCTTTTTGGCCCGAAGCCGACCCGCGGAAAGCAGCCGCGACAGCCTACCCCAGCCAATCCTATCGCGTGGAATCGCAACGGCGGAAAAGCCGTCGTCGGTTACGAGGCTCGCGGCGGGAAGAAGGCGCGGCGCGCACAGGAATTCATTATCTTCCCCGGCTTTGCGTCGCCTGGCAATTTCCCTAAGCTCTGCATGCGCGCGGACGATGCCGGCAACCGAGTTTTTGTCCGCGATTGCAAACGCGGCAATTCCCGCTCGCGCCGCCGCGCCCGCGTATTCCTCTGGATGCGAAGCTCCCCGCAAGAAGGTGAAATTCGAAGTCGCGCCTAGTTCCGCAAACATGCATTCAGTATATTCACCTTTTGTTCTCGCTTAAAGATGCCATATGCGGAGAACGGCCTGCGCCAAGCATCAAGATGCTGAGGAAACCGGGCGAATCGCGACAAAATCCGCAAGGCGATCGCGGCCGCGAATCATGTTCGAGATGACGGTGCGATCTTGAGCATCAGATACCGATTGAACCGGCAGAACTCCTCGGCGGTGCGGCTTGTCTCGTACAGGCGCTTTGCCAAGCGGGCCCGGCGACGGCGGTTGACGATCAGCCGAAAGAAAAATGTCGCCAGACTTCTCGCGAAAGGATGCGACGCCGCCAATCCGCTGTCGGCCCTCTTGATGAAATAGCCGATCAAGTTGAAAAATTCCTGCTCTAATTCGACCGAAGGAGCGACATCCTCGCTGACATCCTCTTCCCGACGAATTTCGAGAGACCGCTCGGACAGCGCCTCGCGAAAATCGCTCAATAGCCACCCGCCTCCTACGATCCGCCTCTTTTCATCATTCGAGCGAAACGCTTCCAAGCGAAAGCAGTCCGCAATCAGGATAAAGCCGTCCGGAAGCAGCAAAGAAGCGGCTTTTTCAAGAGCAACAGCCATCGGAATATACTGGAAGCTCTCGGAAAACAGGCATGCGTCGAACCCGCTCTCCGACGCGAAATCCTCGAATTTCGTCTCATGAACCGGCGTACAGGACCCCACGTTTGCGCGGCAACGTTCGGCAAGAAATCTGCTCGGCACGACGATCTCGACTCGATGGCCAAGGGCTTCCAGCCTTTTTGCCGTCTCGCCAGCACCGCCGCCGATATCGAGAATCCGCAGCGGCGCATCGCCGAGGAAGGAAAGCAATTTGGTGGTATAGGCTTCTTGAGCGGCTCCAAGATTCCCGGCAACCGGTTCAAGACCGGTCCACAAGCCGTAATGAAGGTTTTCTTTTCCTGTTACGAATTTTGCCGTGGCTGCCCATAAATCCAGGCCGATGGACCGCGTGTCGATCTTCCGGCTTTTCGCCGCCATTGAATTTCCCCGCACGGCAGGCTGCAAGCGCAAACCAGAATCGGCAAACCGCGAAGAATTTTCAACCGTGCCGAGCCAAGTGCTCGCTGAACGCCTCGAATACGCTCCTGTAAATGCTCTTCTTGAAGGGGACAATATGCCCTAGCAATTCGTCGGTCGCGAACCATCCCCATTCCGAGAATTCTGGTACGTTTGTCCGTACGTTGATATCGCTGTCTCGGCCCAGAAAACGAAAAAGAAACCAAATTTGCTTCTGGCCCCGGTATCGCCCCCCCCAAAGCTGCGGCACCAAGTCTCGCGGAAGGTCGTAGTTCAGCCATCCCTCGGTTCTCGCAATTTCCTCGGCTAGTTCAGGAGCAACGCCCGTTTCCTCTTGCAGCTCTCGAATTGCAGCTTCACAAGGCTTTTCGCCTTCCTCGATACCTCCCTGCGGCATCTGCCATGCGTTCCAATCGCTGTCAATTCGCTTGCCGGCAAACAATAGCCCACGTTCGTTGACTAGTGCCGCGCCAACGCAAGGACGGTAAGGCAATTTCTCTAAAGACACGTCCATGAGAACTTGAGTCCTCACAGTCCGCCGATGCGCCCCCTTCCGACTACCTCGATTGAGCAACTGCCAGCCCATTGAGCAAATCAACCGCGTAGGCCAGCTGATAGTCCTTCGAACGAAGTTCGGCTGCAGCTTCCCGCTTTTCGATTTCCAGTTCTATTTGCTGGCGTTCTTCTTCGCTTATGCTGTCGTTTTCCAGCGCATTGCGGAGATCCGTCTCAAAATAGAAAGCCCGGGGATTTTCTTCTTCCTCGGTATCAGACATGGGCAACTGCTCAACGAGTACATCTGGCGAAATTCCCAATGCTTGGATGGAGCGCCCTGAGGGCGTGTAATACAGGCCGGTCGTCAACCGCATCGCTCCGTCCTCGCCAAGCGGAAGCAGCGACTGTACTGAGCCCTTTCCGAAGCTTTTGGTGCCCACAACGATTGCTCGATGATGGTCTTGCAGTGCGCCGGCTACTATTTCCGACGCAGAAGCGGACCCTCCGTTTATCAATACAATGATCGGTTTGCCTTGCAGAAGATCGCCGGGCGTAGCGTTGTACCGATCGTCCATGCTAGACAACCTGCCGCGCGTCGAAACTATCTCCCCTTTGTCGAGAAACGCATCGGATATTGCGACGGCTTCGCTGAGCAAGCCCCCTGCATTGTTGCGAAGATCCAGAATCATGCCATGAACGAAATCCAGACCTCCGGTTTCTTCTATGGTTTTAGTCAACCCTTCTTGGACATTGGTCAATGATTGCTCGGAAAAAGTCTTGACCCGCACGACGATTGCATCACCTTCCAAGCGAACGTTTGCAGCGGTCAGCTTGATCGTGTCTCGAACAATTGTAATTTCTAACGGTTCGGTTTCTCCTTCCCTCACTACCGTTATAACGACTTCCTCGCCTACCGGCCCGCGCAAGTTTTCAACGGCTTCGTCCAGCGTCATGCCAAGCAGGGATTCCCCATCGACATGAGTTATAAAATCGCCCGCCTGAACTCCGGCGTTAGCCGCCGGCGTGTCGTCAATTGGCGTTATGACTTTTACAAATCCGTCTTCTTGCGTAATTTCGATCCCCACTCCGCCAAACTCGCCCTTGGTCTTGATCTGCATTTCGTCGAAGTCTTTAGGCGGCAAGAAAGCGGAATGCGGGTCAAGCGATCCGAGCATTCCATTTATCGCTGCGCCAATCAGTTCCGAAGAATCGACTTCCTCGACGTATTCCGAGCGGATTCTTTCCAATACGATGGCGAACAGGTCTAAATCATCGTATATTGTGGATTGCGGTTCGCTTTCCTGAGCCGAGGGCGCGCCTGCCATAATTGCCGCGGTCAAGACACCGCCAGCTATGCCCGCCGCGATTGCCAATCTTATTGATTTCATTTTGGATTCCTGTCGTCCTGAAACTATGTCGCAACCTTGCGAACCGTTGCCAATCGTTCTCCTTTTGCCGCATGCAGTAGAATTGAGCCAGGCCTTAGCGCAATCGTGAAGAGTGCCGAGCTAAGCAATATTTTGCATGCAGCGCGGAGGCTCCTCTCATACCACTGCATGGAGACAATTCCACTGCCATTTACATCAATTTCCCGTTAACTTTCAATTGGGGTCCGCATCTTTGCGAATCCTGCGTTTTTTCAATAGTTCATTGGAGTCGAGCCTCAAATACGGAATTCTGGAATCGCGCTCCTTTGACGCCGGCAACTTTAGCAAGATCAAGTCATTGGCTTTTTTGCCAATTTCTCGGCAAATTTTAGGACATTCCGGATATCACCATAGGGACCTAGCCGCCCATTCGGCGGATCAGGCGCACAATTCCGAGCCGAGCAAACTGCATACGATTGTTGATGAATTCCAGGCTGCCGGTCAAAGGAAGTCTTTGGTTCACTCAAATCTTTTTTAGCTTTATCTCTCGATTGTTTTCGCCCGGCAATTTCGACATTGAGCCCCTACTTTGAATTCACGCTTCTCCCGGCAACTTCCGGCGAAGATGGCGAATCCCGCTTCTGGCGCGGGTCGTCCGCACAGGCCACGAAGCGCGACTACGAGAATCCGGTGAACTCCTGGCGAATCCGCACAGTCGCCTCCATCAACCACTTTCTCAGCCGAATGCTTCCGGAGGATATTCGTGCAGCTGTTTGCGACGCCGGCTGATTCTCGCAGCGGGATGTCGACGAATTCGCTTCCTGCATCGATGCCCGCGCATCCTATCGTCATGTATCGTTGCTCCCGATGCATGAAAATTCGGACGCTGATTTCGGCCGAGGCGAATTGATGCCGCGCAGCCGGCAGGTCGCGACCGAACTCTGGACGGTTCGGACGGCTTCTGCACCGGCCCGCTCGCGGCGGAACAACTGGTTCTTTGGTTGAATGCGTATTGAATTTTCTCTTCGCCGCATTCGCACCCAGTTTTCCGAACACGTCATACTGCCGGGCCAATGAGAATTCGAATGTGATTGAGACAAATCGAGCGACTTCGAATCAAGCATGATAGGTCGGTGCGCGGCCAGTTCCGGCGATCGCAGCGACTAGGAATTCATCCTTAAATCTAGGGCAATTGTGCCACTTGACATCATGGATGCGCGGTATTGGCCATGCGTGTCGCAGGAAGTGCCCAAGAATAGTCCAACGCTCGAACACATAGCGGTAATCGAGGAGTACAGGCTATCTATGATGTCTAGGCACTTTCCGTCTGCAACAGTTGGCGTGAGCAGACGGAGAAAAAACGTGGGAGCACCGACCGTTCATTGCCTTCCCTGCAGCCAAGACTGGAATTGCTGGAAACAAAATTCAGCTTCGCTTTCTTTCTGCAAAACGGCAGCGCAAAATTCGGCATCGGCAGCGATCAATGGATTTGAGTTTGAAACGGATTCCAAGAGTGCAGCTGCAGTTAGGCCAAGCCCAAAAAATTCGCAGTTTTTCGTCGCAACGCTGCCGGGAACGAAACTCCCTCTGGTCTTCACGACCAGTGCACGAAATACGCTGGAGAAGCGAGACCGTTTCGGGTCGCCGCGCCGATTTAGTAGATTGGATGCTTGCGTAAGTAAATTCGGAATCCCAAGACATGATCGAATTGATGACCAAATTCAGCAATCGTTTATTGTCGTCTAGCTGGTGTGCATCCAATTTACGTGCTTTGATATCAGGCGCATTTCGGTTTAACCGACAGCAGGAAGTACAAGTAAATTCGAGTCAATTTAGATACTTTTTGGATGCATTCTCATATACAATTTCATTGGGCAAGGTACGATCATTGATTGATAGTACGTCCCCATCTCTTCGCGGACCGGAAGATCCTTAAAGTCCGTCCCGAGGCACCACTTGGAACCGAACCGACATTGCGAACCCAGGGCCGTGAAAATCCGATGGTTATCATCCAGCAACAACCCTCACTCTCGTTTTCTTCTAGTCCAACACGGTCAATGCCTTCGCCTGCGAACAAATTAAAAACATTCTGCTCTGCCACGGCGACCGCTTCCATTGGTCCCATGTGGGTCTTCCTTTCCTCGCCAATTCAAATTGGCGTTCGAGATACTCGGAAACTGCATCGAGAGCCAAGAGAGCAATAGACTTAGACGTAAATGACAGATAGATGCCGCCCATGGCCGAGTGACGGTCGCCGGGCGGTCCAGTGTTGCGAAGTAATTTTCTAACCCGGAACCGCCATTATAGACGACGCCAATTCCGGCGACTAGACCATAGCAATTTATTGGATCTGAAGGGTATTTCGCCGCTCGTTCGATGTACCATTGTTTCGACAGTTACACCGGAGGAGCTGACAATTGCCCGGACGGTTTCAATGGATTTGAATTTGCGCGCGATGGCGCACCTTGCGAGTCGCAGTGATCGCCAAAGGCTGGCGGCTTGCATCGGACCGGCAGAATCCAGGTCATACTGGAAACTGTTACCGATTTGGGATGCAGGCTTTTTTTTCGCGCAACTAGGCAAGACGGGCTATCGCTCGGTCGTCTGAACCTGTGTGACCGGGAATTTGCCGGGCACGGCAACTCTTCGCTTAGTGCCAGAGCCCTACTGGCAACGAATGTAGAAATCGCTCGTCAAGACTCGAATCGCGCGATAAGCGTACAAATGCTGTCGCCGATCCGAGAATCCGGCGCTTTCAGAGATTCGTTCATCTAGTGCAGGCATCCGGTCCGGGCCATCGACAGTTCAGCGGGATCTTGGGAGGATGGCGGCATGTATGTCGTCCTGCCCAGAGGAGAAGGTCGTGTCGGCGTCGACCTCGGCGTGCTGGATTCCGATCTTCGTATTTCTGGATCGCGCCAGTTTCGAGGCGGAGCAGGCGCCGCCGGACTCAAAAGCAACGTGGGCTATTGCTAATGGATAAGGTAGCTTCTTTCGAACGGGCTTCTTCGCAGAATTTGCCGTCCCGGCCGCAATAGTGAAATATTCTACCGTCTCGCGGAAATCTGTCGAAGGCCAACTCGCATGCCGCGACGCATACAGGCGATTCGCTACCGAGTTTCGCGAATGTCATTGATAGACCCCGGTCCGCCCGGAAATCCAAGTGCGTTATTCGACGCGGAGACTCCGATAGTCGAACTCGGGGATTTGCATTGGATCCGGGAATAGGAAGATCCTGCTATGGTAACTCAATTCGACGACGCCGTCAGCTCGCACGGTCAATGGATCTGGCAGATCGTCAACTGCGACATGGGAAAACGTGTCGCTTCCGATATGATCTGAGACGCCGATAGTTCCTTGCCGCGTGCCGTTATCAGTTGACAAAGCTATGTGTTCCGGACGAACTCCAATCGCGTGCGCGCTGCGTTTTGCGGCTTCGGCTCCCTTGACTATGTTCAATTTGGGCCTCCCGATGGCCGGCGAAGAACAAATTTCGGGGATTGCGATAATGCTCAAGCGGACTTCCCTCCTGTTCGATGGCGCCATCCTGCAAAACCACGATCTTGTCAGCCATTGTCATGGCCTCGATCTGATCGTGGGGCGCATGAATCATCTTCGTATCAAGTCGTTTTTGCAATTCTCTTATCTCCAAGCGCATGCCCGCGCGCAGCGCTGCGTCGACGTTTGACAGCGGCTCGTCAAATGGAAGCGCTTTGGGTTCGCGCGCAATCGCCTTTCCAATCGCCGCTCGCAGACGCCGGCCGGCCGGAAAGCTGGCTGGGGTGCCGATCAAGTTAGTCGGTGAGATTCTATGCCTTGGCGGCCGCTTCGATCCGCTTCGCCTGCTCATCGAGAGGCAGTTTGGCCATGCGCATCGGATTTGCAATGTTCTTGCGCAACGTCATGTGCGGATAGAGAGCTTAGCACTGGAAAACCATGGCTAGGCTGGTTGGCAGGAAGCAAGCCCGTCGCATCCCGCCCATCGATCTCGATAGTCCCGGCAGTGGTGTCTTCCTGCCCTGCAATAGCCGAAGAAGAGTGGACTTTCGGCACCTCGACGGCACACGAAAACAACAAACTCGCCGTCTTCGTTTTCCAAGTTCAATGGCGGGATAGCTGTGACATCGCTAAAGCCCTTCTTCTCGTTTTTAAGCCGTATGCGCCCCATTTCACTGGCTCCTCAATTTGCCGCACGACGGGTCGATTAGCGGTCGCGGCATTTCCCGAGGACACGCCGCGCGGCAAGCGCGGCCGCGTTGTCATACGCTTGTTTTTGCTGAAATTTATTCGAATTCATCTACCTGCTGCCTTCGCGGTACTGGCCAAGCGCAAGCTTCCTCGACGGGGACATCATTGCTCGCGATCCACGCACGCAGGCTTCTATGAATCCTTGCGTTTTGAGGCTGCTCTCCAAACGCCATTTGAGGATTTCCGCTACGAGCCAATCGCGGGTCGCTGAGTGCGCCGGATCGTCCCAAAGGTTCATTTGCTCGTTAGGATCGTTCTCAAGATCGAACAGCAGGCCTTCGTCTGAATCGACGAAGTGCACGAGCTTCATGGCGCCGTCCCGGATCATGGTCATACAACGGGTGCCCTCCAGAAGAGCGTCGTTGGAATGCTCTGCATAGACACGCTTCCGCGAAGGTGCCGGGCCTTCGGCAAAATATGGTTGCAGCGATGTCGCTTCCATCCATGGCGGTACCTCTGCGCCTGCGAATTCTAGAATCGTCGGCGCGAGATCGAATTGCGCAACCAGATCGGAAACGCGCCGCCCTTCGGGAATGCGCCCCGGGCAGGATATCAAGGCAGGAACGTGAATAGTCGACTCGTACATATTCCATTTCTGCGAATGCCCGTGATCCCCAAGGCAGTCGCCATGATCGGAGGTAAAGATGACAATTGTGTCGTCCTGAACGCCTCGACGCTCCAACGCCTCCAGGATATCCCCCACCTGTCTGTCGATCATCGTGACGTTTGCGCAATAATGTGCGCGTTGTCGCCTTGACTGTTCCGGGCCGGGATTTTCCAGATGGACGACCCCGTCCGCATCGTCATTCAGGTGGCGTTGGCGTAATTCCTGCAGCGCCTCGGGCTGGGCGTCCGCGTCCGGAGCGATTGGCTCGGGCAAGTCCCGACAGTCGTACAAATCGAGATATTCCTGAGTTGGATCATACGGCGGATGGGGTCCCGGAAAGCCGACCTGCAAAAAGAACGGCTCGTCGCCCGTGTAGCGATCAAGCCACCAACAGGCCATTTGGCCGACGAACACATCGGGGTGCAGTATCTCGTCATGTTCCCAGATCCAGGCCCCTAAGAGGTCGCCATAGTCCGAGCGCCTGCGCTGCGTAACGCGCGACGGCTTTTCCAGGCCGCGCAGAAAATACGCCTTGTCCCAATTGTCCAGGTAAAATGGCAGTTGAGGATGGTCGCGATCCTTGTTCTCCACCACGTGGCGCTCGTGAAAGCCGAATGAACCCTCCACAGGCATCGTGTGCATTTTGCCAACGTTAACTGTGTGATATCCACATTCCGCCAGATCCTTGACCCAACAGTAGTTCCAAGGCTCGTCATTTCGGAAAACGCCGTTCGTGTGCGGATATACGCCTGAAAAGAGAGAGGCGCGCGATGGCGCGCAGGAGGGCGACGTTACGTACATATTCTCGAACACCGTGCCTCGCCGCGCCAGCCGGTCTAGGTTCGGCGTGATCATGTGATCAAAACCCAACGCTGCGATAGTGTCGTAGCGCTGCTGGTCTGCCAGGATGAAAACGATGGTTGGAAAGTCTGACATGTTCACCCCTTGACGGCTCCGGACAGCGTTTGAACGATATACCGGTTGGCAATAGCCATGAGCGGCAGGATCGGAAGAGTGAGAGCCATGCTGGCCACGGCAATAGACCCCCAATCAACACTGTCAAACGAGATGAAGTTCATGACCGCAACAGGTGCCGTGCTGGTGGAAGACCGAGAAATGATGAGCGCATAGAAGAAATCGTTCCATGAGATGAGAAAACCCAGGATGGCCGCCGCTACTGCTCCTGGCCGCGCTGCCGGAAGGGCCACCAGTAGAAATGCCTTGGTTAAAGAAGCTCCGTCCATGATCGCTGCCTCAATTAGCTCGTCCGGCACCTGCGAGAACGAGTTCCACATCGACCAGACGATCAGCGGAAGGGTCAGCGTCATGTAGGCGACGATCAGCCCGGTATACGTGTCGATCAAACCTGCATTCACGTAGAGCAAGAAAAGCGGGATCACAAAACCCACGGGCGGCGCCATGCGCAGCAATAGAAGTATCCAGGAAGCAATGAACTTGCCCGATACGCGAGACTTGGCCAGTGCGAACCCGGCGGGAACGCCTACCAGCATCGCTAGCGCTGTAGATCCTCCCGCTGTGATAAAACTGTTCATCAGCGCACGGGGGAAATCGGACCGAGAAATGCTGAAGAAGTTTTCCAATGTGATCGCCAGAGGGCTTTCCCATATAGGCTCAAAAATCGCGGACTGTTCGCGTAGCGATAGGATCAGAACCCACAATGTCGGGAGCGCGGCGAAGCCAAGCAAAACCAGCATCATTCCGATTCCAAGCGCCTTTTTGATGCGGTACGATGAACTATTGTCGATCACGACGACACCCGCTGATTGAGACGCGCGACGTAGAAACTGATCACCGCGGCGAAAACGAACAGGAAGACGGCTATGGCGGCGCCGTAGGCGACGTTTGAGTTTTGAAATGTCTGAACGTAGGCATAGAAGTTCGTCGCCTGAGTCGAGCGACCCGGACCGCCTTTAGTGATCACAAAGATCATCGGGAAATGCTTTAGCGAGTCGATAAAACGGAACAGGGTCACCATCAGCAAAGCTGGAACCAAAAGCGGCAAAGTGATGAAAATGAACGTATTGACTCGGGTTGCGCCGTCTAGCGCCGCCGCCTCTTCGAGCTCAGTCGATATGCCTTGCAACGCCGCTAAAATGATCAGCATCGTAAAAGGAAAATTGGTCCATGTGTCGGCTACGACGATTGCGAACATCGCGCCGTTTTGAGTGGTGAGGAATGCAGGAACGGTAATGCCGAACAAATTGAAAAAGGCATTAATCGGCGAAAGCGTTGGCGTGAATAGCGAAAGCCAGATAAGGGCGACCGCGACGTGCGGTACCGCATAGGGCAGGAGAAACAGAACGCGACCCAAGCGCCATTTGCCGACTATCTTGTTGAGCCCGACTGCAACCGCTGTGCCAATCACGACCTGCGCGGCAACGCCAAAGATTGAGAGGACAGCCATCACATAGATCGAGTTCAGCAATCGTTGATCTGAAATGAGGCGGGCAAAATTATGGAAGCCGTATTTCCAATTCGTGCCCCGGATCAGATGATAATCGCTGAATGATAGTGCCAGCATCCCCGCCAATGGCACGATAGCGAACAAACCGACCGCCAGAACAGCCGGGACTATCATCCTGCGGTAACCGCGTTCTAGCTGTGCCGTGGCTCTTGGCTGTTTACTGGAATTTTGCGCTAATAGTGCGATTTTTCAAACTTGTCGCCCGGTGAGCCGTCGGCCCACCGAGCGCGCCCTTTGAGGATGGTTAGCTACCTAGGATGTCGGCCATTTCCTGCTCTGCGGCCGCCAGCGCATCTTCCGGCGACATCAGACCGTTGACGGCGGCGTTAATGTTCTCGCCTATTGCCGCGCCCAAAGCAGGCCATTCAGGGATCAGCGGCCGGTAGTGTCCGATCGCGAGATCAAGAGCTTCAACCCGCAGCCTCAGGAAATCGGGATGGACATCGGCGTATTTGGCGATGACATCCGCGTTGTCCGCGACAGTACCGGTCGTGAAATCCGGGAACGGCTGCGCCAGCGAAATCTTCGTAACCGTTTCCGTACTGACCGCCCATTCAATGAACTTGGCCGCAGCATCCGGGTTTTCGGCGCTCGCCGGAATCCCGAGACCGTGGACAGCAATCGCGGGGGAACGCCCCGCCGGACCGCCCGGAGGCAGCGCCAGGCCGGTTTCTCGCGCGAACTTGCTCTTCTCGGGGTTAACGATTTGGCTGACAACCCCGGTGCCTTCAACTGCAAACACGATCTGGCCGTTCTGCGCCGCTGCATTAACTTCGGCAAAATTGAAATTGCCGGCGCCTTGCGGAGCATATTCGTTCAATAGCTTGATGTAGATGTTCAGCGCTTCGAGATTTTCAGGGGAATTGATCGCAGGCGTCAGGTCGCCGTTGACATAATCCTCGAAAAACTTGCCGCCGTAGGCGCGCATGATCATCGGGAAAATGAACATGTTAAAGCCTTGCCCGGGAACCGCGCGCAGCGCGATGGCAGCAGTGTCTTCATTGTGGATTGCGGCGGCAACTTCCAGCATTTCTTCCCAGGTTTCCGGCACGTCCAGACCTGCTGCGTCCAACAGATCCTTCCGGTATGTCATCAGGCCGGCTCCAGCCATAAACGGCAGAGCCCAGCGTTCGCCATTGATGAGATAGGCATCAAGCGGCCCTGCAAGGATATCGTCCTTGCCGGGCATGGCATCGACCTCCTCGGTGATGGGCTTCAACCAGCCTGCAGCAACCCATCGCTGAACCTGGATAACGGGCGTATGGACGACATCAATGTCGCCGGTCGCTCCCGTAAAGGAAAGCGTGATGCGGTTTTCGAACACATCCTGCCCAATCACGTCGATATTCGCCTTGATCCCGGATTCCGCTTCGAAATCATCCGCGATAGCCTGAAGGCCTCGAGTGTAGGGCATGCCGAAGAGAACGACGTTGACTTCGTCGGATTGCGCTATTGCCGGGGCGCATGGCGCGCCGACCACCAGAGTAGCAATGAATGCTGTGGCAAGTAGGTTTTTCATCTTTTCTCCTTTAGAATTTGCTTGCCCCGGTGGCTATCCGCCCCTATGTGGCAAGACATGGTGTTTTGGTCGCAGTCGTTTGGCGGCGCTCTCAGTGAAAACGAGCTTGGCAAGGTCTTCGCGCGCCTTGAGCAATGCGTCGCGATAGCGCCGGACATACTCCGACTCGTCCGCAATCGCGCCTACCGGCTCCGCAAGCGTCAGCAGATGCAGGAATTTCCCGTCGGGGTCTTCGACGACAGTCGCAAAGCGGCGAATCCCCATGTGGTTTCCTTCGAGGTCGGCGGCAAAGTTCTCTCCCCGCATTGCGTCCAAGCGATCCTTGACCGAGGTCGCCGGAAGCCAGCGGGTTTCCTGGCCCTTGCGGCGCAATGTTGCGAAAAAACCGTCAATGTAGAAACGTGCCTCGACTTCGTCCCAGTCGACGCGGCTTAGATAGAGCTGGGCTAGAACATCTAGCTCATAGAGCGAGCGGCGAAAGCCGACATTGGCGCGAATTAAGACATTGGGGTCCGGATGCTCGGTTTTGGAGTGCCAAAGGAGTTCGTGACCGGCGACCACCACCACTTCAGCGGAGACGCCGAACCGATCCGAGAGACAATGCATCGTGTTATCGAGTTTGGCCAGATAGGATTCCGACATTGGCACGTTCCGCTCAAGACGGAAATTGCGCACGCAATATTTCTCGCTTGTCCGGAACAAATAGCCCCAGTCCGACAGCGACTTGACGATCCGGTTTAAGGTGGAGGGCGACAATCCGCAATCGCGGGCGATGTCGACCTGTTTCACCGGCCCCGGCCCTGCGGCCATCACGTACTCCAAAACTTGCAACGTTCGCTCCGTCGGGTTCATGCTGCGCGATTCATTCGTGGAATTAGAAATTCCACTATTGGAATTGCGTTCTACCAAATATGAAATTCCCCGTCAATAGGCGCCGCGAATGGCTGCGGGCGGGTTTCTAGCAAAAAAGTCGATGAACGGCGAACTGTCAAACTACCAGCTTCGGGCCTGAGGTTCCGTGCGGTCTTCCGACTCGGCCATCACATCGAGAAGCACGCCCTTGAGTCGTCGTCGGGTTTCGGCGTAGTCAGGGTCGTGAAATAGGTTCTGAAGCTCTCCCGGATCGACGGATAGGTCGTACAGTTCTCCGTCGCGCCGGCTGCGTGTAGCGGGACAGCCGTGCCATACGATCAATTTCCAATGATCGCTTCGAAGCATTGTCGTCATGATTGGCGGATCGGTCGAGAATCCAGAATATCGGTACTCGCTAAGTGCCCAGTTTCGCCAGCCGTTCCGCTGTCCAGCCACTAGCGGCAGAAGCGAGCTCCCCTGCACGCCTCTCCCCGGTGCGCATCCTGCTGCGTCCAGGAACGTGGCGGGCAGGTCGACCCACTGCACAAATTCTTCGACGATAGTACCCGGCGAAATCCGGCCGGGCCACCGCGCGATCAGCGGAACGCGCGTCAGATCGTCATATAGCTGCGGACCCTTCAAGAGTTGCTGGTGGTTGCCCAGCATCTCGCCATGATCCGAGGAAAAGACCACCAACGTTTCTTCGGCCATTCCAGCTGCGTCGAGGGCGGCCAGCATTCGGCCGACTTCATAATCGATCAGTGCGATCATCGCCCAGTATTGTGCTCGGATCTCGCGGATCTGTTCCCCGGTGTACTCCCTGAAGCCCGGAGCCTTGCCGCTATAGCTCTTCTCAGAGAACCACTGCTGCTCGCGCGGTTTGTTCTTCAGTTCTCCCTCGCGCGTATTGGGCGTCGGAATTGCATCCGCGTCGATCTTGTCGCGAAATTCCCGAGGAGCTCCGAACGGGTGATGAGGATCGAAGAAATTCGCGATTAGGCAGAATCTTTCTCCTTCATCCCGCGAATGATTGATGAAATCTATGGCGCGCTCAGCCACCCAGTGCGAGTAGTGCGCTTCCGAAGGCACGTGATCAATCGGCGTGCCTGTTCTCGCCTTATTGCCATAGGCGCTACTCTCGTTGGCCCCAATGTCGGGGAATACTTCCGCATAGACCCTTGGATGAGTCTTGCGCAGCCAACGGTGATAGTCGTTCTCGAGCGCGCGGTGATTGGGCCCGTGCGCCCACTCAAAAACGCGATATCCGTCGTCCCGGCGCGGTTCCGTTTGCCATGAATCGCAGGGATACAGATGCTGCTTTCCTATCATGCCGCAGTCGTAGCCGGCATCTGCAAGCGTTCGCGTGAACATGCGCTGCTGGGCTGGCAGCGGGACGCCATTTGCGTATAGGCCGTGATTGGCCACGTATTTTCCAGTGAACAGCGAGGCCCTTGACGGGCTGCAAACCGGATTCTGCGCGTAGCAATTTTCGAAAAGCGCGCCGTCGCGCGCCAGCTTGTCGAGGTTGGGTGTCACCGCCCATGCCGCGCCCGTGCATTTCAAGCTGTCGCCTCTTTGCTGGTCGGTACAAAGGAGCATCATGTTTGGAAGCCGTTTCGATTTAGCCATTGGCGTCAAATTTCTAGAATTCCGCAATGCGCGGTTCTGTTCGATCCTCGAGCGCGCAGCGCGCGTCGATCATCTGATCGATCATGTCTTCAAGATCGGCTGCATGCGCCTCCTTGCCCGCCAAGTTTTCTAGCTCGTTAGGATCGGCATCGAGGTCAAATAACCTGTACGTCGCTGGAATGGCGCCCCTCGTAGCGCCGTGGCAGACTACGAGCTTCAAATTATTCGCGCGCAGCGCTGTCTGCCAATTGCGGACCTGTGATGACGATCCTCTTCGAAGCCTGCTCATTGCCCAGCCGCGGGGAGCACGAGATCCGCTGAGAACGCCAATTAAGGACTTGCCCTGCATGCGCGGCACGATGGGTAACCCGGCGACGTCCAGGATGGTTGGCGCAATATCCATCGTGGAAACCGGCGCGTCCACGATCTGTCGTTCCAGTCCCGCGCGACGCATGAGCAAGGGAACCGTGATCGATCGTTCGTTCATCGGGTCGGCCTTTGCTCCCGACACGACATTCCCGCGACCCGCCGTAACGAAAACGACGGTATCTTCGGCGCGGTCGCTTGCGACCAATTGGTCCAGAATGCGTTCCAATGCTGAATCGGCCTGCTGCAATGCACGTTCGCTCAGGCTCTCGCAGTCGTGGTCCTGCGGCGGTTCCGCACCCATGGAAGAACCGACTGAAAACCCGGCGACAGCAAGAAACGGTTGGTCGGACGGGTGCGAGGTCATCAAATCGCGGACGCGCTCGCCAACCCAATGATTGAAACTAAGGTCGTCCGGAAGTTCAGATATTGCCTCGCTTTGCTCGGACGTGGCCTTGGTGTCGTCTGCATTTGGCTGGGAGGCAAAAATTCGAGCATAGCATTCAGAAGCATTCTGCTGAAGCCACGTGAGATAGGCATTCTGCCGCGACCTGTGCAGTGGTCCGTGCGCCCATTCAACATGCGCAAATTCGTCCTCGCGGATATGCTCCGTCGTCCAGTTTGCCACGCCAGCCAGCTGCCGGCGTCCTACCAGCCAGGTTGCATAGCCAGCCTGCGCAAGGATTTCGGGAAAAGTCCGCTCGCTCGGCGGAAGTTTGACTCCATTGGTCCACAATCCATGCACGCAAGGATCGAGACCGGTAAACAGGCTCGCACGCGCGGGACTGCTTTCGGGACAGGGTGCGTAGGTGCTTGTGAACGACGCGCTTACTTGAGCCAACCCGGAAAGCGCAGGCGTACCGGTCGATGGCCCCGGCAATCCGCTGTCGACGGCGCTGAGCGAATCGAAGAGGGTCAGAAGGATGTTTGGACGGTACGAAACGGGCACTCTCAGCACCTCGCCGAGATGTGCGTTGCAGCACGCGTTTTGACATTCATGCCTTTCCATCCGTATAACAGCCTATACGTCGAACGACTTCCGGAATCGGATGCCGCCGTCTCATCAAATTTTAAACCGGCCGCGAGCAAAATTCCAGTATTAGAATTTTGCGGCTCAATCGCCGGCGCGTGGCAAACGCAATCTGGAAAAAATTTTGGGGTTTTCCGCTATCGAACAGCCTTTCGAATCCCCAATTTACGCAAGCTAGCCGGAAGATGAATTTCGAGTGGGCCTTTCAATGCTGGTCGGCTGCGTTCGCGTCTTCACCCGTTACCAGAGCCAGGAGTTGCCGCGCGACGCGCTCAAGGCCGCCGGTTACGTGCGCAGCTTCTAAGACATGATCTTCTGCGCCCAACCCGACCGCACGCAACTGAAGCCCACGCTTGCTTACATGCGCTCGCGCTCCGGCACGAGAACAAGCTCAAGCAAATCAAAGTTGCAGAACTGGAATGGACGATGTGTTCGGAGCACTTCCTGCCGGTGAGAAGCTTTTTCTCGACATCATTCCGATGATTGCTTTCCGAACCGAGACTCGTGATGTCCGCCGTCGCAGTCGCGCAGGACGCAAAGCAGCGTCCCTAGAACCTCCTCGGTGCACACTTTCAATACGAAGCCGACATCTTTCTTGATCCGTATATCGGATCAGAGGGTGCAAATCCTCGGCACAGCCGGCAATGCCGCGACCGAGAGGCATCTCGAGGAACTCAACCGGACCGAAACTTTAGTCCTAGATACCCATCCGCGCATGTTCAACGAACTGCCCGCAAACGAAAAGAGAACGGGGAAAAGGGTTCATGATATTTGAAAGGCGCTGGCCGCGAGTAAGGGACGTCCGAATTTTTGGTGAATAACCGAAGTCTCTTGTAAATTTCGGCACTAGCCAATTTCTACTTTCGAAAGGACTTTCAACTTCCGCTCCGCAACCATCGACCGCCGCCTGAATGAAATCCACTCCAAGAAACTCCTCGCCGTTCCATTCTTGCGAGGAGGCTATGTTTCGGCGAGACTACTTCCGATGCAGAATGCTACTGCCCGATTAGCCTCGGCAACGTTAATGAAATCGCCGGAATGAAGGTGATCATCAACAATGCAGCAAAGATCGCCAGATAAAATGGCCAAATCGTTCGCACTGCCGTTTCCATCGGCAGCTTGCCGACCGCGCAGCCGACGAAAAGGCAGGACCCCACGGGTGGCGTGCATAGGCCCAAGCCCAAATTAACCAAAAGCATCATGCCGAATTGCAGCGGGTCCATGCCGAGACTGTTGGCGACCGGAAGGAAAATCGGGGTACAGATGAGGATCAGCGCGGCCATGTCCATGATCATCCCCAGCGCCAACAGCGCGGCGTTGATCATTAGCAGGATCATGATCGGATCGTCGGCTATCCCGGTAAGTAGCGACACCGTCTTGTCCGGCACCCGGTAAAAGGTGAGCATGTATGCGAAGGCACTGGCGCAGGCGATCAGAATCATCACCATCGCCGTGGTTCGGACCGACTGCCTAACGGCGATAAGAAAGTTCTCGCGGTTGATGCTGCGATAGACCAGCAGCGTGACTAGAAAGGCGTAGATTGCCCCGAACGCCCCGGACTCGGTTACGGTGAAAATCCCGGATAGCACCCCTCCGACAATAATGACTGCGGTTAGCAGCCCGGGAATAGCACTTAAGAAACTCAGGCCGAGCGCGGTCCATCCCGGGAACCGTTCTGCACGGTAGCCGCGGCGCACCGCCACAAGATATGCCGCCACAGCAAGGCAGATGCACATCAGAACGCCGGGCACGACCCCGGCCAGAAACAGCTTGGAGATCGAGATTCCGCCGCCCGCCGCGACGGCGAAAATGATCATGTTGTGGCTAGGAGGAATAATGATGCCGGCGATTGACGAAGTGACTGTTACATTCACGGCGTAATCGGAATCATATCCCTTTTCCTTCATTACCGGAATCAGAATCGAGCCCAGCGCCGAGATGTCGGCCACTGCCGATCCGGAAATGCCGCCGAACAGCATCGACGAAAACACATTGACGATTCCCAGACCGCCCCGGACGGCCCCGACGGCTGCAGAGGCGAACCGGACCAACCGCATGGCGATGCCGCCGTGAAACATCAACTCGCCTGCGAAGATAAAGAATGGAATCGCCATTAGCGAGAAGACGTTGATCCCGGAGATGATCCGCTGGAATCCGATCATGAGCGGCAGCCCCTCGAACCAGAACGCAGCGATCGCCGATATGCCGAGCGCAAATGCGACCGGCACTCCGAAAATGACGCAAAACGCGAACAGGCCCAGAAGAACAATTAGCCCCATCGAGACTCCCTACTGAATGATGTCGGAGCGCGCGTCGCGACCCAGAACTAGCCGCAGCAGATGTCCCAGCGAAAACAATACGATCAGCCCTCCGCCGACGGTCAGGGGAAGCGACCGCAGGCCCTCGGGGAGCTGAATTAGTGGGATCAACGAGCCCCATTTGAATATTGTTAGTTTTGCCCCGTACCACAGCATCAAAAATCCGAATCCCGCTAACAGAAGATCGGTTACTGCCACGCAAACGGTCCGCAGGCGCTGCGAGCTGGCGCTGCGCAGCACAGTGACGGAAAGATGCGTGTTTTCGTGAACGCCGACGGCCGCACCTAGAAAAGCGATCATCATAACCAGCAAAAAAGCGGCCTGTTCAACCCAAGTCGGGGTCGCATTCAAGGCGTACCTGCCAAATACGAGCCAGCCGAAAATAATCGTCAGAAATACAAGTGACGCGCCGGTTAGTAGCCGACAGATCGCGGCGATGCCGTCCAAAGCTGCATCAATCCCTCTAAGCCAAACCGGAGGCTCGTGGCGGATTTTCCAATCGGTCATCACGCCTCCTCAATGCAGTGCAGCCCGGCACGATGCCGGGCGCACATTACGCGGCTTTGACTTATTCGGTCGCCTGGATGAGTTCAACTAGGGAACGCAGATCGGGATTGGCAGACAGATAGGTCTCGTAGACCAGCGTCATCGCCGTCTGGAATGGGCTCTTGTCGGCAATCTCGTTCGTAATCACGCCGGCGGTCTCGACTTTTTCGCGGCTTGTCGCTTCGCGTTCGGTCCAGAGTTGGCGCTGCAAAACGGCGGACTCCTTAGCTGCCTCGGTCACCGCCTCTTTCAACTCGTCGGAAAGCTCATTGTAGACATCGGCATTGATGCAAACGCATTCGGGGATAATTAGATGCTGGCTAAGGGAGTAGTAGCCCGCCACCTCGAAATGGCCTGTCGATTCATAAGACGGCCAGTTGTTCTCGGCTCCGTCGACAACGCCGGTCTTGAGCGACTGGTAAACCTCTGCAAAGGCCATGGGAGACGGATTGCCGCCCAACTGCGAGATCATGCCTGAATAAAGATCGTTGTTCATCACGCGGACCTTCATCCCTGCCACGTCTTCCGGCGCATTGATAGGCTTGGTACCGTTGTAGAAGGAACGAGCCCCGGCGTCATACCAGGCTAATGGGACCAAGCCCTTGGCCGCCATGCCTTCAGCGATCTTCTCGCCGCCTTCGCCTTCGAGAACGCGAAACATATGGGGAACGTCCTTGAAGATGAACGGCAACGAAACAACATTGGCCTCCGCCGCAACTGGACCGATCGGGCCTAGGTTGAAGTTTCCAATTTCCAGACCGCCGAGGCGCACCTGCTCGATCGCGTCGGGCTGGCTGCCAAGCGTCCCGTGATGGAACATCTGCAAAGTGATTTCCCCGTCGGTCTTTTCGGCCAGCAATTCCGCGAATTTATCCATTGCAATCGTGTTCGGATAGCCGTCGACATGGATGTTCCATCCGCGCCATTCCTCAGCAACTGCCGCCTCGCATATCAGTGACGACGCGGCAATCACGCCGAGTAGCGATGCGGAAAGGTTTTTGTACATGTTTTTTCTCCTTTGGTTGATGAAGTTGAATTTCCTTGAGACTGGCCAGCGCCGATCAGGAAAAAAGCATGCCCCCATTTATGTCGAAGTTTGCGCCAGTAACGAATGCCGCATCGTCCGACGCCAGGAAGGCTACCAGGTTTGCCACGTCCTGCGGTGTGCCCTCGCGCTTGAGCGGAGTGATATTGGCGATCTGGGCGCGCACATGGGGTTTGGTGAATACTTTGTGAAAATCTGTGTCGATCAATCCAGGGCAGACCGAATTAACCCGAATTTCGGGACCAAGTTCCTTGGCGAGACCGCGCGTCATTGTCATAACGGCACCCTTTGAGGCTGCATAGGCGATCGCCCCTGGGCCTCCTCCGTCTCGTCCGGCCTGGCTGGCCAGCGCGACAACCGATCCGCCGTCTGAAAAACGCGGTAGCGCGGCCTTGACCACGCGCAGGAAGGATGTGGCATTCAGGTCCATCACCCGGTTCCAGTGGTCAATGTCCATTTCGCCCACGGTTTTGCGCGCCACTAGACCGCCGGTTACGTGGACCAAAATATCGATATTCGCTGACAACTCCGAAAGGGTCCGATCCACTAGGGCGGCGATATCGCAATCGTTGGTCATGTCTCCTTGCTTCGCAAATGCCTGCCGGTTACATGCAACTATCTCCGCGACTGCGGTTTTCGCCCCCAAAGAGGAACTGTTATAATTGATCGCGACCTTTGCTCCCAGTTCGGACAAGCGCATGGCGCACGCGCGCCCGATGTCGCGTCCACCGCCGGTGACAATGGCGACCTTGCCGGCCAGTGTGCCGGCACTCACAACGTGGCGCCCTTCTGCTGCGTGCATGGCTTTTCTTCTTTCCCGGTTTTCAGTCGGCGGTAACCCCGCGAGCCTCGCGTACCGTCACTTGCTGCCCTGAACTCGATGAGTCTAAATTGCGTAGTAGACTAGTATTCTAGTATCGTCAAGCGGATTTTTGTTGACTCCCTCGAACGCAGCAGAGGACACGATGACAGGCAGCCCTTGGTTCGCGGCAACGCGCGACGAAGTTGTCAGATAGGTTTGTTTGTTCCCTTGCGGTTCGACAAAATTGGTTGAAGAGAAATTGGCGCCGGGTGCAGAAAATCGTTGGCAACTACGAGCGAAGCACTACGAAGCGCTTCGCGTTTGACTAGATACGCAAGGAAATCGTGTCACTGAAGCTCCTGCGAGCCGCGAAGCCGCCAGCTAGTCGAACCGCATGCCCGGATGCAGCGGGAATCCCTCGGGGTGCCAGCACCGCATCATACCCCTGAACAGCCTCAAGCCCGCCAGATCCGACGCGGGCTCCAGCCCAACGCGGCGCGGCGAAGCGCATTTCGCGCGGGCCGCCCTCATCTTCTTTGGGCAGTTGGCGGTGCGCGGCCGGAGCAAATCGAATCGAATCATTAGGCGTCCGGTTCGCGCCAAAATGTTGCTTGATAGGGAACTATCTGTGCAGATGAACCACTGGAAAATGCTGCTTGAGAAAGAAAACTTGTCCCGGATTGCGCCTGCTTCACGACCCCGGCAGGGAACGTAGGACTATCCGCTCGTTTCACGTTGGAATAGTGCGAGACTCTACGCCGGAAGCGCGACATCGAACCGAGCGGCGAGGCGTGCGAAATGCTTGCGGCTCGACGACTCGTAAAACTCGTCGGCGTCGACAATTCCTCGTGCTCGCAGAATTCCCTAATCGACTTCGCGCGGTTCGCTGTAACCGGCGCCGCGACCTTGGATCATGCTCCTGTCGCTACAAAAATTTTCGAATGCCAAAAGGCATGCCGTGAAATATGCATGCGAATCGCTACTGATTTAATTGCGATTCAGCGACAGGCTCCTGGCCGCGGAGACTCCGCGGTTCAGGCCGGAACATTATCGAATATTCCTCATAGCCGAAAACGTCCGGCTCGAGCGAACAGACAGGTCCGAACCAGGTTCAACCCGGAATCAGGGTACCGAGAAATTTCCGCTTACAATATTTCGAAATTTTCAATAGGAATATCGCCAAGACACCCATGAATAAAAGTCGAGTACGTAGCAAATGAAACCCGACAGCATGAAACGAATTGCGGTGGTCCTTTTAGCTCCGCTTCTTGCCGGACTCATGGTCTTTGCGTCCGTAGGACAGGCGAAAGAACGCGCGGACGGACTCCGGGCGCCGCTCGTCAATTGGGCATCGGCAGAGAGCGTGGATCGCTTGTCGCGCTCCTCGCACAAGGCGGACTTCTTCCCCCTAAGCAATCACTTCATTAGCCAGGACAACAGCATATTCTGCGGCCCTGTCTCGTCTGCGATCGTACTGAACGCGCTGCGGCTTGGAAAGCGAAAGGGCCTTCCGCGGGACCGGAGTTCTATTGCTGAAAGCGAAATGGCCTGGCTCTGGCCGGGCGCCGACCCGTTCTACGGCAAATACACGCCCCAAAATGTCCTCAACGAACGGACCAAGACGCGGCTTGAGGTGCTTGGCAAGCCCATCCTCATAGGCGACGAAGAAAAAAGCGATTTCGGGCTGCAGCTGCGGCAGCTCGCGCAGGTCTTGCGCAGCCACGGCCTCCAGGTTGCGACCCGTGTAGTGGACGCGAGTGCGGACGCATCCGCGATCCGCCGCGAAATCGCCGACAACCTCGCTGCGGGGGAGGACTTCGTGCTAGTGAATTACGCGCGCAAGACCCTCGGTCAGCCCGGAGGCGGTCATATTTCCCCGCTCGGGGCATACGACGCATTGACCGATTCTTTCTTGATCATGGACGTGAACCCCAACCGCGCGCCCTGGGTTTGGGTTGCCGCCGATGACCTGATTGCCGCGATGCGGACGTTCGATACGGTCGAGAACCGCGGCTATCTGCTGGTGTCCGATACCGAATAGCGAAGTCAGGCGGAGTTCGCCTGCGATTCGAGCGTTTGAAATACTTACCGAAGACGGAATTCGAACTGGAAGGCAAACTCTTCGGCGCGCTCAGTACCGCCGATGCGAAATTCGCATCTGTATAGACGAGCTCGCTCAGGAACAGCTCGTGCCCGTGCGTGCTGCGGATGGCAACGGCCTGACCGATTCGCAAGGCTAAGTTTCGCCTGCAGATAGATTCATGCTAAGCTGGTCGGAAGAGAAACTGGTTCTGCTCTTAGGCCGATCGCGCAGGCCCGGCGACCGGTTTCGCGCGCCAAACCCGAATGCGCGCTCGCGGCCGCGATTTTGATAGGCCAGAACATTGCCAATCGTATCGATACCGGCATCGCGAGTAGTTGATCCCGGACCCTTCGCCCGCAGGCGAGAGACTGCGTGTGGACCGTCAGGACGATTTGGATTGCCGACCTTCCGTCCGGCCGATCCGCGCCACCTTGCAGTTCCGTGCGTAAGATATCCTGTGCAGGCTCGCCTTCTACGTTCAATAGTACGTTCTCGAGACTTGCGCGGGCCGGCTTTTCGCCGACTAGGAACTATAGCCAAAATCGCGAACCCGCCGGCCGGCGCAATGCCGCCGCTAAGCTTCCGGACAACGGGTTCCGGCCGCGGCTTCCGGGTCCGCCGAGGCGATTAGTTCAATTCCGGGAGAGCAAATGTGAATGAAAGGATAGGAAGACTAGCGATTTTCATTCTCTGGCTGTTGTTGAATTCAAATTGGTTTAGCGGGAGATTCCGATAACGCGTCTATTCGGTTTCTTTGCCCATCGACGTCGAATTCCCCGCCGATTTCGCTTCTTCCCCATGTTAGGACCCTTTGACTGAAATTGATGCCGAATCGAATGCAACGAGAAGGTTCGGCCGCACGGCTTTTTCTGTTCAGCACTTGCCGCGAAACGTTATTCGAAAAATTTTAATCCGACAGTCGATGATTTGTCCGCGAATTACTATTCGCTCCTGTTCAAATGCATAGAGTAGGTCGGCCCTCATCTAGCCGCTAATTCGAAATTAAGCTCCGCCCTGTCATTTCCGGCGGTCGATCAATGCCCATTAGTTCCAAAATTGTTGGCGCAAGATCGGTTAGTTTCCCGTCCCGGACGCGAATGCCGCTCTCGGCACCGGCGATTGCCACGGGAACCGGATGCGTTGTATGGGCCGTGTGCGGCGCACCCGTTTCGGGGTCAATCATTTGTTCGCAATTTCCGTGGTCCGCCGTAACGATTATCGTACCCTTAACCTTTTTCATCGCGCCAAGCACAAGATCTAGCCCGCGATCCACCGCTTCGCACGCCTTGACGGCGGCCCCAAGGTCGCCGGTGTGCCCAACCATGTCGGGATTTGCAAAATTTGCGACAACAAGGTCGTAGCCTCGCGCAATCGCCTCAACAAATTTTTGAGACACTTCCCTAGCCGCCATTTCGGGAGCCAAGTCATACGTGGCCACTTTTGGACTTTGAGCCATAAATCTGTCTTCGCCTTCGTAGGGCTCTTCCTTACCACCGTTCAAAAAGTAGGTAACGTGCGGATATTTTTCTGTCTCCGCCAGCCTGAATTGAGAGTAGCCATGCCGAGAAACCCACGAACCAAGCGTGTTTGAAACCCGTTGCTTCTCAAAAACTGAATCCATCCATTCTCGTGGCGCTCCGAAATAGTCGACCATTCCAAGAGCAGCGGACAGACGCGGCCGAAAGGAAACATCGAATTCTGCAAATCCCGGGTCGGCCAGGGATGAAGCTAGCTGCCTCGCCCTATCGGTTCTGAAATTCAGCATGAAGATACCGTCGTTTTCGGAAATTCCGGGAAATCCTGAAACTACCGTCGGCGCCACGAATTCGTCGTCTATACCGTTGTCGTAGGAATCAAGGATGGCTCGTTCGGCCGACGACGCGATGTGTCCGTTTCCCCGAACGAGCGCCTGCCAAGCCTTTTCGACTCGTTCCCAGCGCCGATCCCTGTCCATGGCGAAATAGCGACCGCAAACTGTCGCAATGGGGATTGAAGCCGGCAACTGGCATTCCAGCGCTTTCAGATATCTTATTGCAGAACGCGGCGGAGTGTCCCTTCCGTCGGTAATCGCATGCACCGCGGCAGGCACCGCCGCCCTTTCGAAGTGCGATGCAACTGCGGCTATGTGACGCGCCACCCCGTGGACCCCTCCGTCGGACATTAGGCCGATTAAGTGCGCCTTTCCTCCGCTTTTCGCCAGCCTGGCGCAAAACTTGTTCAATGCCGGCATCTGGAAAAAGCTTCCGTTCGAAAGCGCCATGTCGATTCGAACGATGTCCATCCATACCGTGCGGCCGGCGCCAATGTGCAGGTGCCCGACCTCGGAATTTCCCATCTGCCCTTCCTGAAGCCCTACGGAGCGCCCGCTAGTAGTTAGAGATGCGCACGGATTGTTTTCGACTAGCCGGGAATACGCCGGCGTATTTGCCAAGGCGACCGCGTTGCCGAATGTTTCGCTTCTTAACCCCCAGCCATCCAGAATGCACAATGCAACTAAATTCTTCAATATTTGGTCCAGTTCTGTTTTTGTCCACGATCCCAGGCAAAGGCCTATACGCTACGCCGACATCAATAGCGGTGATAAGGCGAACCGTTCAAAATCGTAGCTGCTCGGTATAGTTGCTCGGCAAGCATCGCGCGCGCCAGCGCATGCGGGAAAACCATTCGTCCAAAGGAGATTGAAAAATTCGACCCGTCGATCAGCGATGAATGGAGTCCGTCGGCACCGCCGACTAAAAATGCCGCGGTCGAGCGCCCGTCATATCGCCATTTTGAAATAAGTTCCGCAAATTCCGGGCTACTCAGATTTTTACCGCGTTCATCAAGCGCGCACAGAACAGACCCTTTCGGGATTTTGTTGGAAAGGAGCTCGGCTTCGCCCTTGCGCCCGCCCCCGTTTCTTGCCTCCACTTCGCGAATCGAAGCGGGACCAACTCCCATCGGGCTCGCGGCTCTATTGAATTTTCTCAAGTAAGAGTCGGCGATTTCACTCTCCGGGCAGGCGCGAAGGCGCCCGACCGCGCAAATGACGACTTTCATTCGCGCTCGAAGCTAGTCGGAGATGGAGTCATCCATAATTTTTCGAGTTGATAGAATTCCCGGACTTCCGGCCTAAATATGTGAACGATCACGTCGCCCGCGTCGACCAAAACCCAGTCGCCGTGGTCTTTGCCTTCCACTCGGGCGGCGCAGCCGAGACCGTGCTTTAACCGCTCAACAAGTTTTTCACTTATCGAAATAACCTGCCGAGACGATCTGCCCGAACCGATAACCATGAAATCCGCAATTTCCGTCTTTTCGCGCAAATCAATGGCGACTACGTCTTCCGCTTTGTCTTGGTCTAGGGATTCTAGGATTGATTCCAATAGGCCGCTTTTCTCCTTGCATTGAGAATTGCGTGCCTCGCCTTTGGCTCCGGTCGATTTTTGGACCGCAAATGCGATTCGCGACAGGGTGCGTTCCTCCTTTAAATCGCGAGTTGGCGGCCAATGCCGCATCTTTAGGAAAAATATAGCATTGGGATTTTTACATCTCAAGATGGAAATTTAAATTAGTCGCCTAGCCTCGGCGAGACCCCGCAAGATAAGTTTGAAATGCTGCTAGCGCCTCCAAATCAGCCGCTTTGCCGTGGTCCGATTAAAATTGGCGACGTTTCAACCGGAGCAAATTTGCGCCTGCATTTGGCTTCCCATGCGCAAACCCGGCTCGGCGGTTGGGGTCCAGCAATCGGAAACCGTGAATCATTGAATTTCAACTGCCTTGCATTCCACAACTGCCCCCGGCGCGATCAACCGAGCATTCCTGCGGCTGCAATATCCTTAGAGTTCGTGTTCCAAGAAAAGAACTTGGTTATTTCCAACGCGGAGCATGCTGGATAATTTGCATTGTAATTGCGGCTTGCTGCGGATTATCAATAGGCCGACTGCGGAAGCGCAAGCGATACCCGCTAATGCACAGAGTTTAATGCCCGAAAATTAAGCTATTTCCTTTCCAGATGGAGAATTCGCGGGCAATTTTTCAGTGGCCGGGCTATTGCCTTAAAGTTGACGGCACCTGCAAATCCCGCGCAATTTCGAAGTATCCGGAGAACCCATGGAACCGCTCGCATTGAAAGAAATCAAAAACGCAGCCGATCTAGTTTACGGTTTCATGAATCCCACGCCCCAGTACGCTTGGCCTCTGCTGGAAAAAGCCGTCGGCGCGCAAATTTGGGTCAAGCACGAAAACCACACGCCGATAGGCGCGTTCAAGGTCAGAGGCGGCATCACCCTCGCGAACTGGCTTCGCAGCGAGTTTCCCGAAATTCGCGGAGTTGTATCCGCCACGAGAGGCAACCACGGTCAGAGCATTGCTCGAGCCGCGAAAGGGTTCGGTCTTGATGCCCGAATCCTGGTGCCTCTGGGAAATTCAGCTGACAAGAACGCCGCCATGAAAGCCTTCGGCGCGGAACTGATCGAATTCGGCTCGGATTTTGACGAGGCTCGGCTGGAAGCCGAAAGAATGTCGCGCGAGGAAGATCTATTTTTGGTTCCGCCGTTCCACCGGGAGCTCGTGCGAGGCGTGGCCACCTACGGGCTAGAACTATTCAGCGAACTCCCCGACCTAGACACTGTATATGTTCCCATTGGCTGCGGATCGGGAATTTGCGGATTGATAGCCGTTCGCGATGCATTGGGACTCGATACGAAAATCGTTGGCGTCGTCGCCGAAAACGCGCCAGCAGTTAAACTTTCATATGAAGGCGGCAAGGCAACCGCGACGAATACCGCGAATACATTTGCCGATGGTATTGCAGTTAGGGTTACTGTGCCGGAGGCATTGGAAATTTATTCCGGAGGCGCCGATAGAATTGTTTCGGTTTCCGATACGGAAATGGCCGCGGCCGTGCGGCTATACTATAGCACGACTCACAATCTCGCCGAAGGGGCAGGAGCCGCGTCCTTGGCAGCGCTATTCAAGGAAAGGGAAAGCGCGCGCAACAAGAAAATCGCAGTTGTCTTGAGCGGCGGGAACATAGATGCCAAATGGTTTACCAAAATAATTCTTGGTGGAGTTCCGGACCCTTTATGATTGCCCGGCACTTGCCATGCTGCGCCAATGCCATAGCTGCCGCGTTCACCGGTTCCGCCAAGGCCGTTAAGAGCGAACGAGCTCTTCGTAAGCACGCGCAATCTTCCGCGTTAACTCTCCTGTCTCAAACGCATATTCGCCAATTTGCCCGACCGGCGTAACTTCAGCCGCCGTACCCGTCAGCCAGCATTGCTCGAATTCCGCCATCTCTTCCGGAAGAATGTAACGCTCATGGATTTTAATGTTCCAGTCCCTCAATAGTTCAAGCACAGTCTGGCGGGTAATGCCGTTGAGAAAACTGTCGGGCAGCGGCGTATGCACTTCACCGTCCTTTACAAAGAAAACATTGGCGCCTGTCGCTTCGGCGACGTAGCCTCGATAGTCCATCATCATTGAATCTGAACAGCCTTTGTTTTCGGCCTCGTGTTTGGAGATAGTGCAGATCATGTAGAGGCCGGACGCTTTAGACTGGCATGGAATGGTCTCCGGACTTGGCCGTTTCCAACGCGAAATGTCGAGTTTGGCGCCTTTCATTTTCGCATCTCCGTAATAGGCGCCCCACTCCCATGTCGCAATCGCCATGCACACCTTGTTTGCGCGCGCCGCCACGCCCATGTCTGTTCCGCTAGAGCGCCAGGCAATCGGACGAACGTAGCAATCCTCCATTTTGTTCACGGACATGGTTGCGGCTTTCGCTTCGTCGATTTCCTCGGCCGAATAGGGGATTTCCATGTCCAGCAGCAGCCCGGACTCGATCAATCGCTCGCTGTGCTGCCTGCCCTTGAAGATTTTTCCGGAATAGGCGCGTTCGCCTTCGAAAACAGACGAACCGTAATGCATTGCATGCGTTAATATGTGCACTTTAGCATCTCGCCACGGTACAAAGTCGCCGTTGACCCAAATATAGCCGTCGCGATTGTCGTAGGAAGCGGCCATGTGTTTTCCCTCTCGGTAGCCGAAGAATTGCACAGAATCGCGAAATTGCGAGAACGCGGCGAATCTGTCTAGCGATTCGCGCTTGAAACGTCAATAAAGCTGACATATAGTCAATCGAAAATACTTGCAAGATTTCGGCTACCGCATGCGAGACGGAGGAAATTCGAAAAGAGCCGGAGGCGAGGACCTCCTGTTCTTGACCGACGACCAGCTACGCAAGGGTATAGAAGCGATGTTTTTCGCTTACCGGGGCTTCACTTCCGACCCCGACAAGATTCTCGCGAAACACGGTTACGGACGCGCCCATCATCGGGCAATTCATTTCATCAACAGGAATCCCGGAACCACTGTTGGCGACCTCCTGGACATTCTGGGGGTTTCCAAGCAGTCGCTAAACAGAGTCCTGCGAAAGCTTATCGACGACAGGCTCGTAGAATCCAGGGCGGGAACCAGCGACCGGAGAAAGCGACACCTGTACCTTTCCGAAGAAGGAACAAAGCTCGAAAAAGAACTTTCTTTCGCGCAGCGCCGCCGCATGCGCGCGGCATACCGCGCGGCTGGGCCCGGGGCGGTGGCCGGATTCCGGCAAGTTCTCGAACAGCTCATGGACCCGAGGCATAGACGCGACAATGTCGCCAAGGATTCGCTGCAATGACATCGGCGAAGGCGAACTTGCCGCATATTTTGCTTGTCGACGATGACGACCGAATCCGAGCCTTGCTAAAGCAATACTTTGAAACCAAGGGCTTTAGGTGCGCTACCGGTCGAAATGCGGCCGAGGCTGAACTTTTTTTGAGCGTGTTGCGATTCGACTTGATGGTACTTGACGTTATGATGCCCGGCGAAAACGGGCGAGATTTTGCCGCAAGGCTTGTCGGCAGCGGCGAAACGATGCCGATCATCCTGCTAACGGCGCTGGGCAATACAGAGGACAAAGTCGGAGGATTGCGAGCGGGCGTCGACGACTACGTTCCTAAGCCGTGCCACCCCGAAGAACTCGTTCTCAGGATCAGGGCGATCCTCCGCCGAAGCTCCGCATCCGAACGAGAACGGCCTCAAGCTGCAATCCTGGAGTTTGGCGAATTCGTGTTCGATTCGCAAAAAGGCCGGCTTCGTCGAGGGGGTGATCACGTACACCTGACGCAGACCGACATTTCAATGTTGAATTGTTTGGCGCAAACTCCGAACGAAATCGTTCCGCGAGAGCGATTTGCAGCGATAACCGATGCCGGACCCGATAGCGATCGCGAACGAATTGTAGACGTCATGATGTCGCGGCTGAGAAAAAAAATTGAAGCGGACCCGCGCCGGCCCAGGCATATTCGCACCATCCGCGGCATCGGCTATACTCTTCAAACCAATTAGTGTCTCGCGGCCTGCAAATTATTCGTGTAAAGAGCCGATAGCGTCGGCAGGGCCGCCGCAGTCAAATCGACGGCGGCATCCACTCTTTAGCGGCAAAAATACCGCGTTTGGGAAATTCTCCTCACATGGTTACTGCAATTATAACTCATCCCGACTGCTTTGGGCACGAAACTCCGGCAGGCCACCCCGAGCGAACTGCTCGCCTCAAATCGGTTGCAAAGGTATTGGAAGATCCTCAGTTCGCCGAGGCGCTTCGCGTTTCCGCTCCGATATGCCCTGATGCATGCATACGCCGCGCGCATCCCGACAGATACGTGGCGAAAATTCGAGAATCCATTCCGGCATCCGGAAACGCAAGCTTAGACCCGGACACTCACGCAAGCGCGGGAACGCTCAACGCCGCATTGCGAGCAGCCGGGGCAAATGTCGAGGCCGTAGATCTAGTATTGACCGGACGCGCAAAAAATGCGTTCGCGGCCGTAAGGCCTCCCGGGCATCACGCCGAAGCCGAACGAGCTATGGGGTTTTGCTTTTTCGGCAATGCTGCGATTGGGGCTCTGCACGCCCTAGAACATTACGGATTGCAAAGAGTTGCAGTGATCGATTTTGACGTTCACCACGGCAACGGATCAAGCGATTTGCTGTGGAACGAGCCACGCGCCATGTTTGCTTCGACGCACCAGTTTCCTCTTTACCCTGGAACTGGCGACGCCAGCGAAACCGGCGCATTCGATCAAATCGTCAATGTTCCTCTGCCGCCCGGCTCGGACGGAAGCGTATTTCGCCAAGCCATGGAGAATCTGATTTTCCCGAGAGTAAACGAATTTATGCCCGAGTTGATCATAATTTCCGCAGGATTTGACGCGCATCGGCGAGACCCTCTAGCGTCGCTCAATTTGGACGAACGGGATTTTTCTTGGGCAACTCACGCGATTTGCGATATAGCGGACGAGCATTCAAAGGGGCGAGTGGTTTCGACGCTTGAAGGCGGATACGATCTCGTGGCACTAGCGGCATCCACGGCGGAGCATGTCAAAGCACTAATGGAGAGAAGCCGATGACAACCGACAATGATATTTCAAGCATGTCTTTTGAAGAAGCCCTTAAAGAGCTCGAGGAAGTCGTCACCAAGCTTGAATCCGAATACACGCCTCTTGAAGAGTCGATTCAGCTCTATGAACGCGGCAACATGCTCAAGCAGCGTTGCGAAACAACGCTCAAAGCGGCGGAGGAAAAAGTTCAGATCATCGAACATGCCGAAGGCAAGCCTATTGGTTTGCAGGACATGAACTTGCGGTAAACTGGATTTCAGTTGTTTCTCGAACGGCTTGAAGAGTCAAAGTCGGCAATCGAAAATTGCGTTGGGGGAATACTCGGGGATTCCGTTGAGCACGAATTAGTAGACGCGATGCGCTACGCCGTCGCCGGCGGCAAAAGGATCCGCGGATTCCTCGTCATGGAAAGCAGTCGCCTTCATGGTGTTCCGGTTAACCAGGCAGTGCGCGCCGCAACAGCCGTTGAATGCCTTCATGCGTATTCTCTCGTTCATGACGACCTGCCCTGCATGGACAACGACGACCTGCGCCGGGGACGATTGACCGTACACAAGAAGTGGAACGAATCTTTAGCAGTCCTGACAGGCGATGCTTTGCAGGCGCTTGCATACCAAATACTTGCCGAACCCGAGACTTCTCCGCACCCGGAAGTGCGCGCCGAGTTGGTTCGCACCCTTGCAACGGCGGCCGGAGCGTCGGGCATGACGCTGGGTCAAGCTATGGATATTGCCGCCGAAACGGCTTCGGCGCGACCGAGTCGGGAAGACATCGAATTACTGCAGTCTCGAAAAACTGGAGCTCTCCTATGCTGGTCGGCACAGGCCGGACCCCGCCTGGCAGGCGAAGACAGCACTAGTTTGTTGAATTACGCGCACGCTCTAGGGCTTGCCTACCAGATTGCCGACGACATAGTTGATGCCGAAGGCGATCCTGCGCTAGCCGGCAAAAGGCTGCGAAAAGATGCTGATGCGGGAAAAGCTACGCTCGTTTCATTGCTAGGCCTAGAAAAGGCAAAGCAAACCGGCCGCGTGCTGGTTGATCAGGCCCGCGACGCGCTGGAACAGTATGGCGAAAGAGCGGAGGCGCTGCGCGCAGTGGCAGAGTTTGCGAACGACCGTCGCAGATAATCGCGAATCTCGGACAGCTGCGTTGACTAGTGCCAAGAGTGAATTCGGCTTCACTCCGGCGCGAAATCCATAAAGACGCGTTGACTCGGTCGAGACGCCGGCGCTGAAAACCCGAAGCAAGACCGATGAATTTGCCGCCAATCCAAAAGCAAACTATTCTGCTGCGCGATCAACGCCTATGAATCCGTTCGACTGCCTATTCCAGAAAAGCGAAAACAATCCGCCCTTTGCGAGCAGTTCTCCATGGCTTCCTTGTTCAGTGACACGGCCCTGCTCAAGCACTATTATTCGGTCCATCCGCGAAATCGTCGAAAGCCGGTGCGCTATGGCAATGACTGTTTTTGTCTCCATGACGCGTCCCAGAGCATCCTGTATCGACGCTTCAAGCGCCGAATCCAGGGCAGATGTCGCTTCATCGAGAATCAGTATCGGCGCATCTTTTAATACAGCCCTGGCTAAAGCGATGCGTTGGCGCTGGCCTCCGGATAGCTTGATTCCTCGCTCGCCCAAATAGGCGCCGTATCCCTTTCGCCCCAAATGGTCCTGCAGCCCTACGATGAATTCATGGGCTTCGGCGCTCTTCGCCGCTTCCACGACCTCTTCCCGAGTCGATTCGGGACGACCGTACTGGATATTGTCTAGCGCCGGCCTATTAAACATTGCAGTCTCTTGGGTGACCATGGCGACGTGGCTTCTCAAGCTCTCTTGCGTAACCTCGCTTAGGTCGCAGCCGTCGATCGTGATTCTACCCGTTTCCGGCTCGTAAAGCCTCAGAAGCAATGCCGCCAGCGTCGATTTTCCCGCGCCCGACGCGCCCACGATTCCGACATGCTCGCCCGGATTGACTTTCAAATTCACATCGACCAGACCGCCGCTCGGACGACCGTATCTGAACGAAACTGAATCGAATTCGATCTCGCCCCTCACGTTGCTGAGACTCTTTGCGCCCGGGCGATCAACTATCTTTCTGCTCTTTGCCAAGGTCCGCATGCCGTCTTCGGCTTCGCCGATATTGGAGTAAATCGCCATCAGGACAAAACTAACCCAGCCGGACATCTGAGCGATACGAAGCGAAACCGCTCCGGTCGCCGCAATATCTCCCGCCGTAGCGGCGCCGCGCGACCAAAAAAAGAGCGCGCCTCCGACCAGTATGACCGGAAGGAAGCCCGAAAGAGTGATAAGGCAAAAGCGGAACGAAGACGCGACCACTCCAAAATCTTGAGCCTTCAGGCGGAATCGCCGCATTGCGTCGAGCGCCGCCTTGTCTTCGTGATCGCTATGAGCGAATAGTTTGACCGTTTTGATGTTTGTGACCGTATCGACGATCTGACCGCTAAGATCGGACCTCGCGCCAGCGCGGCTGCGCGACCGCGAGCGGATAAGCGGCAAATACCACCGGATAAGAATCACGTAGCTGCCAAGCCAAATGAACAGCACAAGCGCGATCCAGACATTTATTGCCGTCAGCAGTAGAACCGACCCGATAAGCGACGCGACTGCAAAGGATACGACATTAATGAACTCGACAACGGTATCGGTTATGGCACGCGAAGTTTGCAGCTGCTTTTGAGCGATGCGGCCCGCGAAATCGTCGTCGAAGAATTCAACTGCCTGGCTCATCGTATGCCGATGGAGGCGAGAAAGAACCTGGGCGGAAACGTTGGGCGTAACCAAGATCGAGGACACGGCCGAGCTTGCGCCGAATACCAACGGTCGCAGCAATAGGAAAAAGGCAATGGAACCGGCGATCAGCAACAGGTTTTCCGAAAAGAGCGAATCGCGGTCGGTCATTAGGGCGCCGTCGATGACGAAGCCAAGCAGCAGGGCAGTGCAGACTTCAATCGATCCGGCGATCATCGAAATCCCCGCGCCTATGAAAATCAGCGGGAAGGATCCCTTTAGGCACCATATATAGAATTGCGCTAGAGTATTTGGCGGAGAGCCCGATGCATGTTCGAACGGTTCGATGAGGTCCGCGTATCTCACGCCGCCTCCGCTTCAATGCCCAAGAAACCGCCCGCCTGCCTGTGCCAGAATTTGGCATAAAGCCCGTTTTTCGCAAGCAGCACGGAATGGCTGCCTTCTTCGACGATCTTGCCTTCATCGAGCACGACAATCCTGTCCATGCTCGCCAAAGTAGAAAGCCGATGCGCAATCGCAATCACCGTTTTGCCTTCCATGACACGGTAGAGAGATTCCTGAATGGCGGCCTCCGATTCTGAATCCAAAGCCGATGTCGCTTCATCAAGAAGCAGGATCGGCGCGTTTTCGAGAATAACTCTTGCCAGCGCGATTCGCTGCCTTTGACCGCCGGACAGTTTCACGCCGCGTTCTCCTACGTGTGCATCGTACCCTTTTCGACCATCTGCATCTCGCGCTTCCAAGACGAAATCATGCGCTTGCGCGCGCTTCGAGGCCAAAATCATTTCTTCTTCGGTTGCATCGCCATTGCCATAAAGGATGTTGGCGCGAATAGATCGATGGAGCAAAGAACTTTCCTGCGCTACCATACCTATCGACTTTCTCAGGCTGTCCTGAGTTACGCGGGCGATATCCTGCCTGTCGATCTCGATCCGACCGTACTCGATATCGTAAAATCGCAGCAACAACTTGACAAGAGTTGATTTTCCGGCTCCCGACCGCCCGACGAGACCGACTTTTTCGCCTGGAGCGATCAAGAGATTTACTCCCGAGAGTCCCCCAATGTTCTTTCCGTAGTGGTGCGCCAAATTTTCAAATCTGATTTCTCCGTCGGTGACTATCAGGTCCGAAGCTTTCGGCTGGTCGACCAGGTCGATGGGATCTGCGATCGTTTCCAATCCCTCTTCAACGACGCCTAAAGCTCGGAAGAACGAAGTCAAAGCCCACATGAGCCATCCGGTCATGGCGTTGACCCGCAGAGCCAATGCCACCGCGGCGGCGACCGCGCCGACAGACGTTTGCCCCTGCGACCAAAGGACGATCGCCCATCCGCCGACGCCCACGATCAAGGCTCCGTTCAGAAATGTCAGCGCTACTTCCATCTTCGTATAGATGCGCATTTCGCGGGCGAAGACTTGGCGCGCTTTCTCTATGGACTCCTTGGCATATTGAATTTCATGGTCGTGGTAGGAATGCAGTTTTACCGAATGAATGTTCGTATAGCTGTCGACAACCCTGCCCGTTATCGCGGAACGCGCGTCGGAAGACGCTTTCGATGCCGGACCGACACGTGCAATCGTCCATCGCATCAGGAACCCGTAAAGAACGAGCCAGGCAATCAACGGCAAAGCGAGCGAACTGTCGGAATCCGAAAGCAAAAGAATTGCTCCGCAAACGTAGGCGACCGCAAATGTCATGGCATCGAATACTTGGAAGATCGCGTCGCCGGCTGCCGGCGGTGTCTGCATGATCCGGTTCGCTATGCGCCCGGCGAAGTCATTTTCGAACCAGCCTACGGACCGGCGGAGTACTTGGCGGTGCGCTCGCCACCGAAAAAGCGTGCCGTAGTTGGGAAGTATGCCGTTGTTGAGTATTCCGAGAGTTAAAATTTGCACCATTGGCCGAAACGCGAGCAAGAAAACCACAATGAAAACAAGTTCCAGGCCGTATTGGGCCCAGAAATTTCCGGTTTCGGCTTCCGCTAGCAAATCAACGACTCGTCCCATGTAGTAGATCAAGCCGACTTCGACCAAAGCGGTAAGCGTCGAGAAAATTGCCGCAATTATAAAGACTTTGAAAAACGGCCTGGAATAGTCCAGCAAGAACGGAATGAGTCTGCGCGGAGGCGCGTCGGTTTCGGCATATGGCGAATACGGATCGACCAAGTTTTCAAAAAATCTAAACATTTTCCATCAGCTCCGACGCGCGGAAACGAATTCGCGTTTTCGGATTCGCGTGTGCGACCCGTCGAATTCCAAGGAAACCATTCGGTCGACAATTGCAACATTCTTGAAATCTACTCTCCGAGAAGCACCCGGTTTTCGTTCGAGTCCCAATCGTTCGGACTAAATTGAGCGGCAACTAAATCGACGGCTTAATTCGAAATGCGGTCAAGCCGCGGCATCAGGCCGGTCCGAGTGATTTCCCCGCCTTGAATATTCGCGATTCTTGCAACTGACGGCTAGCGATCGCGCGATTCTATACTAGCCGCCTTTCATTTTCAGCAGTTCAGCCCTATTCAATTCCAATCCCGACGCGAGCCACGCCTTCTTCATTTTGCGCAGCGCGCGCCCTAGCTCTTCACCATGAAATTCGGTCATCAGGTCTCGAGCATGAACCGGAAATTTTTCCCTGCTGCCTCGCGCAATTTCGGATTCTAAATTCGCGTTTGCATCGACTCCGCTTACAGCGGCCCGCACAAGAATTGCATCTCTTGCTTCAACTGGACCGAACTCGTGCGCCATGGCGGCGGCACTCAAATGAGAATGAACCGCCTTCATTAAAGTCTGCCATCGGGTTTCCAGTTTTCGGCTTATTCGTAGCTTTTCGGCAATCGCCGCGCTTCCGGTCGTAGCAAGGCGGCGGATAGCTGCATTGTTGCAACCTCGTCTCGGAACAACGCCATATTTCCGCTCGATTTTCACGAGCCTGCGAAGGAATTTTGATTCTGCGCCGGGAAGTACCAAGTCCCATATTCCCGTTTCGACCATTTTAAGAACGCACGGGGACGGGTCGGGCGCCGCCATTAAGCCCAGGATTTCATGCGTAATTCGTTCGCGCGAGAGCGAGACCACGCTTGCTGCCATTTCCTTTATTGCCTCAAGCCCGTCGCGATCCAACCCGTCGCGAGGATCGCCAAAAAACGCGCCCATTCGAAAGAAACGCAATATCCTTAGATAGTCTTCCGCGATCCGCTCCCGAGGATCGCCTATAAATCGCACGCGCCGGGCCTCGAGGTCCCGCAAACCGCCTAAAGGATCCAAGACTTTTCCGAATTGATTCGCGTAAAGCGCATTCATTGTAAAGTCGCGCCTGCGCGCATCCATGACTAGGTCATCATGGTAAGCGACCTTGGCGCGCCGCCCGTCCGTCGACACATCTCGCCTGAAACTCGTAACTTCGAACGGCGTTTTTTTGGCAATCACGACAACGGTTCCGAATTCAACTCCTTTACCTTTGCCAACAGTACCAAATCCATTCTCCGCCGCCAATTCAAGCACGTTCCGAGGATCCGCGCTGGTGGCGACGTCTATGTCGCCTATCTCCAGTCCGAGCAGGTCGTCTCGTACGCAACCGCCAACGAAATATGCCTCGAATCCGCGTTCGGTCAACAGCCGAACGAAAGCTTGCCCGTCCGACCCGTCGAACCAGGAACCGCGTAGACGCATCAAACGCTCAAACGCTCAGCCATTCCGTAAAGAATTCGCGCCGTCGCGCCCCATATTCGGTAATTCCGGAAGTCGATGACGTAAAAGTAGCGCTTGGCTCCGCGCCATTCTCGACATTCTATTCTGTAGTTGCCGAGGTCGGCAAGAAACAGCAAAGGAACTTCGAAGACTTCGGCAACCTCGTCTTCCTGGAGCACCGGCGAAAAGTCCGAGATTATGCGTCCGACAATCGGCGCAATCAAGAAACCCGTGGACGTTTCGTGAAGGGGGCCTCGCCCCAAAATTTCGACGTTTCGCGGGTCTAGTCCGATTTCCTCTTGCGCTTCGCGCAGCGCGGTCGATTCCGGTTTCTTGTCCTGCTCCTCCATTCGCCCGCCCGGAAAAGATATCTGCCCCGCGTGATGCTTAACCGTTGTCGTTCGTCGCGTTAAAATGACGTTCGCTTCCCCTTCCCTGGCAATGATCGGTATGAGCACGCTCGCCGAACTTGGCGGAATGCTTCCCGGCAAGTCCGCGCGGTTCATAAGATCCAAGTCGGATGTCGCTTCCGTCCAGCCTTCGATGGCGGATTTTACGCGGTCGAATTGCGAAATATCCGGCATTCAACCGATTTGCGCCTCGAAGCCAAGGCTCGCTGGATCGAAAACGTATGTTGCGCCGCAGAACTGGCAAACTGCGTCGACCGTTCCCTGATCCGTCGTCATAGTCGAAATGTCCCTAGCCGAATAAACCGAAAGGCTGCGCCGGACTTTTTCGGGGCTGCAAGTACAGCCGAATTCAACAGGCTGCCTTTCGAATACGCGCGGCTGTTCTTCGTGGAACAATCGATAGAGCAGCATCTCCGACGTTGTTTCATCGCCGGCGATTTCTCTTTTCGTTGCGGTCGCCAGCAGGCTGCTCACGCGGCACCAATCGTCGTGGCCGGCCGCATGTCCATTACCGTTGATTCGCGAACGCCGCGGCGAATCCGATGATTTTTTGGGCATATGCTGGACAAGTATTCCGCCCGCCTGACAGATCTTGTTATCCGCAGCCGACCTCTCGGTCGCAACTACAATTCGAGTAGCCAATTGTTCGGATTGTTCAAAAAAACTTTCGGCGCACCTAGCTATCGTCGTCCCGGTAATAGGCGTTATTCCCTGATAGGGCGTCTGGCTTTCGCCTTGATCGATTAGAACCGCGAAATAGCCCTTTCCAGTTTCCTTGAACGGCAAACTCGCATGCGGATTGGTCCTTTCGGAATCGAAACTGGAATAGACTCTTATTCTTGCGGGCAATCCAAAAGAGTCTGGCGCGAAATAATCGGAAGCAATCAAGCGAACCGGTCCGTCGCCGCGTACTTGGAGGGAAAGTTTCCAGCGAAGTTTGATCGACTGTCCGATAACGGCCGTCAGCACCATGGTTTCGGCGACCAACTCTTCAACGCTGGGCGGATATTTCCTTCGACTCAATATCTTGCCCAGCACATTCTTGAAGCGCACAATTCTGCCGCGAACATCTGAATTGTCTAGCTGAAACGGTAAAACGGATTCAGTTTGCATCATTGAGCCAGGATTACGCTCAGGACCAGGGGATTTTGACTTTTCAATCATTGCCAATTCCCGGAATAAGAGCAACAGCGATTTTTTCTGCGCAGGGCATTCTAAGAATGATTCCAAGGTTGGGTGAACCGGTTGTACCCGGAGTCAATTACAAAGAAAGAGTAGGCGCATACGCTATATTGCCAAGAGACGATCTTGTCTTGATCACTCATCAAGCCGAACCGTTGCCCGAATTTCAACTTCCGGGCGGCGCTGTCGACTGCGGCGAAACGCTTCTTGCGGCCCTTCACCGCGAGGTTTTGGAGGAAACCGGTTGGAGAATTCGCGTTGACAGGATGCTTTGCAGCTACATGCGCTATACATACTTGCCCGAATACGAATTTTGGGCGCGAAAAGTCTGCCATGTGTTCCTGGCTTTGCCGGTCAGGAAGGTTGGGCCGCCGGAAGAAAAATTCCATAGCGCGCATTGGGCACCCGCCGAACTGGCGGTCGAGCTATTCGACAGCCCCGGGGACAAAGCGGTTCTGCGAACATTCGGATCGATTGGCAATGCCAAGTATTTTTCGGTTTGCGAGCGAAATCGCCGCAAACCCGTTGCGCGCCGTAGACGCCGCTGAACGCCCTGCTCGAATGAAACTGAGCGAACTACCCTTTAGGTAGCTCACCAATAAATTTGTTATTCCCAATTCCAATCCATAGTGCGCCGTTCCCTAGATGGAGGCACAAGCTAAGGATCGATTCTATTGCGCGCCTCCGGGCCAGGGCGGCTTCGCTGGCGAAGCACTAGGAACTTCGCTAGGGCCTCGGCAAAGGCCTTCGTCAAGGTTCGGCCGCAGAGCGATATTTACGGCCTTGAGTTGAGGCCGAACTCGCCAGCTTTGAACTCCGTTCCGGGCACGGAACGGAACCAAACTGTGCGCCCGAAATCCCCTAGGTGATAGCTTTCGCTCTCGTACGAACTCGTGTTTGGTTAGACGGGATTTGGATTCGGCTACGAAAATTTGAGAGGGGCAAGTTCATTGCGAAAGTAAATCTATTGAGTGTTGCAAGGCCCGGGTCGTGCCTTACCGTTTATATTGGCGAAAGAGCCGACGCGCTTATACCCGTCAGCTGCGCCAGTTGATCCAAATTGAGGAATTTTCCTAGCGGAGTTCTCGCATACGATTCTCCCCCTCGGACAACCGCTTGGAATCGCGGTTTTCGCGTTTCAATTGCTTTATCGAATTAGATAAATTTTGCGAGAGAAAGCGATAATTCCAATGAATACTGCCGACTTGCATAATACTTGCGTTGGCAATGTTGCTGTTTCTAATTCCGATGCGGGTGAATTGCGGAGCCCCCGGCTGAAAGCCCGGCGATTTCCAAATATTTTCGCTGTCCAATTTTCCGTCGCTTCGAGTATGCGGGGGCGGCACGACGCCGCGCCCTTTGTCGCCTCCCCTGTTGGCAGCAACGCGCGAAACGCCCCCTTTCGAGACTCCGGCTCCTGACCGGACGGTCGTCGAGTCGGTGTTCAGCTCTCCGCCGAGGCTGGAGTTCGACTGGGCGCAACGACATCGCCTTCCAACAAAATTTGCCGTATATTCGGGATATATCATCTTTTGTCGATGGTGCCGGTCATCCTGGAGTTCCTTCCGCCGGGCAACGCCCTTGCCACAACGCGGTTTCAATTGGGAAACGAAACTACTCCAAAGCGTCGCATCGCCCATTTGCCGCGGAAAACTTCCGTTGAATTTAATTTGATCGGGAACAAATGAGTTCAAATGCTATTCGATTTTGTATCTTGGCATTGCGGCGCCCGCGAAAAGTGCATAGTTGCCCTGCCTTTCAAAAATTTATTACGGAGATAGTTCATGGCCGCTCCTCGAAGAGTCGTGCTCGCCTATTCAGGAGGACTCGATACCTCGATCATCCTGAAATGGCTTCAGAGCGAATACGGTGCGGAAGTCGTAACTTTCACGGCTGACTTGGGCCAAGGCGACGAATTGGAGCCCGCCCGCCGGAAAGCGGAAATGATAGGGGCGCAACATGTATTTGTTGAGGATCTGAGGGAAGAATTCGTTCGGGACTTCGTTTTTCCCATGTTTAGGGCCAACGCCGTTTATGAAGGGCAATACCTGCTCGGCACATCCATTGCGCGACCGCTGATCGCCAAGCGACTGATTGAAATCGCCGAAGAAACCGGCGCGGACGCGATAGCGCACGGCGCCACCGGCAAGGGAAACGATCAAGTTCGATTCGAGTTGTCGGCCTATGCGCTAAATCCGGACATTAGAATTGTTGCCCCATGGCGAGAGTGGAATTTGTCGAGCCGCGCCAAACTGATCGAATTTGCGGAAAGCCATCAGATTCCAATTGCGAAAGACAAGAGGGGCGAAGCTCCTTTTTCCGTGGATTCCAATATACTTCACACATCTTCGGAAGGGAAAATTCTGGAAGACCCTTCGAAAGAAGCGCCGGGATATGTCTACCAGCGCACTGTGGATCCCGAGAACGCGCCCGACAAAGCGGAATACATCGAGATTTCATTCGAGCGAGGCGACCCTGTCGGCATCAACGGATCGAGACTCACGCCCGCGAAATTGCTGGAGCAACTAAACGAATCGGGGCGCCGCCACGGTATCGGTCGACTGGATCTGGTCGAAAACCGGTATGTAGGTATGAAATCGCGCGGCATCTACGAAACGCCGGGCGGGACGATTTTGCTTAACGCGCACAGAGGTATCGAACAGATCTCGTTGGATCGAGGAGCGGCTCACCTTAAGGACGAATTAATGCCCAAATACGCCGAATTGATCTATGACGGCTACTGGTTCAGCCCGGAACGCGGAATGCTTCAAGCATTGATCGACAAGAGCCAGGAGCGCGTAACCGGTACCGTTCGCCTAAAACTGTACAAAGGCTTGGCGTACGTAGTTGGAAGGGAATCCGACCAGTCTCTTTATTCCGAAGAACAAGTTACCTTCGAAGATGACCGAGGCACATTCGACCAAAAGGATGCGCAGGGCTTTATCAGGCTAAATGCCTTGCGACTGCGCTTGCTCGCGAAGCGGCGCAAGAAGAAGTGATTCAATTGAAGGCAAATCGCTCTATACCATTCGGTAAATTGCCAAATCGTGGCGGGCTCCAATTCTCGGAAAAGGCGCAGGCGGAGCCGCCGATTCAAGTTGCCTAAATTTGGCTTATCTATTAGGCTAATTCTCGGGCATTCTACCGGAACTGCGGAAGCCGATTCCGCTTCATACGTAGGGGAGTACGAATAATGCATCGGGCATTTAGGTCGATTTTGGCGCGCAGCGCAGCCATTCCATTGGCATCATTCGCTGTCGGGATTTTCGCGTTGGCCTCTTCAAGTTCGGCAGCTACTGAAACCGCCGTGTTCGCGGGCGGGTGCTTCTGGTGCGTTGAATCCGATTTCGATCAAGTAGACGGCGTGCTCGAGACGATTTCCGGATTTTCGGGAGGAGAAACCAAAAACCCTACATATCGTCAAGTGACGGGGGGCGGTACAGGGCATCTTGAAGCGGTTCAGATCACTTTTGATCCAGATGCAGTTACTTTCAGGGAACTCGTCGATCTGTTTTGGAGGTCTGTCGACCCGACGGATGACGGAGGCCAATTCTGCGACAGGGGCCATAGCTATACTACCGCGGTTTTCGTTAACGGCGAAAGCCAGCGTAGGGAGGCCGAACTTTCTCGCGCCGATGCCCAAGAATCTCTCGGGATGTCGATAGTAACGCCGATAAGGGACGCCGCGGAATTTTACCCGGCGGAGGACAAGCACCAGAATTATTATATGGGCACCAACCTTGTTCTAACCAGGTTCGGTATTATTTCCCAGGCGAAAGCCTATAAGCGATACCGCGAGTCATGCGGCCGGGATGCGCGCGTCAGGCACTTATGGGGCGAACAGGCTTCGTTTGCGCATTAGAGGGCGCAGTCGACATCAATACATTAAATTGTTTCGGATCAGAATTCTAAGAAAATAAATCGCAACCAACAAAACAATCGGTGAAAGATCCACGGCTCCAGTGCGCGGAAGAAACGAACGAATTCGCGAATAAGCTGGTTCCAGCAAATTATCCAGAGCTGTCCATAATTGTCCGATAAATCTTTGCCTGGCGTTCAGGACTTCAAATACGATCAGCCAGCTCATTATCACATGGGCGAGAACAATCACCCATGCGAGGTCGAGAATAAACAGGAGCAATTCGCCTAGCGTGCTCATTTAGTCCGCCTTAAAGTAACCGAATTCGCCATAGACAACAATTTAGCATTTGGCAAGTGCTTGCGCAGACTTGTCAAGCAATTCTCGCTCGTTGAACCCGATTTCATCGAGATATTGTTCGTTATCGATTTGCCGTTATCGCGCATGCGTCCGAGTCTCGAGAGCGACCGGCCGCGGCCATCGCAGACAATTGATCTTTGATCGGATTGGATACCGGATTCGAAAAACGAGCAAATTCATAAACCCGAGGAATTCGCACATGCCCTGAATTTCGACGTCTTTCCCCGGCCGGCGCCAGACCCGGGACTTGCCAATAGTTGCTTCGGGGCGATTGGTTTGGAAAAGAACGGAAATGCGGCTTTATCTATCTGAGTCGAATGTGGCTCCGTTCGACACAGGCGAATTACGTCGTCTAGTCTGAAATAGAAATCGACTATTCCCGCCTCGCGCACTCGCCAACTAGCCTATGGTCGGTCTCCGGGGTTCAACGGCCCACAACTAAGCTTGCGCCCAAAATATACGGCAAGTGCGGGCAATACGGGCGGTGCTTTCTTCTTCCTTTGCGAAACGGTGCTACATTTAGTTAGCCGTCAAGAAGCTGTCGACCGTGCAACGAAAAGGAAAGACCTGCTCCGACGGGGCAGAACTGGACGACTTCGACCGGCAACTTCGCCGGCCTTGGATCGATGACGGGGAATAGACACCCAAAGTACCGGCGTGGATAGAGGCGCGTCTTCGGACGGATAGTGACAACCCATGCCTTCTGTGCGGAACGGGCAGAGGGGTAGAAACGGCGCGCATCGAGCCGTGGTCTGTGCGTAGATCGCACAATCATGGCAACTTGATTCGAGTCTGTTCGGCATGCCACGACGAGCACGGTCGGCACTAAAGTCTCCCCGCTGTAGTACTGCGCGGGATCAAGAACTGCGGCGTAGCTCGGACGAAGGCGAGGCTTGCCCAACAGACGGGTCAGTTCGAGAGGCGTTTCCGGCCGACGCCTTCGGAAACTAGGTTTGCGAGACAAATCAAAGAACTGGAATCCCTGTGCACCGCGCTAGAGCAAGAGAGCGCGGTTCTTTTGCAGGGACCCGGAGTTATCGGCAAGACCCAACTCCTGTTGAAGGTGCCGGAGAGGAGACTGGCTGGCCGTGCGATCTAGCTTGACGTCGAGGAATATCGAAATTCCGAAGATCTCGTGACAGCACTCACGATGTCGTCTGCGGAACTGGAGGCTGGCGATACGCTGTAGTGTGTAGAGCGATTACTCGACGCAGAAGGTTGCCGCCTTCTTCTGGAAGGCGTAGAGCGATTGGCGAAACCTAGCCTAGATGCCGCGGATGACCTGCTGGCGGATATACGGAAGAGAGTGCAAAAGACTCAACTAGTCGTAACCTCGCAAGTAGATTTACCTCGGACGGGTTTCGACTGGAAATTGCCTCTACCGGGTCCGGACGCGGATTCGTGCCGCAGGCTATCCCGGTCGTTTGTGCGAGGCGACGCCGGACTTGACGGCGTCAGCGAAGCGCAACTACTCAACTCCGCCGAAGGGCGCCCGCCTGCGCTGCGTCTGATCGCTGCCTTGGCCGAGTATCCGGGTTCGGTGCGAAGCGCGCTCCGGGAAATCAGTCGGGAGGGCGCACGGGTCGTGGAAATTCCGAAACAAGCCAAGCAGAACCGCGAGACGCCGCCGGATAGGTGCCTGTCGCATGCGTGCCGAATGCCGAGCGCCGAGGAACTACGCCTGCTCTTTCCAATTGCGAGTTGCTCCGCCGGGCTTTTTTCGTACCAGGCGGAACACTACGGTGGAACAGTTTCGGGGATATTGGCAGCTGCTCTCCGCCGCTGGTCTCTCGTTGAGAGGATGGACGTCGGCCTACTCATAGACCGGTGGTACGCGCTCACACCCATCAGGTCATTTGCAGTGCGGCGGCGGCGCCGCGCGAATGGTGTCGAGGCAAAAGCATTGATCGACAAGTTGCCGCGCGACATCGTTGCGATGGCCGGTGCAATCGAGGCGAAAGCGCAGGATAAGTCGGAACTGCCGCACATGGCGCGACGGTTCTGGCTTGAACCCCGCAACCTGCAGCTCGTGGTCGACGAATCGGAGGCAAATCCTTCAGATGGCGAACTCGCGCCGCTGGCATTCGGCGTATGCTCATCGATGGTGAGCTTCTTCTTCGTAGCCCGCTTGCCGAGGCTGGGCGTACGGACGATGATACGGGGAGCAAGGATCGCCATGCGCGCCGACAACTGGAAAGACGCTAGAGTGTACATAGCGGAGGCGGCGGGCATTGCGCAACGTTGAGACGACGATCGGCCCGCGAGCGCGGCGGAGGATCCGCTGCGGGCAGTGCCGGCAGAGGGGGGGTAACGCAGGGAATATCGCTATCGCGAAGGCGATCCTCGCCAGTCGCCGAGGCGATGCTGAGGAGACGGAGAAAGAGGCCCGGAAGGCGATTAGGCGCTAGGGAGAGGAACGGGACCGGTTGAAGACCGGAGCAGCCTGTCGGGGGCATGCCAGATGCCGGGCCGCGAATTTCTAGCGCGACGCCTGCAGTGGAGGCCCGTGAGGCGTACGAGTTGGCCCTTGAACTGGTTGGCGGTCAGTCCCGTGTCGTGAATAAAGGCCAGATTCTATTCTAGATTGGTCGGCGTCCAAGCGCATCGGGCGAGCACCTTGGGTCGGCGGACTATTTCGCTCGGGAGCTATTTCATTTCCAGGAGATTGGAATGCGGGACCATCTTGCCAACGCGCTTGTGCCGCCGGGCTACGCGTTGCTCGAACTAACTTACGGACTCGGCGTCGGAATGGTGTGGCTCAACACCCAGATCATCCGGCATCTTCCTGCGCCATTTGGTGGAGCCAAACAATCCGGTTTCGGTCGAGAGGGCGGTGTATACGTCCAAGAGACCTTCACCGATATCCGCGATGATTGAATTTCTCTAGGCGATCGCCGCATTCCGAATTTGCACCTAGGGCGAGAATTGTGAATCTTGCGCCTAATCTCAAGCGCTTGCGATCCAATAGACCAAGCCAAGTACGGGCATATCGTACTACGGAACAACTCGGATTCAAGGGCCTCGGTCGTTGCAAGACGAGGTGCCCGAGGAGATCATCCTCGACGTGAAAATAAAAGATGCCCACAGGCGGTCCGCATTGAGAGATTGAGAGATTGAATCCGGCGTGGGCCGTGACCCTCGATCGAAGGACTAGATTGAACCGATAACGATGGGCAATTGACAAATTCCATCGTCCGTGTATTGGTGCCTGCTAGAGCAGAAAAAAGCTGGATCGTCAGCATAGAACTCCGAATTAATTTATTGGAGCAGCTTGCGTCCGGCGGAGCAGGCGATATGGTCCTTCACACTGGTGCCTCGCAGTGGCCAAATGGCGACCGACGCACGAATTGCGTTTGGCGCGCAGAGACAAGCCGTGCGAATTAATGGCGCAATTTTCGCCATTTGCGATTTTGACCGATTGGATAGATCATGGCCGTCCTCCAGTTGCTCCCGGTTCCAACAGCGAAACATTCGCGTTGCCGCCCGCTGAATAAGTTATCCGGCCACCGATTGCCGTTATTTCATGGAAGGAAATAGAATTGGCTAAATTCAGCAAGCGCGTGTGGGGCTGGATGCACTTCGACTGGGCCAGCCAGCCGTACCATACTGTTCTCACGACATTTATATTTGGACCTTATTTCGCATCCGTGGTTGCCGATAACCCAACGACGGGACAGGAGCAGTGGGGCTGGATGCTTTCGGCAACGGGATTGGTGATCGCCGTTTTCGCTCCGATTCTTGGCGCATGGGCCGACAGCTCTGGAAACAAGTCAACTTGGATAGTCCTCTTTTCCGCGCTCTACGTTGCTGGAGCATGGGCGCTTTGGTGGGCAGCGCCGGACACTACCCACTTGAATTGGATATTGCTGGCATTCGCCGTCGGATTGGTCGGCGTAGAATTCGCAACGATATTCACCAATGCGATGCTCCCGGACATAGGCGACAAAAAAGAAATCGGATTAATTTCGGGATCAGGATGGGCGTACGGCTACGTAGGCGGCCTGATTGCTTTGATATTGGTCCTCTTGTTCTTTGCCGAAAACGAAACCGGCAAAACCTTGGCAGGGAATCCTCCGGCGTTCGGGTTCGACCCGGCCGAAAGAGAAGGAACCCGCTCGACGGGTCCGCTGACGGCAATCTGGTACGTTGTATTCATGATACCGTTTTTTCTTTGGGCCTCTCCCGGACGCGCGAGAGGAGGCGCTAGCTCAATGAAAGCGGCTGCGATGCCATTTCTTTCGAACGCGCTGGAGGGTATGAGGGGATTGCGCCAGACAATAGTCGGATTGCGAAAGAACACGAGTTTTGCCGCGTATCTGGCATCGTCCATGTTTTATCGCGATGCATTTAACGGCATCGCGGCATTTGGCGGGATCTACGCGACCGGCGTTCTTGAGTGGACAATCGTCGACGTTGGAATGTTTGGAATCGCGGGAACGCTGGTAGGAGCCACATTCGCATTCGCAGGCGGGTTTGCCGACAGGCGGTACGGACCCAAGCCGGTGATCCTAACATGCATTGCGATCCTCGCGACAAGCACCCTGCTGATTTGTACGATTGCGCGCGACCAAGTTCTATTTTTTCCGGTCGGAACCGACTCTAGTCTACCTGATATTGCATTCTTCGCCTGCGCAATAACGATTTCCGCCATGGGCGGCTCACTGCAGTCGGCATCCAGGACGATGGTCGTTCGACAGTCGAATCAAAGCCGCATGACCGAGGGATTTGGCCTCTACGCCCTTTCAGGCAAGGCGACGGCTTTTCTGGCGCCGTTTCTAATAGCGACGACAACGGCATTGACCGGAGACCAGCGGTTCGGTGTTACTCCAATCGTAATACTCTTTATTATCGGCTTTTATATCATGAAGTGGGTGCACCCGGACGGCCAATTCAAACGAGGAGAGCAAACGAAATGAAACGTCTACTGACCATTGCCGTTTCGCTGGCGATATTCGCGGCAGGCCCGGTTCGCGGCGAACAATTGAAAGCCAACAAACTTTTCGGAAGCATGACGGCCGCGAGCAAACATAAGCCGGCAGTGATCGGATCCTACTCTAAAGGATGCCTCGCAGGAGCTGTGCGACTTAAGGAAACCGGACCGACGTGGCAGGCAATGCGCCTAAGCCGGAATCGGAACTGGGGTCATCCAACGCTAGTCCAATTTATCGAACGACTTAGCGCGCGCGCGGCGAAACTCGGTTGGAAAGGCCTTTATATAGGCGACATGGCACAGCCTAGAGGCGGACCTATGACAAACCTGCACTTGTCGCACCAGAATGGCCTCGACGTGGACATTTGGATGCGCCCGGCCGAGCGCCTTGACTTGACGCGCCAGGAACGAGAGGAATTGTCATTCTTGTCCGTTAGAACCAGGGACCAGAAATCAGTAAACCGAAATTGGACCCGTACTCATATGGAGATTTTGAAGGCGGCGGCTAAGGATTCCGCTGTCGACCGGATATTTGTCGCTGCGGCCATCAAGAAAGCAATGTGCGAGACTGCGGGAAAGGATCGAATGTGGCTGCAGAAAATTCGGCCATTATACGGGCACGACGGCCACTTTCACGTCCGTCTGAAATGCCCGGCCGGCGAAAGGGCCTGCAAGGCTCAAACGCCCACGGTCGCGGCATTGTCGAAGGGAGGCGACGGATGCGACGAAACATTGGATTGGTGGCTTACCGCATATCTCGAACCTAAAAAGCAGACGCAGCCAAAGAAGCCGGTGCTAAGAAGAAAAGGTCCGCTCGATTACGTTATGGCTGACTTGCCGCGCGCATGCTCGGTGGTTCTAAATGCTAGCTAAGTCGTCGCAGACCGTTTCGGAATTTCTCAAATCTTCGCCGCCAATGCGCTAGGGAAAACGTGAGAGGTGAGTTCGCGCATAGTAGAAATCGAAAGCGTTGAGTACGCAACTGATTCAGTAAAGGTTTTCGTACTAAAAACCGACGGCAGGAACTGCGCCTGGGATGCCGGCGCGCATATCCGCGTTTCAGTACCGGAGGGCGGCGACCGCTGTTATTCGCTTCTGGCGCTCAGCGGTCTAACCGAATTTCAATGGGCTATCGGAGTTTTGCGCGAAGATTGCGGCGCCGGCGGGTCATTATTCATGCATTCGCTCAACAAAGGCGACGCGTTGACCGTCGCAGGGCCCTTCAATAATTTTCCTCTTCACACCGGACCGGCTCCAGCGACCCTTTTTGCGGGCGGCATTGGAATTACTCCGATTTTTTCGATGGCGGCCCGGCTGTCGGCGAGAGGGTCGGAATTTTCGCTGCACTACGCGGGTAGAACAAGGAATTCGCTCGCATTTTTACCCGAACTCGAATCCCTTTGTTCGCATTCATTGCGCATACATTGCGACAACGACGAGTCGGCCCTTGAAATCGGTAAAGCTTTGGAGGCGTCGCCGCCGGAGTCGTTCATTTATACCTGCGGACCGATTGGCATGATCGAAGCCGTTCAGGAAAAGGCGATCGAATTTGGATGGCCGACAGACCGAATTAAGTCCGAGCTCTTTGAAAACGAAACGACGGACGAAGAAAACGAAGAATTCGAAGTGGAAATTCTTTCGACCGGTCAGATCGTTCGGGTCGGCAAGGAGCAATCAATCATTGACGCGCTGGAAGAAGCGGGAATGGACCCGCTCTACGACTGCCGGCGAGGCGATTGCGGCATCTGCCAGTGCGGCGTTGTTTCGGGAATTCCGCTGCATCGCGACTTGATTTTGACCGATGACGAAAAAGCATCTAACAAGGTTATGCAAATCTGCGTGTCTCGTTCCGTTACGCCACGATTGGTCTTGGATATTTGAATGAAGAGGAGCCTCGAATGACCAAGTACCGCAACCGCCCTGCTTCCGTTAAGAGCTTGGTCCGGGATCGGGAAGTTCATCGCGACGTATACGTCAATCCCGAGATTTTCGAAATTGAAATGGAGCAGCTATTCCGAAACGTTTGGATCTATGTCGGCCATGAAAGCCAGATTAAGAACGCGGGCGACTACTTGACTACGGAAATTGGCCGGCAACCCGTCATGGCGGTTCGCCATTCGGACGGTTCCGTCCACGTGCTGCACAATCGCTGCCCGCACAAAGGCGTCAAGATAGCTTCCGAAGCTTGCGGAAATACCGGCAAGTTCTTTCGATGCCCCTACCACGCCTGGTCGTTCAAGACCGACGGGTCGCTTCTCGCCATCCCGCTGCGCAAAGGCTACGACGGCACCGGTTTCGCAGGTACAAAGGCTGCTTCGGGACTGGCGAAAGTGGCTGCCGTGAAAAACTATAGAGGATTCATTTTTGCTCGGTTGAACAAAAATGGACCTGAATTCCACGAATACTTCGACGAGTCGCTTTCGACAATCGACAATCTCGTAGAGCGTTCTCCGGAAGGCACGGTGGAAATTTGCAGTTCGCCGATCAGATACATGCATACTTGCAACTGGAAGATGCTCGTCGAAAATCAAACCGATACCTGCCACCCGATGGTAGCCCACGAAAGCTCGGCAGGTACCGCAATAAAGGTCTGGGATCGCGAAAAGGGCAATTCTGCCGAAACCCCGATGGCCGTCCAAGTCTATGCGCCATTTGCCAGCCCTTACGAATTCTTCGAGAAAGCCGGCATCCGGATTTGGCCTAACGGCCATGGCCATACAGGGGTTTCGAATTCCATCCACGCGAAATATTCCGGCGTCGAAGGCTATACGGAGCGAATGATAGCGGCTTACGGCGAAGACAAAGCGCACGCCATACTCGGACAGATTCGCCACAATACGGTTTATTTTCCGAACGTCATGGTTAAGGAAACGGTTCAAATTCTGCGAAATTTCATTCCGCTTGCGGTTGATAGAACGCTAGTCGAGAGCTGGGTTTTTCGCCTCCGCGGCGCGCCCGACGAATTCTACAGGCGCTCGCTGATGTACAATCGCCTTATTAACGCTCCTACCTCGATCGTCGGCCACGACGATTTGGAAATGTACGAACGCGCCCAGGAGGGGCTGCGCTCGAACGGGACCGAGTGGGTAAATCTCCAGCGCCTATACGAGGAAGACGAAGAATCGGGCCAAACGGCCGTAATAAACGGAACGTCGGAACGACAGATGCGAAATCAATTCAGCGCCTGGGCGGAATTCATGACGCTGAACATGTCCGAGCGAGCGCAATGACTCCGGAAAAAATCACTGAATTCGTATATCGCGAGGCTCGAATTCTCGACCTCATGCGGTGGGACGAATGGCTAGGAATGTTTCACGCCGACGGTCGCTATTGGATGCCGCTCGAATGGCAGCAGACGGATCCGGAACTCGAACCGTCGCTTATGTACGAGGACATGCTCCTGTTGAAGGTGCGCGTCGAACGCTTAGCTGGCGAACGTACATTTAGCCAAAAGCCCAAAAGTCGCTGCCACCATTTACTGCAGGCGCCGCAAATAATCGATATAGATGCCGAAGTGGGAAGATGCTCGGCCAGGACATCTTTTCTTTACACGGAAACGCGAGGCGACGCCCTGGAACGCTTTTCGGGCTGGGCGACGCACGAACTCGTCGAAATTGAAGGCGACTTGAAAATAATGCGAAAGAGAATCGATCTTATCAATTTCGACGCGCCGTTCGGAAATATCCAGTTATTTATGTAGAGACTTTTTTGATTCCCTCTCAAATCCTGCTTTCCTCTCGCACTGAGGAACTATTCCAGAGCGATAAAGCGAACGTCAAACGCGTCTCGCCAAGAACTCGATTTCCGCATGCGAATGATCGCCGGCGGAATCGTGGAGGAGATTATTCTCGACGGCTCAGCGAACCGCCGCTTGAGCAAGCAGATTGAACGCGATGCAATTTTTGCTTTCCGAAGGCGTAACCGTCCCTATCGTATTGTATGCCGTTTTCATCGCCGCGTTCGCCGGATTTGTAAAGGGATCAGTCGGATTCGGGCTTCCGTCTATCATGGTGGCAAGCCTAGGCGCCTTTCTCGATCCATTGCTCGCTCTCGCGCTTTTGATAGTGCCTACATTCGCGACGAATATTTTACAGGCGTTCCGGGACGGAATCACCGGCGCCTATTCGGCTCTGAGCAAGCACTGGCAATTGCTGGCCGTGTTTTTTGCAGTGCTTTTGTTTAGCGCCCAGATCGCCACGTCGATTCCAAAGAATGTTTTTTTTATAATTCTGGGAACACCGGTGACGGGATTTGCCCTACTCCAGCTAATCAAATGGAGACCGCGCGTGCGTCCTGAAATTCGCGGCGCGTGCGAGGTGGCGGCCGGAGCCGTGGCGGGATTCTTTGGCGGCCTTGCCGGAGTATGGGGACCTCCCGTGGTCATTCTACTATCGGCACTGGAAACTCCGAAACGGGAGCAAGTAACAACTCAAGGTGTGATTTACCTCATCGGTTCAATACTACTCATTCCCGCGCACATCGGCTCCGGAGTTTTGGACCGAGATACTTTGCCGCTTTCCATGACTCTCGCAATTCCCGCCCTAGCCGGATTGATCGCCGGATTTATGGTTCAAGACAAGCTCGACCAAGAAAAATTCCGCAAAATAACTTTCATTGCAGTGACTTTAGCAGGTTTCAACTTGATGCTGCGCGGGATTTTGTCCTAGGTAGCCCGCTTGCAAGCTGATGCTTCAGAAGCAACCAGACTCAAAATACAGTTCCGAAGGATAACGCAAGACTGCGCATTCCGCGAATACTGACACAATAAATTGACTAGTTGATTTATTAATTTGCAATTTGCCGCATACGCTCCTAATTGGCAGCGCCTGTATTCGTTCACCGCGTCTTTTCTTGCGGGTAAGCAAACTGCGGCGCCCACACCAAGGGAATACATAGTGGACTTGCATTGAGCTGACCATCGATTTTGCTCGAATCGACCGGTCATTTTACTTTTGGGAAAGCTTTGGCTTTCCCTTTTTTTTAGGAGGGGAGAGAATCTTGAGAATTACCGATTTTGGCAATGCAGTTGGCGGATTTGACGTATCGTCGAATTCAATTTGGCCATGCAACCAATCTTCAACCTCTCTACGGTGCTGAAGGCATATCGATGAATTGGTCAAGGCAACTTGGATGCACAAACGCAGCCTATGCAACTGCCATTAGTCGCCCATCCGGAATATTCCGATCAGGGCCATTACCAGTAATCGCTTCCTGCAACCCGAAAAAGATTCCTGCGTCATGATCACGCTGTAGCCGCTCAGCAAAACCGTTCAATCCCATATGAGTCCCAAACCAAACGTTGTCTGGCAAATTCGAGAATTTCCTTGCAAAGCCGTCAATTAACGGATTTCGGGCGGGACCCGGCCTGTAGCAATTTTCGCGGGATCTACCTCCAGAAGTTCAAATGCCCGGCTTTGCAGCGATGTGTGCTGCGCGAGCACGGGAGAGCGGCATTCCGGGTTGGCCGGTGCCGCCGGGATCGTCGTCCTCGAGCAGTAGCGGCGCGAGCTTCTCGCGCGTGTGCCATTCGACGTAGTAGGCGAGCGTGCACAGGAACACGTGCGCCCGGACGCGCTCCCCGGCGCAGACGAAGATCGGGCGGATCTCGAACCGGGATGTTTTCTACGCGCGAGAGGCATTTGTACGCGCGGACCGCGTCGTCGCGGACGTCGATTTCGAAGAGCTTGGCCATCATGCGGCGGTTCGCCCGTCCCGCGCGGCAGCGTCGGCGATCTCGCGCAGTTGGGCCTCCGTCGCCTGCAGGAGTTCTTTGCGCCGCTGCCGGCCGTCCTCGATCAACCGGCGCACACCCGCCTTGAATAGCGCCGAGATCCATCCCATCCCGGCCGGGCGCAGGCTGTCGCGGATCCGCGCCGACGTGATCATGCCGCGGTCGCCGACCATGGCGACGCGTGGAGCCTCGAGGCCGAAGCGGCGGCGGATATTCTCGACCTGCGCCGAAAAGGTCTGCGGATCGGACATGTTGCAGGAAAACACCTCCACGGCGACCGGGCACGCGTCGAAACCGCACAGAAGGCCGTAGACGAACTGCTTCCTGCCCTTTTCGCAATTGCGTGTAACTAAATTCCAAAAATACGATTCCAAACCCGGAGAAATTGACTCGAAATCAATGCTTGCGCGACTAAGGTCCCCCTTTCGCTTTGAAGTTCGGACCCAATGGCCTTCCGACGAACGGATGGCTGCCGAAGATTGAGATTCGCAAGTCACTGCACTCCCAAATTCACCAAATCATCGCTTGCGAATGGCGCTTCGAAATTTCTCTCGCGCTTCGGCGCTGTGAATGTATTCGTAATTCCTACGGAAAGTTTCTCCTGGCGTCACATCCAGTACGATCATAGCGGGTCCTGGCGTTGCCAAAATCGCGCCAATGGAATCCTTGAATGTATTCAACGTCTTGAAACGGGACGCGTGCGCATATCCAGTAGCCAGGGCAATCGCCGCAAAGTCGACGACACCCTTTCCCGGCACAGGATGCCGTCCGTTGACTTCGTATTCTCCGTTGGAAAAAATGAAATGATATAAGTTTTTGCACCCTGCCTCCGCAACGCTTACGAGCGCGCCGAGATTCATGAGAATGCTGCCGTCGCCGTCGAACACGAGGACGCGCCGGTTCGGTCGCGCTAGCGCTAGCCCCATTCCGTGGGAAACGGCCTGACCCATCGCACCCGTCGAAACGTAGTTTAAGTCGCGTGGACAGATTTCGAGCCAATCAAAGCATGCCTGATACACCGCCACGACGATGTCATCTTTAACGTGCAGCTTCAGGGTTTCCAAAGCGTGGTCGCGTCTCATGGGGGTAGCGGCGGCCTGCCAATCAAAAAGCACTGAGGGACCGACTCTCTATATGCCGCGGCAATTCTATCGCATACGAGATTCTCGTCTCCGGAACTTTCGATAAGGTCATAGCGCACTTCCATGGCATCCAATATAGGCTCGATTATTCTAACGCCGTAAGATTTCGATTCCCTTGGCGTTAGATAATCTTCCTTGCCCTGAAGGCCGACTAGCATGCAGACCGGCAGGCAATAGTCCATGCCGATCGCGCGCAATGCATTCAGCGAATCCATGAGACCGGTTTGCTGCATAAGCAGTATGGCTTTCGTATCGCAGTACGACATTGCAGCGCAGATAGAGATGCCTTCGTCTTCCTTGCAAACGCGCACAAGTCGAAAGTAGGGATCTCTACAGATCGGCCAAAGCAATCCTTCGCTTGTCACCGCGTCGGGTACCGCGACGACAAATCGAACGGAAGCGCGCTTAAGCGCTTCCAAGATTTTGGCTCCCTCTGGCGGGTTTCGAGGCCGCGCTTCTTTCTCCGACATCGATCTTCGCCTTTCAGAATACGCGCGCATTGTATTGCGTGCCTTTTCAACTCAATTTTCGCATTCGTTCACATACTCTGATATCGCTTCGACAGCGACTCGAAGAGAAGATTCCAGCCCTATAGTTATCCGAATGCACCTCTCGTAGGATGGAGATGCGAATCTACGAACCGCGATGCCTCTTCGCCTAAGATACAGCGCGACTTCCCGCGCATTTGAAGCAGGGTTGGTGAACTCGGCCAAAATGAAATTGCCTTGGCTCGGATAGGCTCGAATTCCTAGCGATTCGAGTTCGCGAGACAGCCATTTGCGTAGCCGCAAATTTTCGGAAAAGACGAAGTCGGTGTGCCCTCTGTCCTTCAATGCTTCCAATGCGGCCACTGCAGACGGTGTCGAGAGAGGAAAGGTCAAGCCAATGCGGCGAATTGTACTTGCAATGTCAATCGGGGCGTACATCCAACCGACACGCGCGCCTGCCAACCCGAATATTTTCGAGAACGTTCTACATACGACCACATTGTCGAATTCCTCGACCAATCCATGGGGAGGTTCGTATTCCGGTGAACTAACATATTCCTCATAAGCGCTGTCCACCACTAATAGTACATTCCCCGGAAGCCCCGCTTGCAGACGGCGAAGATCAGAACTTGACAGAAGCGCTCCTGCCGGGTTTTCCGGATTGGCGACGTAGACCATGCGGGTATTCGCGCCGACCGCTGCCAGCAGCGCGTCGACCGACGGCTTAAATTCCTCGTCCGGCACCGAAATCGCGACCGCATCGTTTGCGTAGGCGTAATTCGGCACTTTCAGGTAGCCATTCCGGGACCGGACAAGTTCGGCGCCGCGATCAAGATATGCGCGCGCCAAGCGAGCCAGTATTTCGTCGGAACCCGGGCCAACCGCTATCTTTTCCGGGTCGAGGCCAAACCTTTCGCCGATTGCCGAAGCTAGAAGCCGGTCGGCGCGCTCCATATAGTTGTTTATCCTGTCGACGGATGCTCGAGCAGCTATTTTGACTTTGGGACTTGGGCCGAATGCGCTGTCATTCGCATGGAGAGGCACTTCTACCGGCGGAAGCCCGTCGTCGCTCGCATCCAGCATGTGCGGCTTGATCTTTTCGATCGCCGCCTTGGCGCAAACCGGGACCATCAATTACCTCTCCTGCTGATTGCTCGGCACGTTAGCTTTCGCGTGAAATCCGCAATCCGGAAATCTTGCCTTTGAATAGACCCAAAGTTTGTTAGTTGAAACTCACGGGAATTGCCAACAGGCATGAGCGTTCTCGAACAACGTTCGCAACAAACTTGCCTTTGATTTGACAATCCCGCCCAATGGACGAACGGTGTCGTACTCCGATTGCGTGTCAATCGCCGTCCGCCCGGCAACCGCGCTCTGTTGGCGCAAGTCTCAATCCGGATTCAGTTGGCGCGAACTCGCCAGTGTTTCACATTCGATCCGCCCTCTGCTGGCCTCGACAACGAAAGAGCCGGACGGGCGCTTGCCAAGACCCGCTGATTTCCCGAAGACGCTAATCATACTTGGGTAGGCGGCGGCGTGCCGTTGCCTTCCCGGCTTCTACGCTATCGTGCGTGGCCGCGAACTTCGACGCGGCCTCCGCCTAGCGATCCGAAGGCTGGATTTGACGGCCGTAACGGCTGTCGCCCAGTTCGGAGGAAAAAATTTCGAAATCGATCGCGCAGGCCGCAAGACGACCTCGTCCGGTCGGCGCGCCCTTGTCTCAAGGAATGCACCCGAATTTTCCTGCGGAGGCTACTACAATGCTGCGCATATTAATTTGTCCAATGAATGAGAACGCCTGCAAGCCGTATGGGTTTTCCAGTCGGTCGGATTGATATAAAGGCGGCGGAAGGCAACGCGGGTTCCGGGAAAGTTCTTAATACGTAGAATTGCCATCAGCTCGAAAAATTGCCGAGCGATGTCGTGAATCGGACCAGGATCGCAAATTAAAGGAGAATATTGAAATGATGCAACGTAGAACGCTGCCGGTTGGCGCGCTCGCATTAAGTGTCGCGCTCGCAACGGCATGCCAAGGCGCGGCCGACGGGCACTCGATAAAGATAGGCCTTACCTCTTCATTCACCGGTCCGGCCGCTCTTTACGGAACCGAGCAAAGGTGGGGCGTGGAAATGGCTGCCGAAGAAATCAATTCAGCAGGCGGCGTACTTGGAATGGAGATCGAATTCGCCTTCGAAGACAATCGCTGCAACCCGACAGAAGCGGTAAAGGCGGTAAACGCACTGATTACCCAGCATGAAGTCAAGGCGATCATTGGCGCTCTTTGCAGTTCCGCGACATTGGCGGCATTGCCGGTCGTCAAGCGAGCAGAGGTGCCGCTTATTACGTCGACCTCGACAGCGGCATCGATTACCGATCAGATCGGAGAAGGCGTCAATCGGTGGGCGTTCAGATCAACAATCGCGGACGACGGCATGGCATCGTCAATGGTCGCGTTTCTCAAGGAAGAAGGCGTGAAATCAATCAGCGTTATCGGCGAAGATACCGACTACGGCCGCGGCGGAGCGGAAGTATTCTCGGCTGCTGTTGAGGAGCATGGAATTGAAGTGCTGTCGACTGACTTCGTAAATCCCACTTCTCCCGAATTCACTGCGATCATTACGAAGCTGAAGCTCAACAAACCCGACCGATTGGCGGTCTACTTCACGTCCACTCCCCTCACCGCGTTCTATCGCCAATATGAGACCGCGCGCCTGAACATTCCCGGCACGGGCAGGCTCAACATCGACCATGTCCTAACAAACGTGCTTTCGGACGAATTCGTGGCCTCCGGCGGATTCGACGGCACGACGTCCGTAAACCCGTACTCGCCCGAACTCGACTCGGACGCGAATCGCGAATTCGTAGCTCGTTTCCGGGACAAGTACGACCAAAACCCGTCGCAAATCAGCTTTATGGCCTACGAGGTTGTTCATCTGCTTGCCGAAGCAATCCGGCAAGGCGGAGAGCCAACTTCCGCAGCGATACGGGATGGACTTAGGAAAGCGAAATACGAGTCGATGATGGGCAAGACCATTTTCTTCGACGAAAGCCATCAGGTCCGGAACTACGCGGTCGTAAGCGGCGTTAAGGACGGCAAACTCGTCTTTCTAGGCCTTTCGGAAGGCTAGGGGCCAGCGGTGGCCGTTCGATGCATCACCCTGCCGAGCGGCCACCGATTCACCGACACTTCGATGCTTGCTGCAGGACAGAGGCGACGCTGCGGGTCATGGCATCGCTATTGCGCGAAGGCGTAACGAATGACGCCTGAGGTTTTCGTCGAGGTTCTGATCAATGGAATCGCGATCGGGTCTGTCTATGCCTTGTTCGCTCTGGGTCTGGCGCTGATTTTCGGAGTTCTTGAGTTCGTGAACTTCGCGCACGGCGAATTCTACATGATCGGCGCAATGCTGATTTCGGCAATCATGATCGGAACCGGGGTAAACTACTGGCTTGCGCTTCCGGTGGTCGTGATGGCCAGCTTGGTAGCCGGCGTCGTACTGTACGATGTCTTTTGGCGCCGTCTAAGGCAGGGCGACTACGAAAAGAGCATCCTGATAACCATCGGCATTGCGCTGATTCTTCAAAACGGCGCGCTGTATGTCTGGGGACCGACGCCGAGACTCCTAGAAACCGGGTTTACGACAAGCGTAATCGTACTTGGCGATCTTGTGATTCCCGTCGCGCGCATCGTTGCGATGAGTATTTCGTTCACGGTGCTGCTGCTAGTTTATCTGGGACTCAACAAAACGAGAGGCGGCCTCGCCTTGCGCGGCGTGGCGCAGAATCGCGCTGCCGCGACCATGGTAGGCATCCAACTGCACAAAATAAGCAGGGTTGCGGTCGGCGTTGGTATCGGGCTCTGCGGACTGTCGGGCGGAGTTCTTGCGTTGATCTACACGATCTTCCCGACAATGGGCTACATTCTTGCCTTCAAGGCCTTCGCTATCGTCATCATCGGCGGACTGGGAAGTCTTGCAGGCGCAATTATCGTTGGGTTCACGCTCGGGATCGTCGAGAGTTTCGTAACTCTGTACATGTCTTCCGGCAGCATGAACATGCTTGTATTTGGCGCAATGATCGCGGTTCTGCTGTTTCGTCCGCTTGGACTCTTCGGTAGACAATTGCGCCTATGAGGAGACCCGCAAGTACTTGGCTCGTTCTGCTTCTGCTCATGCCTGCCTTGGCTTTGCCGTCGATTATTGAATCAACCTATTATATGTCGATAGCCGTCACAGCCGCGGCGTTCTGCGTGCTTTCCGTATGCCTCAACCTGATTTACGGCTATGTCGGGCTCTTGTCGCTTTGCCAGGTTGCCTTCTGGGGACTGGGGGCCTACGCGACCGCAATCCTGACTGCGCATCATGATGTCTCAATCGGACTCGCGTTGATCGCAAGCGGGATAGTCGCAGTACTTGCAAGCATTCTTGTCGGCATAGCTTCATTCCGAGTCTCTAGGCATTCCTTTGCTATTGCGAGTTTGGTTTTTGCCCTTCTCCTCCAGCATCTGGCTTACGACTGGACTTCCTTGACCCGTGGAGCAATGGGAATTCCGGGACTGCCCGTGCCCGAACTTGCAATTCCGCTGGTTGGACGCGTCGCATTCGGCAGGGCGCACGATTTCTTCTATCTCATGTGCGCCTGGGCGATCGTAACGATTTTGTTCGTAAGAATGATTATCTTGTCGAGGGTCGGGCGAGCGCTGGTCGCAATCAGGGAAAACACGTCGCTAGCAGAATCGCATGGACTCAACGTGTTTCGCTACAAGCTGATTGCTTTCGCCATATCGTCATTTTTTACCGGCGTAGCCGGGGGGCTGTTCTGCCTGTTCATTTCTATCGCCGATCCCTCGGTTTTTGATTTCTACTACACCGAAGCGATGCTAGTGATGGTGATTCTGGGAGGCGCCGGAACTTTCTGGCCCGTGATCGTCGCCAGCATTGTCTTTACGTTCGCGCCCGAATTTCTACGAATCGGCGAGGAGCTTCGGCTCGTTCTTTACGGAGCTCTCTTGGTAGCGGCAATGCTAGCCATGCCCGAGGGATTTGCAGGTTTCGTGAAAATGCGCCGGCGGAAACGGCAACGTACCGAATTCTCGGAAGCCTTGGCCGGAAAATCCTGATGTCGTCCTTTTTTCGGGTAAGCAATCTAAGCAAGTCGTTCGCCGGCGTTCCTGCCGTAGCCGATATTTCGTTTTCGATTGAACAAGGGGCGATCGTAGGGTTTGTTGGACCGAACGGTTCGGGAAAATCCACGACCGTGGATTGCTTGACCGGATTTCAAAGCGTCGATGAAGGCAGTTGGTCGCTGGAAGGAACGCCGCTTTCCGGGCTGCCTAGGAATATTATCGCTAGAAACGGGCTTTCCAGAACATTTCAGGCGGTTCAGGCATACGAACAGCTCAGCGTATTGGAAAACCTATTGGTTGCCAGGCAGGAATTCGAGTCCGTCGGATTTTTCAACAGCATCCTGCGAACTGCCAAATTGCGGCATTCGGAGAATGATTTGCTCGAACGCGCCGCGGAACTGCTTGATGTCGTCGGCCTAACCCACTTGTCCGAATATCGGGTCGAATTCCTGTCCTATGGTCAGCGAAAGCTCCTTTCCATGGCGGGAGCGATGATATCCAGGCCGAAAATCGTCTTTCTGGATGAGCCGGTAGCGGGCGTGAATCCGACTATGGTGGTACGCATTACGGAATTGCTGAGAAAGTTCAACAAGCTCGGCATCACGCTTGTCATTATCGACCACAACATGGAATTCATAATGGACATATGCAAGCGCGTAATCGTAGTCGAGGCGGGGTCGATAATTGCCGACGGTGATCCTTCGCTGATCCGGACCGACCCGAAAGTACTGGAGTGCTATCTTGGCGAAGACGTTCCGGAGGGAGCAAATTAAATGGCCGCCACGCCCGTTTTGTCGATTCAGAACTGGGCATGCGGGTACTTGGACGAGCCTATTGTCAAAGACTTTTCATTTGACCTCGAGCCCGGAAAGATTGCGTGCATCGTCGGTTCGAACGGGGCGGGCAAATCGACGCTTCTTCGAAGTTTGTTCGGCATGATCAAGCGGTTTTCCGGCGAACTCCGATTTTTCGACCAGCCGATCGAAAACATGCCCGCGCCGAGACGAATGGCAATGGGAATGTCGTTTGTCCCACAGGGTCGATGCAATTTTCCCTATCTCACGGTTGAAGAGAACATGGAACTAGCGACTTACACGCTGCCAAAGGCCGAAGCGGCCATCGCGGTACAGGCGCAGGTCGAGAAATTTGATATTCTCGAACGAAAATGGAAGGATCGTGCCAGCAATCTAAGCGGCGGCGAACAGCAGATTGTCGAAATGGCGATGGCGCTTGCCGTTAGCCCGCGACTTCTGCTAATCGATGAGCCGTCGCTCGGATTGTCGCCGAAAATGCGAACCGATGTATTCGCCAAGATAAAGAGCCTCGCGGACGACGACATTTCCGTAATCATGGTAGAGCAGAACGTCCGCGGCGGTCTAAACATCTCGGATGTTGCTGTGGTCATGGATCTAGGGAGGAAAATCATGGAAGGATCCGCTTCCGAAATCCTCAATGATCCGCGGATCAGTTCAGTTTTCCTTGGCGGCGCTCCTAAAGAGCAAGCCCCATGAATTGTTTCGCAGCTCGGCGCACCGAATGGCGTAGGCTCGGCATTGGGCTTCGGGCGTGAAGATTAATTGGGAAACGCCGTCGCGGCCGGGCAGCGTCGCCTATGGCGAAATCTCGTTCAGCAATTCAAGGCTGGAGAAGAGCAAATTCCCTGCGATCGAAATTTCGGGGAGTCTGCCGGGCCGGAAATTGTGCGTAATGGCCGGTATCCATGTCAACGAGGCCTCCAGCATTGAAGCCGCTATAGAATTGCATCGAGTCGTCGATCCTAAAAGGATGCGCGGAAAAATTTCGATTATTCCGATCGTCAATGTGTCGACGGTTCCGAATCGTACTGTCGAAACGCCAGAAGACGGGAAAAACCTCCACTGGCTCTTTCCCGGTTCTCCCGAGGGAAGCTATTCCGAATGCCTTGCCGACGCCCTGCTTAGCGAATGGGCCGTCGGCGCCGACGTTTTGCTGGATCTGCATGGCGGCGATAGGGGAGAAAATCTCTGCGACTACGTAGTATTTCAAAAGACCGAAGACGAAGTGTGGAACGACAAATGCCGTCGCCTCGCCGCGTGCTTCGACACAGAATTGGCGGTCGGGCTTTCGCCGAAAGGCCTTGAATCAACCGGTCGATGCTGCACCGGCCTTGCAGGCCAGCGTCGTATCGCCCTGGTTTGCGAGTCCGGCGCCAATGGAATCCTCGACCGAAAGAATATTGAATGGCATCGCGAGGGCATCGTCAATGTTGCGCGGCATCTCGGCATTTACGATGACGGAGTCGACGCGAAAGAATACGCTCAAATATCGCTGGACGAATATGAATTCATTGCTTCTCCGCTGGACGGCATGATCTACCCAATCGTCGAAGCGGGGACCAGGATTGAGCGAGGCGACGTGTTTGCGGAAATTCGCGATTCCTATGGACGAAAGAAGACGTCAATTCGCGCCCGAGTTGGAGGTATTGTAATGATGCGCACTACGCTGCAGTTCGTCGAAAAAGCAGAAATTGTCGGATCAATAGCTTACTCGAGCCGTTAGGATCCGGAAATCGGACGTCCTCCGAAAAAAAGAGAAACGGTAATTCCGTGTTCTCCCGATCATTTGCGCCAAGTGGGCGCTATAACCCCCCGCCGCCCTAGACGGATTTTTCCATTTCGAGTGGAGACGCCGGCGAGCGCAGCGACGACCGGTGCGAGGCATGAGAATGTTTTGGGAGACATGGACCGAAAACGTGGCTTTCTGGTTCCTTGCCCCGCCCTGCTCCGAGTTCCTGGTCGAGACGCCCAAGCGGGCGCACATCGTCGACAGGGAGATCGGGAAAGCTGGCGAGCGGTGGGTTGGCAGCAACCGGCGCTGGCGCGTCCTACCCGGCTTGCAGATTATGTCGAGGTCCTCGCGCGCATATGCTCTATGTTCGGGAACGTAGAAATGAGAAACTACCGCCCGGCACTTGCGTTCCGCAGCTTGGGGCGCAGGACAACCGCAGGAGCACCGCGCACTAAACGGCCGGTTACGCAACTACCGCCAATTCCGAAGTTCGGATAGCCCTTTCGAATTCGCTACTTCCTGAGGAGCCAAGCGTTGCGGAGAGCTTTCACCGGCCTTAGTTTTTTGGAGGCGGTATAAATCCATGTCAAGAACGGCACGGGGAAGCAAAGTCATTGTCCTCCCGTGATCGGACGCGAAGAAGAACGCGACCTCGCGGGAAAGCATCTGCGAAAACCGTTCTGCAACACGGTTATACCGGCGTCCCGGCGGTTTTGATCGAGGCACAAGGCCGTCCTGGTATTGCATCCCTCCGGAGGAATTTCATCATCCAGTTTCTGAGCTATTGGCATGAGCCTGATCAAACGCGAGCAACGGAAAGCGGCGTCGGGAGATTGGAGCAGCAATATCTTCCGTCTTGAAGGGCAGATAGAGCAAATCCGGAAGATCGAACCGGATTTTGCCAAGGCAAGGGAAACGAGCCGGGATGCGCTCCGTCATGAAGAGATTCCTGTCGGGCGCGGAAGACCCGGCTCCTGAAACCACTTTGCCCCGGCCGCGTGCCTTGGCAGAAACGCAACCGGGGATTCCACTTGGCGAATCAGGCTTGTTTGGACCGAACGGCAAGCGTTGAAACAGGGCTGGAATCTAGAGTGCGATGGACACTGACTTCGAAGCCATCTGTTCGCTTGAACGCTTCAAACGATACCTCGGATGGGCAGCGGAAGATCCCTTGCGAGCGCTTGAACTCTACGCCCTCGACAAGCAACATTCGTAGGCTCTGCACACTCGCCTTCTGTTTCCGGGTTTTCTTGCCGTCGCCGAAATGCGTAGTTCTCTGGCAAACAACACGGCGCCCCGTTGCGCAAATGGAAATTGGAATAGGCCTCAGACGCAAGGCCTTGCCCCGCCATTGGCGCGAATCCCTACGCTCCGGAATCGCGTTGTCCAAGTCCGTACGGGTCTGCTACGGTATGTAGGAAAGATTTGATCGGGTGATTTCCGCCGGAGGGCTATTTGTCAGCGAAAACGGCAATTCAATCGTAAATTCTCGGTTTCGCGCGACTTGCGAACCACCATTGGTTTTGGGTCGAGCGACAACGGGCCCCGATGAAAAGTCGTTCGGTCGCAAGCGGCTAATTCGGCGGCGCGGTCCACATCATCGCGCATCAGCCAATAGCGGTGCTTTCGACACCGATTTCGTAGCTCGTCGTCACCGGCTCGCCGGGAAGCAGCGTCAGGGCCGTCGGGTACCCGGATTTTGCGATTGGGTTCCCGGCGTAGCTTCCGACAGCCGGGCCAAGGTCGAATGCCGCGCGAACAGGTTCGATTCCAAGCGCAACGAATCGCCCGTTCCAAGGATAGAATGCCCTTCCGCGATTCGATATCCAAAGCAGCACCGAGGGAAAGAACTTCGGACAAAAGCGGAGATGGGCGCGGTAGTCCTCATCTTCGTTCGTTAGCGTAGCGTGGCCGGAAACCCCGCAGACTTGAACAATTTCTTCTGTATCGAACCCTAGCGGAAATCGGTCGAGTCGCGCAAAACCGTCCCGAGCGGGAACCTGTCGAATCGTTTCGAATTCGGCATCGGGAACTAGACGCGACTTTCCAGGTTCCACCGGCAGCGGAAAAACCCGGCCTACGTCGTACTTTCCTAGATCAAGCCGCGCTCGCTCCGGATTTTCGGGCAATCGAAACACCGGATGCAACGCAATCGGCAACGCTACCGCGCGTCGCGCTTCTATCGTAAGCGAAATCTTAATCGTTGCTTCGCCGGGCAGTCCTTCGATCCGTCGCGCGAGGCGACGCACGGGATGGTCCTGCGGGTAGCTAATGGAAATCGCTATAGCGCCTTCGCATTCGTCCTCGACCCGCCATTCATAGTTTGAGCAGTAGCCGTGATATTCAGAGTCTACAGGATTCGCTTCGTCCGGGCGCCATCCTTCGGGAATGCCCTCCGGTGTATTCGGCGCACCAAACGGCACGCACGGCCATTCGCCGCGAAGACGCTTCATCAGACCGGGCAGTTCCGCGTGCCGCGGGCTGGAATCGTCGGCCCAGGGCGCTACCGCAAAAGGCTGCACAATGCGCCGGTCCTCAAGAATGAAGCGCACTGGAGCGAGCATTCCGCCCAGCAACTGGATCTCGGCCTCGCCTTTGTCCCACTTGATAATTCTGTCCGTCATGAGTCTCATACTCCGAATTTCGGTAAAGGTAGCGCGGAAGCCCCGCATCCAATGCGAGAAATTGTCGAAAAAATGGGGCGCGCCCGCCGCAGTCTCGAATAGTCCCGCCGCAATGCGCCGCAAGCAGGCGCGAAACTTTTCTTTCCCCGCCTCCGCATCTCTTTTTCGGACATTCGTTACGATTTCCGCATGCCGATCGACGAGCGCCGGAAAATCATGGCATGCATGGAATTCGGCACGGAGGGCGCGGTCAAGCCGCGATCTCGTTGACCGGAGGTTTTCCCGGCTTCCTTTCAGGCCACTCCGATCGCGATCTCGGCGGCGGAAATTTTGATTCGAGTTGAAGAAACTGCCGGTTTCGCCAATCTCGAAGATTGTGCGCCGCAAGGTCAGCTCATTGCCGAGATCCGCCAATTTTATTTCGTGTGCGTTTTCCATCGCGCTGCGAAGGGTTCAAACTTCCAAAGCTTCCAGGACCGGCTAAGCGCTCGGGACCATTGGAGAGGATATCTTCGTTGCAATCGACAAGCTCTGGGAGAAAATTCGGACCGGCGATCGAGCCGAAAGTCTCGAGTGCATCATGAGAAGGGCTGCAAGCGCGGCCACCGCGATACCGACCGGATTCATGCTTCGACTTTGCGCGGAGTCCCGGCAATCTGGCTCAGCAGCCCTCCGTCGACGCGCACAACTTCGCCGTTAACAAAGCTTGCCTTTCTGGACAGGAGGAACAGCGCAACCTCGGCTATCTCTTCGGGACCAGCCACCCGGCCGAGAGGGTGCATCGCATTTAGCGTGCTCCAAACTTCGCTCGGATCATCCGCCAGTGAAACGGCCCAGTCGAGCATCGGTGTTTTAACCGCCCCGGGCGCAACCACGTTCGACCTTACGCCTTCAATCGCAAAGTCCATGGCAATCGATCGGGAAAGCCCCAGGAGACCGTGCTTGGATGCCGTATAGGCCGCGACATTCTGCTGCGACGCCAGGCTCTGGACCGACCCCATGAAAACAAGGCTGCCTCGGTTCTCGCGTATCGCCGGAAGCGCTGCTCTGGCTAGATTGAATGCTCCGGTCAGGTTGACTGAAATGACCTCGTTCCAGATCTCGTCCGAAGTGTTCTGCGCGGAGCCGTAGCGCTGAATTCCCGCATTGTGCGACAATCCGTCTAGAGTTCCGAAAGAATCAAGAGTCCTCGCTACGGCAGCCTCGCAGTCTTCGCCGCGCGCGACGTCTCCGATCAGGCGAAGCGCTCCCGGCCTATCCGCAAACGCATCTTCAACTTCGTCGGATTGATCAAAGCATGCCACTTGGACTCCTTGATCAAGCGCCCTTTCTGCTATCGCGCGCCCGATCCCGCTCGCGGCGCCCGACACAAGAATTGTCGTCGGCGATTCGTTCATACCGGCTATTCTTTCTGTCATGCTAATCATAAGGCAAGCGAAAATTTATGTTTCCAACTGTTCAGGCAAGCGGATTCGGTCAATGCGCCCTAGCCGATTTTACGAAGCGATATAGAGTTGGAAATCCAGGGCATTAGGCGAAAGAACCAGGACGGGGCCGCGATAAAATTCTTTTAATCTCTTGATAAATCAAAGGCTACGCACGCGAACACGCGGTCTTTAGCCGATTGTCCGCGCATTGGCGCATCCGTACGACTCGTGCGGCGCTCGGGACAATCAGTATAGGTTCGCAAGCAACCGTTGGAAAATTCGCGATACTTTTTGGTCGAAATGCGGTAGAACTCGGGACTTTGCGATCCAGGCTTCAATAATGCGGCAAAATTCCACGCTAAAATCCGATCCGAATGTTCGTGTTCAGCTTACGGTTGATCTGGACAAGCCCGGCCTCCAAACCGGCGATATCATGCTCCGCTGGTCCGACAATCTATGTCCGCTTGGCTATCATTCTTCGCCGGTCATAAAGCTGGGCCACAATTCGCATCCTTCGATCTTGATGATTGGTGGAGTGCACGGCGACGAATTCGAAGGCCCGGCCGCGCTTATGCAGCTTGCTCGGTCGCTAAGACAGGAAGAATTGTCAGGACGTATCATAATTTTGCCCGCCTGCAATCGTCCCGCGATTTCCGCATCGTCGCGTGTTTCGCCGCTAGACGGCGAAAACTTGAACAGAGCATTTCCCGGCAACCCAAGCGGCGGCCCGACGGCGATGCTAGCGCACTTCTTGGAAACTTCGCTTATTCCAATGTGCGATGCGGTCATCGATTTGCATTCGGGAGGCAAGGCATCAGTTTTTCAACCATGTACGCTGGTCACGCAAACAGAATCGACAGAATTGTTCCGGCGCAACCTGGACCTCGCTTATGCATTCGGCTTGCCATTGATCTGGCTGCTCGGCGACTTCAATGACGCGCGGTCGATGAATACCGCGGCAGCGCGAAACGCGATACCAATGATCGCCGCCGAACTAGGAGGCGGCGGCGGAGTCGACCCGACCATAGTCGAACAAGCAACGACCGGGCTCAAGCGGTGCCTAGCTAAATTGGGTATTCTTGAACAAAGGCAAAAGCATGCTCAAATGAACAATCCTTTGGCAGTAGAAATTAACGACGCCCGCCAAAACTTGTATTCGTCCGGACGCGGGTTATTTCAGCGAAAATTCCAGGCGGGAGAATTCGTGGAAGAAAAGCAGTGCGCCGGAATCCTTCATTATCTGGACGAGCCCGAACGTCCGTCCGCCGAAATACTTTTTCCAAAAGCGGGTTTCGTGCTGGCGCATACGAATCGCGGCATGGTGACGCGAGGCGACCTGTTGGCGCTCGTTGCCAGCGTTGCCGCCCTATAGCGTTGTTTGGCCTACTGAAATTTTCGCCGTTATGATAAGATTCGCAGCAGGCAGTTCGAAATCATGTCTCGGTAGCTCCGGTCGAACGCCAATTCAAATCCGCGGCTGCCGTCGGCTTTCCTGGACACCAGCGCCTTGATGCCGAATGCCTCCGTGAATGTTGCGCCATTGGCAGGGAATGACGAAGGATGGATGTCTAGCGAAGTGATGATCGCCATGATGTCTTCTGCCTGGCTCCCGGAGATTTCAAAGAATGCGAGCATGTCTGAAACTAGAACGATGCTTATGTCGTCGGGAGCGCTATCCGGTCGCATGGCTGCGAGCAATTCGGCTTCCCGTTTCAGGTTGGCGCGCATCAGCCAGTGATCCGGTCCCAAATAATAAACTGTATGCGACACTTGATAATTGAAAGTGTTCGGTGATTCCGGAAAGCTCGAAGCCAAATCGCTCAAGTACAATCGAATGTCCTCTTTGCGGCCCTTGATGTCGAATAGAGCCTGCAATTCCAGCGTTTTCAGGGAAGCGTCGTAGGGCAATTCAGCTCCTGAGCCTTTGACCTTCGGAGTCATGGAAACACGGAGAGACAATTTTCGCTTGAATGATTTCTTCCTGAACTCTCGCATGCGCTATCTGGCCCATGCGTTCTCGACCTCTTTCCAGGAGAGCAAGCGCGATCCACCTTTCCTTAACAACGCTCCAAACGCACGCCGAGACGAACCCTTCCGTACGCGTTTTCCGTCCGCCGGGCGTAAGAGGAGCGCCTTCGGGGATCGCTTTGTCCGGATCGTCGGGCAGCAATCCTACTAGCTCGCGTCGCGTTTCACTGCCTTGCCGACGCAATTCAACCGATCGCCGACCTATGAAATCGGGCTTTTTCTTTGACATGATCCATCCCATCCCGAGATCATAGGGGTCGACGGTGCCGTCTACTTCATGACCAAGCGACAGGAAGCCCTTTTCCGTTCTAAGGACGTGATTGGCCTCCGAGCCAACTGGTTCGATTCCGTAGGTCGATCCTTTTTCAATTATCTTGTTCCACAAGCGGTCGAAATCGCGAGACGCGACATTGATTTCGAATGACAGTTCGCCTGTGAAGCTTACGCGAAAAATGCGCGCGTCAATTCCGGCAACCCGTCCCTTCCTCCAGGCCATGAAAGGAAATTTTTCCGTGTCCAAGTCGATATCCGTTTCAAGCGACCTTACGACTTCCCTAGCTTTGGGCCCGCATATCGTGGCATTGCTCCATTGGCTTGTAACCGCGGTCAATTTAATGTCCCATTCTGGTCGTTCAATCTGCAGAATAAATTCCAAGTGCCGATTTACGGTTTCGGCGTTTGCAGTGGAAGTCGTGACGAGGAATCGAGATTTCGATAAACAGAAAACAACTCCGTCGTCGAAAATCAATCCGTCGTCCGAAAGCATCATCCCGTAGCGGCCATGCCCCGGAGCCAAATCGGACATAAAGTTCGTATAGACAAAATCGAGCAGCTTCGCGGCATCGCGGCCCTTCAATTCGAATTTGCCCAGAGGCGATCCGTCGTAGACACCGACACCGGCGCGAACGGCCCGGCTTTCCCGACTAACGGCTTCCTGCATTGTCTCGCCCGGTTTCGGGAAATAGCCCGGTCGGCGCCATCTAGCTCCCGCTTCATACATGACCGCGCCTTGCGCGGTGTTCCACGAAGTGACGGGAGTATGGCGGTAAGGAAGAAATACCGTGTCGGAACGCGTGCCTCCTATGCTTCCGAATTCAACCGGCGTATAGGGCGAGCGAAACGTTGTCGTACTGAATTCCGACAGCGGCAAGCCCCTCTCCTGCGCAATCGTTCCGACAATATTGATGTTTCCCGTTTTTCCCTGATCAAATCCCATTCCGCCGGTCGTGTACCGTTTGACTTGCTCCACATTGCGATATCCTTCGCGCAACGCTAGTCGGATATCTTCGACAGTCACGTCGTTGAGAAAGTCGACAAAACACTTATTGCGTCGGCTTCGCGGTTCCACATGCCAAAGCGCCTCTACCGAATATGAGTCCTCGTCGACTTCGGGAAGCGCGCTTGACTTGCCGGGGTATCCCGACTCGATCGCAGCTCGAATGCCGGTTTTTGCTCCATCGGCGATAGCTTCGGGAATTGTCATCCTTCCGTTCGCGGCGCCCGCGCACATGACGGCCTGGCCGCTATCGACCGGCACGAAGGCGGCGAGGCAATCGTCGAATCGTAGATCTCCGCGCGACTGCGAAAATAAATTTACTGTCGGATTCCAGCCGCCCGAATGCAACAAGAGATCGCAGTCGATCCGTCGTCGCCTGCCGCTTTCCGATCGCTCGCTGACGGTCGCGCCGTTGACGCGCCTGTGTCCGTGCGCCTCCGAAACGACGCTTCCCGGCAAGATTTCGATGCCATTCAAATGGCTTCGGTCGGCATCCTGTACTTCTCGCCTGCTGTCGACAATCGCGGCGATCTCGATACCTGCGTTCATCAGGTCGGCTGCGACCGAAAAAGCGCTGCTGTTGTTCGTAAAAATCAAAGCCTTCCGGCCCGGAATCACTGCGTAACGATTTACGTATGATTGCGCTGCGGAAGACAGCATGACTCCTGGCCGGTCGTTGTTGGCAAACACCAAGGAACGTTCGGTCGAGCCTGTCGCCACGACGGTTCGGGCAGCGCGAACGCGCCAATTCCTCAGCAGTTCGCCCGGTTCCTTGAGCCGACGCTCCAGAACCAGAACCAGATTGTGCTCGCGAATACCCCACGCGGTCGCCGACTGAATGTGCATCACGTTTTTCATCGCGGCAAGTTCGTCCACGACCGAGCTCACCCAGCCGAGCGACGATTCTCCGCCGATCCGCACTTTTCTATTGAGCAAAGCGCCGCCGGCTTCCGAATTTTCGTCCACGAGCATGACGCGGGATCCCGACCTTCCGGCATGGAGCGCGGCTAAAAGGCCTGCAGGACCTGCGCCGACGACCAAAACGTCGACGTGCGCATGCCTTGATTCAAATTTGACCTTGGTTGGCGGCGATGCCGGCGCCCCGGCTAGCCCGGCGGCTCTTCGAATAAGCGGTTCGTACAGCCGCCAATTCGGCCACATGAAAGTCTTGTAGTAAAATCCCGCAGGCAAAAGATCCGCCAGAAACTGGTTGATGCCGCCCAAGTCGAAATCCGGCGAAGGCCAGCAGTTGACAGACTTCGCTTTTAACCCGTCCTCAATCCGGACCGATGTTATCGCGCGGTTTCCGGACGAATTTTCTTCCAAAAGCTCGACAAGAGTTCCGGGCTCCTCGCAACCCGCCGAAATTATCCCGCGCGGTCGATGATATTTGAAACTTCTCGCCGTTAAATGGACATTGTTGGCCAAGAGAGCCGAGGCGAGAGTGTCGCCCGAATATCCGGTGTAGTTCTTGCCGTTGAACTGGAATTTTATGGGGTTGGACCTGTCGATGCGCCCGCCCGACTCCATTCGGTGGGAATCAGTCGCCATCAGAGGATTCCGTAATTTCGTGAGTCGCCGTGTTCCGTTCGATCGTAACCCAGGATCCGCAACCGCGAGCATGCCACCATCTTTCCAATGCCGGTCCCAGCGGATTGGACGGCACCGCCAAGTATTCGACCCATTCCCTGGAACTCACTTCCGCGGCATTCGAAGGTCGACGAACTGCCGCAGGACCGCCGTACATGAATTCGCTTTCGTTTCGGCTTCCGCAGAACGGGCAGCGAATTAACAGCATCCCTTGTCCTCCTTCGCTTAGCGAACTGCTGTCGTACCGGTCTCGAAAACGAATTCAAGGTTGCGAAACCGGCTGATTCCGAACGGCGAAATCAGCGAATTAGGCTGGTCTTTCGCAACAAGATGCGCGAACCCTTCGCCGCCGGCGGGGATCGCCTTGTATCCTCCCCACCAACCCGCAGTGACATAGAGACCGGGAATAGCCGTTTTTGTGATTAGCGGCGAGCCATCGTGAGCAATGTCGACATGGCCGCCCCATTGCCGCAGCAGTTTCAGCTTCTTGAATGACGGGAATAGCTCAAGCAGCGAGCAAACCGTGTCTTCGAAAACGGACTGCTTGATGTCGCGGCGAAATGACTGGCCGAGATCCGTCGCGCCGCCGATTACGAATTCGCCCTTGTCGGACTGGCTGAAATATACGCCGATATCGGGGCAATTGACAACGACGTCTACCAGCGGCTTAACCGGTTCGCTAACGAAGGCCGAAAGATTGATGGTGCGCAAAGGCATTTTAAGGCCCGCCGTTTCAGTGAGCGTCGTCGTGTGGCCCGAAACCGCTATTGCGACCTTTCGGGCTCCAACAGTGCCCCGACTGGTTTCCACGGCGCAAATTTTGCCGCTTGAATCGCGTTTCAGATTCTCGACCCGGGTATTTTCGTGGATTTCTACGCCTAAATCGTCGGCAGCGCGCGCGTATCCCCACGCAACCGCGTCGTGCCTGTTCACAGCCGCGTCTTTGTGAACGAACGCCGCCAGAATTGGGAGACGAGACTTTGGTCCGCCGCCCGTAAGCGGCGGAACGCGTCGGCGAAGTTCGTCAACCGATATCTGTTCATAGCTTGAATCGTATATGTCCATGACTAGCTGTCGCCGCCTTAGTTCGCGAAGTTTTCCGTAGGTCTGCACGACATCGATCATGGTCCGCTTGGAATGCATTAAATTAATATTGAGTTCTTTCGACAGGCCGTCGAACAGTTCGACGGATCGAGTAAAGAACGGAAGAGATTCGTCTCTTAGGTAGTTTGAGCGAACAGTGACGGTGTTGCGTCCGACATTGCCGGATCCCAGCCAAGACTTCTCGAGAACGGCTACGTCGGTGATGCCGTGATTCTTTGCCAAATAGTATGCGGTGGCCAGTCCGTGCCCGCCGCCGCCGACAACCAGGACCTCGTATCGATTCTTCAGTTCGCGCGACCGCCACGCCGGTTTCCAATCCCTGTGCCCGTTCAAAGCGTTTTTTGCCAGAGACAAAAAAGAGTAGCGCTGCATGCGTAACCGATCCGATATTGCGACCAAGCAATCCGTTATTCTCCAAGAATTCGCCTTTGTCTAATCTTTTGCTTCGGGAATGAGATAAAAAGCTCTCAAGAACCGCTAGGTCAATTCCGCATTCGCTTGCCGCATCTTGCGTGAACAGTGAATTCAATCCGCCAAATTGCCCAATTATTTGATTATATCAAATTCATTTGCGCTTTATAAAATTTCGTTGCTGAATTCGTGTCAAGCGACTACAGATGTCGGAACCCTTCAGCCAGGATTCGGAAAATTTCGATGCGACAAGTTTCATCGGGCGGGCGGCAAGTCAAGAATGCCGATGGCCGGGCAATCAACATTGAAGACCATGAAACCTGGACCAGCAGAACCATACAATCGGTCGAACGGGCGTTCGATATTCTGGAATTCCTGGCTGAGGCCGAAAGCGGCGTCCAGCTTCGCGAAATCGCGCTGGAAACTGGACTAAACGTCTCTACTTGCCATCATTTGGTTTCGACGCTGCTCAAGCGGGGATACGCCCGCAAGGGCCTTCGCGACCGCCAATACCGCTTGGGAGGCAAGATTCACGATCTATCCAACAAGCGTCTCCAACATTTCAATATCCTCGATCTGGCAATGCCGGAATTGCGTTCGCTCAGCGATTCCACGGGCGAAACGGTCCAGCTGTCCGTTATGCAAAGCCACGAGCTTACAACACTTGCCAAAGTCTCATCGAAGAAGTCATTGGCGACCAATGCCCAAAGCTACAATGGGAAGAATGCAGCGCACGCGACGGCGGCGGGAAAGGCGATTTTGGCTTGGCTGCCCGAAACGGAAATCGCCAGAGTTATTGCGGGCCAGGGAATAGCGCGATTTACGGACCGCACGATTTTGAAGCTAGCGGATCTATTGGAAGAGTTGCGGCTCGTGAGGCGAAATGGCTTTGCCGTGGACAATGAAGAATTTCAAGCAGGCATTGCCAGCATTGCGGCGGCGATCAGAAACCAGAAAGGCGCGGTTATCGGTTCGATTAGCTGCTCGATGCCCGAGTCGCGCGCAAACGGCGAAGAATTCGAAGCGGCTTGCAACGCCGTGCGCCAAACTGCCTCGATTCTGTCGAGAATGCTCGGAAACCACGACGAGAATGCGGTGAAAATGAGCGATGCCGCCTAGGTCGGCTCGGAGTTCAGAGGACTCAGAATTGTGATCATGCCAGCGAACGTCAAGACAGACAAAACCTATCCGATTCCGGATAGCATGAAAGCTTGGGTGCTAATGGAACAGGGAGAATTGTCTTTTTCGGAAAAGCCGGTGCCTATGCCGGGAAAGGCCGAAGTTCTCGTTAGAATTGATGCGGTCGCGATTTGCGCGACGGATTTGGAAATCATTTATCACGGTCCGCCCGCGCTAATACGGGGCGGGAGCCCGTACAACAAGAATTTTACGCCCGGCCATGAATATATGGGAACTGTGGTCGCCCTCGGGCCGGGAGTCGACGAATTCGGCATCGGCGAAAGGGTTACCGTCGAGATCCATGCGGGATGCGGTCAATGCAAGCGCTGCCGCGAGGGAATGTACACGTCGTGCCACAACTACGGGAAAAACTACGGCGATGTCGACAAGGGTCACAGAGCCAACGGCTTCACGACAGACGGTGGATTTTGCGAATACCAGGTCAACAACGTCAACACCATGATCCCGATCGCCGACAGCATGTCGGACGAAGAAGCGACGCTTGTCGTTACGGCCGGCACGGCAATGTATGGTCTTACGGAACTCGGCGGCCTCGTAGCGGGCGAAAGCGTCGTCGTAACAGGGCCGGGTCCGATCGGCTTGCTTGGGGTCGCCGTTGCGAAGGCGCTGGGCGCGCAGCCGGTAATTCTAACCGGGACGCGCGACAATCGATTGGAAATCGGACGAAAACTAGGTGCCGACCACGTCGTAAATATACGCAGGGAAGACCCTGTCGAAGCCGTGCGTTCGATTATGAACGGCAAAGGCGTCGATTACGTAGTGGAGAGTTCGGGAGCGGCCGGCTCATTCAACGAAGCCGCGCAAATGATCAATCGCGGCGGCAAGATTTGCCTGGCAGCCTTTCCCAGCGAGCAAGTCGAAGTCGATTTGGCTCATATTGTCCGCAACAACATCTACGTTTACGGCATTCGAGGAGAGGGAAAGTCCGCGACGCACAGAGCCGAAGCCTTTATGCGCCAAAAGCGATTCGACGCTACGCTGGTTCACACGCATACCTTTCCATTGGCAGAACTACCGGAAGCCATACGGTATGCCAAGGACCGCGTCGACGACGCGATTAAGGTCGTTGTAAAAAACGATCGCGGTCGCGATTCCTAGTCGTTGAGAGAAGCCGGGAAATTCCTGCCGAGCCCCTATGCTTTATTGTGAAAAATATGAAATGCCGGAGAGTCTGGAATGCGCCCTTGAATTGTTGGCGCACGCTCCCGAGGGCAGCCGATTGATCGCGGGCGGCACGGATTTGCTACCCTGGGCGCGCGAAGGACGCGCCGGCGATGTAGCGCTGCCGATGCTTGTCGATATAACGCGTGTCTCCGAATTAGACGGCTTCGAGCCTGAAGGCGAAAAGATTCGTCTCGGAGCGAATTTGGTTTTCCAAAAATTTCTTGAAGAGAAATCGCTTGGGAATTCCTTGCCTTGCATGCCCTTTTGCGCGGTGTGGTTCGCGGACGATCAAATTCGGGAGCAGGCGACGCTGGTCGGCAATCTGGTCAATGCTTCGCCCGCCGCCGACGGCACGTCAGCTATGCTGGCGCTGAACGGAATAGTGGAGACAGCCCGTTTGGACGGCGGCAAAGTCTTTAGGCGCCAGGTCTCCGTTGACGAATTCGTAATGGGACCGGGCAGAACGGCATTGAATTCAGATGAAATCGTGACGGGAGTCTTGTGCGACGATCTGCAAGGCTACGGCGGCGCCTTTGAAAAGGTGGGCCATCGCAGGTCGCTTGCGATTTCAACAGTTTGCGCCGCTTGCCTAGTAAAACCTTCGGAAGACGGGCGGACATTCGACGATGTGCGCCTCGCAATGGCCGGAATCGGCCCGACGCCGGTGCGATTGATTCGCTCGGAGATGTTTCTCAAGGGCAACGAGATTTCCGCCCGAGCCATCGCGTCCGCTTCGGAAATGACGGCTGGGCTGGTCAAGTCGAGAACTCGCAAAGAATATAGATCGCACGTTGTCAAGGGGTTTATTGGTCGCGCGATAGCAAACGCGCTTGAAAACTTGGGCATTCGCTTGCCGGAGATGGAACGAGAGGATCGCGCCTATGCGTAATTTGGAAATGAATTTGACCGTCAACGGGCGAAAAGTTTCGAAATTGGCCAAGCCGCATGCGCGATTGATAGATTTCTTGCGCGACGAACTCAACCTGACCGGAACGAAGGAAGGTTGCGGAGCCGGAGAATGCGGCACCTGTTCCGTTTTTCTGGACGGAAGGCTCGTGAAGTCGTGCCTCTTGCCTGCCGCAAAGGCGAACGGCTCGGAAATCGAGACGGTGGAAAGCCTAGCCAAGGCGGGCCGGCTAAGCGCTCTGCAAAAGGGCTTCTACGAAACCGGGGCGAGCCAATGCGGTTATTGCATTCCGGGCATGGTGATGGCCGCGACAGCGACGTTGCGCGAGAATCCGAACGCCGGGCTGGAAGAAATAAAGGAGCGCTTGGGCGGAAACATATGTCGCTGCACGGGCTATTCGAAAATTTTCGAAGCGGTCGAAATCGCGCGGGACTCCTTGAACTGCAGTCTGCAAAACCCGGTTGACGAAGGATTTTTCTCTTCCGGCTCCTTCATTGGGACCAGCGTACGCAGAATGGACGCTCCGAGCAAAGTCAGCGGTCGCCTCAAATACGCCGGCGACATGATCTATCCGGACATGCTTCACATGCAGGTTCTACGAAGCCAGCATGCGCATGCTCGAATTACTTCTATCGACACGTCGGAAGCCGAACGAATTCCCGGAGTTGCCTGCGTCATCACGGCTGAAGACGTCCCCGGAAAAGACGGTTTCGGCGTATTTGTTCACGATCAGCCCGTCATGGCGCGCGGCGTTGTGCGGTACGTAGGCGAAGCCGTTGCGGCGGTGGCGGCCGAGGATATCGATACGGCGAAATCGGCACTAGAAAGAATCGCCGTCGCCTATGAACCGCTTCCGGCAGTTTTCAATCCGCAGGAAGCCATGCAGGCCGGCGCGCCAGTCATCCACGACTACGCGCCCGACAATATCGTCAAACACATCCCGGTTAGGAAAGGCGATACGAAGCGAGAGTTTTCGCGGGCGGATTTGATCGTCGAAGAAACATTCAGAACCCAGCCGGTCGAGCACGCCTACCTGGAGCCCGAAGCCGGTATCGCAAACGTAGACTACGACGATGTTGTTACCGTTATTTCTCCAAGCCAAAATATTACGCACCACAGGCATATGCTTGCGAAAATTATCGACAAGCCCATCAATAAAGTTCGGTTCATCATGAGTCCGGTGGGCGGCGGTTTCGGCGGCAAGGAGGACATGATCTACCAAGGCATGCTGGCACTGGCCGCCATGAAGTCGGATCGCCCGGTTAGGCTTGTCTATACTCGCGAAGAATCTATCGTTTCGACCGCCAAGCGACATCCCGCGACCATCCAATACCGGATGGCGCTGAATTCGACAGGTAAAGTCACCGCCGCGGAATTCCGCATGGTCTCCGACGGAGGAGCATACGGGATGTCTACGGAAGGCGTCATGCGCAAAGCAGCGATCCTTTCCTGCGGCCCTTACGACATTCCAAACGTCAAGGTCGATACAATCGGCGTGTACACGAACAATACTCCTTCCGGCGCATTTCGTACATTCGGCGCCATGCAGGCGCAGTTCGCAACCGAGTCCATGCTCGATATTGCGGCGGGCAGGCTCGGACTCGATCCATTCGAGATACGGCGGCGCAATATGATGCGCGAGGGGAGCTTGACCCACACCAGGCAAAAACTTGGAACGGTATCTATCGATCGAGTTCTTGATGCGGCGGAAAGGAGCTCACATTGGGAATATGGCGCACCAACTGTTCGCGGCCCGACGAGGAAGGATCTTGGCACCGACGGAAACAGGCTACCGTGCACGCTCGGCGCAAGAATTCGCAGAGGAGACCAGTTTAAATCGGGCGCTTCCCGGAGCAAGGTGCGCGGCCGCGGTATGGCGGCTTCTTGGTACGGCATAGCGCGAACGGCGACAATCGATCGCGCCGGCGCATGGGTCGAACTGGATGACGGCGGAACGGCGAAAGTCGTAACCGGCGTTACCGAAATCGGCGAGGGAATTCTGACTCTACTCGCGCAAATTGCGGCCGACGAACTTGGCGTTCGACCTCAGGATGTGACGATCGGCGACAACGATACGGCGCGGTCGCCCGAAGCGGCTCACGCCGGGGCCACCCGGCAAACATACATGATCGGAAATTCGGTGGCTTTGGCTTGCAGGGAAGCTCGCTCGAGGCTGGATGCGGAAATTGCGGACCACTGGAACGTGCCGGTCGAAATTGTCGAGGCATTTAACGGAGAAATCTGGGCGAAGGGTACCAATTTCAAGACGACAATGGAAGATGCGGTCGATATCGCCAAGCGAAGAGGAATAGTTCCTGTAGGATCGGGCACATTTACTGCGAAAGGTACCGGGCTGGATCCCGTTGACGGCTCGGGCAGTCCTTGGCAAGCCTATGTTTACGGTTGCCAGGTCGCCGAAGTTGAGGTCGACTTGGTAACGGGCGAAGTTCAAGTTCTTGGCATTTGGGCTGCGCACGACGTTGGCCGGGCGATAAATCCTCGCGGAATCGAAGGCCAGATCGAAGGCGGAGTCGTGCAGGGATTGGGTCAGGCGCTGATGGAGCACTACAAGCAGGTTGAAGGGCGCACCTCTACATCAGGTTTCGCAAAGTACATCCTGCCGACCTCGCTCGATGTTCCAAAGATTAATTCAACGATCATTGAGGATCGCGATCCGCTTAGTCCGCTGGGAGCGAAAGGCATCGGAGAACCTTCATTGGTTCCTACGGCTCCCGCGATCATTAACGGAATTTACGATGCCGTCGGAATCAGAATAACGTCGCTACCCGCAACGCCCGAAAAGGTTCTGGAAGCCCTTATCGAGCGGAGAGACCCGGAATCTAGAATGCATCTAGCGATCGCGGCGGAGTAGATCCATTAACTACATCTCTATGGAGGAATACAATGGTACCGAATCTTAGACATTTTGTTTCCTATTTTGCCGCATCCGCAATTGCGTTGGCGGTATCCTTGGCCGCAGCGCATGCCGACTACCCGGAAAAGCCTATTGAATTCATAATTCCCTTTGGTGCCGGAGGCGGAGCGGACATCGAAGGCCGCTTGCTCGCCACCGAAATGGGTAACGTGCTCGGAGTGAATCTTATTCCGATCAACAAGGTTGGCGGAGGCGGGGCGGTAGCGTACACCCATACCAAAAACGCCGCGCCCGACGGCTACACGGTCGTGTGGAATTCGACATCGATCCTTACGACTACGAACATAGGCAATGTCGACTTCGGCTACGATGCACTGGATCACGTGGGGCGCGTTGAATGGCAGCCCATGCCGTTCGCCGTTAGCGGCGACTCTCGATGGGATACTTTCGAAGAATTCGTAGCCGAATGCCGAGAGAACCCCGGCAGCCTGAAAGTTTCGAATTCCGGTTCCGGAAGCGCGACGCACCTAGGCGCGATCGCGCTAATGGATGCGGCGGGATGCGAAGTTACGCACCTTCCGGTCGGAATCAGCCGCCGAAACGCAACGGTGCTAAGCGGCGAAGCCGACGCCATGATCGCGCCGTTAACCGGCGCGGTAAATCTTACAAAAGCCGGCAAGCTCAAATTGCTGGTTATGCCGTCTGGCGTGCGGAATCCGGTTATGCCGGATGTGCCGACCGCGCGAGAACTCGGATTCGATGTCGCACTCGACCTCTTCCGAGGATTGTCCGTGCCGAAAGGCACGCCTGACGACGTGAAAGCCAAACTGGCTAACGCCATGGCAGAAGCGGCGCAATCCGCAGAATTCATGGATTTGGCTATGCAGAAGGGCTTTACCGTGGATCCGCTGGATTCCGCGGCGTTTGGCGAAATCCTTGAAGTCGACGACGCGATGATCAAGTCCATATTGGAAAACGCCGATCTCGGCGGCTAGTATCGGTCTCGACGGGGCTCGGAAATGGACATGGCTCGCCGAAATATCGTGGCGAGCCTTGTCATTGCGGCTTTCGGCATCTGGTATTTCGTTTTGATTCAGGAACTTCCAGAACGAACTTCCATGCCCAATACGCCGGGCCCCGCGTTTTTCCCCACAGTAATAGTAACCGTTTTGCTGGCATTGTCCGCGATTTTGGCTGCGTCCGGAGTAATCGCAATTCGAAATTCGACCGGAACAGGGGAATCTTGGCTGCCCAAATGGCAAGCTACGATTGCTGTAGGAGCGTTCCTCGCCTTCCTCGCGGCGCTGCCGTTCGCGGGATTCATTTTGTCGAGCGTTGTGTTCTTTGCGATTTTGATGCGTCTTTACGGTTGCCGCAACTGGGTACTGATCGCTTGCGCCGCTATTGCGGTCCCTGTCGCCCTATTCACACTATTCCGCTACGGGTTCCAAATTGTTTTACCGCGCGGCCTAGTTTCGCTTTAGGACCGTGAACACCGATATCATCGCTGGATTCTTGCAATCGATCGGCCCGCCAAATTTGGGGGCCACTGCGATTGGAGCCGTTCTGGGCCTTATCTTCGGCATGATTCCCGGAATGACGATTTCGACCGGGATAATAGTGCTTCTGCCGCTCACGTTTGTTCTCGACCCGAATATGTCCATTGCATTGCTTCTCGGCCTATACGTTTCAGGGATGACCGGCGGTAGTTTTTCCGCCATACTTCTGAATATTCCGGGAACTCCTTCGGCATCGGCGACGGCGTTGGACGGTTATCCTCTAACATTGAAGGGCGAGGCCGGGCGCGCACTTGGAATCTCGATCAGTTCCAGCTTTGTCGGCGGCATCGTCAGCTTTGTCTGCCTGTTCTTCATTGCGCCGTTGCTAGCGAATGTCGCGCTTAGCTTCCGAGCAGCCGATTTGTTTTCTCTCGTGTTTTTCGGGATGACGGTCATTTGCGGATTCACGTCGCGATCTATGGTCAAGGGCCTGCTTTCGGCCTGTATAGGTCTATTGATTGTAACCGTGGGGCAAGACCCCGTCATGGGCACGGCGCGCTTTACGTTCGGCAACGCCAACCTGCTTGCTGGAATCCATTTCCTAACTGCAATGATTGGCTTGTTCGCCATTCCTCAGCTAGTCGCCAACCTCCGAAACGAAACGAAAGAGTCGCCGCGTTCCGCTTATTCATTTGGTTCCGTGATGCCTAGAATCGCAGACTTGGCGCGTATCAGGATTTCGGCTGCGATCGGTTCTCTGTGCGGCACTTTTCTCGGCATTCTGCCGGGCGCGGGCGGCCCGATCGCTGCATTCATTAGCTACGACTACGCAAAGAAATTATCCCCTAGCGGAGATAAATTCGGGCAAGGCACCATCGAGGGCGTTTCCGCTCCGGAATCGGCCAACAATGCCGTGGCGGGAGGCGCGCTTATTCCGATGATGACGCTCGGCATCCCTGGGGATGCGGTCACGGCGATTTTAATTGGAGCCTTGCTGGTCCACGGACTGGCACCGGGTCCGCTACTGTTTCTAGAACGCGCGGATTTCGCCTATGCGGTTATCTTCTCGTACTTCTGGGCTAATATTTTCAATTTGGCCATCGCTCTTTTGGCGATCCGCTTGCTCGTAAGATTGCTAGCCGCGCCTAAACATTTGTTGCTGCCCTCGATTGCGCTCTTGTGCGTCGTCGGCAGCTACTCGCTTCGCAATTCCTTCTTCGACGTCTACATAATGTTCGCGTTCGGCTTGATCGGCTTGTCGCTTCGATGGCTGGATATGCCGGTCGTGCCTTTGCTGCTGGCGCTTGTGCTTGGACCGCAGCTAGAAGAGCACCTGCGCGTTGCCCTTACGAGTTCAAAGGGAGACGTGTCCGTTTTCTTCACTTCGACGTATAGCGCCTTTTTCCTGGCTATGTCCGTTGTTTCGGTCGGCTGGTCGATTTGGTTCGAACGCTATTACCGTAGGCCGGTCCAAATGAAACCGGATTCAACCGACCCGCCCAAAGGAGCCAAAGGAGGTTGACGGGCGAATCCATGCGCCGCAGCTGAAAGCCGACCACATCTCGCATCGTCGGAAGCCGAATGCAATTTGCATTACGGCTTCCGTTGAACTGACGTAGAGATCAAGAGCCGTTTAGTCTCGAGTCGCGATCAACCAGAAATCTATCTGACAGCGGAAGGCTCGCGGCTCCGAGCGAACGAGCTTCGCTGCCGATCGCTCCTTCACGAATTTGCGGAGTGTCAATTCCCGCTAACGCCATAGTCTTGATTTTTTGGTTTGCGAATTCAACAAGCCTTGTCTTGACTTCGCTAGAAAGCCAGCCGTCGACGAAGGCGCATTCGAAATCCAGCACGCAAGCCGCCGTTACAGAAGCTGCGGCAAGTCCGCTAGCCGCTTGGTCGAGCCAGTCGTTTAGCGTGTTGCCAGGTATGTTCCAGAAAGACGTGCTCTTCCATATGGAATTTCCGTCGCCGCCAGAATTGCTGATTGCATTTTCCAGCGTTGCCAGTGACGCTAAATCTATAAGTTGTTGTATTTTATTATTTTTTACGACGACTGGCAGTGATCCTAAAGCTGCGGCGTTACCGGTTGCGCCTGTAAAAACCTTGTTGCCGATTACTAGCCCGCCTCCGACAAAAAACCCGATAAAAAAATATAGGAAGTTGCTAGGCTTTTCGCTTGAACCGAAGACTAGCTCTGCGCTGCAGGCCGCGGACGCATCGTTCTGAAGATAGACCGGCCAATCCAACAACTCAGACAGCTCCGACCGAATATCTCTTCCGCGCCAAGCATCCATGTCCGATTGCCTAACTCCCAGAGGACGCGCCCACTGCCAAAGTCGAAACGGCATCGCTATGCCAAGACCCGCCACGCGCAATTGTTCCTCGGGAGAAAGCTGGTAGAGAAGCTGGCCCACCGCATCATTGGCGAACCTAACGACACCGTCGGGGTTAGGGTACCTGTGCGTTAGGTGCACACGACCTTTGATGTGTCCGAGAAAATCCGCAAGTACTAAGTCGAGGCTGCGCCTTCCGACCTTTAGCCCGAAAAAAAGCGCGCCGTCGGCCTTGAGATTGATCGGCACCGACGGCTTGCCTACCCGGCCTCGAATCGGATTTCCCTTCGCAAGAAGGCCATCCGATTCCAGACGCCGTATTATGACGGAAACGGCCTGCGGCGACAGGCCCGTGATTCTAGCGATTTCGGCCTTTGCCAGCGGGCCATTTTCGCGAATCAGAGTCAGAACCAGCCGTTCGTTGTGCGCTCGCAATCCGCTTTGGTTTGACCCACGTACTAAACGATCCATATTCGCCCTCGGTATTAAAACAATTTGCACCTGCTCGCAACTGAAGCGGCGAAAAAGTCACTCATTTGTGAAGGATATTTATGCCTGCGGCTTACCGGTCATTCTTATAATCCAAAACATGCCGCATGTTTTTGACGTGTCCGACCGAATTTACATTCATCGACTCGGCAAGCGACACGCCGTCATTGATCCGGAAAATATTTTCAAAGGCGTACGCGGTCGCAAACATGACCGGTACGATGGATCCCCCGGATGAATAGCTACTAACGTCAAGAGCGCGTTTAGCTTAAAATGAAGACATATCGTTTTTCAATCCTTTGAATTCGTCGAAAATCCTCCGGCACAACAAGCCGAATTCACGAAACCGGAGTGCAAGTTCCACACGATTCCTGGCAAAAGGTCGATTTTGCCAATAGTTTGGGCGGAGGCGTTCCCTAATACCGAGATCCGGCTCGATATCCGTAGTCTCTTTCTAAATTGGGAAATTTTCACGGCAGAAGGCCGTTGCCACTCGATTTATGTTCGAACGAATTCGCTCAACCGGAATGAATCGTTCAACAAAACACTTCCGATGAATTGGATTCCGTTCGCATTGGATCGGATAGGGGACCAACGCAAATCTTCTCTATTCTTCGATCTCAGGGTAACTTGCGAAGTAATATCTCGCCGCAATGAAAGTCACGGAATTGTTCTGGATGGCTCTCGAAATTTGCAACACGTGCTCTCTACCGATTTGATTTAGGAGACATCTATGGAAACTGGCAGTACGCTCATTACCGGCGCAAATTCCGGCATCGGCGAAGTCTTGGCGAAAAGGCTGATCGACCGCGGAGAGAGCGTCATCGTTCTAGGACTTGAGCGACCTAGCTGGAGTCACGTCAGGCTTGAAGCGCACAAGCTGGATTTGACCGATCTGGAGGCAGTTCGCGAAACCGCATCGATTGTCTGCGGCAGGACCCATGTTTGCCGCCTGGTGCACAATGCCGGCGCAATTATTTCCGGTAGCCTGGAAAGCGCCAATGCCGAGGATATCGAAAAGCTGTCTAGGTTGCATCTCGGTGCGCCGATGGCGCTGACGCAAGCGGCGCTACCGGGAATGGTCCGGGAGGGATTCGGTCGAATCGTCTTTGTCGGATCCCGGGCATCGATGGGAATGCCCACCCGTTCGGCTTACTCCGCGACAAAGGCCGGAATACATGGAATGGCGAAAACATGGGCGTTGGAGCTTGCGCCAAATGGCGTGACAGTGAATGTCGTAGCGCCAGGACCGATTCTTACGGACAATTTCTGGAGCATCGTTCCCAAGGATTCGGAAATGCAGGACCAAATCGCCAAGCGAATTCCCGTAGGCAGAATCGGAATTGCCGACGATGTCGCTAATGCAATCGAGTTTTTCCTTTCCGAGGATTCCGGCTTCGTTACTGGCCAAATACTATTCGTTTGCGGCGGTTTGAGCCTCGGAGGACTGTAGTATTTATCTGCCTGCTCGATGCAGACAGCGCGGAACATGAACAGGCGTTCCGGATGGCTCGCGCGTTTCGGTCATTCCATTTCACGATCGCGAGATTGCTTTTCCGGATCGCAAAGCGGATACGGAACCTATTCGAAATCGAGCGATACGCTTCCGAATTTCCAAACGAAAATTATCGAGCTCCGTCGCCTGAGAATTTCAACTTCATCCGAACGCGACTTGCCATATGGCCTAGGTCGGACGATTTCGACCCTTTCGCCGAAATTCTTCCAAATTTACGCAAAGCAACTCAAAGGTGATTTTGCCGCCCGTTGCTACTTTCGCTTGCATTGGCGGACGCGACGAAGAGCTCTCGACAATTCGCATGGCAACTCAATCGATTGCGACATCTCGAAAAGAGTCCATCAATTCTTCGACCATTCGTTCCCGCATTACAAATTTCTGCGGCTTGCCGGTAATCGTCATTGGAATCTCGCCTACAACCCGGAAGTGTCGCGGAATTTTGAAATGGGCAATCTGTCCTTCGCAAAACTGGCATAGTTCGCTTACCGTTAAGCAAACGTCGGGTTTTCCTACCACCCATGCGCAGACTTCCTCGCCAAATTTCTCGTCCGGAATTCCAAAAACCTGCGCTTCGCTCACTTTCGGATGCCGAAATAGAAACTCTTCTATCTCTCGCGGGTAGATGTTCTCGCCTCCTCGGATTATCATGTCCTTAACGCGTCCAGTAATCGAACAGTAGCCTTCACTGTCAAGAGTTGCCAAATCGCCTGTGTGCATCCATCCATCGCGAATGGCATCGGTCGTCTTTTGGTCGTCCTCCCAGTAGCCCTTCATGACTGCGTAGCCTCGGGTGCAAAGCTCTCCCTGCGCGCCAACCGGAACGACCACTCCCTCCTTATCGACAATTTTGACCTCCAAGTGCGGATGCACGCGGCCTACAGTCTCGCATCTCTTTCTCGTCGGATCGTCAACAAAGCTTTGGAACGAAACCGGCGAGGTTTCAGTCATGCCGTAGCAAATGGTTATTTCCGTCAAATTCATTTCTCGGTTCACCCGTTGCATGATTTCAATAGGGCAAGGTGCGCCAGCCATTATTCCGGTACGAAGCGTGGATAAATTCGGCGCGAGAGAGTCGAGTTCCTGCAGCATGGCAACAAACATAGTCGGAACGCCGTATACCGCCGTGCAGCGTTCCTGTTCCAATGCGTTAAGCGTCGCTTCCGGATCGAACCCTTCGCCGGGAAAGACCAGGGTCGCGCATTTGCTGACTGCGCCCAATACGCCCATCACCATGCCGAAGCAGTGGTAGAGAGGCACCGGAATCGCGAGCCGGTCGATGTCCGAAAGCTGGATTCGGTCAGTAACGAATCTGGCGTTATTCACAATATTGAAATGCGTGAGCGTCGCGCCTTTGGGATTTCCCGTGGTTCCAGACGTGAACTGAATATTGATAGCATCATGCGGTGATAGCTCGCCGTCAATCTCAGACAGGCGCAGCGCATGTTCGCGGCCGCCCAAATTGCACACGCCGTCGAAGCTCCATGCTCCCGCAACGGGATCGTCTCCCATGACTATGACGTGCCGGAGGTTCGGCACCCTTTCGGAATCTAGGCGACCTGGTTCAGACGATTCCAAATTCGGAGCGAGTTTCCGGATCATTCCAACATAGTCGGAACTCTTAAACCTTCGAGCGAGCATAAGTGCGCGGCAGCCCACGGCGTTCAGAACGTATTCGAGTTCAGAAAGGCGATAAGCTGGATTTATGTTCACGAGCAGTACGCCGATACGGGCCGTGGCAAATTGCGCGACAACCCATTCCACGCGATTAGGAGACCAAATTCCGAGCCGGTCGCCCTTGTTCAACCCTAGTGCAAGCAACCCGGCGGCTAGACGGTCGACCGCGCGATCAAGGTCTCGATAAGAAAGCCTTACGCGCTGTTGGCAAAATATCGCCGCGTCGCGCGAACCAAATCGGGATGCGGCGTCTCGAAGGAGGCCGGATACCGTTCTTTCCGCCAGAGGTGGATTTGCCGGCCCGCGAACATACGACAATCCGTCATGCGGCGCAAAATTCGCTTGCACCGTGTTCGCGTCCGCCCCATTCCCGAATTTCGATTCGGCGAGGCTTCCGTTTTGAATTCCCATATTCCAAACCTCCTAATTTTCCCGGCACCGTTGATCGCCGCAGCAATTGTTGCAATGACGAAAATGGCAACAATTATCGCAGTTCGACGTCGGCGGTATCGAACGACTATCGCTTTGGCAAATCTACGCAAATGCCGTTAAACTGCCTATCACGTCGGACACGGCTGGCATCGGCGATCGCTGCAAATCGATTTTCACGAAACATAGAGGATTCTACAAGAAATATGGGCTGTAAGTTCCAAATTCGGCGCTAATCCGAGCACCAAGCTATTCCTGCCTCCATCAGGCTATCGAATTCTCCATTGTCGCGCACGCAACCTTGAATATACCGGTCGGGCCTCAACAATACTGCGCGAAGTAATAGGAGCAAGCGGCCCACACCTGTTCATTCATTCTGTACTGGTGCCGCTCAGAAATGTCGGCCCTCCAGACCACGACGGCGCGACCATGCAAGCCTGACGATTTCGGATTCTTGGCGCATTCAACAAACCTATGGTGGCGGAGTTGATCGGAGGTCTACATTGACCACCCCTTAGCCATCCCGGTTGCAAGACGCTGGCTGGCGGAGAGAGGCTGATTTTTAGGCGAAATTTCGAAGGGGTCAAGGAATGCCAGCCAACTGCCGAAATCAATAAGAAACTCGTGCATGCGCTGGATCTCTACTACATGAACAAACGGTGCGCCTATTGCCGCCTCGACAACGATGGAGATATTGAAGACATCATCATAATATTGGAAGATGAGCTTCCCGACCCTTTGCAACGTGTGCGAACTATTGCCATACGTACGTCCGACCTTGCGACCTACATGGCTCTCAGCGGCACAGCCTTTGTAACCAAGTTTGACTTCACTCGAACCTTGCCAGGATGTCATTCGGCTTGGGCGGGCATGCCGCGCAGATCTTTCAGCTATCCAACCTTCGCTATCACCACGTCGCCATCCCGAACCATGCCAGCTACGCAAACGGGCACATCATCTGCCGCACAAGGCTGACCAAGAATGATCTGATCAAGAGGTAGGAGGCAGAGGAAGACAGGAGCAAGATGAATTATGCATCATTCAAGTTCTTTGATCGCAAAAGACAACCGTCGCACAGAGACCCCCTGCTGCCCGGATCATATCGTAAGCTATTTCAATAAAACATCGAGCCTGCCTTGGGAGATATCGCCGGCATTCTTTCGGTCAGAGGCTTTGCATTAGTAAAAGGCGGATAATGAAGAGCTCACAATCCATGGTCGTAGTATCCGTTGCCGAGGTGCATGGCATATCGATACCTACGATATCAACGAGGCCGGGCAGGTGCACACCTATCTCCGCTATCTGGCGATGCTTCCATATGAGGAACAACTCTATTGGCAGTCATTCAACGAATGGCCGAAGAGCAACATCTCAAAGCGAGCTTGGGAGAATGACATCCTCGAAAAAGTATCCGCCGAAATTGACCAGCTTTACGAATTGAAGCGGCAGGTGCAGCCACTGGACCGGGATCCTCCGGTCTGGTGGAAGAAAAGCGGCGAAGATATTGTCGAAGGGTTTGCCATTAAGGGGCTCAGGACCATCATCACCGATAGAAAAGGCTCCTTCGAGAAGGAATGGAGGGCGCTGAAATTGCTTGAGGTTGCGCTTTCCCTTTCGGAGCGCACGGAGCAACAGGCCAAGATGGTGGTTGCCCCATTGAAGAATCTCCATAATCTTCGGAATCTAGCTAAAGCCCGCGGCGACAGTAAGGGAAGGAGGCAAGCGATTGCGGCGGCACGCTGGACACATGGCACGCTTCGCAAACACTTTCAGGATCTGATCGAGCTGATGCGCAAATCCATGAAGGAGATCCTTTCAGACCCTGTCGGCCCTAACCCAACGTAGGTACAAAAAGTCCCGCGGGAATTCCCGTTTCGCGAGTACATGACCAAGCTTTCATCGATCAGGCGGCTCCCAGTTTTCCAGAAGGATCCGGGGCGCGGACTTTGGGGGCGGGACGTTGGTATCGCCCTGTAGCCTGTCGTTTGAGGAGTCGCATTCCCCGAGCATGAAGAGTTGCTTCTCGACCATCCGCAGCAGCCTACCCTTTGTAGCCACGCTGGCGCGCGCCTCCTTCAGGGGCTGGCAGGGGATGCGCTTCGCCCTCCCCTCGAACCCCCGCGCGTCGCTGCGCTCGCGCTATTGTCAATTCGGCTGCGAAACACGGCCGCCGTCCGCGCGTCGGCGTACGCGCGCACGGTTAGCGCCGCCGTTCTCCGCGAGCGTCTTGGACAGTTCGCAGGCCTTCTGCGCATTCATCCAGAACTCGGGAGTCTGCCCGAAATACGCGCCGAGCGAAATCGCGGTCTCCGCGCTCACGCCCCGCCGCTCATGCGCGATCCCATGCAGGCGAGTCGGAGGAAGGCCGAGAGCCCGCGCCGCGCCGTGGACGGTCGGCCCCATGTCCGCGATCTGCTCCCGGAGCAACGCTCCGGGGTGGGTCGCGACCCGCTTCGTCGGTGCAAGCGTCATGCTTTTCTCCTTCCGTCAATTGCTCTAGCCGGTTGCCGGGCGAAATGCGAAGATCGTTGATGCCGACCGCATAGTTGATTCGGTCCAGCTTGCTTCGAGCTCTCTTAAGCACATCCGGCGGGAACGAAGGAGCGCCGTCGCCATGGAAAATGCTCTCGGTGCGCCTGTCGGCAAATGAACGAATCACGTGCGCCGCCCGTACGTTTCGCGTAGTGCGATGATAGCAATGGATATTGCGGATCCGTCAACTGCCGATATTCCTCGCGAGGCCCTGTTCCCGCTTCCTTCGCGGCCGATCGCACGCGCCGACGGAGCCGAAGGCGACGAGAAGGCCAGTTTCAGGCATTGAAATCCGCGAACAATGCGGATCAGAAAAAATCCGGCTCCTGCCCCGGCGGAGTCGGCGTCGCGTCCGGTCCTCGCCTTCGCCCGGCGGGCGGCCAGTCATCGGCGGCTCTGCTCCTCACCAGCAGGTCGCTTCCGCCGATGGCATGGCCGGTTTCGGCGGCGATCTCGGCGAATGTCGCGTTCCTTGACTCCGGATACTCATGCCCAAACGCCTCAGAAGCAAAATTTTCTTCGCCGCGCATCCAGCCCTCGCCGTTCGGAAGCTCGAAACGGCGACCGATCTTCTCGCGCCACGCTTCGCGCCGGCCTTCGGTCAAATCTTCCAACCACCAAACGCGGGAAAGCTGTTCGCGGAACGGCAATTTTTTGCCGTCGCCGAGCTGCCTTGCTTCCCGGCACCCGGCACATGTCCGGACGAAGGCAAGGTAGTGCGACGCTGGATTCGTGGCTGCTATATCCTGTTCCCTCATCCATGCGCGATAATCCGCCAATGCCTGCCTCGCCGTGCCTCGGTGGCCAATGATGTCCTGAGCGGCGGCCATGGTGCCGCCGGAGATCACGGCGTCCCTATGCGACGCTCCTTCCACCTCCCCTCCTTCGCGCCGCAGAAAAATATCCTGCTCTTCGCCGGTCGCTCGAGACAGGCCGAATTCGATTCGGGGCGGGGAACGGCTACTGCACGGTGGTCGGCAACGACCTGTCCGCGCATTTCAGGTCGACCGGCTTCCTCGTCAACGATGCCGCGCTCGGCTACATGAGGCGGATGAACCTGCCGGCGAGGACGGTTTCGCTTCCGGCCGGCCATCCGCGGAAGCGCTTTTCGGACGCCGAAGCCCGGGGCGCCCATCCGGCGGCGCACGGCATCGCCGGGATCGCGTCCGAGGGCGAGCGCGTCGCCGGGACGGTTGTTCCGGGCGACGACGCCGGCCAGTTCAATGTCGACGACCACCACGCCCTGTGCCGGGTCCACGCGGAGCACCTGGTGCGCAAGCTGCCCTGCAGCACCGATTACCGCCTTTCGAGGGTGGAGCCGGTCGTGGCGGGGATCTGGGATTTTTACGCCGAGCTTTCCGAGTAAAGGGAGAACTCACGCCACGAGCGCAAGGCGCATCTGCGCGCGCGCTTCGACGACGTCTTCGGAGGCGGAACTAGATACGCAAGCCTCGACGGCCTGCTGTCCCGGCTGGCCGCGAACAACGACGAGCTCCTCAGGGTCCTGGACCACCCGGAAACGCCCCTCCATGCCAACGGCGTCGTGCGCGAAATTCGGGCTTATGCCGCCCGTCGAAATATCTCCTTCGGCACTCGGAGTGAAAAGGGGTGGTCCGCCCGGGACGGCAATTCGATGCTCACGTCCGCGCAGTTTCCCGGTAAGTTGCCCCTATTACCGACACTCGGCATAGTCGGGAACTTGGCATATTGGTAGCTATGCCGAATTCGGCATAGCTACCACGTGCTGGAGCGGGTCTCCGACGCGGCGAAGGCGATCCACGGCCGGGGGGACATGGCGAAGGCCCTCGCGAAGCGCTGGCGCGGCATGATCAAGTCCGGGCGGCTCCAGCCGGTCGTCGACGAGCTCAAGTCGCGCGCGCCGCAGGCCTTCCGGTCGGATTCGGCGCGGTCGAGGGAGCCTGGTGGAGCGTGGTCTGCGAGCGTCTGAAGAAGTCCGGGATGTCTTGGAGCGTCGCCGGCGCCAACAAGATCCTGGCGCTGCGCTGCGCGGTCGAATCCAACACCTTCGACGATTTCTGGGAGTTTTGGGCCGAGGAGAAAAAACAGCCTGAGGAACAAATCTGACCCACACCCCTGCAACCTGTGAGTATTTTCTATCTTCTCTCTTCTTAGTAGTGGAATCGTTTGATGAAGCCTCGGCTTTGCGAGTTGACTCTCGCACCTCGTAGAGGATTAAGGAGAGTTACGGCCTTGTCCTCGCTTCGGGGATCGAGTATTTTCCGATTAGAGCAGGATATCATATGCTACCGCTACCAATCACTCTTGAGCGCGAACCGTTGGTCGACGCAGTGTTTGAAGTGCGCTTGAATGACGTGCCGCCACTTGCGGACATTTTACCGGGCTTCCTGCTGCATGAACTTGGAAAGGGAACGACCGTATCGAGGCTTCCCGCTGCTGAAATCCCTTACCCAATGCGAAGGGAAGACATTAATCTACAGTTTGCTCCGATTCAGCGCGTGGAAACTGGTCGTTTCTCGATTTTGGTTGGCGACCGAAACGCAATCGTCAGTTGCAAGTTACCCTACCCAAAGTGGCCAAATTTCAAGCCGGTAATTCTCGACGTAATGGCGCGTCTCGCGAGGGTCGGCCTAGAAGGGTCAATCGAACGCTATTCGGTCAAGTATGTGAATCTAATCCAAGCCCCAACTTACCAAGATCAAATCGCGAAAGTTGCTATCGATATCAAGTAGGGTAACCTTGAGGTAAGCGACGAGCTCTTCACCCTCCAAGTGCATCGGAAAGAAGACGATATTATTCACATTCTTTCGATTGCCACAGGTGCTCGCGGAAAAATCAATGGAAAGGAAGTATTTGGCATTCTAGTAGACATTGACTCGATCCGAAATGTGTCTGCGCCTGACATTCAGACGTTTGCAAATAGTCTTGAAAACAAGCTCGAGAGTTTGCGGCAATCCAACAAAGAGAAATTTTTTAGCTGCTTAACCAAGGAAGCAATACAGGAAATGGGGCCAACTTATGAATAAAATTGCTCCAAATCACACATCTCAAACAGCAACCGCTGCATTGGCTTTTTCTTTAGGAGCGGCCATGGCTGCTGGACAACCTGCATGGCCAACCCACGAAACGCCCAGTTACGTGGTGGCGCAGACAGGGCCCAGCTACAGCCAGTTTTCCGACCAAGTTATGAACACCGCAAAGCAGTATCCGCATTTGGACTTTGCTCGCGAAATGGCAACAATCTATGCATCGTTGGGCCAACGCCAGATTCGTCTCGATGAAAAATTCGAATCCGCAATTTTTGACGACCTCGAGAGCCTGTACGAGTCCTGAACGAGCGAATGACCTTCGACGCGGAGCAACTAAAAGCTCAAATTCCGTTTTATCTGACGACCGAACCTGCGCAGAAATAACTCGTTCGAAACCTCGAAGCTCTGAATCGTGGTGCCAAAAACGGTTACTACATCTCGGCAGCACGTGAACCAAATTCTGGCGCTGTATTGCAAGGTGACGGGTGGCAGGGCTTTCAATTGTACTCGTTCGAAACTGGTCAGAAACGTATAGTTCGAGGCATCATACTCTCCAACTCGTGCGACATTTCTAAAGAAAATGCACGGGTTATCGCACCAAAATTAGTGTTCGCCCCGATTGTGAAGCTGTCAAAAATCGAAGCTCGCTTGAAAGACCGGGGTCTCGCCGAAGACGCTGTTAAGGGACGAATTGATGCGATCGAGAGGCAATCCGTTACGAATATATTCTACCTTCCGGCAGGTGAGCCATTGGAAGAGGACTATGTGGCGCTCTTTGACGACCTCCATTCGATGCCAATCGCGTCTTGGGAAAATAGCCAGAAGCTGTTTACGCTCAGCATGGCTGGATTCTACTTGTTCGTCTTCAAGCTCTCCGTTCATTTCTGTCGACTTCACGAAAACGTCGACCGCTGATCTTTGGAAGCAGCGATGCAATATAAGTAAACCCGAAACCAGCGAGTTTGTGTCGGAGACGCTTCAGTGTAGTAGCCGCGCGGCGCTTAGGTCGCCGGTGATCACTTCGGTCGAAGTGTGCCGCAGCATTGGTGCGATTGGCCTTGGGTATGAACACGATAATCTAATCGTAGAGCAACTGCTATAGGTTAGGCTTATCAATTGTCGTGGGCAATGCTGCGGGCGGCCGGAGCGTTCCGCAAGGATTATGGCCACTCTTCGGCGGCCGAATCAAGACCGACTCGCGAGCAATTTCGTAATTGGGTCAACTTCTTGGGAATCTTCGAGGATTTGAGCATCGAATTCTAGGAAGGCAGCGATGACAACTAAAGCCATCCGCGGCCGCAAACTGTGGGAATTACAACGAGTTACTGAGTTCATTTAAATATCTACCAAATGCCCGGCGGGTTTTACCTCGGCTCATTCGCGACGCCAATGAATCATTTGACCTTCGACAGCCTGCCGGAAGATATTCAGCAGGCTTTGGAAGAAAAGGTATTCGGCGGAAACCTCAGCCGCGAATTCGGAAAGGTATGGCAGCAAATCGACGATGAAGGGCGCCATTTCGGAGGCTGCCGAGCGCAATGCAAAAATTGTTGCATCAGACGATGCCATAGCGGCAATTCAGCCAATCGCAAAAAAATGAATGCGAAGGAGCTGGCAGAACTAAACAAAGCAGGCATCGATGCAGAGGCCGCCTTTGAAATGATTGAGGCGGAGTTGGCCGCTTACTAACTTTTGTTGGGATTAGCGTTTATGTCTTTCGGCCTGCCAATTCCTATTGAAGTGTCGGCAGTTCTAGGAACGGAATGGCTGCAATAGTTGAAATCGCGCGCGGTCTGTCTCGGATTCCGATTCTTCTGGCATCGACATCTCCATTCGTGCTCATGGTCACGACATTTTCGGATGTCGTGCTTCGTTCAGCCTTAAATTCGCTTATCGAAGCCGCGACGGAACTCACGCGTATCCTTTTGGCGTTTATTGTATTTTAGGTGCATCTTGTTCTAACCATGACAAGGGACCATGTCGAAATCGACCTTGCGGAACCGCTCTTCAAGAGTGAACTTTCGAAACAATTAAAGACGGGAATTATATTCCTTGCTTGCGGCGGCATGCTGGTTCTGCCGGCCGGCAAGGCAGGTGAGCTAGCGGAGCGCACGCGCTCCTACGGAGACTTGACCGAATATTTGAACATACCGCAATTTTACATTGCGTGGTTTACTTCAATTGCGGCTCATTTAACGGCTGCGACTTTGATATTGCGCGGCATTTTTACCTAAGCCCACTGCCCAATAGTGAATTCGTCTAGTGACCGATTCCATAGTTGGATTCGTCGCGATCCTGGTTCCAGTACTGTTCCGCACTCCGATTGCGTTTGCCATGGGATTAGTCGGCACGGTCGGATACGATTTGGCAACTAGCTAGCGCGGCGCGATTTCCATGGTCGCGCGACTGTTGATCGATGCGAGCCAGGACTATGGGCTTAGCGTCGCCCCCTCTTCATTCCGATGGGGCTATTTGTCAACAAGGGCGGCCATCGGCCGCGAACTCTACCAAGCTTCCTACGCATTCTTGGGTCTCTTTCGCGGCGGCCTAGCAAAGGCTACGATTCTAGCGCGCGGAGGCTTCGCCGCGATTTGCGGTTCATCTTTGGCAACCGCAGCAACAATGTCGAAAGTCGCCATTCCGCAAATTCGGAGATTCGGGTATGGCGACAGCCTCTCGACCGCACCCATAGCCGCAGGCGGAACTCTCGGAACACTCATCCCTCCTTTGGCCATTTTTGTCAATTTCGGATTGCTCGGGGAAACTTCAATCGGAAAGCCGTTTATAGCAGGTATCGTTCCCGGACTAAACGGTATCGTTTTCTACATTTGCGCGGTGCGACACGCCATATGGCGCAATCCGTCTTCCGGACTGCCGGGCGAACGCACAAAATGGAGCTACAGGCTTGTCGCTCTCACGTCGATCCGGGCCGTACTGCTTCTATTTTTTCTCGTTATCGGCGGGCTCTACGGAGTGCTGGATGTTTGGACCATTCACATTAGGTTCTCGCCGACAGAGGCGGCAGGCATGGGCGCGATGGGCGCAATCAGGGGCGCTATTCTGCGTTCCGGTTGGCGCCTGGATTTTTCCAGATACCGTAAATTTAGCCGGATTGCCCGAAGCTCCGCTTGCGGCGGTTCGCAACTGGTCGCTTTCTCCGTGGATGATCCTGTGCTTAATTCTCCTAATTTATGTCGGGCCGGGCTGCGTGTTTGAAAGCCATTCAGCGCTTCTGCTGACCGTTCCGATTTTCTTTCCTCCGGTACGCGACCCAGGCTTCGACCCTTTATGGTTCGGAATCCTCCTCGTCGTCGCAACGGAAATCGGTTTGATCGCGCCACCCGTAGGCCTCGACACATTTGCTTTGAGCGGGGTTGTCGGCGACGTTTCCGCGGCGACAATATTCCGCGGCGAAACACCCTTTTGGATCGCCGACATTTTCTGCCTGGCAATTCTAGCGGCATTCCCCGGCCTTGCGTTCTATCTGACTTGGCAAATGCTTTAGGCGGGCACCAAAAATCTTCACTCTGCGCCTTGCGCACCATGCATCTTGCCCGTTAACAGGCGATACCGGAACGACATCAACCGGCCAACTAGCCGGATAGCAAGCGGCAGGCACCGCTTTCTCCCCTCACGGAGCAAAAGATGAAACTACAAGATCTGGAAAATTCCATAGAATCCGCATGGAACGCGCGAGATGAAATCAGCCCATCCACAAAAGGCGAATACCGCGACGCGATAGAGACGACTCTCGAAGCCCTTGACCGAGGGGACATCAGGGTGGCGGCTAGGCAGCCGGACGGGGCTTGGCACGTGAATCAATGGGCAAAAAAGGCCGTTCTTCTCGGATTTAGGTTGAAGAACATGGAGCCGCACGAGGGGGGTCCGCAAAATTCGGGCTGGTGGGACAAGGTCGACTCCAAGTTCAAGGGCTGGGGTACGGGAGAATGGAATAGAGCGGGATTTAGGGCAGTTCCGAACTGCGTCGTTCGAAAATCCGCATTCATCGCTCCGGGAGCGATCTTGATGCCGTCATTCGTGAACTTGGGCGCCTATGTCGGCGAAGGCACAATGGTCGATACTTGGGCAACAGTGGGTTCTTGCGCTCAAGTAGGAAAAAACGTGCACTTGTCGGGCGGCGTAGGAATTGGCGGCGTTCTTGAACCCATGCAGGCAGGCCCTACGATAATCGAAGATAATTGCTTTATCGGCGCGCGTTCCGAAGTCGTAGAAGGTGTCATCGTTCGTGAAGGGTCGGTACTGGGCATGGGAGTGTTTTTAGGCCAATCTACGAAAATTTTTGATCGAGACAGCGGCGAAATTCTCTTCGGAGAGGTTCCGGCCTATTCTGTCGTCGTGTCCGGTTCGCTGCCATCGAAAAACGGCGTCAACCTTTACTGCGCCGTCATCGTCAAGCGCGTGGACGCTGGAACTCGTGCGAAAACGGCAGTCAACGACCTCTTGAGAGACTAAACCGCATGTTGCCGTCCGATTAATTCCTCCGTCGCCGAAGGGCATCGAGTCGAAATCCTACAAACCGATTTGACCGCGATGAATAGAACGATTGATCCGGTGATACTCGCCTCGGAACTCGTCCAGTGCGTTTCGATCACCCCGGAGGACGGCGGAGCCATTTGCCTATTGGAATCGGTGCTGCGCGATGCGGGCTTCCGGTGTGAACGAGCGGATAGGAATGGTATCGCAAATTTATTTGCGCGCTGGGACGGCCCCGAAAACGGAAGGACGATCGGCTTTAACGGACACACCGATGTAGTTCCGCCCGGCGACCCGTCGTCGTGGAAGCACGATCCATTCGGTGGGAAAATCCGCGAAGGCCTGCTATGGGGTCGAGGCGCGACCGATATGAAGTCCGCCGTGGCGGCCTTTGTTTCCGCTGCCATCGAATTCGTTCAAGCGTCTCCAGAAGCGGGATCGATCGCGATCGCAATTACAAGCGACGAAGAGGGGCCTGCGAGAGATGGAACTCTCGCGATTTTGGACTTTATGGAAAGGCGCGGCGAAAAAATGGACGCCTGCATTGTCGGCGAACCGACAAGCAGGGAAAAATTCGGCGATACGGTTAAAATCGGGCGACGCGGAGCCATGACCGCAGAGTTCGTGGCAAAGGGAGTGCAAGGCCACTCCGCTTATCCGGAAAAAGCTCGAAACCCGCTTCCGGCAATGGCATGCCTAGCCGCCCGGCTTTCCTCGATGGCTCTGGACGAAGGTTCCGATTTCTTCGACCCGTCGACACTGGCGCTCACTTCGATCGACACGAACAATGCGGCAAAAAACGTAATCCCGGAGTCCTGCCGCTGCACGGCTAATATTCGATTCAACGACCGCCATTCTTCTACAAGCCTCCAAGAACTTTTAGATGCCGAAATGCGGCATGTGGCCAAAGGCTCGGGTATCGCGTTTTCGAAGTCAGTCGAAGTTTCTGGGGAGAGCTTTATCGTTCCTCCGGGGCCGCTGGCCCGAATGGTCGCCAATGCAGTCGACGCGGAAACCGGAATAATGCCTGAATTCTCTACAAGCGGCGGCACTTCCGACGCGAGATTTATCAAAAACGTTTGCCCAGTTGTCGAATTCGGCATGGTCGGCAAAACCATGCACCAGGTCGACGAATGCGCCTCTGTCGAGGAAATCTACCTTCTGCAAGCGACTTACGCTCGAATTCTGAGCGAATTTTTCAACTGAATATAGCATGGTAAAATGGCTTGTCATTTTCACAAAGGAGCCTCGGGCCGGAACGACTAAAACTCGTCTGGCACGGGATGCCGGCGTCGTTCCCGCAGCGTCGTGGCAAAGGAGGCAAAACGCTTCGTTAATTCGGCGCATCGGGTATGACCGAAGATGGAAGACCGTAATAGCTGCAAATCCTCCGAGAGAAGGCGTTCCAGGACGATGCTGGCCAGCGACGATCGACTTGGTTCCCCAAGGGCGAGGAGATCTCGGTCAACGTATGAAGCGGATATTTTCCGACTTTCCCCCCGGTCCTGTAATTGTTGCCGGAAGCGATATTCCCGGGATCACGCCGGGATCAATTGAAAAAGCTTTTAGAGCTCTGCAAGATGCCGACGCGGTTTTCGGCCCGTCGCCTGACGGCGGTTTTTGGCTTGTAGGGCTAAAAAGGGTTCGCAAGACTCCGCCTTCAATATTCGAAAACGTACGGTGGTCTTCCGAGCATGCATTGAAAGATTCGCTGTCAACTATTCCTGGCTGGGAAATCGCATACGCCGACACCTTGGACGACATGGACTTGGCAGAGGACATCGAACGGGCCGCGTACCGTGGCAAATTGATTGGAAACTGGATTTAGCGTCATACTGGCGTAAAAATATTCGATTAGTTGCTGCGACCACAATGCGGGCGAGATTCGGCGAGCGCCGTTCCCCTGCCGGACTATAGCATTCGCTGCAATGCGCAATCAAATGATTCACCGACGTCGAATAGAAGTTGAATCGGGGAATATGTCTTGATCAAAATTGCGGTCAACGGTTTCGGCAGAATGGGAAAACTGTTCTTGCGAACCTACTTCGAGAAAGAGCGCGGCCATCGAATTGTTCTATTGAATGACTGCGCGGCATCTCCGGACGAAATTCCACTCTTGCTTTAATTTGATACCATGCACGGTCGCTAAGAATCTCCGTTTTCCTTCGATGGCGAGACGCTGGAAATCCGGGATTCCAGAATCCAGATTACAACCCGAAATCAAATCGAACGATTGCCGCTTCAGGAATCCGGAGCCGATATCGCGGTCGACTGCACCGATTATTCAAATCTGTTTCGACTCTTGATCCGTATTTCGCGGCCGGAATTCAAAAAGTCGTGGTGTCGGCACCGATAAGGGAAAGCGGCGCGCTCAATCTCGTATTCGGTATTAACCACGATCTGTATTCTCCGTCGAAAAATCGCATAGTGACGGCTGCCAGCTTCACTAAGAACTGTTTAGCTCCGGCGGTAAAGGTCATCCACGAAGAACTGGGGATTTCGCACGGATCGGTTGCAACCATACACGACGCAATGAATACTCAATGGTCGCGCCCGCTAGATTTGCAGGAGTATCGGCCTAAATCGCCTGTCTTCGGCACTCTTCCGCATATATCTCCCTCAAGCGAGCGGTCACTGGTCCCGGCTTGCCGGAACCTATCGCTATGCCATCGACGGAAACAACCGATGTCGCGAAGTTTGTCGCCGAGGTGATGAATGCTTCGGAAGCATTCTGGGCCTCTTCAATCGTGAAGGGGCGTTCCTCGACTTGCATCTGCGCTTCGCGCGCGAGACGCAGCACGGCAGCCCGCGTCACGCCGTGCAGGATATCGTTTGAAAGTTGCCTCGTTACGATTGTACCAGATTTTGTAACGATATAGGCATTATTCGAGGTGCCCTCCGTAACGCAGCCATCCTGAATCAGCCATGCATCATCGGCGCCTGCTTTTTTCGCCATCATCTTGCACATGGAGGGATAGAGGAGTTGAACGGTTTTAATGTCCCGGCGTGCCCATCTCAGGTCGTCGATTGAAATTACGCGAATTCCCTTCGGTCGGTCTATCATCTCCTGCAGCGGGATTTGTTGAGTAAACAATACGATAGTTGGCTTAGAATCTTTCGGAAACACAAAGTCGCGGTCCGCCGAGCCGCGCGAAATTTGCATGTACACTAGCCCTTCCTGAATTCCGTTCAAGCGAACAAGCTCTCGGTGGATTTCAAGTATTTCGTCCCTGGATGCCGGCAAATTCAAGTCGAGCTCGCCCGAGGATCGCTCTAGGCGCTGGAAATGACCTTCGAAATCGATGAGACGCCCGTCGATTACCGAGCATACCTCGTAAATTGCATCGGCGAAAAGGAACCCTCGATCAAATATCGATATTTTGGCATCTTCTTCCGGCAAATACTCGCCGTTCACGTACACAGTCCTGCTCATCGTCCTTCTCCGAATAGCGCTCGCTTACAATCGTCAACCCCACAATCGGGTATCGGGAGCATAGACTTCGCAGTCCCGGTAAACCAGCGCGGGTTCTCTGTCGTCAGCAATAAACAGCGGCGCATCCAAGTCGACGATTTCGGCACCCTGCGCAGCTAGCGTCGCTGGCGCCGTTCCTAAAGACGTGCCGATCATGCACCCGACCATTACTTTAAAACCTACCGTCTTCGCTTTCCTAATGAGCGCGAACGCTTCGGTCAGTCCGCCGGTCTTGTCCAATTTCACGTTGACCATCGAATATTTTCCTACGAGGCCAGGCAGCGAACTACGGTCGTGGCAGCTTTCGTCAGCGCAAATGTCGAATTCATATTCGAGCCCGGTCAATTCGTCGTCTTTCTCGACCGGGCAAGGCTGCTCTACCATCAGGACTCTCAGCCTTTCCAAATGCGGAATAATCTCCCTGAATTCTTCAGGTTCCCAGCCTTCATTTGCGTCCACAATAATGGAGGACTTGGCGGCGCCTGACCGAACGGCTTCCAGCCTTTCGATATCGTTTGCAGAGCCAAGCTTGATTTTTAGTAGCGGACGAAAGGAGTTTTCTTGCGCCGATCGCTTCATCACTGCCGGTTCATCAAGCGACAAGGTGTATGCCGTCGGTAACGGCCGAGGTTCCGGCATGCCTGCCAGTTGCCAGACTCTTTTTCCGAACCGCTTGGCCTCCCAGTCCCACATAGCGCAGTCTACCGCGTTTCGCGCGGCGCCCGGCCGCAACGCTTCCTGTAGTTCGCCGCGTGTAATGGGAGCCGGCAGGTCCAGAACCGCCTCCAGCACTCTTTCCGGAGATTCTCCATAGCGAGCGTACGGAACGCATTCACCGCGTCCGACAATTCCGTCCGATTCAACTTTTACCGAAACTACCGCTGCCAAATTGCGGGAACCTCGCGAAATCGCGAATGCGCTTTTCAGTTGAAACTCTTCGATCGCCGCTGAAATTCGCATCAAATTCTTCCGGCAGCAGAAATTTCGTTAACTTAATCTTTTGCCAGTTCGTCGACCAGACGGCCTGCTCCGTTGCGCACCGGGTCGACGGCAGGAAGACCGATCCGATCTTCAATTTTGGCAATGTAATCCAATGCCTGCCGTTCCGGTAAAGATGAAGTATTGAGCGCGATGCCTATTGCGCGGCAATCTGGATTTGCGAACCGAGCCATATTGAGCGCCGTTTCTCGAAGTTCCTCCAACGTGCGAATCTCGTAGTTCACCAGTCCGCGCATACTGGTTCGCGAAGGGTCGTGACACAAAATAAGCGCATCGGGCTGCCCTCCATGAACAAGAGCCAGCGTGATGCCCGAATAGGAAATGTGGAACAATGAACCTTGTCCTTCGATTATGTCCCAATGATCCGGGTCGTTGTCAGGAGTTAGTTGTTCAACCGCGCCCGACATAAAATCAGCGACGACCGCGTCTAACGGCACACCGTTGCCTTCGATCAAGATTCCTGTCTGGCCGGTTGCGCGAAACGTCGCCTTTATCCCACGGGATTCCATTTCGCGATGTATCGCAAGTGCCGTAAACATTTTCCCAATCGATACGTCGGTTCCAACCGCAAGCAACCGCTTCCCGGATCTTTTTCGACCGTCCGCTATCGGAAATTTCCCTGCCGGAACCCGTACGTCATGCAAGCTTCTACCGTTTCGCCGAGCGGCCTCCGCCACGTCAGGCTCATCTCGCAAAAGGCTATGTAGGCCGCTTGCAAGGTCGAATCCCAAGCCGGTCGCTTCGACAAGCACTTGCTTCCAAGATTCCGAGATAACGCCTCCTCTGTTTGCAACGCTGACGACCAGCGTTCGGGCACCCATTTCATAAGCTTCGACTAGCGAGCAATTCTTGATTCCAAGATCAGCCTCGCATCCGTCTAGCTTTAATTGACCCACTACGTCGCCAGGTCGCCAATGATTGATGCCATGTCCCACTTTTGCTGCAAGCTGGTCGGGAGCATCACCTAGGAACAAGAGGTATGGTTTCCGTATCATGCAACGATTTCCTTTTTTCGATTAGCGGGCCAAAAATCTGTTTTTGCCTGAAATCCTGCAATTCTTGCGGAAACATGCTCATACGAATTTGCTTTGGCACTTGCAATCCAAATGCGTAACTTGCGATATCAGGCAAAATTTCGACCTGAATCGATGCGAATTGACAATCGGAAAAAGCAAGTGACGGACTGGCTGCATTCAAATCCTATCGCTCACAGAGGGTTGCACAGAGGAAAATCTGTGCCGGAGAATAGTCTGGCTGCTTTCGAAGCGGCGGCAAACGCAGGATACCCGATCGAACTCGATACGAGAATTCCACGAACCGGCCCTCCGGTAGTGTTCCATGATCAGACTCTCGACCGATTGACCGGAGCCAACGGAACAATATCCAATGCCGATTACAGCGAATTGGCGGGATTAAGGCTTTATTCAACAGACCAGAATATCCCCTCTTTGCCGGAAGTGCTGGATCTCGTCGACGGCAAGGTTCCAATACTCATAGAACTGAAAACCGAAGACGATACCGCGCGACTTGAAGCGGAAGTTTGCAATGCCTTGCACCGCTATTCGGGTGATTTCGCGGTTCAGTCCTTCGAAAGTTCTTCCGTAGAATGGTTCAAAATCAATGCGCCTCACTTCGCGCGCGGCTTAGTCGGCGAAACCATGGCCGATCTTTCGCGCAACAAAATGGACGCATGCGATCCGAATTTTCTGGCGTGCGAGCACACGGGGCTTCCCGAATCCAAGCAGGAGAAGACTCTGCTCGCTTGGACAGTGCGCAGCTACGCGGAAGCCATCACGGCAAAAAAAGTTGCCGAAAACATTATATTCGAAGATTATTTTCCTGAAATCGCCTAGGGCCTTTTGACGAATGGGCTTGATTCAGCGCATCGAGTTCGGCTTTTTGCGCCAACAAAAGCCGAAAAGGCGAAAATCGACGCAGGAAAATTGAGGCATTTCCGCTAAAATCGGCAGGTTTGTCCCGGCCGACCGTATGTGGGACGAGATCAAGGAGTTCCGAGCAATTGCGACGCGCTATGGCAATACGGTCGCCGGCTTCCGAGCCATCGTCAATCTCGCGGCGGGAGCGATCGCGGCGCGATGAAACCAAACGAGGCAAGGTCTTTAGTCAACAGGCCCTAGTAGGCGAATGCGACTCCGAGGACCAGCGCTGTCAATACCCACCAAGCGCGCCATAGCAGACGAACTGCCGCATCGATGTCGTCGGCATCCAACGACTTTCTCCCCTCGGCGAAAATATACGGCTCATTTACGAATTCTCCTCGGTAGCTTCGCGGGCCGGCAAGAGCAGCTCCAAGAACAGCGGCGGCGGCGGCTTCAGGGAATCCTGCGCTCGGCGAGCGATGCAATCGCGCGTCGCGCGTCATGATCCGCACCGCTCTCATGGATCCGCCCGCTACAGAAAAAATCACGCCGCTCACCCGGCATGGAATGTAATTCAGCCAGTCGTCCGCCCTTGCGCACGCCCATCCGAACTCGCGAAAATATTCGCTTTTGTATCCAATCATGCTGTCAGCGGTGTTAACGAATTTGTACAGGATCAATCCTGGAAGCCCGAATACAAGGTACCAGATTGAAGGCGCGACGACACCGTCCGAGAAGTTTTCCGCGGAACTCTCTATCGCGGCCCTCGATACTCCGCTCGGATCCAATTCAGCGGTATCGCGACCAACTATGTGCCCAACCTCGATTCTTCCAGCGGCGACTCCGTTTCTAAGCGCCTCGGCGACTCTTCCTACGTGGTCCGCCAAGCTTTTTTGAGCCAGAAAGGCGGCGACGCATAGGACTTCCAAAATGCCGTAATCAGGAATTGCGGAAATCGCCGCGCCGACGACGACGGAAATCGCGCAAAAAATCGCAAGCGCGCATACTCCTTTGAGCTTTTTCCGTCCCCCTTGATTTAGTCTGATTTCAACACGCTCGACCACCCATCCCATTAGAGAAACGGGATGGCGCGCCGACTCCCACAACTTTTTTGGCTCCCCAAAAACTGCGTCAATCACCAAAGAGATCAAAAGTAGAGCGGCAGCGTTCATTGCTCAAAAGCCGATTTTCGAATCGTTAGTTTCGTTCAGCGAATGCGGCGCGTACGGGCGCAAAGGACTTGCGATGAATTGGCGTCGGCCCGAATTTACGCAAAGCCTCCAAATGCATTTTGGTGCCGTATCCCGCATTGGATTTCCAACCGTACTCCGGATAACGTAGGTGGTAGCCCGCCATAATTCGGTCGCGACTTACTTTTGCCAATATAGAAGCAGCCGCTATCGATACCGACCGTCCATCGCCCTTGACGATCGCCCGCGCAGAACAACGCAAATTTTTCGGAACGATATTGCCGTCGATTAGGGCGTAGTCAGGCCTTGGCGAAAGCTTTTCCAGAGATTGCCGCATCGCCTCGAGAGCCGCGCGAAGAATATCGGTCCTGTCGATTTCTACCACCGAAACGTGCGCAATCGAGCAATCCGCATTCTCGATCAATTCCTCAAATAACTTTTCCCGGACTTCCGCACTCAGCCTTTTAGAATCATTCAAGCCGTTCGGATAGGCCGCGGGATTGAGTCGAACGGCGGCGGCTGTCACTGGTCCTGCGATCGGACCGCGTCCTGCTTCGTCGACTCCGGCAATAAAGCAATAGCCTTGATCCAGCAGCTCTGATTCCAGTGCAAAGCTCGGTCTTGTGCTGTCGGTCGCTCGCCAGCGCCGATCAATTAAAGACGTTTTCGATTCAAATTCATCGGAGCTCATAATTTTTCTAATCCGATTCGGCGCCTGAACCAGCTGCAATGAACCTAGCGCTCGCCAATTGTCGCTTAATTCTTTGACGCGCGCGATCCGCCGCATTTCATCACCTCAAGCAAGGCGCATTGGCAAGAGAACATCGGCGCCTCAAATCCGGACTACCCCCAAAGGTGGTACATGCTGAACAACTGCGACAAATTGAACGAAAACCGCCAACCACTGACGGAAACGCGCGCCGGCGCGGCTACGAATGGTAGGCTGATTGACGGCAATGGCGGGTATGCAAGTCGGTCTGAATTCGGCAAAATTCCTAATCGCGCCGATCTTCCGGAAACTGAATTGCTGCGGCAAGACCCGTATAGCCTCGCCGCCATCTCGGTCTTGGAAAGTTAACTTGCCCTTCATTCAAAAAAAACGGTCGATCGCTGGATTTTAACGCCCGGCATTTCGCGCGCACGGCGTGAGCTAAGAATTATCCTCGTAAAAAATCACGTTTCGGACAAAAATTCCTTCCTATTCCTCCACGGCACTTCCAATATCTTCGAGAAGCCTCTCCTTGCTGCTGAAATAGCTAAAAACGACCCTTCTTGATCGAGGCAGATCCTCTTGCCCGCTGATGACGATTGGCCGACTGGATGAATATCCAACGGCTGTCATTCGCTTCCGGGCCCATGCCCGCAATCCGTCATCCTCAATGAGATTGAAGCACTCGGAAAGCGTTGCTTGGGCGCGTTTTTGGCTTAGTTCTAAATTCAGCATGAATGCTTCCGCCTCCGAAGCGGCTCCGCCCCATTCCGGCGACGAGTGTCCTTCAAAGCGAACTTCCGCAATGTCCAGGCTGGATGACTCCAGCACCCGAAGCCACGTCTCGCACGCGCGCTCGAGAAAGTCGCGCATCTGTTGCGTAATTTGAGCGCTCTCCCGCCCGAAAGTGATGCTGTTCGGCAGTACGATCGCGCCATCTTCCCGTATTTGGCCGCCAACTTCGTCCACATACGCACCAAGTTCCCGAGTTAGATCAGAGACTATACTCATTTGACCCTCGGCTTCACTTACAAGTCGCGATCGAATTCGCGACTTTAGAGCCTCTAAATCGTTCTCACCGGCGGCGGCGAGTCCATCGCGAATCTCCGCAACAGAACGCCCCTCGACAACAACGTCCTGAACTGCAGCGCACTGCGCCGCCGCTGCCAATTTCTGAGATTCAATAATATTCCGGAGCGATTGTTTTAGTTCTTCCGGCAGCTTTGTCGCAGATTCCGCCAATTGCCGGACGAATTCCTCGTCTAGCAACCTCCATCGCTCGTTCATTTCCTCCGGCGGATAGGCCAAACAGGTCGAGAATTGATTCAGTTCGCCAGATTGCGCGAGATCACGAAATGCCGCTAGTTCGTTTTCGGAACCCGGCATAAACAATTCTCGAAGAAGCACCGAATCGCTTTCCGAAAAATTTTCGGAGCGAAAGATCTCTCTAAAGTCCTCGATTTCCTTTTCGGAAGCGCTTCCTTGGCGCAACGTTAAAATTGAACCGCTGCTTTCGTGCAGTTCCTGCAATCCGATTCTTCCAAGTATGAACAGGAGAAGCAACGCAAAGGAGACTAGCGCAAAGGTTTCAGCAACCGCAGGGCTCGCTAACGATTTGCGCCGAAATTGATTTTGAAAACTGATCGTCCGATGCGGTCTCGGCAGTTCCACTACCTCCCTAGTGAAGCTTTCGCACGACGCGAATGACGAATTTTCAAGAGTCTGGTACAGTGGCCAACATGAGAATTTTCGACTCCGTCGATGGCTGACACATTCGCCGATGCTTGAAAGCGATCAACATCTGCCAGAAGAATCCTTCGGCCTGAGCTTGCGAATTGACTGGAGTTGTTGAATTTGTTTCGAGTTCCTCCGATGCTTTTTCGAAACCTATACAGGCTCCATTAAATCCACTAGTCCGAACTTTGTAAGGAATTCCAGTTCCGATTCAACTCTACCGAAAATTGGTGGAAAAAGAGCCATAAAGTCTCCTTATTCCGGCGCGCGCCTAAGAATGCTCAGTCAAACTCGGGATAGGAAGCATCGCAATGCTCAATGCTGGAAAATCCTCCGAAATATTCATTTGGCTTCATCGCGCCGCGATCACTCCCGCCACGAGATTGATGATGGCTCGGAAGCTAACGACGGTCTTGCCGTAACGCGTCGCAATTGCTCGGAACTCTTTGATTTTCGCAAAGAGATTCTCGATCTGGTGCCGCCATGCGTACATCTCCCTGTCGCGGCTGCGTTCGGCTCTCCAGTTGGATTTCGAAGGTACCGCCGCCACGCTGCCGCGCTCTTCAAGCTTCTCGATCAGCCAATCGGCATCGAAGGCCCTGTCGCCAATCAGGGCTCCCCTTTCCAGGCCGTCCAGCAGAGGCGGCAAGCCCACCAGATCGTGCGCCTGCCCGGGAACCAGCTCGAAGCGGACCAGATAGCCCAGGGCGTCGACAAGGGCCACAATCTTTGTCGCCGGGCCTCCCTGGGATCGCCCGATCGCCTGCGCCGCGGGGCCCCCTTTCCGCCCGAAGCCTTCGCGTGCGCCCGGAACACGGTGCCGTCCACCTGCGCCCACTCAAGGTCGAAGGAGCGGGACAACTCCTTGAAAACTCCTTTCCGGCCCAGCGCCGAAAGCGAACGAAAACGCTGTTCCAGTTGCCGAATTCCGACGGAAGATCCCGCCGCGGCGATCCGGTCCGAACCCGCCAGAGCACCGCTTCCAAAAACAAGCGGTTGTCAGCCGCCGTCCTTCCCGGCGAGCCCCGCCTGCCGGGAAGCATGTCCTTGATCCCGTCCCGCATACGGTCGGCCGGGACAAACCTGCTGGTTTTCACGAATTTGCCTCAATTTTCCTGCTTCGATTTTTGCCTTTTCGGCTTTTGTTGGTAAAAAATACCGGACTCGACGCATCGAAGCAAGCCCTTTGGTCAACAGGCCCTAGTCCTACTCGCCGGCTGCTTGCCGGAAGATGGTCGTTGAAGATTATTCCTTGCCGAGGGCCTGCTCGAGACCTCTAATTCCAGGAACACGAAAATGAACATTGCTGTTTTGAAGGTCTTGATCTGAGTAGAATTGAAAGCAATCAATAGATCATCCTTCATTCCAATAGCCGTATGTCGTTCGTGCTTTCGCTATGCGCGGGCGGTTTATTCCCGCATCTTGGAAGTCTTGACTAAATTATTGCCGATCAATTCAGTTCACATTCGCATTTACAGGCCCCACATCATTTCAAGCGAGCGCTGGATGTCGGAGCGACTTGGATTTTTCCAGCGAGCATGAACGACTTGATCCGGCCTGACCAAATAAATCGCCTTCCGCTGTGACCCCAGATATCTTTTTCGAATGAACTCGTTCATGTCGACTGTCAATGACATCGCTCCCTCTATGCGCGGAGGGTTGCAACCAACCCCCAAGACAACCGGCGTCTTGCCGAGTCGGTCGATCAGCCAGCCTGATTTCTGCGGCGCATCCAAGGCAACGGCGCCGGGTCGGGCAAATTCGGGCAAATCGGGATCGTCCGCAGCTTCCGAAGAATAAACGCAAGGCACGGATAGGCGCCCTGAATTGACCCAGGGGCGAACTCGGCTAGACATTGCGGCTAGTTTGAGCAGGGCGTTTCGGGCCAGTTTTTTGATTCCGCGTGGCGGCGACATGAATTTGGTAGTTCTAGTGGACTGGAGGATATTCTCGTCGGCGGCATAGGTTCTCTCCGCATCGAAAGAATCAAGAAGCGAAACTGGAGACCTGCCTTCGATTACGGCCGCAAGCTTCCATCCAAGGCAATCGACATCCTGCAATCCTCCATTTCCGCCCCGCGCGCCGAATGGCGAAACGACGTGCGCAGAGTCGCCGGCAAATATAACCCTGCCGTGAACGAACCTTTCAAGCCGACGACATTGAAAGGTGTAAACCGAAACCCATTCCAAGCGAAAATTGGAATGACCGACAACTTTTTCAATACGGGGTACTACCTTGGCCGGCTGGCGTTCTTCGTCCTGATCGGCATCTGGGCCAAGCTGAAGATCAATTCGATAGATGTCGTCGGGCTGCTTGTGGAGCAATGCGGATTGCCCGTTATGAAAAGGCGGTTCAAACCAGAAACGCCGTTCAGAAGGAAATTCCGCCTTCATTTCAATATCGGCGATTAGGAACCTCTCTTCGAATTTTTCGCCGGACAGCTCCAGGCCAAGCACGCTCCGAACGGTTGAGCGAATGCCGTCGCAAGCAACTAGGAATTCGGCTTCGAGGCAGTAGTCTCCATCTGGTGTTCTTATCCTCGCATTGACGTGATCGCCTCGATCTTGAACATCTACGACCTTGTTGCGAAACCGAATATCGATTTCGGGAATCTCCATAGCGCGTTCAACAAGAAAGGCTTCCACATAGAATTGCTGCAGATTGATAAATGCGGGCCTTTTGTGACCTTCATCCGGCAGCAGGTCGAAACTAAACAACTCTTTGTCTCGATGGAAAGTGCGCCCGACTTTCCAGGTAACGCCCTTTTCAACCGCTTTGTCGCCTATCCCGAACCTGTCGAACAACTCCAGCGACCGTTTCGACCAGCATATCGCCCTGGAGCCTATGGAAACCGTATCGTTATCGTCGACGAGAACGCAAGGAATGCCGTAATTCGCAAGCTCGATAGACATCGAAAGGCCTATTGGGCCGGCGCCTACGATGATCGCTTTCTTTCGCGTTTCGCTTCCAGCCAGTCCCGGAGGTTTCCTGTAAGGAAATCTTGGAGGAGTGAATTTCAATGCCTCGCCTCGATGCTCGGGGCTCGCTTCGCGAACGACGTTATTGTCCCCTATTCCGCTCGCCGCCGGGAATTTGAGTTCTCGCGACCGATCCAAACCTCAATTGCGGCGCGCGAGCCGTTAGCCTTGCAGATCTTCCCACATCTGCAGGTCTCTTTCCGCAGTCCAAATCCGAGGCATGTCTATACCTCTTGCCTCGTCATAGGCTCTTGAAACGTTGAACGGCAAGCAGTGTTCGTAAATCGCGTAATCCGAGAATATCGGATCGCACCTATCTCGAACGGCGTCAAAAGCGTCTCGCAAACTTCCACCTCTCGACGCGACCTTGACCGCCGGAATGTAAGTTGACTCCAGAAACTCCCTCGTCCCAATTATCGCCGAGTTGACTTGATCGACGCCCACCAGCGCTTCGCCTCGTCCCGGAGCGATCGCCTCCGGCGAAAAACACTCGATCGCGCTTAGCGTTGCATCCCAATCGGAAAAGTGCCCATCTCCGCAGTAGCACGCAGAACGGAATTCGACGATATCGCCCGTGAACATGACCTGTGAATCCGGCACCCAGACTGCGGCATCGCCAGCGGTATGGGCTCTTCCGGGACAGAAGATTTCTATCTTTCGGCTGCCTAGAAAGACAGTCATGCGATCACTGAAAGTTGTGGTGGGCCAAGTGAGGCCGGGAATTGAATCATGCCCTTCGAACAATCTCGGAAACCTTTGAAATTCACTTTTCCAATCTTCGAGACCGCGTTCGGCGACCATGGCGCGAGCTTTTTCCGACATTATGATCTGGTTCGCTCCGAAGGCGGAAGCTCCTAGCACTCTCACTGCGTGGTAGTGCGTTAGAACCAGATGAGTTATCGGCTTTTCCGTAACTCCTCTAATTTCAGAGATGACTTTTTCAGCAAGTTTCGGCGTCGCCTGCGCCTCGATAACCATAACGGAGTCGTCCCCGACAACGACTCCGGAATTCGGATCGCCTTCTGCCGTAAACGCGTAGAGGCCATCGCCAATTTCGGTGAAGCTGATTTTTTTCTCGCTCAGATCGCCCTGCGAAGCGAATGCCCTAGCCATTTATTCGCACCCTTCGTATTTCCTAACTCTCTGTTCAATCTCTCCGAATATCGACTTTCCGTCATCGCCGTCCATCCAGATTCTTACGGAATCTCCAAACTTAAGAAACGATGTCCTTGGGCTCCCGAGCGTGATCGCCTCGACCATTCTGAGCTCGGCGAGGCAAGAATATCCCGCGCCACCCTCGGAGATGGTCTTTCCGGGACCGCCGTCTAGTTTGTTGGACACGGTTCCTGAACCGATTATGCTTCCGGCCGCGAGCGGCCTGGTTTTCGCAGCGTGCGAAATCAGCCGCGGGAAACCGAATGTCATATCAACTCCGGCCTGGACCCTTCCGAACGGTTCGCCGTTAAGATCGACGCAAAGCGGCAAATGAACTTTTTCGCCGTCCCATGCGTTACCGATTTCATCAGGCGTTACCGCCACCGGAGAAAACGCGGTAGGCGGCTTCGACTGGAAAAACCCGAACCCCTTCCCCAGTTCAGCCGGTATTAGACCGCGCAGGCTCACGTCGTTGACTGCCATGAGCAGCAGAATTGAAGAGGCCGCGCGTTCCGGGGAAGCTCCCATCGGAACGTCGCCGACAATTACCGCGATTTCTCCCTCCATGTCGATGCCCCAGGATTCGTCCGCGATGCAAATGTCCTGCCGCGGCGCTAGAAAAGTATCCGAGCCGCCTTGATACATTAATGGATCCGTCCAAAAACTCTTCGGCATTTCCGCGCCTCTGGCCTTGCGCACCAATTCTACGTGGTTGACGAATGCCGAGCCGTCCGCCCACTGATAGGAGCGCGGAAGCGGAGCGAGCGCCTCGTCCTGACGAAACGGGGTAGAACCACCGCCATTCTCCAATTCCCGGTACGCCATTTGCAATTTAGGCGAAACGTCCGCCCAACTATCCAAGGCGGCTTGCAAATTCGGCGCGATCGCTTCAACGGAAACGCAGCAATTGAGATCTGAGGACACGACGACTAGCTTTCCGTCCCGAGTTCCATTGGGGAGAGTCGCAAGCTTCATTTGTTCGACCTTTCGATTTCTAGCCCGTCGTAGCCCAAAGTAATCTTGCCGTCCCAAACCGCCGAAATCGAGTCAATCCAATCGCTTTCGGATATGTCGGGATCGTCAACCGGCACCAAATGGTTGACCACGAGATGGCGAGACCCCGAAGCCTTTGCAATTCGAGCTACATCTCGCGCTTCGGTATGGCTCGCGACTATGTGTTCGCGCAGGCGCACGGCGTGTCGCGACCGGTTCACGAGCTTTTCCACGCCCTTTTCAAGCATCGCTTCGTGAACGAGAATGTCGCTGCCAGTCGCAAATTCCGCGAGAGGCGGAAAGTACGTAGTATCCGCGCCGAATGTAACCCGCCAACCCTCGGCATCGAACCTTAGCGCATAGCATTCCTGAACAGGAGGATGCGGAACTCTAAGCGCGGCGACCTTCAGGCCTGGAACGGAGACGTCTCCTTCCCCGTATTCGGCGAGGCGAACCAAATTTCGCAGGTCTTGGCGACCTTCGTCGCCAATTCGGAGCTCGATGTCATATACCATAGACTGAATAAACCCGTCCCAGTATTCGCGAATACCGAATGGTCCGTACAGTCCGACTTCCTTTGAAAGCCCGCTAACCCAAGCGGTGTAGAGCATCGGCCCTAGTTCCAAAACGTGATCGGAATGAAGATGCGTTAAAAATACGAAATCGATCCCGGCAAGATCAACTCCGGCATTCACCAGATTCCGCGTGACGCCGAGTCCGCAATCGACAACGACTTTCTTTCCGCCAATTTCGATCAGCGAAGAAGTCGGCATTCTATCCGCGCTGCGAAGCGAAGGTCCGCCTTTTGTACCTAGGATCACGACTCGTTCTCTATCCAATGAAATTTTCTCCCGAAACCGGTCGCAGCCAAGACACTTCGACCTATTGAGCGTTCGTATTTCGCCGCGTTATGCCGTAGGCTCGGCCCGATATATTCGGACACATGACGTCAAAACCGCTCGGCGCGGGAATGCTCTTGCCGGACCCGGGGCTCGACCTTTTCCGATTTGCATTTGAAATTGAGAAGCTTGGCATCGGTTGCACTTTACCGAAGTCCAAGAGACGCTGTTCGGAACTGAAGCGGGCGCACCTGCTTGAACAACCCAGATTTCCTTAATTCATCAACGACTTCGTTGCCGGCGGCTTCATCCAGCGAAAGGAGGGCGATAGCGTCCGACTTTGCAGCGGTCCGCCCGAGCGTAAAATTAGCAATATTGACGCCTCGGTCGCCCAATGTCGTTCCAATTACTCCGATTATGCCAGGCACGTCGCCGTGGGTGGTATAGAGCATATTGGGTTCGATCTCGGCATCGATATTGATGCCCTTGATCTGAATGAAACGAGGCTTGCCGTCGGAAAACACGGTTCCCGCGATCGATCTTTCTCGAAAATCAGTCACAACGGTCAGTTTCACATAAGCGTCGAAAACGCCGGATTTTGACTGCGTCGTCGTCGAAATCGCAATGCCGCGCTCCTTCGCCATGATTTGCGCCGATACCATGCTTACTTCGGCTATAGCGTGGCGCAGCAGTCCCGTCGTGACTGACGCATTCAATGCTTCTGTATTCATGGACGCTACCGTGCCATTGTACAGAACATTAACCGCCTTGATGGGGTCGTCCGTCATCTGCCCGACAAATGAACCTAGATGGTCGGCTAGCGCGATCCACGGCATGAGAAGCGGCGATTCCTCCGCGCTGATGGAAGGCATATTGACAGCATTTGAAATCGCGCCCCGCGCCAGGAAGTCCGACATCTGCTCGGCAACCTGAATCGCTACTTTTTCCTGCGCTTCGGTCGTAGACGCCCCTAGATGAGGCGTGGCAACAACGCCCGGCAATCCCAAAAGGGGACTGCCTTCGGGAGGTTCATTCTCGAATACGTCGACCGCTGCTCCGGCAACTCTGCCCGACATGATCGCATTTGCCAGAGCCGCTTCATCCACCAGCCCGCCCCGCGCGCAATTGACGATTCTCACGCCTTTTTTGGTAATCGACAGCGATGTCGCGTCCAATATGTTTCTTGTCTTGTCGATAAGCGGAAGGTGAAGCGTTATAAAATCGGACCGCCGCAGCAGTTCATGCAATGCGATTTTATCGACTCCCAGCGCGCGCGCCTTTTCCGCGCTCAAGTAGGGGTCGTAGCCAACCACTTTCATTCCCAGCCCGATTGCGCGGCTGCACACGGCCGACCCTATATTGCCGCATCCAATCACGCCCAGCGTCTTTCCGAACAGCTCTACGCCCATAAATCGGGACTTTTCCCAGTTGCCGCCGTGAACCGAACGATTGGCGTCGGGAATTTGACGCGCAACCGCCATCATCATCGCTATCGTATGCTCGGCCGTCGTAATCGAATTTCCGAACGGAGTATTCATGACTACGATGCCGTTCTTCGAAGCGGCGGAGACATCTACGTTATCGACTCCAACACCCGCTCGCCCGACCACCTTCAGCCTGCCCGCGCGCTTAAGCAATTTTTCCGTAACTTTGGTGCTTGACCGAATGGCGAGACCGTCGTAATCGCCTATGGCTTCGAGCAGAGCCGGTTTGTCTTTACCGAGCTCCGGTTCAAATGAAACGTCGATGCCGTTGTTGCGAAAAACGTCGACCGCCGATTCCGCTAGCTTGTCGGAAACAAGTACTTTTGGAGCCATCTGCAAAGCCTTTTCCTTTAAAGCGCAATCTGACTTGCCGCGACTCGGCCTATGCGGCGAGCCTCAAGTTCCGATGCGAACGCCCAATCCAGCCACGGCAGCAACGCTTCGATATCGTGCAGTTCCACTGTCGCGCCGCACCAGATGCGCAGCCCCGGCGGCGCGTCCCGGTAGGATCCGATATCGAATGCGACGCCTTCTCGTTCAAGCCGTCGCGCAACGGATTTCGCAAAGTCCGCGATATCGCGGCTCTGGATTCGCTTGCCTGAAAATTTTAGGCATACGCTCGTATTTGAACGCGTCGCCGGATCCATCGCCAGGAAGTCAATCCAGTCTCTTGCCGCCACGAATTCGCCAATCGCCCGGGAATTAGCGTCCGCCCTATCGATCAGCCACTCCAGCCCTCCCGAGGACGCTGCCCAGTCGAGCGCGAAAAGATAGTCTTCAACGCAAATCATCGACGGCGTGTTGATCGTGGATCCCTCAAAAATACCTTCAATCAACTTTCCGTTTTTCGAGAGCCGGAATATTTTCGGAATCGGCCACGGCGGCGTAAAGGACTCGATTCTCTCGACCGCGCGAGGCGAGAGAACGATCATTCCATGCGCGGCTTCTCCGCCAAGAACCTTCTGCCAGGAAAAAGTCGTCGCATCCAGTTTTCGCCATGGCATCTCCGTCGCAAAAACCGCCGAAGTCGCGTCGCATATAACCAGTCCGTTTCGTTCGCCTGGAATAAAGTCCCCGCTCGGAACCCTGACGCCGCTTGTTGTCCCGTTCCAGGCAAACACCACGTCCCGGTCAAAATTCACGGACGACAATTCCGGGAGATGCCCGTATTCCGCCTCGCGAACCACAGGATTTAGCTTGAGTTCCGATTTAACGTCTGAAACCCAGCCTCTTCCGAAGCTTTCCCAAGCCAGCACTTCGACCGGACGTTGCCCAAGGAGCGACCAAACCGCCATTTCTACCGCGCCGGTGTCCGACGCCGGAACAATTCCGATTCTGAAGTCGCCGGGAATTTTCAGGATTTCACGCGTTTTCTCTATGGCTTCGCGTAGGCGTAGCCGCCCTTCGACCGACCGGTGCGAACGACCGACGAGCGCACGCGCCAGGACCGCCGCGCTCCAGCCCGGCGGCTTCGCGCAGGGACCGGAAGAAAATCGAGGATTCGACGGCCTTACTGCCGGTTTCGGTAAACTGATCATTCTATCCTTCCAGATATTCGCCCCTCGTTGGGGAGGGGTGGCCCGGCGCGCTCCCTATATAACGAGGCTCGCTGGCGCAACCGGAAATTACCGATTATTTGTGAACTTCAGCTGCATTGCGACGGATCAAGAATTTTGTTCATAATTTCGCTCCTTGCCGACCCCAAAAAACGCAATTTAGATTCCGAGCGCGTCGCGGATGCGATGCGTCAACTTGGCCTTGAGCATTTCAGATGGCTTAGCGAAGGCGTGGCGGCCGAATTTCGGTCGGTCGCCATTCCGCATAATTTCGAAGAGTTGAGAAGTGGCTTCGACGAATTCGGTTTCGACTTGAACGCTATGCCGGCCGCGAACAGGCGAAAGAAGATTCTATTGGCCGATATGGACTCGACCATGATTGGCCAGGAATGCATAGACGAGCTAGCCGATATTGCCGGCGTCGGCGAAAGGGTCGCCGATATCACCGCCCGCGCCATGAATGGCGAAATAGGTTTCAAAAGCGCGCTCAGGTTTCGGGTTGAACTGCTTGCGGGTCTCGACGAGCAGATAGTCGAACGTGTTTGGCGGGAACGAATTAGCATTAACCCCGGAGCACGGGAGCTTGTTGCGACCATGCGCTCGAATGGTGCATACGCTGCGATCGTATCCGGCGGATTCACCGTATTTGCGGAACGAGTAGCCGCCGAGGCGGGTTTTGACGAATATAAGGCGAACGAACTAATTTCGAAAAATGGCAGGCTTGCGGGCTACGTTGCCGATCCGATCCTAGGAAAGGACGCGAAAGCTTCATTTCTCGCAGCTACCTGCGCCAGGCTCGGAACGGACACTTGCGAGGCTATTGCGGTCGGCGATGGCGCCAATGATCTCTCAATGCTTAAAATGGCGGGCATAGGCGTTGCGTACAAAGCAAAGCCCGCCGTTGCCGCCCAGTGCGGAATACGAATTAACAACTGCGATTTAACGGCGCTTCTTTATCTTCAGGGCTATTCCGAAAGCGAATTCGTTACGACCGCCTCTTCATTCGGCTAGCGGGAGTTTCTCGCATCTACAAGCTTTACAGCTTTGCCCGCGTTTCGAGCTACTGGACCCCGCTCAAGGATATCGACATCCACGGAAACGGCTGCGGAATTGCGAATGCCGTTTTTCAGAAATTTCGCCTAATTTATACAAGAGCTCGCGTCTGCATGTTCGGGAAGAGATTCAACTTGCACTTTCAATGCATCCAGTCTCAACTGAATATGCGGAGCAAGGCCGCCAACCGACAAAATTATCTTTTCGATTTGCGACGGGAAGAAGTTGACGCCTCTGAGTATTTTGATGTCGTCCGACCTTCCCGTCGCTTTTTCCATTCGGCGCATTGCCGGCGCCGTTCCCGGCAGAAGACGCGTTAAATCGCGCGTTCGATAACGCACTACCGGCATGGCTTCTTTCGAAAGAGCGACGGAAACCAACTCCGGCCTCGCCGTCGGGAAGCGCTTCGCTCGTGCGCGGACCGATAACTTCCGGACAGAATCGATCTTCCCAAATTTGCGGACCGTCTTTGGTCTCGACGCATTCGTTTGCAGCGCGAGGGCCGACAATCTCAGACAATCCGTAGATGTGCACGGCGTGGATCCCGAATACGCTTTCGATTCGCTCGCGCATGGAATTCGTCCACGGTTCGGCTCGGAAAATCCCGATGCGCATAGAGCTCTCGCCGGGGTCAAGCCTCTGTGCGGCATATTGATCCATAGTGGAAAGCATGTGGGACGGCGCAACCATAATAGTCGTCGCGCCGAAATCCAGGTTCGGCTGAACTTGTCTTATGATTAAATCGCTGGAGACAAGCACGACGGTACAGCGGAGTTTCTCGGCGCCGTAGCTCGCGCCGAGCCCTCCCGTGAAAAGCCCTTATCGCTAGGCAACGCGTACTAAATCGGCTTTCCTCGTACCGCTTGCTCTCATCGATCTCGCAACGCAGTCGGTCCAAACTTCGATATCCGATTTCGCCTATCCCGTGGCAGTCGGCTTGCCGGTCGTTCCTGAAGACGCATGAATGCGCATGATTTGAGCCCGCGGAACGGCGAACGCGCCGAACGGATAGCAGTCGCGCAATTCCTGCTTCGTCGTAAACGGAAATTTCGATAAATCGCTGGGCGAATTCAGATCATCAGGATGAACGCAAGCCGCGTCGAATTCTTTCTTGTACCGTTCTACATTTGTCTAGGCGCACGCAAGAGTTTCTTTTTATCGGGCGAGTTGAAGCGCCTCGATTTCGTCCCTCGACGCGTTGTCCAAGTGTTCGAGTTCGAAACGAGAAGGCGCGATCGCTACATTAGTCAAGCTTCAGTGTCCGTGCTTGCTATATTCTCTTCATCGAAATGGCTGCCGGCAACAATTCTCGATACGCCTCGAAACAGAGCGAGCACCCTTCCATCGCAAGCCGAGACCGAGACATCGTAAATACCCGAACGCCCCTTCAAATTGACTTCCCGCGCCTTCGCGGTCAGCTTTTCCCCTAGCCTTCCGGGAGAAAGATAGCTGATCGTATTGTGCACGGCTACGGCATTCCTGTTGCGGCTGTTGCACGCAAACGCGAAGGCGCTGTCAGCCAAAGCAAAAATAAAACCTCCATGGCAAATCCCGTGCCCGTTCAAGTGGTTTGGCGCAACCGTGAAAGACATGGCGGCGGTCCCGGGCCCAACATGTTCCAATTGAGCCCCAAGCCATTTCGAGCCCCTGTCTCTCGACCACATCGATTCTGCGCATTTCCGCGCTCGATCTTCCGGCGTCATGCGCGACACCGATCGAAGCCAATTCGATATCCGAACAGATTTACATGGCGCTCATCGCCCGGCAAAGAACCCGGCGCGGCCAACTCGCGGTCCGGCTCCAAGAATTGCCTAATCATCCGATCCGGCCGACAATTGGGTCAAGTTGCAGCGGCTAAATCGTGCAGACGAGGCCGATACGATATTGCTGTCGCCGGCCACTTCCGCTCAAGAAACACTTCTTCGTATCGTAGCTGCCTTCGCACGACGGGCCACGCTTCGGCGGATGCCTGCCAAATGGACGTATTCGGCGAGGAATGGTCGTGCGCGATCATTTCTCGAAGTTTAGGCAGCGCATGATGCGGCGCCATCGGAAACATATGGCGTTCGACGTGGTCTTTCATGTTCTGATAGTTGAATCGGCTAATCGGATTCATGTACGCCGTCCGAGTGTTGAGCCTATGGTCGAGAAGATTTTCCGCAAGCCCTCCGCGCTGCGGCACCCCGGCAAAGATATGATGCCAAGCTCCGCATAGGAGCGGCGGACCGACAATCATCAGCGGAAGCAGTGAACTAAACCAAATCGCCAGACAGATTGCCGCAAGATATATCGCGACCCAGAATCGAGCGACTGCGTAAACTCTTCCGGCTTCTCCCTCGGGGATGTAAGTGGCTTCCTCCGGGCTCAATTCGCCGCTCGCATTCAGAAACGTCGGCTTCATTGCGGCTCACGCTTCAATTGGGCCAAAGAATTTCATTTCCAAGCGAAGCGCGTCCGGGGGGCGCATCGCGGCGATTTCGGGTTCTCGGCCACCGATGATCGTGTCCGTGTGGCGCCTCTCCAATTTTTTCGTTCATGATCAAAGTATTCTCGGCACGTTCCCAACCTACATCAAGCAAAGGAAATTGTCATCCGACGCCGAGTTATTGGCGATTTCGAATGTTGACAACAAATCCTAGCTCGCGCCTGTTCCGACTTCGGCAGCGTGACGGCAGTCCGCGCTTTTGCGATACGATTTGCGCGTTTGTCGGCCGGCGCAGCGCCGTTCGGCCGACGCCGAAATGGTTCGAGCCATGCGAGCGACTTTGGAATCGTCGCAACGAATGATGAACGGTCGCGTTCAAAAATATACGGACAATTGAACGGAAAGGCTTGGGCCAATGGATGACGGCAAGTCGGATGTCGTCGATGCGATGCCGCCGAATTCCGTACCCGTCGGGCCGACGGGCACGTTCAAGGAACCGAGAAGCAACATTTCTTCGCCAATGTCGCCTCGGGCGGCTAGCTGGAGAAGGACGCTCCGGTCCTCGACATTCATGAACAGATTCGGAGTAAGCAGAAACAGCGGTGAAATTTCGATCGTCGCCGTCAATCCAACGTAGTGCCGCCCAAGATTAAACATTTCGCCGCGCGCGATGCGCTTGAGCAGACTTTGGTTCGATTGCAGCGAAGCCGTATCGTAGCGACCGCCGCGCTGGCCAAATCCATTGAAGTAGTACTCGAGCGCCGCAATGACGTTCCGGCCGCCTAGCTCAAAGGAATGAGTAAGGCTTGTAACTGCCGACGGAACGACGCTGCCGTCATCGACAAACGTGACGGCGAAATCGCCGCGCCAAAGCGCCTCGCCCACGACCGTTCGATTTCCGCCGAAGCCGACGAGGCTTTCGCCATAGTGGCTCGCAACCAGCACATCATGCTCGCCGACTTCGGAAAAGCCGTGGAATTTGACGGCGAACGAGCCGTGATCCGCTTTCATTTCACCGGTTGCAGGATTCCGGCGAAACACCAGAACCGCTTGCAGGTCGTCGCCGTTTTCGCGCAGGTACTGCCCGTACAGCATGTCATCGCCCGGCTTGTATTCCTTGTCCAAAGCAGTCGGATCGAACGGGTTGAAAATATCCATCACCGTGTTGAAGATCAGACCGTTGCCCCAGGTAACCGCCTGTCGTCCAAACCGAATCACGCCCCTGTCGCCCGTGTAGCCGAACGAAAGTCTGTCGAGACGAACGAGAGCGGCATGCCTGTCCTTGTCGGCAATGATGCGCGTAAGGTCGAAGAGTCTGTGGTCGTCATTCGGCAGCCCGGCAAACATAGCCGAATTGTCGCTCGCGTTTCGCGAGATGTAGATGGAGTCGCCGCCGAGTGCCGCGATCTGAGCTTCCGCTCGAAAACTCCAACTATTCTTGCTCCAATCCAAGTTCAACCGGGCACTTAGGGCAAAGTCCTCGGTGCTGGCGCCTGTCCACTCGCGGAAGCGGCTAGAGACTGGATAGGTAGCGTTGGCCAAGCCGAATTTAATGTGACCGCCGAACGAGAAATCGGATGACTGCGCCGCGAGCGCGAAGCAGCACAGCGCTGCCGACACCACGACCGGGTTGGCCGGCCTCGACAAGAATTCAGGTCTCCTGCAATTGGTCCTCGACGATTTTCCCATCACGCATCCTTATGAGCCGCTTCGCGTAGCTCATCGCCATCTCGTCGTGGGTTGCAATTACAAACGTAGTTCCGCGGGTTTCATTTATTTTGGCAAATAATTCCATAAGATGCCTTGCCGAGCTGGAATCGAGGTTCGCGGTCGGTTCGTCCGCCAGCACAATTGCCGGCCTAGACGCGATTGCGCGGGCGACGGCGACCCGCTGCTGCTGTCCGCCGGACATTTTTGCGGGGCGTCGATTTTCCAGGCCTTCGAGGCCCACTTCGTTCAGCGCTTCGCGCGCGCGCATGGCGCGCTCGGACGCGGGGACGCCTTGAAGCTGCATGACGAACTCAACGTTCTCCATCGCCGTGAGCACCGGGATAAGATTATAGGCTTGAAAGACGAACCCGATATTGTGCAGCCGCATTTCGGCAAGCTGCCCCTTGGAAAGGTTGTCGATGCGCTTGCCGGCCACGTAAACTTCGCCGCCATCCGGTCGGTCAAGCCCGCCCATGGCGTTTAAAAGCGTCGTCTTGCCGGCGCCGGACGGCGACTGCAAGCAGGCGAAGCCTTCCTGTTCAACTTCCAGGTTCACTCCGTCAAGCCCGATGATAATTTGGTCTCCCTGCTTGTAGGTCTTGTACAGACCCACGCAACGGACCGAGTCCATCCCTTACTCCTTCGTTATTGCCGCAACCGGATGGTAGCGAGACGCGCGAATGGCCGGCGACAAGCTGGCCACAAAGCCGAGCCCGAGTACGATAGCGGTTGATAGTAGAACGTCTTTAATTCCGAGCGACGGCTTCAGCACGCTCGCCGCGCCCATGATTTCGAGCCCTTCTCCGACGAAAGAGAAGTCTATCCCGTCGCTGAGCAAATGAATTGTGGCCCAAGCGAGAATGTTCCCCACCGCTAGGCCGATCGCGAGGAGCAAAAGCGACTCCGCTATAATTTGCGCAAGTATAGTTCGAGGCTTCATTCCAAGGGCCATCATGAGGCCGATTTCCCTTACGCGCTCGAACACCGCCATCACGAGAGTGTTGACGAAGCCGAACGACAACGCCAAAAAAATCACGACGATCCACACGATAACGAACCCGTCCATCGTTCGCATCGTCGTGCCAAGGTAGCTATTCAGCTCGTACCACGGCAGAACTTCAACTTCAGCGTTTGCAGTTTCCGCAAGCCGACGATGAAGTTGCTCGGCCTCTCGGCGGTTCTTGCCGAGAACCGCGATTTCGGATACCTGGTCGCCTATTGCTAGCAGATCCTGAAGCGCGGCGCGCCCGGCGAATGCAAATGCTTCCTCGGTTGAGGCAATCTCCGATTCAAAAACTCCGACTACTCGGAACCCTCGGTCCACTACCTCGTTGTCGGTGCCCTGGGTCATGACGACAACCCGCTTTCCGACATCCGTTTCAATTCGCTCCAGCAACCGCCGACCAAGTATCAGCCCCCTGTCGCGTTCGTTCTCCAGATGCCGGCCTTCTACAATGTCGTCGGCGACGAAAGAGATCGGTACTTCGGCAACCGGATCGATGCCCAGGAGCGTAACGCCCCGCGATCCCCGCTCGCTTGAAATGACTGCCGGCACGCGAACGCGGCTGCTCCAAGCTACGACGTCCTCCCCGCCAAGCGCGGCGGCAAGCTCGCCGCCGGGACTCGGCATCAAGTTGTCAACCGTCGGGTCATTCCTAAAGTCTGGATGATGAATCTGAACGTGGCCCGGTATAGACCGAATGCCGTCGGAAACCATGCTTTCGATCATTCCGCGCGTAAAGGCGATCATGAAGATCATGGCCCATATTCCCGCAACGATCGCAGCCAGAACAATCGCGGTGCGGCGATAATTGCGCCATAAATTTCTCCAAGCAAGCCGGAAGACGATGCCGGCGGTTGCCGTCATGCCGACCTCATCGCCTGAACAGGTTGCAGCCAATGCAGACGGGCCATGGGATACATCGCCGCGAGAACGCTGCCGACGAATACGACAGTCGGCCCGGCGAACAACGATATCGCATTGAGATCAGGATAGAATCGGTCCGGAATATTGAACTGGCTCGCCATCTCTTCCATTCCTGGGTATGTAAAGCCGTGCGCCTCAAACCAGCTCGTCGCAATTCCTCCGAGCGCAACGCCAAGCGTTAGCCCGATCAAGCCGATCAAGACAGTCTCAAGCAGCACTAGCCTGCCTAGTCGTCCTGAAGATAAGCCAAGAGACATAACGATTCCGAATTCTCTTGTGCGCTCCAGCACGGACATCAACTGGGTGTTGAGTACGCTAAACATAACCAGGATCACTAATATCCCGTACATAAACCATGAACCTATCAAATCGGCTTGAATTGCCTGCCTGAGGCCCGGCTGGAGGTCATTCCAGTCATGGACAACCAAGTTCTGGCCGCCGGGAAGTAGCGATTTTGCTTTCTCCGCGACGGCCTCCACCTCGAATAGGCTGGGAGCGTTGATAACCACGGCGTGGCCCGCACCCTCCATCGCAAAAGTTTCCTGGAAGAACTCGAGGGGCATCTGAGCAAGCGAGCGGTCCAGCTCGTCCACGCCGCTATCGAATATTCCGACGATGTTCACGACTGCCGCCGCGAACGAACCGTCCCGCGCGCTCCCCAGAATAGTGAGCTCGTCGCCGATTTGCGCTTTTAGATTCAGCGCCAGGATGTCGCCGACGACGATTTCCGGAGCGTCCGGGTTGTCGAGGAAGCGGCCCTCGCTGACAAGGCTTGGAATCCTGGACGCGCGCGGCTCGAATTCAGGCTCGACGCCAATTATCAAAACGCCATAGGTGCGACTTTCACTGGACGCGAGCGTGAAGGCTTCGCCTCTCGCAGCAATTGAATTCAAGCCTAGTCCGGAACGCAAATCTTCCGCGACATCGCGAATCCGGGGAACGACTTGTCGAATTCGCTGTTTCTCCTTGTACCCGGCTTGCTGTACTTGCAGATGACCGGAAAACGCGCTGAGAGTGTTGTCGATCATCGCCTGGTAGGTACCCAGTTGCAGCGCGATGAGAAAGATAAGGAGGACATTGGAAAACACCATAGCTCCGGCCGTCAGCCAGGTGCGCCGGGGCTGGCGCCACAGATTGCGCCACGCCAGACGGAGAGTGATGCTCATTCCCTTGGATTCTGAAGATTGGACAATGTAAACAAGATGTCGCGCAGCTGGACATCGAACTCCATCTCTTCCACGCGGATTTCAGTCCACTCGTCTTCCACTTCGACTTTGGCCATTCGCTGGCGGGTCGCAATCGTCCTCCCGCCGCTCTTGCCGATCGCCAGCGTCAATAGCGATTTCACGTGCGCGCCGTCCTGATCGTAGAAGGCGTGCTCCAGAACGATGTAGTCGTCGCGGATTTTCAGCACTTCTCTTCCCCAGACAACGGCCGCTTCCTCATGGGGAATCGACTGGATAACGTAGACTTCATGCCCTCGGCTGCGGCGGGTTTCCAAAAGCTTGTGGTCGTATTGATCTACAATATCGTCCGAACGGCTGATCTCCTTGTTCGAGAAATCCGAACCCATCCAATTCCGGTTCATCATGGACGATGGAATCTTGATAACGCGGTTTACTTTTGGCGAATACGTCCACATGCTGCCTTTCTTCGCCAGCGTAGCGTTTCCGGCATCTCGCCTCGGCTTGGTGACCCTCACCAGCGATTCGTCATCGCCTCGCGTCCAACTGCGCAATGTCATGGTGCGCTCCCAATCGGGTCGATGAATCTTCATCGTGATCACGCCGCGCGACGTGGAACCGCGCCATTGATCGATCGCCGCTTTGACGATATCTCGCGCACTTTCGCTCGCCGCCGCCTGGAAGGCCGCTAAAGCTATTATGGCCGCCAAAAGATTGGTGAAGGGCCGCATAATTTTCAAGATTTCCCCCGACGACACTTGGAATCTAGTCCGGACCGACCTTTCGCCTGCCTGGCCGGGACCGGATTCAAACGGCTAGGAACTCCGCCGATACATATAATTTGAACGAGAAACGGGGCGGTTTCAACTACCGCACCGGATTGTGCGAAGCGACTGCGAAAATTGACAGGCATTGCGAATTCGAATTGCGCTCCGCAGTTCAGAGCTTCGCTGCATCGCTTTTCGACGATTGCCAATATCCAGCGCGATAGCCGCATGATACGGACGCGGAAGCGAATCTGCCGTTCCTATGTTCGCCACTCCCTAGGCCGCGCGATTCGCTGTTCGAGCGTCGGCACGGGAAGCTTTCAGGTGGGAAACTGGAAGCGGATTTTAATTCGGCGGCCATTTTAGGACGTTGAGCGATATTCGAGTCATCTGTTTGTCAGGTAAGAGCTTCCCCTGTAATCGTGTCAAAAAAATGAATGCTTTCAGGCTGAGCGCTTAATTTCACTTGCTCGCCGACCTCCGGCGGGTTTCGCCCGTCGGCCTTCGCGATTACCTCTCCCTGCTCTGTTCCAACATAGATGAGAGTTTCCGGTCCAAGCGGTTCGCGCACGGTAACTTGTCCCCAAACCAGGATATCCGCCCCTCCGGGATACAGGTCCTCCGGCCTCACCCCGATCAATACTGGTCGCCCGTCCTCAAGCGCAAGGTCGGTTTCGATTTCGGATTCCGATCCTAATCGGACCGTTCCTCCCGCTACTTCGCCTGACAGCATGTTCATCGAAGGAGCTCCTATGAATTGAGCGACGAACGTGTTCGCCGGCTTGTGATAGACTTCGGCGGGAGTGCCGACCTGCTGAATATAGCCGTCTTTCATGATGACGATCCGGTCGGCCATGGTCATGGCTTCCACCTGGTCGTGGGTCACGAAAATTATCGTGTTGCCGACGCGTTGATGGAGCTTTTTGATTTCAAGGCGCATTTGCGTACGCAATTGGGCGTCAAGGTTGGACAATGGTTCGTCGAAGAGAAACACGGCCGGGTCGCGTACCATCGCCCGTCCTATGGCGACTCGCTGGCGTTGCCCGCCGGAAAGCTGCGAGGGCTTCCGGCCAAGAAGTTCGGTCATGTCCAGGGTAGCGGCGACTTCTTCGAGGCGAGCCTTCTTGTCCGCTTTCGAAAGTTTTGAAGTGCGTAGTCCGAAGCCGATGTTTTTTCTGACCGTCATGTGCGGGTAGATCGCGTAGTTCTGGAAAACCATAGCGATGTTGCGGTCCTTCGGCTCTAGGTGGTTTACGAGCCGTCCCTCGATTTCGATCTCTCCAGAAGTCGTTTCCTCGAGTCCGGCGATTAGACGCAGAGTCGTCGACTTGCCGCAGCCCGACGGTCCAACGAACACTACGAATTCGCCATCTTCGACCGAAAGGCTGAGTCCGTGAAGAACCTCCGTATTGTCGAACTTTTTCACAATATCGCGAAGGACGAGACTAGCCATGCGCTATCCTTCCAGCAGCAATCCAAAGGCGGTATCGAGGGAAGCGGCCGCTTTTCGTCGATCGGAAACGCGCATCAGTTGCCGTCTGCGAATTTCATATATTTTTTTCTCATCGCTCTTGGCCGCATGCTCCAGAACCGACGAAGCGGGGCCTCCGGGACGGTCCCGGCGCGCGATGAAGGTTTCGGGAGCTGTCGCTTCCTCGTACGCATCATCCGAGAGCTTTGTCTCCCTGCCCGTTTCCCGCTGGAACGCGTCCGCAAAAGCCCTGAATCCGCGCCGCAGCCCGCCGCCGGCCGAAATCACCGAATGCGTGGTGGCGGAGGCCACCGAGTGCGCCTGCCGGAAATTCAACCCTTCGTCCCGCACCAGCGTGTCTGCGAGCTCCGTGACGGTGATGCAGGCGGAATCGCAGTTAGCGATGACGCGGTTCGAATCAATCGAGCAAGCCGGCACGAACGCCGAGAGCAAGGAAAGAGCGCGCTCGCCGCATTCAAAGGCCTTGTAGCCGTTCTGCTGCACCTCGGCCTCGCTGTCGTTCATGTCGGCGAAAGGCGTATTGTGCATCGCGGTCATGATCATGTCGCACTGTGCGACGGCAAGGCTTGCAAGCAACCGCATGTGCTCGACCGCCACCGGATTTCGCTTCTGCGGCATGATCGAAGAGACCTGCACTAGGCTGTCGGGCACGTGAAGCTGCCCGACCTCGAATGCGGTCCACTGGCCCATGTCCTGGATAACGCGGCCCAGGTGCAGGAAAACGAGCTTAATCGCCGAGTAGAGACCGGTGATGTGATCCACTGATGCGATGCAGCCGTAGGAATTCAAGGCGATATCCCTGAAACCGAGCAAGTCGGATACGCGCTGCCTGTCTATCGGGAAACCGGACGTGGTGATCGCGGCAGCGCCCATCGGGCATCGGTCGACATTTAGCAAGGCGGATTCAACGCGCGCCGCGTCGCGGATAAGCACTTCTACCACCGCCGAAAGGTAGTGCCCGAAGGTGGTCGGCTGCGCAGGCTGCCCGTGCGTGTATGCGACAATTATCGTATCGATTTCCTCGAGGGCCTTTGCCGTTAGCTTTTCTGCGAGGCCCAGTATCTTGCCTAGCATCCGTTCGGCTTTCTCGCGAAGCGCCATTCTGAAGCAGGTGTGCTCCATGTCATTGCGCGAGCGGGCGACATGCAGCATGCCGCCGAGGTCGCCGAGTCGCTTGATGAGCTCAGCTTCGATCAGGAAAAAATAGTCTTCATGCTCGCCTGTGAATGCTAGAGCATCGATGTCGATTTCGCGGTCGATATCCCGAAGGGCTCCGGCGATCTTGCGCGTTTGGCCGCCGGACAAAATGCCGGTCTCGCAAAGCATCACCAGGTGCGCCCGGTTTATCGCGCTCATGTGACTGGCGTAGTGCGCCTTTACGGCATCGAATAGCGGGGCGAGCACCGTGTCCCGGTAGGTCGGATCGGGAAGCTTCGAGTAGCCCGTCATCCCTTGAGACCCGCCATAACGACGCCTCGGATAATGAACCGCTGAAAGATCAAGAAAACGATAAGGGTCGGAATGGTCGAGATCGCCGCGCCGGTCATGATGAGTTCCCATTGCACATCCGCCTCGTCGCTGAAACTCGAAAGGCCCACGGGCAGCGTGTACATTTCCGTCGAGTTTGTCACGATGAGCGGCCAGATGAAAGCGGTCCAGTTGCCGAGGAATACGAAGATGGCCAGCGCGGCAAGGGCGGGTCGCACCAGCGGCATCGCCACGGTCCACCAAATCTGCAGTTCGTTTAGCCCGTCGATTCTCGCGGCCTCGATGAAATCGTCCGGCACGGTCTCGAAGAATTGCTTCATGAGAAACGTTCCGAAGGCGGTCATTAGCCCCGGAAACATAATGCCCCAGTAGCTGTCGAGCCACCCGAAGGCCTGGGACATCAAATACCAAGGGATGACGAGCATTTCCGTGGGGATCATTAGCGTGGAAAGGATTGCGATGAAGACGATGTAGCGCCCCGGAAACCGGAACTTGCAAAGCGTGTAGCCAACAAGGCTGTCGAATAGGACATTCGACACGGTAGTTATCGTCGCTATTATCATCGAATTGATGAACCACGCGTAGAACCTGCCGTCCTCCAGAACATACGTGTAGTTTTCCAAATGCGGTTCGTCGGGAATCAGGGCGAGATTATAGATCTCGTGCGGCCACTTGAGCGAAGTCGAAATCATGAATGCAATCGGCGCCACCATCATGATTCCGCCCGCGAATAGCAGGAGCCAGCGAACAATCTGCTCCAAGTTGGCGGGCTTGCCGGGCGTTCGCGCAACCAGCAGCGTTTTCGAACTGGCCCGGAGTTCTGAATCGGTTGCTGCCATGCTAGCGGTCTCGCAGGATGCGCAGCTGGACTAGGCTTACAATAAGCAAGATCAGGAATAGCACTACGGTCTGCGCAGCTGCATAGCCCATGTTGAAGTCCGTAAACGCGCTTTGGTAGATCATAAGGACAAGAGGCTTGGTCGAGTTCAAGGGTCCGCCGGGATCGCCCGTGGTCATGTTGAAAACGTGGTCGAAAATGCGGAGAAAGCCGATCGAGGAGAACACCACGATAAAGACGATCGTGGGCTTCAGCAGCGGTATGGTTATCTCGAATAGCACCGTCCAGTTGGATACGCCGTCGATCCGGGCGGCTTCGTAGTAGCTGCGCGGGATCGCTCGCAAGCCCGCCATGAAGATTATCACTTGGAACCCCAAGCCCGCCCACACGGCCGGAGCCAGGATCGCGGGAAGAGCGAAGGATGTGGAACGCAGAAACTCGATCTGCGGAATGCCCGTCGCGGCCAGGAAATTGTTGAAGAGTCCAATGGGCACGGGCTGGTAGAACCATCGCCAGACCCAAGCCATGGCAACCGCCGATGTCATGAACGGAAGAAAGTAGAGCATTCTTAGGAATCCGTGCATGAACCTTAGCTTGTCGAGGTGGTATGCAATCGCGAACGATACCACTAGGCTGACCGGCGTGCCTATCAGAAGATAGACAAAGGTGTTTTTGAACACTTTCCAGAAGACGGGATCATTCCAGAGCTTGTCGTAGTTTTTCCAGCCCGCCCAGGCTCTGTCCCCGAGCAGGTTCCAATCCTGGAATGATATCACCATCGCGTTGAAAGTAGGATAGAATCGGATCACCGCATAGAAAACGACGGGGATAGCAAGAAACGCCCACGCCCAAACGATCTGCTTTTGGCGAACAGAGAGGCTGCGATACATCGCTTTCGCGCTCAACCGCCCCGAGCCGACTCGGGGATTTCCGAAATTGGCGGTGGAGCCCCGGATAGGGCTCGGGGCTCCTCGCTACTTAGTTATAGTACTCGTCAAGCAGCTTTTGCTCGGCTTCAGCGGCGGCGGCGATACTGTCGGCGGCCGACTGGCCTTCAAGGTCAATGCGCTGAACCATGTCGATAAGTATCTGGCGCTGTGCGCTCTCATTGGCAAACTTCGTCGTGTTTGCGTAGGCGAGACCTCGAATGAAAGGACCGAACACGTCGTCGTTCGCGTTGGCTTCGGTCAGGCCCACCGACGGCTTGGCTGGAAGTTCGCCGACCACATCGAGCCAAATCTGCATTGCTTCGTCGGAGGTCACGTATTGCATGAATTTTACTGCGGCATCGTACTTCTCGCCTTCCGCCTTGGTGGTGATGGCGTTCACCCAGTAGGACGAGTAGTTTGACTTCATGCCGTCCGCGTTCATCGGCAGCTCTGTCACTCCCCAACTCAATCCTCTCGTCTTGTTAAGCGAACCGATGCGGAATGATCCGTCGATGTGCATTCCCGCGCGGCCGGCCTTGAAGGCGGCTTGCGGCTCGTCCATGAATCCGAAGGCGGTGACTTTGTGTTCGTTGGCGAGGCCAACGTAGAACTCCGCCGCCATAACGCCTGCGTCGGAGTTGTAGTTGACCGTTTTATAGTCATCCTGATAAGGGTCGCCGCCGAACTGGCGCACGAGAACTTCGCGGAACCAGTGGTGGTCCTGCGCGTTCATGCCCGCCGTGATGCCGACTTGCGTAATGTTGCCCGCGGCGTCGGTCTTTGTCAGTTTTTTGGCGGTCTCGACCAATTCGTCCAGCGTTTTCGGAGGCCCGTCTATACCGGCTTCTTCAAACAGGCGCTTGTTGTAAAATAGCGCCAGCGAGCGGACGGCGGTGGGCAGAGCCCAATAATTGTCGCCATCCCGCATCGCGCCTACCATTGGGAAAAACTCCTCGCCAATCATATCCGGCGGAAATGCGTCGTTCGGCAGCGGCTGAATCAGATTCGCGGCGACATAGTCGTTCAGCCAGCCGTAGAACAGCTGTACAACGTCAGGGCCTTCGCCCGCGGGAATCGCCGCCGCAACTTTGGTGCGGTAGTCGGCGTAGGGGAAGTGGGTCATCGTTACTTTGATATCGGGATTGGCAGCCTCGAAGTTCTCGATCAACTGCTCCATCGCGCTGACGCGGGCATCAAAAAAGTATTGCCAGTACTCGATTTCGACTTCGGCTTTTGCGGTTCCCGCCGCTAGCGCGAGGACTGTCCCAATCGCAACCGTAGCGGATTTGAATCGTATTCCATACATGTTCGGGCCTCCTAGAGTGCGCAGGAAAATCATCTGCGGATAAACTTGGCATCGCCAAGATTCGTGCCGCATACTTAGAGCGATACGATTGCAATATCAAGAAAAGGGGTCTAGCGGTCCAAACAAATCGGCATGGCCGCCACGATAAGCGAAACAGCCGCTTTTTCGCGGAAGCCGGTTCATCAACAGGATATCGCAACAGGACCGAAACAGTGCCAAATTCAATTTACCGCCGGACTTCGAAGATCAATTTCGACTGCTCCTCTCAAAATATTTACGCTACGCGGCCCGGCGCCTGGCGCTTGTTCGCGGAGAGTCGCATGCTCCGAATTTGCAGGCAAGGGCCGCGATAATGGCGACTGTCGATCAGGTTCGTATTGCCGACGACAGGGCGAAGCCCCGCGTCATGGAGCTTTGGTGGGCGCTAAGGCCATTGAGATCCGTAGTCCGATTCATGAACACCGGCGCGCATCCCGACGACGAAACGACCTCGATGCTTGCAGCTCTCCGCATACGCGAGGGCTTCAGTATTTCTATTGCCTGCTCAACCCGGGGGGAAGGCGGACAGAACGAGATAGGGACGGAGGCGGGCGGCGACCTCGGTGCTCTTCGAACCGCCGAGATGGAACGGGCATGCGAATTACTGGGCATGCGCCTTTATTGGCTTTCAGATTCGCCCGACGATTCAATAGTCGACTTCGGTTTCTCAAAGAGCGGCGTCGAAACTCTGTCGCGATGGGGAAAGAGCCGCACCCTGTCTCGATTGGTAGAGATTGTCAGGATGGAGCGGCCGGACATCATCTGCCCGACATTTCTCGATGTTCCTGGCCAGCATGGTCATCATCGGGCGATGACGGAAATTGCATCCCTCGTAATGTCGGCCGCTGCCGACCCCGACTTTCCGGTCAATGCTGCGCCCTGGCAGCCGCGGAAGCTTTTTCTCCCGGCTTGGTCCGGAGCCGGCAAATCCTACGACGACAACGAACCGCCTCCGCCAGCGACGCTCATACTCCCCGCGGCGGACGGCGACCCGGTCAGCGGTTGGAGCTGGGAGCGAATTGGCCAGCAGTCAAGAGCTTTCCACCGCAGTCAAGGCATGGGGAGATGGATACCGGCGGGCAAAGAGCGGGACTGGCCGCTAAATCTCGTCGAAAGCCATGTCGAAGTACGTGACCGAAGCATTTCGTCGGGCCTGCCGGTTACGGTCGCCGATCTAGGAAAACTCGCGGGCGCAGAACCAGTTGCGCCGATCCTGCGCTCCGCCGGAAGGGAACTCGAGGCCGCTATTGCTGCGTATCCTGATTTCGCCTCTGTAGAGCGCTTCGCTGTTCGCGCTCTTGAACTAGTCCGAAAGGCGCGCAAGTCCTGCCCGGCAGAATTGCAGGAGGACATCCTGCACCGGCTCGACGAAAAGGAGGTGCAACTTGGACACGTAATCCGCATTGCGCTAGGTGTCGAGTTGAGAGGAAGATCAAGCCGTACCTGGCTTTACCCGGGAGAAAGCACCGACGTCGAACTGGAAGTCTATCCTGGAAAGGCGGAAGGCGTGGACGTGGATTTCGACCTTCATGATGATTGCAGGGCCGAGGCTGGAGCGCTTCATGTAGACCATTCCGCCTCCCCAACCGACCCCTACCGGGCGCGGTTCGACCCCGCTGCTCCCGCCGTCCCTGCACTCGCCGCCAAAATAAGATCCGACGGTGTTGATTTCTGCTGCCGTCTTCCATTGGACAACGCTCCCGTCATCCTTCCAGGTCGTTCCGCCATACTTGAACCTGCTGCGGCCGTTGTAAATCGCGTCGGAAAACCGCCGGAGATCGAAATAGCGTTGACGGAGCAACGTCCTAGTCCCGCAACGCCGATCTTGGAAGTTCCGGACGGCTGGACTTCAAGACGGACCGAAAAGGGATTTGCGATTGCATTTCCCGACGGGCTTGAAGACGGACTCTATACGATTCCTTTGCTGCTGGACGGAAGGCCGGCAATGATTGTTCGCCGCATCTCGCATTCCCACATAGCACCGACATTTGGCTATCGGCCTGCGGAAGTCAGGATTCGCGTTTTGGCGGCGGAGGTGCCGAAAGCTCGAGTTGGCTACATCGGAGGAGGCAACGACAGAGTCGGCCATTGGCTTGCCGAGCTCGGCGCCGACGTTTCCCTCGTAGCAGATTCCGATTTGAAAGGAGACGCTCTTCTCAATGTATATGACTCATTGGTAGTCGGCATATTCGCGATGAAATTTAGACCCGGTCTGCTCGATGCCGTACCGCGCCTGCACAGATGGGTGAAGGCCGGCGGAACTCTGGTCACTCTCTACCATAGGCCCTGGGACAACTGGGACCCGGAAATCGTACCGCCGAGGAGACTGGAAATCGGTCAGCCTTCTCTGCGCTGGCGCGTAACGAACCCGGCCGCCGAAGTAAAACACATTTGCCCGGATCACGCGACGCTCAATTTCCCCAACCCGATCGGACTTGAAGATTGGAAAGGATGGCACAAGGAACGAGGAATGTATTTCGCGAAGTCATGGGACGAGGCCTACCGCCCGCTGGTCGAAATGGCGGACAACGGGGAAGAACCGCATCGCGGCGCAATGCTATCCGCCGATATTGGCCGCGGCCGCCACGCGCACATTTCGCTTACACTGCACCACCAGATGGAAAACCTGGTTCCCGGCGCGTTTCGGCTGATGGCCAACTTGATTTCCCGCAGGACGTAGAACCCGCGCTTGTTTGAATCGAACCCACATTCGAATCGCAGGCGGCGGCCGCGCCTTTCAAAGATTCCAGGAATTTTGAACGGGAACCTTGCCGATGCTTGCCGCGCCCGCATGCCAAAAGAGTCTTGGGACGATACCGAAACTAACTTGGTCTTCGCATATTTTTCGACATGCCAACGGAAGATCCTTCGGGATGCTCATACTAAAAGGCATTGCGCGGCCGCGCTGCGCATGCCCGCGTAGGCCGCGCTAACGGTCCAATCGACTATAAAAACCGAAATCCAGCGCGGTACAAAGAGGCTCAACCGGCCGAGCGTGGATTCAAAGCTACAAGCCGGCATTGAACCGTCAGTCGTCTGAATGGAAATCTGTCTTGAGTTGTCTGGGATCGTTTACATTGCTCACGAGTTGCTGACCTGATTTCAAATGGACGATGCCTTGTACTTTCGCCGAATAAATTGCGGCCTGAAAGCCTAGGAACTCCGAATACCGGAGTTCAAAACCGGACCTTGAACTTTCTCGCTGCTGCTAAAAGCAATGTCGGTACCGTGCCTGATCCTTAGCTATCGGATAATCCGTAGGCGATCCGGGGGAAGCCTAAGTGTAGATTGTTGAGTATCTTGAACGACACGACAGACTTCGTATGCAAAGGTAGCGGGCTTGAAGGCATGGGAATCCACAATTTTTTAGAGAGCTGCGTGTCGGGAGCATCTGACTTGCCGCGACCCGGTTTCCAATAGATGGAAGCCTCATTGGAAATGGACACGTCGGGACAACCGCAAGATTTGCTCATCGGGAATTGGACGCAGGACGGGATTTTGCGGAGAGTATGGCGGATAGCATAGCCAAGAATATGCTCAAGAAATTCGTTTAACGGTCAGCACATCGGCGAAGCGCACTGCCATGCGTTAGGAAATGTCCGCGATGCTGGAGTGCATGTCCCTAGGTCTGCAAGTGCGGCGGATGCCCTTGCCGTTGAAGCATGTGCCTGTCATGACATGGTTTGAACAGCCGAAGCGGCGCTAGCCGAGCATGGAGTTGATTCCGAATTCGATTAGGCCGGGAAAAACGGGTGGCGAGAGCTATGAACATCGTTCGGCCTGCCGGCCCGGGACGCGCCTCGCTGCGAATCGCGGTATTGGACCAAAGCTTCTCCTACGGAAGTGGACGAATTCGTCGTTTAGCGACCGCGCGACAGTGCGTGGGCTTTCTTCAGCCGATGAGCTGAGCGAATGTCTCGAAGGCCGTATTTTTCTGCTTCTCCGCACCGCCATTTCCGTTCGCCGTGCCGACCGCAGCCACGTGTTCCTCGCTCACCGGCATCCTTCGCTATGCTCGCGACAATTCGCTCCCGCAACACAATTTGAACCTGCGGTCCTGCCATGCCTATCCTAACTCTACCTGTAGAGGAAACCCTGCATGGATCCGGTCGCTCGCGTAGCTCCAGGGATCCACGTCGCCATCCGATCGCAAAAGATATTTCTGCAATTCACTGCGGCACGGTACACTAGTCGTTTCTTACTCGTCCATGGATCGACAATCTTCAATCCCGCCGCCTTGAACGGCGAGGTGTCCCGCGTCGCCACCGTTTTGCCCTTGGCTACGGCGGTCGCAGCGATGCAACCGGCGGACATTGGCATAGTCCGCCCCTCGGAGCGCGCCATCTCCGTCAACTCCGCATAGGCCCACGAGGCCGCAAGTTCGAAGTCTAGCACCCGTCCGGCGAACATTGGCAACACCTGTCCCTCCAAGTCCTCCTTCAGCTGGTTCCGCCTGCGACCGGTCGGAAGCGCCCGGACCCCGAATCGCAACTCTGCGTCAGTAATGGCGGAAAGAAACAGCGTTTCCAACGCTTGCGCGTCGAGTCATTCGGCGACACGTGCCTCCGGAACTCTGCGCAGCGGCACCGGCACCACATTAGCGTCTAACAGGATCATCGGAGATCGATCGGCCGGGCCGGAGCTGCGGCGCGTCGCGCCAAATCCGCGAACTCTTCGTCTGTCAACCTGGCGCGTCGGCCGACAGCGGTCAGCAGCGTCCCCAACGAGGCGCGTCCTTCCGGCAGGACCGTTTCCGTCAAGATGGCGCGCACTTCGGCCTCGGCACTGCGGCTCTTTAGGGCCACCCGCACACGCAAGGCGCGATGCACCTCGTCGGAAAGGTTGCGCACGGTCAACATGGCAATAGTCGGTTTTCCATCTTGCTTTCTATGCATGCGATTTTCAATTTTGAAGGCGGAGATGCAAGCCCATCGAGGTCCGGAGGGACCCGCGACTTTCAAAATCCCGAATAATTTCGGTCGCCCGTTCTTCCGTTTTTTATTTTGCCATTCCTTTTTTTTGATCATTTCAGTCTTTCGCAGCGATGCTAGACCTTCCGTGCTCGCGGTTGCTGAATTTCAGGTTGCTTTGACGCGGATTTTCCGGATTGCTTCGTGCGGTTTGGAACAAATCGTCTCGCATCGCGCCGGGTCTTGCCAGAGTTTGGTCGCAAGTTTACGAAAAGCGCGCAGTCGCTCTACTGAAGCCGGACCCCGAGACGATAGACCCTTTGTTTTTTCGCAGTTGATGCCTAGCCAAGCCAAGTTAGCAAAATCAAGGCTATTCAGCGGCTTGTAAGCCAATTTCTTGGTTGCATCCCGTACTGCGATTGGATTGTTGGCTGCCCTGTTTTATCGTTGAATCCGATTCTCCAGCAGTTTAAGCTGGAACTTTGATTGTCGGCCGCATGGCACACGCCCGTTTGCGCCATTTTGTTTCATTTTCGCAATCTAATTTTGAGATTTTTTGACGGTAAATGTCTCGTGCTGGCTCAAAATTATTGACTGGAACGCTCTGCTTAGCTAATCGATCCGATATTAGTTTTCGAAGAAGGCTACCTAAGATTCCGGAGGGACAATCCGATGGATGATCTCCAGTACGGAACACGAGACAAGCGCGGCAACTGGACGCCGAGTTCCCGTTTGGAAATTGCGCCATTCTGGCTCGGAAAATTTAACCGGTTGGGTCGCTTTCTGGTTGACTTCATCTGGCCCTGGAACGCCTTCCACATGGCCACGGGGCTACTTTACTGGATCTTCATCATCCCAGAAATCGAAACCATGCAGTCGATTGCCTGGGGCTGGGTGCTATGGCTGCTGGCAGCCAACGCTGTCGGCATCTTTCTGATGTACGGCGCCATTGAGCTTTTCTACTACACCAAGCGCATTCAGGGCGCACGGTTCAAGTACAACCGCAAGTTTCCGTCCGAATATCCCTCCGACGTCTTCTGGTTCTCAAGCCAGAATCTAGACAACTTCCTGAGATCATTCTTTTTTGGCATTCCAATCTGGACAGCGGTCGAGGTCGGCGTGCTCTGGTGCTATGCCAATGGCATAGGCACTTGGCTCAATTGGCAAGACAACTGGATCTGGCTCTGCGTGCTCGTTATCCTCGTGCCTGCGATTCACGAGATCCATTTCTTCTTCATTCACCGTCTCATACACACGCCTTGGCTCTACAAGCATGTCCATTCGGTGCATCACAACTCGATCAATCCGAGTCCGTGGTCGTCGCTCAGCATGCATCCCCTTGAGCACCTGCTCTACTTCGGCGAAATCATTTGGCACCTTGTCATCCCGTCAAATCCGATCGTGATGCTCTTTAACAGCCACGTCATCGGGTATGGCGCGATCAACGGGCACATCGGCTTTGATAAGCTCGAGTTGACTAAGGAGAAAGCTCTCGACAGCCATGCTTACGCTCATTACCTGCACCACAAGTATTTCGAAGTGAACTACGGCGCGGACGGACTGGTGCCTCTCGATAAGTGGTTTGGCTACTGGCACGATGGATCCAAGGAAGCCGACGAGCATATGAATGAGCGGTTCCGCCGCAAGAAGGCTAAAATAAAGGCCAGCAAGTTTATGGCGGAATGAAAGTTTGGCAACGCTATTCAATCGCCGCGCGGCTCGCGGCATTCATCAACTAGGAGGAATCCAACCATGAATCTAACGAAGATACTTTTAGGTGCCGGGACCGCGGCCCTCGTAGCCGGCACGGCAATGGCGGCCGATGTATTCGTGATAGGAGGCAAGCCGGACGATCCGTTTTGGTCGATCGTAAAAAGAGGTGCCGAAGATGCCGGCATCGTAGCCGAATCGCAGGGAGGCTCGGTCACGTGGCTTGGCCCCCAGAACTACGACAACCTTGGCGTCGATGCTGCGGAACTCATCCGTCAGGCAATCGACCAGGGAGCGGACGCGGTCGTTGGTCCAAACTGGGTGCCGGAGGCTATGGATCCGGCATTTCAAGCCGTTGTCGACGCGGGCATTCCGCTTGTAATCTACAACGCCGGAGGCATCGAAGCCGCGGACCGCCTAGGTGCTATGAATTACGTAGGTTCAAACGATTACAAGGGCGGTGTCGCTGCCGGCGAATACCTTGGTAACGCGGGCAATTTGAAAGGCGTCTGCATCAATACACTACCAGGTGCCGCCAACATCGAAGCGTTCTGTAATGGCTTCATCGAGGGCATTACCAACGTAGGCGGCGAGGGCTCGGTTCTGCCGTTGCCGGCGACCTCCTTTGGCTCGGCTACCGCTGTCGCCCAGGCGGTGCGAGCGCACCTGTTGCAGAACCCGGATATCGACGCCGTATTTACGATCGGAAATGTCGACTCAAACTCGGCCGTAAGCGGCATCGCCCAGGCCGGTAAGACTGGTCAGGTCAAGGTCTGCGGCATGAACTTCGACGAGTCGATCCTGAACAACATTAAAAACGGCTCTCAAGCCTGCGCTATCGACCAGCAGGGCTATCATCAGGGTTATCTTGCAGTTTCGATCCTAAACGGCTTCGTCAACTACGGACTCACTGTACCAACGCGTGAAATCCTGACCGGCCCGGGAGTTATCGACGCTTCCACCGTCGACGCCACTCTGGCCGGGGTGAAAGCAGGCACCCGCTGAGAGAAATGCCTGAACCGGAGGCTGCGCGACCCGTTCGGGCGGCCTCAATTCGCCATTTAAACTTGACAAAGCGCGTGTATTGATCCTGTGTAGCAGGGATCCAGTGACTGACAATGTCAACGACAACCAAGGATAAGCGAAGTGCGGCCCGCATGTTGGGGCGTCTTGTGCGGAGAGCCGAAACCGGTTCGTTCTTGGGAATGGTCGTAGTGTACATTTTCTTTGCGGCACTTGGTGGCAGAGTATTCCTTGGCGCGCCGGGGTTCTCCAGCTGGCTGAACACCGCCGCAGAAGTTGGAATTGTTGCACTGGCCGTCGGGCTCCTGATAATTGCAGGAGAACTGGACCTATCCGTAGGATCGGTGATCCCCGCTTCGTCACTGACCGTCGCTATTGTTTCAAGTCACTATGGCGCACCCGAAATCATCGGAATCCTCGCGGGACTCGTCGTCGGCCTGATGGTCGGTTTCGTGAACGGCTTTCTTGTCACACGCACTTCCATTCCTTCGCTCATCGTTACCATCGGCACGATGTTCGGCGTCATGGGGCTAACGCTCGGCTTCACCGTCTTGATTGCCGGCAGCACCGGGGTTTTCATTGTTCCGGACCCCGTAACCAAGGCTCTACTGGGTCAGTTCGTCGGCGGCATGTTTCAAGTGACGATGTTCTGGTGGGCCGCATTCATTGTCATTGTCTTCTATCTTTTGCATGTCTCGCCCTACGGCAATTGGATCTATGCGCTTGGCGGCGACCGGGAAAGTGCGCGAAACGCCGGCATCCCGACTCGAAAGCTAACGATTGGACTCTTCATGCTCAGCGGCTTTGCCGCTGCTTTTGTTGGGGTCGGCCAAGTGCTGACCTATCAGAGTGCGCAAGTGCTGACCGGTCAGGCTTTTATCTTCAACTCAATCATGTGCGTCGTGATCGGTGGCGTCCTTCTGACAGGAGGCGCGGGCTCGGTCATCGGAATCGTCTTGGGCACTCTTACGTTTTCAATCGTGAACCAGGGCATTTTTTTCAGCGGCCTCGATCCGAACATTGGAAGTGTAATAATTGGTGCGCTTTTGTTGATCGCCGTCCTTAGCAATGACAGCTTCAGAAAAACGGCACTGAGCTTCGCAGCAAAAAAGGCACCGTAAGGGCTTTAAAATGAACGAGTTCAGCCATTTTCTTCGCCGCCCCGAAGCTGCTACGATTATCAGCCTTGCGGCCGTTATCGTCTTTTACGTTATCTTTGGCGGCGTGGATCTGGGGAAGCTCTTCGGCGCTGCGAGTTGGGTCAACTTCGCGGCCAACCTCGGCATCGTGGCGATCCCGGTCGGCCTCCTGATGATCTCCGGCGAGCTGGATATATCAATTGGCGCAATGATTCCGGCAGGGTCGATGACCACAGCGATTCTTTCGGGCTACTACGGGTATCCGATCGCGATCGGAATGCTTGGCGCGCTCAGCGTCGGCATATTGGTCGGCTTCGTGAATGGCATTCTGACTGTGCGGACCACGGTGCCATCGCTTATCATCACGCTTGGATCGCTGGTTGCAATGCAAGGCATAATCCTTAGCGCATCGGTGCTTCTGACAGGCAATGCCAGTGTTCCGCTAACTGCACCGGACTGGGCAAAATTTGCATTTGGGCAGCTGATTGGCGGAAGCCATCAGGTCATCATCATTTGGTGGCTCATCCTGACAGCCATCTTCGCCTTTGTCCTTCACCGGACCAGCTACGGAAATTGGATCTTTGCGATGGGCGGTGATCGGGACAGCGCTCGCAATCTGGGCATTCCGACAAGCAAAGTTACGATCATTCTGTTCATTCTGTCCGCTTCCGCGGCTTCATTTGTCGGCATGTGTCAGGCCATTCTGTTCAACTCGGCCCAGGTTTCCGGCGGCATGAACTTTATCTTCAACGCCATCGTCAGCGTCGTCGTCGGCGGAGTGCTGCTGACCGGAGGATTCGGCTCCGTTATAGGGATATTCTTCGGCACGCTGACATTTGCCATCGTGAATCAGGGCATCTATTTTACGCAGATCGACCGCAATTGGTCGAACCTAATTATCGGCGCGGTACTGCTGATCGCGGTCGGTATGAACGAGACGTTTCGGGAAAAGGCGCTGAGCTACGTACCGAAGAAAATGAAGGCTTGATCCCATGGCCCCAATAATCCCGGTCCTGGAACTTCGAGATGTCGAAAAGAGTTTCGGCCCGATCGACGTGCTACACGAAATCTCCCTAAAAGTGCACGAGGGAGAAGTACTTTGCCTTCTTGGCGACAACGGTGCCGGCAAGTCGACACTCATCAAGATTCTTGCCGGCGTGCATAAACCAACGTCGGGCACGATTCTGATGGACGGTAAACCGGTAGAGTTCGACCGTCCCCGCGACGCTGCCGACCGCGGCATCGCCACCCTACACCAGTTCGGCGGCACCTTCCCGTTGATGTCGATCGGCCGGTCTTTTTTCGTTGGAGTCGAACCCCAAAAAAAATGGGGGCCCTTCACTGTCTTCGACCGCAAGAAAGCCAACGAGATCGCGGTCAAGGCAGTACGAGACTTTGGCATCACCCGGATTGACGATGGCGATCGGCTAGTTGGCGGTCTTTCGGGAGGTGAACGCCAGTCGATCGCCATTGCGCGGGCGGTGTATTTTGGCGCACGGGTTTTGATCCTAGACGAACCGACTGCAGCCCTTGGAGTCAAGCAGGCCGCGCACGTGCTGCGCATCGTGAATGAAACAAAGCAGCGCGGGCTTGCCGTGATTTTCATCACCCATCAGGTCATGCATGCGCTCGCTGTCGGAGATCACTTCGCGGTCCTTATTCGCGGGGCCGTTGCCGCCGATTTTCGGAAGGGGGACAAGACGCGCGAAGAAATTACGGATCTGATGGCAGGCGGAGAATCCATGGCTGATCTTGAGGCCGAGCTTGAAGGCTATGCGCAAAACCAAGAAGAACGCCCTCCGTCGTTGGGCCATACATGATTGCGCGTTTCTCTCATTTGCCCCATGCGGCACGGCGGTTTCCTGGCGCCCCGATTCGATAGGAAGAGCAAGCCTAAATTGATAGTTAAATTTGCCGCAATCGGCGCAGTGCCGATTGGCCCCGAAAACGCGAAATTCGTGGCGAAAGTCCGGTCTTGCGCCAAACTGCAAAAGGCCTGCGACTTGGACAAAGCAAATTCGCACGCCGTTGCCTGCACATGTAGAGGGGCTGATGCCGACACATATGCAGAGTTTTCGATTACGCACGACGATTTCGATGCCGTAATTGGGGCGAGCAACGACTTAACTCCCGTCCCTCTAAGCCATGCGGGTAACAAAGTGGGAATCGGATGGCATGTGAACAACAGCTTGCGCAATTCCAGTCGGAACGAATCAAGGCCGCGGAGGCGGAGCAAGATGACGGTTCACGGCAGGTCATGCTTGGTTTCATGCGACGATATGACCTGCGCTATGTCGAAAGGAATTCCGCGCTCTCCATTTGCCGCCTTGGAAGGAGTTCGATGATTCAAATCGCCGACCGCAATGTGGAAACACCGGTCAAAAGTTGTATCGGAGCGATAGCGAACGCCAATCCTGCATCGCAAAATACAAAAATTGAGCGGCATATGTTGGGAACAGAGTGCTTTGAGATCGGCGCTGGACAGCCGAAACGGTTTGACGATGTCGTCGCCCCGGTCCCGACGGTACCGGAAACTTCCGATAACGGGCGTGTCGCAATCGAATGCCGCAACGACGCAGACAACGCCAATGACGCGAACGCTGAACTTGCGGGCAAGTCCATCGAAACGTACAACTTCGCCTTAACGTCCGCCGACATGATGCTAGCTAGTAGTAGCGCTTGCGATTCCGTCCGGTGCGGGAGCTTTGCCGAAGCTCACAGCCACCGCCACCGCGCTTTCCTCGGCTTGGTCAAAGACCGGCGTCTTCCCGAGAATTGCGCCAGATAGCTGGAACGGCTAAGCGGCGGCGAAAGTCACAAAAATTGGAGATCAGATGCTGGGCGAGGGACGCACTAGCGCTTATGAGATGTTCGCCCGACAGGAATGCGGCTCATGAAGCTTGGTTTCGTATCCGACAGCCTCGGTGGCATGCCTTTCGACGAGTTGCTCGACAATGCCGCCCGCATAGGCGTCGATGGCATCGAAGTCAACACATGCGGATGGTCTACCGCCCCGCATTTTGATCTGGAGACCATGCTCGGCAATCCGGCCGCGCAAGCGGCATTCAAGACGGCGTTTGTGGACAGGAGGCTCGAAATCATCAGCCTCAACGCCAACGGCAACCCGCTTCATCCTGCCGATCCCGCCCAAGGCAAGGGATTGAAGGACACGATCCTCGTTGCCGGAGAGATGGGAATCACGACGGTGTGTGCCATGTCGGGGCTTCCCGAAGGCAACGCCACCGACTTGATGCCGAACTGGGCGGTATCAAGCTGGCCGCCGGAGACACAAGAGATCCTGCGCTGCCAGTGGGAGGAAAGACTGATCCCCTTCTGGGAAGACATCGTTGCACTTGCTCGCGAAAGCGGTGTCGGGAAGATCGCGCTTGAACTCCACGGCAACCAATGCGTCTACAACGTCCCAGGCCTGAAGAAGCTGCGAGAAGCCGTCGGTCCGAGCGTGGGCGCCAACCTCGACCCAAGCCACCTGTTCTGGATGGGAGCCGACCCTCTGATTGCCGCCGAAACACTGGGCGATGCCGTCTACCACGTAAATGCCAAGGACGCGATGCTGAACGCGCCAGTACAAGCTACTACGAGCCTGTTGGAAAACGGCAGCCTCTTGGACATTCCCGCGCGCAGCTGGTCCTACATCACACTCGGCTTCGGCCATGGCGAGGAATGGTGGCGCCGATTTTGCTATCGCTTGAAGATGGCAGGCTACGACGGCTGGCTATCGCTTGAGCATAAGGACGTACTCCTGAACTCGCTGGAAGGCCTGGAGAAGTCCGTGGCACTCATGCATGAGGTTTTACCGAGCACCCCGGCCGACTACCAACCGCAGGAAATCTGAGTTATGCGGTTCGGAGTTGCGGGATACAGCAATTGGGGCACCAATTCCATAGCCTCTTCATCGTGGCGGTCGAGGGTTGCGAATTGGCAGGCGTTGCCGCCCGCGCTCCCGCAACCAGAGGCAAGGCTCGGGCCGACTGGACGGACACTCCTATCTACGCGAGCCTGACCGACATGATCGCCTTGGATACCGTGGATGCGATCACCATCGCAATGCCTTCGCACACTCGGCGGGCGCCCGTGCCGCAGTGGATTGAGGCAGGGCTCCGCGTAATCGCCGACAAGCCATTCGCGCCTAGATCGCAAGGGGCTCGAGATTTGGGTGTGGCGGCCAATGCCAAGGGCGCGCCGCTCGGCGTCTATCACGTACGCCGGTTTGTTGCCGACATTCAGAAGCTGAAAAAAGTTGTCGCGAGTGCATTCGCGGATGGACCAAGATGGTGCGCATACCCTAGACGCCGGTCCCACGGGCGGATCATTTAGGGACCTCGGCAGCTATGTGTCTTCGACCACGGATGGGCAGGCTCAGTCGATATTTGCCTGCATACGCCCAGCAGACAATCCCGAGGTTTGGGGCTAAGTGCCGGAATCGAACCGGGGTACGATTTATACCGCCGCGCGCGGCAGGCGCGTGCCTTCCCAACAAGGACGCCGCCGGGACGACTACACCGGTTTCGCGCGGTCCGTGCGCCAAGGCGCTTAGCCGCCGTTGACGGTCCTTGATGGCGAACGACCGCTTACCGTCCTCGAAACTGCAAGGATCGGCGCGATCGAGGGCCGCTCGGTTTCGCTTGTAACGCAGAGCTGACAAAGGAGAATTGGATGGCCGACTGGATCGACGCTTGCGCTGCCGACGACATCGAGGCCGAAGACGTAATTCGCTACGATCATGGCGAGCGATCCTTCATCATCGTGCGCGACCACGAAGACAACGTATTTTGCACCGACGGGCTTTGCACACATGAAAACGTGCACTTGGCGGAAGGCCTGGTTGTAGAGAATACCATCGAATGTCCGAAACATGCCTCGATTTTCGATTGCTCGACTGGAGAAGTTGAAACGCCCCCGGCCTGCGAGAATTTGCAGACCTATGCCACCAAGATCGAGAACGGTCGTATTTTGGTCAAAATCTGACCCTGGCCTGTCCAGTTTTCCGCCCATTCGGAAAAGCTCTGGCAGACTAGGTGCATTCGCGAATGCTACTTCTACTAAACGCTTTCCGATCCAGGAAATCTTAGCGAATGCGCATGCATCGCAATCGCCCCCAAATCGAAGACATCCGAGAAGATCTCGATGGCTAACTTCTCGACCCTTGGGGAGGCCACCGCGGCGGATTCCGCCGGAATCGACACGCTTTCGATTTAGGGCTGTTCCTCAACAATTGCTGGTCTGAACAAAAGACGCTCGCCATTTAGAAAAAAACTTCGCGAAGTCGCGCGGCCTGGCTCGGAAGCATCGCCTCGGCCAAACCGAATTGGCCGCCAGTCCTTCGCAGCATGTTGGTTTTCATGCGGAGCAATCTTGGGTTCCGAACAGCCAGCTTGGGTCAAGCCTATATTGCGCGGACGCGGACGATTTCCTAACCGACCGCGGTTTCAGCATTCGCCCTTTCGGGAACCTTAGACTTCGGGCGACCGGATTGCCGCTTTGCCGAAATTCGGGAGGATTAGCGTACTTTTGGCGCTGTTATTGGATATAAGTTTCGATGATCCGAGTTTCTCATCCCTTGACCGCGCCAGCCGTTAGTCCCGACACGATTTGCTTTTGAAAAACGAGTACAAGGACGAACAATGGCGCCGTGATCGACACCGCGGCCGCTATTGCCTGCACTTCGTCGGATGCCGTCGTTTCACGGTTGAACATGCCGGCAATCGCCGGCACCATGGTCATGTTGCGAGCATCAAGCAATAGCGAAGTTACCAGGAAATCGTTGTAGGCGAGCAGGAAACTGAACAAGCCGGCAGTGATTACTCCCGGCCACATTACGGGCATAATGACGCGTCGAAACGCTTCAAAATGACTGCAGCCGTCGACCCGCGCCGCTTCATCAAGTTCAGAAGGTATATTTTGGAAGAAACTGCTGAGCATCCAAATCGTAAACGGCTGGTTAATCGATACGAGTACGATTATTACGGCCCAGGGCTTTCCGTACAGCGTCGGCGCAAATTCTCCCAGAATCGGACGCAGGATTTCCGCCGACTTGATAAAAACCGGCAAGTAGCCTGCAACTAGCACCGAATGCGGCAGTGCTCGGAAAATCAACGCGACAATGAGGAGCCAGAACGCGAGGTCGGTGCCCGAGCGCGCCAACCCATAGCCCGCAAGCGTTCCAACCGTCAGCGAGATAGCGACCACGCCTCCCGTTACCAACATCGAATTTCCGAAATTCCGCACGAAGTTGCGGTCGATCCAGACCGCTTCGTAATGCTCGGTTGTCAATCCCAGAATATCCCGTCCAAGCGGTCCCAGCAGCGGGTTCAACGGGCCGGTGACAGCTGGAATAACGACGAGGAAGAGAATGATAGCGACAAATCCGAATAGCAGAGCGGCGACTAGCCAGCCGAAAGCGCCGTACCCGGCGGGAGTGTAGTGCGCTACTTGCCTAGGTAGCCAGCGCAACGCCAGGACGACTAGGAAATATGCAAGTGCTAGCCCGGCAGCAATCTCCAGCGTCGTCAGCCCGTGGCCCAGCGATCGCGTTGCCGGTCCGAAAATTACATTAAAGGGATTCGGCGAAAACGCATCGAACGGCGTCTTGAAAGACATGATCGCAATCCAGGCGATCGGAAAGGCGGCGAGAAGGCACCACAAGGATAGGAAGCCGTTCGACAGCAGTTTGAGCCAAAACGGCTTTTCCATTGATTTTGGAACGGACATCAGTGGATCTTCCTGCGGTCCCGCCAGGCGCGCCGCAGCGGAATGACCAGCAAAACGATAATCCCGACCATGGTCAGCATAGCGCTTGCCGATGCCCGGCTAATGGATCGCGTCCCTGCCTCGTCCGGCATCAGGAAATCGTAAGTCAGCCATTGCAATGAGATTACATAAGCTTGGCTGGAAAATCCGACGATTTCCTCGAACACGCGGTAGGCATCCATAAGGTGAATGAGCAGGACAAAAATAATCAAAGGCATCAAGTGCGGAATTACCACGTATCTCAGTCGCTCGAATCGATTTGCTCCGTCGACGATAGCGCTCTCCAGCGTATCGTTGTTCAGCGTCTGGAGCCCTGCATAGAATACGACGAAAGCGAACGGCGCAACATGCCAAACCCGGTACACATACATCAAAATCTCGATGGTCCAGCCTTGAGCAAACATCGCTATGTCGCGATCCAGCCAGGCTTCAAGCGCCGCAGTGAGAATTCCGTCTCCGATAAAGAGCCAGCGAATAGACAGTGCGCCGATAACCGGAGTAATAATGAATGGCAGTAGCGATACGAAAATCACCGGTCCCTTGATCGACTGGATAGTACCATTGACCGTCAACGCAATTAGGAGGCCAGTTCCAATTACGAGCGGCATTGTGACCAGCGTAAAGAGAAGCGTGAAGCGAAGCGCCTGCCAAAACTCGATATTGTTTAGAGCGTTCCAATCCAAAGCCTCAAGCGCGGCTCGAAGACGGTTCGGCTCGAGCACATTAATATAGCTTTCCAGCCCTACGAAACTTGTCTCCGTAACGACCTTCCCGTTCTCATCTAGGAGCGGAAGCTGCTTGACTGCGGTCGTGCACTTGGGCTTAGGAAAACCTGGCGTACAGGTTTCTACCTCTACTTTTTCATATTGGGGCTTGGTTACGTAAAACGAGTTCCAGAAAACAGTCACCAACGGCGCCGCTATAAAAATCAGCATTAGGATCAAAGATGGTCCGACAAACATTGCGAATGCCTTAAATCGCATCGTTCGCGCCCCTGCAGCCTGCTGCCAATTGTAGTGGTGATCGAAAAGGAGGCCTCATCGAAGAGGCCCCCGCAAATTTCTTTTTTAGGTCGTCTACAAGAGATTGGCTTCCTTGGCCGCGACTTCGTAGTCGGCCAGAATATCCGCCAGCGCCGTTTCGGCATCCTTGTCGCCGGTCATATACGCCGAAAGACCGTTGCCAAGAGCGGTATGCATCACGGCCATCGCCTTGGTGGCGGGATAGGCGGGAGCTCCCGCCTCGGCGGTCGCCGCCGCTCCTACCGCCGCCAAACCGGGAGTGAAACCGTTCGCCAGCCACACCGCGGCATCGTTGTTGGCCGCTATAACCGCCGGATCCATGGCAGCAGCAATCAGCTTGAACCCGGCTTCCGCCTCTTCGTCAGTGATATTTTTGGCTACTACCCAGCCATCCCACCAAACCGTGGAAGCGGGCTGCGCGGAACCCATAAGCCCAGCCGCCATCTTGATATTTCCGGCAACGGTGCTCTCGTTGGGGTCATTGACCGCACCGGCCCGACTCGCCCAAAGATTGGCTATTGCGATTTTGCCTTGCTGAAATTGCTTGGTGACAAATGTCGTATCCGACACCAGGTATTCCGGGTCCATGTAGGAAGCGGCTGTCTTCATGCGCTCCATGACAAGGTAGGCCTTATCGGCGTCAATGATCGGGTTGTTGTTCTCGTCAAGGAATGCTCCGCCTTCGCCGAGATAGTGGTTGACAAAAACGAAACCGAGATTCCAGCCAGCCATGTAATATCCGCCTAGCGGATAATCGACCAGGCCGGCCGCCTCTATCGTTTCGGCCGCCTCGAATACTTCGTCCCAGGTTGTAGGCACCTCGATTTCGAGATCATTGAAGATGTCCTCGCGGTACATAAGATGCTGCGTATTGAAGAGAGCCGCCACGGCCAGCACATTGCCGTCGATAGTGATGAACTGGTTCTCATTGAGATTCTGACCGTGTTTTTCTATCAGATCGTTAAGCGGGCGCACCAATTCCTGATCGAACAAGGGCACCGAAGTCGCGTTCGCAACGCCGACAATCGTGTAAAGCGCCGGATCGGACGACAGTACGTCCTGCACCTTTAGCCGATGGTCCTTGTCAAGCTCCGCCTCGAAGTTTCCGCAGCCTTTCATGACATCCGTCATAATGACGTAGGCAGGGAAGGCGTTGGTCAACGACTTTACAGGTACAGTATTTTCGCAATCAGCCATCGCCCCTGAGCCGATCAGGGCCATCGCTCCGGCGAAAATTATTGGTTTCGTTATCATTTGTATCTCCTATACTTGTTTAGATTGCCCCTCGGGACACTCTCGCTAGGTGCCACGATATGCTTGGAGTTTCAATTAAATCCGCGACGGATTAATCGTCTAAGGCACCGAAATTTCGACGGGTTCCGCACGGTTGATTTCCTGCAAGGACTCGCCCTAACTGATCATTCCGATCACGCCGTCCGTACTTCGAACGTCGCCGAAACTCTGGTAAAATGATGTCAATCCGACCAAATGATCATCGTCAAAGCGAGCGGCATTCGCGTCTTCAACCATCACAACCTTGTAGTCCAGCATCATCGCATCCCGGGCAGTAGACTCCGAGCACATGTTTGTAGCCGTACCGGTTACGATCAGGTTTTCGATTCCCATTTCCTGCAGTCGTTCGTGCAGGTCGGAGGCCCCGGCTACGAATGGCGAAAAACGGCGCTTAGTGACAATGCTATCCTCTTCTCTGACATCAAGGTCGGGGTAGATTTCGTATCCGGGATTGCCCGGACTAAGCTTGGTCAAGTGGTTTTGCCCCTTGGCCTCGGTAAAGAAGAAATTGTGGTAGAGCGGCCATTGGCTCGGTGAGCCTTCTTCGTCCGCGCACCGCATGATGACCCAAAATACCGCTGCGCCTTTTTCGCGGCACGCCGAGGCGATGCGATTGATATTGGGAACAATCGAGATCGCCGTGTCGACTTCGGCGACATAGAAGTTCTGCATGTCGATTACAAGAAGCGCCGTCTTCGAAGCCTCGAAATCCTTGAAGACCGCCAGCCTCCCGCGTTTTGCCATGATCCGGTCGATTACATAGTCCGGGATCTTTACGTTGTGCGGCATGATTCCTCCGAATAGCCAGTTCAGATTCGCCCTTTCCCGCTTCCCACCTTAATCCCACTAGCGGACAAACGCAATTCCCTTTCGAACGAACCGATGCCATGCCACTCTGGCAGGCTCCGATCAGGCTCGCTTGCCTCCTGAGAACCGCGGCCATTCAGGACGGAAGGAATTCGTGGCGAGAGCGTTTTCAGCTTTTTTTCAGCCGAATTCCAGCCGCTTGTCGCAACGAGACTATGCGCCGTTCGACAATGCCGGATCCATGTCCGCTTTCGATAGAAGCTAAGGGCAGGAGATCGGGACGCACGAATTCAATGCGATACTTCGCCCCCCTTCCGGATGCGTTTGCGCAAGTGGAATGTTCAAGTGGTCTCGAGTTCGCGGAACGAAATTTTATCGTATTCAACGCCGACTTGCCTTGCTTGGCCTATTTTTCGGCTACATGCTCCCGCCCCAATGCAGGCCGGACCGACGCGAGCACGACCACGAAACACTCAATACCGGTTGCGACGCAGCTGCCGATTTCCGCCCGATGCCGCGATATCTATATCATCGGCGACTCGCCGCAGGCCTCTTCCGGCTTCCGGAACCGATTGAAGCTGTATCGCAGGTTGGCAACGATCCCGCATACCCGACACGGGACGCCTCGCGAATTTTCAAAAAATGCAGCCGACGGACATTTGCGATCGCGCGGACAATCGTCTGCTCTCGGGGCATTCTCGATTCAACACGTTGCTTGACCGCGGTCAAGCAATCCTGTTCTGCGCTATTTTACATTCAATGTTGGCGGTAAGATGCTGGGGAATTCACACGCGAATTGCCAATGATGATGAGGAAATCAACTGCGACTTTGAATATTTGGGGTATTTTCTCAATCAAGTTGGCTATTGGCCGTAGCGACTTCAGCGGCTCTCGCGACGTCCGGCCAATACGGGCGGAAATGCAGCCCTCGTCCTCGGCCCGCCGATGGCGCTAGCAGCTTCGCTTGATTGCCGATCGGCGCCTTGCCCCCCGACTCAATCTTTCACGCAAAGTCCACAACCGCCGCCGCCCCGCAGTCGCTTGAAACTCGATAATGTTGCCCTGCCGAATTCGTGCTCCGATGCCTAACTCCATCTCCAACCCCTAAGTACCTCGCGCGCGGCGTTGTGGCCCGGAACGGCCGAAACCGCGCCGCCCGGATGGGTGGAGGCCCCGCACTGATACAGGCCCTTGATCGGAGATCGATAATCGGCATATCCGGGAACGGGACGCATGAAAAAAAGCTGATCCAGTGTCAGTTCGCCATGCTGGGAATTCCCACCGGGGAGATTGATATCGTTCTCGATGTCCTTTGGAAGCAACAACCGGTAGTCGATAACGCTTTCGGAAAACCCGGGTGCGAAGCGATCCATGACTTTGTAGACGTTTTCGACCAGGCGCGGTCTTTCCTGGTCCCATGTTCCGTTGGTCAGCGAGTACGGAGTAACGCCTCCCTGAAACGTCACCACATGCCTGCCCGCCGGCGCCAGAGTATCGTCGTAGTAGGTAGGCACGATCGGTGAAAGGAATGGTTCGGTGGAATACCAGCCGTATTTCGCTTCGTCGAAGGCGCGCTCGAGAAATGCGGGAGTCGGACAGATATGGGCATAGGCCGGATACTCGACGCCGGTCTTTTCCCGGCTGAAACCGCGATATTGCGGAAGGCGGTCTACAGCGCAAAGCAATTTGAAGCTTTTGCCGCGCGAGCGATAGCCGTCGATCCATTCCATGAATTCGCCGGGTAGATTGTTTCGGCGAACCATTCCGCCGAAAGTAACCCTGGCATTGGTAGCCGCAATAACGCGCTTGCAGCGAATTTCTTCGCCGGAAGTCAGACGCACGCCGGTAGCTCGCCCGTTTGCAACCAGAATTTCATCGACCGGGGCGCAAGTGCGGACCTTCATGCCGTGCGCTTCGCCTGATTTGGCGATGGCGTTGGAAATCGATCCCATTCCGCCTCTGGCAAAGCTCATGCCTGTCTGACCGATTAGATGGGCAACCAGATAAAACGCCGTACCCGGCGAATAGGGACCGACATTTCCTCCGATCGTCGCCCAGAACATGAACTTGGCCTTGACGATATCGGTTTCAAACCACCGATCCACAAAGTCGTGGGCGGAGAGCGAAAATGTCCTGATCAGGGAGTGAATCTCGTGCTGCCGCTTTCGCAGTTTCCATGCCAGCCGGGCGGTGCGCCATAGTCCGAGCGGATCGGTGCGAAACGGGTCGGCGGGCGTTTCCAGTTGCAACGAGCGCAGGATGTTCACAGCGGCTTGAAGCTGATCGAGAAACTTCCCGTATTTCTCGGCATCGCGTCGCGAGAATCGCGCGATCTGGTTTCGATTCTTTTCCGGATCCTTGGTGAAAACGATGCAGTCGTCGTCAGTTGGATTGATCACGTCGGGAACCGGGATGCGCTCCAGCCCGAATTTTCGCAGTTCCAGATCGTCAATCACTTTAGGGTGCAGGTGCCCCATGATGAAACTGTATGTCGAAGCTCTGAATCCGGGCGAAAACTCTTCGGTTACAGCGGCGCCTCCTACTACGCTCTTTGATTCCAGCACCAGTATTCGCTTGCCCGCGCGCGCCAGATAGGCGCCACAGGTCAGGCCGTTGTGGCCGCCGCCGACCACGATCGCGTCATAGGTCACGCTCAGTTGCCTTTAAACTCGGGTTTTCGCTTTTCGAGAAACGCTCGAATCCCCTCCTTGCGATCCTCGGAAAAAGCCAGCATGGCGGAGAGGTCGCCTCCCGCGACTAGCGCCTCCTCGAAACTTTGGCTATGCGAGCGATTGATCGCCTGTTTTAGCGCCATGACCGCCAACGGGGCGTTCTCCGAGATCTCGCCGACGATTTCCTTTGCCCTGTTGAGCGCCTCGCCCTTCTCCGCAACGTGGTTTAGGATGCCGATTTCCAGCGCTTCCTTGGCGTCAATTCGCCTCGCGGTGTAGGCTAGTTCCCGCGCCTTCCGGCTGCCGACGGCGCGGGACAGCGACCACGCTCCTCCAAGAATCGGGAACAATCCGAGTTTCGCCTCCGTCATGCCGAATATGGCGGCGTCAGAGCCGACCGCGAAGTCGCAACGAAGCACGATCTCCAGCCCTCCGCCGAGAGAATAGCCTTCAACCGCCGCAATGACGGGCTTCGCGTAGTTGCCAATATATCGAATGAACTCGTGCCAGACGGATGCCGTCATGCGATAGCGATACTTTTCGAAAGGGGGCATCTTGGCGGATGCCGTCTTCTTTACGTCGCCTCCCGCGCAAAAAGCTTGCTCGTCTCCGGTCAGGATCACCGCGGAAACGCGGCCGTCCAACTCCCAGGACGCCATCGCTTCGCGCGTTTCGGCCAGCATTGTATCCGTAAGAGCATTCCGGGCTTCAGGGCGCGCGAATTGCACGATTCCGGCTGGGCCTTCGACGTACGCGCGGATCTGCGCGGGTTCGGGCATTCAGCTCACCGTTGCTTCGAGATGGCGAGAATCTGAGCGGTGTTCATTTTCGGACGCTCTTTGATACCGCCCGACCCGCAACTCCATAGTTGCCCTCCTTGACTTCGTTGATAACGACCCGAACCTGCTGAGGCTCCGCCCCCAGCGTGTCGATGACAGCTGTCGTCAGCGATTTGATAAGGCGGTTCTTGGTCTCTAGGTCCCTGCCTTCGAGGATGGTAACTTTTACGATTGCCAATGGTCCGCTCCCTTAGTGAATATTGCCTCCGCCGTCGACGCTGAGAGATTGACCGGTCACGAATTCGGCGGCGTCGCTGAGGAAGAAGGCGGTAGCCCCTACCAAATCCTCCGGTATCTGGCTTCTTGCCAGCGAGCGGGAAGCGACGATCTCAGCAGCTCTTTCTTCTATTCCGGGTCGTGCCAGCACTCCTTCGGACATGGTGAGGCCCGGCGCGATCGTGTTGACTCTTATGTTGCTAGGCCCCAATTCGCGGATTAGGGAACGCGCCATCGCAAGTACGGCGCCCTTGGACGCATCGTAATGAAGCATTCCCGGATATCCATGAAATATTCGGTTGGAAGAAATCATGACTATCGACCCGCCTCCGGCTCTCTCCATGGCCGGAACCGCCGCGCGAACGCAGAGCCAGGCTCCTTTTACATTGACCGCCATGACTTGATCCCAAAGGTTTTCGCTGATTTCGTTGAAGCCCTGAATGGGAAGCGCAGCGAAGAGCGCGGCGTTGTTCACGAGACCGTCCACGCCGCCAAACGCCGTTTCTGTCTCAGATACCAGCCGTTCGCAGTCGGAAAGAGAAGTGACGTCCATGCTGATACCGATAGCCGCGCCCTTCCGTTCCTTGATTCTATGAACCGCATCCGTCGGGTCGCGAATGTCGGCAAGAGCGACGCTCGCGCCCATTTTCGCGAATCCTTCGGCGAGCGACGCGCCGATTCCCTGGGCGGCGCCTGTGACGATTATCCGTTTTTTGCCAAGCATAATTCCATCCTAGTCGTGCCGAACTACGGTCGTCTTCGCTTGAGTGAAGTTCATCCAACTGTACATTCCGCCTTCGCGTCCGACGCCGGAGTTTCTGTATCCTCCGAACGGAGCGTTCAGTTCGCGCATGAACGGCGAATTTATCACGACCGTGCCGGTTCTCATATTTCGGGCTACTCGCATCGCTCGGCCCAAATCACGCGTCCAGACGTATCCGGCGAGTCCGTAGTCGCTGTCGTTTGCCAACGCTATCGCTTCGGCTTCGTCGCTAAAGCATCGAATGGCGGCAATTGGTCCAAACACTTCTTCTCTCCATATCCGGCTACGCGAAGACGAAACAACGACCGCGCCGTGTTCGACGTAGAATCCACCGCCGGGTACGTCGCTTTCGCCGCCGAAAAGAATTTCGTCGCCGTCCTCTCGGGCGCTTTCATAAAAGCCGAGAACCCGATTCCTGTGGCTTGCGCTTATCATGGGACCCATGCCAACACCTTCTTCAGTCGGATTGCCGATCTTCAGGTTCGCCGAGGCCTCTTTGAAGCGTCTGGTGAATTCGTCCGAAATGTTTTCCTGAACCAGGATTCGCGATCCCGCCAGGCAGGCCTCGCCGTTCACCGAGTAAATCGACGCCAAGGCGCCCGGCAAGGCCGAAGCCAGATCCGCGTCGTCGAAAACGACTGTCGCCGACTTGCCTCCGAGCTCCGTAACGCAGGGAATAAGACTTTGTGCCGCTGCCGTCGCCACTGCTTTCCCTCCGACCGGTCCGCCGGTGTAGGAGATCATGTCGATGCCCTTGGCCCGCGCGAGCACCGAACCAGTCGTCGCTCCGCCACCGTTGATGCAGTTCAAAACGCCGTCGGGCAAACCCGATGCATGCAATAGATCTACCAGCCTTCTCGTTACGAACGGCGTTTCTTCGGAGGGCTTGAACACGACGGAATTCCCGGCAGCGAGCGCTGGCGCGAGTTTTATCGCGCTTAGGGCGACGGGCACATTCCAAGGAGTGAAAAGGGCGCATACTCCTATCGGTTCGCGATCCACCAATACCGTCGCATTGCCGAATTGCCGGTAAAGCTCGCCCTTCTCGCAGGACATGAATTCGGCGAAATAGTCGAACCAGGCGGCGGCGGCTTCAATTTGCGCTCGAACCGCCGCGGGAATCATTCCTCCTTCGCGGACCTGCAGTTCCGCAAGTCCCGGTGCGTCCCTGCGAATGGCAGCCGCGATCCGACGCAGGCATTCCCTGCGACTCGAAACCGGCGCAGATGCCCAATCGCCTTTTTCAAAACTTCGGATTGCCGCATCCACGGCGTCCTTGACCTGCTGTTCAGTGGCTTCTCGGAACTCACCGAACACTTCGCCGGTGGCTGGATCAATGTCCCGGACGACCAAACCTTCGCCAGCCACTTCGCGTCCGTCAATAAAGTGCGAAACTTGCTTCACGAATTGTTCCCGTTTTCCTCGACCAGAAGGTCTACTCCGACCGCTCCGTCGGCCGTAATTATCAACGGATTTATTTCAAACGACGGCATGCCCGCCGCGAGCCTCGACAACGTAGCCATCGTACTCGCCAGAGCCTTGCAGTCGGCCGGCGGGGCGCCACGCCAGCCGTCCAGCAGACGGGAAACCTTGGTCGACGCGATCATTTCTTCAGCCCTCTCGGCGGAAATCGGAGTTTTCGAGTAGGTGATGTCGTCAACCAGTTCGCAGTTGACGCCGCCAGTTCCAAGCGCGAGCAACGGGCCGAAATACGGGTCCTGCCGAACGCCTAAAAGAACCTCTATTCCCCGGATCATTTGTGCGGCGACAATGTGAAGGCCCGGAAATTCCTCTAGATTTGCCTCTCGCCGCTCGACTAGCCGCGCGTGGGCGCGCCGCACGGCATCTTCGCATTCAAGCGATGTCTCCACTCCGCCAATTTCCGTCCTGTGGCGAAGACCGGGCGCGTTGAGCTTCAGGACGATATCTCCGCCTTGCCCAAGCAGATCCAGCGCCGCATCGACATTGTCGGTTCGGCGCTCGTCAACCAGCTTGATTCGAGCTTTCCGAAGAGCATCTCGAATGTCGCGCGATTCCGCGCTCGGAGGGTGGGGAGCAATCGCGGGATCGCTGTGCTTCTGGCCGGCCTTGACCAGTTTCGCGACGGAATTTGCAGCAACCGCGGGATCGTCGAACACGGCGATGCCCCGCCGCACGAGTTCCTTGCGGTCTTCAGGGCGGAAGTTTCCGGCGATGGCGACAAACTGGTCCGGACAGCCCTCGCGCAGGCCTTTGAGATGCGGCATGATCGCGGCGCGAGTACGCGGCACCAGCGGAACGTGGCTAATGTAGCCAAGCATGGCCGACGCTCCTCGCTCCACGCCCCACTTCAGGTGTCCGCCAGTGATTTCCATATTGCTCATCGACGGCGCGGATATGTCGATGGGATTGCGATCGTTTACGAACGGGTTCACCGCCTTGAGCTTTGAAATCTCGGCCCGCGGGAATTCGGGCAGGGTCAGCCCGCCTTTAACGGCGGCATCGGATATCATGACCGCGCCGCCGCCGGAAACCGAGACAGCCGCGACATCTCCCGAAGCCGGCATCGCGCCCGCGTTGCAAGCCGCGACAAGATCTATCAATTCGTTGATCGTGGTCGCCCGCAACGCCCCGTACTGAGAAAGAACATCGTCGACCACGCGGTCCTCCTGGTAAGTGGCCGCCGTGTGTCCCGCCGCCGCCAATCCTCCAAGCGGCGTCGTACCGACCTTCAGCACGGCTACGTGCTTGCCCGCACGCCTTGCCAATTCAAGGGCTTGGCACAGTTTCAGGCCGCGGCTCGCGTCTTCCATATAGACCGCAATCGCCCTCGTCTCTTCGTCGCCGGCGTAAAAGGCGATCGCGTCGGCAACGTCGATGTCCGCCTGGTTGCCGGTGGATATCCAATTCGCAATGCCAACGCCTCGATCCCTCAATTGGGCGAGCATCTGGATTCCTACCGCTCCGGACTGGCTGGCGACGGAAACGCTACCCGGATCGGGCCAGCCGCGGCCTTCATGATGCTCCGGCGCCGAAGTGAAGCTTGCCACGAATCCGGATGCCAAGGATATCACGCCCATGCAGTTGGGTCCGATCATACGCATCCGATGTGCGCGGGCGATTTCCAGCAGCTCGTTTTGCCGAGCCAGGCCTTTGTCGCCCGATTCAGCAAACCGGGCTCCGTAGACGACGGCAACCTTACATCCCTTTCGGCCGGCTTCCGCAAGATTGTCGCGCACCTGCGCGGCGGGAACCGCTATGACGGCGACGTCGGGAGATTCGGGGAGTTCGGAAACGCTTCGATAGGCTCGAACGCCCTGCACCACGTCGTTCCTTGCGTTTACCGGGTACAGCCTTCCGGCGTACCCCCGCTCGAGGCAGAATTTGAGCGCGCGCCCGCCGAATTTCATCGGATCCGTGGAAGCGCCAATTATTGCCGCCGATTTCGGAGCGAAGCACATGGCCAGCTTTCCGAATTCCACGGGGTCGAGTTGCTTCAATGTACGCTCCTGCGCGTAACCGACATGGATTCGTTCACGAACCACATTCCTCCGTGCTTCCGAAGGACATCCTCGGTGATTTGGAGGTATCGGCTTCCTTCGCGAATCGCGGCCTGGGCGAGCTCCTCTTTCACCTGCCCGAAATAGACGGCGTTGTTGAACGCCGCCGATAGCGACTGAATACCCAAATTGCGTTCTCGGAGAATCGGCAAAGTGTGCATGTCGAAGCGAAATAGGGATCGCGCGTCGGTCAGTCCGGTAAAGCCGAAGCTGCGCCCGTCGGACCGAAGCGCCTTGCCGAAGTCACGAATGATTTCATACCTACTGGTTCTCGGCAGCGGCTGGCCGGGCCAAACCTTGCGGACGATTTCGTGGGCCGGGTCGTCGCCCTGCGACTGAATCACGGTCATTCGGCCGCCGGTTGCAAGGCGGTCGAATACCGGTCCGAGCATGTGTTCGATCCGGAATCTCATCGTGTGGCTGTGAAGATAGGGATGGTTGAGAAGAGCATAGTCGAAACGGAGGCATTCGCCGTCGTCGGGTAGAATTCCGGCTAGGTCTCCCGCCCTGTCCTTTCTGTAGATCGATATAATGCTCGGCTTGGCATATACGGGCTGCCCGTGCGATCCCGGGTGGATTAGCCATTCATTTGCAAGATCGCCGTACAGCTTCGCGACCTGAACCTGAAAGTCATAGCTCCGATTTCCCTCCAGCGCGACCTTGCGCCAAACGAGTTCATCAGGATTGTCGTCCGAAATCTTCCGGAGTTCCACAGCTTCCCTGACATACATGTTGGTTAGGATGAATGCGGACAGAGGGTGTTCGGCCATCCGGTCGACAAGCCGTCCCATGGTGTTGCGCAAGTCCTCCAGCCCGCGCCCTTTCATCACGACCAGTATCGGCGTATCGGGAAACGCGGCATGAAGGGCGCGCAAGGTCCTGGTGAGGATGATTCCGTTGTCCATCGGAGCGTAGAGAATGCGGATGCCCTCGCCGCTTGGCGCAATCGCAGTCAATTCCGGCGCAATGCGGTCGGCTACGGCCCAGCTTTCGTTTGTTGTGTTGGCGAATATGTGGAATCGCTGGCGCTGTTCATGAAAGGCGAAGCTGCCGGCCGTACGCACCGATGTTTCGCTGCTGATGAGCTCCGACATCGTTTCGGCGTTCGACCGGGATTTCTTTCGTCGAGGACGACCGTACAAAACGATTTCGCCCCTGTCGGCGCGGTCCATGAATTCCCGAACCCGCCGTTCGGTTCCTGCCTCGATCCATCCTCCATTGGTGATGCGGCCAACGATTTTTCCGTCGTTGACCGAGTGGCGGCCGAACGTGCTCTCGGCGATTCCGTGACGTCGGCAGAATTTGCGAATCGTTTTGACAAGTTCTCGGTTGTCGCGGTCAGCCTTGGGCAAAGGCGTTCCTCCATTGCGCTCCGGCGCCCGCCAAGCCACCGGATCCAGGGCCGGTTTCCAAATTCAGCATCGAAATTGTCTCAGTCCCTTACTAGGAATACGCCTTCAATTTCTACCGGTTGGCGGTCCACCAGCCCATCCACGCCTACCGAGGAGCGAGCATGGCAACCAATCTCGGGACCAAACACTTCGAAGAACAGATCGCTTGCGCCATTGAGAACGATATTTTGCCTCTCAAAGTCGGGATGCGAATTGATCATGCCGAGAATCTTTACAACTTTCTGTACTCGGTCTAGGTCCCCCAGCGCATGCTTCAAGGTCGCGATCATCTTGATCGCTACCGCCCGAGCGGTTGAGTAAGCTTCCTCTTCCGTAATTTCCAATCCTACCTTGCCCCGACGGCGCACGCTCCCGTCTTCCAGAAGCGCCGCTCCGTGGCCGGACAGATATAGCATGCTTCCGGCTTGAACGGCGCTCGTTCGGTTCGCGCTTGGAAGAATCAGCGGCTGTGGCAATTCAATGCCCAATTCCTCAAGTTTCGAATCTATCTGTCCCATTTGTCACTCAATTCGCATTTGTAGGCGGCAACGACAAAAAAAGCGCTTGCCTTTCTACCCATTTTCTGCCCACTAGTAAAGGTTTCATATGTTTAACGCCGGTGGCGGAGCACGGAGGAGCGCCTTGGCAGTCAGTACTCTCGAAGACAGGTTGCAAGAGCGGGGTGATCCAGTCCGGATGCTGCGCAACGCCTCGCTCGGCCCCTACCAGTTTCCCATAAGCTCCGAATTTACCAATTGGCGCGACGAGCAGGAGGCCTGGCGCAATGGCGCGGTACTCTTCGACCAGTCGTTCCACATGACGGACCACTACATAGAAGGCCCGGACGTCAAGCGCCTCATGCAGCACCTGGCGATCAATTCCATGGCCAATTTCCGTCGCGATGTCGCCAAGCAGGTCGTGTTCTGCAATTACGACGGCTTTGTGATCGGCGATGCCATAATGTTCATCCTCGAAGATGAGAAAGTGAACATCGTCAACAAGCCGATAAACCGAAACTGGGTGCAGTTTCATATCGACATGGGCGACTACGACGTTGAAGCTACGACCGACTTTCGAGCTCTTGACAATACCGGCCGGCGCATCGGCTACAGGTTTGAAGTTCAGGGGCCGAACGCCTGGGCGATACTGGAAAAACTCAACGGAGGCCCGATCGAAGGATTCCGTTTTTTCGGGATGGGCGCGATAAATGTCGCCGGTCGCCGGGTGCGCGCGTTACGGCACGGCATGGCCGGAGCCGCCGGCTTGGAGCTGTTCGGACCCTTCGAAGACTACGATCGCGTTCGCGATGCTATTCTGGATGCGGGACACGGCATGGGACTTTTGGCAGCGGGGTCCAAGTCGTATTCCACTGTCGCGCATGAGAGCGGCTGGTTCCCATCGCCGCTACCCGCAATTTATAGCGGTGAATCAATGCGGCCATACAGGGAATGGCTGCCGGCGGACGGATTCGAGGCGAATCTATCGCTGGGCGGCTCTCTCGTCTCGGAAAATATTGAAGATTACTACCTCACGCCCTACGATCTAGGCTATGGCCACATAGTAAATTTCGAGCACGAATTCATCGGTCGCGATGCTCTATTGGCCAAGAGGGACCGGCTTCATCGCCAAAAGCGCACGCTTCGCTGGAGCCGCGACGACGTCCTTCGGATATTTGCGTCCATGCTGCAGGAAGGCGACCGCTACAAATTCCTCGACATGCCGGCATCGCACTATGCGACCTGTCCTTACGATCTTGTCAATCGAGGCGGCATGCCCGCCGGGTTGTCCCATTATCCGGTGTACTCCGCCAATGTACGGGGATGGATTTCGCTTGCGCTGCTGGAAGGGGACGCGGCCGAGCCCGGAACTGAAGTGTCGCTCGTGTGGGGCGAACCCGACGGCGGGACCCGCAAACCGACCGTCGAGCGTCACGTGCAAACCGAGGTCGCATGCATTGTGGATGCATGTCCTGTGTCGGTCTCGGCGAGGGAGACCTACAAAAGCTAGTCGACGAATCGATCGAAGATCAGCGAGGCGAATGAACACGAGCAGGAAACCCTGAGCAGTTTCCAAATCAAAGGAGGAAACATTGACAACCGCGAAAATTTTTCTTGCCTCGGCGGCAACCGCCGCCATTACGCTGGGTTCGGCTACGACTTGCGCTTCCGAAACCCTGCGACTGGTAACCAACTGGGCGACGACTTCGTACTCGGTGGCTCGCACGCTCCAATTCGTTGAAGAGTTCAACGCAAGCGAAGCGGCCAAGGCGGCCGATATACGGATCGTTCACGCAGGCGGCCCGGAAGTTACACCGGCGACCGAACAGTTGACCGCCGTGCGAAACGGCGTATTCGACATGATGTTCGGCGCGGCCGGCTACTATGTGGGCGACGTCCCTGAATCGTATGCGCTATACGGCACATCGGTCACGCCGATGGAAGCGCGCGAAAGAGGCGCGATCGACCTATTCGACAAGATATACAGCGAGAAAGCCAATACTCGCATTCTCGGCTGGGTCGCCGCCGGTATCGGATATCACATTTGGCTGAGGGACGAACCCGAATTGGACGAGGAAGGATTGCCCAAACTTGACGGCGTAAAAATACGTTCATCCGGCTTCTATAACGCTTGGCTCGAGAATTACGGCGCGAACACCGTGTCCGTTCCCGCTCCGGACATCTATACTTCGCTGCAGCGCGGCGTGGTGGACGGGGCGGCCTGGCCCGGTCTGGGAATTACCGACTACGGATTCGAGGAGTTCATCGGCTATCGTATTGATCCGCCGGTCTGGCAATTCGACAACTTCCTCTGGGTAAACCAGGACCGCTGGAATTCGCTGACGGATGCTCAGAGAACCGCGTTGAGCGATGCCGTGCGCGATTACGAACCGGTGGCATACGAATACTATGCCGATCTGGCCGCCGAGGAGCGCGCGGAGGTTGCGGCCGCCGGCGTGGAATCATTCCGGCTCAGCCCCGAAGCGGAGGCTGCATTTGTTGCGCATGCGCAGTCGCTTCAGTGGGAGCAGGTCAAAGCAAGAGCACCTGAAAATTACGAAGCTCTGCGCGCCGTACTGCCGCCGTCAGGTTGACGCCGTAGTGAATTCTTTAATTCGGTCGTACGACCGGCTGATCGTGACGCTCGCCGCCTTGGCGGGCGTCATGGCGGCATCGGTATTCGTAATCATCGTTGTTGATGTAAGCATGCGCACGGCCGGAATGCGGCCACCCGCGTTTTCAAGTGCCGTATCGGAGTATCTACTACTTTACATGACGATGTGCGCGGCCCCCTGGCTAGTAAGAACTCGCGGGCACGTCCGAATAGACTCCTTCATCTCGTATTTAAGCGATGGCGCGCGGCGAGCGATTGAACGAGCAATTATTGTCGTGTGCATTCTGCTTTGCCTTGCCGCGACTTGGTTCGGAGCGTATTTCGCCGTCGATTTCTGGGTGCGGGGCACGATTGACATCCGCTCGATCGAGATTCCGAGATCGCTACTGTTCGTGCCTCTGGTTTTGGGCTTCTTTCTTTGCGCGGTCGAATTCGCCAGATTTCTGGCGGTAGGAGAGACCCTGCGCCAGCCCGACGAATCGGAGGACGGCGATTGACCCGGCATCCTCGCAGCTCGTCCTCAAGGAGGTTGAAGCATGCCTGAATGGTATGTGTCCGGAGGGCTAGCTCTCGGTAGCATACTTTTTTTGATGTTCCTGTCCATGCCGGTGGCTTTTGCATTTCTGCTGGTTAGTTTCGGAGGAATGTACCTTCTAGCCGGAGTTCCCGGCATGTCTCAAGTTGCCGCCAACGCCAGCGTCGCGGTGACCCATTTCGTTTTTCTTCCGATCCCTCTGTTCCTGCTGATGGGCGAGCTCTTCTTCAATGCCGGCGTCGCCAGGAAAGTTTTCGACGCCGTGGACATGCTAACCGGCAGAATGCGCGGCAGGCTGTCCTATGTCACGATTTTCGGAGGCACTACGTTCGCCGCGCTGACGGGTACGAGCATGGGCAATACGGCAATGCTCGGATCGCTTCTCGTGCCGGAAATGACCAGACGCGGATATGCTAAGCACATGTCGATGGGCCCAATTCTCGGCGTCGGCGGCTTGGCGATACTAATTCCGCCGTCGGGACTCGGAGTACTTCTCGGCAGTCTCGCCAGAATCGACATCGGGCAGCTTCTGATCGCGGGAGTATTGCCGGGGCTCGTTCTCGCTCTCCTTTACCTTTTGCTTGTCTACGCCAAAATTCAGCTCGATCCCGACTGCGTCCCTCCGCCCGAAGATGTGAGCCATAGCTTGCGTGAAAAACTCGTCGTAATCGTCACTCACATTCTCCCTTTGTCGATCATTGTTTTCATGGTAATCGGGCTAATTCTGCTTGGAATTGCGACACCCACGGAATCCGCCGCATTCGGCGTTCTCGGCGTGCTAATTGTCGCGGCTGCGTTTGGCGGCCTCACCCTGGAATCAATCGTCAAGTCGCTAAGGGGCACGGTGCGGGTAACTGCGATGATTCTGCTAATCGTCGCGGCATCCTCCACGTTTTCGCAAGTTTTGGCCTTCTCAGGCGCGACATCCGGCATGATCCGGGCGGTTGGCGGCGCGGAGCTTTCCCCGGCCATGGTCATTGTCGTCATGTTCGCTATTCTGCTTTTCATGGGCATGTTCATGGATCAGGCTTCCATAATGATGCTAACCATCCCGATATTTTTTCCGATCGCTCAGCTGCAGGGATTCGATCTGGTTTGGTTCGGCGTTGTCATGCTTCTCGCGCTCGAAATGAGCGGAGTAACGCCGCCGTTTGGACTAAATCTTTTCGTCATGCTCGGCGTGGCTCCGAAAGGCACGACGATGGTCGAGGTCGCGAAGTCGGGCCTGCCATACCTCGCCTGCGGATTGCTTCTATTCGTTCTTCTCGTGTTTGAACCGAATGTGGCACTCTATTTGCCTTCGCTAATGGACAACTAGCCGTGCCTCGCCCGCATCGCGCCTGGTTCGAACTGCGATCTCAGCCGCCCGCGATTTGCGGCAGGCTTCCATGCTCCGCCGCGTGTTCGGATCGGCGCATATTGGCTTACCGGAGCATTGGCTCAGGACGAACCGCGCATTGACAGGACTCATGGGGCTCTTCCTTTATCACCACAACTCCTCGGTTTGCGCCGCAAAAATCAGGGTTGCCCTGGCAGAAAAATCGCTTCCGTGGGAAGGCAGGTTGCTAAAGCTCGACGGCGACCAGTTTGATCCGAAGTACTTGTCCCTCAATGCCAATGCAGTTGTGCCGACACTGTTGCACAACGAGCGAGTCGTTACCGAATCCAACGTAATACTAGAATATATCGAAGACGAGTTTCCAACGCCTTCGCTGCGACCGGCGGAAAGTTTTGCCAGGGCCGAAATGCGACTGCTCATGGGGATGCTGGACGGAGGCGCCTCCGGCATTCATTACGCCGCTTCCGTCGCGACCTACGCAATTGCATACCGCCATCATCTGATCCGGGCGGCGGGAAGCGAGAGCCGCGACGCGCTCGGCCAAGAAATACGGCGGAGAATGAATCCAAAGAGCAGGCTCTGGCTAGAGGATGCGGTCTTTCAGGGGTTGAACTCCGCCGTATTCCGGAAATCGCTTCTGCTAATTGATCGACTATTCGACGAATTCGAGAGGCGACTAGCAGTGCGCAGGTGGCTCGCAGGTGACGAATACTCGCTGGCTGAAGCCGCCTTTGCTCCCTATATGATTCGATTTCAGCTCCTCGGTCTCCGGTTTCTCATTGAACGACGTCCCGCCCTCGCAGAATGGTTTAGAAGGCTGGAAAACAGGAAATCGTCGCTTGAAATCATTGGCTGGTACGATCCGGAGAATCTGGATTTGCTTCGCGAACGAGGTTGCGAATGCGCGCCGGTTGCAAGGAAATTTCTGGCCAAGGAGAGTGGGCGCAATGCAAACGGGTTATGATCTCGATAGTTCCAAGCCGGCGACAGTAGAGCTGCAGATTTCTTACGAGGAACGCTCGATTCCATGCGCGGGCATGCCGAATGCTCAACTCGATATCGCCTACGGCCCGCATCCAAAAAATCGCCTGGACATTTTTCCCGCGGCGCCCGAAGCGCCGGTGCTCGTATTCTTCCACGGCGGCTACTGGCGCGCCGGTAGCAAGGAGTCGCGGCGCTTTCCCGCGATCGAGTGGAACGCTCGCGGGGTCTCATGGGTTGCCGTCGGCTACAGGCTGCTGCCGGAGTTTTCGCTTCGTCAGGCTGTCGGAGATGCTTGCTTCTCGGTCGATTGGCTGCTTGCGAACGCCGAAAATCACGGCATCTGCTCAGCGCGGCTCCACTTGGTTGGAAATTCCGCAGGGGCGCATCTAGCGGCCATGGCCGCAGCCCGGACAAATGCCAGGAATCGGCGTCGAGGCAATGAAATCAAGTCGCTCGCCGTGGTAAGCGGCTTGTTTGATTTAAGTCCGCTCATAAACGCCGCCGCAAACGAATGGCTTCGCCTTACGCCTCGAATCGCTCGAGAGCTAAGTCCCTCCCGTAATCCGCCGCCGAAGGACGTGCCGGTCTTGGTTTCATGGGGAGGCCGCGAAACCCGCGAGTTCAAACAGCAGTCAATTGACTTTGCGAATATCTGTCGCGCGTCGGGCAATGCGGTACAGACCGCGGAGAGCGCGAACGCGGACCATTTCCAAATCATCGGCGAGATCGGCACGCCTGGAACGCCAGTGTTCGACCGGCTGGAAGGTCTGGTTTCGAGTTCCATTTAAAACTGCCGGCAGCGGTCCGGCGCTCCATGCCGTATCCCGGGAATCCAGCGGCTAGGCCGGACCGTCCTCGGCCTCGATCGGCATACGGATTGTTCTGGCCGAAACTACTTGAGCAATAGCAATTGCAGCGCGAATTGGCTGGATTCGGCCGCGCCTCCCGGCGGGAATAAGCGGGCTTCCGGAACAGGACCAGCGCTTGATAATCCCTAAAGGTAGTGCTCAACTTCCCTTTGCGTCGGACCGACCGAATATCTGGGCTTGGGACGGTCCCGCCCCCAGCGATCGCGAACCGCGATTTCAAAGACGACGCGTAGTTCCAGGGAACGACCCGCGTCCTTGTCAACCAATGCGGCTGCGCTTGCGTCGCCGGCAGCGGTGCGCAGAAGCATAAACCCTCGGGGCAAAGTATCGCCCGATCCGCCTGCAGCCGCTATCATGTCGCTAGGATCGCCGATTTCCGATAGGCTAACGCCGTTCAATAGCACTTGTCCGATTCTTCCTTCGAGACTGTTCAGGCGCCAGGCCTTTCGGGCAATTACGATCGGTCCCGGCTCGAGAACCACGGCGGGGCCTATCAGCGCTCCGCCCCCGAGCGCCGTAATCGCATACGCGGACCTCGCGCTCTCTCCCTCCAAGGTCTGCTGCCAGAGATCGCTGGTCAAGAGGTTGACCGACTTGATCTCTCCGTTGAGGAAGACATGGTCCACTATAACGTCGGGAGTGGTAATCGTGCCGTCGGGCCTAATGACATGCGGCTTGAATAAGAATAATGACATCGTTCTTCCCTCCCCTTCGCTTAGACCGGAGCCCAGGCAATCATACGAATCTCGCCAAGTTCGCGGGGCATTTTTTGCCAGCTTTCGCCGCCGTCCACGCTCTTGAATATCTGTCCGAATATTGTCGCGGCAAACAGCAAATCCGTATCGGCCGCATTGGTCCCGATCGTCCAGATGGTCGAGTTGGCCGGTTGCGACATTTCGCATGCTCTCCAGGATTCGCCGAAGTCGCGGCTGATTAGGAGATCGCCGGCCTCGCCCGAAGGCCGGTCTCCTACCGACGCAATGACCGTTTCGCTGTTTTCGGCCGGCTGCTTGAGGCTTCGAAAGTAGTCCCATCGGGCTTCGGGTATCTTCAGCTGCTCCCAATTTTCGCCATTGTCGCGGGATCGATGAACGCCGTCTTCAGTTGAACACAGGATTGTGCGGCGGTTGCCTTCCTTGCGAAAGACAAGATCGTGCGTGTCGTTGTCGTGCAGCCCGCGCGTCACCAGATTCCAGGATTTTCCTCTGTCGCCGGAGCGAAAAACTCCGTCGATCTCGACAGTGATCCAGATCGCGTCTTCTTCATGCGGGTCGAAATGAATGGAAGTAACTCTGCTCGTGTTTATAAACCAGCATTCAGTGGACGCGTCCAGATTGGAGCGCGTCCAGTATTCGCCGCCGTCTTCCGAGATGAAAACCTCGCCGGGACGGGTGCCGCACACGATGAAATCGGGATCTCGCGGATCCTGAGCAATCTTGAGGATATGGAGATTATCCATTGGCGAAGGGACATAGTCGAACCTTCCGGTCGTTTCGCGGAACCGGTAGAGGCCCTGATCCGATCCGGCCAGCAGTTCACCGGGACGATCGGGATGAGTGTGAACCGACCAGACTCGGGCTTCGTTATAGAAGCCGCCGGTCGGCGTTTGCAGGCGGTTCCATCGCTGCCCCTCGTCATCGCTAAACCAAACGCTTTGCATGGTTGCGGCATAAGCCTTGTACCGCATGAATTCATCTCCTCGAGAAAGCCGCGGGCGATGCCGCCGACGCTTTCTGCCCATTAAGCTCCCACTAGCAACAATGTCAATTCCAATTCTAGAATCCGCCCTAGTATGGTTGTCATCTCGCCGGTGCAAGGATTCAAATTTACGGTCCTTTTCGTGAGAATCGCTTGACTCTGTCTCCCCGCCAATCGGCTTCCGTCTCGCCAAGGAAGGCCAAATCATTGCATGGGTCTTCTACGCGCGGCGAATTGACTACGAGGATACATTCCGCCTGTCGATGCCGAGGGAAAGCCGCTGCGCCATTTTCCGGGCCCGAGGCGGGTGCGCGACAGAGCCTTTGCAGCGCAGCCGACTCCCGGCAGTATTGTCGTGCGGGCAAGGCCTACGTTGAGCAAAGGATCCGGTTATTCCAAAACGCGGCGCGGCCAGTCGATCGCCTCGCGTCGACAGAAGTCTATCCGAAATGCGCAAAGGGATCGAACGTTTCTTCAACGAATTCTAGCAGGTCCCGCGAATTGCCGCACGGAACAAGAATCTTGCCGCCATCTTCCTGCCGGCGATCATAATCGCAACGTTCGGAAGACGGTTGAGACCCTATTTGTCCGCGGCCGAGACTCTTCGTTATCGGAAAGTTAGCCCGAATGAGAAATCGTGCGCGACATTGTGGCAATCAAACCGCGTTTCTGCTTTGGTTTCACTTGCGATTCTGTTTCGAAGGCCAATTTCCGAATGGATATCCAATGCCGGTTCCACCAGTCCAGAACCTAGACCGGGGGAAGTGGTCGCCATTTAGGTCAAGGGGAAAGCCCATCCGCAACCCTTCGAACGGCGAGATCATCGCGGAAGTTGCAGCTGAGCCTCCCGATTTTCCGAACATGTTCGAATTCGCCCGGCGGCATGGCGGCCCGGCCTTGAGGTCGATGAGTATTCGCGAACGAGCGCGAATGATCAAAGATCTGGCAACTGAACTGAATTGCAAAAAAGATCGGCTCTATTCGCTCAATCATTTTACGGGCGCAACTCGCAAGGACGGGTGGTACGATATCGACGGCGGCATCGGCACTGTTTTCTCTTTCGCTTCAAAGGGCGCAAGAGAAATGCAGGACGGCTGTTTCCATTTGGACGGAGATACGGAACGGCTTTCAAAAAGGGGAACATTCGTCGGCCGGCATATAGCCGTGCCTCGCCGAGGAGTTGCTGTTCATATCAATGCGTTCAATTTTCCCGTCTGGGGAATGCTGGAGAAATTGGCGCCGGCGTTGCTTGCCGGAATGCCGGCAATCGTTAAATCGGCTTCTTCAACGAGCTACTTGGCGGCCGAATGCATTCGATTGATCAAGGATGCCGGCATACTCCCCGAAGGCGCAGTCCAATTCATCGCCGGAAACGCCGACGGAATCGCAAACTGTTTGGGGCCGCAAGACGTATTAAGCCTTACCGGATCCAGCGAGACAGCGGCTTTATTCCGCGCGCAAAGCTGCGTCACGGCCGGCGGGACAAAGTTTATTGCAGAGCAGGACAGCCTCAACGCGTCGATTCTCGGGTGCCATTCCGAACTAGGCACGCCCGAATTCGAATTGTTCATTCAGGAGGCGTTGCGCGAAATCACGACGAAGGCCGGTCAAAAATGCACTGCGTCTCGCAGATTGATAATCCCGCGAAGGCTTCTCGACGACGCATTGGAAACTCTTTCGGACCGCTTGTCCGAAATCGTCGTGGGCAACCCCGAGCTCGAGAAAGTCGAGATGGGTCCGCTTGTATCGATGGAACAGAAGCGCAATGTTCTCGATAAAGTTAACCAATTGGAACTCGAAGCGTCAATGGTGTGCGGCTCCATCGACGATCTTGAGACTTGCGGAGCCGATCCCGAAATCGGCGCATTCTTCGCACCTACGATTTTGCTTTGCGCCGCCCCCGACGAGGCTAGAAGAATTCATGAAATCGAAGCATTCGGCCCCGTTTCCTGCATAATGCCCTACCGGGATGCGGAACACGCCGCAGCGCTCGCCAATAGAGGAGGCGGCAGTCTCGTTGCATCGGTGTTTACAAACGATCCGGTGGAAGCGAAAAGCATTGCGGTCGCGACCGCCGCTTGGCATGGACGCCTGTATTTCAACAATCGAGAATCAATGAAAGAAGCGACCGGGCATGGTTCGCCGCTTGCGCCGATGATCCACGGCGGGCCCGGACGCGCGGGCGGCGGCGAAGAACTCGGAGGCGTCCGCGGCGTTATGCAGTACATGCAGCGAACAGCGGTTCAAGCTAGCCCGAACCTTTTGGCGGCAATCAGCGGCCAATGGGTCAAGGGCGCGGCTCGGAATTTCTCAACGGTGCATCCATTCAAGCGCGGTTTTAACGAACTGAAAGTCGGCGATGCTCTGACGACGGATAGCCGCGTGGTAACCGAGCGCGACATCCGGCACTTTGCGGAATTCACCGGCGATAAGTTCTATGCTCATACCGACGAAGCCGCAGCTATGCGGAACCCGTTTTTCCCTGGAAAAGTAGCGCACGGGTATTTGCTGCTTTCTTTCGCAGCAGGGTTGTTCGTCGATCCCGAAGAGGGGCCTGTGCTTGCCAACACGGGATTGAGCAAATTGGCATTTCGCAAGCCGGTCAGTCCAGGCGAATCCATTCGTGCGGAATTGACAGTGAAGAGAAAAACCAGGCGAACCGACGAATACGGCGAGGTTCGATGGCATGTATCTATCGAAAACCAGGATTGCGAACTTGTAGCGGAGTACGAACTTCGAACATTCGTCGCCTATCGAGCTTAAAATCGACAAGCGACGAAATTCCGTTCGCGCGCGAAATTCAAAGAATCGTTCTAAATTGAATCCTCTTTCAGTTTCTTTGCTATTTGATCGACAAATCTATTGCGCGCTTCGGGAACGGGCTTGCCGCCAAGGTGCGGTGCAAGCCTTCGCTCCAAGAAGTAACCGGTCGTATTGAGGCCCCGCAATATATCATGAAGACCGTGTGCGTCCCGCCCTTTTAGACAGCTCGCATAAGGCAGCAAATAGCGAGCCCATTCCCCTGCCGCCGCCCGGCTGACGGCGCGCCCCGATCTCGGTGAAATATAGATCAAGTCATTCCGGGTGCCCGAAACCGCGCATTTTTCCAAATCCAGGCCGAAACCCATCTCCTCAAGCAATTTCAGTTCCCAGCGCACGTATTCCTGCATCCATTCCTTTCGGCGGCATATGGAATCAAGGAGATTGACCGTCAGCTCGTATAGATTTCGATGCGGCTCTCTTTCCGGCAGTGAAAAAACCACTAGGGCGCAGACTGAAACGAATGCGCCGAGGGCAAGGCGATCTGAAAGTATGCTGGCAGCCCGAGACCGCCGCAACTCAATCTTAAAATTTCCCAAATGTTCATTGAGCCTCGCGCGCCAAACCAAGTCCAACTGCGCGCCGGGCTGGAGGATAGGAGCCATGCGCCTCGAAGCGCCTCCTAGCACGATGCCTCGGTGGCGACCGTGATCGCTAGTGAAGGCATCTATGATGGCAGCGGTTTCCCCATACTTTCGCACCGTCAGCAGAGCTCCGGAGTCTCGCCATTCCAGGGCCACAAGCTAGTCCCTCAATCCTTCTTCATCCAAAAGATGATTACTGTTCCGGTCTTCAACTTCGATAATCCAGAGGTCTGGGTCGCTTGACATCTGCCTTTCCAGCACTTCGTCTACTTGCTTTTCCTTTCCTTGGCAGAGCACCACCCAAATGCGGCTGTCGGCTTCGAAATCGTATGTTCTCTGATATACCGTTGCGCAGCCGTCGAGAGAATTGACCTTTACCAGAACTGCGCCGGCCTTTTCATGACCTTTGGAAACAACGTATGCCGGGATTCCGGCCAAACCCAGCCGCGCGAGATACGCGCTAACCCACAAATCCGACGCAAGCCGACACATTAGCCGGAGAAGTCCAGTCCGATTTCAGCGTAGCGCATTGATTCTTCCATCCATTTTTCGCGAAGTTTGACACGCAGGAACAAGTGAATTTCGCTGCCAACCAGTTTTTCAATGTCATTTCGAGCCGCCATGCAAATTGCCTTTATCGTTTCTCCCCTCGGCCCCAAGGCGATTCGCCTGTGATTTTCCCGGGCAACGTATATGACCTGTTCAATTCGCGTGGATCCGTTTCGCAATTCCTTCCAAATTTCGGTTTCGACAGTCAGCTGATACGGAATCTCCTGGTGCAGCCGGAGCAACAGTTTTTCCCTTGTGATTTCAGCAGCCAGAAAGCGCATCGGCAAATCGGCGATCTGGTCTTCCGGATACAGCCAGGGACCCTCGGGTACCTTGCTCGCAAGCCATTCCAGCAACTCGTGGAGACCGGATCCGTTTGCTGCCGAGATGAAAAGAACAGCATCGACAAAATCGTAGGATTGGACCGCGCGCGCCAGCGGTAGAAGCTGCTCGGGCCTTACTCGGTCAATTTTATTGACCGCGATGGATAGCGAAGGCCGGTAGGAATTGTTGGATGCCAGTCTTTCGAGAATATTGGAGGCGCCTGCTGTCAAGCCCCTGTTCGCCTCAATCAAAAGAACGGCTGCGTCGGCATCGGCGAGCGCCGCCCAGGCCGCCTTGACCATAGCCCTGTCAAGCCTGCGACGAGGCGCGAACAGTCCCGGAGTGTCGATAAGTACAATCTGCGACTCGCCATGCACGGTTACGCCGCGGATCCTCGAGCGCGTCGTCTGCACCTTGTGAGTTACGATGGACAATTTGCTGCCGACCAAGCGATTGAGAAGCGTGGATTTGCCAACATTCGGTTCACCAATCAACGCGACGAAACCGGATCGGCTCTCACCCATTTTCGCTCCAATCGATTTTGTCTAGCAACTTCTTCGCCGCTTTCATTTCAGCCGATCTTTTCGTTCGCGCCGACGCCGTCTCCGACAGTCCCGTTTCTAGGCGAACTCTCATCGTGAATTCGACATCATGGTCGGGTCCCGCCCTGCTCAGTTCCGAATATTCGGGAAGCGCCTGTCCGCATGCTTGAGCATATTCCTGAAGGATCGACTTGGCGTCGCGAGCGTCCTCGTCCACTTGCCGAATGCGGTCAGCCCAAAGTCTAAGTATCAAATCTCTTGCTGCCGCGAAGCCTCCGTCCAAATAGACCGCGCCAAGCACAGCTTCAAGCATATCCGCAAGAATAGGAGATTTTCGCCTTCCTCCCGACATCGACTCGGAACGCCCTAGCTTAATGGCGGCGCCAACGCCTAGGTCGCGGGCCACCTCGGCGCAAGCCGGTCCGCCGACCAGAGCGTTGTATCGCGGCGCAAGAACGCCCGCCGCCGCGTCTGGATCGCGCTGAATCAATGCTTCCGCTATGACTAGCCCCAATACCCTGTCGCCGAGAAACTCGAGGCGATCATTGTCCTTAGCGCTTCGAGTGTTACGGGAACGATGCGTCAATGCGCTGGCAATCAATTCCGAATTGGAAAACGCATAGCCGAGACGGCTTTCAAGTTCCCGAATTTCGCGCGAAAGCTTCACTGAATCGCTTTGAAAAATCGATCACGGCGCCACGTCCAGAAATATAGCATGGAGCGGCCTGCCGACGAGAATATGACGCGGTCCGCTCGCCCGATCAAATTTTCGAACGGAACGAATCCGACGCCGCCAATATTCGAGGGATACCTGCTGTCCTGACTGTTATCGCGATTGTCGCCTACAAAGAAGTAATGGTCCTCCGGGACGGTCAAGGCGCGCGTATCGTCCGAAAATGATGGTCCTAAATCCAGCACCGAATGCCGGAATCCATCCGGAAACTCCTCGATGAATTTAGACTTCGTGCAGACGTTTCCTGTCGACCCGCCTCTTTCTTCGCATTGCGGATACTTGCCCATTGGCCCCTGGCGTTCGAACAATTCTTCGAACTCTCCGTCTGGCGTAAGAACCGACGGCTTTTCGTTTATGTGCAGCACTCCGTCGACCATCTGTATTCGATCGCCCGGGAGTCCGACCAGTCGCTTGATGTAGTCGGACTTATGCACTGGATGCTTGAAAACGATAACGTCTCCGCGTTCGGGTTCGTCCCCGAACAAACGGCCAGAAAACGGACAAAGCGACCAAGGGCAAGAATGGCGCGAATAGCCGTAAGACATTTTGTTCACGAAAAGAAAGTCGCCGATCAGGAGCGTATCCTTCATCGACCCCGATGGAATCCAGAATGGCTGGAATAGAAGCGTTCGGAAAATACCGGCAATCAATAGCGCATATACAATCGTCTTGACGTTCTCGTATATTTTTTCTTTCAATTCCTGCCTGCCTTCCAATTTGCTCTTTTCGCATCGACGACCTTTTGCAAGTCAATCAGAAACGTAAATTCATTTCCGAGGCAATGCCTCTATTACGACGATGGCAGACGCAACCGGCCTGTCGTCGGTCATGGACAAATGAGTGTGAAATTTGCAACCCCTAGGCGTCAAATACTGCAAACGAGCCAGCGCGGCCCCGTGAAGTTTGAGCGTCGGCATTCCCCCGGGCCTGCTCTCGACCTCGATATTTCTCCATGCGACACCTTTGCGCATTCCCGTGCCTAGAGCCTTCGCGCACGCCTCCTTGGCCGCCCATCTCTTGGCATAGTATCCGGGAAAATCATTGAATCCGTCGGCGCGTCTTTGTTCGCGAACTGTAAATACTCTGTGTCGAAACCTGTCTCCGAAGTGTTCGAGCACTCGTTCGATCCTGTCAATGCGAACAACATCGATACCAATGCCGATGATCATTCCGGCCCTTGATCGTCGTCATAGCGAATTCTTCCGGCCGGATTTGAGAATGCCCTCGTCTCCGCCACTATTTTTTCCGCGCTTCTACCATAAGTTTCTTCATATTCAGTATCGCCGATTCAAGTCCGAGAAATATGGCTTCGCCAATCAGAAAATGTCCAATATTCAATTCCGCCACCTGCGGAATCTTAGCGATGGGAGCAACGGTTTCGAAGGTCAGACCATGTCCGGCATGAACCTCCAACCCGAGGGCGTTGGCATAGGCGGCGGCTTCACGAATGCGGTTCAACTCCCTTTCGCATTCACTTCGCCTTTTTTCAAAATAGTAGTCGCAGTATGCGCCGGTGTGAAATTCCACAACCGCCGCGCCGATACGAACGGCCGCGTCGACCTGTAGCGGGTCCGCATCAATAAAGAGCGAAACTCTCGACCCTTGCTCGGAGATTGGGCGGGTAATTTCCTTCAGGTGCTCTTCATGACTGATCGCGTCCAGGCCGGATTCCGTCGTCCTTTCTTCCCGCCTTTCGGGAACGACGCACACCGCATGAGGCTTGAATCGCAGTGCGATTTCCTGCATTTCGGCTGTAGCGGCCATTTCCAGATTCAATTGAAGAGACAATTCGCTCATCAATTTTTCGATGTCGCCATCGGAAATGTGTCGTCGGTCTTCGCGAAGGTGAGCCGTTATTCCGTCGGCGCCGGCGCTCTCCGCGACCAGAGCCGCGCGCAGCGGATCGGGATACGAGCTGCCGCGAGCGTTTCGAACGGTCGCGACGTGGTCGATGTTGACGCCGAGCCTAAGATTTCCTGGGGATTTCGATTCGTTCATCTAGTCTAGCTTCTCTGTGCGCTTCTTCAATCGGGATTTCGGGATCAACGAACTCTTAAGCGAGCTCGAGCTCATTCCTCGCCTCTCGGCGTGCTTTCTGGCAGCTTTGGCTCTTCGCCGCTTCTGGTACGCGTGAATGACCGACTTGCATAGCCAAGCGGCGGCGAATCCGGAAACTATGCCCGGAATCTGGCCGCCCACCAAATATGGTAGAAAAACGCCGTGGTAGATTTCCGGAAAAGACGACCAATCCGCTTCACGCTCGGTAAACAATGCGAATGTATTGAGCCAAATGTCCTTAAATAACATTTGAAAGAGAATAAACGTCGATTTGGAATCAATGCCGGAAACGAATTCGTACCCTAGGATTTGATTTCCAATCGAAATTGACAAGGCGGCAATGAAAGGAAAAGTCAGCGGGTTTCCGACCAATGTAGCCAAGACCGCCGCCAAAATATTGCCGCGCAGTAAAAAAGCCAGTACCGCCGCGACGAGTACATGGAATCCAAACAGCGGCGTAAAACAGGCCCATACGCCGGCGAATACGCCCCTGCCGATTTTTTCCGGCGTGTCGGGAATTCGCCGGAGGCGGTACCAAAGATAATAGGACGCGCGCTTCCACCCGCCCCGGGGGTAAAACAGTTGCCGCAAGTATTCTGAAAAATTGCGTTTCCGCTTTTGCTTGAACACTATTTCATCTCGTGCCGTCGCGTCTGTCGGCCCGCCCGTCTTCGAGCCCGTGCAGGAACTAAAGCGAATTGCTTTCTTTTGGAAGTCTTTCGATTTTCCTTACATCCGAATCCGCCTTGATAGAGCTCTGCAAGCTGTGAAGATGGCCTATGCCTCGTACATCGACGTCGACTTCCAAACGATAGAAATCTTGCTGCTTGTCGACGATCTTCAAATTAGAAATGTTTGAATTCTGTTCGCCTATCGACGTGCAAATCCGCCCCAGAACGCCCGCGCGATTCGCCATCGTGATTTCAAGCGTTACAGGATAGATCGGCGCATGGCGCCCCGCATTCCACGAAGGCGATTCCCAGCGACGCTGTTCAAGCTCCTTTAGCTTCGGGCAATAAATTGCATGTATGCTTACAACCTTGCCCCGCTGGTTTATCCCAACGATTTTTTCGCCTGGAACCGGGTTGCAGCAGTCCGCGCGCCGATATGAATGTCCTTTCCGAAGGCCCGTTACCGCATTTTCGGCCGGAACCGTTTCGTCATCCAGATCCTTGAAGTATTCCGGATAGACCGCCATGAGCAGATCTTCGGTCGAAATCTTCCTCGATCCAATCTGAGCAAGCAATTCCTTCTCGCTCGAAAAGTTCATGTTGTCGACAGCCGTCTCAATTAAGTTGGCGTTCCAAGAATAACCGGCTTTTTCGAGCTGCGACTTAAGGTAGAATTTTCCTTGCTCGACTATCTTTTCTTCTTCTTTTTCCCGTACATACCGCCTTATTGCCGATTTCGCGCGAGCGGACTTCACGAAATTTTCCCATTCTGAATTGGGACGCAGGTGCTCGCTAGAAACTATTTCAACTGTATTTCCGTTTTCGAGCGTATCCTGCGCCTGCGCCGATCGCCCGTCCACTTTCGCAGCAACAAAGCCGTGTCCGATATTTGTATGAATCGCGTAGGCGAAATCCAGAACGGTTGCGCCTTGCACGAGTTTCACGACTTTACCCTTCGGCGTAAAGCAAAAGACCCTGTTCGAATTCATTTCAAGTTTCAAATGATCCAGAAACTTGTCGCTTCGCTCAAATTCAAGAATGCTTCCTTTAAGCTCCGACAGCGAATTGAGAGAATCCTCGGCGTAAGGGTTTTCCACCCGGACGCCGTCTTTGTATGACCAGTGCGCGGCTAGACCCAACTCGGCAACTTGGTGCATCTTTAGCGTTCGTATCTGCACTTCAATCTTTTGGTCGCTTGGGCCGAGGACAGTCGTATGGATGGAGCGGTAGCCGTTGACTTTAGGCTGGCTGATGTAATCCTTGAACCTTCCGGGAATAGCGTTCCATTTCATGTGGATGACGCCTAGAGCCTGGTACGCTTCCTGTTGCGTTTCCGTAATGATTCGAAATCCGTAGGCATCGGCGATCGTAGAGAAAGGTATGTCTTTTTCATTCGCCTTCCGCCAGATCGAAAACGGCTTCTTCGCCCTGCTTTGGATTTTAAATACGATTCCAATGTCCTTGAGCGAAGCTTCCATATCCCGAGTAATTGTCTTGACGGCCTCGGCCGACTGCCTTTCCAGCGCAGCGTGATGGAAGCGTATGGAATCGCGCTGCCGCGGATCAAGTACTTGAAACGCAAGGTCTTCCAGCTCCTCGCGCAAGTTCTGCATGCCCATGCGCCCTGCCAGGGGCGCATAGAATTCCATAGTTTCGACCGCTTTTTTGCGTTGCTTCTCGGGCGGCAGAAATTCGATGGTGCGCATATTGTGCAGCCGGTCCGCGAGCTTAACGAAAAGCACGCACGGGCTTTCAGATGTCGCCAGCAAGAGCTTGCGTACATTTTCGGCTTCCAGAGTTTCCGTATCGGGAAATTCGAATTTCGTTAGCTTTGTAACACCGTCGACATATTCGGCGATTTTTTCGCCAAATTCCTGAGCGAGCTTCGAATAGTTCGCAGCCGTGTCTTCCATCGTATCATGAAGCAAGCCCGTGACGATCGTTTGATCGTCCATCTTCAGCTCCAAGAGGATCCTGGCAACTGCCAATGGGTGGATAAAGTACGGCTCGCCCGAGCGCCGAAACTGATTCCTATGCCAATCTTCGCCGTAGCGGTATGCCTTGCGGATCAAAAACTGATTAGTGTTGGGATTGTACTCCCGGATGTCGGCGACAAGCTCATCGACTCCGCTTGGCAATTCCCAATTAGTAGCTTGACTGCGCACCGAGACTTTCTTCTCTCTCCCGTGCCGCCTCTAACTGCTGGAGAAACTTCTCTTCCGTTAAATCATCGTCGGGCTTGTCATCGATATCGGCAATCGCCGAACCAACGTCCGTCGGCTCCGCTAGGGAAAGAATGGAAATCGACGCGCCGTCGTCGTCCGGTTCATCGATTTCGTTCTGGGTTTGCTGCTTTTCTATTGCTCGTTCCCGCAATTCGTCGGCGGATTGGGACTCCACAGCAATTTCCCTTAGCGCCACGACGGGGTTCTTGTCGTTGTCGCGTTCGACTGTTGCCGGTCTTCCCGACGACAGTTCCCTGGCGCGAAGCGCGGCGAGAACGACCAAGTCGAATCGATTAGTTACCTTGTCGATGCAATCCTCAACGGTCACCCTAGCCATGAGATTCCTCCGCAATATTAGTCGACCCTGCACACATAATCCCTATGCTGTCCCGTTGCAAGGCGCGCCTATCGGCCCGACCGGTTTTCGAGCGATCGCGAGATTAATGCAGGCGGAACGGTTGCGTGCAAATAAATGCGCATTTCAATTTCAGGCGCAGCAACGCCGATCGAGAAATGCCCGAATTAGCTCAAACCTGTTCAATCGATTAGTCACGACCGCAAAATGCGATTGGCGCCGGTGTATATTCTTAAATTTTTTTTGAAATATCGCGGCGGTCGGCTATATCGACTCATGTATCGCGGCGGCGTGAGCTGAATTCGGAATCGGCCCGCCTTGTACACGTGAGTGCGACTTCGATTTTTAAAGGAATATGAAATGTTTTATCGAGACGAAAGACTTGCTTTGTTCATTGACGGCTCGAATTTATACGCTGCTTCCAGATCCCTGGGATTCGACATCGATTATAAAAAACTGCGCGAAGAATTCATGCGGCGCGGCAAGCTGCTAAGGGCGTTTTATTACACGGCGCTCATTGAAAGCGAAGACTACTCGCCAATTCGACCGCTCGTGGACTGGCTAAATTATAACGGCTTCATGATGGTAACGAAACCGGCGCGCGAATTCACCGACTCTATGGGCAGACGAAAAATCAAGGGTAACCTGGACATCGAACTTACGGTCGACGCTATGGAATCCGCCGACCACGTTGACCATATCGTGCTTTTCTCCGGCGATGGCGATTTCAAACCGCTTGTAGAAGCTCTTCAGCGCCGAGGCGTGCGGGTTTCGGTCGCCTCGACAATCCGTTCCGTGCCTCCTATGGTTGCCGACGAACTCAGGAGGCAGGCCGACAATTTTATCGAACTCGCCGACCTCAAGGATGTAATCGGCCGACCTCCCAAAACGGATAACCCGTACTCCGAAGCAGCCATCGCCGAAAAGAGCCCGGTTCAAGTGGGAAAATAACTTGAACGCGGCAACTGCGTAGTAAAATAGACCGCTCGCGTCGGCTTCTTGTCGCCGTTCGAGGCTGTCAAGAGTCGCGCGATTGCCGTCCGACCAAGGGATGCCTTTGTGACCAAGCCCGCACTAGATTTATATTTGGCGGCTCCCAGGGGATTTTGCGCCGGTGTCGACAGGGCGATAAGGATCGTGGAATTGGCTCTAGAGAAATGGGGCGCGCCTGTATTCGTTCTGCATGAAATCGTTCACAACCGATTCGTGGTCGACGGACTGCGCGAAAAGGGAGCGGTTTTCGTCGAAGAACTCGACAAGTGCCCGAATGGCCGCCCGGTAATATTTTCCGCGCACGGCGTATCGAAATCCGTTGTCGAGGAAGCCAGAAAACGCGGCATGATGTTTCTGGACGCCACATGCCCGCTAGTGACTAAAGTGCACGTGGAAGCGGCGCGCCATTTCGCCGCCGGACGGAAGGTCATTATGATCGGCCACGCGAATCATCCCGAGACCATAGGCACGACGGGCCAGCTACCTGTCGGCGAGGTGCTTTTAATCGAAACAATGGAAGATATCGATCAACTCGAAATCGAACGCGCCGACAAGCTGGCTTACGTGACACAGACGACACTTTCCCTCGACGATACGCAGGAGATCGTATCGGCTCTAAAAAAGAGATTCCCGAACATCGCCGGCCCGCACAAAAAGGATATCTGCTACGCGACTGCAAATCGCCAGGAAGCCGTAAAGGCGATGGCGCCATTGGTCGATGGTTTAATCGTAATTGGCGCACCCAACTCGTCGAATTCGAATCGGCTTGTCGAAGTCGGGAAGCGAGCAGGCTGTGCCTATGCGCAGCTTGTTCAGCGCGCGGCCGATTTAGATTGGAGGTCGCTGGCAGGCGCGGGAGCGGTTGGCCTCACGGCAGGAGCCAGCGCTCCCGAAGAATTGGTCGACGAAGTAATCGAAGCGTTTTCGGCCCGATATGAGGTTACACTTAAGGAAATTGAAACCGCGAAAGAAAATTACGTGTTCAATCCGCCTTCGTCATTGCGTGCCGGCATCGCCTGAATTCCGGAAGCTTCGCACTTCCGCCAAGCACTGCCAAAATTTCAATTAGCGCCGCATCGACGAAGGGTTTCTTCCGTTCGACTTTTATCGAGGAGAATTCCGAATGCCTGTCGAAGTATTTGCGTACACGGACGGGGCTTGTTCCGGCAACCCGGGTCCCGGCGGATGGGGCGTTTCGCTGCAAGCATTTCAAAACGGCAGAATAGTAAAGCAAAGCGACTTTAGCGGCGCGTGCGAAGATACAACCAACAACCGAATGGAATTGCAGGCGGCGATTGAAGCGCTCAAGGCACTTCGGAGACCCTCGGACATAACTATCGTTACCGATAGCAAGTACTTGCGGGACGGCATAACCAAGTGGCTGAGGGTATGGGAAAAAAACGGGTGGAAGACCGTTAAGGAAAAAGATGTCAAGAACAAGGAACTTTGGCAAGAACTTGGTCGGGTCGCATCAATTCATCGAGTAAAATGGGACTGGACCAAAGGACACGCCGACAATTCCGGAAACAAGCGCGCGGACGAGTTGGCTCGCCATGCAATTGAGAGACTTAAACGATTGAAAGAGACTAAAATTCGTTCCCGTTAATTCAGGCCATTCCCTTCCATCGGGAGCAGTCGCCCGCTAGTCGCCAGAAATTGCGACGGCTCTCCAACCAACCGCGCTTTGCCTATCGCGCCGCGTCAAAGTGCGACCCGATCGGCAGCCGGTATCCCCTGAGAAATTCGCCTGCCTCCATTGGCCGTTTCGATGGCCGCTGCAAACGAAGTATACGGACCGCGCCCGTCCCGCACGCTATCGTTAAATTCTCGGCAACAACTTCGCCAGGCCTTCCGGTCGCCTTCGCGACGCGGCTGTCGAGAAATTTTATTCTATCTCCATTGAAAAGAGACCAGGCGCCCGGAACGGCTGAAAGGCCGCGAATTTGCCGGTCGACTTCTGCTGACGAACGAGACCAGTCGACGCGAGATTCATACTTTTCAATTTTCTTCGCGTATACCGCTTCCCTATCGAGTTGCGGCGTAAATTCGAGATCGATAATCCGGTCCAAAGCTTCGACGATCATCGCCGACCCAAGCCGCGCCAACTGGTCATGAAGGCGGGATGCCGTTGCGTTGGAACCAATTCGAACGAATTTCTTCATGCAGATCTGGCCGCTGTCCAAACAGGGCTCAACTTTCATGATACATACGCCGGTCTCGGCGTCGCCGGCCATGATCGCTCGCTGAATAGGAGCTGCGCCTCGCCATCTGGGTAGTAGGGACGGGTGAATGTTCAAGAATCCCAGCCTCGGTACAATCAGCAGCTTTTTCGGAAGTATAATGCCGTATGCGGCTACGACCGCGACATCGGCGGCGGTCGCGGAAAAATTCTCTCGAATTCGATCCTCGGCGAACGATTCCGGGCAGCGCAGTTCTAGGCCCAATTCCAAAGCGCGCGCGCCTACCGGAGTTTGCCTTTCCTTTCGACCGCGCCTAGCCGGCTTCGGCGGCTGGCTATAAACGCATGCTATTTCGTGCCGAGACGAGCTAATCGAATCTAACGACGGAACGGCAAATTCCGACGACCCGAAAAATGCGATTCGCAAAGGCGCGCCTGCCATGAAGCTAAATTTCCTCTCTCATTCTTTATCAACTTCGGATTTATTTTGCTGCGCCTCTCGAAGCGCCTTTTTGGCTTTTCGGGCTATGATTTGGCGTTTGAGGCTCGAAATTCTATGAATGAACAATTTGCCGTCCAAATGGTCGATTTCATGCTGTGCGCACCGTGCCTGCAGTCCATCCAATTGTTCCTCGAAATCGGCGCCTTCGAGATTCTGGAAACCGACGACGACGGTAGCCGGGCGTGTAACTTCGGCAAATTGACCCGGCAAGGAGAGGCATCCTTCTTCGCGCTCCTGCTTCTCCTCGGAAGCCCAAACGATCCGCGGATTGACTAAAACTCTCGGATTCTTCGCTTCATCTTCCTGGGAGCAATCCATAACGAAAAGCCTTTTCATGACCCCCAGTTGCGTAGCCGCCAATCCGATACCGGGCGCGGCATACATCGTTTCGAGCAAATCTTCTGCTAATTCCGCCAATTCGCGCGAAAACTCGCCAACTTCGCGAGCTTTCATGCGTAGCCGCCTGTCGGGAAACAATAGAATGTCTCTTACGCTCATACCGATATTCCGAATTGAGTACTATCCGATAGAATCAATTGATCTTGCAATACTTGCAGGTTCCGCAATTGAATTCCGCGTATCGAATAACCGCGATTCCGATACGGCGCAAATTTCGAGGCGATTTCGGCCTCGGGCGATGTTTGACACGGTGTCCGATTTAGGTATCGCACGAGATTTCTTGAGTTTGCGCGTTCGACGAATGAAGCTAGTTTCGAATCTTTGATTCGGAGTTCGTTATGGATTTTGACAAAGTAATAGAACGTCGCGGGACCCATTGCATGAAATGGGACATGATGGAACACATGTACGGCGTCCCGTCTGACGAAGGAATCGCTATGTGGGTGGCGGACATGGATTTCCTTCCGCCGGAAGCAGCGAGGTCGGCTCTTCAATCGCTAGTGGGCCACGGGATTTACGGTTATTACGGCGACGACAGGGACTACCGGAAGGCGATTTGCTGGTGGATGGATTCCCGGCACGGTTGGAATGTTGAGCCAGAGTGGATCCATACCGTTCACGGCCTCGTCAACGGAACGGCATTGTGTATCGACGCCTTTTCGTCGCCCGGAGACGGCATCGTGCTGTTTACGCCGGTCTATCACGCTTTTGCGAGAGTCATCCGAGCAGCCGGAAGGCGAATCGTTGAATGCCCGCTCGAGATTCGCAACGAACGCTATGCAATGAACTTTGCCAATTACGACGCATTGATGTCCGGCGAGGAAAGGCTTGCAATATTGTGCTCGCCCCATAATCCCGGCGGAACGGTTTGGAGTCGTGATGAGCTCCGGGAAGTCGCTGAATTTTGCGAAAGGCACGATCTGGTGCTTGTCTCCGACGAAATCCACCACGACTTGGTTCTGCCGGGCCGTTCGCATACTCCTATGCCGCTTGCGGTTCCTTCGATTGCGAACCGACTTGTCATGATGACCGCCACTACGAAATCCTTCAATATCGCAGGTGCGCACTGCGGCAACGTCATCATCCAGGACGAGGCGCTGCGAAAGACGTTCGCACGAAAAATAACGGCGCTCGGCATTTCACCTAATAGTTTCGGCATGTTCCTGGCAGAGGCTCTCTATTCTCCGGAAGGCGCGGCATGGATAGATGCCGTGGTTCAGTACATAGAAGAAAATTGTTCGATATTTGACACAAGCATCAATGGAATCGCCGGATTGAAATCCATGCCGCTCGATGCAACTTACTTGGCATGGGTTGACTTTTCCGGAACCGGGCTGCCTCCGAGCGAATTTACACGCCGAGTTGAGCAAGAAGCCAAAATCGCCGTTAACCACGGCCCGACTTTCGGGTCGGGAGGCGAGAATTTTCTACGCTTCAACCTTGCGACGCCTAGATCGCTCGTCGAACGAGCAATTGAACGGCTTGATCGCGCGTTTAAGTTTTGATTCAACTTGAATACGGTGCACTAGTGAGATTTGAGAGAATTTGATTTCCCGAAAGCTCCGCATGCAATTGATCTTAATTGCCCGCCAATTTCTCCAGTCGGCGCTCGCATTTCGAATTGTTCTCAATTCATTGAATGGACTGGCTTCGCCGCTACGATTGACCAGAATAATTGCCGCGCCAATTTGGCCTGACGCCCTTGAGCATGCCGCACATACGCAAACTTGGGAATGCTGCAACGATTCAGCGCCTAATTCGCCCGGTTGCCGGCAGTTCGATTTGTCTGTTTGCTCAAAAATGGAGTAAGGATTGGCGGCAATTCGAAAAAAAAGGATAAAATAAAGTTGAGCTTCATTTCTCAACCTCGCCCGCCGGGTCGGCCGAACCGCTGTCAGTTATTCGGACCAGGCACGCGTCCCGAAATTTTCCCTAAAATGGCTAACTCAAAAGCTGATGTCATAAATCTTGATTTGGAAGATTCAGTCGCGCCTCCTGACAAGGTTAGGGCGAGGACAAACATTATCGAAGCGATCAACGAAATCGATTGGAATGACAAACATCTCTCCGTCCGAATAAACGGACTGGATACGCCTTACTGGTACAAAGACATTGTTGAGCTTTTGGAGAAATCCGGAGATCGACTCGATCAAATCATGATTCCGAAAGCGGGAAACGCATCCGACATTTATGCGGTCGATGCCCTTGTCACGTCAATTGAAGCGGCCCGTGGAAGGCGAAAAAGAATAAGCTTTGAAACGATAATTGAAACATCGTCCGGACTGTTGAATTTAAATGAAATCGCAGCATCTAGTTCCAGGCTTCAGGCCATGTCGCTAGGCGCGGCCGACTTCGCGGCGTCTATGGGAATGCAGACGACGAGCATCGGAGGAACCCAGGAGGGATACTATATGATTGCAGACGGCGAACCTGGTTCGAATCGAGCGATCAGCCTATCCGATCCGTGGCATATGGTAACTGTATCACTAGTGGCTGCATGCCGCGCATACGGGTTGCTGCCGGTCGACGGTCCGTTCGGCGACTTTAGCGACGATGAAGGATTCTTGGCTCAGGCAAGACGATGCGCTACGCTCGGAATGGCCGGAAAATGGGCCATACATCCAAAACAGGTTGCATTGGCCAATCGGGTTTTTACGCCTTCGCCAGAGCAAGTACGGGAAGCCAGGGAAATTCTGCAAGCCATGAAAACAGCTGAAGCAGAGGGTTTAGGGGCAACTGTTTACAAGGGAAGGCTTGTTGATATCGCGTCCATCAAACAAGCGGAAGTCATAGTAGAACAGGCAGAGCGTATCGCGAATTAAAAACGAAAATAAAAACGAATGCGTCGAATAGTTGACCATTCACCGCGAATTCGTGAATACTAGAAGGAAATAAACCAAATAACGGCCGTGCAAAGCGCGGATCCGCCGAGGCGAAGGAAGATCGGCAGCCTAAAGATGAAGCAGTTTCTTGATTTCGAAAAATCGCTCGCCGAAATCGAAGGCAAGGCGGAAGAACTGCGTTCCTTGTCCAAATCGGATAGCGAGATGGATGTGGAAAAAGAAGCGCGCGCTCTAGACCGCAAGGCTTCGGCCATGCTTGCCGACCTTTACAATAACTTAAATCCTTGGAGAAAATGCCAAGTTGCCCGCCATCCCAATCGACCGCATAGCACCGACTATATTGAAGCGCTATTTACCGACTTCTTACCGCTCTCCGGCGACCGAAATTTTGCGGACGACCCCGCGATCATTGGTGGGCTAGGCCGATTTGACGGCGAAGCCGTCGTTATCATCGGACACGAAAAAGGCAATGACACAAAATCAAGGATTAAGCACAATTTCGGCATGGCGCGACCGGAAGGCTATCGGAAAGCCATTCGGCTGATGGACCTAGCCGACCGATTTGAGCTGCCTGTCATTACTTTGGTGGATACTTCTGGCGCATACCCGGGCAAGGGCGCCGAGGAAAGGGGACAATCGGAGGCGATTGCCCGCACAACGGAAAAATGCCTTCAAATAAAGGTTCCGCTGATATCATTTATCATTGGCGAAGGCGGTTCCGGAGGAGCGGTTGCGCTTGCCACGGCGGACAAACTCGCCATGCTTGAACATTCAATTTATTCGGTGATCAGCCCGGAAGGCTGCGCATCTATACTTTGGAAAGATGCGGAACGCATGCAGGAGGCCGCCGAAGCCCTCAGGCTAACCGCCCAAGATTTGGAAAAGCTTGGCGTCGTTGATCGAATCGTTCCCGAGCCTCTCGGCGGCGCGCAACGAGATCATAAAAAGACTTTTGCCGCTGTTGAAGTGGCATTGCGCGACTTGTTGAAAGAGCAAAAGCCTAAACAGTCGAGCAAGCGCCTTCGTGCGAGGCGAACGAAATTCCTTCGAATTGGCGCCAAAAAGCTCTTGCCTTAAGGCGCGAGGAGCATTTCGTATTCAAGCGCGCTCCAATTTATTTCAATCTCTATACTTTGATCGCAATATTTCGTCCGGAACCGGCAAGAAGCGTCTTTTTAGGATAGTTCAGCACATTCGCCGGCAGTCCAAAACCAGAGGCAGTGTTATCTTGAACGGTTAGCGCGTGTTCTTATCTTGAGAATTGCCGCCACATATCGATTGTCGCGGGATTCGCGGGTGACCGGATTTAGATGCTCTTTGCAAGGATTGCACCCGAATTCTTGCCGGAAGCGCGATCGTTAGGCGTACTTCCGGATGTCGACAAGTTCGCGAGCAAAAAGGGTGTTGCTTCGTTCCGAAAATTTCGATCGGAATATTGAAGGACAATGTACCGGAGCCGCTGCGCCGAACCGACGGCGTCCTAGCGGCGAGCCGGCAGGATTCCAATCCCGGTGCGGAGCAGGCCCTGAAATCGCGGGCCGGCGGCGTCGAGCCCGGCCTCCGCCGCTCGAGTTGCGCTCCGGACGGCTAGCCCCTCCGCCGCGGATTCAACAGAATCTGCCGGAATGCAGGTACAGAGTGGATTCCGCCCCGAAAACAATGCATCGGATTCAAGAAGTTGCGAGACGGCGTTTTGCAAAACAGCCAACATGGACTAGGTTGGCGATCGGCACTCAGCGATTAGTTTCTGAAACGAGGCCTCGATTATGCAACATGCTCTGCGGATTTGACAAGAATGGAGGGATGAGTGCCTGACTCTCATTCTGTACCGGTCATGAACGCGCTTCGGCAATAAGTTGGTCTGAAGCGCATTCAATGACTGCCTCCAAGTTCCGAAGGAAATCCAAGGAATTTTTGCCCGGAGGTATGCTATCTAAAAATTCGACTACTGCAACGCCCGGTTTCCGGTAAATTCGACGCTTTGGCCAAAATACGCCGACATTCGTCGCAGCGGGCACGCAATCAATTTCCATAGATTCATATAGTGCCGCGGCGCCTACCTTATATGGCTTGCGATCGTCCGGCGCGACGCGCGTTCCTTGGGGATAAATAACCAATTGGGTCGGTCCATCGAACGGCCTGTTGGCAGCGCCCGTTAACAATTGTTTTATTGCCGCCGATTTTTTGCCGCGATCAATTGCAACGCAGCCTATTCTCGACGCAATGTACCCTACAACCGGTGCCCACTTCAGCTGTTTTTTCATTACAAATCTCGGTCGCGGCAGCACGCTGCAAATCAGCAAAATGTCAAAAAAAGACTGGTGCTTAGCGCACACCAGAACGTCTCCAAATGGAATATCGCCGCGAATTTCGGACTTTAGCCCAACCAGCCGCGTGGCCGTCAACCGCACCCACCGGCAAAAGACTCCGATGCCGCGGTACGCCCATTCTCGATCGTATACGCTCAACGGAACATAAACTAACGCCAGAATGGCTAGCGCGATATACATTTGGACTACGAACAATAGTGATCGCAACCATTGAACCGAATATGTCATTCTAGACTTTGCCCGCCAAAGATCCAAAGCAATTTCGAAATCCGCGGCGTTGTCTTTGTGTCGCTAAATTCAGCATCTGGGTCCCGAAGCCATTCGCCATCAATCCTCGAACGCAGCCCTGGAATTTCGCCGCAGCTTTACTCTCGTGCATTTCGTATGCAGGTGGAACAAATTATTCAATGGCCAAGGGCAGAAGTACCAGCGACAAATAAATCTGTCGGCGCAAATGTCGGGTCGGTTTCGGCGAAACGCAACTGCTCGCGCGCATCTGGCTTCGCGCTCAATAGGCTGGCAACTCGTGCTGGATGATCGCTGCCCCAAAAACCCGTTTCGATACAATCGGAATACGGAAATACTAGGCTCGCGATTGCCTGGCGGCATTCGGCCGCCACCTTCAAGCCACACCGCGCCTCCATCGAAACGGGCTTTCCGAAACCGCCTTTCCGATTCCGGTCGAAATTGCTCGCGCCAAAGGGGCATATGAAATCTTCGCTGAGCCAAAACGACAGCCGACAGGGCCTGCGCCGCATCGCGCGGTCAGATTGAAAACAATGCGATTCCGCCAGAGTCTACCGCTCGAAGCGCTGATACTTGATCCGAACGCAAAGAGGCAAGAAAGTCAACGGTCAACAAAGGGGCGCGGGCAGTTTCGGCACATAGCGATCTTGAATTCTTGACCTTTTATTGAATTTGGAACTCCGGCCCATCCGAGCAGCGAGCATTGCCGCAAAAATCGGACGGGCAAGCCGAGTCATCAATAATGCTTACAATTCGTTCGCAGTTGGACTAATAAGGCTTCGATAGTACGTGTCATACCTCTACACAACAGGATCGCGCATTCCTTCTCGCCAAAAAATGCGAATAACTTGTCAAAATTGCAGAGCTCAGTACGATATCGACTCAAGTGAGCTGCCGCCCGGGGGATGCGAGGTTGAATGCCTTGGATGCGGCAAGGTTTGGCATCAATGGCCAGAAAATGAACGCTCATTCCGCCAACTAGGCTCCGCCGATGCCGATGAAAATGCAATTGCCGGCTATGCGACGAGACCGTTTGATCTAGACCGGCGGGTCGACGCTCCCGACGATAGCAGGAGCGAATCCGACGTCGAACTGGCGGGACCGACCGGCGGAGCCTTCACTCGGCCAGAGGTCAAAAAGATTTTAGAGGAGGAGCTTTTCGAATCCACGGAAATTGACAAGTTCGCGGCCGGACGCAAAGAAAGCCATCATGTTTGGCGATCTCCTGACATTTCTCAAGAATCGACATGGTCGAAGGAATCCCATTCTTCTCATCTTTCCGCAACGAACGAAAATCCGACTATTCGCCGCGCGGATTCGCATAGCAGCGAAGCGGCGTCGGTACGGCGACGAAACGGCGACGGTTCTCGCAGCGACTTGTTCCGATACGGAATTCTACCGCTACTGCTTCTCTCGGTTTTTCTAGGACTCGTTCATTTTTCGCTGCCGATCGCCGGAGAACTCTTCGACGAGGTGAAGCCATACGCGGAGGCATATGAATCTGTATTCGGGAAAGCTGCGGGCTTTGCCGCAAAAATATTTGTCGGACAGTGAACGAAATTCAATCAGGAATCCGGCAAAAGGATCTAAAACCTTTTTAGCAGCCTCTTGAGATAATCGAGTTCCAGCGGCGGTCTTGAAGTGTCTCCGGACCTTCGACGAATCTCGTTGCGTAATTCTTCAATTCTCTTTCTTGCTTCGCCGTCAGAAGATAGCATATCGTCATTCGCCCAAAGCCCGGCGTTCGAATGAGTTCGTCCAAAGGGATCCATGCCGGATTCGCTTGGCACCGGACCGGCTTCGCTACCGCTAGCTTGCTGCCATGACTCGGCAATCTCCCGGATTCCTTGCCGAAGCGCGCTCATTGCATCCGTTTGCTCGTCAAGCGCGCCTTCCAAATCGCCGCTGGCGATATATTCGCTTGCCAGACCCATCGACTGCTCGGCGCCCCGGAATATCTCCTGGACAGCGTCCAGTTGGCCGCTATCGCCGGGAACGGGAATATTGCCGACTTGGTCGCCCAGGCGGTTTTTCAATTCAGTTTGGCGGTTTGCCAGTTCGCCCAGCTCCTGACCGCCTTCGGCAATACTTTTCCCTTGATTTCCGAGTTGCGCGTCGTCGGCATCCGCCGGACCCGCCATTGCGCCTCTTTCCATCTGGCCTCTGCGCAGCATCCGGAATGAATCGTCTGTTAGGTCCTGCTGGCGATCAAGCGTATCTCGCAACTCCTCTACCGATCTCTCCAATTCGCTCCGCCTGCCTTCGCCCTGCGGCCGTACTTCCGCAACGCCGTCCATAATTTCTTGAATCGACGAAAGAACATCCGCCGCTTCCTCCAAACGCCCGTTTCGAATCAGAGAATCAAGACGATTCAACATTTCTTCGATCGGAGCCTCGCGCACGGAATTTTGAAGATTTTCGTATCCGCCCGAATATTCGGCGCTGCGTTTGGCGAGTTCTTGAAGGAAGTTGTCCGTCGCTTCTTGATACTCTTCCCAAAGTTTTGCAATTTCCGCTTCGGACAGGCCCTGTCTGATCGCCCTTTCGAGTCTTTTGGCGAGTTCCCTCATAATTTTCCTCGCCATTGAAAGGTCCCCGTCTTCCTGCACGAGGGCTGCCGCCCAGAGTATATCGGCAGCTTCCCGACTCTTCTGCCCGGAATTATCCTCGCGTCGCATTCCGGATTCCAAAATGTGGACTGCGGATCGCGCCATCAAATATACGCTTCCATCGTCTATAAAACCTGCTGGACGGTGGGACAGAGCTCTTGTGACTTGGGCAACTCGTTTCGAATTCTCGCCGGACCATAAAAGATCTCGGCGGAGTTCGGCGAATGAAGCTGCGAGCGCTTCAGAAAATTGCCTTTTAGGCAATTCGAAGGACAATTCTATCCTATTGGATTCCTGGCCGGCATCGTCGATCGCAAAAAACGAAGCGTTCACTGCGAGCCCGGAAAGCCGGTTGGTATCGAAATATTCTTGGAACTCCACATCCAATGCGGATCGAGAGCCAGAAAAAGGAAGAGGGATATCCAAAATTTCGGGATTTATCAGGGCAGGCTCCGTTGCGAGCCCAAAGCGGCGGTCAATGCGGTCAATGTCAACACCCAATTCGACTCTCGCGGACTCAACCCCGTAATCGTCGGTCAATTTCAACGGAACGGTTAGTTTTCCGCTCGCATCGGAAACAAGTTCGCCTGTCAATTCGATTTTAGGAGGAGAATCTTGAACGACATTGAATGACCAGCGCCCGACATTGCCATCGCCGCTATCGAATCCGACAAGTATTTCGCCGCTTCGCAGGATCGGAATTTCATACGCCGAACCAGGCGCCTGCGCGACGGGATCAGAATCGGAAACCGATTGTTCAATACTGAATTGGTCGCTCTCCCCATAGAATCGGACGATAGCCAAGCTGGCTTCCGGCACTGAAAGAGCCTCCTCCGAATCTATTGCAGACAGGTAGAGCGGCGGTTTTCTGGTATAGGATGGCGGTTGCACCCAAGCTTCAACCAAATTGCTCGCTTGCGCCGAAGCGGCCCCGCCGACGCTCGAAGAGTTTTTCGGCGAGCCGAGTACGGGCCCGAATACGGTGCCGGCTATGAATGCGGTCAATCCAATGTACCGAAGCGCAAACCGATCTTCTTTGTAGATTTCCGTCTTTGGAAAAATAGGCGAAACTGTTTTGAGGACCGCCGCCATTTGGGCTTGGTGCTCGCGCCAGACCGTGACAGTTCCTAAATCTTGAAGGCCGATCGCCGGATTGTCGCAGACGGCAGTAATTGGATATTCCGGTACCGAAGAGTCCAGCCTTCTAATTGCATCGCCCCTTGCGGGCCATCGGAATTTCGAGAATCCGCGAACAAGTAGAAATCCAAAACCTGCCAGCGCTAGCGCAGATATCGCGAGAATTGCTATTTCCGGCAAAACGGCATGGAGTCCTAAACTCGAACCCGCACCTAAAAACAATACCAAGGTTAGCGGTTGCCATAACGCCAAGGCCAGCCGCTCAGCAAGAATACCGTACCACGTGATGCGAATTTTATTCTTAATTCGGTTTAACGCATCACCAGAATTGAATTCGTTGCGGAAAATTGATGCGGGCATTTTCTATGATGCTACATGGCCGCTGATCCTCGAACGGGCATTTTATAGCCACGCCGGAACAATGTCCCGATCAATTATCTCTTTAATTGTCGGTCGTTTCCTTATTACCGCATACTTTTCCCCATTAACCAATACTTCTGGAACCAGAGCACGGGTGTTGTATTCGGAAGCCATGGATGAACCGTACGAGCCAGCGGAAAGAAAAGCAACCGTATCGCCGGCTCCGATTGCCGGAAGCAGACGCTGCTTTGCAAATGTATCACTAGATTCGCACACGGGACCGACGACATCCACGCTTAGCGGCGATTGGTCAGGACCCGGCTCGGAAACAGGAATAATTTCGTGGTAGGCGTCATAGATTGCCGGGCGCATTAGATCGTTCATTGCGGCATCGACGACGAGGAATCTGCGGTCCGCACCATCCTTCAAATAAAGAACGTTCGAAAGAAGGATACCGGCGTCGCCGACGATATAGCGACCGGGTTCAATTTCAATTTCGCAGCCTAGATGCCCTACTGTTTCAATAATTGCTTCGCAATAGTCCTCCGGGCAAATCGGCGTCTCTTCTCGTGAATTGTAGGCAATGCCCAATCCGCCCCCCAGGTCAATCCTTTTGATGGCGTGTCCGTCGGCTCTCAACTCCGCGGCCAGTTCCGCAATTAACGAAAAGGCTTTCCTAAACGGCTCGAGATTTTGCAGCTGAGAGCCGATATGCACATCAATTCCGACGATATCAATGTTCGGCAGCTCCGCCGCCCGGGAATATATATGTCGCGCTCGCCTGATCGGGACGCCGAATTTGTTTTCCGCCATCCCGGTGGAGATTTTTTGATGCGTCTCCGCATCAATATCGGGGTTTATCCTTATTGCGACAGGCGCTTTTGCGTCCATCGACGCCGCCAACCCGTTAAGCAGCAAGAGTTCCGGTTCGCTTTCGACATTGAATTGGCGAATGCCGCCTTCGAGCGCCGACCGCATCTCGGACTCCGTTTTCCCGACTCCGGAAAACACGATTTTTTGACCGGGAGCTCCGGCGGCGATCGCACGCGCATATTCGCCGCCGGACACTGCATCGAATCCCGCTCCGAGACCATTAAGAAGTTTTAATATCGATTGGTTGGAATTCGCCTTAAGGGCATAGCAAATCAAATGGTCGACTTCGGAAAGTCCCGCTTCAAGCCCGGCGAATCTCTCTGCGATGGCGGTTGTTGAATAAACGTAGACGGGCGTGCCGCATTCACGGGCGATCTTCAGCGCCGATACGCCCTCCACATGGAGCACGCCATTCCTGTACTCGAATTGAGATGGAAGCGAGATTCCGAGCAATTTATTTCCGCTCCGTCAATATACCAAACAAATATAGAGAATCGCGCAAGGTTAAAGAATATACTAGATTTGACGCGTTCCGGGATCCGGTCAGGATTCAGAAACAGCTTTAGGCTCCGGCGGCAAAGGATCGTCTTTCCTTCCGCAAGATACCAGCAAAGCTAAGGAAACGAGAATAACGACTAACGCTTTCATTTGAATTTTCTCCGCCATAATTTGATTTGCGCCCGAACCTGGACGGGCGACGTGCCGCCGTAGCTGGCACGGCTCGCAACGGACCTTTCCAAGGTCAAAACGCTGCGCGCCTCCTCGACAATTCCTGGACAGACCGCCTTCATATCCGCTAGTGGAAGATCCTTGAGTTCGATTCCGGAATCTTCGGCCAACTTTACAAGTTGCCCGGTCGCCCGATGCGCGGCTCGAAACGACAATGACAGTTCTTTCACAAGCCAGTCGGCAAGATCCGTAGCGGTTGAATAGCCGGCGGCGGCGGCGGACCGCATTCGTTCCGGTGCTGGTCTAAGGTCGCCGATCATGCCGGACATCGCCTCAATTGCCAGCTCGAGCGTATCGGCGGAATCGAAGACTTGTTCCTTATCTTCTTGCATATCCTTCGAATACGCCAAGGGAAGGCCTTTCATCACCGTCAAAAGCGCAGTCAGCGAACCGTTTAGCCTACCGGATTTTGCGCGTACGAGTTCAGCGGCATCCGGGTTGCGCTTTTGCGGCATTATCGAAGAACCTGTGGCAAATTTGTCGCTAAAGGAAATGAAGCCAAATTGCTGCGAGGACCAAATGACCAGTTCTTCTCCAAGGCGCGACAAATGAACTCCGCAAATCGAAGCCGCCGCAAGAAACTCAAGCGCAAAGTCTCTGTCGCTTACCGCATCAATCGAATTGGCCATCGGCTTGTCGAATCCAAGCGCAATCGACGTACATTCGCGGTCGATCGGAAAGGATGTGCCGGCTAGCGCCGCCGCGCCAAGCGGCGACTCGTTCATTCGGGCGCGCGCGTCCCTAAATCGACTTAGGTCGCGTCCGAACATTTCCACGTAGGCCATCATGTGATGACCCCACGTAACTGGCTGCGCGTTCTGCAGATGAGTGAACCCCGGCATGACCAAGTCTACTCCGGACTCGGCCTGATCAAGAAGCGCGAGAATCAGTTGTTCCAGTTTTGCCGATGTTCGGTCAATCCGATTGCGAACCCAAAGCCGAAAATCAGTCGCAACCTGGTCGTTCCTGCTACGTGCCGTATGGAGCCTTTCGGCGGCGGGACCGACGATATCGCGCAAACGCGCTTCAACATTCATATGAATGTCTTCGAGAGCGTATGAATACTCAAATTCGCCATTTTCGATTTCGGCGGCAATTTGTCGAAGGCCTTTGCAGATCGCTTCGGCATCGCTATCCTTGATGATGCCTTGTCGGCCGAGCATAGAAGCATGGCTTAGAGAACCTTCGATGTCCTCTCTATACAGCCGCTTGTCGAAATCTATAGAAGCATTTACGGCTTGCATTATGTCGTCTGGCGCTTCAGCAAACCGGCCGCCCCACATTTCATTTGACGATTTCTTTTTCATATAAGAGTGCCGCCAACCAAAGGAGTGATGCCGATGATACGGACTGTTGTTTCGCTCTTCCTATACGCATTCGTATTGCTAGGCGCAAATTTCGCAGTGCCGGCAAGCGCGGACCTCGCCGCAATTCAAGCCATGCGCGAAGGCAGCATGAAGAAACTATTGTTTCACAAAGAACCGAAGCCGGTTTCATCGGAAAAATTTTACGATTCCGAAGGTTCCGAAGTTAGCCTGCATGACTTTCGCCCGAAAATTGTCGTTCTCAACTTTTGGGCTACATGGTGCGCGCCTTGCCGAAAGGAAATGCCAACCCTCAACGCGCTTAGAAAAAGGCTCGCAGGAGACAAATTCGAGGTGCTGGCCGTCGCTACCGGGCGCAGCTCGCCCTCGGACGCTGCTGAGTTCTTGCTTGAGAACGACATTGATTCGTTGGAGCTCTATTTGGACCCAAAGTTGAAATTTCTGCGCGGCATGGGAGTTTTAGGCTTGCCGACCACAATCGTCATTGACAGCGGAGGAAATGAATTGGCGAGACTGGTAGGCGATGCCGACTGGAACAGTGAATCCGCCATCGAAATTTTTTCTGCGTTGATCGCGGATCAATAAGATATTCCTCAATTCCTATGAAAAATGCGAAAATTCGCGTCATAGAATTCATTTTGCAGTAAGTGCAACCTCATGCGATTGAATCGCAATAGGTACAACTTCCAGGGAAGCTGCGCAGATGCGAATATCGGAATCCCGGGCGGCGGCTCAAGGTCGCGGCGCGTGTCCTGACGAGGTCGGCAAGCCTCGGCGCGTGCTGCGCCCCGGCGAAGCGCTGCGGAAGACCAAATGCAATTGGATAGCCGGCACCGGGAGCCACGCTTCGACTCGAGCTTATGAGGGTCCAGCGGCGGCTTCTCCCGAACGCCGTAGGCGGAAATTGACCTCCCGGATACCAAGCGTGACCACTACGTCGACTGGCGGCTTGCAACCGCGACCTCTGCCGGGCTGGACAAACTCGATCTCGCGTTTGACGAGGAAACATACAGCCATTCGGTCGGCCTCATCTGGAGGTTCTGATCCGTCGGGCGTTGCAGCCGAGAAGAATGGCGCCAGCAAAATCGTTCGCGTCAAACAGCGGGAGCTCCAAAATGCCGCCGCTAAGACACCGAGTTTTGGCGTTCTACCATCCCCTCGCAGCCGGAGAACGTGATGCTTCCGGCACCAATGCCGTGCAATCTGGCGTTGGTGGCGGAAGTCTGCCGCCAAAATACCGACGGAACTTCGTCCCGCAAACGTATAACGTGTATCGTTTGGCTGCCGCGAATTCAGGACGGACCGATGTCAAGACTATACTCTGCAATTTCCCCGTACTGGCTTTGGGTTCTTCTAGCCCTTCCCGCCGGCGGTATGATCGCCGAGGTTTCCGAATCCCCATCTCCACGCGCAATTCACGAACTCCTGCACCCGACTGGAGAATTTGCCGCTCGCTTTATGATCATCGCACTCATGGCAACACCGCTCGCGATGATATTCAAAGGATGGCGCGGTCCGAGATGGCTGATGAAGAATCGGCGATTTTTCGGCGTGGCGGCCTTTGGTTACGGGCTTGTGCACACGGTTGTCTACTTGGTGGATGCCGGAGCGCTTGCAAGGATCCTTGGCGAGGCGCTGCGACTGGAAATCTGGACAGGCTGGCTTGCCTTTTTCATCTTCATCCCTCTGGCTGCTACCTCGATGGATTACTTCGTGCGTGTCATGGGCTCCCGATGGAAGGCGCTGCATCGCTGGGTCTATGGTGCCGCCATCCTGACGCTTGTCCACTGGGCTGCCCTGCATGACTGGGGCGGGCTGGGACCGGCGCTTGTACACTTCGTGCCTCTAGGTTTGCTGCAAGTCTATCGCATCTGGTATCAGTTCGCCCGCCGGCGCCAAAGCACCGTCGCGCGATAACCGCTTCATTGCCGTGCGCTGAACGTCGAGTGAGCCCGTCTCAACAAGTACGTCATTGTCTGGCTCAAAACCAAAATCACGGGGTCTCACGCCGAGGCCATTCAACTCCAAAGCGAGTTCGGTTCCGTTAGGGGACAGGGGTAAGAAACGATTGGAATAGACTCGCCCTCGAATTCCTGGTCAACAGGCAATCAATCTTTGGCGGTGTCAGCTCCCCGGCTCCCGGATGCGCTCCTTTGGGATGTCGTTGCAGAGGGCCGTGTGGCCGATGGAGAGACCGCGGGTTGCTGACACAAGGCATTCGATGCAGTGGAGGCCCAACTTCCGGACCTAGCTCCGATTTTGATTTCTTCAAACGCGAGACATGCAAGAACATTCATTACTTACAAAATAATATGTACTCGCCATTTTGACTGCAGATGTGCATGCTTTCCTTCGATGCTAGGGTGGCGAGCGCCTGAAGCAATAAACGGTAATTCTTCGCTTCGCGCCACCCGGCGAATTCGAGCGCAGATTGCTTGGCGGCAATTTTGCTTGTCTCGGAGAAACCTCGTTTAGGCCAGGAGAGGGCAATGACAGACGAAAAGCAGCTTTCGGGAAAAATTGCGGTCGTCACCGGCGCCGGGCGCGGGCTTGGACGGTCCATTGCAATTGCATACGCGGGTGCGGGCGCTGATCTGGCAATTTGTTCGAGGACGCGGGCAGAGCTCGACGCGGTTAAGCTGGAAGCTGAGGCGCTTGGTGTCCATTGCCTCGTGGCCGCCGTTGACTTGTCTGATCCCGACGCTACCAAAAGTTTTTGCGACAGCATTCTCGCGGAGTTCGGTAAAGTTGATATCGTGGTCAACAACGCGGGGGCGGAACTCGAAATTCGTCCGATCGCCGACTCCGATCCGGATCGTTGGTGGAAGACGGTCGAAATCAATGTGCGGGGTCCATATCTTGTGACGCGCTTCCTCCTTGAGGGAATTGCGGACGGTGGCAAGATCATAAATGTAACATCAGGGATGGGAAAACGCGCTGGAAACGACAACAGCGCTTACCATATTTCAAAGGCGGCGATTAACATGTTCACCAACGCGCTGGCGAATGAGTTGTGGCAACGAAAGATTGACGTGAACAATCTCATTCCGGGACCGGTTGCCACAGGCATGCTGAACCGAGACGCCGTGACCGGAAAAAAGTCTACGCCTGATGAAATTCTGGAAAAATTCGCGAAAAATCCTCCTGAGCGGTTCCCGCCTTGGGAAAGATTGAAACATCCAGACGAAATTGGCGAACTTGCCCTTTACATGGCGACACGACCCATCGGCGGTCCGAACGGTCAGGACTTTTCGATTGCGCGTCGTCCTTTGGGTTAAATTTAATCGACTATTTGTTCTCTAAATCAATTAGGGCCTGTTGACGAATGGGATTGATTCGATGCTTCGAGTCCGGCATGTTTTCGCCAACAAGAGCCGAAGAGGCAAGAATCGAAGCAGGAAAATTAAGGCAAATTCGTGATTGCCGGCAGGTTTGTCCCGGCCGACCTGATGCGGGACGGGATCAAGGAGATTCTTCCGGGCAGGCGGGGCTCGCCGGGAAGGACGCCGGCCGACAGCCGCCTGTTTTTGGAAGCGGTGCCCTGGCGGGTTCGGACCGGACCGCCGCGGCGGGATCTCCCGTCGGAATTCCGCAACTGGAACAGCGCATTCGTTCGCTTTCGACGCTGGGCCGAGAAGGAGGTTTTCGAAGGCGTTTCCAAGGAGTTGCCCGGTTCGTTCGTAATAGGGGCAACTTACCGGGATGCTTCGCGGACTTGAGCATCGAAATTCCCGCTCGGCGGCTTCAGGCCGCGGCGCGGGCTCTGACGAAGTCGGCAAGCCGCGGCACGTCCGGCGCCTCGGCGACGCCGAAGCGGCTGGCGAGGTGGTCCCGGAACGGGACGCCGAGCTTGGCGGACGGCACCGGAAGACTCGTGCCCTAGGACTACTGGCATGGGGTAGGGTGCCTGGGCCTCCAAATAGTGCAAGTCGGTGTGGCAGAGCCCGGCGAAAGACGTCCGCAACGAGACTTCACCAGCCTCGGGCTTTCTCAGCGATATATCTTCGATTTGAAGGGGTGTGTTTGGTTCAAATAGGACGGCGGCCTTCATTTCCGTTTCCTCACAATACGGGCGGTTGCTAGGTGGAATTTCGGACTCATCCGGCTACGAAATGGGGTGGAATGCCTCGAAATCTGCTTGCTCGGCTCTAGAAAGGGTCTTGTCGTAGCTGCGGCATGCTACTTGCTTGAGTAGGCAAGAGGAGCTGGGGTCCGTTCGGAAACGGGCGCCAGGCTGAAACCGCGAAGACAGTTTCCTTCAATCGTAGACGCACTTTTTGTGCGAGCCAGTCGCTTAAAGACGCTTACGCGATTCCGAATTCAAACCTAAAATGTTCCGCATTTATGCAATAATCGTTCTAATATCATTCAAAGAGACTCGTGGGAGAATTCGGCGCCATTTCTAGCTCTCGCCTCAAAAACAAAGAAGCGCGTCAGGCTATTTCATGCCTGTCGGCCGATCCTCAATGGAATCGTCTCTTGGAAAAAGACTAGGAGAATTGTTCAACGTTCGCCTGGTTGCCCGAAATCAGGAAAAATACTGGCCGCCATTCGCGCTAATTGTCGAACCCGTAATGAATCCGGCGTCATCTGAAACCAGAAACGCTACGCAGCGCGCGATCTCTTCCGGTTCTCCCAAGCGTCCGGCGGGAATCTGAGCAATTATCGCATCCCGAACTTTTTCGGGTACGGCCATTACCATTTCGGTTGCAATATATCCAGGGCAAACCGCGTTAACAGTAATGCCCTTGAATGCGCCTTCCTGCGCCAGCGCGCGGGTAAAGCCAATGTCGCCGGCTTTCGAAGCCGAATAGTTCGTTTGACCCATTTGTCCTTTTTGGCCGTTTACGGACGAGATATTCACGATTCGCCCGAATTTTCGATCGCGCATTCCGTTCCAGAGCGGGTGGGTCATATTGAACGCTCCGGAAAGATTTGTGTCAATAACTTCCTGCCATTGCTCGCGAGTCATTTTGTGAAACATCGAATCTCGAGTGATGCCGGCATTGTTAACTAGAATTTCGACCGGACCCAAATCGGCTTCGACGAGCGCAATCCCTTGGCAGCAGGCATCGTAGTCAGCGACCGACCACTTGTAGACGGGGATTCCCGTCTCATCGGCAAAGGAGTTCGCAGCTTCTTCGTTGCCGGCATAATTGGCCGCAACCCTATGTCCCGCGGCCTTGAGAGCCTTCGAGATAGATGCGCCAATCCCGCGAGTGCCGCCCGTAACGAGTGCAATTCGTCCCATTTGAGTTGGCCTTTCCTTAAGTTGTCCTTATTTGGAATCTGAAGAATTTCATAAGCTCTTTCTACGGTGCGCGCTTATTCCCGCTCCAAGCACATAGCTACGCCCATTCCGCCGCCAATGCATAAAGTGGCAAGCCCTTTTTTGGCAACCCGCCGCTTCATCTCAAAAAGCAATGTATTGAGAATTCTGCATCCGGAAGCCCCAATCGGATGCCCGATTGCGATTGCCCCTCCGTTAACGTTGACAATTTCCGGGTTCCAGCCCAACTCCTTGTTGACCGCGCAAGCTTGCGCCGCGAATGCTTCATTTGCTTCGACGAGGTCCAAATCGCTAATCTTCCATCCTGCTCGGTCCAGAGCTTTGCGGGAGGCCATAATCGGTCCCGCCCCCATGATTGACGGGTCGAGACCGGCGGTCGCATAGGAAACTATTCGAGCGAGCGGCTCAACGCCTCGTTTTTCCGATTCGTCAGCCGTCATGAGCAGCACCGCTGCGGCGCCGTCATTGATTCCTGACGCATTCCCCGCTGTTACACTTCCCTCCCTGTCAAATGCCGGGCGAAGTTTGCGCAGGTTTTCGATTGTCGCGCCGTGCCTTATGTATTCGTCCTTGTCGACGGTAGTTTCGTCCTTGCGCGACTTGACGACAACCGCCGCAATTTCGTCTTCGAACTTGCCATCGTTTTGGGCCGCTTCGGCCTTGTTTTGCGACACCACCGCGAATTCGTCCTGCTGCTCGCGGGCTATTTGCCATTTTCTAGCGACGTTCTCGGCCGTAATGCCCATGTGGTAGCCGTTGAACGCGTCCCAAAGGCCATCCTTAATCATCGAGTCGATGAAATTGAGATCGCCCATTTTTTTGCCTGAACGGAGATGGGCTACGTGAGGAGACAAACTCATGTTCTCCTGTCCGCCCGCCGCGACAATTTCAGAATCGCCAAGCATGATGTGCTGGGCGCCTATGGCGACCGCTCGCAACCCCGATCCGCAAACCTGATTGATTCCCCAAGCCGCGCTTTCTACGGGAAGCCCGGCCGCAATATGCGCTTGGCGAGCCGGATTCTGCCCTTGACCCGCCGTCAAAACCTGGCCGAGTATCGTTTCCGACACCTCGGTCTTTTCTATCCCCGCACGCTGAACCACCGCATCCAGCACTATTGCGCCAAGCTCGTGGGCTGGCTTGTTCGCAAATGATCCATTAAATGACCCGACGGGCGTGCGGGCCGCGGATGCAATCACAACATTCGTCATAATTGTCCTTTCCAATTATTCGAGGTGAGCGATTATAGTGCCGCAAAGTCGGAAGCGGCCGGCGTGATTTTTGAGCAGTCTCCAAGCCCATATGGGGACGCAGGCCTTGATTTCAAGGGGAAAATTTAGCAGCGCAAGAGGCGTGAGAGCATTTCGATCGAATAAATTACCGTCCGCATCTTCGCATACGATTACGCAAAGCGCCTGCAATTCAACGATTCAAGGCCCCTTCTCAGCTACGCAAGCAAGCCGCATACCTTAAGACTCGAGTTGCTTTGATTTCTTATCAAAATTTCCGGGCAAGTATGCCGTCCAGTTGCCAATTTCCCTCGAGTTCGATTGAATCCGGAACGGAGCTTTCCTTTAATCTCCGCATCCGCGGACCGCAGCTCGATTCTCGCGGATAGCCGATTTTCGGCGGACCGACTGCCTGCCGGGCTAGCTCGGCAGCCGAATTTCTGTTCCTCGCGGAGCGGTGAAGAGCTAGCGACGAAATTTGCTGGTTTTCCGTAATTCGTCTCTTGATCTCCGACGAAATTTCAAACACGGGAATTAAACGGCGACTGCTACGGAATTTCCGCGATTAAGCGCTTCCATTGACAAGGAGCCTTCGATGCCAAATTTTTTAAACTTTCGAAAGTCGTTGAATTTTATCCTTTATTTTCAACTTCTTTTTTTTCAATTCGGTAATTGTCAAGCTGTCGGATCCGGGGCTGTTCTGTTCAAGTTCAATCTTTTTCGAAAGATCCTCATGCATCTTGCGAAGCTCGTTCAAATGCTCCATTTCTGACATTGGACGCTTCATCTCCCTTTTTTGATTGGGCACAATCGCCATGCGCAACGATACAACAGAATTGCATTCATGTCACGTCAATGAAACAAATTTCTAGGCAAATTTCCGCAATTTCCTGACGGTCGGCGCGTTCAAGCTATTTCTGATTCTAGAATTCCAGTGGAATAGGAGTTCTTAGCAAGCGATCAACTCGCGCACTGTATTTCGGCGAATCGCCCGGCTTCGACGGGTCCGAAAAAAGCACTAGAGGCGCGGCCAAACGGAAATCGTCCCTCCGATTCTTTCTTGCCCTGATTATAACCCGTATGCACGGCGCGTTCGCGCGGGAGTAAACGGGTTTGACCTCAAGAGAGCAGCCGCGGCCTTCAAAAGAGACCAATATTTCGTCCAGCCGTTCGGCGCGGTTTATCATTGTAAAGCAGCCGCTAGGCTTCAGCCGTTTTACCGCGCAATTGATCCAGTCAGTCAACGGAGTTGATTCCATGTTCGAACGCTCGCGGCCCGTGTCGCTTGAACCGCTTCCACTGCCCCGACGAAAATAAGGAGGGTTCGCTAGAACGTGATCGAACTGCCTTGCGCGAATTTCTTTAGGGGGATCGGATACGTCGCCTTCCAAAACTTCGAATTCAAAAGCATTGATACGAGAGTTTTTTCTCGCCAAGTCTGCATAGGCTTCCTGCAATTCCAAGCCGGCGAACGTCAAGCCGCCAACTCGTCTTGCAAGGCAAATGCAGACCACTCCGGACCCGCACCCAAGTTCAAGTACGGACTGTCCGGACCGGGCAGGCGCCGCCGCTGCTAGGAGAACGGAATCAATCCCGGCGCGATAGCCCTTTTTCGGCTGCAGGACCTGAACCGCTTTGCCAAGAAAACTGTCGCGCGTCAGATCCGCGCGATTTAATTCCAATTCAACTTTCCGTAACTTCAAACCCGTTGTCGCGAAGAACAACCTGCGCCTCTTCCAGATCAACCTCCGCAACCATTAGCCTTCTCGGAAGTATGCCTATTGAACCTTCCAGGACGCTCATATGGACATCCATTACGAAATTAGTTATGCCCTCGCCGTCAAGCAAGGCCGAAGCGCAGGCCAAAGCCGCCGGGTCGTTTGTTCTCAAGAGTTCTTTCATAAGCAACAGATAGTGCTTTGGCGATTGCTTTGTCGAGCGGGAATTATTCATGAACAAAACAGTCGAGAATACGGACCCGCTTTCCTCTCTCGTTTACGATCTTCGCTCCGATTTGGATGCGACCAGCAATACTATTCTGGAGCAGGCGAATTCGACGCTGGCACCTCGGATAGGCGATGTTTCGGCCCACCTGTTCAAGGCGGGCGGCAAGCGAATACGCCCGATCCTTACATTGGCAGCCGCCACTGCGCTAGGATATCGCGGCGAACTGCACGTTCAAGCAGCGGCGGCCGTGGAATTCATACATATGGCCACGCTTCTCCACGACGATGTTATCGACGAAAGCGATCAGCGACGGAAAAGACCGACCGCAAATCTACTTTGGGACAACCGCTCTTCGATTCTGGTCGGAGACTTTCTTTTGGCTCGCGCGCTTCAGCTCTTGGTAGAACTGGGATCCGGAAAAGTCTTGGAGGCGCTTTCTGCGGCGGCGGTTTCAATCGCCGAAGGTGAAATTCTTCAGCTTTCCACGGCGCGTAGCCTGCAAGTGGACGAGACAACCTATAGGAAAATTATCGAAGGCAAGACATCCGCGCTTTTTGCGGCCGCTGCGGAATCCGGCGGTGCGGTCGGAGGCGCAGATTCAGAACAGCTTTCGGCGCTTCGCGAATTCGGCCATGCGCTCGGAATTAGTTTTCAAATCGTCGACGATGTCCTCGATTATGGAGGCGACTCTGTTTCCCTAGGCAAAAATGTGGGCGACGATTTTCGCGATTGCAAAGTAACGTTGCCGGTCATCAAGGCCGTCTCGATGGCCGACGAGGCGGAAAGCAGATTTTGGAGGCGGGTAATAGAAATAGGCGAGCAAAGGCTTGGCGACCTGGAGCATGCCCAGGAGCTGCTTCTCAAGCACGGGTCGATTGAGAGCGCGAAGCAAGAAGCCGTGCGGTGGTCGACAATCGCCCAGGCATCGCTAGAAAAACTGCCGGACCATCCTATCCGAGGCAAGCTCGCGGACCTTTCCCGGTTCGTAACGGAAAGGGCGTCCTAGGTAATCGAAGAAGGCTGTCGCGGAAGACTTGACGCGCCGATTTCATTGCGCGGTCGCTCCGCGTCCGAATTTTGGAGATGAAACGGTATCGACGCACCACCAGGAGCGATGTTCCCGTCGAATTTTCGCCGCGGCTTCCTTGGCGGCGCGAAAACTCTCGAAGATAGCGAAACAAGCTCCTCCTGAACCCGACATTCGGGTCAGCAGGCAGCCGCGGCACGCAGACAATGCGCTCAAGACGTTCCCGACCGAAGGGAATATCGAAAGTGCCGAAGACTCTAGATCATTGCGCTGAAGCGCTAGCCATTCGGACAATTCTGTAATCGAGCAGCCGGCTGGAACTTCCCCGACCAAATCTCCGCCAAAATTCCTTGCGCCTCCAAAAACGCTTGCGGTGGATACCCTCTCGCCGGGGCTGGCCAAGACAAGCGGCAATTCGGGCCAGCCCGCTTCCAGCAATTCTACTTTTTCCCCCACGCCTCTCATTCGAGCGGGCCCGCCAGCTAGGCAAACGGGAATATCGGCACCTAATCGCGTGTATTTTGCTATCGAACCGATCGGAAGGCCCCAAAGCTCGGAGAGCAAGCGTAGAACAGTCGCGGCGTCCTGCGACCCTCCGCCTAGGCCGGACGCAGCAGGGATTCTCTTTTCGATCTTGATCTTGGCGCCAAGGCGCGGGTCCAGCAGTTTAGCCGCTTTGTACGCGATATTTTCTTCGCCCCCGGGAACGCCGTCCGCGGCGGGGCCCCGGATTTCGACCGAAAGATTGCCGCAAGCTTCCGCAGAAACCGTGTCGCCGAATTCGGCAAACGCTACGATGCTGTCGAGTTCATGGTAGCCGTCCCGACGCCGGCCCAAAACATGAAGCGCGAGATTGATTTTGGCATGTGCCGTCGCGTGGACTGCGCCTGGCACGGGCTATTCGTTTTTCGAATCGTAATTCAGGCCGTGATCAAGCTTCAACCTCAACTTTTTCGCGTCATCCGGCTCCGGATCGAACGACAGCGCCCTCTTCCACTGAAATTCCGCTTCGCGATAGCGACCAACCATCCAGTAAACGTCTCCCAGATGATCGTTAACGATCGGGTCGCTCGGAAGGATGCTAACGGCCCGTTCCATTGGCTGCACGGCTTCTTCGAACCGGCCCATTCGATATAGAATCCAGCCAAGGGAATCTATGATATAGCCGTTATCCGGCAAAAGCTCGTCGGCTCGCCGAATTAGTCTCTCGGCCTCCTCGAGGTCCTCATCCATGGTTACCATCGAATATCCCAGGTAGTTCAGCACCAATGGCTGATCCGGGGACAATTCAAGCGAAAAGCGCAGGTCTTTCTTGGCTATTTCCCAGTTCCCGCTCCGTTCATGGCAAATGCCCCTGTAGAAATACAGCCGCCAGTGCCTCGGCTCGGTCTCGCCTAACAACGCAATGGCATCGTCGTACGCCAGGGCCGCGCGTTCATACTCTTCGGCGCGTCGCAGCGCGTCGCCCAGAGCCTTGTGGGCGTCGGGAGAGTTCGGGTGTTGCTCGGCGAATTCGGCTAGTATGGAAAACGACTCTTCCGTTTTCCCGTCTTCATGCAGCAGTTCGCTTCTAGCGGCCAAAGCATCCGCATATAGCATCGAGTTTTCGGAAATGCTGCGATAAGTCTTCTCCGCAAGATCCAAGCTTCCGATTTTCTGCAAAGACTGGCCGATCCATATGTTCAAATTCTCGTCATTCGGCTCCAGGAACTGCGAGAGCCGAAAAAATACCAACGAGGAATAGGGGTCTTGATCAAAATATAGATGGCCTAGCGCCCTAAAGAGCGTAGAAGCTCCGAGCCGGGCGGTAATTTCGTAATCGAAGTCAACTTCGTCTCCGGCAGCAACTTTAACCCGAAGATCTGAAATGCTAGCTTCGGCGCGCGTTTCCAGAATGCCGTCAAGCGTATTCAGTACCGTATCGGAATCCTTGAGTTGAGCGATCAGATTGGCGTAAAACAACTCGCCGTCATAAAGCATTAGCGCCAAAGCGTCTTCTGACTCCTGGAGCGCTTTTTCGGCGCTTGCGAAATCTCCGACCGACGCGTAGGCCAATGCCTGATGCAGCCGAATAAATTTGCCGAATTCTTCGGAGTCCGCGAGTTCATCGAAACGTTCAATCGCCTTGGTTACATCTCCGAGGCCGAAATACGCCCAGCCTTGGAGAATGGCGTTAATTAAATCGCCTTCCCGTTTCGGCTCCTCCAGCCAATCTAAAACCATTTGATATTGCTGCAGTTCGAAATACTCCGCGAACTGCACCAATTCGCTTACTCCCGAGTCAATGCCGGCCGCGTGCAATTCCCTGACATATCGATAGGCGCCGGCCTTGTCTCCATTGTTGACAAGTACGTAGACTAGCTTGTCAACGACGAACAAGTTTTCGGGATCGGCTTCCAGGAATTCCAAATAATTTTCTGCAGAAATTTCGAAATCGTATTCGAGCTGAGCATATCGACCAGTAAGGAAGGATCCGAACAAATGGGAAGAGTCGGTTTGCGCGCCGCTCGGCGAAAGCCCGCCTACGACCGCCGCTAGCGTTGCCAAAGTGAAGTGCCTAAATTGGTGCAATCGAACCACTTTATCTTGCCGATGCTGCATTTAGTCGCATCGCGCGAATAATGCAATTGGACGACAACAAATTTTGATTGCGTAAATCGTCCAATTCATTTTTCTACATATTTGGATAGTTGGGACCGTCTCCGCCCTGCGGGGTCCTCCATTCGATATTCATCGACGGATCCTTGATATCGCAAGTCTTGCAATGAACGCAATTTTGGGAATTGATTTGAAACTTTTGGGACCCGTCCTTCGAATCGCCGATAACTTCGTAGACGCCGGCCGGACAATAGCGTTGCGCGGGTTCGGCATAGCGCGGCAGATTGACTGCTATCGGCAGCGTAGGATCCTGGAGATGCAGATGCACCGGCTGGTTCTCCTCGTGGTTCGTGCCCGAATAGCTCAGATTCGTCAGCCTGTCGAAGCTGATAACGCCGTCCGGGCGGGGATACTCAATCGCCAAATGACGGTCCGCGGGCTCGGTGCATTCGGAATCCGATTTTCCGTGTTTCAAAGTTCCGAAAGGATTAAAGCCCGCCAAGCTTGCCACCCACATATCGAAACCGCCCAGGACCATTGATGCCGTTAGGCCATATTTCGACCAAATTGGCTTTACATTGCGCACTCTCTTTAGGTCCTTGCCTATCTCCCCTGACCTCAATTCGTCCCAATATTCAACTAGCTCGTCCCCTGAACGGCCCGAGGCAATCGCACCGCAAACCGCGTCGGCCGCCGCAATGCCGCTTAGAATCGCATTGTGATTTCCCTTTATCCTGGGAACGTTGACTAGTCCGGCAGCGCATCCTAGCAGAACTCCGCCCGGAAAAATCGGCTTCGGAATTGATTGCCAGCCGCCTTCCGTTATGCAACGCGCACCGTAGGCAACGCGCTTTCCGCCTTTCAGCAAATCGTGAACAAGCGGATGGTGCTTGAACCTTTGAAATTCCATGTAAGGATAAAGATGCGGATTCTTGTAGTTTAAATGTACGACGAAGCCCACGCATACCTCGTTATCGTCCATATGATAAATAAAGGATCCGCCTCCGGCATTTTTGCCCAAGGGCCAACCGGCCGTATGGACCACCGATCCGGGTCTGAATTTATTTGAATCGATTTTCCAAATTTCCTTGAGCCCGAGACCGAATTTCGGAACGTCGGCATCTTTGTCGAGATTGAAATTCGCGATGATTTTCTTTGAAAGCGACCCGCGCGCGCCTTCGGCTAGAAAAACGTATTTTCCTAAGACTTCCACTCCAGGTTCGTAGTTCGGCCCTTGCGTGCCGTCCGGCCGCAAACCGAACTCGCCGGCGACGACGCCCGAAACGCTGCCGTTTCGCGCGTATACGATTGAGGAGCACGACATCCCCGGGAAAACGTCAACCTCGAGATCTTCCGCTCTTTCGGCCAGCCATCGGCACAAATTCGACATCGAAACGATAAAATTGCCATGATTGCTCATCAATGGGGGCATGAACCAGTTCGGTACGCGAATTTGCCCGGCCTCGCCCAAAATGTAGAACTTGTCGTTGGTTACGGGAACCGTGACGGGCGCTCCCAGTTTCCTCCAATCCGGAAGCAGCTTGTCCAGCCCCACCGTGTCGAGAACCGCGCCGGAAAGGATATGCGCTCCGACCTCGGAACCTTTTTCAAGAACGCAAACCTCCAATTCCGGGACCAGCTGCTTGATTCGAATCGCCGCGGAGAGTCCCGACGGACCGGCGCCGACGATCACGACATCGTATTCCATGGACTCTCTTTTGAATTCACTCATCGTATTCTTTATTCCTTTATTTCGAACTGCTCGCACATTCCGCAATTCCCAGCAAATAACTGCTATTCCGGCGTTGCGTCAAACTTGATTCGCTTCATCGACGACTTAACAGGTTTCGCGAATTCGACTGGAAGCTCACGGAACAGGCTGCTATTGGCCCTCCGTCCGCCCGCTTGCTCACCGATTAAAATCGGCTTCCCGAAACAAACATTCTGCGTTAGGCTAGTCCGGATCACGCAAATCCGGCTCCCAAATGAAAAAGATTCTCATGACACCCGAAGGATTGCAGTCGCTGAACGAGGAAGCGAAGCGACTGAAAAGCGTCGAAAGGCCTGCTATCATCAAAGAAATCGCAGAGGCCCGCGCACACGGCGATCTCTCGGAAAACGCAGAATACAACGCCGCTCGCGAGCAGCAGAGTCTTATAGAAGGCCGAATAAAAGAATTAGAATCGTTCATTGGCAGGGCAGAAGTCGTAAAAGTGTCGAAGCTTAGCGGATCCGTCAAATTTGGAGCGACCGTGACGCTGGAAGACGACGAAACTCTCGAGAAAAAGACATTTCAGATTGTGAGCGAAGCTGAAGCTAGCATCGAGCGTGGCTTGCTAAACATCGGTTCGCCGCTGGCAAGAGCCCTGATTGGAAAGGATGAAGGCGACTACGCGGAAGTTAACACGCCAGGCGGCGAAAAGAGCTACACGATTCTGGAGATTAAGTACCTTTGAAAACTAGCGACTCTCCATGACACAGCTTCCAGGCACAAATCATTTTTCCGCCTTCGACAGCGCAACGAGAACAAAGCGCGCGAATCTCGTCGTATATATTGCGGGTATCATAGCGAGCATTGCCTGGATAGCGTTTTCAGCGATGGTACTATTGCTCGACCGCGGGGATTCGGAACCGCTGGTCAGCATCCAGCCCTATCTTGAAATTGTCGCTTTTCTGGCGCCGCTGGTTTTGATTTGGCTAGCCGCGCAAGCGATCAGATCGTCAATCAGCAGCGAGCACTCGATCAGGTATTTGCGCGCCGAACAGGAGGAATTGCGTAGAAGGCTAGGGGCGTCGGATACGAGATGGCGAGAATTGGAAGATTCTTTGCTGGCCGAAGTTTCGTCAAAGAATTCGACCGATGCCGGGTACGCACCCGAGCTAAAAAAAGAATACCGAGTGCCTCAGCCCGAGCCTCAGCCTCAGCTCTTCCGTCAAGCTAATCAAGGAATGGAATACCACGGAAAAGTTTCGGTGCGAGTTTTGATTCGCGCACTTAACTTGCCGGAGGACGAAAACGACACCGATGGATTCGAAGCGCTAAATAGAGCAATGGAAATTGAAGGCGTCCGCATTCTGCTCGACAATTCTCAGCGGGTGCTGGTCACGCTCGCCGACAGCAACATATTTACGGACAATCTAAATCCCGATTTGGCGAGGCCGGAGATCTGGCGCATGCACGCCACCGGAGAGAAGAAACAGGTGATTTCTACGCTCGGCGGGATTCGCGATGTAAACTTGCTAGAAGTGGTTGCCGAACGGCTGGAAAAGGACGAAGATTTTTACGAATTGGCTCAGAGCTTTGTCGCCCGATTCCAATCGATGCTGCAGCAGCTAATTGGAAGCACCACCGATACCGACATAATCGCTCTTGCAAATACGCGCACTGCGCGAGCATTTATACTTCTCGGCAACGCCTTGAGCGGCGAATTCTGACAACGCTATGTGTCCTAAAGTCCGAAGTTCGAGTAAGGAATATACTTGACGATATCGCCGCGCTGGATCGTGCGAGCCTCGTCCGCTAGCTCAACGAGACCGTCCGACCAACTCAATCCGGAAATCAAACCTGATCCTTCAGACCTGAAAGATTCGGCTCGACCGTGAGCATCCAATCTTGCGCGCAAATATTCGCGCCTGCCGCGTTTTTTGAACTTGGAAAATGCGGCGGGAACCAAATATCCTATAGGTTCCTGCCATGCGCCGCCGGCAAGCGTCCGCAAAATCGGTCGCCCAAAAATAAGGGCGCACACGAAAGCGGCTACGGGATTGCCTGGAAGGCCAATTACTGGTTTGCCCCGCCAAAGCGATAGCGCCAGCGGCCTCCCGGGTTTGATCGCGACTCTCCAGAAATTAAGGTTTCCTTCTCGAGACAGCAGCGCCGAGACATGGTCCTCATCGCCCCCCGAGGCACCTCCCGATACCATCACCGCATCTGCTAATTCAACAGCCCGGTCCAAGCGGAGACGCAATTTACCGGGATCATCCTCAACCGTTCCCATATCGACGACCGCGTGGCCCCAGCGGGCTGCGATCGACAATATCATTGGGCGATTCGCGTCGTAGACCTGGCCCGGGGATATTTCGCAATTTAGCTGCCGCAATTCGTCGCCGGTAGAGAGCACTGCAACGCGCAATGTTTTTCTAACCGAGACTTCTTTCACGCCCGAAGCCGTCAATAGGGCGACATCCTGCGGCCAAATTACTTTTCCTGCCGAAAGCAGCTCCTGCCCCCTTCTTACGTCTTCAGCCTCCGCTCTGGTATTCGAACCGGGTTTGACTCCCGCCGGTATTTCTACGGCACCGCCGCGCAATTCGACGTCTTCATCGAGCACGACGGTGTCCATGCCTTCGGGAACCGTAGCGCCGGTCAAAATCCGCAGCGCGAATCCCGTCGGAAGCGTCCCTTTCCATGGCCGACCGGCGGCGGAGCGTCCCGCGGCGATTTGCAGTTTTCCGTTAGAGCCGTCCAAAGATGCATAGGCGAACCCGTAACCGTCCACAGCCGAATTTGTCGATGCCGGGTTGGATCTCCCGGCGATCGGCGCCTCCGCAAGGATTCGCCCGGCGCCTTTTGTCGACGCAATTCGTTCGGTATCGACAACCGGGGCCAGGCTGGCGCGCAGACCTGCCAGAGCTTCGTCGACGGGCGTCCAATGGAAGCCTCTCGGCAAAGCGAAACAGTCGCCTGCCAATTTATTTTCGTTCATTCAGATCGCCCGTCCCGTTTTAGTTTTAACGCTGAAAATTCATTTTTTCTTCACGATTTTCGGATCCGGTCCAGTCGGACCAATCGCGGCAATTCCCCAGGACAAAATTTGCGATGGCTCTCGTATCGTCCAATTCGATCACCGGGATATCCAATCCGGGTATCGGCACGTCGCTTGCGACCGCCAATACACTCCGATCATTTCGCGCAATCGGCTCGACGCGGGTTTCCGATCGATACGCTTCAAGTTTCGGAAAATTCTCGTTTTTGAAGCCTTCCATTAAAACGAGATCGACTTGGGAAAGCTTCCCGAATAGTTCGCGGAAATTCAGCGCGTCGCCGCTTCCGACCATCGCCCATCGGCTGTTCGAAACGATTAGAACTTCGCGAGCTCCGGCTGCTTTGTGTCTGAAACTGTCGGTTCCTCTCCTGTCGACGCTGAAGGCGTGGTGGGCATGCTTGATGGTTGAAACGACAATGCTTCTTTTGCCGAATTCCGAAACCAGGCGTTCAACCAATCCGGTTTTTCCTGAATTTTTCCAGCCAATGATCGCGAATAGTTTCAAATTATCGATTCCTTGCCTTGATCGGAATCGCGCCGAGTTTCGAAAGTCGCCTAACGCTGCGCGTCGGACACTTGGCCGACAAGCTCTCGCCTGCGCGCGAATTCAAGGTCTTCCGGCGTATTTATGTTGAAGAACGGATCGAATTCGCCGTTGGCGAATTCGGCGATCGCTACCCCGTGGATATCCGTCCATTGAATGACTTTTCGAATTCCTTGCGACAGCGACGAATTCAGGCTTTCGCGCAACTCTACCGGCCAGTACCCGAAGGTGGGGTGCAGTTTCCGACCGGCTTCGGCGTGCACGCTCGAGGCCAACGCAATTGGATGACCTTCGATTTCCGATGCCTGCAGCAGCCTAGCGACCAAGTCTCGAGGAAAATACGGCGTATCGGCGGCAACAGTGACAATATGCCTTGCCCCCTCCTCTATTGCCCACTCCATTCCTGCCAACACGCCGGCAAGCGGTCCGCAGCGTCCGGGAAAAGAATCCGGAACAACGGGAAGACCCACCCGTTCGAATCGCGAGGGGTCTCCGTTTGCGTTCAATGCAATCGGATCAACTTGCGCGGAAAGCCGTTCAACAACGCTATCCAGTATCGTTCCTTTCCCAAGCGCAAGAAGCGATTTGTCGCCGCCTCCCATCCTCCTGGCGCGCCCGCCTGCAAGAATAACGCCGGCGACTTTGCCGCGCATACCGGCAAAGGACTCCTTATCGCTCGCCATCTGCCGATTTTCTGCGATGCTTTCGGTCTTCATGCGGGACTTGGTCGGGATCCGCATCGCGAACTAGCCTATGCGCCCCAGAGAGGCAAAAATAGCGCTTTCCCCGCATTCTACCGACAAGCGTCAGTCCGATTTCGCGAGCAAGTTCAACGCCCCATGCCGTAAAACCGGACCTGGAAACCAGCGCTGGCACCCCCATCATAGCCGTTTTCAAAACCATTTCCGAGGTAAGCCGCCCGGTCGTATATAGCAGCTTGTCGTCGGCTCGCACTCCTTCCGCCATCATCCAGCCGGCAACCTTGTCGACGGCATTGTGGCGTCCAACATCTTCCATATAGACCAGCGGCTGATCGCGGCGGCAAAGAACGGTGCCGTGAATCGCCCCTGCTTCGAGATAGAGGCTTGGGGTTCTGTTGATCAAATGCGCAAGTCGATACATCCAAGACGTTCGGATTTTCACGTCGGGGAGCGACCGGCCCTGAACCATCTCGTACATATCTCCGAACACTGTGCCCATCGCGCATCCGCTCGTGCGTATTTTTTTACCCAGCTTCCTTTCATAATCGGTTTTCGCCTTGGTTCGAACGACAACCGTTTCAAGTTCCTCGTCGAAATCGACTCTTTCGACTTCCGAGTACGATTTCAAAAGGCCTTGATTGAATAGAAACCCTAAGGCAAGCAATTCCGGATAGTCGCCTATCGTCATCGCAGTGACAATTTCGGACCCGTTCACGAATATCGTTAGAGGCCGCTCCTCAACAACTCGCAATTCCGTCGCCACGCCGTCATGTGCAATTCCGGAAACGCGTTTTGTCAAGCCGTACGCGCTTGTGTCCGGCGCGACCAAATAGCTTGAGGAAATTTCTTGCCGGTCAACAGCCAAGCATTTTCTCCGAGCAGTCAACGATTCGGCGGCCGCGGTCATTCGCATCGCCATCACCTTCGATTTAGGCCGCTCAACGATCTCGCCCGCCTCGCTTGCTTTCCCGGTTACACCATAATTGCCGGAAATTGAAGCGGTTAGGCATCGTTTCGGAAATTTGCTGCCGCCTGGACCTCCGCGTACGCCGATTCCGGGTTGCGTTTCGACACTGGCAATTGCACAGAGTCTCGGGGGTTCCGCCTAACGGCATTTTTTCAATGCGCCCGATTAGGAGTGTAGCATGACACCGGAATATGCCGAAATCGTTGCTATCAAGGCGGTCGGTTGGCTAGCAGGAGCGGACGAAAGAATATTGAACAGGTTTTTCGCAATAACCGGCGCGACATCGGACGATTTCCAGCGCGTTGCCAAAGACAACGAATTCGGGTCGACAGTGCTGGAATTCATACTTGGTCACGAAAAGACCGTTATTGAGTTTTGCGAATATTCCGACTTGCCGCTCGATGCCCCGCTGCTTGCCAGGCAAGCTCTGCCCGGAGGAAATTTACCGCATTGGACATGATTCGGATGAACCGAATACAAGCAATAATCTTCGACAAGGACGGAACGCTTTTCGGGTTTCGAGCGACATGGTCTCCCTGGATTCGGGAATTGATCGATGACCTCTCTGAAGGGAGCCAAAGCGTTGCCGATCGTTTAAGCCGGCGACTCGGGTTCGACTACGAGCAGTGCGAATTCGTGGAAACCAGCCCGTTTGTTCACAGCACGCCCGAATTCATGCTTTCGGCGGTTTCTTCAGAATTCAAGAACAGAAGCGCCAGCGAGATCGTCGAGTACTTGAAAACTAGATCAGAGGCTGCGACCCAAGTCGAAGCGGTTCCATTGCGACCTCTATTGGCTGAATTGCGCAGGCGAGGCTATAGGCTTGGCATAGCGACCAACGATTACGAAGCAGCCGCCAGATCTCATCTCGCAACCGCCAATTCCATCCCGTTTTTTGATTTCATCGCGGGATTTGACAGCGGATTTGGCCGAAAGCCCGACCCGGGCATGATCCACGCGTTTTGCGACGAGGTGGAGATTGCGCCTGAAAACACGGTCATGGTTGGAGATAGCCGAATTGACATTGAAGCGGCGCGATACGCGGGCGCAAGCGCTATCGGCGTGCTGACCGGCGTTGCCGACGTTCGAGACTTGGAGCCGGGCGCACTCTGCGTATTACAGGACATCGGCCAATTGCCGGACTGGCTTCGAGCAATGGAAGCGGAAGAATTAAAACGCGAAGATTGCGGCATTCCCAGCGGCGGCATCTAGGTCTTGCGCCGGCGGCAAGGAGGTTTGGAGAATGCCTGCAGCCAAAAGAAGACGAAGCGGACGCGTCGCCAATTTAAAACGCTCAACTGTGTCCGCTGTCCGCCAAATGGACTGGCGCATACCCGAAAATATTGACCCGCCAATCGAACCCTTGGGCGAGGAAGGCATCGCGAAGATTCATGACGGCGCGATGCGCATCCTCGAGGAAATCGGAATCGAGTTTCTAAATTCGGAATCGACGCGGATCCTCGCTGCGGAGGGCTGCCAAGTTGATGGCACGAATGTTCGAATGGACCGCGAATTCGTGATGGAGTCGATCAAGGCTTGCCCAAGGGAATTCCAAGTCCTTCCGCGCAATCCAGAGAGAAAGATAGCCATTGGCGGGAAGCACATTGTATTTGGAAATGTTTCATCGCCGCCGAACGTTTTGGATCTTGACCGCGGAAAACGAGTGGGAAATCATGAAGATTTCCAAAAATTTGTTAAGCTGACGCAGTACTTCAATTGCATTCATCTCGCTGGCGGCTATCCGGTGGAACCGGTAGACATACATCCTTCGGTCAGGCATCTCCGATGCCTGTACGACAAGCTGACTTTGACCGACAAAGTCGCTCACGCCTATTCGCTGGGAAGCGAACGAGTCCTCGATGCTATGGAGATGGTGCGAATTGCGGGGGGCTTGACGCACGAGGAATTCGAAGCCGGGCCGCGAATGTTCACTAATATCAATTCGACGTCGCCGCTCAAGCACGACACGCCGATGCTGGACGGAGCAATGCGAATGGCGCGCCGGGGACAAATGGTCATTGTTTCTCCTTTCACGCTGGCCGGCGCCATGGCGCCTGTCACAATGGCGGGAGCCGTTACTCTTTCGATTGCCGAAGGATTGGCCGCGATTGCGCTGCTGCAAAGAATAAGGCCCGGAGCGGCGTGCGTGTTCGGAACATTTACTTCCAACGTAGATATGCGTTCGGGCGCCCCAGCGTTCGGAACGCCTGAATATATGAGAGCGACTCAGATGACAGGCCAAATGTGCCGGTTTTACGGCATACCAATGCGCGCATCGAACGCCTGCGCCGCAAATGCGCCCGACGGCCAGGCAATGTGGGAAAGCGCGAATTCGCTGTGGTCGGCAGTACAGTCGCATACAAATATCGTCTACCACGCGGCAGGATGGCTCGAAGGCGGGCTTATCGCATGCTTTGAAAAATTCGTAATGGATTGCGAATTGCTTCAGCAGCTGCAAAGGTATTTCGACCCCTCGCTATTTAGCACCGCCGAAGACGGGATCGCACTCGACGCCGTTCGGGAGGTTGGGCCGAACGGCCACTTTTTCGGTGCCGCTCACACGCGCGAAAGATACGAAACCGCGTTCTATGAACCGTTTCTCAGCGACTGGCGGAACTATGAACAATGGCAACTGGACGGCGGCATCTGGACGGCGCAGCGCGCGAACAAGGTTTTCAAAGCGATACTAAATGAATTCGAACCGCCTCCGATGGACGCCGGGATAAGGGAGGAGCTTCGGGAATTCGTAGAGCGCCGAATAGCCGAAGGCGGAGTCCCTACGGATTTTTGAAGCCGTTCGTCTTCGACAAAGGCATTCAAGTTCGCAGCTTGCCGCCCGTGGCTTTCGCGACGTTTTCGATAATCCGTTTGCCCAGCGCTTCCGTTACTTCTTCCGTCAAGCTTCTTTCGAATGGCTGCATGCGCACCGTAACGGCAAGCGACTTTTTGCCCTCGCCAAACCTAGATTCCGCGTCAACGCCGGTAAATTCGTCAAATATTTCTACGAAATCGATTAGCTTTCTGTCTGCGGCCGACGCCGCTCTGACGACATCCGCAGCCTCGACTCTAGCATCGACGACAAAAGCAAAGTCGCGTTCGACCGCCTGAAGATCGCTTGCAATTAGCGCATCCCGCGCTGGAGAGCGCGACCTTGCGAACGGTATGCTGTCCAAGAAAACCGTAAAGGCGGATACCGGTCCTTTCACCGCCGCCGCGCGCAGCGCCCTAGGATTCAATTCTCCGAAGTACGCCAGTGTAATTTTGGGGCCAAGTCCAATTGCGCCGGACCTGCCCGGATGCCACCAAGACGGCGCGTTCCGGCGGATCGATGTCGATTTCGGCGCGCCCGCCGCCGCGAGGATCGCTTCTACATCCGCCTTCGCGTCGAAGAGGTCCCCCTGCCGCCGCCCCGTTCGGTGGTGCCGGCGTCCGGTGCTTCCAACAATAATCCCGGCGGCCTGCAACGACTGCTCTCCAGGACGGCCGCCGGAAAATACTGGTCCGACTTCAAACAGGGCGAAATCTTCAAATCCTCTTGCGAGATTTCGAGACGCGGCCTGTAAGAGCCCCGGCAGCAAATCGGGGCGCATATGGCTCATGCCCGAAGCAATTGGATTCTGAAGCTGCTGGGAAACGGTGCCTCCGCCGAAGAGCTTTGCGACCTCCAGGTCGACAAAGCTATACGTTACGCATTCATTGTAACCGAGCGACGCAGCCGTACGTCGCGCGAAGCGCTCCCGTTTTTGCATGGGCGAAAGAACCGGCTTCGTCACGCCGACAACCGTTCGACTCATCGGCCGGCTCTTAAGCTTTGAAAGCGACGTTACGCGCGCGATTTCTTCAACAATGTCCGCTTCCCCGGAAACGTCCGGTCTCCACGAGGGAACCTTGGCGCGCAATTTACCCTCTGCAACTTGCGGTTCGAATCCGAGGTCTTCGAGAATCCTGGTCTGCTCTTTCTCGGAAATGTCCATGCCGATCAGTTCCGCGACACGGCTGGGAGATATTTCGACCACGCGGGAAGGGTCGGGCATTGACCCGTCGAAAACGACATCCGATGCTTCGCCGCCGCAAAGTTCTAGAATCATCTTTGTCGCCAGTTCCAGGCCTTCAAGCGTGAATTTGGGGTCTACGCCTCGTTCGAACCTGTATCTGGCATCGGAATGTACCTTTAGGCGCCGCCCGGTACGCGCAATCACCAACGGGTCCCAATACGCGCTCTCAAGAAATACATTCGCGGTTTCATTTGTGCAGCCCGTCGATTTGCCTCCCGTAATCCCCGCAATGCTTTCCGGACCGGCATCATCGGAGATCGCGAGCATATTCTTCTCGAAGGTGTGCGTCGTATCGTCGAGCGCCACGATCGATTCGCCGCCGGCCGACCAATGGATGCGCAGGCCGCCGACAAGCTTATCGAAATCGAATACGTGAAGCGGCCTGTTCCTGTCGTAGGTGTAGAAATTCGTTACATCCACCAAAGCCGAAATCGGTCTCAATCCGATGGACCTCAGTCTATTTTGAAGCCAGGCGGGGGAACTCTTGTTGTCGACTCCGCGAATGACGCGGCCGTAGAAGGCGGGGCATCCGCCGTCTTTCGCATCGGGATCAATCGTTACCGAAACGGGAGACTTGAAGCGGCCCTCGATCTTCGCGGCGGCAGTCTGTTTCATCCGGCCAATTCCCCGAGCCGCCAAGTCGCGGGCGATGCCTCGCACGCCGAGCGCATCGGGTCGGTTCGGAGTGATCGCAATTTCGACGACGGGATCGTTTCTGCCGGCGTAGTCGATATATCGTTCGCCCAGCGGCGCGTCGTCCGGCAGTTCGATTATGCCGTCATGCTCGTCGGAAACCATCAGCTCTCTTTCCGAGCAAAGCATTCCGTTGCTTTCAACTCCGCGAATGACGCTCGCCTTCAAGTCCATCTGCGTACCCGGTATCCTCGTTCCGACGGGTGCGAAAACGCCGATCAGCCCGGTTCTTGCGTTTGGCGCTCCGCAAACGACCTGCATCTTTTCCGCTGGGTTGCTCGGCCCGCCGGGATAAGTCGCAACGGCGCAAACCCTTAAACGGTCCGCATTTGGATGCCTCTCGCATTCGATCACGCGACAAATTCTAAATTCGCCATAGTCGTCAACGGGATCCTCAACGTTTTCAACTTCCAAACCAAGGTCAGTCAAAGCCTCCGCAATCTCGCCGAGGCTCGCGTTGGTTTCCAAGTGGTCCTTTAGCCAGGATAGTGTAAATTTCATCTTTCCGTCGTCATTCTTGCTACGGTGCGCCGTCCATTAATGCATGCCGGATTTCGAATAAAGCGCGTCCGGCCGATTTCGATTCGATTCTCCAATGCGCGCAACACGGATTCGCCAGCCCGGTCGATCGCAAATCGAAGCCCCGGTCATCTCGTCGCTCTTTGTATAAGCGGCGCAAACCGTTCCGCCCATTTTTCCTGGCCTTCTTCGGTTGCTATTTCATCGCTTCGAATTTCCAGCAAGACGTGCCTGCGTCCTTTTTGCGCGGCGTGCCTGTTTAGCGTATCGCCAGGCAACTGGCCCGAATAAGGCTGGTTTACGCCGACGCATATTCCCTTTTCCAATTTAAGAAGTTCGACCAAAGGCTTGGCGACGCGATCGTCCCGTCCGAAAAGCACCCCCACGTGCCACGGTCTAATTTTGAAGCCCTTCAGCCTCGGCGCAAAACTGTGCACCGATACCAAAACGGGATCGGCTATTTCCGACAGCAGGCTTTCCAAGCCGTCGTGGTACGGACGGTGGTAGGACGCGAGGCGGCGCTCTCGCTCGGACCGAGTCAGATTCCGGTTTGCGGGAATTATGGTTCCGTCCGAAATCTGCATGATTAGCGTCGGATCCGACTCGTCTCGATTCGCGTCTATGACGAGGCGAGAGAATTTGGAAAGGAACGCTGGCGCGCCCAATAGGCGCGAGAGCCCCGCGGCGACGCCCGCCGCGCCAATATCATATGCGATATGGCGCCGCATCTCTTCCGGAGGAAGGCCTAGAGAGCCGTTGCCGACTTCGGACGGCACTTCGTTCGATGCGTGGTCGCAAACGATGACCGTACCGCTTTTTTGGCCCGGGCAAAGAGTTTCGTAGGGATTCGCGCGGACTGGCATAGCACCTTCGGACTTTCGATTCGGGCGGGAATACGGCAATCGAGCCCGTTAAGCCAGTTGTCATTCGGCGAATTCCAACTCATATTGGCTTTGTCGGCGACCATTTTGGGTCAAAATTACAGGAATTTAACATGAGACGCTTGCGGCAAGTGAAAATCGTGGCCACGTTGGGGCCTAAATCTTGCGAATACGGAATTATCCGCGACCTATTCTTAGCGGGCGCCGACGTTTTCAGGCTTAACATGAGCCACGGCTGCCAGGACGAAGTGCGAAAAATGCACGCGGCCATTCGCCGAGTTGAACTGGAGACAGCTCGCCCGATCGGCATACTCGTCGATTTGCAAGGGCCTAAAATCCGCTGCGGTATTTTTGAGAAGGATTCCGTCGAGATCATTGCCGGAGAATTGTTCCGCTTCGATCTTGAGCCGATTCCAGGCGATTCGCGCAGAGTTTGCCTTCCGCACAAGGAGATATTCGACGCGCTGTCGCCAGGTCACAAACTTCTCGTAAACGACGGAAAAATTCGTCTCTCCGTAGAATCCTGCGGCTCGGAATTCGCCGACTGCAGGGTCGAGGTCGGAGGGCAAGTATCCAATCGGAAGGGCGTAAACCTACCCGATTCGAACGTCGCATTGTCCGCCATTTCGGAAAAGGACCGCGAAGACCTGGAATTCGCATGCGGCCTAGGTATCGATTGGATAGGGCTTTCCTTCATCCAAAACGGAGACGACGTAGCTGAAGGCCGCCGCTTGGCGCGCGGACGCGCGGCAATTCTTTCCAAAATAGAAAAACCGGCCGCGGTGGCAGCCTTCGGCGATATCCTTGAAGCCTCGGACAGCATCATGGTCGCTCGAGGAGATCTTGGGGTTGAGCTTCCGGTACAAAACGTTCCGCCAATCCAAAAACGGCTAATCGCGAGCTGCAGAGCAGCGGCTAAACCCGTGATCGTCGCAACCCAAATGCTCGAAAGCATGGTTTTCAGCCCTTCCCCGACGAGAGCGGAAGTGTCTGATGTAGCGACGGCAATCTATGAAGGCGCAGATGCAGTAATGCTGTCCGCCGAGTCGGCCGCCGGCGAATACCCCGTAGAATCGGTCGGGACGATGAATGACATCGCGGTCGAAATCGAAAGCGATCCGGCCTATCGCGAAGCAGTAGAAACGTCGCGGTGCGTAACACGGACCACAATCGCGGACGCAATTACGGCAGCGGCGCGCGAAGTGGCGGAAAACACCGATGTTAGGGCTCTTTGCTGCTTTACTCATTCGGGCACCACGGTAGCTTTGGTCGCTAGAGAAAGACCACGAGTGCCCACGGTCGCGATGACGCCTTTCGAAAAGATCGCGCGGCGGTTAAGTTTGACTTGGGGGTCTCACTGCATCGTAGTCGATTCAATTGTGGATTTCGAAGATGCCGTAGCGAAAGCTTCAAATATCGCGCGAACAGAAAATTTCGCCGAACCGGAAGATCAAATCGTAATTATAACCGGAATGCCGTTCAATGTTGCCGGAACAACGAACATTGTCCGGGTAGCGCCCGTTTCGTAACTAGATTCGCGGCGCGCAGGGGACTTAGCGACTTCGGATCAGGCTCCTTGGGAATAACAGTCTTGCCTGATAAACGATAAATGACGAATTTTGTTGCCAACGGGCTGCGGTTCCTGTACAGGCTGCGCCTTCAATAGCGCGGCCGGCCGAACGCGGCATGCCGAGTCGCGTGCGAATCTCAAGACCGGAGAGTCGAAAATGCCCAAGATGAAAACCAAGTCGAGTGCGAAAAAGCGCTTTAAAGTGACGGCCAACGGACGAATCAAGGTACAGCAAACCGGCAAAAGGCATGGAATGATAAAGAGGAGCAACAAGTTCATCCGCAATGCTCGCGGTACGACCACTTTATCGAAGCCGGACGAAAAAATTGTTAAATCCTTTCTTCCGTACGGCCGTTGAAGGAGAGCGATCATGGCACGCGTCAGAAGCGGTAAAGTAACCCATGCACGCCACAAGAAAGTTATAAAGGCTGCAAAGGGCTATTACGGTCGCCGGAAGAATACTTTCAAAACGGCCAAGCAAGCGGTCGATAAGGCACGCCAATACGCGACGCGCGACCGCAAGCAGAGAAAGCGCAATTTCCGCGCGCTTTGGATCCAGCGAATAAACGCGGCTGTCCGCCTGAATGACGCAAACCTGAATTACTCGAGGTTTATTCATGGGCTGAACCGCGCAGGGATCGAAGTGGACAGGAAAATGCTCGCGGATTTGGCCGTCAAAGAACCGGAAGCTTTCGCCGAGATCGTCGCAAAGTCCAAATCGGCCTTGGACTAGGGACCGGGGACGCAACTCCTCTACCGTGCCGCGCCGCGATTTTCCGGAGTCGTAAGAAACCGGGCGACCTTCTCGCTGGCAGCCGAGCAAATTCAGGCAGAGGTTGACCGAACATGGATGGTGTTGACGAACTCAGGCAAAAATACTTGGGGCTCGTTGCAGCCGCCGAGGATGAATCCAGTCTCGAAAAAGTTCGTGTTGCCGCGTTAGGCAAAAAGGGCGAAATCAACTTGATGCTTCGTCGTCTCGTCGACTTGGACAAGGACGAACGCAGAAAAGCCGGAATTTCGCTAAACGAGCTCAAAACTGAAGTTTCGTCCGCTTTGGCCGCCAAAAAGGCCGCCTTCGCGGACGCTGCTCTCGACGAAATGCTTCGCACCGAGTGGATCGACGTAACTTTGCCCGGTCGTCCGAGACGGTCCGGCACAATTCACCCGGTTAGCCAAGTAACCGAGGAAGTTACGGCAATTTTTGCGGATTTGGGATTTGAAGTCGCAGAGGGTCCGCAGATCGAAACCGATTGGCACAATTTCGATGCGCTGAACATGCATCCGGACCATCCCGCCAGGCAGGAGCACGATACATTTTTCATGGCCAGAAACGAAAGTGACGACGGGCCGCCGAATGTGTTGCGCACGCATACGTCGCCGGTGCAAATTCGCGCCATGCGGGAACGCGGCGCGCCAATCCGGATCATCGCGCCAGGAAGAGTTTACAGGTGCGACTACGACCAGACCCATACGCCGATGTTTCACCAGGTTGAGGGCCTAGCCATTGATCGCGATGTGACGATGGCGAACCTGAAATGGCTACTCGAGGAATTCTGTCGTGCATATTTCGAGGTCGACAGGGCAGAGCTTAGGTTTCGAGCGTCGCATTTCCCGTTTACCGAACCTTCGGCTGAAGTCGACTTGCGATGCTCTTGGGACGCGGGCCAGCTTAAAGTTGGCGAAGGCGACCAATGGATGGAGATTCTCGGTTCTGGAATGGTCCATCCTAATGTGCTCAGAGCCGGCCGCATTGAACCGCGCGACTGGCAGGGATTTGCTTTCGGGATCGGAATCGACCGCCTTGCGATGCTAAAGTACGGCATTCCCGATTTGAGAAATTTCTTTGAATCTGATCTGCGCTGGCTAAGGCATTTCGGATTCGCTCCGCTTGACGCGCCGACATTGCATTGCGGCTTAAGCACCTGATTCAAGCAGATTCGAATTATGCTCAGCGCATTGCCGGGGTTCTAAAGAAGGTGCGCTGAGGGCCGGGACCCGGAATCGAATACGAGAAGTCGACGCTAAGCGGCACCGTCGGGCGCCTCGCCAAATCCTCTTCGGGGGACGCGAAGCCGACCGTCGCCGTGGACGCCGGGATCGCGAGCGAGGAGAACCTCGAATGGCTGCACTCGGAGGGCTATCACCGGATCTCGGTCGACCGCGGGCTGCCCATTGGTCTTAAATTCAGTCGGGACGCAGCAGCTTGCGCATCGCGCTTTCCGGTCCCAGCCTCCTGGC
>JAPPFL010000046.1 GCA_028823855.1 Albidovulum sp.
CTCGGCCGCACATGAACGGGAATTCCCCGGCGTCGCGGAAGATCTGCGAAAATTCGCCGGCTTCGTCGCTTCCGTTTTCGAAGGCGGCGATCTCGGCGCGAAGCTGGCGCGCCAGCGCGTAGCGGCAGAGCGCGTCCCGGTCGACCCCGGCGAGCATCTCTACCTCGTCGCCGAAGCGCTCGGACGCCTGCCGAGACAGGACGGCAGTAACCAGCCGCGCCGGCAGGCCGCGCCCGCCCGCCTCCGATTCCAGCTGTGCGACAACGTCGTCGTGCAGGCGGTTCAGCAGCTCGGTCCACCCGGCGGCGATCGCCGCGTCCGGGGCATCGGAGGTGCCGGCCCGGCGCAGCGCGTACCAGCCATGCACCGTCAGCGGAGCGACGGGAGCTTCGAAGGCCGGGTCGCCCGGGATGTCGAGCTCCGCGACGATGTCGAGCTCGCCGAGGCGGCTCAGCGGGCAGGCCTCCGGCTCGCACTCGCCCTTCCGCACCAGCAGCCGCCCGTCGCCGTAGGCGAAGCGGGCGGGAGTCATGATCCGCTCGGGCCAGTCGTCGACCAGCGCCACGTCGCGCAGAAATCCGGGCAGCTCCCGGTTCGCGTCGGCCGCGACAGGGCTTCCGTTCGTCATTTCCTTCCCCCGGCCTCGGCCGCTATCGCTTCCGCCCCGATTATATCCGACGGTTGCGAGCATCCTGAATCCCGTCTATCAACCTGCCGGAAGCGGGCATTCCGGCGTACGGAGCGGGAAAACGCTTTCGACGAAGCGCGGGTGAATCGGAGGCGCGATGACAGGACCGAAGAACGGCATTCCGCAATTCGACCCCGGCGGCGGCGGCGCGGCGGCGCGCGCGCTGCTGCTCGACGCCTGCCGGCCCCGGCTCCGGAAGCTGAAGCAGCGCGGCGAGATCGGCGAGGATCGCTTCGCGTCCTGGCTGGAGTCCGCCGCGGACGCGGCAATGCTGCGGCTGCGCGAGTCCTCCGGCGCCGGGGCCGGAGAGGCGATCGGCTGGGAACTGGCGCCGCCCGCCTTCTGGCGGCGGGCGGCCGAGGCGGTCGCAGCGGAAATCGACGCGCTGGGGAGGATCCTTCCGCAGGAATTCGGCACGATCGCCGCCGCCGCCGAAGGCCATCCTCCGGAATCCGGGCGGACGCCGCGGCAGATCGCTCTGCGAAAGCTCTGCCGTTCGCCTGCCGCGGGGATGACGCCGTCCGGCTGGCGATCCCGCCTGCGCCGGGGCTGGATGCGCGCCGCGTGGCGCGGCGGCGAGGGTCCGGATCTCGATGGCGGCTGGAAAGAGGATCCGAAGGCCTCCGAAAGACTATGCGGATCTAGAGGATTCGGCTGCGCCTCCGGCTCCTGGTGGTTGCCGGGGATCCTGCGCCGTCCGCTCGGGTCGAGCGGCGTTTCCGATTCGATCGTCGTCGACTACGCCTGGCCGGGCGGCTCCGGCGCCGCGCTCGCGCGGGGCGGCCTTTCGCCCGCGATGGAGCTGGCGGCCATGCATTGCCATTTCGCGGCCATGGCCGCAGGGCTGCATGTCGCCGAGAGCGGCATGGTCGTCGTCGATCCCGCGGCCGCGACGTGGCTCTACCGCCGCGTTCCGTTCGACGGGGCGAAGCGCGGGGAGGCGGCCGGCGCGGTTGCCGAATTCGTCCGCGGCGTGGTCGAGGGGCATGTTCCGGAGCATGCGGACGAGTCCGGGTCGCGAAGCGTTGACGGCGACGAGGAGATCGAGCGGCTGCTGGTCGGATGCTGGGCGTCGCGGCTGGCCGCGACCGCCGCCGCGCAGCGGGCGGCGGCCCGTCGCGCCGATCTGGATGCCGCGCTGGAGCTCAGGTCGCGGGGTCCGGAGCGGCTGACGGTGGCGGCGGAGGGGCTTTGCGCCGGTTCGAGCTACCCGAGCTGGAACGATGCCGAACTGGAGGCGCGACTTGCCGAGAGCGGTATCGACGCGGCGCGGTTCCGCGCGGAGGAAGGCGAGTTCGATCGCCGCGCCGCCGCCGAAGCGTTGCTGGCGGCGGGCGGCTCGGCGGGCGGAGCCTATGCGCGGGCGACGAAGGTAGCGTCCGACGCCGACGGGAGCGGCGCGCGGCTGATTGAATCGATGGCGGCGGACGCTTCCGAAAAATATGTCGGCGAACTGGTCCGGGAGGCGGCGGGAATGATCGGGAATCCGCCGGACTGAGCCTTGCATTCGCGAACGGCATGCATTCTTCGTATCAACCGATCTCTCGGGAAACCGCCATGAATCGAACAGGCCCCGGAAACGAACCCGCGCCGAGCATGCAGATGATTGCCGATCGACAGCCCAAGCGTCCTCCCGGCCGCGACGCCGGCAGCCCCGGCAACGGCGGGTCCAGCCTGGCGGCGATTGAAGTCAAGCTGGATTCCCTAAGGACCGATCTCGCGGCCGAAATTCGGTCTGTCAGGAAGGATGTTGGCAGCCTGGAGAATCGAATGCGGTCTTCGGAAGAAACGAACCCGTTGACCTAAGGAACGAGCCCATGCCGAGCATGCTGACACGGGAATTCTGGCTCGAAGACAGGTTTTCGCCGGCGATGACGCGCGCGCTCTGGAGCGCGATCGTTCTGCTTGCGGTCGTCATCGCCGGGACGCTTGCCTATTTCGCTTACCTGTTTGCATTCTGACCGCCGCCGGATGATGGCGGGAATCCCTCTGCGGCCAGCCCGTTGCCGCGTTCTGTTACGCGTAGCCGCTGAACGCGCGGAACGCCCGCCGCAGGATATCGCCCCTTCCCGAAAACCCGTCTTCGCCGCCCGTTTCGCGGGCGAAACGGGGCCCGGGCAGCTCCGGGGCCGCGAAACCGCTCCTCTTTCTCTACGGGCAAAAAAACGGGGTTGCGGGCGATTGGCCGGAAATCGGTCAGTTGATGAGTCGCTTCCTCAGGATCATTACAGGGATGAAATGCTGATTATTCGGATGGTTCAAGGCTTCTTCAACTCAACTGTCGCCAGCGAGTTGTCGACCCGATCTGAACGCGGCCTCTGCTATTCTCTCCGGAGGCGAGATCATGCCGGCCTTGACCGTTGAAGTGGTCAAGCAGCCGTATGGCCGGATATTGACGAAGTATAGGGGATTCAAAGCGCAGGCGGTCGGGACGGATGATGCTGAGCCGGCCCCAGAGATTCCGCAAAGAGCCGAGAGCCTCGGCGACGCGGCGCGCCGGCGCGAGATCCGCGTTCTCAACTCGATCGGCAAGGGTCGCCCGCCCCGCGTCGGCGATAGCCTAACGCTGCCGGAATAGCTATGGCGGGGCGACGGAATTCCGGAAAGGGCGAGGAGAAGTCGGGCGGGAACGGCTGCGCCGAGACGACACTCGTGATCCGGCGCTCGAGCCTGACCGGGAAGGTCGGCGGCCGGGCCATCCCAGCCTCCGCGGCGGAAATCGCCGGCTGGATGGCTCTCGGCAACCCCGCCCCGCACGTCCAGGAAGCGTTTCCCGATCTCAATGCTAACGATCGCGAGTTCCTGATGAACGGTTCGACGCCGGAGGAATTCGAGGAGCTGATCGGGACGGATCACAAAAACAAATAGGGCATCAATTCGATGCCATAGGTACTGGGATTGTGCCATTGATCAACTATCTCTAATTCTGCACGTTGTGGCCCGCCAAGCAAACTGTTCCGGAGTGCTGTCAGGGACCACGGACGTGTAAATTCGCGCGCATTTTGACCTTAAAGTGGCGAGAATGGCCGTTAGGAAACCAGATCCCCCGGGAAATCTTGATTTCTCTCCGAAGAACGGCGTTCCGGTGAAAACCGCTTTCACAGCGCAGCGAGGATGCACGAAGTGATTTCCGGATGAAAAAGTTGAAGCGGGTCAGACCGGAGGACATCACGATGGCAAACGAACACACGGGCTTCTGGCTGGCGTTACTGGATTTCGGCAATGGCGAGGAGGAGAGGCGGAAAAACTGGAATGCCTATTGCTACTGGAGATTTGGTGAATTTCTCCGGCAGTTGATTGCACCTGCTGAACTGAAGAACATACGTGAGAAAATTGACCTTCCCTCCGGCTTCACCGGCGACTTTGAACGTTGTTGGGAACAATTCGCCGCAGACCTTGGCGGTCATCCCCAAATTCCAAAACTTAATTCATTCATGGATTTCTCCGGGACGGAGTTAACCGACAACGTGTCCTTGGCAGGCCGTCTGCTGATCGGAGCCAATTTTCGGGAAACTGTCTTCAAGGGGCAAACGGCCGATTTCAGAGGTGCGGAGTTTTTTGGTTTGACAGAGTTCGACGGAGCGGATTTTTTCCAATTGAAATCAAATTCTCACAACGATTTCGGAGCATCTTTCTCCCGCTCAACATTTCACGATCTAGCAACCTTTGACAGAGTCAAATTTCCTTACCTAACCATGTTCGACGGCGTTGAGTTTCGCGATTCGGCAAGCTTTTCGCAAGCTGAATTCTGGTCACGAACTGCGGAACTGAATGTTTCGCATGGCGGGGAAGTACAATTTGATCTAACACAGTTCCATGGAACCGTGGCCTTCTGGAAAGCCAAGTTCGGCACTGCCAGCTTCATCGGAGCCGAGATGAAAAAAGCCGCCGATTTCCACGACGCGGTTTTTTGCAGCAGCATCAACTTCAACAATGCCAGGTTTCAAGGGACATCGATGTTCAGAAAAGCAACGTTTTGGAGGCCGCCCAAGTTTTTCGAGGCTGAACTTCACGAAGACGTCACCTTTTCGGAGGCGAACTGGAAAGTCGCCGAGGAATCCTATCGGCGCTCGTTCAGACGAAACGGAAGCAAGGTTAGGACTGATGCCGAGGGTGCGATGCGGGCTTGGGACAGGCTGGCGCTGATCATGAGCCAGCGCGAAAAGTTGCCGGAACGGCACGAGTTCTTCAGACTCAAGATGCGGGCGCAGCGTCAGAGGGATGGCCTCGGCCTTCTGTCATTCCTGAACTTGCTGTTCGACAAAACCTCGGATTACGGCTGGAGTGTTGGTCGGGCTCTTTCGTGCTGGTCCGCCCAGTTTGTAGTCATGGGCGCTGTGCATTTCGGGCTGGCACTTAATTGTTCTTCGGGATCGGACGCCGGTTGGCTGCAGGTTCTGAAGCACGGAATTCTTCTCAGCTTTGCGAATTCCCATGCCTTCCTCCGACTTGCTGCCGGCGACGGATGGTTGCACGGTTCCAGGGATGCGATCGTGAATTCCTGCCCGACAGACTGGCCATTCGTCTATATCGGCCTTGCCCAGGCCGTGCTTGGGCCGATCCTGCTGTTCCTCGTGCTGCTGACGCTGCGCAACCGCTTCCGGCTGGGGTGATGACCCTCAGCGTCCAATACAGCCCTGTTCGCAGGTAACGTGGGTTCAGCCCGATGATTGCAGGCTCGTTGCAAATATTGGGGATTATATACAAAAGTAACCAGCGCTTGACTTTGAGTAACCAACATGCCATAATGCGTTGAAGCAGATTCGGCAACAGGGAATTCGAATGACAAGGACAGGGCCCGGCAAATCCCATCGCCAAGGCATGACGGTGATGGACGCAATGAAGACGTTTCCGAGCGACGAAGCCGCTGAAAAGTGGTTCATGAGCCAGCGCTGGCCGGACGGCATCAACTGTCCGCACTGCGGCTCCTCCCGCATACAGGAAAAGGCGAAGCATCCCACCATGCCGCATCGATGCCGCGCCTGCCGCAAGTTCTTCTCCGTGAAGACCGGCACCGCGATGGAAGGCTCGAAGCTAGGCTATCAGACCTGGGCCATCGCCATCTACCTGCTCGCCACCAGCCTCAAGAGCGTCGCCAGCATGAAGCTGCACCGCGATCTCGGCATCACGCAGAAGTCGGCCTGGCACTTGGCCCACCGCATCCGCGAGACCTTCGCCCGGCCCGAGCCGCCCTCCTTCGAGGGGCCGGTGGAGGTAGACGAGACCTACATGGGCGGCAAGCGCAGGAACATGCCGAAGTCCAAGCGGCTTCAGCTGACCGGCCGCGGAACCGCAGGCAAAACCGCGATAGTCGGCGTCAAGGACAGGCAGAGCAACAAGGTCGCAGCGCAGGTCGTGCAGTCGACGAACCAGCCGACGCTTACGGGGTTCGTCGAGGCCAGCACTGCCGAGGGCGCCAAGGTGTACACGGACGACACCAGCGCCTACAATCCGCTCGACCGCGACCGGGAGAGCGTCAACCATTCCGCCGGAGAATACGTTCGCGGGGAAGTCCACACCAACGGCGTGGAATCCTTCTGGTCGATGCTCAAGCGGGCGCACAAGGGAACCTTCCACAAGGTGTCTCCGCAGCATATGCAGAAGTACGTGGCCGAGTTCGCGGGCAAGCACAACATCCGCGAATCGGACACGATCGACCAGATGGGCATGATCGCGGCCGGGATGAGCGGGAAGCGGCTGCGCTACGGAGATCTGGCCGGGAGGCAATAGCCGGGATGGATATCGGAAAGAGGCGAATCAGATACGAATCGCTTACGGCGAAGCAGAAGGAAATCTACAACTTCCAGAAGGTCGCGGCCCTCCTCGCGGAGTTCGGATTCAACTGCATGAAACTGCCCGACGACTGGAAGGGAGCCGACTTCATCGCCCACCACATCGACGGCACGACCCTGCGGGTGCAGCTCAAGCCGAGGCCCAGCATAGACAAGAAATACCAGTACAAGGAACTGTGGATAGCGTTCAAGGCGGTGGGAAGGTGGTATTTTCTCCCGCACGACAAGCTCGTGGTTCTCGTGGGCGAGAATACGCCTGCCCTGCAAAGCGCTTCGTGGGCAAAGGGATTTTACAGCTGGAAGCCCAACGGAACTCCGGCGAAGCTGATGAAAGCGCTAGAAAGCCACGTCATCGACCAGCCTCTTGAAAAGTAAACGGCCACCCGGTAGGGTGGCCGCGGCTTTCTTCCTGATTAGGCTAATCTAATCGGGGGAAATCGCTATGTCAATTCGAAAATCTACCGATCCGCATGCGACCAATCCGGATCGTTCAAAAGGCTCCGAAGCACAGAAGCCATCTTCTGAATGTCGAGAAGCTCTTGTGAACTCAGCTGCGTCATCTCTAGATTCTCTTCTGCGAAATTGTTTAAACGGTCTTCGATCCCGCGGAGAAATTCCTTCTGAAAATCTTTGTTTGCTTCAGGAATATTTCGAATCGATAATGCGATGGCCAAAAGAAAAAAAGTCGTCTTTTTATCTAGGGCGGACGATCTAACGAATTCTTCACCCATTTTGCGATTCCCTTCCTTGTGATGAATGATGCGCGCCGTGCCAGCGGCGCGCATCAACCTTTAGCTGCTAGAACTTGAACAGCGCGCCCAGCTCGACGCTGTGCATATTCACGTCCGTCTCTATGCCTTCAAAGTCCAGGCCCATCGCCGTGAAGTACTTGTAGCCGAGTCGCACATCCATGCCCTCGGATACCGGGAATGACACGCCGGCGGCGATCTGCGCGGCAAGGCCGGTCTCGGAGTCCGAAGGAAAGACCAGGCCTCCCGAGGTAAAGCTGCTGGTCCTGACGTAGGCCGCGCCGAGGCCGATTCCGAAATAGGGGGAAATCGCGGCGTCGAAGTTGAGAACGGCGCTGGCCATGAGAGACGAAGCCGACACGCCGGGGTTCACCGAAAGCGGATACTTGCCCGCTGCGACGGGAACCCCGAATAGGAGAACGTCGGAATCGAATGAAACTTCATCTATTTTCGACGGCCGGTGCGCCAGCTCAAGCTCGAACGCCAATCCGCTTTCGGTCTGCCTGCCGTAGGCGATCGACGCCCCTCCTCCCTTCTTCAGGCCAAGACCTCCTGTTATGCCGTCGACGCTCCAGTCCGATTCGGCGGACGCTATGAACATCGCGGAGGCCGCTACGTAATTTTGGGAATGCGCCGCGGTAGACGCGCTTATCGCGGCGAGCGAGGCCAGTGCCGCAAGCCATGCTTTTTTCATGGCGCGCTACCTCTTCGCGCCGAAAGCGCCGATAATCGACCCGCGCTGGAATACCCCAGCGGCCTCCGCGTGGCCGGGGCCGAAGAATTTCCCGGAAATCATATCCCGTCCGCTGCCTCTAGCGAACCCGTCTCGCGTGAAGGGGATGTCGCTGTACCGGATGCTGGATCGGCTAGCTCCCGTTTCAGCTTCATGGATGTTGGTGAAAGCTGCGTCGATATTGGAGGCGGCGAAATTGGCCCTTAACGTAGCATCTCCAACAAAACCTTCGTTTCTCGACAAGCTGCCGCCAGTCACGACGCCTCGCCAAGTAGCGGATCCGCTGCTAGGAACGCTGCCTGTGCTGTCGCCAAAGGCGACCGCGTAGGCGAACGGTCCTACCGCTTCCTGTCCCTGCGAATAAGATTCGGCGACCACCGCGAATGCCGAGTGGCGCGTGAAACCGCCCAGTTCGTCCGCCTGCGCCTGCACATCTCCAAGCTGCGTCTGCTGGCGCCCCTGCCACACGCCAACGCCGTTGTGAGTCATGACGGAGCCTATGTCGTCCGGCACCGCTAGATCACTAATATAATATGTTGTTCCTCCTATTCTGCACAAGTTTCCGGAGCAAGCCGTAGAGAATAATGTCTGTCCTCCCGTCGTAACCACGTCCGTTGAGACGATCCGATCGGATGCTCCTATTATTCTCTGCCCTTCGCTGCGCAACTGCTCCGGCGACATGTTGAGAGGGGAACCGCCAATGGCGGCTCTGATAGTGGATGCGTCCTGAATGGGAAGATTCGGGGCGGGCGCTCCGCCTCCCCCTCCGCCGAAGCAGCCGGCAAGGGACAGGCAGGACAAAAACAAAGCAAGATATTTCATTAATGCGTCTCCATTGCAAAGTTCCGGCGCCGGCTGGTGCCGGGCCGTTGCAACTTCAAATGGAGATTGATGTCCCGCTTATTCGCCGTGGCTCGGGGAGCTACCCCTCGCCGGCAAGGGCTTATTCGGCGGCGACCCGGCAAAGCGGGCTCCATTTGAAAAGTTGCGGGAGCAGAATAACCACTTGTCGACTTGGAATCAACCTGTTATGACTCTCATGCGGAAACGAGAGAACGGGGGAACCGGTTCATGCAGAAAGACGAAGGGGGCAAGCCCCTCCGCAAGTCTCGCTACGACGAAGAATTCGAGCCGCTGCGGGCCTCGCCCGAGGAAGTGGCCAGGAGGATTCTCTCATCCCCTCCGAAGAAGCCGGGCGAGTGGGAATACCTTAATAGGAAGACCGCTGAGGAAAGTTAAGCCGCCATCCGGTAGAGCGGGGCGTTCTTCTGAAGACTCGACTATTCGCGTAGATATAGATGCGCTGGGGGTCTCACTGGACGAAGGCTGCGGCGACATTTTTCTAACAATTCGCCCCCGATCCGGCGGCCACGAATTTCTATTGTCTCTATCTCTTCCGGCTGCCCGGGCTCTCTCCCTGTCTCTTGATCGGGAGATTCAGAAATTTCTTGACTCCGGTTTTCTGGATTAGCCATGTCTTTTCCTTCGCTGCTTCGAAAAGAGCTGGTTACTTTTGTATATAATCCCCCAAATATTCCGGGTTCGTTCGCAATTCATTCGGGTTTTACTCCGGCGATAGACTCACTTGGTTCGGGCAGGGAATCACAATGATTGCAAGCCGAAGCGATTATGTTGGCAGGTCGCTACAGCTTAGGTTCGCGGAAGAGCCGGGCTGCGGCCTTTCATAGAGATTTGAAAGCCGCCTTGTCGAGACGCTGGATGTAGAAAACCGCTGGCTCGAACTTAGCGCCTCCCGTAAAATTAGTTGGCGATGAGCGCGGTTAGGCGAATTGAGTCGTGCTAAAATAGCAAAGCAATCTATATCTGCGTCACGCATCAGTCGCTATAGAAGTCTTCCGGTTCTTGGCTCCAATTCGAATAAAATTCGTGCTGCTGGTCGATATCCGAATATTTGAAGTGCGCGTCTAAAGGAAGTTTTTTCAATCGTCTCAAAGTCTTCATACACTTGAGTACGCGCCGAGTGTCACGCAGGTCTGGAACTTCAGTGCCAGATTGCTGGCAGCCGTCGTCGCGAATTATTTTGTGCGGCAAATCAATTGCCAACGCGGAACTGGCCGATTCTCTAAGAAAAAGCGAGAATTTATTGTAACGCAGGGTATAGTGGCATGCCGCGTGAATGATAGACTTTGGATTGGCCCTTGCTCGATCAAGCGCTCGAATTACCTCCTGTTCGGATACGATTCGAGCCTTGTCCTCTACAATCCCTGCACTAGCTTCGTCGCACCACCTTCTTACGTCATCGGAGACGTATAGTCCCATTTGAACATTTAGACGGCTAGCGAATTGTTTAGCACACGGTCGGTAAGCGGCGGTTGTAATGAACATGCTACCGTTCGCGCATTCAGCCTCCTTCGCTCCATGTAACGCTTGAACAGCCTGCAATCCAATGGGTCTGTCTGCTCGATTCCTCTTTACTTGAACTAGCGTTAGTACGTCTCCGATAGGATCCCTTTGTAGTAGCCTGAGATCGACACCTCCGTCACCTTGTCCCGGTCCGAGCTCGACATCGAAGCCTTGTGCCTCCATCAATTCCGCAATCAGTTTCTCAAAATCGCGCCAATGGAGTCGATATAGATGATCCGGATTCTTCGCGAAGTATTCGTAGAGCTCGGAATTCAGTGCATCAAAATCACCTTGTATTAAGCTACAAATCGATTTCCATCTGAAATACTCTGTATATTGCGCAAAAAGATGCGGATCGTCTTTTTCAATCGGGAAAATATTTAGTTGCCATTCGTCAAACGGTTCGGCCCAAAACCCATAAGATTTGAGCAGCGTTTCGCATTCGCCGGAAAGTCTTTGCGCTTCCGTTGACTCGTGAACGGCACCTATGCCCGGGTAAATTGCCAGCGTGGCAAGGTCCCCGGTAGCGCGTAGTATTGTGAGAGCGGGTGCGCCAGAATGGAAGTCGAAGCTCCTGACAACAGGTCTGAAGATGGCTTCGTGCCATAGATCATTGTCCAGTGCCGATGCCTTAAACGCGGTGCGGAATTAATCGAAGCGCTTGTCGAGTTCTGAATCGCTAAGTTGGCTTTCCATGCAAGGCAAGACCCCTATGTGGTTCGGGGAAAAATGTGCAGGAGAATTCGTGGAAGATCAATACCTGAGGGCATTGGTCCGGCCGGCGTAGCCTCCGTACGGTACCGTATATCGCATCCGGCCAGCCAGGGAACTCATGCGCGATGCGTTGAAGGTATCCGAGAGATCGCTCCGTAAATTTGGGCAATTGCATACCTAGGTAGCCACCGCCTTTGGGTGGTAGCCTCGAATAGAAACTGATTGCAGGTTACCGGATTGCCAGTTTCCCGCGAAGCTACCACAAACCCAAGCCCGCCCGTCGCCGCCCGATAATTGATATGGAGCTGTCGAGACCAACAGGCCGCTTGAATGTAGCTTTGCCTGTTGCCCAAGTCAATCGGGAGCCGCTCGGAGTCACTCGGTTGACCGCCCGTTTCATTTGGTCCAATCCAGTCTCGCAAACTTCGCTGCGACCCGCTATGCCGGGTCGCCCGCTGAATAGGTCTATCCCCGGCAAAGAGTAGCTCCCCAAGCCTTGCCAATAGACGGGGTGCTGCTTCTCTCGCTATGCCAATCCGGTTTCCCCGGATCGCTCCACCTGCTTCACGTCCGGCCAAAACTGCTTGGGAGCGCTCGATGCTCCGAGAGAATGCGCTCGCATCTGCCGGTTGCTCCGATTTGAAATGTCTGCCTGGGAAAGAAATCAGCGGGATCGGCGTTAGGATTAATTTGAGAATGTTCACGTTCCGTCTGTCAAGACAACCAGAGAAATAACAGGGGGGGGGGGGGCATTGTCCGCTGTGAATGATTGCAACGGCCGGGCGCCAGCTGGGGTTTGAAAAAGGAGCGTGTGAAACGAGAAGATTTGTGGT
>JAPPFL010000082.1 GCA_028823855.1 Albidovulum sp.
CGCTGAAAAGGCGCTCCGTATCAAAGGCTTGCGGAGAAACCGGACCGATTTATTCATCTGAAGTTGCGCCTAGAGCTGGCGGCACGTATTTTGGGACAGTTTCTGTACTCGGGCGGGCACTATGTTGCGACCGGGAAAAGTTATGGCTAACGAACTGGCTGATCGAACAACGCCGACTCGGAGTTGCTTGTCCAAAGATCACTGATAATATCATCGACCGAGTAGGATCCAAGGGGTGGCAGGACCGAGCGATGTCTAGGTGCGCCGACAACAAATCAAAAAATTTTGTTGAGAACTCGGACAAGCTTGGAATTGAGATGCACTTGGAGACCGCCGATCAATGCCCAGAGTTATTTGCTCTTTCTGGACTCCTTCAAGTTGGCGAACTCGACTGCCTCGCAAGGTATCTCGAAAGCCGCCAGTTCAGAGCGGCATTTTTCTCCTTGATAAACGAATCCGAGCTTCTGGACTGGACAACGAACGCGAAATTCGTTTCTGCTTCGCCGTTGCAATCCAAGGCTGGTGCCGGTTTATCGCACAAGGGGGCGGTGCGCATTCGTCCAATAGGGCTTCGCTGATTGCACGGGATGCCGCCGCACGTGAATTCCAGAGGCAAAAGTCGAACAAAGTTCGGTTCAGGAGGTGTGTCTTGAAAGAGTCGCTCGTCTACATCAACAGGCAGACTATAAAATCTGCGGGTGCACGCTACACACCGATTGTTGATCCGGTTGCGCCTAACCTTACGATCGAGCCGTCCGTGAAATTGCTCGACGCGCTGTCGCAAAATCATGCATATCGTGAGCGGTTGCGGTGCATGGCATCTAGCGTCGAAAAAGTTTGGCCCGGGCATACGAAGTGGCTGCCAATGGAGTTTCGCGGTCGCAAACAGACCCCTGGTAGACTAGCGACCCTATTGAGAGAATTAGCCGATCAGGGGCCTGGAACAAGTGTCAATACGACGAGTACGATCTCCAAGACACTCAAGTACTGCCAAAGTCGCGTTGCAACTATAAGGGAATCTCTGAATGCAGTGAGGCAGAAAACCAATCAGTGCTCCGACAGGAGACGAAGCGCGCGCAATTTAGATATTGAAATTGGAAAACTGTCCAGCGTCCTATACGAAATTTCCGAATTTCGGCATTCGCCCGAATTTCAGTGCATCTCAAACAACAAGCTTCTCATTCTAGGCGAATGGGGAACCGGAAAGACGCACTTTCTTTGTGACATCACACGCGCCCGTGATGACATGAATCTTCCTACTCTAACGGTGTTGGCGCAAAAACTGCAACGAAATTGTGGTCCATTAGAAGCGATCTGCGAGCTATTTCCCTCAATTGCAAATGTTGACATGCTTCTCGCCGGCCTCGATCAGCTGGGCAAGGGGTGCAATGTTCGCGCTTTACTCATCGTGGACGGGATAAACGAAGCCGACAGAGATGTGTGGGCCGCTGCAATTCCTGAGATCTTGAGGAAGGTCGACCAATATGATCATGTTGGGCTGGTCTTGAGTTGCCGGATCCCGTACGAGGACCAGATATTCCCAAAGAAGCGGAGAAAAAAGTTCGTCCAGTTTCGGCACCCTGGATTCGAGGAAGTCGAGATCGATGCTCAGAGCGAGTACTTTTCCTATTACGATATCCCAACACCAAATGTGCCACTTCTATCCGAAGAATTCTCGCGACCGCTCTTCCTGAAGATATTGTGCAAGTCTCTTCAAAGCTTCACGAACAGCACAAAGAGAAAGAAGATTAGCGAAATGGCTTCAGGCCAGAAGGGCATGACTACCATCTTCGAAGACTTCATCAAGACCGTGGGCAAGGGGGTTGAGGCAGATTTCGGATTAAGGGGGCTTACCTGCTGGCAAATCCTAAAGGGCAAGCGGATCAACGGATCTTCCGGAGCCATTGGCATTGCTGCCGCTATGGCAGACCGGCATTCCACTTGGGTGGAGAAGCAAGAAGTTCTCAATATCATCAAAGCGCATACCGGGCGCGATGATCTGGAATGCGGGGAAATACTCGCACGGACGGTTAACGATGGCCTTATTGCTGAGGACATGATGTGGGGCGAGAACGGGTGGATAGATGCCGTACGCATGCCGTACCAAAGGTTCAGCGACCATCTGATTTGCAGGCACTTGCTTGATCGGCACCTGAAGACCGGGTCGCCGGAAACGATCAAGCGGTCATTTTATGCGAATCGGCCTTTGGGCAAGGTTTTTGAAGTGGGAAACGGCGAGTGGAGTTACAGGGAACCTGGAATAGCGTCAGCGCTGATGCTTGAGTTTCCGGAGCGTATTAGGCGGGTGGAGGGAACAGAGGAACGGGAATTGATCTTTTACCTACCGTCGGGTCGAAGACTCATGGACCCGTTCGTGGACGTATTCCTAGACGGGTTGATCTGGCGAGATGCTGGTTCTTTCTCACGCAGAACCTATGACTTGATGTTTCGACTACTGGAGCGTGGCAGTGACAACACAATGCGAAGGGTTCTGGACACTTTGGTGTGCTTGGCCTCGCGGTCGGCTGACTCCAAAGTTGCGGCGTGGCTGGAAGAGTTTCTGGATGGGCTTGGCCTCATCACAAGAGACAGGTTGTGGAGCGAGTACCTTCGAGCGTGCGAAGCGGCGGATACGCCATACAGAATTTTAAGGTGGGTCGAGGAGAGAGAAGGTACTAGCAGAAACAAGGCTTCCGACCTTGCGCTAGTTGCGGTGCTGGAGTGGTTTCTCACCACGACACATAGAGCGCTTCGTGATCGTGCGACGCGGGCGTTGGTGTTCATTGGCGAAGAAAACCACGCAGTGCTGTTTGAACGGACGTTGGCCAGCCTGCCAAGGAATGACCCGTACATTTCGGAACGCATGTTGGCTGCGAGCTACGGCGTGCTCATGCGAAAATGGTGGGGTTCAGGAATTAACTTTGCCAAAAGTGCCGGAAAGTTTGCTCGCTCACTCTTTGATGTCATGTTTGAGCGTCGCGGGAGGCACCGAACAAAGCACGTTCTTGCTAGGGAGTATGCGTTGGGCGTAATTCACTTGTCGCTGAAAATTTCACCCAACTGTCTTGGAGCGCGGGATCAGGATCTCCTGAAGGCCCCCTTCTCAACGTTTCGCGGAAAAATTCCTCCGCCGGATATGATCACGGACGAGGAATGTGCGGGTGCGGACGCTGCGATCCACATGGACTTTGGTAACTACACGATAGGTCGCTTGGCTAAGGGACGCAGGAACTACGACAATGAGCACGAAGGATACAAGAATGTCCGCCGCCAAATCGAATGGCGGATAAACGATTTAGGCTACAAAAGGGAACTTTTTTCTGAGATTGACGAGCAAATCGCACGCGGCAATCTTGGCGTAGGGCGTTCGGCATCGCCGGTCAAAATCGATCGATACGGAAAAAAGTTTTCATGGATAGCGTTTTACGAAGTGGCGGGAATGGTGAAAGATCGGTGCGCCAACGGAACGGTGTTCGAGGAGGCACGAATTAGCGATGCCGACATTGATCCGAGTTTTCCTGGGAAATGCATTGAATTCTCTCCTCTACTGAAAACACTGTTCTGCAAGAAGCAAAGTTTCGAGAAGTGGGTCGGCGGAACCGTGGTGCCGGACTACAGGCACTTGTTGGAGTTAGAAACTATTGATGCGAGTGTCGGTCCGTGGGTGCTCCTCGATGGTCATATAAATGAACACTCGACGGAGGACCTCCGTCGGGTGTTTACGTTCCTTAGAGGCGTCCTCGTCGCGCACGATGATTGCGAAAGGCTGGAACGGTTGTTTCAAACCATCGACTATCCTGGCAACAACGCAATTCCAAGTTTGGGAGAGGACTACTATACTTTCGCGGGGGAGGTTGCTTGGTCTCCTAGATATGCCAACTTTCGCTATGACCCATTGGGGTCTTGTTGGTTGCGACACACCGAAGAAGCGCTTCCGTTGGCAAGGGTGCGGAAGAACCGGAAACCGTTCGGAGAGCTTGACTGGATTGAGCGCCAACAATTCCGCATTCCGATGATAGGATTCAGCAGTTCCGGGGACATCCAAGATGATGAGGTTCAGCAATCGTTGCCAGATCCGGACGAGATGGTCGAAGTAGAAAAGTGCTGCTGTATTCCTGGCGTCGAAGTCGAAGTTCCGGTTTGGTCGAACGCTTGGGAAAGCTATCATAGCGTCGCAAATCAAGGGGGCGGCTTCACCTACCCGGCTCCGGCACTCTGCGATTTCCTAGGGCTGAATTCGGTTCGAGGAGAAGCAGACCTGGTGGACCGAAAAGGCATTGCCGGGTCATTGTTTCGGGTGTTCCCAGAATCCTGGAAGCACGCCCGTGGTCACCTCGTCTACCTGCGTAGGGATCTTCTCGTAAAATATCTACAACACACTAAGCAAGACCTTGTCTGGTTGATGTGGGGGGAGCGTGAAATTGACTACAATTTGCAAATTAGGTTCGACGAGATTTGGAAAGAAAATGCACAAATCCACCGACGTTCAAATAGATTTCAGTCAAGGTAAGGCCGAATTGGTTCGCGAGGCTCGGACCACGACTGCCCCGGCAATCAATTTCTGGAAAGCATCTGCGACTACTAGGTCAGCGGCTCGAGAAAATCCTTGGGACTGGAAACGGTTGGAACGCGCGACCGATCTGTTGCGGCCGCGTGGTTCAATCTTTTACCCGAAGGTGGATCAGCGGTTTGTCGTCAAGGGGTCAAAGTGGGAGACGGACGGGCCGTGGACGTGATTTGGGATCGTGCGGAGGAGGGCAGCAATGCGAGGTCCTATCGCAATCAAAGTGGGGAAGCGACCAAAAAATTCACGCCCTAAGCGTGGGTTGGGAACGCCTCTCGATTCCGGGACATAGCGTTTGGCACAGGCTGGCAGCTAGTAGATGTCAGTGGAAAGGCACTCCGCGGGGCGTTTGCGCCAGTTTCGGCAAGAAACCGAATGCGGCCGTCGTTCCAGTTGGCTTTAAGCGTAACAGCGTTCCAGAAGCCAACTTTAATCCGTTGTTATAGTCTTTCCAATTCAGGATCCGAATTCGCTAAACTACAGAAAGGCATCATTTTCAGCCGATGTGCAAGGGGGCAGCAACCATGTCAGCAATTCCCGCTAAGGCGCAGTGGCTGCGCCGAAACGAATTCGATTCCGCCGCTCGCGGTTTCAGCGGCCGCAGGCGCAGCGGCTGACGCGCCCCGCAAGCGAAGCGTGCCGGTCCAGCCGATTTTCCTTGACTTTGAGGAATCCAGTTCGAGCGCAATCGGACGCATGTCTTCCGGATTAGCAGGAGTCGAGAGCGCTCTTGTCGAGGATGCTTTCGGCCTCGATGCCTGGGCCGGGCGTCGCCATCACGCGCCAGAGGGTTTCCCAGTCCGGCATCCCGACCGTTCCGAAGCAATGCCCCGGCTCGCGCCAAAGATAGAGCTTGCGCTCCTGGTACCGCTTCGCCCTTTTGAACAGCGCGCAGCAGCGCTCCTGGATCTGGTCGATCAGGAACGCCGGCAGGCACAGGGTGGCGAAGACGCTCGACAGGTTTTTTTCTCCATGGCCGAAATTGTGCTCGAACTCGCAACCGCGGTTCTTTAAAACGTTGAATGTCTCGTTCTCGATGCGCCAGCGGCTGCGCGCCGCCCGCACCGCGCGGTTTGCCGTGGCCTCGTCGAGCGGCGGGGCGGCGGCTAGGGACCAGCCGGTTTTCGAGCCGTCCGGGCGCACTTCCGCGTACTCCAGCAGGTCCGCGCGCACGTCGGACCGGGTTTCGTCCGGCGGCGCGTCGCCCGGCCAGCGGAACTCGTGCGCGATCCGCCCCTTCTTCGCCCTTTCAGTCTTCTTCAGGGTGCGCGCCTCCGGGCGGTCCTTCGCCCGGTCGAACAGGAACTTGCGGTCGCCGGGCTTGGCGCCGAGGATATAGCGCAGGTCCCTGGAGCGAAGCAGCTTGATGTGCGGGCCCTTCGAGGCCAGGCCGTCCTGCGGGACGACGGTCTTCGGGTGGGGATGCTCCCGGCGATAGCCCTCCGCGAACCGGCGCGCCGCGTTCTGCTCGCAGTCGTTCTTGCTCGCGCCGTCCTCTTTCTCGATCATCTCCGGCGCGACCGGAAAGACGACCTCGAGGTCCGGATGCACCAGGGCTCCGGCGAGCATCTGGTGGTAGTAGCTCGTCGCGCCGTTTCGATGCCGCTTTCGGCAGCAGGCGGCGCAGCGGACCTTGTTCGAGGAGAAATACTGCGTTCCGTCCAGCGACAGCAGCACGTGGCCGTCGAACGCCGTGAATTGCTCCAGAACCTTGCCGCGCTGCAGCTGGGCGAGCGCCTTGCTGAAGCAGCCGCGCAGCTTCCGGTGGTCGACCCGGTCCAGCCGCTCCCGCATGGCGGTGTCGGAGGGCGGCCGCGCCACGCCGAACAGAGCGCGCAGGTTGTGCGCGACCGCCGGGTTCCTGCCGCGCCGCGCCTCGGTATCGAACTGCAGAAGCGACGGAAACTTCAAAAGGAAGACGGCCAGCCCGGACGCCAGGCAGTCCCTGAGCGCCGAGCCGCGCGAATCGACCGGATCCGGTATCTGCTCGAACTCGCCGCAAACGAGCCGAAGCAGCCCCGGCATCGACAGATGCCGGCGCATGGCGTTTTTCATACTGCTGCCTCAAAATTTTTTTCGAAGCATACGGCGAATCGCCGAGAACCGCAAATCCATGGGCGCGAAGTCCGCGAAAAATATTTTTCGCGCTTTTCTTAATGAATTGAAATATAGCAATATTTTCAATTAGCGGGAATTGCTGGTGTGCCGCTTGGCAAGGGCTCGAGTGCTGCTATTGCTTCTACAAGCCTAGTGTATTGAGTAGCGTAACCCCCCCTATACGATGCAAAATGCCAAACACACGTATCTTCAGGAACGTTTGAAATCACGCTATCCATTGATTGAAAAAGCGCCCTAGCCATGTTCAGGTATTGCTCAAGTTTCTCTGTTTTCTCGTCAATCATCATCTGCTTCCATTCCGCGCTAACCACGATCCCAACCCAAAGGAATCCACTCGGCGTCGGTTGGGCCACTCATTTCGAGTTTTCGTCATATTCATAGTGGCCCCGCCGAATCTTCCATCGAGCGAGGCGAAAGCAGAGCTCGGGAGGCGTGAATGACGGCTTGCGAGCCTCATTAATCAAACGGAACAGTTTGCGTGCTTCTGATTCAAACTCGGGATAGGGTTTCAGCGACCAAACCTGCGACGCCCGCCTAAACTCGTTTTGCAAATTCTTGAACCCAGCCGCAGCGACGGCGTAGTCACGGATCGCTGCGTCGATGCGTAGAGCACGCCCGATGCCGGGCAGGATTACCGCCCCCAACGCCGCGGCTGCCATGAGTATTCGATACGAGGGATCACCGCGCAGAATGTGCGAAGCCGCGACCGCGCTCGCGGCGACCGCACCGATTCCAAGGGCACCCCTCACGTAGCGCAGACAGCGCACCCATATTAGGAAGCTAGTCGAGGTATAGAGGCAGTTTTCCTCTTCCCGCTCGCACTCTCGCACGAGCGCGGCGCAAGCCTCGTTCAGCCGATCCTCGTTGGAATCATCGTGCCGAAGATCTTTTGCCATTCGTCACCCGCCAGAGTTTCCCAGTTGCCGTATTCCAGCTCGCAGGCCCTGAACGCGCGCCCGTGAGCGCTCGAAGCCTTGCTGAGCCATGCATCTCCAAGTGGGATCACTTCTCCAGTGATCGGCATCGTGAACCGACCGTTAGCACGGCTGATCATGTGGCCCAAGGCATCCCGCACCAACCAGTCGAACCAGAATTCATCATTGCCGCCGTAGATCAAGCGCGACAACACTTCCATTACGAGCGCTTCAATCTGGAATGATTTGATGGGCACGTTACAGTGGCGCTGCCACTGTTTCAGTATCCGGTTGAGTTTCCGGACGTTGCCGTTCAGCGCTGTGTCCGCCCCATCGAGCGCGGCAATCTCCGCTTCCGGATGAACCCACTTGTAGCGCCCCCCTTCGTGGGTGTCGCATACGAGGTAACCACCTCCCCGGTACGGGAAAGCCGGTGCCACCTCCACCTTGCACGAATTGAAGGGCACCACGACCACTTGCCCGTCTCCTCGAATGTCTGTCTGCGGATATGTGGCCTGAAGCCAGCTCTTCACTTCCTGCAAGAGTTGCGACTGCCGATTGCCCGAGCGTTGCTCGAATCGCCAGTACACCTCTAACGGGAGAACAAAGAGAATGTCGACATCACGCGGCGGGCGAACCCAGGTATACTTCCCCCAAGAGCCGATCAGAATTCGGTTCATGGAATCGTCACTGCTGTTCCAGTAGCCGCGGTTCAGACAGGAGACGACACCCCGATGCTTGGTTTCGCCATCGTTGGTCTGATACTCGGTGATCTTCAGGTTTTCAAGAAATGCTCTGAAACGAGGCCGAACGTAGTACCACCGAATCGCTCCGCCCAGCGGCAGCGAGGAGAGTTCAGCTCCCAATCCGCTATGGAAGTTCATCGGCCCGTTATCTCACGATACCATGCCGAACTGTCGCCGCACCTCGCCAGTCCCGACGAATTGCGACAATAGCCGGAAGTTCTTCCGTTCGTATCGGACCCTCCCTGCGACGATCGCCGGATGCACTTGCAGGGCGTTGGCGAGATTCATCACGGCCATGGTCGTCGGCCGATCCCGCACTGCGCTCGCTTCCCAGACCGAGCGCGGAATAAGCGCTTCTTCCGCCCAATCGTCTGCCTGCATCTCCCTGGGGTCTTCCCGTCTCCCTTCGAGTTTCCGAAGCGTGAAGTCGTCGACGAAGGCTTCGCCCCTGTCGTTGTCCATGTGTCGACCCACATGAGCCAACTCGTGCAACAAGCAGAACCAGAAATTGTCGATTCTGTCGTAGCGCAGAGTGAGTCCGATTACCGGTCTGCCATCACCGAGCCGGAGCGCCACCCCGTCGAGATACGTTTTCGGCAGATGCTTTTCGATCACGAGTGAAATGCCGCGCTTGACCAGCAATTCCTTCGCCAGCCGCGGACCGTCTTCCGACCAACTCAGCCGGGCGACCTTCGTCAGGAAGTCCAATGTTACGGTGCCGCGCTCGTAGCCCATCTTTGGAGGGTCCTCGTTGGCTTTTGCAAGGATATGCCAGCACCACGCCTTGAGTGCATAGGGGTCCATTTTGGCGTTCGCACGCACGTGATCGTTCTTTCGGTAGAGAGCAGCGCCCGCGACGTTCAGTCCCCCTGCCCGATTGATCAGGTCCCGCATTACATGCTCGGCACGTCCCGCTAGATCGGGCCTGTCCGGAATCCAGCCCAACCTAGCCATCGGTTTGACGGGAAACCGGCTCCACTTCATGTCGGCCCACGGATCGTCTAAGTAGACGTCCGGCTCCCGCAGTAGCACGTCCGCCGGAATTCCGAGATGCTCATGTAGTGCGCGCGCCATCGGTAAAGTAATTTCGCGCTTACCGGAGAGAACTTCCGAGACCTTGGCGCGGCTTCCGAGGAACGAGGCAAGGTCTGCGGGGCGTAGACCTGCCTGTTCCATACGAAACTCGATAGCGGCGATCGGACTCGGATAGCCCATCGGCACTTGTTTGCTTTCGTACAGTTCTACGAGATCGACCAGGACATCGAGTTCATCGCCCTCCAGGCTGTCGGCTTCTGTATCCATTAGTTCAGAGATCCGGTGCAAAGCCGCCTCGTAGTCCCTTTCGGACCGGATTGGCTTGATATCGGCCATCTCAAACCTCCTCCATGTCTACGGCATCGTACTCGGCATGCGTACCCAAAAAGCGGATGTAGACGACGCGATACCGGTAATTGATCTTCACAACGAGGCGATAGTCGTTGCCCTTGATGTTGAAGATCACCCGGTTGTCGCCAACGATGCTCGCGTTGCCGTACATCTCCTTCAGGGCGGCCGGCGTATCCCAATCCGCTTGCTTCACTTCCCGGTACCAAGCGAGAAGTGGCTCTTCGGCATCTGGATGACGCTGCCAGAATTCCCGGAGCGTCTTTTTTGCGATGATCCGCATAAGCTAAATACGCCGTTCCCGATTATGTGTCAAGTACTATGGTCCCAGAACGGGAACCACTCAATACAGGAGTGCAGTCCCCCATGTCAAGAGATCTGGCTTAGCCAAAAGCGCACTCAGGCGAGACGGAATTACCTTGGAAGGCACGTTCGAGGCATCCGGGTGGACAACCGGTGGTTGGAGAAGGCTGGCTAGTCATGCCGTCCCCGGATAACCTCCAATCTGTCCCCGGCGCCACGCCGCCCTTGCGGCCCCGCCAGGTGAGCCGGCTATAGCCGGCATGGCCGTCGAACTGGAGGATCACCGTGGCTGGCACTTCGACCGCTTCAAAGCCGCCGCCTTTCAAAAGGATCCTTCCCCGAAGCATCAGTACTGCGTGCGCAGCCCGGTTCCGGGTCCTTTGGGCGGTTTGCCAGGGCCGTTTCGAGGCCGCTGCCGTTTGCGCGTGTAGCGGCAATCGGGAAAGTTCGAGCAGCCGAGGAAACGGCCGAACTTGCCCATCTTCATGTCCAGCCAGCCGCCGCAGTAAGGACAGCTCTCGATCGACCCGCCGCAGTCGCGGCCTGCCCATTGATCGTTTTTCCTCTGAACAAACTTGATTCGCCCTGCTAACGATTCGCCGTGGCGAATCAAAACTGCATCGGACGCGTTCTTCGGTCTCCCGGCGGCGGGCCGCGAGCATCGGCGGATTCTGGGCGCGATGCTGGGCCGGGAGCAACCCGAAGGGGCGGTCCGCCACGTCGGCGGGCAGCTTCGCTACCTGATCGGCTCCGACCACGGCTGGCTGGACGGGTTCGTGTTCGCCTCCTCGGCCCTGTCGCTGGCGGCGCGCGAGGCGAGGCTCCATCTCGTGATCGGGCTCTCGCGGTTCCTGATCCGGCCGGGGATTTCCTGCCGCAACCTGGCGTCGCGGGCCCTGGGGATGTGCCTGCGGCGTCTCGCCGGCGCTCGGCCTCCGGCGCGTCGGTGCCGGCGAAGTCGATCTATCTGAAGCCGCTGTCGCCCGGCTGGCGCGGGATTCTCGGCGGGCGGGAGCCGGGCTTCCCGCTTCCGTCCCCGCCCGGAGCCGCTCTGGGACCGGCCGACGGGCTGGACGGGGCCGGATGGGCCGAACAGGAGTTCGGCGAGGCGCCGCTCGGCGACGCGAGGCTGGCAAGGCGGCTGGTTCGGTGCGTAGAGCTACAGGCGAAAGCGCCGTCGAAGACGTTCTTCTCAGCGGCGGCGGGAGACGAGGCGGCGGTGACCGGGCACTACAGGCTGATCGAGCGGCCGGACGAATCGAAGGCGACCCCGGAGGCGATCCTAGCGACGCACCGCGCGCGAACCGAGCAGCGGATGCGCGGGCGGGAGACGGTCCTGTGCATCCAGGACGGGACCGACCTGAACTTCGCGACCCATCCCCTGTGCGAGGGGCTGGACCGGATCGGCGGGAACGCGAACTCGAAGGGAACGCTCGGCCTGCACCTGCACAGCACGCTGGCGGCGGGCGGGACGCCGGCAGGCTGAGGGCGGGCCGCGCCGCGGTGGTCTCGGTGATGGACCGCGAGGGCGACGTCTTCGAGCTGTTCGCCGCCCGAAGGGACGAGGGCGGGCCGGAACTGCCGGTCCGGGCGCAGCACGACCGCGCGCTCGGCGACGGCGGGAAGTTGTGTTGAATCGCTTGCAATATTGATCCGTTTTCGGGGTGAATCTCGTCCAAAATTGACCTTGCGCCAGGCGAAGCTCTGGCAAGGAGGAAGTAGAGGAAAGGAGGTGCA
>JAPPFL010000060.1 GCA_028823855.1 Albidovulum sp.
AAAAAAGCGATCAGGACGGCCGGAAAAAACTCACGGGGTCAGGACATCTGAATTTGCGAAATGCCATTGTGAACAAAGCGCGCCTAACGGCCGGCGGTTGCCGGATTAGGTTCCGGACGCTCATGCCAAAGCGCGCCGTTCCGCTCTCTTAAGACGTATCGCCTCGAAGTCCGACCGCGGCGCCCGCGTCTGCTCCGAGGAACCCGTCTCCAGCCGAAAACCACGAGTGCTCCGACCGCGTCATAGAAAAGGTGCGGGACAAGACGCCGCCGCAGCCGGAAGGCGCATCCAAGCTGCCCGAGATCGCCCTTGAAGAATCAGGCGCGTGCAGAACCCCGTGCAAATCTAGGCCAACGCGTGGCCCGGCAGGGAAGACTTCGGAATATTCCCGTGAAATTCCATCCAACGCCCTCTGGCAACCAAAATGTCGCCCGGATTGCTTTCTTGCCAAAATCGACGCTTTCTAGTCGGCTATTCGAGATCAACCCGTCCAAAAGGGAATTTTATCGCAATTTACACGAATCTTGGCGAACGGATTCATGCTACGCAGCTTCGGACCGCGAGGCAGAATTGCGAAATCCCCGCAATTTCAACTAAGGTTTGCGACCAATGCACCTCGCCTGCACATATGAAAAAATTTTGGACTCCTTGGTCGAGAACCTCGACGTGGGCGTAGTCGACGTTTTCTTCTACTGTCGAATGGCGCCAAACGCTCCAAACCTGGAGCCGTGTTCAAATACACCGCCGGCCTCCGCGTGATTCGGACCGTAAAATTTACCCTCAATCATTTTGTTCACGGCGCTGTCGCGGAAGCCGTCAGAAGTAAAAGGTACTTCGTCGAAAACGATGCTGTCTCGCTCGGCCCCGGTTTCGACATCGTAGAAGCCGGTCAATCTCACGTCGATGTTCGAAGCGCCAAAATTGGCGGTCAAGGTCGCGTCGCCTTGATGCAATTCACGTTGTACGTAGTCGCCCGCTACGACAACGCCTTTCCAAGTCGCAGTTCCGCTTACGGGACGCGTGCCGGTCGCATATCCGATCGACACTCCGGCGTGATAAGATTGCCGTCCGCGTAAATCCTGGTCAACAGCGAATTCGAAGGCGCTTGCATCAACGTAAAAGACTGAATGCTCTGTCCATCCGCTGGATGTAATTGACTGTTGTTGCGACGAAGGGCTCGTTTCGCTGAATCTATTTATTTCCGTGCCTTGAACAATATTCACTCCGTGGCGCTTCATTACCGGCACAAATTCCGTATTTGAAAAGGCAATGTCGGAGATATTGAATGCGCCGTCGCGCGTCGCTATCGGCACAAATTCCGTATCTGGCAACACAACTCCTGAGATTTCGAAATCACTTCCAAAAACTTGGCAATTCGAACCTTCGCATACGATAGTTGCCAATTTTTTTCCTGTACTATCGACTACGTCTGTTGAGATAAGGGAATTGGCAGTTGCCGTGCGTTCAGCAATGCTGTTGCGGATTTCTTGAGAGCTTAGATCCAGCTGTTCCCCTTCTATCTTCGATCTGATTGTCGATAAATCCTGAATCGGATGGATCTGCGGACCGCCATTTTCGCTAACGCCACCACCGCCGCCGCCGCCGCCGCACGCTGCAGTGAACAGTGCCACGAGCGCAACACTTGCATTTCGTACTTTCAATTTGCCTTCTCCCCTTGCGCAAAAACGTTGGACTTGGTGCCGACTGGAATCAAGCAGCCACAATGCCGCACGATTAATCGAAGTCCAACCAATTTTTTCCAAATGCCTGCCGGTAATCACTGTTGAACTTTTTCGAGCCGTCGGCTCGAAGATTAGCACGAAGCTTAAACTTTACAAACGGCGAAAGTACTGCGCAGGAAAATTGTCTAGTTTCGGAAGGGCTAAAGTTCCCCGGTTCAATTTATACATTTAAAATTGCCGGAACTAGAATTGAATCAGGCGAATAGCCTTTCGATTGAAGTGCTCGACGGATCCAATTTCGTCGAAACGGTCCGGCAAAGGCGAAATATGGAAGAATTTAGATTGTGATTCACTTCATTCGAGGGTGGGGCAACTAGCCACGACATATTGCAAGCCGATTCGAATCGCCCGGAAGGATGGTGCTTCCGCGAGTGGTCGCGCACGTGGCCAACCGCGTCCAGATTTCGAATATAATCCGGCCGCCCATGAAGACGCTTCGCCGATACTTGTTAATGCCGTAATGACTCATGGCTTATGCGATAAGACCTAAGCGAAATCTTCGGCTCATGCGTAATTGACGGTCCGGTATTCCGTGCTCGGCAATCCTTAACGCGTCTCTCGCACAGCATAAGCCTTGATTTTTTGCACGCCGAACGGAAAGTCAAAATGTCGGAGGCTACAACGCACCCGTAAAAAAGTTAAATGCCCGCCCGGAGGCGGGCACTTGATTGGATTAACCGTATTTTACTCGATAACCGTTATTTTTTCGGCTGCCATTTTGCCGTTTCTGCCTTCTTTCAACTCATAGCTCACGCGTTGCCCTTCGTGAAGCCCTTGAAGCCCGGCCCGCCCTAACGCGGAAATATGCACGAATGCATCGGACCCGCCATCGTCGGGCGCGATAAAACCATATCCCTTGGCGGAGTTGAACCACTTAACGGTTCCTGTCGTCATCTACTTGATCCTTTGCTGTAATAGTTGCCGGTCGAGCGGGAGGCGCCGACCGGGTTCAGGGCGACTGGTTAGGGGGATGTTTCGGACCCTTTCCGGTCCCGCGAAGAAAATATTTCAACCTCGCATCCTGAGGCAGTGTCAATTCAACACTTTTTGCCAAATTGTCAATATGTTCCTTCGCTCACCATTGCCGTACGCCACAACCGCTAGCCCAAACCATTGCCTGTTCGCAAATTCTATTTGTCCAATCGGTTTTTTTGCCTTGAGCAGCCGAGATGCTTTTGATGAAGCGGTCGTGAATCGAGACTGAAGTCGTTTTAGATTCTCAAACCGGATTCCTGGCGGTCGTCATTCCCGGCAATTTAATTTGCGGATTTTATAATGCGAGTTTTCTGAAAATTGGGATCAAGACGCAGACCGCTCGGAAACAACAGCATCAGACGGCGGAGTATCCGCGCCAACTTTCTTCCAGAGACAGCGTCTTGGCATTGCCGAGGCTCAAAACAGCGGCTGCTCACTCCAAGAGCGCGAGAAAGGAGGCTATGCTATCATCGCGTCAGATGCCGATTCTCGAAGGATACAGTATGAAATTCAGTTTCTGCGCTTCGGGATGCCTTGACCGTTGAATTGCGCGCAATCACGAGTTGCTTAGGAGATTGAACTGATGCCGCAACCGAATACTAATCGTCGATTAGGACCGCGAGCGTGCTTGTTCGGGAAACTACTGCGCTCCTTAGTGCCGGCGAAATCGTGATTTAGGGCGATAGATGTCCGCATGTCTTAGAAGCGGCGGGGATTTGGTTGCCTTCGCCTCGCAAATGATACTCCGGCCAAATTTTCGGCGAATTTTCGAGTTCGACAGCGCGAAACGGCGAACCCGTGAAACAACCGGCGGCCGGCCGGAATTACCGATAGCCGGGGATATGGGCAAAAATTCCGAACGAAATTTACTATTCATTCGGCAGTCGGACCAAGAGCGCATGCTTGGTAGCTAGAAAGCAACAAATCGGTGTGATGGCGAGAATCGGGCTCTGGCCGCCAAAGCCGGCGACGATGCAATATAGTATCGGACCCTAGAGCCCGAGATAGGATTTAAGTTCAACCGATGGATGGGCAAAAAATTCCTGGGTATCAGACGGCGGGGATACGCGCCCTTTGCATATCAAGAGCGTATAGTCCGCGATTCGGAGAGCGTCGGCTGGCTCATGCGTGACCATAACGAGCGTTATTATGTATTCGGCTCTTATTTCGGCTACAAGATCCAGCATTTCCTTGCGAAGCCCTGGGCCAAGAGCCGCGAAGGGCTCATCAAGCAGCAGCACCGGTTGAGAACGGAGCAAAGCTCTTGCCAAAGCGACTCTTTGGCGCTGACCGCCGGACAACTCGCCTGGCATCCTGTCGCGAAGTCCGCTTAGCCCGACACGATCAAGAACGGAAATTACATGGTGCCGTTGAACTTTGGAGAGCCGCAGGTCCGTGCGCACGCCTAAGGCGGCGTTGTTGTAGACGGATACGTGCGGAAATAGATTGTGTTCCTGAAACAGAATTGTCGTTGGGCGCTCTGAGGGCCGAATGTTTGTAAAATCGCGTCCGCCAAATTCAATTCTGCCGCTGACTGGGGACAAGAACCCGGCGATTGCCTGCAAAAGGGTGGTTTTGCCTTCGCCGCTTGGTCCAATCAACGCGAATGCTCTGTTGGACTCTAATCTGCAGTTCGCCCGCAATTCGAATCCGCCAATTCTCAGAAACAGCCTGTCAAGCGTGATGTCCAAGCCGTCCTCCTCGATCGAACGCGAAAAACAGGGCGAAACTAGCCATGACCAGCAGCAGCGCCGCGCCTTCCGCTTGGTCTGTTCGGTACGCGCCCATAAGCCGGTAGACGACGAGTGGAAGCGTAGCGAATTCCGGCGGGGCGAATAAAGCGACGACGCCGAGGTCGCCCATTGAAAGCGCGGCAGCTATTCCTGCCGAGAAACCTGCAGGCGAGCGCAGGGAAGGCCAATAAACCAGCCTAATCGCCGACCAGCCGCGAATGCCGAGGCTGTCGACCAGCGGTCCATAGACTTCCACAGTTCGTCTGCACGCAGGAAGAAGTATGCGTACGATCAATGGCATGCTCATGGCGGAATTCACTAGCGCAGTTACCGGAAGAGCCAGGTTGAATGGGCTTACAAATGGTTGGAGCAACAAGAAAAGCCCTGTTCCAATTACGAGCGGCGATGCCGACAGCGCTAGCATCGAGAATATCTCAACGGCTCTACCAGGGAAACGAGAGAGCGACGCAATTCTAACCGACAAGGCAAGGCCTAGAAAAACCGAAACTGCTGTTGAAAGCATGGCAATCGAGATCGAATTTATGAGTGCCGGCCACGTTTCGGGGGGCAGGGTTGGCAGTTTCCCGACACCTTCTAGGAAAATCGCGAGCAAAGGGAGACCTACGAACGCGATCAATGACCCTATGGCAAATGCGTCGATTGCAATGGCCCAAGTTCTGTTTTTGCTCCAGTTTTCGAAATTTAGCTGAATTCCGCCGCCGAATCCGATTTCCCGATTGCCGGCCAAAACGACCACGGCGAATGCCACCCCGATCGCGAACTGAACAAGCGCCAAAGATGCGGCGCGCCCTAAATCGAAATCAAATCGAATTGCCTCGAATATCGCAAGTTCCAGCGTAGTTGCCCTTGGGCCTCCGCCCAACGCAAGTACAACCGCGAAGCTTGACGCGCAGATTAGGGCGATCAGCAAAAACGCGCCGGGCGCGACCGACCGAAGCATCGGCCATTCCAAGTGTCGGAATTGATCGCTTGGCGACATGCCGATTTGCTCGGCCAAGCGGAAATGCTCCGCTGGAATTCGAGACCACGCTTGAAGGATTATGCGCGTTGCGAGCGGAAGATTAAAGAAGACATGAGCGAGAAGAACGCCCGATAGCCCGTAAATGCTTATTCTTTCGTATCCTGCGGATATCAGGACCGCGCTAATCCAACCCGATCGGCCCCACACCGCCAGTAGGCCAATGACGGCGACAATCACCGGAAGCAGGAATGGAGCGCCTAGGACGGAAATCAACAATTCCCGACCGAAGAATTTGCGGCGGAAAATCGCCCTTGCCACCGGAACGGCGAGGACGACGCTAATTGCGGCAGAAAGAAAAGCTTGAAGCAATGTGAAGCGCAGCGCCGCAATGTCGGCGGCAGACACTTCGAATTCTGCGCTTCGGCCAAGCAGACGATCGGAATTTATCCAAAGCGTCGCGACCGGCACCAGCGTAACTAGGGCCACGGCAATGATCGCCGCGGCCCCTGCCAATGCGATCAGCGGGTTAGCGCGTCGCGCCATTCAGCGATCGCGTCTTTTCGCAACGCTTCCGCTTCGAAATCTTCGTATAGCAGCGCAATCTCCGGCACCGGCAATTCAGCGAACTCCTGGGGAAGACTGTTCCTGTCCAGGGCCGCGGGATACATCCAGTTTGTCGTCGGTATGATCGATTGAAACTCGTCGGCAAGCATAAAGGCGAGAAACTTGTCGGCGAGGTCGCCATTTTCGGTCGATGTTAATTTTCCGGCTACTTCCACTTGAAGATAGTTGCCATCGGCGAATATCGCCGCTTTTTTGGAACTGTCGCCTTCGGCGATCGCGTGATAGGCCGGCGAAGTCGTGTAGCTAAGAACCATGTCTGCCTCGCCGTCAAGAAACATGCTGTATGCTTCCGACCATCCTTTGGTTACCGTTACAATTTTGCTATCCAACGCGCTCCAGGCACTAGCAGCCCTATCGCCATGCACCATTTTCATCCATAGAACCAATCCCAATCCCGGGGTCGAGCTCCTAGGATCCTGAATGACTATCGAGAGGTCGGGATATTCCTCGACGAGTTCCTTGAAGCTTCCGGGCGCTTCGGGAAGACGCGTATTGTCGTAAACGAATGCGAAATAGCCCCAATCGTACGGCAAGAAATACTCGTCGTTCCATTCGATTGGCAGAGTCAACCCTTTCGGTTCTTGGCCATGGGGAGCAAACAGCCCGCTCTTGCGCGCCGCGGCCGTAAGGTTTGTATCAAGCCCCAATACAATATCGGCCTCGGTGCGCTCGCCTTCCAGCAATATACGGGACAGGACGGCGGCTCCGTCGCCTGCCGCGACGAATTTTAGGTCGCAGGCGCATGACCGCTCAAAGGCCGCTTCAATCTGCGGTCCCGGGCCCCAGTCCGACACGAAACTATCATACGTATAAACGGTCAAAGTTTGTCCGCCAGCGAACGCGCCGCCCGTTTGAGCGACAACGCACGCGACAGCAGAGATCAGGAATTTCTTCATCTTGCCTCCTTCCATTTCGGCGAAGTTGGAAAAAGGCTCATGTCCCTTTCCTACGCCGGCATGATCCGGTTCAGGTTCAACGGGTTCGCTAGCCAAGCATCTCAGCCCAATCCGAGGGCACCCCGAGGTCTCAGTAGATTATAGTCTAACTCTCGTAGAATTCAAGCTGTCGCCTGCGAATTTACCGCGTCTCGCCTGGTAGCCGTCGAACAGGCGTCGAATTGGCTGGAATTCGATCGGCCTTCGCGAATCGCCGGTATCACTGTGTCTTTGGAACTGGAATGCGGTTTTATCGAATGTTCCACGGTATTCGGCGGGAACTGTAGAATCCCCGGCGCAATGATCCGAAGAAATCAATCGAAATATATACGGTATGGAAAAATTCTATAGCGGCTATTTCATGCAGTGCTAGTGCCTGGTGAACTTTGAATCGGGTATGAAAAAAGGACTTGCGGCCTCGGCAGCCAATTCTCCGCCCAAACGCGCGCGCGAATCATTCGGCGTTCGTTCCAGGAAATTATTCCGGCCCGAAAAGCCTCTCGAGACGCGAATATTCCTCCGGCGACAGCGCGTAGGTGCTATCGTGGATGTGGTTAAGCCTTCCGGATTTGACGAGGCTCTTTAAGCTGGCTCCCAAATTGTTATTGAAAGTAGGCTTGTAAATTGAGCCTGCATTTTTCATTTCCGCTAGGATTTCGCTTCGCGTGAAATTTTCCTGGCCCAAATAAATTCCCAAGCGCGCGGCGGCGGCCATGACGAGTTCCGGACCGGTTCTGGCTTCAATTGAAATCGCGATTTGGTTGGTCGAAAAATTCTCCCGGATGCGAGTCGATTCTCCTTGGCGCCGGCTATATTTGCTGTGAGGGTTCTCCTGCGAACCGGAGCCGCCGGACAGCTTTGAAATGCGGCTTATGGCCGTGTCGACGCAATCCGAAAGCGCCTGCTGCGCGAATGATTTCGGCCCTTCGTATTCTATCTCGGACTGGTCCAATCTCACGCGGATTCTTATAGTTTCATCTTTCATGAGATCCTCCCGATTTACGTAAATCGGTATTTTAAGTTTTCCAAATAATATTGACAATGGAATTCCATTGAAAGAATTAGGATATTAAAACCATAAAAAACAATTAGTTCCTAAAAAATTTTTGCACTCCCACTACTCGTTATGCGCTCGGTATTGACGAATTGGCTTGATTGAGATTTGCCTCGCGCGGGATAGAGTTTAAATCCTCCGCCGATGGCGTCCGGTTCCAAAAGCAATATTTCGGAAACCGGCGCTGATTGTCGGCACGTTGATTGCAAATCAATCAACTGGATTATGTGTCCCAACGAATAATCTCGATTGCCGATATTCGAGCAAATCGCATAAATTCTGCCGATTCGAAAATTTTGGCGAAGGCCTTGAACTAGCGGATGGAAGCTTGGCAAACGGCAATTCAGGCTCGCGATTCCTCGGTCACGGGTGCGCGGATGAGAATAAAATTGCTGCTTTGCCGCCCGGTTGTCACCCTCGTTCCGCTTAGACCGCGCCGGAACTGCCTTACGCGCCGCGACGCAGGGAAACCATCGAAATGGAAAAGTGCTGAATTTGGCAAAAACATGAGCGGGCTGAATTCTCGCGTGTACGGATTTAGTTCCCTGCACAGTCTGACGTAATTGATTATTAATGGATCGGTTAGATTTTGCGATCCGAAAGCAAGGCGGCAAATTTCGGAGCGTACGCAAAAGGCGTGCGAATTGGAAATTGAAACTTGGGGCAATGAAGAAAGAAAATTTGGAACTGTTCAACCGATTCATCGACTATGCCCGGTCTCGAAACTGCCGCGTCGGGATTTCCGTCTATGCTGGATAGCAAGAGTTCATTCTTGAAAGACTTGTTTTGGGCGGCAGTAGAAGCTGCCGACCCGCTTAAAGCTCTGGCAAGAGAACTACCTGAATCACGAGAATGTCCGGTTGCTGTGATGGGTGCCGGCAAGGGGGCCGCTCAATTGGCGAGAGCTTTTGAAGAATTGTGGCTGGGTCCGATACGAGGCGTGGTTGTGACCCGCTATGGATTTGGGGTGAATTGCAAGCACGTTCGCGTTCTTGAAGCCGCGCATCCGATACCGGATGAAAACGGCGTAAAGGCTTCGTCGGAACTGCTCAACCTCGCGAATTCGCTAAGCGAGAAAGATCTCGCAGTCGTTCTCATCACGGGCGGCGGTTCCGCCTTGCTGCCTCTGCCGCCCGAGGGAATGACTCTCGGCGATGAAATCCTGCTCAACGAAATTCTTTTGAGATCGGGGGCGCCAATTTCTGCCATGAACGCCATTAGGAAGCACTTTTCCAAAATAAAGGGTGGCAGGCTGGCAGTGGCCGCGCGGCCGGGCAAGCTGCACACTCTCATTGTATCGGATGTGCCCGGCGACGATCCGTCGCAAGTCGCTTCGGGACCGACCGTTCCCGACGCATCCGACCCAGATACCGCGTTCGCAGCAATCAAGCGATATGGAATCGAACTGCCTAGCAAGTTTCTCGATCACTTATCTTCAGAGAATGCCAGGGCGCCAACGCCGGACGATCCAGATTTCGAAGAAAATAGCGTTAATGTGATTGCTTCGTGCAGTCTTTCCCTTGAAGCCGCGGTTGGCCGAGCGAAGTGCCTCGGCGCGGACGCGAGAATTCTTTCATCCGCTATGGAAGGTGAAGCTCGCGAGGCAGGGCGGTTTCTTGCCGCAGTGGCGAAAGAAGTTAAAATCGCCAATCGACCTTTTCGAAAGCCGGTTTCTATCCTTTCAGGCGGGGAGACAACCGTTACGATCAAAGGTACCGGTCTCGGAGGTCCCAACACCGAAACTACTCTGTCATTTGCCTTGGAAATTGAAGGATGCGACGGAATTTGCGCGCTATTCGCGGATACGGACGGTATCGACGGCAGCGGCACCAACGCCGGGGCGTTTGCGGACGGAAACACAGCGGGGAGAATTCGCGAGGCTGGACTGGATCCCGTCGAATGCCTTGCAAACAACGATTCATTGAAGGCGATGGAAGCGGCGGGCCAAACTTTCGAAATCGGACCGACTGGAACAAACGTTAACGATTTTCGCGCAGTGCTAGTTGATTGACTCCCGTGCCTTCGCACAAATTCGGAAATGGTCTTCGTACGGAAATTTTCAACGCTACATATTCGATTCAGGGCAATCGGACTTCAGGTTCTGTCCGGAAATCCGCCCAAACTCACTATTTGGCAGAAAGTTTTCGAACGCGCCATTCGTTCATTTGGGCGTTTCGGATCGAATTCCTGGATGCAGTTTCGAATGCAGCGGGGGAACTGCGATGGTAGTAGCTGCCAATTCGTTGCAATCTCGCAAAAACTTCAATCTGCCAATTCGCGAACTTTTTTCAGTCCCGCAACGGTAACCTGTTCGCTATCCAAGATCGTCGTTCGGTACCCTAGGTGCTCTAGCGCAGATCTGTAAGGTTTCGTCAATTCATCGGACCCGATTATGGCTATTTCTTCTTGGCCAAGTGACTTGCGAACCTCGGCAATTTCATGTCCGACTAGCAAGCCAGAAAGCCGGGAACGCAGGGTAGCCGGACTGTCATCGGCAATGAGCGAACGAGCTCTCAGCCCGAATAGTTCCGCCGCCAAGGCAACCTGCCCCTTCTGGCACTCTTCGACGGCTTCCAAAAAGACTTCTTCTCTCCATTCGCTGGACGCTACGGCGTTTCGGACGACCGAATGATCGGCAATCAATGAATACAGCTCCCCGGTCATGAAAGTGCGAAAAGACTGGACATTCGCTTCTCGCAATTTAACCCATTTGCTGTGAGTTCCCGGCATGGAAACTACGGAAGATTCAGAAATATTTTTTTCAAGAAGGCCCGCGATCTGCGTTTCTTCGCCGCGAATGACATCGGCGGGACGGTCCTGGCTTAAGCCTGGAACAATCGATACGACGAGCCTGGAGCTCTCGGTAGGCGCGCGAATCAGCGAATTGCGTTTAATTGGTTCGCAAGGAACTTTTCGGTAGCCGGCATCTAGCCATCCTTGCTTCGCGCCAACCATTCCGCATGCGACGACCGAGACCGGTTCCTTGTTTGGCAGCCACGAATTCACGAGTTCCAGCAAAGTGCGTTCGAATTCGCGGGAATGCAGCTTTGCCATTCCGCTTGCCGACATTCGAAAACCGGCGATTTCCCCGCGAGCGCCAATTGCCCATGCACGAAGATTGGAGGTGCCCCAGTCCACTGCGATCCATTGCAAGTCAAGAATAGGTGATTCACTTGGAGATTCAGAAATCATCTTTCACCTGTAAAGTTCGCAGTGCGCCACACAACCAGAATTGGTAGTTCAAATCAATTTATTCTTGTGCCGGGGGTGTGAACCAATTTTGTTCTTCAGGCCGCTTTTTTTTCTCCGCCCAGTATTCC
>JAPPFL010000016.1 GCA_028823855.1 Albidovulum sp.
CACGGAAACACCATATCTGGGGAGGCCATCCACATTCTAGGTCAAACTCTAAGAGAAATTTGCGGAGTGGGAACAACTTGCCCGGTTCGTGGCGGGTGCTCGAATTCGCATATCTAAATCTATCGTCCGATCCGCGAGGCGGAGTTGGGACCCAGTTGGCCTATGCTTCCGTTAGAATAGCAACTTCGACGCAGAGCGATTTGCATTCAAAATTTTCCTTGCGATGCGGAATCGCGGGCAATCGATCGCGAGCGACCCGTGTTTCTCGGACATCAATCGTTTTACGCGCGACTTTTCGCCGATTGAACGTGCGTTAGAATTTCTCCAATCAAGGGCGGCGTACGGCAGGAGCAGAGCGAGCCGACGAAATTGGACTTTCCGGCGCGCCAGTTACGAATCGGTCTACCACCGTATTGCCGCTGTTGCCTAACTGTCCGACTTCGCCGGCCCATTCTACGACGCCGCGATGAAGCATAGCCACATTGTGCGCAATCGTTCTTACGCTTGCCAGATCGTGAGTGATCGTAACGGCAGTAGCGCCCATTTCCTCTACAATTCCGCGGATCAATTCATTTATAACGCGCGACATGATCGGGTCGAGGCCTGTCGTAGGCTCGTCGAAGAATATTATTTCCGGATCCGTCGCAATGGCGCGAGCTAGCCCCGCGCGTTTTTGCATTCCGCCGGACAGCTCCGAAGGGTAGAGGTACGCCACTTCTTCGGATAGCCCGACTCGGGCCAGTTTTTCCAGCGCGACCCGCAACGCGGCCGATTTGCTTTTGCGGCTTCGAAGCAATTTGAACGCGACATTTTGCCAGACCGGCATGGAGTCGAACAGCGCGCCGCCCTGAAACAGCATACCGAAATTGGCGGTGGCAAATCCGCCTTTGGTGCGAGTTATGTCTTTGCCCTCCAGAAGAATTGAACCGGCATCGAGTTCGATTAGTCCTATGATGCACTTGATGGCTACTGACTTTCCCGTTCCCGAGCCCCCGATGATCGCCAGGCTTTCGCCTCTGTCGACAGAGAGATTGACGCCTCGCAGGACATGGTTGGTTCCGAACGATTTTTTGGCGGATCGCATTTCGATGGCGGGCGGCGGCATTTGTTCGTTCCTAAATTGTCGTCGCCGCATTTCGTTCGGCTGCGTCCAGCGAGGGCTGTCCGTCCAGGACCGCGATCCGAAGGGGTTCGGCCGTGCCATATGCCACCGATGGAATCATGCGGCGAAAAATATTTCGGTCAAAACGAAATTCGTGGCGATTATCAGTACCGACGAAGTTGCGACGGCATTGGTCGTCGCTCTTCCAACCCCTTTTGCTCCGCGTTCGGAATTCATGCCGTGGTAGCATCCGACAACCGCAACAATGAAGCCAAAGGCTGCCGCTTTGACAAGCCCCGAAACGACATCCGCAGTCTGCAAGAACTGAGTTGTAGTTCGCAGATAGGCGTCCGGGTTGAAATCCAGCCTTGAAACTCCGACGACATAGCCGCCAAGTATGCCTATGATGTCTCCGATGCCGGCTAGAACCGGCATCGCGACAGTTGCGGCGGCAATTCGCGGAGCGACAAGATATTTTTGAGGATTTGTGGAGAGCGTTACAAGCGCGTCGATCTGTTCGGTTACTTTCATCGTGCCGAGCTCGGCGGCGATCGAAGAGGCGACGCGCCCTGCCACCATCAGGCCGCAAAGTACCGGGCCTAGCTCGCGCGCCATGCCAATTGCCACGATTGAAGGAACCGCGGATTCGGCGCTGAACCGCGAGCCGCCTGCATAGATCTGGAGCGCGAGAGCCCCGCCCGTGAAAAAAGCGGTCAAACCCACGACGGGAAGGCTGAAAAAGCCAATTGACGCCAGAGCCTGGAAAAATTCGCGGAAGTAAAACGGAGGCCGCGCAATGTGGCTAACGCCCTCGGCGGCGAAAATCGATATGCGGCCAACGGATTGAAGTCCTGCCAAAAATGCCCGGCCGACATGGACAAGCGGGCGGATAGCCAGGTGAATCATGCGCTAGTTCCCAATTTCGCCCCTATAGATTCGGTTACATCGAATGCCGATACCGGTCAGGATTTCGTAGCCGATAGTGCCGGCTGCCTCCGCAATTTCGTCGACGCCCTGATGATCTCCCAGGAGCTGGAGAGTGGAAGGCACTTCCTCTAGATCCGAGACATCGATCGTCAACAAGTCCATTGAGACTCGACCGACGATTTTACAGGCAATATCCTTCGCGAAAACTCGGCCTCGACGCCCCATCGCACGTAGAATTCCGTCGGCATAGCCTCCCGAGGCCGTTGCGATTTTAGCCGGCGCATCGGCGGTCCAGGCCGCTCCATAGCCGACACTTTCGCCTGACCGCAATTCGCGAACTTGAATGACCGGCAATTCGAGATGCACTACCGGTTCGGCCGCGGCATAAGGCAAGCCGCCAAACAGGCCAATTCCAGGTCGGCAAAGATCGAAATGATACTCGGGTCCGAGCAGCACGCCGCCAGTGGCAGCGAGCGACCGGCGCAGACCGAGGTCAAAGGTTGCAGCCTTGAACTCCGACAGCTGCCTCGAATTCATTGGGTGTTCCGGTTCGTCGGCGCACGCCAGGTGGCTCATCGCTAGAACGGGTTTCGCGATCAATACGCGTTCTCGAACGTCGGCAAACTCGTTCATGCCCATTCCAAGCCTATTCATGCCCGTATCGAGCTGCACTCCGAACGGATGCCCGGGCAATTGTTCCAAGTGCCTGATGGCTTGAGCGGCCGAATTGAGGACAGGCGTCAAACGATTTCGCGAGAGCAGCCCGGAATCGCCTTCCATGTGCCCCGAAAGAACGAAAATCTCCTCATTGCCGGGCAAGAATTTCCTGGCTTCGCTCCCTTCCTCTGCGAGAGCGACAAAAAACGACTTAGCGCCGGCGCATTTCAACGTGCGCAAGGTTTTTTCCATACCTAGTCCGTAGGCGTTGGCCTTTACAACCGCCGCCGTCTCGCAGTTCGCGGGCGAATAGGAATCGATTCCGCGCCAGTTGGAGCGAATCGCCGCCAGATCAATTGTCAGATTGGATGCGACCAAATGATTTCTCCGAAAGTCTGCAAACCGGGGACGCCAAGCCGAGGAACCGCGAAGCAGATCCCGCGAATATCATGGTCTCCGCTGTGCGCTCGACGGTTGCGAAAAAACTCTTTTTTGCCAAATTCGTTCGGAGCCATGCGGCTCCGCTTCGCGCCAGCATAGCGCCATGAAAACCCAAACGATACTATAAGGGGATGGCCTTTGCGTAGCCGTCATTGCGTTGCGAGCGCGCCGAATCAATCGGCAAAAAAGGCTGCGGCCGAGGAACCGCAAAAATTATTGCGGGACGGAGCGAGCACGGAAATCATTTAAGTTCAATACGCGCCGGCTTCTCTGGCGTCGCTTTGCGTTTTGAAAGCAGGGTCCCCGAACGACGTTAGATCGGCATTGAAGTGAAGATTCGCAGTTCCGACCGGTCCGTGACGCTGCTTGCCGAATATAACTTCCGCCTTCCCTCTCGTATTGTCCATTTTGTTCATCCACTCCGCCATTTTCTCCGTTTCATCGTCGGCCGGTTTGCGCTGGTTCACGTAGTACTGTTCGCGATACACGAACATGACGACATCCGCGTCCTGTTCAATAGATCCCGATTCGCGCAAGTCCGCTAGCTGCGGCCTTTTTTCCGGCCTGTTTTCCACTTGACGCGAGAGCTGGGAAAGAGCGACCACCGGAATGTCCAAATCTTTCGCCAGAGCCTTAAGCCCCTGCGTAATTTCCGATACTTCGTTGACCCTGTTGTCTCGGCTCGATGTTGGCCGGATCAGCTGCAGGTAGTCGACGAATAGAACATCGAGCCCGCTTGTTCGCTTGAGACGGCGCGCCTTGCTTGCAATTTGCGCGATCGAAAGCGCTGGCGCGTCATCGATGTAGAGAGGAACGTGCTCCATTTCTCGCGCGGCCGAAGCGTAGCTATGGAATTCCACCGGCAGCATTTCTCCTTTGCGGACCTTGTCCGTAGATACTCCTGATATCTCGCTTAATATGCGGGATGCCAGTTGCCGACTCGACATCTCAAGCGAAATATACCCCGCGATGCCGCCCATTTCGCCGGCGTTGCCGCCTTCGGAGTGCTCGTAGAGTTTGCGTGCGCGGGCGATACGAAAGGCGATGTTGGTGGCCAGGGCCGTTTTTCCCATCGCAGGGCGCCCCGCGAGAATAAGGAGGTCGGAATTCTGCAAACCGCCGAGCCACTTGTCCAGTTCCTTGAATCCCGTGCTCAAGCCGGATAGCGCGAATTCGCTCCTATATGCCTGTTCAGTCGCTGAAATGGCTTTCGCCGCGGCCGCGTGCAAGACGCCGAACTCGGATTCCGTGCGCTGGTCTTCCGCAAGGTGATAAAGCTTTTGCTCGGCTTCCGAGATCAAGTCCTGCGCAGTCGCGTCCGGCGATACTCGGCTCGCCTTGCACGCGACTTCCTCACCAAGGTCGATAAGCGTCCGCCGCATGGCGCATTCTACAATCAGCCTAGCGTAATAGGGAGCCTCGTAAACGGAAACCGCCGAAGCCGCGAGAGTTACAAGGTATTCGCGACCACCTAATTCGGCGAGCCCGGGCTCGGTGTGCAGGTACGACATCAGGGCATCCGGAGTCACGAGCCTTTTTCTGTCAACCTGCTTGACTATCAGGTCGTAGATCATCCGATGCACAGGATCAAAGAAATGTTCCGGCCGCGCGATCGCGGCTACATTTTCAAATACCTTGTCTTCCGACATGATGGCGCCGAGCAGAGCTTGTTCCGCATGAACATTTCGCGGCGGATCGAGCGAATCTACTCTCTCGCCGGAATTCGAAGCGCCTACCGGCATTTCCCTATTCATGACTGCCCTCCCCCTCGAATCTCGCCTGAATTCGTTTTTTCCGATCTGAGAGCCAATGGCAAAATGTATGTTTGTGTTAATGAAATGTGAATATTCGCTCTCAACATATAGAGAACATGTGCTATTATTGTCTATATAGAAGGTTAACGGTCTCGGCCAGCTAATGCAACTCTGGAATCCGCGCAGCTGCTTTAGAAATGCTAGCCGGCAAGAATCCTTTCTTGCCAATCAACCGGGGAATCGATGAATTCCTCAACTTCCGCAAGCGTCGCCGTATCATATTCGCTGGTCCGACGCGCGGCTTCCAATATGTCTCTCCAAGAACACAGGCTGAGCAGGTCAAGGCCGGCTCGCTCCAATTTCTCGCGAGTTCCCGGAAAAATCCCGTAAAAGAAAATAACGGCGACGCTCGAGCAATTTGCGCCGGTGTCCCGAATCGCTTCGACAAATCCTATCTTCGAACCGCCGTCGGTTGCCAGATCCTCAATAAGCAGTACGCGTTGTCCCGGATAAATCTCGCCTTCGATTCTTGCCTTCCGCCCGTAGCCCTTCGGTTTCTTGCGCACGTAAGACATGGGTAGCCCCATCCGCTCCGCCACCAGCGCGGCGAACGGAATACCGGCGGTTTCGCCTCCCGAAATATTGTCGAACGCTTCATAGCCGAACCGCTCAAATACCTTCGCGACCAAAAGACCTATCAGTTCCGTGCGAATGCGGGGATAGGAAATAAGCTTCCGGCAGTCGATATAGACCGGCGAGGGTCGCCCCGAAGCTAAAGTGAACGGGCGCTGCGGTCGAAACGCCACGGCGTCGATTTCCAGCAGCATGGACGCGACAATGGCTCCGGCGGCCCTGCATTCGTAACGCGCTTCGTTCATCTCAGTTTATCCCGACAGCGCCTCGCTTTCCAATGAATTGGAAAGCCGGGGTCAAAGACCGCAATCGAATCGTCGCCCGCGGAAACGGCCTTCGAGTACTCGACCGGCAATTCGCATTTTTCCAATATGATTTTTCCGGAGTTCTGCGGAAGGTCGTAAAACTTTGCGCCGTTGACCGAAGCGAATGCTTCCAGCCGGTCGATTGCGCCCGTATCGTCGAAAATCTGCGCAAGGCAAGGCACTGCGCAAGTCGCCGTAAAAATTCCTGCGCAGGCTACTGCAGTCTCTTTCCCGTCTTTGAGATGCGGAGCGCTATCGGTGCCGAGAAAAAAGCGTTCGCTGCCACTGGTCGCAGCTGAAAGCAATGCTTCTCGGTGGCATTCCCTCTTTGCGACGGGAAGGCAGTAATAGTGTGGCCGCATTCCGCCCGACAGCATAATGTTTCGGTTTATGGCCAAATGGTGCACCGTAATCGTAGCGGCGATTCCGCCGCCGCCGTTCAAGACATATTCCACTCCTTCCCGCGTTGTCACATGTTCGAGTACGACCTTTAGCGCTGGATTTCTCCTCCTGATCGGTTCTAGGACTCTTTCAAGGAAAACTGTTTCCCGATCGAAAATGTCGACGGCTTCGTCCGCGACTTCGCCGTGAACGCACAGAGGCATTCCGATTTCAGCCATTTTTTCGAGAACCGGCGCTATTTTATCGAAGTTTCTGACTCCGCTGGCGGAATTTGTCGTCGCGCCGGCCGGGTAAAGTTTGACCGCGATCGCGGTTCCCGCAACGGCTGCGGCCTCTACCAGCTTCGGCTCGGATTCTTCGGTAAGATAAAGAGTCATTAACGGCTCGAATTCGAACTCGTCCGGAACCGATGCAAGAATGCGCCGCTTGTAGGCGACCGCGTCGGAATCGCACCGGACCGGAGGCAGAAGATTCGGCATCACAAGCGCTCTCGCAAATGATCGGGCGGTTTCCGGCACTACCGCTTTCAGCACATCCCCGTCCCGAAAATGAACATGCCAGTCGTCGGGACATGCAATCTCGAATGCCGGCATAATTCGAGGGTCAGCCATCGTAAATGTTCGAACAAGCTATTGCCGCGGGCACTATTCGCGCGCCTCCGCTCCGAGGGCCGGTCGGACGGTTTCCTTAAGAACTCGCGATGTTATCGGTCCGGCGAACCTTAGCGCGACCTTTCCGTCGGCGCCAACGACAAAGGTCTCGGGAATTCCGTAGACGCCCCATTCTATTGCCGTTCTTCCCTCCGGATCCGCACCAATCTCCGAGTAGGGATTTCCGAGCTCCAGCAAGAATGCCCGGGCGTGGGCCGGGTCGTCCTTGTAGTTTACGCCGATGATGCCGTAGCCTTCGTTTTTCAGCGAAAGCAACTGAGGATGCTCTGCTCTGCAGGGAGCGCACCAACTCGCCCAAAAATTGATCAATTTCATATCGCCGCTATTTGGTTCGATGCTTTCCGGCAATGGCATGTCCTCGAAGGGCGCAAGTTCAAAACCAGGCGCGTTCCGACCGACAAAGCTTGACGGAAGGCTGTCGGGATTTTCGCGCAATAGGCCCCAATAAAATAGTACTGCAACAAAAATGAATATGGTAGGCGGAAGTGCCGCCTGAGGCGGAAGCCGCTTAATCATTTCGCTTTTCGAGGCGCCTGAGGTTTTCCAATTTGCGACGAGCGCCGTTGGAGGCCGCAACCGACACGACGACGATTCCGCCGACAAGCAGGATTGTCACGCCGTAAGCAGCCAGAACCTCAAATTTGTACTCTCCCAATTCAAGAGACATCGGAATTCAGTCGGGCTGCGAGCACTGCGGCATGCTGTTCCCTAATCTCGGTTCGGGTCCGAAGCAGAACGAGGGCGATAAAGAGAAATGCAAACCCAGCCATGCAAACTAGCAAAGGTATGTAGTAGGCATTGTGCACGTTGGATTCCCTGTCCAGCGACAGCGATGCTCCTTGATGGAGCCCTTGCTGCCAGAAATTGACCGCGTAGCGTGAAAGGAACGCGAAAACCGACCCGACCATACATAAAATCGACGTCAAATCGGCTGCGCGCTCCTTATCCTCGATTTCATGCCAGAGCGCCATATATCCAAGATAGCAAAGGAAAAGAAGCAAAAATGAGGTAAGGCGCGGATCCCAGGCCCACCACGTTCCCCACATGGGTTGGCCCCAGATTCCGCCAGATAGGAGCGCTGCAAGCGCCATAACGGCGCCGACCGGCGCTGCGGACTTCGCCGCCAAGACCGATACGCGATGCCGCCGAACCAGCCAAACCATGGATGCGACTAGCATCATGATCCAGATGTTTATCGCCATTAGCGCGGAAGGCACGTGGACAAAAATGATCTTAACGGCGGAGCCCTGAACATAGTCATCCGGCGTAAGGAACAGTCCCCAGACTAGACCGACCGCAAGCAACATCGCAGAAAGAACTGCGGTCGGCGCGAGGCATTTGTCCACAAGGCGCACGAACCGAGTCGGGTTGGCAAACTCCCAAATTGACATGGCGTTTCCATCGTTCAAGTCAATGCGTTCAGCAAGTGTGTCTATTACCGCAATCCGTCTGCGAGCGCACGGGCCGCTGCGAATGGAACCAGTGCGAAGGAGAGGAGAGTCGTGGCCGCCAACAGCAGGAACGCCGTTAAATTCGGCAAACCGGCAATCGAGAGTGCGATTGATTTGGCTCCGAAAATTAGCGTAGGCACGCACAGCGGAACGACAAGTATCGAGAGTAGCAAGCCTCCTCTTTTCATGCCCGCGGTCAACGAAGCGCCGAAAGCCCCCAGCGCGCTCATGGCGGGGGTGCCAACGAGCAGACTCGCGACGACCCAGATGTATCCGTCGGCGGGCAGATTGAGCAGAAGTCCGGCTAACGGGGCGGTAGCCGCAATCGGTAGGCCGGTCGTCAGCCAATGGGCGCCGATTTTGGCTACGACGACAAGTTCGAGAGGCAGCGGCGATACGGCGAGGGCTTCGAGCGAGCCGTCTTCGAAGTCGATCGAAAACATGCGGTCAAGCGATAGCAGACTCGAAAGGAATGCCGCGACCCAAACGATGCCAGACGCAATTTCTCTAATAGTCTCCGTGTCGGGACCGACTCCGAGCGGAACGATAAGCGCAACGGCGATGAAAAAAGCCAAAGCGAATCCGAACCCGCCGCCGCTTCGAACCGCAAGCTTGAGGTCCCTGATCAGGAGTGCAGTCAATGCTCGGCACTTACGAAATCAGGAAAACCATCGGTGCGGCTCGGCGGAACATAGTTCGGCAGGTCCAGCGCCGCAGATCCCGGAATCTCGAATTCAAGATGCGTCGCGACCACGGAGATTCCATCGGCTGCGCAGTGGTTCGCGACCATGGAAAGGAAAGCGGACGATCCTTCCGCATCCAGAGATGCGGTAGGTTCGTCTAAAATCCAGATTTTTCGGCGGGCAACGAGGAGCCGCGAAAGCGACAGCCGCTGCTTCTGCCCCGCGGACAGAAATCTCGCAGGCAAGTTTCTGGCTTCCCAAAGATTAAACGATTTCAATGCGGTCTCGGTATCTGCCGCGCCGTAGATGCTGGCCCAGAAGCCTAAATTTTCCCTCGGCGTCAATTGACCCTTGATCGCATTCGAGTGCCCAACAAATATCGAGCTGTCCAAATCCAGCAACACTTCGCCGGCAGACGGCCTAGTAAGGCCCGCGAGCGTTCTTAGCAGCGACGTTTTGCCGCAACCGTTTGGTCCTCGAATCAGAAGGCAGTCGCCGCCATTCAGCAAAAATCCGACGTTTTCAAGCAGCGTGCGGCTTCCTTGCCGACAGGCCACTGCATTCGCTCCCATCTGCATTGCCGAAAGGCACCTCTAATGAACCAGTTAGATATTTACGCGTAATACGCCAATGTCAAAGATTTTGGTCGAAAACACTGGGCTCTAGGCGAGGATCGTCAAATTGAGGCATCGTTTCGGAATTTTCGGTCCGAAAAATCGCCGGCGCCAGGATTCTTGACGTTTGTCCAAAGCTGTTCCATATGCCAACGAAATAAATCGCAAGCGGGAAAATCAAATTGAGCGTCAATGTAGGACATGACTCGCTCGGTGCTCGCAGTTCCATCGAGGCCGACGGTTTCAATTACCGTTTCTATTCCATCGAAAAGGCGGGAATCGCCTGCGGCCGCGATTTTTCGCGGCTTCCGGCGGTTCTGTCGGTGATCCTGGAGAATTTGCTCCGATTCGAAGACGGGACGACTGTTTCGAAGGAAGACATCGTCGCGTTCTCGGATTGGTGCGAGAACGGAGGGCGCAATCCAAATGAGATTTCGTTCAGGCCCGCGCGAGTGCTAATGCAGGATTTCACCGGCGTTCCGGCCGTTGTCGATCTGGCGGCTATGAGGGACGGGATCAAGGCGCTGGGCGGCGATCCCCGAAAAATCAATCCGCTTAGCCCGGTCGATCTCGTAATCGATCATTCGGTGATGATCGACGAATTCGGCAATCCCCGCGCTTTCCAGTTGAATGTCGAACGCGAATACGAGCGAAATTCGGAACGATACCAGTTCTTGAAATGGGGCCAGTCGGCCTTCGACAATTTTCGGGTGGTCCCGCCGGGAACGGGAATCTGCCACCAGGTCAACCTCGAGTATTTGGCGCAGACGGTTTGGACGGATGTCGACCAAAACGGTCTTAGTATCGCGTATCCGGATACGCTTGTCGGAACGGACAGCCACACCACGATGGTTAACGGTCTCGCCGTTTTGGGATGGGGCGTCGGCGGAATCGAGGCGGAGGCCGCGATGCTGGGACAGCCCGTTTCCATGCTGATTCCGGAAGTCGTCGGATTTCGCCTTTGCGGAATCGCGGCCGAGGGTACGACCGCTACGGACCTCGTGCTGCGCGTTGTCCAGATGCTGAGAGAAAAGGGAGTCGTCGGCAAGTTCGTTGAATTCTACGGTCCTGGATTGGATTCACTGCCGCTGGCCGACCGGGCGACAATAGCGAATATGGCTCCGGAATACGGCGCGACCTGCGGTTTTTTTCCGGTCGATTCGGAAACGATAAGGTATCTGCGGCAGACTGGTCGGACGAATGAACGAATCGCGCTTGTAGAAGCCTATGCCAAACAAAACCAGCTGTGGCGCGACCACTCCTACGAGCCGGTGTATTCCGACTCGCTTGAACTCGATCTTTCGACGGTCATTCCGGCCATTTCCGGGCCGAAGCGGCCCCAGGACCATACGCCTCTAGATCAGGCGGCGAATGCATTCGCTAAAGTGTCATCCGGATATCGGCAAAGCAAGGGAGAGAGTTCCGGACGATCCGCGCCGGTCGAGGGCGAAGATTACGCGCTGAAGGACGGCTCTATCGTAATCGCAGCCATAACTTCCTGCACTAATACCTCTAATCCCTACGTTATGATTGGCGCTGGCTTGCTTGCAAGGAAGGCGAGAGAAAGGGGGCTTCGGCGGAAGCCGTGGGTAAAAACGTCTCTTGCCCCCGGATCGAAAGTTGTGACCGAATATTTGAAAGCAGCCGGCCTGCAGGACGATCTAGACGCTCTCGGCTTCAATCTGGTCGGCTACGGTTGCACAACGTGCATCGGCAATTCCGGCCCCCTTAAGCCGGAAGTCTCGAGGGCGATCGCGGAAAGCGACTTGGTAGCGACGGCCGTACTTTCTGGAAACAGAAACTTCGAAGGCCGAATCAGCCCTGACGTGCGAGCAAATTACCTTGCTTCGCCTCCGCTTGTCGTTGCCTACTCCCTAGTCGGCGACATGAATGTCGACATTGCGCGAGAGCCTCTAGGCTTTGACGCCGAGGGCGCCGAAATATTCCTCAAGGACATTTGGCCGACGCAGACCGAGATCGCGAACCTGGTTGAAAAAACCGTTACGAGGAAGGCTTTCGTTGAGAAATACGCCGACGTGTTTCTGGGCGACGAAAGGTGGCGCAGCGTGGAAACCGAAAAGGGTCTGACATACAATTGGCCCGCGACGTCCACCTACGTGCAAAACCCACCCTATTTCGAAGGCTTGTCGGCGGAGCCGGGCGGAATTTCGAATATTTTGGACGCTAGGATATTGGTCATTCTCGGCGACATGGTTACCACCGACCACATTTCCCCCGCCGGTTCGTTTAAATCCGACTCGGCAGCCGGGCGATACCTTCAGGAAAGGCAGGTCGCGGTCCGAGACTTCAATTCGTACGGGTCTCGGCGCGGCAACCACGAAGTCATGATGCGCGGCACTTTCGCCAACATCAGAATCCGGAACGAGATGCTGGGATCCGTCGAGGGCGGCTACACGCTCGGACCTGACGGCAAGATGGTGTCGGTATTCGAAGCCGCGATGGGCTACAAGAATGCCGGCGTGCCTCTTGTCGTCATCGGCGGCGAGCAGTACGGAGCGGGATCGTCGAGAGACTGGGCGGCAAAGGGAACGAGTCTTTTGGGTATCAAGGCCGTAATCGCCGAGAGCTTCGAGCGAATCCACCGTTCGAATTTGGTGGGGATGGGCGTTATTCCTTTCGAATTCACAGGGGGCGATACTCGAAAGTCCCTGAATTTGAGCGGTAGCGAAACTATTTCGATTTCGGAATTGCGCGATGGAATCGCGCCGCTTTCAACGGTTCCGTGTCGGATCGAATACGCGGACGGGAAAGTGCAAGAGATTGAACTCAGATGCCGGATCGACACCGAGGTCGAGATCGATTACGTGCGCAATGGCGGCGTTCTTCATTACGTTCTTCGCAGGTTTTCGCAGGCGGCATGAAACTCGCCGGCGCGGCCCTGGCAAACCTCGAACCGGTGGCGAAACGCTCTCGAAAATTTTACTTGCCTTAGCGTTAGATTAGTCGGATAGTTCCTCAAGTCGAACGAAATAGATTGGCTTGATATGAGCAAGTACAAGCTTTTGTTAGCAATTTTGGCACTGTGGCCGTGCACTGCTTTCGCGGATTTCGGGGACTTGGGGCATCCCGTCGTAGTTGAACTCTACACTTCTCAGGGCTGTTCCTCCTGTCCGCCAGCCGATAAATTCTTGCTGGAGCTGCGAAAGGACGAAAACCGGAAAATTCTGCCCCTCTCGTTCCATGTCGACTACTGGAATTCGCTGGGGTGGACTGACACGTTTTCGCACCCGAAATTTAGCGAAAGGCAGCGAAACTACGCCCGGCACAACGGTAGCAGGACAATTTACACGCCTCAGATGGTCATTGACGGGAAAGCTTTCGTTGTCGGCAGCCGGAAACGCGATGTCAATAAAATAATTAATGGCTTTCTTTCCGAAAGAACTCGAACGGCATCGGAGAACGGGCTTCGACTCAAAAGTTGCAGAAAATCGGACAGTAGAAGAGTAATTTTCGAAGGAACCCCGAATTTGCGTCGCGGCAAGGACTATTCGCTTTATTTCTTGATAGTAAGCAATCATGTCGCAAGCGTGGACATTGCACGGGGCGAAAATGCGAGACGCGCGATTTCATACGGAAACGTAGTTCAAGAAATCAGGGAATTGAAATGGACGGACATAAATTTCGGAATTGCTGAATTCCGCGCGGAAATCGATCGCGACAACCAGACAGGGCTGGTGCTTTTGCAAGAAAACAAGTTCGGTCCAATTCTCGCTTCCGCCGAAATCGTCGATGACGACTGCGCAGACCTTGACCGGCTCCATCAAAGCGCAAGCCTGGAAGCGGCGAATGTCGCCGACGTGGCGATGGGCGTCGCCGCCTGGGCCGACCTTTTCGTGAGCGGCGAATGGTTCGCCGCGACCGCTTTGAATGCGGCCGTATTGGACTCGCACGGCGAACATCAGGTTTTCAAGGAGATTTTCGAAATGGACGTCGATGCGGCTGTCGCCTCGATTGGCGAGCGCCCCTAGATGATGAACAATTTGGGCGAAGATGCTGTTGCGAAAACCGACTCGTCAACCGCGCGGGAACCGGTTCAGGGTTTTGAAATACTGAAATTTGACGGTCGCAATTGATAAATTTGGAAGCTCTTCTTTCCACGAAGAATGCTTATTCGCATTCGTTTTGACCAGCTACGCTCGGGTGCGCGACCGAATATCTGCGGCATCCAGGTTCAAGTGCATATCCGTTTTTGGAACGACGTCGCCGTAGAAAACCTATTTTGATCGATTCGATCATTGACCGCACGGCAATTCTCGAAAAAAGTGAACTTTGGCAATTCGCAAAAGATATTCTCGCGAACCGAAGAGCATTCCGCTGTCAAGTCTCTGCTAACGGCTATGGAGAAATGAATTGGCCCTTCCCGTGCGTCGACCCGGGCTAACTTGCCATCTCCATTGCGCAAGCAAATCGGGGTCCGACTTGGAGCCTTTCAAGCTATGCGGATAGCATCCGGTAGCCAAGAATGCGCTTGCGGCGCGCAGCCCAGGGTATCCTGTCGATATGGCGAAGGGTCCGTAACGGGCAGCGAACCTAGCAAGTTCAACGCATCGCATTGAGCGCTAGGATCGGATTCGATTCGAAGGGGCGGATGCGTTGGTCCGCCTCACTATCAGGTGTGCGGATTTGCGCGAGTCGGCCCATAAACGGCCTTTGGGGACGAATTGGCCGAATTTGCGAAATCTAGGCGGAAACGAGAACGAATGGCGGCCCCCTTAGGTTAATTCCGTGCAATTGCAAGTCGATTTAATGCTCCGAGAACAGACTGGTGCACGAACTTTTTTGTCGCGTCCGGACGATATAGGAGGCCAATACTCCGGAATATCGGCGGCGAACCAAATTCCAGCTTGCGCAATCGAGAATTGGAATGTCCCGCATCGCCTACATCGGGAAGTACTGAAGCTCCGAACCCGAGCTGTACCATTAAATGAATGGCTTCTATAGATTGGAGTTCCGCTCTTGTATCGGGTTTCAGTCCCAGCTCTGCCAGCCGTTCCTCAATCATCGGCGCTACCCAGGCGTTGCGGTTGAATCTAATATACGGGCGAACCGAGAAAATAGCTTCCGCAGTAGCCTCTTTTGATTGCGGAGGAGCGAGAACAACGATCTTTTGGCTCGAGACTTCGTGCCACGCGAAAACACGCCCTAGTTTTCTAGGCTGATGCATTAGCGCAAGGTCGAGTTCGCCGCGTTCGACCATGGCCATTAGGTCGCCGGAAAGGCCGGAAGCAACGTTGACGGTCAGTTCGGGGCAGTCTTCACGCAGTGCGACGAGAACGCGCGGCAAGATATTCGTAAGTACGGATGGGATTGCGCCGAGCCGAAGGACGTTCCGGAATCCATGCGTTTCGCCGAGCGCGATGCGCATCTCCTCGAATTCGGCAACAATCGAACTGGCGTATCTAAGCGCGATTTCACCCGCTGCGGTTAGTCGAGGCGGGCGCTTGCTTCGATCAAATAGCTTTGCGCCCAGGGAGCGCTCCAAGCCCGATATCTGCATGCTAATTGCCGACTGGGTTACATTGAGCGCGCCGGCAGCTAGCGCGAAAGATTTGTAGCGGCCAATCGCGTGGAGAGCTCGAAGTTGAAGAATGGACATCAAAGCCGCCTTAAATTCAAGATATTTTAATTAAAAATCAAAATTTAGCATTTGTAAATTCGTAAATTTGAATTTATTTTCTTCCTAGGCCAAGTGTGCCGCCCAAAGGCGGCGACCGGTTCAATGGAGGGAACAAATGGAACACAAGCTGAATGAAGTGATGAAATCCGCTGCAGCCGCGGTCGCGCTTTCGGCCTGCGCAAGTTTGGCGCAATCGGAAGGACTTCCGGCAAAGCCGGCGGGTTTCGGGGACAGGCCTCTCACCATGATTGTGCCGTTCGGTCCGGGCGGCGGTTCAGACCAACTCGCTCGCGCCATGGCCAAGGCGATGGAGGAAGAAGCCGGGCTTGCCTTTCAAGTGGTCAACAAGCCGGGAGGCGGCGGCACCGCCGCGATACCGGATTTCATGCTGGCGCCAGCGGACGGGTATACGGTTCTTGAGCACATAGACAACGCCGTATCGGCCTACGCAAACGGCGACATCAGGGAGAATCCGGCCGTCGATTGGGTGCCTCTCTGCATGACGCAGATCACATTTAGCCAGATATATATAAGGGCAGATGAAGATCGCTTCACCGACTGGGCAGCCTTCGTGGAATTTGCGAAAGCCAATCCCGGAGAAGTGACCATGGCCAATCTCGGAAGAGTCGGTTCGATGGAACTCGTGGTTATGCACCAGCTATCCGAAGCCCTTGGACTGGATGTCAAGCAGATCGCGTTCGACAAGCCGGCAGAACGGTACGGGGCGCTGATCGGCGGTCATGTAGATGTCTTGTTCGAACAGCCGGGCGACGTGCGCAGCTTCCTGGATGCGGGCCAAATGAAGCCAATCTTGACTTTCCTCAACGACCGGCCGGACGCCTTTGCAGGCGTGCCGACGCATCGCGAGTCGGGTGCCGATTTCGAAGCGTTGACTCGCTTCCGCGGATTCTATGTCAAAAGCGGCGTGCCGGAGGACAGAGTCGAATATTTGGCCGCCGCCTGCGCCGCCGGTTTCGAAAATGCGGAATACGCCGAATTCAACCGGAAGAAGTATATGCACTTGATTGATAGCTACCGCGACATCGAGGGTTCGATTGAGCTAATAAACGGCGCCGTGGAAACTTACCGCGCAATGTACGAGCAACTTGGAATTTAGTCGGATTTGGCGGAAGGCGAATTGCGCCTTCCGCCAGGCTTGAATTTGAACGCAATTGCCGCAGTCCAAACCGTACTTCGGAAAACCGGAAATCGATGGCCGTAAAAGGAATTTTCGACGCCGGCTCTCGGAATGGAGGAGAATTTTGGAAATCGTTCGGCGAGCTAAGTGCATGGCTCCTGCTTTGCGGTCTGATCTACTCGCAGACTCAACTGTTTGACCGCGAAATCCCCGAATACGAGTTTGGCGTCGCGGGATGGCCCAGGGTTCTTTGCATAGCGGCAGCACTCGGAGCGGTCGCCCAGTTTTGCCTTCAGCGACTCGCCGCGCGGCGGACCGTTGAAAAATCGCCGGAAGCGGAGCATGCCGGCTTCGTCGGCTGGCGCGCCGTTGCGCAACGCACGGCGATATTCGCGTTTCCCCTTTTGTGGCTTGTTCTGGCTCCGAGAGTAGGATTCTATTTGTCGGCGCCTTTTTTCGTGGCTGGAATGCTTGTGCTCATGGAAGTTCGCTCGCCGACCAGAGTGATCGCCGTTACCGGCGCGATCTACGCGCTAGTGCTATTGCTTTTTACTCGGCTGTTTTTCGTCGCTTTGCCGGTTGGACGGATTGAAGCGTTCTACGATGCGAATGTCGCGATAATCGGTTTCGCGCGCATCGGGCTTTAGCGATGGATCAGTTTATCCAGGGCACCATGAATCTGTTCGGGGACTGGCACGCCCTTCTGATATTCACCATGGGACTGCTGGGCGGAATGATTTTCGGCGCGACTCCGGGCGTCAACATGCTGACTCTAGGCGCCGTCGTTCTACCGTTTACGGTTACGATGCTTCCTGAGCACGCGATCATGCTGTTTTCAGTCATTTATTGCGCCGGCGTGTTCGGCGGCGCAATAACCGCCATTCTATTCAATATCCCCGGGGCTCCGGAAAACGCGCCGACGTGTTTCGACGGCTATCCGATGACTCTTCGCGGCGAAAGCGGAAAAGCGATCGGCGCGGCTGTAAGCTGTTCCGCGATCGGCGGTCTGGCATCCGTGATTTTGATGATGTCGGCGACCGGCGCAATTGCTGGATGGGCAATCAGGGCATTCGGTCCTCAGGAGATATTTGCTCTCATATTCTTCGGTTTGGCGGTTTCGGCTTCCATCGGAGCGCGAACGCTGTGGAAGGGATGGCTGTCGGTAATGGCCGGGCTGCTCATCGCCACAATCGGAACGGACCCGGTAGGCGGAATACCCAGGTTCAACGAAGGCTCGCTTTTGGGGCTATCGTTTCATTCATACTATCTTTCCGCCGGAATCCATTTCATCCCGATTATTCTGGGCTTTTTCGCGGTATCTGAAGTTTTCGCCCAGGCCATGAACATCGCAATTGGAACGCGCGAACGGCCCCAAGCGGGATTGGAATTTCCGTCGGCTGCGGAATTCTGGCGCGTGCGATGGACAATGCTGCGATCCGTGGCGATAGGATTTTTCGCGGGCATACTGCCGGGAATCGGAGCGACGCTAGCGGCTTTTTTAGGCTATAGCCAAGCTCAGCGATGGTCTAGGAACCGGAAGAATTTTGGCAAGGGCGAAATCGAAGGCGTCGTAGCTTCGGAGACCGCCAACAATGCCGCCACCGGCGCAGCGATGATACCGCTGCTGGCTCTCGGCTTGCCCGGCGGCGCACTGACAGCGATGATGATGGGCATATTTCAGATTCACGGCATGGAGCCGGGCCCATTGATTTTCATCAACTCCGGCGATCTGGTTTGGGTCACCTTCGCCGCGATGTTCTGGGCCAATCTTCTGATAATTTTCCTCGGTTGGCTACAGACCAAAACGGTTGTTCATTTGCTTCGAATTCCATTCCGCTGGCTGGCTCCCGGCATACTCATGCTTGCAATCGTGGGAGCCTACGCGCTCAGGAACCTTTTCATCGATGTCTGGGTCATGTTCATTGCGGGCATCGCCGGATACCTCCTTAGGCGAACCGGCTATTCCGCCGCTGGGGTCGTACTCGGCTTGATTCTGGGAAAGCTGGGCGAATCCGCGTTTACGAAATCGATGCAGCTTATGGACTATAGCTTTCTCGGTTTTTTCGAGCGTCCGGTAGCGGCCGCGCTGATTTTGCTTGGATTCGCGGCTATCGGACTAAGTATCGCCGGCGAGTTTCGTCGACGGGACGAGCAAAGGGCTCTGCTGGACTAGGGGAGGACGAACGGTATGGACGCAATCACCGAACTAGACAGTTTCGAGCGTCGAATGGTCGCGGACCTCGTCGAGCGCGCCAAGCGGTCGATGGCGGACTTCGGCAAATGCGACCAGCGCAGCGTCGACGATGCCGTAACTGCGCTCGCATGGTCCCTGTACAAGCCCGAGAACGCCAGAATGCTTGCGGAAATGGCGGTAGCCGACACAGGAATGGGAGACGCCGACTCGAAATATGTCAAAAACACGCGAAAAACTTTCGGCACGCTGCGCGATCTTCTTCGCGCCAAAACCGTTGGCCTTATCGGCGAAGACAGAGACAAGGGGCTAGCCTATTTCGGAAAGCCGGTTGGCGTCGTAGGGGCCGTTTGCCCGTCGACGAACCCAGCGGCGACTCCGGTCAACAAGGCGATGATGGCTGTCAAGGGCGGAAACGCCATAATTATTGCTCCTTCGCCATCGGGATATTTGACGACGGAAAGAACGGTAGAATTGATGCGATCGGAACTGGCGAAGGCCGGACATTCCGAGGACTTGGTGCAGATCCTTCCCGCTCCCGTCAATAAGGCAACGACACAGGAACTTGTGGCGCAAGTCGATCTCGCGGTCGTGACCGGCTCGCAGGACAATGTGCGACGCGCGATGCGCTCGGGCACCGTGGCCATCGGTGTCGGAGCGGGAAACGTGCCCGCGATCATCGACGGAAGCGCGGACCTAGACGATGCGGCGCAGAAGATCGCTCGATCAAAGACATTCGACAACGCGACGTCGTGCTCTTCGGAAAACGCGATCATCCTGCTCGATTCGATTTATGAACGAGCCATTGAAGCTCTCGAACGTGCGGGGGGCTGGCTCTGCGATGCCGCCGAAAGAGATTCGATCACGCAAGAGCTTTGGGTCGGCGGAAAATTGAATCGCCGCGCGATCGCCAAGGATGCGCGAACGCTTGCCGCTTTATTCGGCCTTCGCACCGGCTCGGAAAATCGAAAATTTTTCATGGTCGAAGAAGCTGAAGTCGGAGGAAAGAGGAGTTTCGCGGACGAAAAGCTTTCTTTGGTACTCGCGCTGTACCGCGCCAGGGACTTCGGCGACGCTAAGCGAATCGTCCGGGAAATTCTTGAAGTCGCCGGATTGGGACATTCGGTCGGAATCCACACGCGCGACATGGCGAGGGCAAGGGAGCTGGCGGCGGAAACAGACGTTGTTCGCGTCCTTGTCAACCAGGCGCATACCTTCGGCAACGGCGGAGGTTTCGACAATGCCCTCCCGTTTACGCTTTCCATGGGAGGAGGCACATGGGCGGGCAACACGATTGACGACAACTTGAACTACCGCTGCTTTATAAACGTGACGCGCTTGGTGACTACAATTCCCGAGGACAAGCCGTCGGAAGAAGAACTGTTCGGCACCTATTGGAAGAAGTTCGGAAAATGAATTTCGAGGAATGGGCCGCGAAACGGCTGCTTGCCGAGCGAGGAATCGCCGTACCGGGCGGGCGGGTTGCGCGCACCCCTCAGGAAGCGAGTTCTGCCTCGCAAGGTTCTTGCGTCGTGAAGGCTCAGATTCCGGCCGGTGCTCGAGGCAAGTCAGGCGGCGTGAGATTCGCGAATGGACCCGACGAGGCCGCGCTAGCCGCTGAATCGATCCTGGGAACGGAAATTGCCGGTTTTAAAGTCGAAAAGGTTCTAGTCGAGGAACGGGTGGTCGTGGAGAGAGAACTTTACGCGGCGGTACTTACCGATCGGAAAAGCCGCGGCCCGGCCGTGCTGTTTTCTCCATTCGGCGGCATCGATATCGAAGAGACAGCGGCAAGCGACGACGGGGCGATACGCAGCGTGTCGGTCGACATATTGCGCGGATTCGATTGCAATGACGCCGAGTCGCTCCTGGGAGGGCTCGAACAGGGCGAATTGAAAGCGAAAATCGGCGCGTTTCTGGAATCGCTCTATTCGGCCTATCGAGACCTCGATGCCGATCTCCTGGAAATCAATCCGCTTGCGGTTGCCGCGGACGGCGAGATCGTCGCGCTGGACTGCAAATTCGCGCTTGATGACAGCGCCTCAGCGCGCAGGCCGGACTTAGCGTCCCAAGCGGCTAGGGAAAACTCAACTGTCTTGGAAACGGAAGCGGCAAATGCCGGGCTAAGGCTTATAGAACTCGGCGGATCCGTCGGCGTTTTGGCCAATGGTGCGGGGCTGACGATGGCGACCATGGATTCCATCGCGCATTTCGGCGGGCGCCCGGCGAACTTTCTGGAGATCGGCGGCGATTCCTACACAAAGGCCGAACTCGCGCTAAGAACAATATTGAAAATTCCCAATGTCAAATGCCTTCTGGTCAATTTCTGCGGAGCATTCGCTCGAACGGACGTGATGGCCAGAGGGGTCGTGACGGCGTGGAAAACACTGCAACCTCCAATTCCGGCATTCTTCAGCGTTCATGGAACGGGCGAGGACGAGGCTATACAGCTGATTAGCGACGAGCTGGGTTTTTCACCGTACGAAAGCATGGACGAGGCTGTTAAAGACGCTGTCGCGGCGGCTGCGCAACGATGATACTACGCAAGCACCACAGAGTATTGGTCCTTGGAGTTACCGGTAGGCAGGGAACGTTCTGGACCAGCGAAATGATAAAGTACGGCGTAAACGTTGTCGGCGGCGTTAATCCTCGCAAGGCCGGAGCGCGCCACCTGGGTCGGCCGGTCTACGCCACGGCTCGCGAAGTATCAGGCGAATTCGATGTCGCACTGATGTTCGTGCCTCCAATGGCCGCCAAAGAAGCATCTTTCGACGCTTGCAAGGCCGGAGCCAAACTAGTGATTTGCTTGGCGGAGCACATTCCTTCCCATGATGTCATGGAGATGCTAGCGGTCGCGACGCTGTACGATAGCCGAATCGTCGGTCCGAATACCGCCGGACTCGTTACGCCGGGCCAGTCCTTTGCGGGCATAATGCCCGCGTTCAATCGCCGGATTTTTCGGACCGGTAGCGTCGGCGTAGTCTCTCGGTCCGGCAGTCTGGGCGCGCTGGCCTGCCTTCATTTAACGCAAGCGGGGCTAGGGCAGTCTGCATTTTTCGGGGTAGGAGGGGACCCGGTGATAGGGACGACAACCCGCGAAGCGTTGGAGATTTTCGACCGCGACGAAGGTACTTCCGCCGTCGCCATTTGCGGCGAAATCGGCGGGATGGCGGAAGAAGAGGCGGCCGAGTACGCGACAGACATGCGAAAACCGGTCGTTGCATTCATTGCGGGGCGATCATCTCCTCCGGGAAAGCGGATGGGTCACGCTGGCGCCATAGTCGAAGGCGATAGCGGAGGATACGCATCCAAGCGCCGCTCAATGGAGGCAGCGGGGGTGGCAGTTGCAGACCTGCCTAGCGAGTTGCCGCAGCTAATTGAGTGCGCGAGACGTTAGGACAATTTTATTCGATGGCGGGTAGGAAGTAGAACGGAACTTTCGTAATAGGGATTGCGGTGGACGGATGGCTAACGGCGGGATTCCCGCAGCATGAATCCGGGAGCAAACTGGAGTTGCGCAATGAAGATGACAACTGAAGAAGCGTTCGTCAAAGTACTGCAGATGCACGGGATAGAGCACGCGTTCGGAATCATTGGCTCCGCGATGATGCCGGTCTCCGACCTGTTTCCGGATGCCGGGATAACCTTTTGGGACGTAGCCGACGAAAAGAACGGCGGTTATATGGCGGACGGGTTCACCCGCGCGACCGGGAAGATGTCGATGGCGATAGCCCAGAACGGACCCGGAGTTACCGGGTTCGTTACGGCCATAAAGACTGCGTACTGGAACCATTCCCCGATCCTACTCGTCACGCCACAGGCCGCGAACAGAACGATTGGACAGGGCGGCTTCCAGGAAGTCGAGCAGATGAATCTCTTCAAAGACATGGTTTGCTATCAGGAAGAACTGCGCGACCCGGTCAGAGTAGCGGAAGTGCTGAACAGGGTCATCATGCGCGCTTGGCGCGGATCCGCTCCCGCGCAAATAAACGTACCGCGAGATTATTTCACTCACGTCGTCGAAATCGAGCTTCCGCAGATCGTCAGGTTCGAAAGGCCTTCCGGCGGCGAAGCGGCGATCGCCGAAGCGGCCAAAATGCTTTCCGAAGCGGAATTTCCAGTAGTGCTTAACGGAGCGGGAGTAGTATTGTCGAACGGGATCGAGGCTTCTAGGAAGCTCGCCGAAAGGCTTGCCGCTCCGGTTTGCTGCAACTACCAGCACAACGACGCGTTTCCCGGTTCGCATCCGCTTTTCTGCGGCCCTCTCGGATACAATGGCTCGAAGGCCGGAATGGAACTCATTGCCAAAGCGGACGTCGTGCTTGCGCTCGGAACTCGCCTGAATCCCTTTTCTACGCTTCCGGGATACGGGATCGACTACTGGCCTAAGCGGGCCAATGTCATCCAGGTCGACATAAACGCGGATCGAATCGGTCTTACGAAAAAAGTGGCCGTAGGAATCGAGGGAGACGCGAGGCTGGTCGCTGAAAAACTGTTGGAAATGCTTGCTCCGGCTGCAGGTTCGATAGGGAGAAAAGAGCGAGAGTCGCTAATTCGCATGGCCAAGTCTTCTTGGCTTCAGCAGTTAAGCGCCATGGACCATGAAGACGATGATCCGGGAACGACCTGGAATGAACGCGCCCGGAGACGGCAGCCGAATCATCTGTCGCCGCGAAAGGCTTGGCGCGCAATTCAAGCCGGATTGCCCGCGAATGCAATAATTTCGTCGGATATCGGCAACAACTGCGCGATTGGCAACGCCTATCCGACTTTTGAGGAAGGCCGCAAATACCTCGCGCCCGGCTTGTTTGGGCCTTGCGGCTACGGATTCCCGGCAATCGTGGGCGCCAAGATCGGGTGCCCCGATGTGCCTGTCGTTGGATTTGCGGGCGACGGAGCTTTCGGGATTTCCATGAACGAGTTGACGTCTATCGGACGATCGAACTGGCCTGCAATCACAATGGTCGTTTTCCGCAACTATCAGTGGGGAGCCGAGAAGCGCAACACGACGCTCTGGTTCGACGACAACTTTGTCGGTACGGAATTGAATCCGGATCTCAGCTACGCAAAGGTTGCGGATGCCTGCGGATTAAAAGGCGTTGAAGCGCGAACCGCCGACGAAGTGACCGATGCGCTCCGTCAGGCGTGCGACGACCAGAATCTCGGAATCACGACCCTAGTAGAGATAATTCTCAACCAGGAACTTGGCGAGCCATTTCGACGCGACGCAATGAAGAGACCCACGCGCGTCGCGGGCATTAGTGCGGTTGACATGCGCCCGCAACCCGGAGCGTAGCTTGCTTCTGCCGCACCGGCCGCCGCTAAATCGTTCAAGTGGGGGATTGTCGACTCGGCGGATTCGGATTCAGTCGATTCCAAAGGGCTCCGTCGCATGCAAGAGAACCCGCCGGCAGCGGAAAGCCTAACTCTTTCACGCGCAACAGGTGAAAATGGAGTTTCTCGGTGAAGGGATTGTTTAAACGTCCGGAATTGAACAAATCTCCGAAGGTTTCCGACGAAGTCAGGAAAACCACGTGCTACATGTGCGCTTGCCGCTGCGGCATCGACGTTTTTCTGCGCGACGGGAAAGTTCGCTACATTCAGGGCAATCGGGACCACCCGGTCAATAAGGGCGTTCTGTGCGCCAAGGGTTCGGCCGGTATCATGCAGCAGTACTCTCCTGCGAGGCTGCGATCGCCTTTGAAGCGAATAGGGCCCCGCGGATCCGGCGAGTTCGAGAAGATATCATGGGAAGAAGCGATAGAAACCGCTGTTTCCTGGCTAAAGCCGATACGAGAAACCGATCCCAAGCGCTTGGCCTTCTTTACGGGTAGAGACCAGTCCCAAAGCTTCACGGGTTGGTGGGCGCAGCAATTCGGAACTCCAAATTACGCGGCGCATGGCGGCTTTTGTTCCGTCAATATGGCTGCGGCGGGCATCTATACGATGGGGGGATCCTTTTGGGAATTCGGTCAGCCCGACTGGGAATTGACGCGAGTGCTCATGTTGTTCGGCGTGGCCGAAGACCACGATTCGAACCCCATAAAAATGGGATTGGCCAGGCTGAAGCAGCGAGGGGCGAAAATATTCGCCGTGAACCCGGTTCGTACCGGATACAACGCCATCGCGGACGAGTGGATCGGAATCACGCCGGGAACGGACGGGCTATTCATACTCGCTCTGGTGCACGAACTGCTGCGTTCCGGAAAAGTCGACGTGGAATACTTGCTTAGATTCACTAACTCCGCGCACTTGGTTATCCGCGACGAGGGCGGTCCGAACAACGGCCTCATTGCCCGCGGCAGCGATGGAGAACCGCTCGTATGGGACAGAATCGCCAATGAAGCGAAAAGCTGCAGGGATTGCGTTATGCGCGCCGAACTCAAGGGCGAATTCAAACTCGGCGGAGGCCTTTCGGCCGTTCCGGCCTTTGATCTCGCAGCCAAAAAGTATCTTGACTCCAGGTACGCGCCCGAGAGCGTCGAGGCCGAGACCGGAATTGCAGCGGCGACGATAAAAAGAATTGCAGCGGAACTGGCGCACGCTGCGTTCGAGAAAGAAATAAAGCTCAACAAGTCATGGACCGACTTCCGGGGCGAACGCCACGAAACTATGACCGGGCGCCCGGTTTCCTTTCACGCCATGAGAGGAATATCCGCGCACTCGAACGGCTTTCAGACTTGCCGCGCCCTCCACATTTTGCAGCTGCTTCTCGGTGCGGTGGAGCGTCCAGGGGGGTTTCGCTTTAAGCCTCCCTATCCCAAGCCCGTAGCCGCCCATCCTCGACCTTGCGGCGCGCATGCGCCGGATTCGCCGTTATCCGGCCCGCATCTCGGTTTTCCCCGCGGACCGGAGGATCTGCTAATCGACGACTCCGGAAATCCGCTGCGAATCGACAAGGCGTTTTCTTGGGAGGCTCCTTTGTCCGCGCACGGCATGATGCATATGGTTATTTCGAACGCTGCGGCAGCGGATCCCTATAAGATCGACACGCTGTTTCTCTACATGGCGAATATGGCCTGGAATTCGTCCATGAATTCACTCGGCGTGCTGGAGATGCTCGAACGCAAAGATTCGACAGGCGAATACGCCATTCCGCGTATCATATGCGCGGACGCCTACTCCTCGGAAACCGTGGCCTACGCAGATCTCGTCCTGCCTGACACGACCTATCTTGAACGCCACGATTGCATCTCTCTTCTTGACCGGCCGATTAGCGATCCGGACGAAGCGGCGGATGCGATTCGCTGGCCCGTAGTCGAGGCGGACCGGGACGTGCGCGGATTTCAAAGCGTGCTGCTGGATATCGGAGCGCGCTTGAAATTGCCTGAGCTTTGCGATCGAGATGGCCGCGCGATTTACGCCGACTACGCCGACTACATGGTCAATCACCAGCGCAGACCCGGTGTCGGACCGCTTGCCGGCTGGCGAAACGAGGACGGCGCCGCGCACGGGCGAGGCCGTCCCAATTCGAAGCAGCTCGAGCGGTACATTGAGAACGGCGGCTACTGGACCCGCCAAATTGCAGAGAGCGCCAATTATTTCAAGCCATGGAACGCCGCCTACCAGGAATGGGCGGTTTCGATGGGATTTTTCGATGCGCCGACTCCGTTTGTGTTCGACTTCTACTTGGAGACAATGGGCAAGTTCCGGCTGGCGGCTGAAGGCCATGGCGCACGGCAGCCTCCCGATCATCTTCGAGAGGGCATTATAGCGTGCTTCGACCCGCTTCCGGTTTGGTATCCGCCATTCGAAAGCGAACTCGGCGAGGCAAGCGAGTTTCCATTGCATGCGATTACGCAGCGACCGGCCGCCATGTACCATTCCTGGGGATCGCAAAACGCGTGGTTAAGGCAAATCCATGGCGACAACGTGCTTTTTGTCCCGGACGTCGTTATGCGCGCAGCGAATTTGGAAGATGACGGATGGGCCGAAGTCAGCTCGCGCCACGGCCGAATAAGGGTCAAAGTGCGCCGGACCGGAGCCAGCAATCCCCGAACTCTTTGGACTTGGAACGCTATCGGGAAACGAAGGGGTGCGTGGGCGCTTTCGCTCGAGGCCCCCGAAGCGACGAACGGCTTTATCGTCAACCATCTTATTTCCGAATTGCTTCCGCCAAAGTCTGACGGGATGAGATGGGCGAATTCCGATCCGGTTACGGGCCAGGCGGCGTGGTACGATTTGCGAGTCCGGATTGAGCCTGCGTCCTCCGGTCCCGCGGAGCCCCGGATTCCCGCGCAGGCAAGCCCCGTCGGCTTCGGGAAAAGCTTAGTCGAATTCGGTAAGGAGTGGTCGGAATGACATCGCTGCCCGAATCGTCGAAGGCCAAGCTCGGCCTCGTTATCGACCTGGATACATGCGTGGGATGCCACGCCTGTGTCATCAACTGCAAGGAATGGAACACGGGCGGGTACGGATCCGCGCTTAGCGACAGCGACGCATACGGAGCCGAACCTTCAGGATCATTTCTCAACAGAATTCACACTTTTGAGGTCGCGGAAGAATCCGAGAGCGCGAGAATTATTCACTTTCCGAAGTCGTGCCTGCATTGCGAAGATGCGCCGTGCGTTACCGTTTGCCCCACCGGCGCGAGCTTTAAGCGATCCGAGGACGGTATCGTCCTGGTCGAAGAGAGCTGGTGCATAGGTTGCGGTCTTTGCGCCTGGGCTTGTCCATACGGCGCTAGGGAAATGGACCCGGGTGAAGGAGTTATGAAAAAATGCACGCTGTGCGTGGACCGCATCTACAACGAAAATTTACCGGAGGATGACCGCGAACCGGCTTGCGTCAGAGCATGTCCCGCGAATGCGCGCCATTTCGGCGATCTCGGCGATCCGAATTCGAATGTGTCAAAACTCGTTGCCGAGCGAGACGGTTACGACCTGATGCCGGAGCAGGGAACTCGTCCCGTCAACAAATACCTGCCTCCTCGACGCCGCCGCGACAGCGTAGAACATGATCTAGGCGGCTTGGCCGAGCTTGACGAGCCTGAAGCCGAGGGCTTTCTTGGCTGGCTTGATCGCGCTCTTGACCGGTTCGATTAATGCACCCGGCTTATTCAGTAATCTTCTTTACTGTTCTTTCTGGAGCGGGCTTTGGACTATTGGCGCTCCTGAGCGCCGCGCCGTTGCTTGGAATTGGCGCCGCCGGAAGTTTCGCGTTGCTGGGATTCGGTAGCGGAATGGGCCTTGCCATTGCCGGGCTTCTACTTTCAACCCTTCATTTGCGGCGTCCGGAACGCGCTTGGCGAGCCTTGTCTCAATGGAGAAGTTCTTGGCTTTCTAGGGAGGGCGTGCTAGCGATAGCCGCGCTCGCGTTCGCCGCCATACATGCGGCCATGCTGATTTTTAAGAGCGAAAATTGGGTTATTTTGGCGGTATTCGCATCCGCTCTCTCGCTTGGAACCGTTTACGCGACCGGAATGATCTATGCGCAGCTTCGAACGGTTGTTCGGTGGTGGACGGGTTGGACGCCGGCTTGCTTCCTCGGATTTTCAGTCGCCGGGGGCGCGCTGCTTTTCGCCAACGCACGTTTCTTCACTTCGACCGAGCAGACGGCCGGGGGCGAGGTCGCTTTCGCGATAATCGCATTGGTTGCCGCCTGGGCAATTAAACTCTCGTGGTGGAAACGAGGCGATTCGGCGAAACCGCCTTCTACGCCGGAATCGGCGACGGGTTTGGGCCGTGTTGGTCGCGTGCGCCTTCTGGAATCGCCGCATAGCGGCGAAAGCTATCTAACAAAAGAAATGGGCTATAAAATAGCCCGCAAGCACGCGTCAAAACTAAGGGTTCTGGCACTCGTTTTCGGATTTGCCGTACCAGCCATATTGTCCGCTACCGCATTTGTCGTTTCGGGAGAGTCAGTCTTGCTATCGTTGGCTCTGATTTCGTACTTTGCCGGAACGCTGGCCGAACGGTGGCTCTTTTTCGCCGAATCCGAGCATGCGGTGATGACGTTCTATTGACCGTTCGCTGGCTTCCGACAAAGGCCCGTCGGATGAAAGTCAATTAATGCGCGAGCGTATAGGACTGCGGCGGCAGGGCGAAATCAACTTCCGTCTCGGCATTGCGATGAAGCCGAGATAACCCGCTGCAAAACGCTTCGGAGCGGATAAGCAGGTCTTGCCCGAAGACAAGTCGTTGCGATTCGGGCATACGCTTCTTCGTCGCGTTCTTGCCGCCGTTAGCTTTTGTTAGGGTGCGCCTCCGCGACACCGCAGGCAATTCAAAGTTCGGCGCACAACTCAAGATTGGCGCAAGTGCTTGAATCAGAAGAACAATCAGCGCGCCAGCGTCGTGCTTGTGTTTCCGAATAATCGGAACTGCTCGCGCTTTTTGTGCGCGCAGCAGATCAAGATGTACGAGGACTGGCTCGAGGCGAATCGCTACATGAGCATGATCATCTGCAGGGCGCGCGGACAGTTGCGTACGGGCAGGGCCGCTTGATTTAGGATTTCAGACTTAACCGAAGTAACATGAGTAACATGATCAGTTGCCAATCGTGCAAATCTCTTTAACAAATCGACATTTTTTGATAATATTTCGGACGAATCGAATTCAAATGTGAACATATCGGTTCGCGTCAACATCGCAAATTCGAAATTTCAATCGGGTTTCAAATGTTTTGCACGTGGAACGAATTCGCCCGGGCAATGGGAGACGGGCTTGGGCGGGACGAACCGATGGCCAAGAACAATGACATCTGAAACGAATAACGGCGGCACGGCCGAAACAAAACGGTGGCTCGGAATCGCGCAGTTTGCAGTCATCATCCTCGTGATTGCCGTCGCGTTGTATTTCGCAAGGGCGCCGGCGAGGGTAGATCGCGGACCAATCGCCGTCGCCGGGAACGAAACACCGGTTGTTGAAATATTCAAACCTGAGCTGTCCGAGCACGTGCTGCGTATCAATCTTACCGGAACAGTCACTCTCGACAGAATAGTCAAGGTGGTTTCAGAGGTTACCGGACGCGTCGTCTGGGTGTCTCCCGACTTTGTCAACGGCGGCTGGATTCCTGCAAACACGGTTTTCATCAAGGTCGACCCCACCGAATATGAACTCGGGGTCGAGGCGGCCGAAATGGCCCTGCGAGAGGCCGAGGCGGAATTTCAGCGAGTGCGGCAGAATGCCGACACATTGGAAGATGTTGGCATCGCGTTGGCGAGCGCTAGGCTTGGAAAAGCCGAAGTCGAATTGGAACTCGCGCGGCTGCAGGTTTCTCGCACAGAGATTAGCCTCCCGTATTCGGCTTGGGTCATCGCATCCGAACTGGAAGTCGGAAGCCTTGTAGGACCGCAAGACGATGTCGGGCGATCTGGCGTGCTGGGCAGCGTTTTCCGGCCGGAAGCGCTTCAGGTTCGGGTGCCGATCGACGTCAAGGATCTCGAAGTGCTAAATCCGGCCATTGGCAGAGCGGCAAGAGTTCGCACCAGTCTGGGCACGTTCGATGCAGAACTTGCGCGAGTTGCAGCCGTGGTGACGCCCGAGACCCGACTAGCCAAAGTTTTTCTCAAGTTTTCGGGGCATATAGCGCCGGACTTGCTTCCCGCTCCCGGAACATTTGCAGAAGTCGAGATATTCGGCCCGCGGCTGGAAGGCGTATTCATTCTTCCGGAATCCGCGGCGCGGGAACAGGACAACGTCTGGATCGTAGAGGAAAACGCCCTGCGTTCACTGGCTCCAACGACATTAAGGCGCGCGGAGGAAGGCTGGGTGGTGGAGGAATTCGACTCGGGCGAAGGCGTGGTTGTCGGCGTATTGTCGGGTGCGCGTGAAGGACTAGCGGTATCCGCGAGACCGCCCTCGCCAGAATAGAATCGCGGCGCTCGAATCCCTTTTGCGAATTCCTTGGCCAATGACATAGCGAGTGACTGCGGTGAAAAACGGACCTATTGAATATTTTGCTAAAAACTCCGTTGCAGCCAAGCTTTTGATGGTATCCCTTATCCTTGGCGGATTGATCGCGGGAATGCAGCTTCCAATTCGCCCGCTGCCCAAAATTGACCTGCGATCAATCGTTATCACGGTAGATTCGCCTGGTTCTTCGCCAAGAGAGATCGCCGAGGACATCAACCGGCGAATCGAAGAGAGCCTGATAGGACTTGACGGGGTCGCCCGCGTGGTAAGCGAGGCATCCGAAAACCTTTCTCTGATCGAAGTCGAATTGGAAACGTTCGCAGACGCGAATGCCGTCCTCGCAGACGTTTCCAACGCCGTTGATTCAATCGATAACTTTCCTCCCGCCAGTGCGGAACATCCACGGGTGGAGATCAAGAAGATGAATTACGAGGTTGTTACCCTTGCAATCTCTTCTTCCATTCACTCCGAGAACGCGCTCAACGACATAGCGGAGGATATTCAGAACGAACTGCTCTCTTTGCCTTCAGTGTCAATCGTTCGTCCGCGAGGGGTTCGCCCGCGCGAAATCGCTATAGAGATGAACGAAGAAGAGCTTCGTCGCTACCGCCTGTCGATTGGCGAAGTAGCCAGAACAGTTCGGCGAGCTTCCCTTAATCTATCGTTCGGCGAGCTCGAAACAGATGCAGGAGATTTAGTTCTGCATGTCGTGAGCAAAAAGGAGACCGGCAAGGAGTTTGAAGACATACCGCTCATCGTTCGAAGAGGCGGTGCGGTTGTCAAGCTCGGAGATGTAGCCACAATACGAGACGATTTCGTCGACGACCGAATAATCGCTGAAGTCGACGGCGTTCCGACTGTCTTCCTAAGAGTGGAGGCAAACGAAGGGCAGTCATTTACCGAACTAGCCGAAACTGTCCGAAACTGGCTGGCTGGGTACGAACCGCCGACTTTAGTTAAAGTCTCTATCTGGAATGACAGCGCTGCGCCAATCTCGGACAGAGTCGGCGACATATTGCAGAATGCACTAATAGGATTGGTTCTGGTCTTTGTCTGCCTTATCCTCGTTTTTGACCTGCGGGTCGCGACTTGGGTGACAATTGGAATTCCGCTGTCCTTCGTCGCGTCACTAATGTTTTTTCCGATTCCGGACCTCACGCTCAACATAGGAACGATGCTAGCGTTTTTTCTGCTGATCGGAATCGTCGTCGACGACGCTCTTGTGGTTGGCGAAAGCATTGCCACCGAGCGCGAAAGTGGGAAAAGCGGACTGGATGCGGCGATTTCGGGTGCGCGCGCCGTAGCGGGACCAATCACTGTCGGCGTTGTCACGACCGTTCTAGGGTTCGTTCCGCTCCTATTCGTTACAGTCGAAAACTATCAGATCGTACAGGTGTTCTTCTTTGTCGCCTTTTTCGTCCTATTCATTTCGCTAGTCGAGGCGTTCTTCATTCTGCCTTCGCACCTTGCGCACGACAAGGAGTGGAGCCTCAATCCGCTCCGCAGTATTCAAGCGTGGACGCGCGGCAGGCTGGTGGCCCTGCGCGACGCCGTCGTCGTACCTGCCGCGTCTTGGGCGGTGCGCCACGTCTTTCTTACATTCGCGATCGGAGCAGTTTTCATCGCCGCGGCGATTTGGATCGTTCGTTCCGAATCCGTTCGGATAATCGTGCTCGACACCGCAGGTGGCGCTACAAGCGCATTGCACGCAGACCTTCGTCTGCCAAACGGCGCCACTTTCGATGCCACTGCGGCTGCGGCGCGAAGATTCGCAGAATCAGCTGAATCGATCAATGAACAATTGGACGGCACGTCCATCAAGTCGGTCACCGTCAAGGTAGGAGAGTTAAGCGACAAGGCCACAACGCGGACGGGAAGGACTGACCCAATCAGAAACAACCACGCCTCGGTAACTCTCACGCTCTACGACCGGCCGACTCGTGACGCCTCGCCGGAGGAAATCGAACGCGCATGGCTTCAAAACGTCGGTCCAACATTTGATGTTGAAGAGGTTACGGTGCGGGTAACCCGCCTAGGAACCCATCCGCCCGTCGCCTACGCGCTCATACATGACGACAAGCATGCCTTGGAACGGGCCGCGACCGATCTACGTAACCATATGAGAACAATCCCGGGTTTATACGCGCTGTCCGACAGCCTGACGCTCGGCAAGCGTCATTTTGAAATTGAGTTGACGACGGAGGGCGAAGCCGCCGGGCTGACGCCGGCAATGGTAAGCAAGCAGCTTCGATCGAATTTCCATGGATTGGAAGTACAGAGGATTCAGCGCGGCCGCAACGAAATCAAGGTGGTCGTGCGCTATCCGCCGGAAAGGCGTAGAAGCCTGCGCGAACTGGCGAGCGAACGGTTCAAGATCGCAGGCGGCAATGAGATTCCGCTATCAACCGCGGCGGTTATCACCGAAAAACGAGAATCGGCAACGATAATTCGAATCGACGGAAGGCGGGCGGCTCTCGTCCACGGTCGCGCGGACAGAAGCGAAGTCACTCCGATACAGGCGCGACGAATGATCGCCGAAAACTTTATTCCGGAACTCCTCGAAAAATATCCCGGACTTTCAATTTCCATTGACGCCGGCGCGCGGGACGAAAGGGTCATGCTGCAGACGCTCGCGGTTCTGGTGCCGATCGTGCTGATATTCATGTACGCGTTGATGGCCGCTTTCCTGCGCAGCTATTGGAAGCCGCTAGTAGCCGTGATCGGCATTCCGGTGGCCGCGGCAGGCGCCGTTTTCGGCCATTGGATTCTCGGCCGGCATATCACCGCCATCTCCATATTCGGGGCGGTCGGCGTCGCCGGTGTAATCGTCAACGACGCGCTCGTGCTTCTGGACCGCTACAACACAATCCGCAGGGAAAACATAGCCTTTCCCGCCGTTGCCGCCGCGTCTGCCGCCGCTAGAGACAGATTTCGAGCGGTGTTCCTGACTTCGCTCACTACCGTACTTGGGCTTTCCCCGCTCTTGTACGAGCGAAGTGACGAGCTGATTTTCCTAGTTCCCTTCGTCGTAAGTATGCTAGGCGGGCTGGTCGCCGCGACAGCGTTCACCCTGTTCATGCTTCCCGCTCTTGTAATGCTATTTGAAGGACGCAGGGAAGTTTGAAGCGCGCTGGAGGAAGCAGAAATTCATGTATTGCGACCGCCCACTGTCCATTGCGAATACGCGGTGTATTCGCGCAAGCTCTTAGAATTTCTAGATTAATTTGGTGCTATCGCTCGGCCGGCAATTTCAGTTGACCACAATTTCTAACTACGGTTGGACAGGCGGCCCGAAGAGCCGATAGCGTTTCGGTTCGTTTTATCCGGGATTCTCGTTCCGATCACCGAACAATGCAAGGATAATTCAATTTTGCACCGATTGACCCCTCAGACTCCCGCCGCCATAGTCGGATACAGCCATAGAATGCCCGGAGGCATTCATTCGGACGGCGAATTCTGGCAGTTGCTAAGCAAGAAAAATGTCGTTCAGGAACCAGTGAACCTGCGCTACGGAAAGGGACTCCGTCCCCTTGGAGAGTTTTCGGGGCCGGGGCGACTAGCGAGCCCGTACGAAGGCCTCATCCTGAACGGCGACGAACTGCTGTTCGACCGAAAGTTCTTCGGCATGTCGGTGAATGAACTGATGCAGACCGAACCGCAGGTGCGAATGCTGCTCAATTGCTCGTGGGAGGCTATCGAACATGCGGGTTGGGACCTTCATTCGTTAAGAAATAGTCCGACAGGCGTTTTCGTCGGCGCGCAGGTGCCGGCAGTAGCAAACTGGCGACCGCTGCATGGCGTTACCGAATACTCGGTTTCTAGCATCAGCTTGGCCATGTTGGCCAACAAGGTCTCCTACTATTTCAACCTCATGGGTTCGTCGGCGACCTACTGCACTGCATGTAGCGCAGGGCTGAGTGCGCTTCATGCCGCCATGAACGCGCTGGCATGCGGAGACTGCGATCAGGCGCTGGTAGGCGCAGTAACCTACCTTGGCAGTGCCAGGCTGAGCAGCAGCTTTAACCTCATGGGAGTCATAAGCCCGGACGGGATGTGTCATTCCTTCGACGCCGAAGCAAATGGCTACATGCGCTCTGAGGGATCTTTCGTTTTTGCAATCAAGCCTCTGGATAAGGCTGAGAAGGATGGCGACTCGATCTATGCGGTCATCGAAGCTACCGCTGTAAACTCGGCCGGTTCGGCCGACGGTACGGATGGCTTGGCCCCGGGACGATTCATAAGCGCACCGACTCAGCACGCCCAGGTCGCACTCATGCGACAAGCCTACCTTCGCGCCGACCGTTCGCCGAGCGAATTCGACTACCTGGAAGCCCACGCGACCGGAACGGTCGTAGGTGACCGAATTGAAGGAAACGCGATCGCCGAAGCATTTGGAGGCGATGAACGCACCGAAGCGCTAAGGGTCTCATCCGTCAAGAGCAATATCGGGCACATGGAGGCCGCCGCCTTCCACTGCGCGCTACTCAAGATAGTTTTGATGATGCGCAGACGTGAATTTGCGCCAAATTCAAAGAACTACAAGGTGCCCAATCCGGAAATCGAATTCGACTCGTGCCCTATGCAAGTACAAACGCGGTGCGAGCCCTTTCCCGATCATCCCGTATTGGTCGGCATCAACTCTTTCGGGTTTGGCGGTGCCAACGGTCACTGCGTCGTGCGAGAATATCGGCCGAAGCAATCGAAAAGGTGGTCCGTCCCGCTGGCTCCGAACGCGGGATTCATGGTTCCGCTTTCGGCCCGTACTCCGAAGGCGCTAGTCGAGAGCGCCAGGCGTCTAAATCGAGTTCTTGGCGAACGAAAATTTGACCTATACGATCTCGTCGGCAATCTTAGCTGCCGTCGCACACACTTCGGTACGCGAACTGCGTTCGCCGTGAACAGCCAGGACGATCTTTGCAATTCGCTTGAGGCCTTTGTTGAATCTGAATCTCCTATTGCGTCGGTTGAAGATGGTGATCGCAGAATCGCGATGGTCTTTGCGGGTCAGGGAACTCAGTGGGCAGGGTGCGGTCGCGCCCTTTTCGAATCGCACCCGGTCTTCCGTCGCGCCGTCGATGCCATCGATTGCTACTGGAAGGAACACGCGTCCTTTTCGCTGCGCCAGGCATGCTTTAACGCCTCGCAGAAGGAAATCGACGAATGCGAACTTGCCCAGCCTGAAATCTTCATGATTCAATGCGCGCTGGTTGAGCTATTCAAAACCTGCGGCGTATTTCCGGATTGCGTGGTCGGACACAGTTCCGGCGAGGTCGCGGCCGCTTACGCCTCAGGCGCGCTGTCGCTGGAAGATGCAACTCGCCTGGTCTTCAATCGAGCGACGCTTCAACAGCGCTTGGCCGGGTCCGGTCGCATGCTGGCAATTGGCCTGGATCGCGGCCGAGTTGAAGAATTGATTGAATCGCTCGGAATTCCCTGCGGAGGCGAGCCGGACCCGAGCGAAGCAGTCGAGATCGCCTGCGAAAATTCGCCGGCAAACACCGTAATATGCGGACGCGAAACCATTCTGCATACGGTTGCCGAGGAGTTAGATCGCCGAAATCTGCAAAGTCGGTTAATCCCCGGAAACATAGCTTTTCATTCTCAGGCGATGAATTCAATCAAGGAGGACGTGTTCGCGAGTCTTGCGTTTTTGGAGGAACGCGATTTCGATCTCGATGTGCCGTTCGTTTCGTCGGTAACCGGTATCGAAACTACAAAGCTGGACAAAGCCTATTGGTGGTCCAACATTCGCAAGCCGGTTCTATTCGCACAGGCCATGGAAACCCTCATTGCCGATCATAAACCGGATATCATTTTGGAGATTGCGCCGCATTCGGCATTGCAGCCAATAATCTCGCAATGCGCCGAGTCCCGGCCGGGATCCGCGGCGATCATCCCAACGCTGATGCGCGACAATGATACGCGCACTGGCTTTCTCAACGCGTTGGGCGCCCTGTTCCGTGCAGGCGCGGCGATAGATTTCAAGGCTCAATTCCCACGGACGAAACCGATCGTCGACCTGCTGCCCGGCCACCCGCGCGATGAAGAAAAAACCGTCGATTCCAACTTAGATGACGAGTTTCATCACAAGCGAACTGAATATTCGCACGGGCCGCTGGTTGGGCACCGGATTCCCTGCGATCATCTGCTTTTCGAGGCTCGCCTATCGGAGGCCGCCTTTCCGTGGCTGGCTGAGCACCGAGTCCACTACGCTCCCATAATGCCTGCGGCCGGTTACATCGAGCTCATTGTCCAGGCTTTGGATGCAGCACCGCTCGTGATTGAAAGGCTCGAGTTTATTCAACCTTGCCCCATACCCAGAAAGCCGGTTAGGCTTCAGACGGAATTGCGAGCCATCCCGAATTCGTCCAGCGAATTGACTTTCGCGATTTCCACGCGATCCTACGACGCAGATTCCAGCAGCCATCTGCATTCACAAGGAAAGGTGCGCCTAGTCGGCTCCGAACATTTGCCCGATGTACCGGAAAACCTGGAAGAAATAGACGTATCGCGTTTCGAGCCTTTGGCATACGCATCGGACGATGAACTATATGAACGATTCGAAGCTGTTCTTGGCGAGACCTTTCAATACGGGCCGTATTTCAGAAACATGCGGAATCTCCGGCGCGATCTTGACACGGACCACCTTCTATTCGAGGTCGAGGTCGACATAGATTTGTGGCGGGACGGGTCTACCGAGGGATACATACTTTTTCCCGCAATGCTCGATGGCGGGCTCCAATCCTTTCTATACGACCTTATGCTCGGAGCCGACCACTTCGCCATTCCGCGTCGTGCCGAAAACGTGCACTTTCTCCGCCCGCCGACAGTTCCGAGACTTACCTGCCGAGTTACATACCCGAACAATATCCGGTACGAAGTCGACGATAAAGGTCAATACTCGGTACCGACCGGCGAATGGGTATCCGGCAGCATAAGCTGCTACGATGGAGCTACCGGAGACCTTGTCCTACACATCGAAAAATACATATCGTTCATCTCCGATCCGCGCCGCGCGGAGTTGCCGAGCAGCAAGCACCGGATATCTTGGCAACCCAAGTTTCTCGCCGGATTCAACCTGAATTCGAATCAATTTTCTGAGACTGCAATGGAACCGTGCGCACTTCTTGCCGCTCTTGAAAAAGCGGATGATGGCGGAATACGTACCTGCCGGGCCTTGGAATTCGCTGGCGATAGAGACCCTGAGAGTACCGCGTTGCATGGATGCGTTAAAAAATTGTCGGACATCGCTACCCAAAGCGAATACTGGATTGTTGGCAACGATTCCGACATCGCCCGCAGCTATTACGAGGCCTTCCATGGAAACGAAGCCGCAATCAGATTCGATTGGATCGACCCGACCGACAGCAAATCATACTCGCTAGAAACCGGCTTACTGCGCCGGAACTCTGTTGAGCTCTTGATCCTTCACTACGATGAAAGGGGGTTTTCGCCCGACGAATGGCAGTTCTGGCAGGACCTAGCCGTGCCGGGCGGCCTATTACTTGTATGCCACGGCTCAGATTCCGCCGTCGATCCCGCGGCTGCGTGGGTCATGCTTTTCCGCGGGGAAAATACGACTCTTTTCCAAGCGCCATCGCTTCGGCCGAGCGCTTGCGGCGAATCCGCTGCACCAAGTCCGCGCTGGATAATTGGAGAGAAGCAGAGTCGGGTTTCCGATTGGTCGCGCATACTCAATGGTTCCGATGTACTTGCGCTTCCTTACGAGCTACTTGCCAACTCCGATTTTGATCCCGAATCGCGCCCGTGGTCGCGCGAAGTGCAGGCGATCGACATATTTTTCGGACGGGACCCGGAGGATCCGACGGGGGAAAGGGCGGTTTCGCATTTCGTGAACTTTCTCCAGACACTAGTTCAGTGGAGGATCGACAATGCCGATAGCCCTTGTTGTTTGACGGTTATTACTTGCGGAGTGATTCTTGACGCGGAACACCCGCGCGGCAGTGCGCTTTGGGGTGCCGTTCGCAGCCTGGCGCTTGAGATCGGCGAAGAAGCGCAATTGGAATTTCGCCTGGTGGATATCGATACGGTTGAGGATATCCAAGCATTTGCCTGGCTCGCCAAAAACGACCTGCGCGAAAGAGAAATTGCAATTCGCAAGGGCGAATTATGGGTGCCTCGCATCGTTAGCGATCCAAATCCGTTTGCTGAAGTCTTCCCGCATGAGGACCCGGACTTTCGACTCTTTCTAGAGCAAGCAGGGCAGATCGACGGACTCCAGATGAAGACCTATGACATGGAGTCGCTCGCGCCCCGTTCCGTAGAAATCGAGGTGCATGCCGCGGCACTTAACTTCCGCGATGTCATGGTCACACTTGGGTTGCTACCGGCGCTGGCATACGAAAAATCCGGCATAGGCCGCGATGTCGGCATGGAGGCGAGCGGAGTGGTCCGCAGCGTCGGCGAAGAAGTAAAGCTCTTGAAAGCCGGAGACAAAGTATTGTTTGCGGGCGCCGGATGCATTGCCAATCGAAGGGTCGTTCAGCAGCACCGAGTGTTCTTGAAACCCGACAACCTCAGTATGGAACAGGCCGCTTCGTCCTTGTCGGTCTACGCAACCGCGCATTACGCGTTGAACCACTTGGCCCGACTCCGCAAGGGTCAACGAGTCTTGATCCACTCCGCCATGGGAGGCGTTGGACAAGCAGCGATCGCCCTAGCAAAATTGGCCGGTGCGGAAATCTACACCACAGCCGGAAGCGACGAGAAGCGCAGCCGCCTACTGGAACTGGGAGTTCAAGCAGCTTTCGATTCCCATAGCGAATCCTGGTTTTCGAATGTCTTAGACGCAACAAGCGGCGAAGGTGTTGATATCGTATTGAATTCGCTTGCCGGTCCGCACGTGAATCTGTGCCTGAAAATCCTGCGTGCCGGCGGGTGGCATTGCGAAATCGGCAAGATCGACATTTATTCAGACAGTGATTTGGGACTTCGCGTTTTTCGCAAGAATTTGCGTTTCGCGGCGATCGACATGGATCGGCTGATGATCGACGATCCCTATCTCTCGCGGCAGCTTTCCGAGGAATGTATCGATCTTCTTGATCGAGGCGCGGTGCCGCCTTTGCCGGTAACCGAATTTGACTACGGCGACTACGGCAAAGCGCTGCGACTAATGACATCGGGTCAGCACCAAGGGAAATTGGTGCTTAGAGCACCGTTGACTCCGAACGCGCGCATATTTCCAATCGTCGATCGGAGGCCGTATCTGGACTCGGAAGCAACTTATCTCGTTACCGGCGCCCTCGGCGGATTCGGCCAGCGGCTGCTACCTTATCTCGCAACGGCCGGCGCGCGCCACCTTACGCTGATCGATAGAGATCCAGAACGGCGCCGTAGCGAGTTCTGGTTGCGCCAATCGACAACGCTCTCCGACATAGGCAAGGGAGTCGAAATCGAACTGGTCCAAGGCGACGTTTCAATCGAAGCCGATGTGCAGCGCTGCGTTGCAAGCTTGAACAGGCCGCTTAAGGGCGTTTTCCATTTAGCGGGCGTACTGGACGACCGTCTTTTGGAGAACCTATCGCCCGAATCCATCTCTCGCGTTTTCGCTCCGAAAGCGTACGGCGCGCTCTATCTCCATCGCGCTACCGCCGATATTGATCTTGACTACTTCGTCATGATGTCGTCGACATCGTCGATCTTCGGAAATCCAGGACAAATAAATTACAGCGCGGCAAACGCTTTTCTTGACGGTCTTGCGGCCTACCGGCACCGGCTTGGCTTGCCAGCACTTTCCTACAATTTGGCGGCGGTCGCCGATGCCGGCATGGCCGCAAAGAACCTGGGAGTTCTGCGTCTCATGCGAGCCGCGGGCATGCCGCCGGTGAGTAGTCGCTTCGCAATCGCGAATCTTGATTTCGCAATGCGCTCGAAAAATGGAGTCGATCATATTGTCACTGCTCTGTTCCAGAAGGTTTTGTGGAAAGTTCAGTCTTCGGACTACCTGCGCATCGGACGGCAAATGAGGAATCAGGATGCGTTTGCGTTTGGATCCGACGATCAGTATACGGTTGACAACGTTATGGTTCAGATCGCCTCCAAGGTCGCAGATCTCTGCGGACACGATGAAGGGGATTATGAAGAGCCGCTGTCCAGTTTCGGCCTCAATTCGATTTTCGTCGCCGAACTGGGGGCGTATATTCAGAGCACGTTTAATTTTCAGGCGAGTGCGCTTGAGCTAATGACCACGGCTTCATGCAGGTCGCTTGCAAGCGACATCGTCTTTGGGAAATCTACCAAAGACGAGGATGATTCGGAGGGCGGCGACGGCGAAATCAAATCTGTGTCGGCCAAAACCAAGCGGCGGACGCGCCGAATTCCGTCACCTTTCGCAAGCCCGATTCAAGATCACTTTTCGCCTGAAATCACTTGCGATCGAATCGACGGCGCCATGGCTTGTTTGGATGAATAAGCTCAAGCAGCGGGCTAAAGGGAGTATTGTATCGAAATGGCCAGCCTCCCAGCCGGAGAAACGCAAGTCCCGGTGCCGCCTCTCGCTGGAACCCTACCGCCGCTGTGCAGTCGGGATCTGGAAGAGCTTAAACGGTCGATTCGCTCCTTTGCCGCCGCGAAAAATGTTGAGGATGCGGTCGACGCCGACAAATTTCGTGAAGTCTTCGTAACGGGAGCGAACGGGTTTGCGGGTCGATTCCTGCTCGGCGACCTTCTTCGACGCACCGATATCGCCACTATCCACTGCCTTGTCAGGGCCGCCAACCCGCAGCAAGGGCTGGAGCGCGTCCGAGACGCGATGGTGGAGTCGGAAATCTGGGAGGAACCTTTTGCTCAACGGCTGCGAGTCGTGGCTGGCGAAATCTGCCAAGAGCGGTTTGGCATTTCCGACAACGAATTCGACAACCTGTGCTTGCGCATTGACGCAGTCTACCACTTGGCAGCAAGTGTTCACCTGGCCCAGCCTTACGCCGAAATTCGGAAGCCAAATGTCTACGGCCTCCGACCAGTGCTCGAACTCTGCCTTAGAACTAGACTCAAGCATCTTTTCTTCGCGTCAACGATGGCCGTTTTCCCGTCCTATTTGTGCGCATTTTCCAGGGAATACCAAGATTTTCGCATCGAGGATCACCAGCAACCCTGTCTCGACGACGTAAGAGGGACGATGCCGCTGAGTCTCATCGGATATACGTGGAGTAAATTAGTGGCGGAGCAGGCCGTGCTATTTGCGAAGACGGCTGGGGTGCCGGCGGCGATTTTTCGCTTGCCCTACATGGGCCTTGCAAGCACGGGCTATACGCAGTCCGAAAACCTGCCATCGAAAATTTTCGCTGCCGCGGCGCAGCTCGAATTGATGCCCAGGGGATTTTCATTGCAAAGGAACCCCGAACCTGTTGACACCGTGGCGGAAATAATCTCCGCTATTTCCCGCAATCCCGATCGCCGTTTTACAATTTATCATTGCTGTGATCCTGAACCGCCATTCGACGAAGTAGAACCGGCAGATTTCGGTTTTTTCTGGCAGAGTGTCTCCTACGCATTATTCAGACGCGCGTGCCTTTCAATGGGAGAGCGATCGCCGCTACACGGGCAATGGGTAATTGTCGATCATTTCGCGCCATATTGGTTTGACGAGGTCCAGGAAAACCGCGGCCAGCCAATCTGCGATCGCGCCATCCGCGAGGATTGCCCGAGCCAAATCAGTTGGCCTGCCCACTTGATCAAGCGAGTTCGCTCCTATGGATGGATCAGGCGTCACTTAAAGACTTGGCCATACAAATTTCCGAAAGGCCGGCTGGAATACGAGGGGCTTGTGGATCAAGCTGGGCGATTGGCCTCGCGCATGGGCGTGCCATTCGAAACTACCTATCCGCCTTGGATGCTAATCGCGCTCCGAAAACTTGTTGATGCGTTGAATTTGCCCGAGGCAGGCCTAAGAGAATCTAGAATACCCCACGTTGTCTACGGATTGAATCGCTCGCTTCGCATCAATGCAGCTCTTGTAAAGGAAAGGCAAGAGCATCCCGAAATCGAGAAGGAGACAATCAATCGCCCCGTCTTCATCGTCGGCATCAACCGAACCGGCACGACATTCCTTCATCGACTTTTGTCCCGCGACCCGAAATTCTGGACGCTGAGACGCTACGAAACTGCGGAGCCCGTACTCGCCTCGGGCGAGTACGCCACTGCTTTAGCAAATACGTTGAACGACCCTCGCCGCGTCTACTCGGAGGAACTGGTACAAGCAACTAGGATTGCCGAATCACTTGCGGGCTTACACCGAATAGATCTGGACGAGCCGGAAGAGGACTTTATGCCCCTGCTGCTTGGTTTCAAGACTTGGGTTCTTCCCGTCGCGCACCACGTTCCGGAATATGCCCGATGGCTCGCCGAATGCGGGTCGTGCGATGCCTATTCTCATCACAGGAGCGTGATGAAGCATTTCAACTGGCAACGGACGCAGCGAGATGCAAATCAGCAAAGATTCTGGCTACTTAAGATGCCATTCCATCTCAGGGAGCTAGGAGCGCTGCTCCAAGTTTACCCTGATGCCCTGTTCCTTCAGACCCATCGCGACCCGGTCGAGGTTATGGGGTCCTGGAATAGCATGGTTGATAGAGTCCGTTCGATGACGACGGAGCAGCGCCCGCCCCTGGAGACCGGCGCCGAACAGCTTGAACTCATGAGCGGCATGCTAAACGGCGCAATGGATTTTCGGAAATCGCGCCCGTCGCTTGACCGGAGATGGCTCGATGTGCGCTATACCGACCTAGTCAACGATCCAATGTCCGTCGTGAAGGCAATCTACTCCAGATTCCGCTGGCCGCTCGAACCGGCGACGGTCGACGCCATGGAGAATTGGCTTGAAACCCAAGCTGAACAGCGTCGGAAGGAACCTACCCACGAATACCGCTTGGAGAATCACGGCCTTACGCCAAGCATGGTGAACGAAGCGTTTTCGTCGTATTTGAATTTTGCAGACAAACGGGGAATCCTGCAAAAGTAGCAGATATCCTTGCTCTAATCGCCGGTTTTCGCGAACTGTACGGGATCGTGCGCATGGGCCTGATTGGCGGGCGGCGCGTGTTTGGATATTATTTTTCGGACCGGGCCGTAATTCGACGTGATCCAAGTTCACGGAATCCGGAATATCCTGAATCGGCGCTTGTCCAGCATTCCGGTCGGCAGGCGCGCCGTTTGGACTATTCGAAGCGCTGTATACGGTCTTCGATTCGGACGGAGCATCTTCGGGCAGCCTTCCGCTCGCCAATTGTCTTTACGAATTGACGACATCGATGGGGTCTTGCCATAAAGAGGCATGCAGAAATCTTGTCTTCGGCCCGCAGACAGGAAATCTGGGCGGAGGACGGGCCGCCTGTCGGGAATTTGTCAATGCGATCTCGAATTACAAGTAAAGAATCCGGAATTGCCCGCTTATCGCATTTGGACATTCTGGAGTCCGAGAGTATCAACATCATCCGGGAGACTTTCGCTGAATTCGCCAATCCCGTTATGCTCTATTCCGTAGGCAAGGATTCTTCCGTCATGCTGGAGTTGGCCAAAAAAGCGTTCGCTCCGGGCAGGCTGCCATTCCCACTGCTGCACATCGATACGGGGTGGAAATTCAAAGAGACAATTCGTTTTCGCGACGATACCGCGGAGCGCTACGATCTGGACTTGATCGTTCACACAAACCAGGAAGGCGTCGCCCGGGGGATCGGACCAATAAGCCACGGAACGCGGGTATACACCGACGTCATGAAAACTGAAGCGCTGCGGCAAGCCCTCGAAATGAACGGGTTTAATGCGGCGATTGGCGGTGCTCGGCGCGACGAGGCGATATCCAGGGCAAAGGAGCGGATATTCTCGTTTCGAAACCGGCACCATCGCTGGGATCCGAAGAATCAGCGACCTGAACCGTGGAATTTTTGCAATTCCCGACTTGGCGCCGACGAAAGCGTTCGCGTTTTCCGCTATCCAACTGGACGGAACTCGACATTTGGCTATATATCTTCCGCGAAGGAATTCCCGTCGTCCCGCTGTATTTTGCAGACCGGCGGCCCGTAGTTCAACGCAACAGCGCATTGATCGTTTTAGACGATGATCGCATGCCGCTGAAACCGAATGAAGAGCCAGCGGAAATGCTTGTACGCTTTCGCACGATCGGTTGTTGGCCGCTGACGGGCGCCGTGGAGTCGTCGTCGGCGACCGTACCTGAAATTATCCGGGAAATATTCGCCAACAGGGTCTCGGAACGCGCGGGTCGGCTTATCGACCGCAACAGTAAACACTCCTTGGAGCAAATAAAGCACGAGGGATACTTTTAGGAAGCTACCCGGTTGATTCTATCAACGGCATTCGCAGGCAGACATGGCACTGAGGTAGCGGTTCCCGCCTCCGAACGAAAAAGCGAGATCGACTGCACGCCGGTCAATACCGCCCGCCGGCAGATCGGCCATCGGAATTTTCCGGTAACGCCAAATAGGGCCCGCAAGCTTGCCTGACAACTCGGAGGCCGCCATTTCGTTTGGAACGAGTTGCCGAAACGGCAAAGGGAAGCGAATGAACAAGCGGAGGAGGCTTGCGAAAAGACGCATTCCTTTTTCGTTTTCTCGCCCGGAACCGGATTGGCCCTGTCGCTGAGAGAGTTCGATTGGCTGAAGGCAATTTGTCCACGATCGCCCGATTTGCCCTCGAATGCTAATTCGATACGTGGACAGCCACTTTCAGTAACAACGGGTTTCGGAAGTTTAAGCCGCTTCGTGGGAGCACTCGCTCGCTTGCGAATCCAGTGATTTTGAAGACCGGTGGCGACTGGCTGCGCATTCTGAAGATAGAGCGCAAGCTCGGCAATCAGTATCCCTAGCGGCCGACCATTCAAGGCAGTGGATCGGAAGGCGGCATGCGATGATCGCTACGGGATCGAGGCTCCGGATGCTTCCGGCCTCTAGGTCGCCGTTGGAATCCAAATGATTTTCCGGAAGTTCGCTGTTGCATGTACCGATAAGGCTGCGGAAATCATGGTTCCGCGCTCGACGCGATGTTCAGGCGCAACTACAAGACGGTAGCCCGCCTGCGCAATGGGTTTGGTCGCTGGCAAGAAGAATGCTTCGCCCTTACATACCTATGAAAATTGCCTGCGAACCGGTGATGAATCTTGTAGCATCTTGCGTCGATGAAGATTGCCAACAGAATGTCAATTGCCGTGATGAATGTACTAATCGCTGAGGGAATGACCCGCTCGGCCAAGCGGACGGTCGAAAAACCCGGCGGAAACGTGAATACCGTGTCCGGCTTAAGCAGCGCGATTTTTGAAACCGGCTGGCGCGGGCCGAGGCGAACGCTCGCCTGCAAGGGCCACGCGCTAGTCGATGCGGAACCGTCGCGCACCCGCCAGAACTGCAATTCTTTTGGTCATGTCAATCCGGAAAGTTGGACGGGCCGGAAAATCAACTGCTTGACCTTTAGCCGCGCGGATCACGTGGACCTGAATGCGGCTTGCAACATCATTGCCTTTGGAATGGGCGCGACAGCAAGGCGAACCGGATTTGCGTCTACAATCCGGGCGACCCGCGAAACGATCGCTTCGGCGACCAAAGAAGGAACGCCAAGTGAGTAGCTCCCCTTTTCAAATGCACGGCACCGGTCCCGCCGCCGCCGGAACTATCGACGACCTGCTAGCCCTAAGGCAAGACAAGGATTTGATCCGCCTCGTGTTCTGCGGTTCCGTCGACGATGGCAAATCATCGCTGCTTGGTCGACTTCTCGTGGAAACCCGATCCGTTTTCGATGATCAGATCGCTGAATCGGAGAAGACATTCGGTCGAACCGGCGGAGGCGAACAGTTAATCGATTGGTCATTTCTTCTCGACGGTCTAGAATCGGAACGGGAACAGAGAATCACGGTTGATGTAGCCTATCGACGGTTCGAGTCCGATAGGAGAATATTTATCGCGGCGGACGCGCCCGGCCATGAGAAATATGTTCGAAACATGGCGTCCGCTGCATCGCTAGCGGACGTCGCGGTCATATTGGTGGATGCTCGAAAGGGCATCCTGGTGCAGACCAGACGCCACGCTTATATCGCATCCATGATGGGCTGCCGGCACGCGATTCTCGCGGTCAACAAGATGGATTCGGTCGATTTCGCCCAGAACGTATTCGAATCCATCGGCAAGCGCTTTATTGACCTGTCGAAATTGCTTGAATTCGAAAATACCCAAGCGATTCCGCTATCGGCTCTGACAGGCGAAAACATAATTGACGCAACGGAGGCCATGCCTTGGTACTCCGGTCCCGCGCTGCTCGAACTACTAGAACGGGTTCAGCTCGACAGTCGGCAAAGCGCGGCTGTATTTCGCCTGCCCGTTCAGTATGCAGGCCATCCGATTCCAGAATTTCGAGGAGTTTGCGGCACGGTAGCCTCGGGCCGCGTGGAGCGCAATATGCGGATTCGCGTATATCCGTCCGGCGAACAAGCCGAAGTCGCAAGAATTCTAGACCCGTCAGGCGAAGCGTTCGAAGCAAGGGAAGGTAGGTCGGTCACACTGGAGTTTGCCGGCGACGTCGATGCGGGGCGAGGCGACCTTCTAGCATGCGACGAAACTACACCCGATGTCGCAGACCAATTTGCGGCGCATATTCTTTGGATGGACACTAGTGCGATGCTGCCGGAACGCAACTACATCCTTCGATTCGCTGCGGCATCTGCGAACGCACAAATTACGGATCTCGTCCACATAGTGGATATGGAATCTCTAAAGGGACTAGCTGCTAAAAAGCTTGAATTCAACGAAGTAGGCTATTGCAAGGTCGCGCTTGATCGGGCTTTGCCCTTCGATCCCTACAAGGTAAACCGCACGACCGGAGCTTTCCTGCTAATCGATAGGTTCACGAACGCGACGGTCGGCGCGGGGACGATTTTATTCGCGCTTCGCCGCGCAACCAACGTATTCTGGCAAACGATGGTGGTCGACAAAGGAGCCAGAGCTCGGTTGAAAGGCCAGCATCAGCGCATTCTTTGGTTCACCGGACTGTCCGGGTCGGGAAAATCGACAATTGCAAATCTCGTAGAGCAAAAACTCCACGCGGAGGGAATCCATACTTACGTGCTTGATGGCGACAATTTGAGGCATGGTCTAAACAGGGATCTTGGATTCACCGATCAGGATCGGGTGGAAAATGTCAGGCGCGTCGCGCACGTAGCCAATCTAATGGTAGATGCCGGATTGGTAGTTCTAGTCGCATTGATTTCCCCATTTAGATCCGAAAGGCAGATGGCGAGAGAACTTGCCGAGGACAATGAATTCATCGAGGTATTCGTCGACACTCCCATGGCGGTTTGCGAACAACGCGACACGAAAGGACTCTACCGGCGCGCGAGAGACGGTGAATTGGTTAATTTCACCGGATTGGATTCTCCCTACGAGGCGCCGATTGCGCCTGAGATTGTACTAAATGGCGCTGAAGCTGATCCCGAAACACTCGCCGATCAAGTCATTGCCTACCTGCATTCCGCATTGCCTAGAACGGCATGATTCCGTGGAATCGAAATTGCCAATGAGCGCGAAGTTGCCGCTCCGTGAGTCTCTGTCAAGTCCGCCAACAGAATCTTCAGGATACGGACCCGAAGACGAACACGGAAAATTTCCTTGTACGTGCGCATGAACGCCTCGAACTTTTCCGTCGAGAATCTAGACTTGCGCCGAGTTGACGTGTACGTCCTGCGTTGGACGAATTGATTTCTCACTCACCCGAAACGGCATAGCTAGGGAGAAAGCGCCGATGGCTGTGGAAAGGCGCGGGATTCTGGCGTTTCGCCGCGTTTTCGCCAACTTGCGACGGGCGACTTCGGAAAGTTCCGACCTGCGCCTCTAGCGCATCTTGATCGGGAAGGGGGATCACGAGCAAAAGAGGCAGTTCATGGCGGGCGTCGGCTTGATCGGCCACTCCGCAGGCTCATATCCCAACTGCCGCATCGACCTTGTCGAACGGCGTACTTGATTGTCCTTGCTGGCGGAGCATACAGCCGAGTAGACGAGTCCCGCTCGCGATTCCCCGAGGCCGCATCTACCATCCGATTCCGGATTCAAAGCGCCGTGCCTTTTAGCTCACACGGTCGCCATCGATGCCCGATCCCCAGTTGCGTGGGCGGTTGATTCGACCAAGAAGCAGAACGGCCGCCAGAAGCGGTAGGTTTAAACCGGCCAGGTTAACGGGGTGTCCGCGGGTTGCATCTGCGCGAATTAGTGCAGTGTTCCAGCAACGTGTCCGGCGGTACGGGAGAATCCGGGCGGGCTCACAAGCAGGAACCCCTCTATTGCCCGCACCGGCAGGGCTGCGTTCGTCAATGCCGCCGCCGCACCGACAACCCAGGCGGCGCGGCGATTTCCTAGGCGCCAAATCTGCCGACAGGGCAGCGCCACTGCCAGACCGGAGGGGGAAAACACGAAGAACGCGATCGCGAACATCGGAACAAGCTTGATCCACAGATTGGCTTCGACAAACGGGACGGCTGTCAAGGGTAGATGGAACGCGCTCGGCTCGAATTCGGAGTTTGAGACGGCCAAGGACGGAAACAATTCAATCAGAATTGCTCCGTTCACCAGTGCCGGCAGCCACTGCAGCGAGAGCAGCCAGAACCCCATGTTCCGAATGTCGTCGACGCGTTGCGTCGTCGCCCTCGCTTCGCGGCGACGCCGAAGAGTCGCGGACGCGCCCCATACGAGCATGCCGATGATTGCCGGGCAGACGACAACCCGCAACGGCAGGATCGGTGTAAGGAGAACCGGCGCAAGCGCGACTCTACCGATTGTCCATTGTAGCGCGTATATCACTTCTTTACCGGTTGAGATAACTGCAACCGCGGCGGCGAGCGCCGCCGCGCCGGGCGACCAAGCCGTTCGGCGATATCCCAATCGCCAGAGCTCTCTGCACAGCAATGCACTCGGCAATCCCATCGGAGCGAGGACCACTAGCGCAACTATCGAATTGACTAGAAGGCGCAGGTAGGGAGCCGGCCGATTCAGGATGCTTCACGGGGCTGGATTTCACGCAAGAAGAGGGAATGCACCTGCTCGACGTAGACGAATTTGGGAGCCGGGCACCCCGCAACCAACGATAGTAGTTAGATGGCGGCGACTTCCGAACCCCCCGTAAGGGCGGCTCTTCCACATCGTCAAGGGCTTGGGCCAGGCGTAGTTATTCCTAGTGCGAGACGAACCGCTACCGGCTCTATGTTCGATAGGATCGCACCCAACTGTACGAATAAGGGCGGGAAGGCACGAAGCAATTTTTCGTGGCCACGCGCGCGATCGAAATATTTCGCGAACCGGCAAACATTTGATTTGAGATTTAGACGAAATTGCCCCTGGCAATTTAGAGTGTCGAATTGCCATGAAACGGCGGTCGGCTCGTCGCCTATCGGGTTCCGTCGTTCCGTTTGCGGTCTTGCGCGGCTCTTAAGGCGTCCTTATGCTCGCTTCGACTAGCCTAGTATCGGAAATCGCCAGCAAAATGAAAAAATTTGATTTGCTGTCACCGCTGGCAAAGGGCGCAATATGCATTTTGCTAGGACTGCTGTTCCTTTCGATAATGGATGCGGTAGCGAAATCGCTGATGCACCGATATGAAATCATGCAAATTGTTTGGGCGCGCTATACGGGCCAGACATTGCTCGTGTTGATCCTATTGGGCGCGAAAACTAGAAATTTTCTAAAGACGAAACATTTGCCTCTCCAGTTCGCCAGGGCTTCAATGCTATTTGCGGCAACCGTATTCTTTTTCGCCGGAATCACTTTTGTCGGGCTTGCGGAAGCGACCGCATTGCTGCAGCTCAACCCGCTCCTGATCACATTAGGAGCATTTCTATTTCTTCGAGAATCGTTCGGTCCGCTTCGCCTAGCGGGAGTTTGCTTCGGGTTGATCGGCGCATTGATAATTATTCGGCCTGGAACCGAAGTTTTTTCGATTTATTCGATATATCCGCTTGCTGCGGCGGCCTTGTTCGCCGGCTACGCATTGGCGACGCGTTTCCTAAGCAGGGATGAGCACACCTGGACGAATTTTCTTTACACAACGATACTCGGGACGGCGTTTGCTACCGTATTCGTTCCGTTCTACTGGAAGATGCCTGATTTGCTAGACGCTAGCATAATGATGGGAATGTCGGCTCTCGGCGCGGCGGGTCAATATTTGATGATTCGCGCCTTTTTCTTCGCCGAAGCGAGCCTTTTGGCACCTTTCGGTTATTCCGCCCTTATTTTTGCCGGTATTTTCGGAATGGCGTTTTTTGGCGAGTTTCCGGATTCCTGGTCGTACATTGGAGCCGCCGTCGTTGTCGGAGCCGGAATATTCGTATGGAAGAGAGAGGTGGCACGTCCTATTCCACGTGCCGGATTCAAGGTGCGATAGAAATGAAATCGGTCTCGGAACGGTCAATCCAAACGGACATTTCGCAGTTCTCCGTTAATTTAGCCCTGAGAGCGTTTCTGGCTTTGGCCGAAAAAATGCCCTACGAAAAAAGAGTGGGCATGGGAGGTGATTTCATGCGTCGCCTAGTTGCTCCCGTCGCCGGCCTAAGACGCAGAATTCATTCCAATTTAGGCTTGATTTACCCCGACATGGACGCGAGAGAGCGAAACAGGATTTGCGAGCAGTGCCTTGTCAATTTTGGCAGGCTATTTGTGGAGAATTTCAATACCAAGGAATTTGTCGAGCGCGTATCGTCTGCCGACCTATTTGGACCTGGCGTTTCTCATCTTGAAAGGGCGCGGGCTACCGGGCGCCCCGTATTGCTGATTACGGGGCATTTCGGAAATTACGAAGCCCCGCGCGCCGCGCTCGTGAAGAGAGGGTTCAAGGTCGGAGGCATCTACAGGGAGATGAATAATCGGTTTTTCAACCGTCTATATGTCAAGAAATTGGAACATATTGGCGAGCCGGTTTACCCGACGGACAAAAAAGGAACCCGCGCCTTCATTAAATTCGTCCGAAGCGGCGGATTCGCCATCATGCTTAACGACCAGTATTCGAGCAGGGGCGAATTGCTGAATTTCATGGGAAGGCCGACGCGTACGATGCTGTCGGCCGCTCGCATTGCAATCAACTACGATGCGCTACTAGTCCCATTTTATGGAATTAGGAAAAACAACGGATTGGACTTCGAGGCGCGGTTCGAGACTCCGATTCCTCATGGACATCCTCGGGATATGACCCAGGCACTGAACGACAATCTCGAATCCATGGTTCGCAAATTTCCGGACCAGTGGTTTTGGCCGCACCGGCGCTGGAAGGAATAACTGGTCCGGATTCAAATTTCACGCAAATGGCCGTTTAGGCGGCAAGCCCGATAACTTGCGCTTTGCGAACTATCGGCGCCTTTCCAGCGCGACCGCGGTCGCTTCGCCTCCCCCTATGCAGATAGCGGCAATTCCCTTTTTCGCATCCCTTTCAATCATTGCGTTCAGAAGAGTGACGACAATTCTTGCGCCCGAAGCGCCAATTGGATGACCAAGAGCGCATGCGCCGCCGCGAACATTTACTATATCTTTCGGAAGGCTCAGGTCTCGGATAAATGCCATCGCAACGACGGCGAACGCTTCATTGACCTCCCACAGTTCCACATCGACCGTCCGCCAGCCAATGGCGTCCATCAATTTTCGAGCAGCGGCGGCCGGGGCGGTCGTAAATTTAGCCGGCGCCTGAGCGTGGCTCGCATGTCCGACTATAGTTGCAAGAATTGGCATAGAATTTCTTTGAGCGATCGATTCAAGCGCCAGTACGAGAGCGGCCGCGCCGTCCGAAATCGACGATGAATTTGCGGCGGTTACGGTTCCGCCTTGCCGAAATGCCGGCTTTAGGCGGGGAATTTTCGAAATATCCGCTTTGCTAGGCTGTTCGTCGTGCTCGACTGATTTGACACCCGTTTTCGAATTGATTTCGACAGGAACGATTTCAGTCGAAAATGAACCGGATTTTCGAGCTACACGAGCTCTTGTGAGAGACCTGGCCGCAAATTCATCCTGCATTTCGCGCGTGAATTGGTAATCATTCGCGCAATCTTCAGCGTATTCGCCCATGAGTCTTCCAGACTCGTACGCGTCTTCCAAGCCGTCAAGGAACATGTGATCGATTGCTTCGGAATGTCCAAGTCGTGAACCGGAGCGCATTTTCGGCAGCAAATAAGGAGCATTCGACATGCTTTCCATTCCTCCGGCGGCCGCTACAGCGGCGTGGCCTAGAGCAATTCTATCGTGCACGAGCATGATAGCTTTCATTCCCGAGCCGCACATCTTGTTGACGGTTGTCGCTGGGACCGACTGAGCCAACCCTGCAGCAAAACCGACCTGCCTCGCGGGCGCTTGCCCGAGCCCGGCCGGCAAAACGCAGCCCATGACCAGTTCCTCGCAGCTGGCGATGTCGAAACTTGCGTCGGCGAGAGCAGCTCGCAACGCGACTCCTCCCAATTCAATAGCCGACAAGCATACGAGCTCGCCCATGAAAGCTCCCACGGGAGTTCGCCTTGCGGACGAAATAACAACTCTTTCCATGTTCCCTCGCGAACCGCCAAGCGCGTCCATGCATAGTGGAACATGTAGCAAAAGCCTAGATGCACGTTCATTGCGGGATATGCGAAATATCTAATTTTATCCGCCGGTTGATCGCGTTCTCGCGCCCCGCCTGCGTAATCCGGACAAATAGAATCCCGCCATTAGATAGGGTTGGAATTATCCTCGTCGCCGACAGACCGGTCGCTTCCATTGTCGGGTCTCGCATGGTAAATTGAGTTCAAGCGAGTTTGCGCTTCCATTCAAATTCAATTCTAGAGGTGAAAAATGAAGGCAAAATCAATTCAATTGGCGGCGGCAGCCGCGGCGATCGCCGCTGCGGGCGCGGCCGTCGAAGCCGAAACTCTGAAGGTTGGAGCCCTTGCGACGTTGGAAGGCACGTACACTTCACTCGGCGAAGACGGGATGCGCGGGCTAAGGCTCGCGCTAAGCCAGGCGAGCAATATGGCCGGCGGCCGCGAGATTGAACTTATCGTTGGCCCGACGGACGCGACGCCAGACAGCGCCGTGAGAGCGGCTAGAAAGCTCGTTGAACAGGACGGGGTCGAATTGGTAATCGGGCCGCTGTCGGGGTCCGAAGGAATCGCGATCCGCGACTACTCCAAAACGCAGCCTCACGTAACTTTCATAAACGGTATTTCGGGTGCCCAGGAAACCACCTACGTAACGCCGTCGGAGAATTTCTTTCGCTTCAATATGGATGGCGCTCAATGGTCGGCGGGTCTCGGCGAATACATTTACGATGAAAAGGGCTACAGAGTTATCGCCACGATTGGCGAAGACTATTCCTTCGTCTACACTCAGGTCCTGGGACTTGTTCTGGGATTTTGCCAGTTGGGCGGCGAAGTAGCCGAGCGCCTCTGGGTACCACTTGGCACGAAGGATTTCTCCTCAATTATCGCAGCTTTGCCCGACGACGTCGATGCGATTTATCTCGGTCTCGGCGGAGGCGACGCCGTCAACTTCCTGAACCAGTACCAGCAAGCGGGCGGAGAAGCTAATCTGATCGGCGGAACGATCATGGTCGACCCGACAGTGCTTAGTACGGAAGGCACGGCCAAGAATGCGTTGATCGGCGTTCCCTCGTCCGGGCCGCAGGCCGATACTTGGGACGACCCGGATTGGCGCGCATACGTGCAGGCCTATATCGATGAATTCCCGCCCGACCAGCGGTTTCCGTCGCCATCGTTGCTCGCAACGGGATACTACAACGCGACAACGGCCGCCGTTTCCTGTTTGAATGAAGTAGGCGGCGACCTGTCTGACGGCCATGCCGCGTTTCGTTCGTGCTTGAGCGATCTGGTTCTCGATGCGCCCAACGGAAGTATTCATCTTGATCACAATCGCCAAGCAATCGGCACCAATTTCATAATGGAAACGGTGCAGCTCGACGACGGAAGCCTTGCCAATGAAATGGTCGGCATGATCGAAAATGTAAATCAGACGCTCGGCCTTGATCCGGATGCGTTTGCCAAAATCGGAGCGCCAGGTCGCGAAAACCCGGCGTGCACGACTTCCTACGAGTGATTTAACTTTTGGTGAAGAGTTCAGACCACCGGCCGGGCGGGGCGGTTCCCGCTCGGCCGAGTCTTAAATCTCAAGTCAAACTTAAGGTGCCTGTTTTAGGGTTTCGGCGGAATTGGCCGCCGGCGATGGTTTTAGCGAGCGTATCGCCAGAAGCGTAACGGCATGCGCAATCCTTATGCGCCGCCAAACTGCATTGCGCCAAAAAGTCCGCGCTTGAATCCCGCCGTTGCCGACGCGCTCGTTTCTTTTGGATTTTTAGCCCTATATCGGAAATCTGTTTCGCTCGGACTTGATGCGCCGGATCTCGAGGACGAAGTCCGAAACTCGGGATTTTCGCGGGGGTACTGCGCTGCCGCAAGAGAACTCGATCAGCGAGTCGGGGTTTTGCACCGCGGCTCGCGATAGCGAATATAGTGCCCTAGGCCGACAATTTCGGGGAAACAGAAATTCTTGAAATCGAAATTTTTCTGGAAGTGTCATTATTTTACTTAATGTATCCTTTATTTTCGGTTGGCAGTATTGCAAATCTCAACAATTTATCATTTGTTGTAATTCCCGGCTTCGACCAAATCGGAGGTAAAGTCGAATAGTGGGCCTAGAACGATGAGCACGGCAAATTCCGTCGTGCATGGCGGGTTTGGGCGCGTTGCCCTGATCGAACTTGATCGTTCGACCGTTCGGCACGCGCAAAAGGAGGCTCATCTATTAGTGCATTTGGGAGGGGCGGGTGGAACCGTTAGCGTCGGCACGCGCGAACTTTCCGTCGACAGCACGGCAGCAGTCGCGGTCAACCCGTGGAAAGAGCACGGATTCCGCTTGGAGGCGAACGGTCAAAAATTCCGGGGCGTTGCAATCTACTTCGACAAGGAATGGTATCAACTTCGGAGTGAATCCAAAGATCTCGCATTTGAATTCGGTCGTCCCGCGATAAGGGCCACGAAGCAGATTTCCGATGCCACTCACTTGATCGCGGAGATGCTCTTGAATGGTCTGAAAAAGAGCGGATTCGAGTCAGGGCTGTTTTCCCTGGTGCAGGAAGTATATCAGCAGTCCTGGAGGAATGTGCACGGGGCGCAGTCGTTGGATAGGGCCTTGGCCAGATTTAACGACAACAGAATTAGACAATCCGTCACTCTCCTGGAAGACAATTTTTGCAGCTGCAGAGGGATCGACTGGCTCGCCGGAGCCGTAAGATTGTCGCGCCCGCAATTTTTCAAGCTGTTCAAAAAGCAGACCGGGGTTTCGCCCAATGTCTACTTGAACGCGCTGCGTACGGAGCGGGCGATAGATAGGCTTGTCAACACCGAAGCGCCATTGCGCGAGATTTCAAGCGACCTGGGGTTTTCGTCGCAGGCGGGCTTTTCGAGGTTCTTCGCTTCCATTGTCGGCGTATCGCCGAATGCGTACCGGCGCGCGGCGTACACGATATGAGCGAGGCAAATTCGATGTCGACGGGAGAAAGTCGGATCGACGCATCGCAACTTCGATCGGCGAGGCGGTGGCGCCGGCGGAGAATCGGCCGTTGAGGCGCTTCGCCGAAAACCACCCCTGGTGGCTGGCGGCAATAGCGATCTCGACGGCGATCCTGCTGTATCTGATTTTCGCGATCTGGCCGGCTTGGCTGGTTCAAATTATTGGAAAGAAGAAGGTGTTTTTGAACGCCCTGTTCAATGGAATCACGCTAGGGGGCCTCTATTTCCTTGTTGCCAGCGGATTTACCCTGATTTTCGGACTCATGCGCAACGTCAATCTTGCGCACGGTTCGCTTTACTTGCTCGGAGCCTATATCGGCTACATGGTTGCCGGCTGGACGGGATATTGGCTACTTGCGTTTCCGGTCGCGTTCATCCTGGTCGGCCTACTGGGAATTTTACTCCAGGTGTTCGTCTTCCGAAGAATGGAACGCCAGGATTTGCGGCAAACGCTGGTTACGATCGGCATCTCGATTGTACTGGCAGATATCATGCTTTGGGTATTCGGCGGCGATTTCCTCAACATAATTCCCCCTAGCTGGCTGTCCGGACCAATGGAGACGATTTTTGTCACCGGCGTAAAGCGATCTTCGGGCGATCTGATCTATCTAAAGTACCCGCTTGTCAGAATCGTGATATTTCTGGCCTCCGTCGCCATCGGCGTGGGCATGTGGACGCTTCTCAACAAGACGAGAGTCGGCATGCTAATTCGCGCTGGCGTTGACGACCGGGAAATGCTTTCGGCGACCGGAGCTCGCATTCAACTGGTGTTCGTGGGAGTTTTCGCCTTTGGAGCGGGGCTTGCTGGCATCGCCGGCGTTGTCGGAGGCACTTTCCAGTCGATTGCCCCGGGCGAAGACGTTCGATTCCTGCTTGCGTCGCTTGTCGTGGTCATAGTCGGCGGAATGGGTTCGATTACCGGCGCGGCGCTCGGAGCCGTGCTTATTGGAATTTCCGAACAGTTTGGCTCAGTCTATTTTCCCACCTATTCAGTTGTCGTGACTTTCATGATCATGGTTCTCGTGCTGGCGTTTCGCCCGCAAGGCCTCCTGGGACGGTCCTGAGCAATGGCGATGAACGAAGCCGCGTGGGGGCGAAAGCTGGATTGGACCTCGTCGCTTCGAATTAACCCCGCATATTGGGTGGTTGCGGCAATCCTCCTGATTCTGCCGGCATTTGCGAGCAACTTCATTCTCTATCAGCTGTTCGGATGGACGTTCATTCTCGGCATGATCGCGCTAAGCCTCATGTTCCTTGCGGGCTATGGCGGGATGGTGAGCCTGGCGCAGATGACGGTCGCCGGGATCGCCGGTTACATGGTCGCCATTTTCGGCGATAGCGCAATAACGGACATTAGCCAGGGATGGCCGTGGTACATTAGCATTCCGCTTGCGCTTCTTGTCGCGGCGCTGTTCGCGACTGCTACGGGCTGGCTAGCCGGCAGGACGGAAGGCATCTACACGATTATGATTACATTGGCGATCGCGGCCGCCTTTTTTTATTTTTTCAACCAAAATTATGTAATATTCAACGGGTTTTCCGGTTTCAACGGCGTATTGCCGCCCAAACTGTTCGGGCTCGACTGGCGGCACCCGATCGCATTCTACTATTTGACGCTATTCTGGGCAGCGGCGTGGTATTTCGCGGCGATCTACGTATCGCGCTCGCCCTTTGGCCTCGCGCTGCAGGGCATTCGCGACAACCCTCGAAGGATGGCGGCGCTCGGCTACCACGTTACCGCCCACAAGGTCGCCGCATACGCGATCGCCGCGCTTCCTGCCGCGACCGGCGGCATACTGCTGACATGGCAGTCGGCGCAAATTTCTCCGGGAACGGCGGGAATCGGTCCCGCGATCGATATTTTGATCGTAGCCGTCATAGGCGGAATCGGCCACCCTGCGGGCGCCTTCATCGGCGCCTTCATTTACGTAATCCTCAAGACGTTCGCAGTTGACTTGATCGTCCTCGTTGGACTCGGGAGCGAGCGATTCCGGCTGCTGATCGGCTTGGGATTCCTAGTGGTCGTTTTTTGGTCGCCTGACGGAATTCTGGGGCTTTGGGAAAAGCTGAAGCAGAGCCGCGGCCTAAATCCGCTGCTTCGCAGGGCGGGGCGGCGATCGTGACGAACGGCGCCATATCGTTGGAAAGGACTTTTTCCGCGGGAACGGCGAACGCCTTGGAATTGCGCGGCGTTAGCAAGACATTCGGTGCGCTGTCCGCTCTCGATGACGTAACGATTACTATCGGCCCCGGTGAAAAACGAGCCGTGCTCGGCTCCAACGGCGCCGGCAAAACGACGCTCTTCAATTGCATAACGGGAGATTTCCTTCCCAGCGCCGGCGCCATTAGGTTTTTCGGCGAAGACATCACAAACGCCCCGGCGCACGAAAGGATTCGAAGAGGCCTAAGGCGCACTTACCAGATATCGCTGCTCTTCGCGGGGCTAACGGTAGTCGACAACGTCTATCTCGCCTGCAAAGGCGTTGCCCGCGGGAGGTTTTCTCTCATGCGCCCCGGTCGCAGAGATACGATTATGGAAGGCGCCGAGGAACTCGTAAGGACGGTTCGTCTTGAAGCATCCAGGGATACGAAGGTTTCCGACCTGTCCTACGGGCAGCAAAGGCAGCTGGAGATCGCCATGGCGCTGGCGGGCGCGCCGCGCTTCATTCTTTTTGACGAACCCGCCGCAGGTCTCTCGCCGGGCGAAAGGCGGGAGCTAATCGAGATCCTTAGTGGGCTTCCGTCGCACATGGGCTACATCATCATTGAACACGACATGGACGTGGCGCTGCGCGTCTCCGAGTCGGTTACAATGATGCACAACGGTCGAATATTCAAGGAGGGGAAGCCGTCCGAAATCGAAGACGACGAAGAAGTCCAGTCGCTTTATCTGGGGGGCGGAAATGCCTGAAGCGACCGCGCCTGTCCTGGACGCGCGAGGCGTAAACGTATTTTACGGCCGCAGCCATGCGCTGCAGGGCGTCGACCTTTCGCTTCAGAAAGGCGTACTCGCCGTCGTCGGGCGCAACGGCATGGGCAAGACGACGCTGTGCAAGGCGATCATGGGTCTCGTGCCGGTCGACTCGGGATCCATTAGCTTCCGCGGAACCGCTGTTCGCGGCCTCGACCCGGCCGAAATCGCTAGATTGGGCGTGGGCTACGTTCCGCAAGGAAGGCGACTCTGGCGGTCGCTGACCGTCGACGAGCACCTTCGGATGGTATCGCGCTCGGGCGGCCCATGGTCCGTCGATCGCATCTATTCCGTCTTCCCGCGCTTGGCGGAGCGAAAAGGAAATAACGGAGCGCAGCTTTCAGGCGGCGAACAGCAAATGCTCGCGATCGGCCGGGCTCTCCTGCTGAATCCCGCGCTGCTTGTCATGGATGAGCCCACCGAAGGACTCGCGCCGATGATCGTGCGTCAAGTCGAAGACATGCTCGTCAGTCTAGGCGAGGAAAACGACGTGAATGTTCTCGTAATCGAGCAAAACATTGGCGTAGCCTGCTCAGTTTCGAAACAGGTCGCCATTATGGTGAACGGACGAATCAACAGAATCATCGACGCTTCCGAACTCGCGGCCGACCGCGACCTGCAGCAGGCCCTACTAGGAGTAGGGCGGCACGCCCACGACGAAACTCCCGAGGCGGCAGCCGCGAAAGGCGACGGGATCAAGACTGCGAGCGCCGGCCCCGCTCGAATCTACCTTTCCAATCCAACGATACCTACCCGCTGGTCGAAATCCGTGCCTGCAAAAGTGATCGAGAGATCCGCGCGCACGGCAACGGAATTGATGGGGCGGCCCTCGGCGGAGGTTTCGTTCGGCGCGGAGCAGCGCAAGGTCGACGAGGCCGTTTTCGTTGCGGGGACACTTGACACTAAAGCGGAGGAGATTCGCTTTCTCAGGGACGTGCTGGAGGCTCGCGGGCTAAGGCCGAAGCTGATCGACTTGTCGACCACCGGCAAGGTATCCGGAGCCGACGTTCCTCCGCACGAGATAGCGGCGTTCCATCCCAGGGGGAATTCCGGAGTCTTTACCGGCGATCGGGGTACCGCCGTGGCGGGAATGACATTGGCGTTCGAGCGGTGGGCCCGTCAGCGCGGCGGAATCGCCGGTATGATCGGCGCTGGCGGCTCGGGCGCCACGGCAATGATAGCGCCGGCCATGCGGTCGCTGCGGGTGGGCGTACCAAAAGTGCTGGTGTCGACGGTGGCGAGCGGAAATGTCGGTCAGTACGTGGGCTCCTCCGATATCCTCATGCTGCATTCGGTCGCGGATGTCCAGGGATTGAACTCCATTACTCGCGAGGTGCTTTCGAACGGCGCGGCCGCGCTCGCCGGAATGGTGCAAGCTCGGCGGGAGCGGTCTGAAGGGAGGAACGGCAAGCCGTCCATAGGCTTGACGATGTTCGGCGTTACGACCCAATGCGTGAAGCAAATCTCCGAGCGCTTGGCAGCGCGATTCGACTGCTTGGTATTCCATGCGACGGGAACCGGGGGCCGTTCCATGGAAAACCTGCTTGATTCCCGGCTACTCGCTGGCGTTGTCGACGTAACGACGACCGAAATCTGCGATTTGATCGCGGGTGGAGTTTTCGCCGCTAGCGAAGATCGCTTCGGCGCGGCAATCCGGACAGGACTTCCCTACGTCGGGGCCGCGGGAGCGCTCGACATGGTGAATTTCGGGGCTCCCGACACCGTCCCCTCGCAATATGCGGCCAGGCGGTTCTACGAGCACAATCCGCAAGTCACCCTTATGCGAACCACGCGCGAGGAAAACGAGGAAATGGGACGCTGGATCGGGGAGCGCCTGAACCTAATGCGGGGCCCCGTCCGCTTTTTCCTGCCCGAAGGGGGAGTTTCCAGCCTGGACCGCCCGGGCCAGCCCTTCTGGGACCCGGAAGCCGACGCGGCTTTCTTCAAATCGCTCGAAGCAACCGTCCAGGCGAATTCCGAAAGGAAAGTCCTGCGGATTCCGGCGAACATTAACGATCCGGAATTCGCGGATGCCGTAGTTCAAGAATTCAATGGCTTGCATGTTTCGGTGGCGAGCAGGTCCGTAAAGGAATGAAGCGCATGACGGAACGCCGGATTATACTCGAAAGACTCCGAGCAAAAATCGCCGAAGGCCGCGCAATTGTCGGCGGCGGAGCCGGGACCGGTCTTTCCGCCAAATGCGAGGAGGCGGGAGGCATCGATCTGGTCGTTATCTACAACTCCGGCCGCTATCGGATGGCGGGGCGCGGCAGCTTGGCCGGGCTAATGCCCTACGGCGACGCGAATGCCATCGTCATGGACATGGCCCGAGAAGTTCTTACGGTCGTGGACCGAGTTCCGGTTCTGGCGGGAGTCTGCGCTACCGATCCCTTCCGGTCCATGGATAGATTCCTTGACGAAGTCAAAGCGGAAGGATTCGCGGGCGTGCAGAATTTTCCGACCGTGGGTCTGATCGACGGGATCTTTCGCAAGAATCTCGAGGAGACCGGCATGTCATACGGCCTTGAAATCGACATGATTGCGATGGCCGCCAAAAAGGATCTGCTGACGACCCCTTACGTATTTTCAGCTGCCGACGCGGCGGCGATGGCCGAAGCCGGCGCAGACATAATCGTTTGCCATCTTGGCTTGACCACGGGAGGATCAATTGGCGCGGAAACGGCGTTGCCGCTGGAGTCGTGCCCTGCGATGGTCGACGAGTGGGCGGAAGCCGCCCTGGCAAGGAAGGCCGATGCCATAGTGCTCGTGCATGGCGGCCCGGTTTCTTCGCCGGCCGACGCCGAGTTCATGATGGCCGAATGCAGCCGCTGCGACGGCTTCTACGGCGCTTCTTCAATGGAGAGGCTGCCGACGGAAACCGCGCTCGTGGCAAAGACGAGGGAATTCACGATGATCGGCCGCGGGGGCCGAGAAGGAGGTTCCGGATGACCGGAGAACTTATTGGACAACTCGTGTTATGGCTAATTTTCGCCGTAATCGTCGTCTTTATCCTTTATTGGGTGATGCACTGGCTCTATCGGCGGTCGACGAAGGAAATCGCTTTCGTTCGCACGGGCTTCCTCGGGGAAAAGGTCGTAATCGACGGCGGCGCGTTCGTATGGCCGATCATCCACGACATCACGCCCGTCAACATGAATTCGCTCCAGCTTGCCGTCAAACGGGAGCGAGGCGATGCTTTGATCACCAAGGATCGCATGAGGATAGATGTCGATGCCGTTTTCTACGTTCGCGTGAAGCAGACGCGCGAGGCGCTGAGCCTCGCGGCTTCGACTCTCGGCAGCCGCACGCTCGAGCCCGAACGCATTCACGCGCTTCTGGAAGGGAAATTCGTATCGGCGCTTCGCACGGTCGCGTCCAGCATGACGATGGAGCAACTGCACGAAGACCGGAATGCCTACGTGGCGAGAGTCCTGACGGACGCGCAGGCCGGATTGGACAAGAACGGGCTGGAGCTTGAAAGCGTATCTATCACCGATATCGATCAAACCGAAATCGAATATTTCAACCCGTCCAACAGATTCGACGCCGAGGGCCTGACCTCGGTCATAAAGGCTATCGAGGAACGGCGCCGACTGAGGAACGACATTGAACAGGACACGATGACGAAGATACGGGAAAGGAACTTGGAAGCGGAGAAGCAATCACTTGAAATCGAGCGTCAAAGCGAGGAGGCCCGCTTGGAGCAGGAGCGCGAGATCGAATTCCGAAGGGCGCAGCAGCGGGCCGAGCTTGCTCGAGAGCGCGCCGATCGGGAGCGAGAGGCGGAACAGGCGGTTTTCGTTTCGCGCGAAGCCATTGAAACCGCTCGAATCACCAATGAACACCAGATCGCCCAGGCCCGCATCGCGTCCGAGCGCGATATTCGGCAGACCGAAATCGATCGCCAAAAAGTCGTCGATCATGCGGAAATCGCTACTCGGGAAGCGATCGAAAAAGCGAGAATCATGCAGGAGAACTCGATCTCCGAGGCTCGCATCGAATTCGAGAAAAGCACGCGAGAAAGGGATATCGCCCGCAACCTAGCGGTCGAAAAAGCGGAAATCCGGTTTCGCGAAGAGTCGGAAAAGCGCCGCATCGAACAGGAAAAACTCGTTGCGGCCGAAAGGATTGAATCTCAGCGGGTCACGAGAGAGCTCGAAATCGCAAATCTACGACTTGTCGAGGAAGCGGAAATCCAATCGCGCGAGTTGATCGACAAGGCGCGCATTCAAAGAGAACGCGAGGTCGAATTCGAAAGGATCCAAAGCGAAGAGGCTACGAGAGAGCGCGACCTGGCGCGGGGCCGCGCCGTTGAAGCGGCCGAAATCGCGAAGGCTGAAGCGCTCGAAGCGGCGCAGATCGCGAAAGAAAAGAAAATTGCCGCGGAGCGAATCGCCTACGAACAGGATGTGCGGGAACGCGAAATTGCGCGGGGCCGCGCCGTTGAAGTCGCCTCCATCAAGGCTGACGAGACCGTGAGCACGGCTAGGATTACCGAGGAAAAGTCCGTCAGGAAGGCTGAAATCGACCGCGAACGCGAAATTCGCGAAAGCGAAATCGAACGTAACGAGACGGTTGAGTGCGCCGAAATCATTTCGCGCCGGCTCGTAGAACAGCAGCGCATCGAAAAAGAATCGGAAACCGCGGCGGAAAGGATCGCGCGCGACGAGCGCGTTCGCGGCTTGGAAATCTCGCGCAACCAAACGCTCGACAAGGCTCAGGTTGCGGCAGACAGGGAAATCGAAGCGGTCCGAGTCGATAGGGAGCGCGAAATCGACCTCAAGAAAATCGAATCCGAACGCGATATCGACGAAGCGAGAATCGAAAGGCGGAACCGCGTGGAGAGACGCGAAATCGACCGCGCTCAGGACGTTCGAGAGGCGGAGATCACCAGCAGCGAAGAAACGGAAAGGCTGCGAATCGCCTCGGAACGAGGACTCGACGAAGCGCGAATCGGCCAGCAGAAGGATCGCAGGATGCTCGAAATCGATCGGGAAAGGGCGGTCGAGCGGGCGGCGGTGAAGAAGGACGCATCCGTCGAAGCCGAGAAAGAGCAGGCCGCAAGCGATGTCGATGAAGCTAAGGTCCATCGCCGCCAGCGCGTCGAGATGCTGGAAATCGCGCGAACAAGGGAATTGCGCGAGGCCGAAATCAGAAGCAGGGAAGAAATCGAAATGATGCGCGTTGCGTCCGAGCGCGATATCGACGAGGCGGAAATCGGAAGGCAGAAGCAACGCCGCAAACTCGAAATCGCGAGGGAGCGGGAGATTGAAGAAGCTTCCATCGAAAAAGCCGTCATTCTCTACAAAAAGTCACTGGAGGAAGCCGTGGCTTCGGCGGAAGCCGATTTTGCAAGGGCGCGCGCGGCGCAGGCGGAAGAAAAGATCAAGACCGCCCGCGAGACCGAAGAGGCGGAGAGAAGGAAATCCGTCGACGTAGCGCTTGCGGAAAAGGCCGCGGAAGAAAAACGAATTGCGGCGGAGGCCGAGCGCGTTAGAGCCACGGTCGAAGCGGAAGCTCAGAAGCTGATTAACGAAGCGGAGAACGTCCTGACCGACTCGGCCAGGCATTCGCTTTTCCGTCGAAAGCTTCTCGAACATGTCGAGGGTATCGTGGAAGCCTCGGTCAAGCCTCTCGAAAAAATCAACGACATCAAAATCATGCAATTGGGCGGAGAGGGAGCGGCGGCGCTAGGCCGAGGCCAGGGCGGCGACGGCGGAGGCGCGCCGAGCCCGACAGACGAGGTCATAAATTCGGCCCTGCGCTACCGGGTACAGGCGCCGATGGTCGACAGTCTGCTGTCGGACATTGGGATAGACGGGGCTAACATCGCAAGGCAGGGCGGTTTGCTGCGCGAGGCGTCGGATCTCAATAGGATACAGTACGAGCGCGCTCGAGCCGAAGAGCAGATGCGCCGCAATGAAGCCGCCAAGGAATCCGAGCAACGCCAGAGCGGCGGCGAGACGCCGACAAGGAGTTCATAAATGGCCCGTGTCTACGCATCGTCGGTAATCGGCGCTTCCGCAGCCCGCGTATGGGAGCGCGTAAGGGATTTCAACGCTTTGCCGAGATGGCATCCCCGAATTAGGGATAGCAGAATCGAGGATGCGCTGCCTTCCGACAAAATCGGATGCATTCGCCGCTTCCATCTTCAAAACGGCGACGCGATTCGCGAAAAGCTGCTTGGGCTTTCCGACTACGACATGTTCTGCACTTACGAAATTCTGGAAAGTCCGATGCCTTTGGAAAACTACGTCGCCACTCTCCGTCTCACGCCTGTTACCGATGGCGACAGGTGCTTTGCAGAGTGGTCGGCCGAGTTCGTCTGCGCCCCCGATGCCGAAAGCGACTTGGTCGACGGAATTGGCGGCGGCGTTTTCCAAACGGGATTCGATGCGCTTAAGCGGCACTTCGGAGGCTGAGAGGCTTTGATGCCCAAAGTTATTAGAAGCACCGTAATCGAGGCGCCATCGGAGGAAGTGTGGGGAGTACTTCGGGATTTCAACGGGCATGATCGCTGGCATCCCGAAGTGGCGTCCAGCCAGATCGAGCGAGGGCGCGATTCCGATCGAATCGGCTGCGTTAGGAGATTCAAGCTCGCGGACGGCGCGGAACTGCGAGAGCAGCTGCTAACGATGTCCGATATAGAGCAGACATTCAGCTATTGCCTGCTTGATACGCCCGTTCCCCTCTTCAACTATGTTGCCCATGTGAGGCTGGCTCCCGTCACCGACATAGACGCGACATTTTGGGAATGGGAGGGCAATTTCGACACGCCTGAAGGACAGGAGGAAGAACTGGCGGACATGGTGGGCACCAGAATTTATGATGCCGGCTTTCAGGCGATTCGCGCCCATTTGGGCTTGGAGAAATAGGCGGTGGTCGAAGTCCTGGCTTTCGAGTCCATCGCTCAGGCGGCGGCGGCCTTGCGGGATCGCACCGTCTATCTGGGCGGAGGCACCCTCGTAATGCGGGCCGTCAACTTCGGCGATTCAAGCATCGAGCGCATAGTTCTGGCCAATGATCCGTCGGTCAAGGCCATTCGCACTGAAGGAAACCGCGTAGTTCTCGGTTCTGGCGCGACCATGGCCGATGTACTGGCATCGAAAGAGACGGCTTTTTTGGCATCGGTCGCTAGAGGCATTGGCGGGCCGGCGGTTCGCAGCATGGCCACGGTAGGAGGGAATCTTTTCGCGCAGCATCCCTACGGCGATTTCGCGGCCGCGATACTGGCCCTCGACGCCAAGCTTTCGCTGACCGACGGATCGGAAATCGATATGGGGTCTTTTTTGGCCCGGAGAGGGAGCTTGAGGTCTCTTGTTGCTCGGATTCAATTCGAACGCCCGGCGAGCGGCGAATTTCATTTTCGAAAGATGAGTCGAGTCAAACCCAAGGGCGTATCGGTAATTTCGATTGCGGCGCTGATTCCAAATTCGGCGGGCCGAGTGTCGAACGCGAGAATTGCCTATTGCGGCATGGGCGAGACGCCTGTTCGCGCGAGCGCGGCGGAAGCCGCGCTGGAGGGACGCACTCTGGATCCGCAAGGTATTGCCGCGGCTGTTTCCGCTGCATCGGCCGGCCTGGCTCCGCCCGATGATGCCATCGCCTCCTCGTGGTACAGAAAGGAAGTCGCGCCGGTGCTGTTAAGGCGGCTTCTGCTTGGCGAGGCGGATTGAGTCGATGTCGAAATCTCCGGTTTCCTTTGAATTGAACGGCTCCGAGACATCCCTGTTCGTCGAAGGAGGTCAAAATCTATTGGATGCTCTGCGACGCGGAGTAGGAGACCTGACGCCCAAGTTCGGCTGCAACCAGGGGACTTGCGGCGCCTGTACCGTGCTAATCGACGGCCAGCCGTTTCTGTCCTGCCTCGTGCTAGCTGTCAATGCGGAAGGCCGCTCGATCGAGACGGCCGCTGGACTTTCAGATGGTCCGAGCCTGCATCCGCTTCAGCAGGCGTTTATCGATGGATTCGCGGCGCAGTGCGGCTATTGCACGCCGGGAATGCTACTGGCGGCCAAGACGCTTCTCGATCGAAATCCGAACCCGGCCCGAGAGGAAATCGCCGAAGCGATTTCGGGGAATTTATGTCGTTGCACGGGCTATGCGCCAATCATCGACGCGATTCTCTCCGCCGCCGAAATTGTGCGAAGGAGCAACCGTCCATGAACACTGTGGAATTCAGGAAGAATCTCTTTTCGGACGAGCGCCCGGAAAATCTCTCGGAAATTGGACGACCAACGGTTCGCCAGGATATTCTCGGCCACGTAACCGGCCGTTCAGCCTTCTACGACGACCACCAATTCGACGGCCTTCTTCATATGCGATGCGTCAGATCGCCTCATCATCATGCCCGAATTCGATCGGTGGATTTTTCGAATGCCGAGCGCATGGACGGGGTGAGGCGAATCGTCGGGCCGAACGACGTGCCAAAGAATCTCAATACTCTGCTGTCGCTGATCAATTTCGGCAAGGAAGACGAGCCGCTGCTGTCCGGCGAGAAAACCGCCTACAGGGGCGAACCGGTTCTCGCCGTTATCGCCGATACCGAAAGGCAGGCGCGCGTTGCAGCGTCATCCGTTCGGGTGGAATGGGAGCCGATGCCGCACGTTTTGGATGTCGAGGAAGCTTTGGCGCCCGGAGCGCCGACCGTCAATGAAACCTACCCGGACAATACCTTCGAATATCACGAGCGATACGACCACCAGAAGCTGAGATTCGGCGATGTCGACAAGGGGTTTTCGGAAGCCGATCGGATAGTTGAGGGACGATACAGGATGTCGCCGATCGAGCAGGCGCCGATCGAAACCTGCGGCGCAATCGCGGCTCCGGATACAGGCGACCGCTTCGTCTGCTACACGTCTACGCAGGCGTTGTTCTTTTCGCTGGCTACTACTGCGAAGCTGCTCGATACGGCTTCTTCGCGGCTGCATTTTATCGGAGGCACTGTCGGCGGAGGGTTCGGAGGCAAGGTCGACAGCATCGTGGAGCCAATGGCCGTGCTTGGGGCGATGCTGTCTGGCAGGCCCGTAAAATTTATGTGGGACCGCGAGGAGGAAATGCAAGTCGGCGCGCCGCGCGGTGCCGAACTGTGGATTATCAAGGATGGCGTCGCAGCGGATGGGCGGATTCTGGCGAGAAGGTTTACCGGTTATTTCGATGCGGGCGCGTATACTCGCCTGTCGTCCTACGCGGTCGTCAAAAGCACCGGCCATTTGCCGGGCCCCTATACCATTCCCAATGTGGCTTCGAACGTTTATTGCGTGTTTACCAATCGCACTCCGGCGACCGCGATGCGCGGATTCGGAATAACCGGCGTCGATTATGCAATCGAGTGCCAGATGGACCGGGTGGCTGAAGCCGTAGGCATGGATCCGGTCGAGCTTCGGATCTTGAATGCCTATCGAGACGGCGACATGAAGGCCCACAGGCGGGTCGCCAAAAACACCGCGCTAATCGAATGCTGCCAAGTCGCTGCGGAAAAGGCCGGATGGAGGATTTCTCCCGATTCCACGCGGCAGTCGAGCCTGGAGGGCGGAGGCGGGCGCCGGGCAGAAATTCCGGAAACGGCGACGGACCAAATCGGACGCATCGGCGAGAGGCGTAGATCGCGAATTCCCGTAGAGCCTCTGGTGGGATCCGGACCGAGAGGGCGCATTCCGGCGGGGACGGCGGGACCAGCGGTCGAAGCCGCGCCTCCGCAGCGCCCGGACATGGCGATGGATTGGGAACGAGAAAAGTCTGCCGCTGATTTCGTTCGAGAACCGGTTAAGCGGCCCAAAACGGCGACGCAACCGCAATCGAGACTCGCCGCCGCGCCCGAACCGCTGCCGCCGGCTCAAGAGAAAGCCGAAGCTCCATACATTCCCAAAGCACCTTTCAATCGCGGCGTCAGAAAGCCAGGCGTATCGCGATTCCTGTCCGGTACCAGGAGGCGCTAGCGATGGCCAAGCATAAAGGGCGTGGCTTCGCCTGCATTAACTACCCGATAGGAATGAATCTCGGCGGCGATCCGTCTCAGGCTTTGGTCCATTCGACGCCCGACGGAAAATTTATGGTGTCGCTCTCGTCAATAGATCTGGGCCAGGGGATGAAATCGGTCACCCGGCAGATCGCGGCTGAAACCCTAGGCGTTCCGGTTTCCGATGTTTTCGTCGATACCGCCGACAGCGATACCGGACCGCATTGCATGGGCAGCTTCGCTTCGCGAGGCACCCACAGGGTGGGCAACGCCGTAATACGCGCGGCTACGGAGGCTCGCGCCCAATTGCTGGAAGCTGCGGCGGACGAACTCGAAGTCAACGCGGCGGATCTTGACGTCGACGGACGCGGCAACATTCACGTCAAAGGCGCGCCGAGCCGATCCATCACGGTCGCAGATACGGCGATCGCGGCGCAATTCAGACAGGGCAGAACCGTTTCGGGTCGCGGAATTTTCCTGATACCGCCGTCGGAGGCCAATCCGGAAACCGGGGAAATGACGCCGGTCTCCTGCTTCGCGCATGGCGCGATCGTCGTCGATCTCGAAGTCGACGAGGAGACCGGCGAGATTGCGGTTCTCGAACTCAACTCCGCCTACGAGGTTGGACGGGCTCTCAATCCCAAGCTGGTTGAACAGCAACTGGTGGGTGGCGCTTGGATGGGGATTTCGCACGCTTTATATGAAACTACCGAACCGTACTATCCGTCTCGCGAGCACGGGCCGGTGGATTTCAACAGCTACCTTATGCCGGGCCCCGGCGATCTGGCTCCGCACAATATCGCGATTATCGAGCGACCTGCAGAAGACGCGCCTTTCGGCGGAAAGGGTCCCGGTGAAATGTGCGCAAACCCGGTGATCCCGGCGGTCGCGAACGCGGTTTACGATGCCGTTGGCGTGCGCTGCGATGAACTTCCAATCACGCCGGAGAAGATACTTCGAGGAATTCGCGCCAACGGCGGCGCTCGACCCAGAGGCGCGCGACATTGAACGGCGAGCTCCCCAATCGACTTATGGGACTTTTTGCCCTGTTCGAGGCTAGAGGCTGATGGCTGTCCGGCCCGTCATAGGCGGCATAGGCGGACCCGATGCGCTCCGAGATGCACTGCAAGGCGCGCAATACATTGCGGACGATGGGCTGGCTATCGCCGGATACCTTGCGCTAGCGCTTCGAAAACCGCTGCTTCTCGAAGGCGTTCCCGGCGTCGGGAAAACAGAGGCGGGCAAGGCAATCGGAGCGGTGCTAGGACGAAGAGTGATTCGGCTGCAATGCTACGAAGGCATCGATTCGACGGCGGCGCTGTACGAATGGAACTATTCGAGGCAGATACTTGCCATCCGCCAGGCCGGCGATGCCTACGTCAATCTATATGCGGACGAATTCCTGCTAGCGCGCCCCCTGCTCGAGTCACTTCGCGATCCGAACGGAACTCTGCTGCTTATCGATGAAATCGACAGATCGGATCAGGAATTCGAGGCGTTTTTGCTGGAATATCTCTCCGATTTTGCCATATCGATTCCGGAGACGGGCACGATAAGGGCGTCTGAGCATCCCGCTGTCATTCTAACTTCCAACAGGACCAGGGATTTGCACGAAGCGCTGCGTCGCCGATGCGTATACCATTGGATCGACTATCCGGCCCCCGAACTTGAGGAACAAATAGTAATGGCTAGGGCGAGTTCCGTCGTTCATGCAACGGCAAACGCCGTTGTGGCGGCGGTCGGACGCATGCGGACCGAGCCCCTCGTTAAGCCGCCAGGAGTCGCCGAGACTGTTGAATGGGCTGAAGCGGCAACGCTGCTCCATAGCCAGGGAAGGAACTGGCCGGAAGCCTTCCGTCGCGCAGTAGGCGTAGCGCTAAAGGATCACGACGACCTGGAATATATGCGGCCTCGCATGGACAGCGTCATAGCGGGAGTTGCGGCGTGACGCTTCCCAATTCGGCTCGACCGCTTGTGGGGTTTTCGGCTCACCTTCGATCCCATGGCTTCGCCGTCTCGCCCGACCAAGCAATCGGATTCCTAGAAGCCGTATCGCTTCTCGGTCCTCGAGATATAGGGGATATTAGGCGATCGGCGCTGTCCATGTTTGCCGTGCAGCGCAGCATGTTCGAGACCTTCGATTTGCTATTTCGCGAGTATTTCTTCGGCGAAAAGCCGGACCGCGAACCGCTCGCCGGACCCGAGGAGCCGGATGTCGCCGAAGCTCGCGAAGACATCGGCTTAACCGCTGTCGATTCCCGGGAAAGCGATGTCTTCGAGTCGGGCAGGGAGGCGACGGCTGAAGAGAGGCTGACGCGGCGGCAGATCTCGGCCTACGGGGAAGACGAGGCTTTGGCGCGATTCGCGAGGCTTGCGAAAGGCGTCCTGCCCGTGCGCAGATCCTATAGATTTGCATCGTCGAAAAAAGGCGCGGCGATCGACCTTAGAAAGTCGTTCAAGGAGGCGGCGCGGCGCGATGGTGAATTCTTGGTGCTTCCTCGCCGATCCAGGCGGGAGCGCCAGCGGCGAATCGTTTTGCTGGTGGATGTTTCCGGTTCCATGAAGGAGCGCTCGGCATCGCTGCTAAGGTTTGCTCACGCCTTGTCGGGAGCAGCGGAAAGATTCGAAGCCTTTACTTTGGGTACTAGACTGACTCGAATCACGAGACCGCTCTCGAACCGGAACCGCGAACAGGCTTTGTCGAGAGTGGTCGAGATCGTTGCCGACTTCGACGGCGGAACGCGAATTGGCGATTCTCTCCAAGCATTCCTTGGAGTGCCGCGCTACGCTAGTTTCGCGCGAGGCGCCCTTGTCGCCTTGATATCGGACGGGCTGGAACGCGGCGAACCGGACGCGATGGTCGAGTCCGTCAAGGCGTTGTCTAGAGCTGCTTGGAAATTGATTTGGCTAACGCCGCTCTACGAGGACTCCGAGTTTCGTCCGGAGACGCAGGCGCTTTCCCTCGCTCTTCCGCATTTGGACGGCCTGCACGACGGCTCCTCGGCGACCGCTGCAATTGCCTGCTTCATGAACCTCCCGAGGACCGCATGATCGACGCGCACCACCATATTTGGTTCCAAAAAGACCTGCCCTGGCTGCTCGGACCGGAGCAGCCTCGAATTTTCGGACGATACGGTTCGATTAAGCGGGACTACCTGATCGGCGAGTTTCTTGATGACCTCGAAGGAACCGGCATCGAAAAATCCGTATACGTTCAGGCCAACTGGGCTCCGAATTGGTTCGAGGACGAAGTAGCCTGGGTCCAGTCGGTGGCGGACGAATCCGGCTGGCCTCATGCGATATCCGGCTATGCGGATTTCACAATCGGAGACGTGCGGCCTCAGCTCGACAGGTTGGCGGCATATCCTCTGATGCGAGCGATCCGGCAGCAGTTTCATTGGCATGAAAATCCGCTTTACAGGTTTGCACAGCGACCGGACCTTCCCGCCGACGGCAGAGTCCAGAAAAATATCGCGAAGCTAGCGGACTACGAATGGGCGTTCGAATTGCAGGTTTTCCCGGCGCAGATGGATGCGGCCGAAAGGCTTGCCAACGCATGCCCGGACGTGACTTTTGTACTTCAGCATGCGGGCATGCTCGTCGACACCACGCCGAGCGGTTGGTCGGAATGGCGGCGAGGCATGAAAAAATTGGCCTTATGCGAAAACGTCGTATCCAAACTATCCGGTTTCGGAACTTTTATTCGAAGGCTTGATCCCCAGTTGAACGGGACGCTCGTAAACGAGACACTGAAGATATTCGGAGCGGAGCGATGCATGTTCGGTTCAAATTTTCCTATCGAAAAGATTTGGACCGACTACGGCAGCTTGCTTGAATCCCATTTGGCGGCCGTTTCGAAACTTCCGGAAACGGACCGCCACGAGATTTTTAGCGGAACGGCGAGCAGGGTCTACGGAATCTAGCCGCGGGGAATCGAATAAGGAGGACAATCATGGCGCTGACAATTCATCTTCTCGATTACGGGGACATAGAATTGGAAACGAGCTTTCTAGTTCTAGGGCACGAATGCGGCCGGGTTCGGCGCGTGCCGGTCTACGGCTTCCTCATTCTTGGCGGGACTTATCCGGTTCTCGTCGACACCGGCTATCGAGACAACGCGATCATGGAAAGCCTCGGCATGAGAGGCTTGCAGTACCACGACAATCTCGTCGAGAATCAGCTTTCCCGCTTCGGGCTAAAGCTCGGCGACATACGCTATATTCTGCATACGCACCTGCATATCGACCATGCCGGCAAGGACGACCGGTTCCCGATGAATACGACGGTTGTCCTCAATCGCAAGGAAATGGAGTTCTCCGTGTCGGGCATCATGTATCCGCAGTATCCCAAGCCGGACATACTTCACCTCGTAGAGCGGATTTACGAACCGGAAGCCATGCGCTTTCTGGATCTTGAAATCACCGGCGCGGAAGAAATCATTCCCGGCGTCTGGTGCGAACCCGCCCGCGCGCACACGGAAGGTTCGATGAACGTGGTAGTGGAAACTGCCGAAGGCCTGGCCTGCATTTGCGGAGACGTCATCTACGACTTCAACGATCAGATCGTTAATCATGTCTATACCAACAATGACATGGAGCCGCGCGTAACGGGCAACCACGCGGGGTCGAAGCGGGAAGAGAAGGGGCAGATCAAGAAACTGCTAAACAATTTCCAATTTTTGCTGCCCGTGCACGATCGACCCGCGAAAATCGAACACGGGCGAATTGTCGGTCGCTTGACGACGACCGTTCCCGGGTCGGTCGTCGAAACGCTACCCGCGCGACAATGGTTTCCGGCGTAAGCAGTTGGAATAGAAGGAATTCCCAGATTCTCGATCGTAGACTCGAGTCGTAGCCACGGCTATTTTGTCGACGGCTTAATTCGAGCCCGGATTGGGAAAGAAGAATCCGTCTTAGCGTACTGTATTTGGTTGGAAGTCGATACTAAGTGGGAAAGGAGATTTCCGGCAGTTCATCGACAACGTCGGCAAAATTTTCCCGTTCCTAGCGCGATGGATACAGGAGTGTCGCGCGTGATGGCGCGAAGGCTGTGACCGGTCGCCGTGGCGAAAGCCGAATTTGGGATGGGGATCCGAGCGGGTCTCGAGACACCGTGCCAAACGATGTTGGGCCGACAGGTGAAATGGGCGCGTGCCAAAGCCGTCCGCGACACCGGCGGTTCCCTTCTGCCCGCAGCTACGCGAGACACACCGGCGCGATCGCGGCGGCGTTGGGCCGGGCAATGCAGCTAACGGTTCTCGTTCGAAAGAAAACTGAACTGCAGGCGACGACCGGCCGCGTCGAAGACGCGCCTAGAAATTCCTTGTGAACAGGTGCTTGCAACGGTCTCGGACACCTCCAAAAGCTCGCCCCTTGCGCGTCGCCGTCTGATTATCTGCTGCGCCAGCCCCCTGACAATCATTCTTGGGGCCAGGACCTGAACGAACGCGATATCAGGCATGTGCATGAGTATTTCGCCCAACCGAGACTTTCGCTCGGCATGTCCTAGCCTCGATTCCCAACTAAAGCAAATTGCATGACATTCTAGCCGCCCCGGC
>JAPPFL010000010.1 GCA_028823855.1 Albidovulum sp.
TTCGGCCTGCTCGGAATCGATCCCTCGAAGACGGTTGCCATGCAGTTGGCAGGACCGGAAGGCGGAGTACGGGCGATTCCGTCTGCAAACGCTGAGGTTTTCTTTTTTTCTTTCGCGTGAAGTTCAGGTTATTGATCCGGGCGAGCGCTTCGGAATAGGCTTTCGAGCGAAGATACCAGTTCTGCGCCTCGATCAGCTGGGCATGGGTCAGCCGGGTGGAGGTAAAAGCCATCCGTTCAAGCCCTAGGTTGACTGCACCGGCGAGCCCGCGCCGAGGCGGTGGAAGGACCTGTTCGTCCGCGATCCGATGAAGTCGGATCTCGGAACCGGCGTCGAATGCCGCGCCTGCGATCTGCCGGACGGTATCTGAAGCCGGAGAAATCCGGACAAAACGCTACGTCGCAGTTTAGCCGCTTACTTTATGCCGTTCGTGTCGCGGTCCTCCATCCCGACCACGGCGGTTTTTCCAGATGTGCCGGGACCGGTCAGCGTCTTTCTCTTGGATTTCGGCATGTTCCTGCGTTTGTCGCCAATGAAGGTCTCGTCGACTTTGACCGGCCCGTCGAACGGGCCAACGGATAGTTCGTACGCCTTGCGCAGCCAGTGAATCATGAACCACGCGGCCTACTTCCCGATCCCCAGTTCGCGGTGCAAGCGCATCGAACTAACGCCCTTGAGATTGGTCGTGAACAGGTAGATCGCAACCGCCCAGTGGCGTTGCTTTATCTGCGAACCCTCCATGACCGTGCCGGTCTTGACGCTGAACATGGGCTTTCCGACGCAGTCCCGGCACCGGTGGGTCATCGCCTGATGCTCGATACCGCGCTGGACGTTCTTCATGCCGCAGCGAGGGCAACGAGATCCGTCCGCCCAACTCTGCTCCGCGATCCACCGCTTCGCCGCCTCCTCGTCCAAAAACATGTCGGCGACCTGGAGCAGCGTCAGGTCGCTGCAGTAGTATTTTCCGGGAGACTTCATCGGTCTTTCATCGAAACCTTTACTGAATTGCAACATTTTGCTTCGAAGATTCCTAGGGAAATGTTACTTTGCGATGTAATTCCCTTTAAATTTTCATACCGGGTTGTCGAGCGAGTGCTTTCGCCTGGTCCATGGCCGTCGACGATTTTAACGATTTCTATTTCGTCAGCCTAATTCGCTATTGCATCGCGTGACAACTGACATGTTTTGACGGAGATTTAGTATTTAAAGGAGCGATGCCGCTGCCGGCGTTCGCAGAGCGGAGTGCGCATCCGCAATTTCCTGCAATACCTTTACTCTTTGCGGAGCCGGCACGACGGTCTTCCGCAGGTTCAAGTCGGCGTGAAGGAGCAGATGCTCGCCAGTTGCGAGTTCCTGGCCGTCGCGAGACTTCAATACATGAAACAAATGGAGCTTCTTTCCTTTGAACGAGAGGCACTGCGTGAATGTTCGCACTCTCTCGCCTTCAGTTATTTCATTCAGATAGCGCAGACGAGTATCTACCGTAAAGAACCCAAATCCCTCGCGTGCGTAGTCCGGTCCGCAGCCTCCGAATTCAAGAAACCTATCCGTCGCCTTGCTGAATATCTCCAAATAGTAGACTTCGTTGACGTGGCCGTTGTAGTCGGTCCAGTCCGGCGGAATGGTGCGATTGGATGTCGGCAAGGGCTTGGCGACCGGCCCCTTTAGCCTCTCGGCCGATTTTCGGTCGAGTTCGCGCAGGTGCGATCCCGCGGCGGAGTTTTGAGCCTTGAGCCCTCTGAGTATCGCGACGAGATTATTGTCGCGGATGCGCTCCAATTCTCGGATCGAGTATCGCCCCGACTGCGAGTCGGACTGCTCGGTTATACGATGGACCAGATCGTCATCCAGATTCGGTACGTCCGTGAGTCTTGTCCAGGGAAACTTCAGCGCCGGTCCGAACTGGGAGATGAAATGCTTCATTCCCTGCTCTCCGCCCGCAATACGATAGGTCTCAAATAGCCCCATCTGAGCCCAACGAAGCCCGAATCCAAGCCGAATAGTTTCGTCGATTTCCGAAGTAGTTGCGATGCCGTCTCTTACTAGCCAGAGAGCTTCGCGCCAAACCGCTTCTAAAAGCCTGTCGCCGATGTGAGCGTCGATTTCGGATCGGATGCGCAGCGGCCTCATTCCGATTTCTTCGAGCGTTCGCCTCGCAGCCTCCATTGTCGAATCGGAATTGTTTGCCGATCCGACAATTTCCACTAGTGGAAGTAGATAAACTGGGTTGTACGGATGCGCGACGACGATTTCGCTTGGCCGCGCCGCATTCTCCTGGAGGTTGGACGGCGTGAATCCCGAAGTAGAGGACGCGATGATCGTTTCGTGTTGGCATTCTTGCTGGATTTCCTTGTACGCCTCTCTTTTCAGCTGGAGTCGCTCTGGAACGCTTTCCTGAATCCAGTCAGCTTCCTTTACAGAGTCACTAATTTTTTTCGATACGGTCAACCGGCCTTCCTCGGGCATGGCTTCGTCGAGTAGTCCGGGTAGCGAGCGCCGGGCATTTGCGACCACTTCATCGATTTTTCTTTTGGCTTCGGGATCCGGGTCGCTTACGTGTACGTCCCAGCCGTGCAGCAGAAACCTTGCAGCCCATCCGCCGCCGATAACGCCTCCGCCGATGATCGCCGCTTTCTTCGCCATTCTTGCTCCTCGATTCACCAATTTCGGCCTTTTCGATATTACAAGCGCCGCCGAGAAGGCGATTGTCTATAACTTCTAATATTCATCGCACCATTCCATTTTTCTTTCCGGGAAGGGAGCTTTGGCATGTCCCGCCGAGCTATTCGACCTGCCCGGATTCGATCCAATTGTCGCCGGAGCTTTCTTCCGCCGACGAAAACCGATGCTTAGAGTCTGTTTCCCGAAGCCGCAATTGGTTCCGAACCATGGTATTCCATCAGGAAAGGATCACCGTATTGAGGCTTCAATAGCTTGGACCGTGGTCAGTCAGGAAACGCGTAAACGGTCGGACAGTTTCCGGCAAAGTAATTCGGCTGATGAGGAATGGTCCCTGATTGAACCAATGACTCCGGCGCGGTAGCGCATGGATCGTCTCCGCAAGGCGGATCCGCGCCTGTTTGTCGACGCGATCCAGCACATGCTGGCGTCGAGTTGCCAGCGGTGCCTTGTTCCCGCCAGCTATCCGCCGATTTCCACGGTCCGCAACTATATCTACCCATGGTCACGCAGCGGCGGGCTCGAGCGTATTCAGGATTCGCTTCGCGCCAAGGCTCGCGCCGAGGCGCGCCGCTGAGCCCATCATCGGCAGCCGGAGCGCGGAGACGACCGGAAGCGGCTCAGTGCCACAGCAATAATGCTGTGCGCACCATTATCGCTGGACGAAGGTCGGAGCGGAGGCCGTCGGGATCGCTCCGAAACTGGTCGCGACCTGCCGGCTGCAGGGCATCCACTTGCGCGCCTAGCTTGAGGACGTGCTCCAGCGGGACTCGGTTCATCCGTCGTCGCGCGTCGAAGAGCCCGCGCCGTGGCACTGGGAGGATAAGTTGGCCGGCGACCCGATGTCGTCGATCCTCCGAACCGCCGATTTGCGACGAGCGAACGCGACCGCGAAAACGTACCGCAGGCGCCAGAAACTGCATCGAATGCGGCGAGCGGAGGCTGCGCAAACTGACGAAACTTCGGAAGCCGCCGATCGTGATCCACCATCGGAACATTTCGTCACGGACCTTGGTTCGGCTGCGCTGTTCGGCGCTTCGATGCGCATGATGCAGTCGGAACTGCGCCATTCAGGTGCCCGAAGACATGCCGTCAAAACCCTCAACAAGACGGGAAACGAGATCCGGAAGCGATCAAAGTGCTAATCCGTCCCGACAGAATGCGCGGCGAAACGCCGTGGTTCCGCGCTTTGGAACAACCACCGGCAAAAAGCCTAGTCCGCGAACACATGGGCCCGGCCCAGCGTGGCGACGTATGCGGACGCAAGCCGTTCCTTGATCATTCCGACCAACTCGGGCCACCGCTCCCCGGGAAACCTGAACCGGGATCCGAGGTCGCGGAGCGTTTTCCGCCCGACCTGCCGCCTGCCAGCGCGCCTTCGACGAGGCGCCCGGATCTGTAGGTCTTGTCGGCGGTACGGCGCGCGATTGTTTCTCGAATAAACATGCCGCCAATGCGGGCGCGCGCGCCGTTGCAAGCAGATATCAACCTTTGTCAAAAGTTTTAAGGCGCAAAATCCGGCGCCTTCACGCTACACCACAACACAATCAGGCACTTGACTTTCCGACAATGCTGAAATTAACCGGATCCGGCCGAGTTGCGCTGAACTGGGTTAGGGCGCCAATATGCGCCTAGTGTCGTTTGGCAAAGAAAGGCAAGTCCGGAATCAAGGAGAATTTTGGTTGCCTCTGGTAGAGGAATTCGAGGTCCGGCGTTGCCGGACGATAAATCGTGAAGGTTATTGTTGACTTACCACAAAATGTGACCATAGTATGTGATCACAATTGGTTTTCTTTTGGGCTCGCACTAAAAATGCTGAGCGATAGTTGAGCAATTCGGAGGATCAGATGAAGAGATTTATCTCAAGAATCAGAAATACGATGACGCAAGGGCTGCTTGTCGGCACCTCGCTGGCATTCGGGTCGAGTGCCGCGGTGGCACAGGATGATGTCAATGTTCGTTTCAGCTGGAAGCTGAAGGGGGAATACGCGCCGTTCTATCACGCGTTGAATACGGGTGGCTTTGAGGCAAACGAATTGAACGTCAGACTTGGCGAAGGAGCAGGTTCCCAGGCGGCTCTTGGTGCACTGGTGCAAGGTCAAGAAGATGTGGTCGTCATGCCGGCAATCTTCGCAATGACGGCGATTCAGCGCGGCATGCCAGTCAAGCTTATTGCACTTTATCATCGTCGTGCGCCGGTGGTTATGATCTCTAGCCCGGAAAACCCCATCGAATCGCCATCGGATATCGAGGGGAAGACGTTGGCAACCGCTGTTGGAGAGACGGGAACAGCCTATCTTGGGACGTTCTGCGCGATTAACAACGTGGATTGCGACAGCGTTTCGCTCATTCAAATGGATCAGGGTGCGCGAGTTCCGTCCTTCCTGCAGGGCCAGGTTGATGCGGTCACCGTGTATGCGTCCAACGACCTTCCGCTTCTGGAGGCACGAACCGGTGTCAAGTATCCATCGCTGGATATGGCCGAACACGGCCTCGCTGTACCAGGCATGGCGGTTGTGTCCAGCGACGACATCATCGCCGAGAAACCGGATGTGCTGAAGCGGTTTCTTCATGCGGTTGGAGAAAGCATAGCCGTCGCCAAGGGCAACCCGGAAACGGCCGCGTCTTCATTGATAGCATCCTGGGACGGTGCGCCAGACCTTTCAATCGTCATTGCGCAGGTTCAGGCAACCGTCGATGCCATGCATGAGGCAGAAGGCAAGCCCGAAGGTTGGGTGAACGTCGACGATATTCAGGCGACGCTGGATATGCTCGCCGACGCGGGCGATATCGAAGTCCCGAGGCCCGCGGACGCCTTCTTCACGAATGGCCTGCTGTCCAACTAAGGTAATTTAGGTCGCGGCTAGCAACTTTTTCGGGAGTGCTAGCCGCGATTTATCAAAAAATAAGCGGAAATTCAGGATGGCGCGACTCTTTGAAAATTCCGCTGCTACGCTACTGATCCTGACAGTTCTGCTGGTCTGGCAAATTGCCGTGATCGTTTCCGGAATTTCCGAATTCGTACTGCCGTCCCCGTTGCAGATTGCCATACGGCTAGTCGAAGAACGTTGGTTGCTGTTGTCTCACGCCGGCGTGACCGCTTTTGAGGTGCTTTCCGGATTTCTTACGTCGGCGGTTATAGGCATTCCTCTCGCGCTGGCGATTTTTTATTCGCCTATTTTCGAGCGCGCGATATATCCGGTGCTTGTCGGGATGCAGACCATACCAAAGATTGTGCTCGCACCCATACTGGTGCTGTATCTTGGTTATGGCTGGGCGCCGAAAATCGTACTCGCATTTTTGATATCGTTCTTTCCGATTGTCATCTCGACGGTTGTTGGACTGCAGTCGCTGGACAAAGGGCTTGTAAATCTTGTGCGGTCGATGGGCGCAACCGAAGCCCAGATATTTTTCAAAATTCGACTTCCCGCCGCTCTCCCGAATATATTTGGTGGTTTCAAGGTGGCGATTTCGCTGGCCGTGATCGGTGCGGTTATCGGCGAGTACATCGCGGCCGACAAGGGGCTTGGCTACTTGCAGCTTCAGGCGAATTCCCAATTCGATACTACGCTGAACTTTGCTGCGGTCGTCGTGATCTCGAGCGTTGGAATTGGACTATACAGCATACTGAACTGGCTCGAGTCCAAAGTGTCATTCCGCCGAGAACGTGCAACCTAGGCCAACCGGTAGTGGCCAGGTTCCGCCGTCATGCAGGAAGCGAAAAGATGAGCCCAAATAAGGCCGGCGGGGCAATCGGAGCCGCTGTAACGCTTGCGAATGTATCGAAGACCTACGCGACACGCGAAGGCCTGCCTGTTCAAGCTCTGGACGCAATCAACCTGGAAATGACCCCGGGAAGTTTTGTTGCATGCGTCGGTCCAAGCGGTTGCGGCAAAAGTACGATGCTTTCGCTGTTGGCGGGATTGATTCCGAGCTCGGAAGGAGAGATTCGCATTGATGGCGAAGTCGTGTGCAAGGCTCACCCAAAAGTCGGGGTAGTATTCCAGTCAGACTTGCTGCTGTATTGGCGTACTGTTCTTGGAAACGTTCTCCTGCCTCTGGAAATCAAGAAGCAGAGGACGGAAGCCTCGCATGATCAGGTGCTCGAGCTGCTCAAACAGGTTGGGCTAGAAGGCTTTGCCGACAAATATCCGAGCGAGTTGTCTGGCGGGATGCGGCAACGCGTTGCCCTGAGCCGCGCATTGATTCAGGAGCCCGGTCTTTTGCTCATGGACGAGCCCTTCGCCGCGCTAGATGCATTGACGCGCGAAAAGTTGATCGTTGACCTGGAGGCGATGTGGTTGCGGCTGGGGAACACGGTTCTGTTTATCACGCACGGAATCGACGAAGCCGTATTCCTGGCCGACCGTGTCGTCGTCATGTCCCCGCGGCCGGGGAAAATCGTTCTGGATCTGAAGATAGAGATTTCGCGACCGCGAAAATGGGGTTCAGCGCACGAGGATCCATTGTTCCTGGGGTACGTGCGGCAGATCCGCAAGATTTTCGAAGCTCAGGGAGTTCTCTAATCAATCCCTGCGGCTGTGAAAGATTTAGGCTGTGTCGCGCGTTGATATGCCTGTACCGCATGGGCAAGACAAAGAGTGAAATCGTCTGTAATGATCTGATTGCGAGATGCATACGCGAATAGAGATAGGAGGACTTCATGTCGGTCGTACACGTCCACATTTGGAAAGGCAGAACCGTCGAGCAGAAACGTGCAGCCGCCGAGGCGATAACGGATGCGATGGTTGAGCACCTAGGCGTTCACAGGGACGGGCTTCACGTCACCTTTCAGGACTACGAGCTTGGCGACTGGGCGCGAGCCGGCGTTCTGGGCATTGACCGAAAAGACATCCCCAAGGATGAACTTGACACGTATCGCTAGGAGCCGTTGATGCTGAATCTTCTGGATCACAATAAAGTCGCGTTGCTAGTCATTGATCCTCAAAATGCATTTGTGCATTCGGAGGGCACGCTGGGAATTTCCGGAATAAATGTGGAACCGGCAAAAAAGACCATACCGCTTATCAGAAAGCTAGCTGAGGCTTTTCGCGCGGCTGGTGCCCCCGTATTCTGGACATTGCAGGAGCATACCGAGATTGACAAGCGTCGGGAACGGAAGCGTTTGCCTTCGCACACGTCCAAGCGGAAGAAAGTCTCGGCATTGGCAAACACCTGGGACGCTGCATTTGTCGACGAAATCTCGGACTTGGCGCATTCGATTCCGGAAAACGTCATCAGGAAGCACCGTTTTGGCGCATTCTATGAGACCCGTCTGAACACCATGCTCGAGTTGCATGGCGTTGAGGCGATATTCGTCGTCGGCGCCACGACGAACGCGTGCGTGGAAACATCAATCCGGGAGGCCTATCTGCGCGACTACGACGTGATTGCCATTCGCGACGGAATCGCAGGGGTTCGTCCGGATTGGGAGAAGACGGCGATGGAAGTCTGGTCTCAATACCTGGCATATTTGTCGGATTCCGGGGAGGTATTCGACTGGTTGCAGCAAGCTGTCCAGCCGAGAACACTCGGATTCGGCCATGTGCTTTTGAAATGCCGGGATCTGGATGTCTCCGCCAGATTCTATATCGATCAGCTTGGCTTAACCCGAAAAGTGGATTCCAAGCCCTTGCCGGACGGTCGTCCGCTGATTGTAACCGATCAGGGGCTAGGGTTGACCGAAGGCGGCACGGGCAATCAGGAGCAGATGGATCACTTTGCCTTCGAGGTACAGGACGTCGCAGGCCTGAATGAAAATTTAAAGGAAAACGGCGCGCGTTTTGTCAGGGAGCTGGGCCCAGGTCCCTATGGACTGACCATCTATGTCAACGATCCGGATGGAAATATCGTAGAGCTCTACGAAGTTCAGAACTGACAAGCGCCCATTCCGCCGCAAATTCGGAGGCAAATTATGCAACTTGCGAGATGCAAGACCTTTAGGATTTCCGTACCCGCCCGTCGGGACCACGCTTGGGCATCTAAGATGTCGACGCCAATAGGCTATCATGCCGTCGTGCGCGTGGAAACAAGCGACGGACTCGTGGGATGGGGCGAGAGTCCAGCCGGAGAAACCTGGGGCGGCAGCGACATGCGCTATTACGGCGAAACGCCGGAAACTGTCTGTCACATGATCGAGGATCATCTCTTTCCGGCTGTCAAAGGTATGGACCCGGTCCAGATCGGCGCCATCCATCACCGGATGGACAAAGTCGTCAAGGGCAACCCTTACGCGAAGGCAGCGCTGGACATTGCAATCCATGACATCATGGGAAAGGCGCTTGGCCGTCCGGTCTGCGACCTTCTCGGCGGCGATTTCCGCGATGGCATCGAAGTTGCGCATTCACTGGGCATATTGCCCGTGGACCAGTGCATTGAGGAAGCCAGGATCGCGGTTTCGGAAGGCATATTGACCATCAAATGCAAGACAGGCGTCGATGCGGCCCGCGATATTGAGCTCGTTCGCCGGCTTCGCGAGGAGGTGAGCGATACCGTCAAGATCCGAGTAGATGGCAACGAGGGCTATCGGAGCGTCAGCGAGGCTGCCCGGGTGACAAGGGCCCAGGAGGAGTACGGCATTCTACTGTGCGAACAGCCGATGATGGGTGCGCGCAATCTGGCAAGAGTGGCGCAACGCATCGATTCGCCGGTCATGGCGGATGAATCCGCCTGGACGATGCAAGATATTGTTGAACTGGATTGCCTGTCCGCAGCGCAGTACATCTCGTGCTATGTAGCGAAACCGGGCGGTCTGCATCGGGCAAAACAGCAGGGAGACCTGGCGGCGGCTTTGCACATCGATGCCGACATCGGAGGATCGATTGAGCTGGGTATCGGCAATGCGGCCAACTTGCATCTTGGTGCGGCCTTGCCGAATGCAATATTGCCAAGCGTATGTCCGGTAACGAAACCGAAGGGTCAGAGCGGTCCTGAGGTCGCGGGAATCTATTATCTGGACGACATCGTGACCAGTGCGTTCGGATTTGAGAATGGCAAGGTCATGCGTCCGAATGGGCCTGGCCTAGGTATCGAGGTCGATACCGACAAGATCGCGGAATACGCAGTATGATGCGCGTGGCCATTCTCGGTTCCGGCGGGGGCGGGCTGTCCGCCGCAACGGAACTGACGCTAAATGGCTTCAGCTGCGCATTGTGGAATCGCGGCGCAGCGGCGATTTCAGACATAATCAAGCAAGGCAGCTTCAGCTACCGGGGTGTTCTGGGAGAGGGTCGGGTCGCGCCGGGACTGGTGACGCAGGACCTTGTCGAGGCGTTGGCGGGCGCGGATGTGGCCCTGGTCTCGCTGCCGACCCTGGCCCATGCTTCAATAGCAACAGGATTGGCCAGCGCAGGATGGGCCGGGCCCGTAATCCTGAATCCCGGCCATACGGGAGGGGCGCTCGAATTCCGAGCAGTCTATGAAGAGCTTGGAAAGCCGCTTCCGCCAATTGCCGAATTTTCGACCCTTACCTATGTGGCGCGAAAAACGAAGCCATCGACTGTGAACATTACGGGCAGAGCGAAATCCGTGCGCTGCGCAACATTGCCCGGAGGGGGCGCCGCCGCTGAGATGGCGAAAATCCTTTATCCGCGTATCAGCCATGTGCCGGATGTCCTTTTTTCAAGCTTGAGCAATGTAAATCTGGTTCTTCACCCGCCAGGGGCGGTTCTGGGCGCCAGCTGGGTTGAAGCCACAGGCGGTAGTTTCACATTTTACCGTGAAGGGCTCAGCGACGGCGTTGCACGAGTCATGCGGCGACTCGACGATGAGCGTCGCGCGGTTGGCTTGGCGTTCGGTCATGAATTGCCGGCGCTGGTTGAAGAAATGGTCAGGATTGGAACGGTTGAGGAGAAGGACGCGGGAAAATCCATTAGGAAAGCGATCTCCGGCGGCGAAGCCAACGCGACAATCATGGCTCCTGACAGCCTCGGGCATCGGTACTATCTGGAAGATTTCGGACATGGATTGCTGCCGCTTGCCGAGTTGGCAAATTGCGCGGGCGTCGAGGTGCCGACCGCGGCTGCCCTGCTGGAAATCGGACGTTGCCTGCTGGGCGAGGAATTGATCGCCGGGGGCCGGACAGCCCAAGCGCTCGGTATCCGGGGACTTGACCGTGAAGGAGTAATTTCAATTGTGAGAGAGGCAGCGTGATGTATGAGATGCCCGACATGACGACCATTGACTGGGCGTCGCTGAAAATCGCTGTTGTCGGCGGCGACGAGCGCGAACAGGAGATATCCCGACTGGCGGCCGCAAGCGGCGCCAGCGTCTCCGTATTCGGATTTCCGCTTGGCGACAATCCTCCGAAAAGCGTGCATGTCGCGGAAGACGCGACAGATGCGGTTCGGGATGCGGATTTCGTACTTTTTCCGATCCCGGGCATGAACGAGGATGGCAGCATATTTTCGACCGAATTCATCGTTCCGGATGAAGCCATGCTTGGCAGGGCAAAAAAGGGCGCGCATGTCATCATGGGGTTGCCGCATCCCAATCTCGTTGAAACCTGCGGCAAACTGGGTATCGGTTGCCACGAGTACGAATCTGACAGGGAATTGATGCTGCTGAGAATGCCGTCAATTGTCGAACTGGCCCTCAAGCTCATTATCGAAAATACCAAGGTGTCCATCCATGGATCGAAGACGCTCGTGGTGGGACAAGGCAACGTGGCCCATACGCTGACCAGGGACCTTGTTCTTCTGGGCGCCAATGTGACGGTTGCCGCGCGGAACCCGGTTCAGCGGGCGGAGGCAATCGTCGTCGGCGCCAGAGCAATCCCGCTGGACGGGATCGGAGACGAAGTCGAAGATTGCGATATCGTCCTCTCGACGGTTCCGGCGCTCGTCGTTTCAAGGGACGTCATCGACAGAATGCCCGGATCGGTCTTTCTGGCGGATTTTGCAGCCCCTCCGGGCGGTGTCGATCTCGACTATGCCAGAGCGATTGGCATCAATTGCCTCTGGGGCCGCGCGCTGGGCCGCCGGGCGCCGATCACGGTTGGCCGAAGCCAGTGGAAGGGCATTGCCGAACGCATAATCAAACTGGTGGGAGCGCGAAAATGAAATACGATCTGGTTGTCAGGAATGCCCGGCTTGTTGACGAACATTTGGACTGTCGCGGTTCAATTGCCATAGCTCGCGGCAAGATCGCCGGTATAGCGGGTCAGGGAGATTACCTTGATGGCGAGCGCGTGATCGATGCTGAAGGTCGTATCGTGATGCCGGGCGTATTTGATCCGCACTGCCACCTTGGGGTCAACTATGACTATGACGAGGACATGCGGACCGAAATGGCGGCTGCTGCAAGAGGCGGCTTGACAACAGCGTTCCTTTATATCCGCAACAAGGATGGGTCCTATCTGCCATTCTACAAGGATCGGCGCGACCGGGGTGAAGCCAATTCCCCGATCGATTTCGGGTTTCACTTTGGAATCCAGCGCGAAGAGCATATTCACGAAATTCCGGACATTGTTCGCGAGACGGGCGTACAATCTTTCAAGCTCTATTTCGGATACGAGCCCGACAACCCGATCGGCATCGTTCCGGCCAATGACGGCTGGGTTTATGCAACGATGCGCCAGGTTGCAAAGTTGCCACGCGGCGTTGTCAGCGTTCATTGCGAGAACACCTCGATCGCCCGCTGGATCAAGCGGGAATTGATGGAAACCGGTAGGACCGATCTGGCGGCATACTCCGAGTCGCGCCCGGTCCTGTGCGAGATCGAAACGATCAAGCGGATGATTTTTCTGGCCCGAAAGACAGGCGCTCGACTGCAAGTCGTGCATACTACCGCAGGTGAAGGCGGCGAATTGGCAGCCGCGGCCAGGGCCGAAGGCATCGATGTCTGCATCGAGACCTGCCCGCATTATCTGGTTCGTACCGCGTATGACGGGGACATCGGAGTTGAAGCCAAAATCTCGCCCCCGTTGCGGGACGAGGAGCAGAAGGAATGGCTGTGGAAGGGCGTTTTGAATGGCAATATCTATTCCCTAGGCAGCGACCATGTGCCGTTCTTCCCCAAGAAGCGCGAAAATGTATGGACCGAAAAGCCAGGTGTCGTCTCCTTCCCATGGGAGCTGTCCTTGATGCTGCATCACGGAGTTCACCGGCGGGGCCTGTCGCTGCAAAGGCTGGTGCAGATCAACGCGGCCAATCCGGCGCGCCGTTTCGGCATCTATCCCGGCAAGGGATCGCTAAATCCGGGGACGGATGCAGACCTGGTTCTTGTGGATCTCGAAATTGAAAAGGAGGTTGTTCACCGGGACAAGGGCACCTGCATCTATGAAGGCATGAAGTTGAAAGGCTGGCCCGTTATGACCATCAGCGGAGGCAGGGTCATTTGCGAAGACGGTCAGGTTGATGAAGATTCCTTTGGACGCGGAAAGTGTCTGATCCATCCCGGCATGGACGGCTGATCATCGGCGTCGCCGCCGGAAGCCGCCGCGGTCATCGCCTTCCAAATCCGGTTTCCCCGGATTTTCGAACGCACGCGATTGACTGCACCCGTCCGGCCACCAAATTCTGCAACCGATCTTTCCGGCACGCTGAGCATTGAGGCACCGCTCGTTGACACATCGACAATGTACTGCCGGCATTTGCGGCGTTCCGTCGGCGTTGCCGGCTGAATGCGCGTTTCAATCCTAGGCTCCGGTCTTGAAAGATTTCCGGTCGGGCAATACACTGTTGATCACATTTTGAGGTCACAAGTAAGGGCGCGCTCAGAATTGCATTTTCCTGCGATACCGACCGACGACGAGTTCATTTGGCCCAAGGCCAAACAGTCCGGCTCGATCCAGGACGAAACGTACAGGCACATAATCTACCTTTTGTCGTGCGGTTACTTCCGCCCCGGCGAAAAGGTTTCCCTGCGCCAACTTTCGTCGGGCCTCAACGTATCGGAAACTCCGGTCCGTAACGCGCTGAATCGACTTATCGCAGAATCCGCGCTTGATGTGCAGCCGAACCGCCACGTTTGCATCCCGGCGCTGACAATGCAGCAGTTTGGCGAGCTGACAGACTTGCGCGTCATGCTTGAAGTCAGGATCGCGGAGGCAGCTGCCGAGAAAATTTCAGATAGTGAGATCGACAAGCTTTCAGATACCAACGATGAGTTGCTCTCGGCGATCTCCCAAGGGAAAACGCACAGGTGCATTGCGTTGAATCAGAAGTTTCATCTGACGTTCTATGAAACCGCATCGCAGCCATTGACCTTCAATATTATCTTCGGTCTTTGGCTTCGTGCAGGAGCGTTTATGCATGCATTGTTGAGTTCCGATGACGTTGTCTGGAGAACGAACCACCATTTGACGCTAATAAAGTCGTTGAAAGATAGAGATATCCGCGCATGCAAGACGGCTATCGAGGAAGATATAACCGATACGTATTTTGAAGCTATCAAGCTTCCTCACATGTTTGTCTGACGACAATTGCCAGGACATAGTCAAGGTTGGTAACACCCCGTCATGCCTGCAGCGGTACAACATGAAGTTTGTCTGATTACCGGCGCTCTCGGCAGCGGCAAGACAACGCTGCTGAACAGGCTCCTGCGATGCAAGGAACTGTCGGGTTCGATGGTGCTGATCAACGAATTTGGCGATATCGGGCTTGACCACGAGATTGTTCGTGAAGTCAAGGAAGACGTGCTGCTTCTAAGTTCCGGATGCCTGTGCTGCTCGCTAAAGGGCGACCTAAGGGATGAGTTGACAGAAATGGTTGAGAGCCTGGCCGCGGGCGAGATCAAGATCACGGGACCAATCATTATAGAGACCACCGGGCTGGCTGATCCTGTCCCAATCTTGCAGCTAATCAATACCGACGAAGTCCTCAACCATCATCTGACTATCAAACATGTGATAACGGTTATCGACACGTTGCATTGTCATCGGCAGGTCGAGGAATTTCCCGAAATCGACAATCAGATAGCGCTTGCAGACCTTTTGGTGCTCTCCAAAACCGATCTTGCAAGCGTTGCCGATCAAATCAGGGTGATGGCGGTGATTTCCCGCCTAAACCCTTTTTCCGACCGGTATGAAATTGGAAGTACCGGGGAGATTCGGGAACTGGTATCGGCGATTTTGAAATGCGGCCACGAATACGGTCTCCCGGTCGAGTTGCCCGCAAGCCACGCTCACCGGAACCACGTTGAAATAGGCAGCTTTGCGTTCGAGTTTGAAGGCAAGGTAGGTCGTGAAGCATTCTTTCAATGGGTTCAGCTCTTGATTCAGTCCCATGGCGAGCGGTTGCTTCGGTTGAAAGGGATGATCGCGTTTACTGACGGTACGAACTACGTCCACAGCACTGGACCGTTGTTTTATCCGCCCGAGCCGATCGAGTCTGTCGCCAATGTGGTCAAGAGCAGGTTGATCTGTATCGGGCGCGGGCTTGAACGCCTCGGGATCGAGCAAAGCTTCCGCCTGGCGTGTTTCGGCGAGCCGATCCCTCGTCGTGAATTGGATAGACGCATAAGGCTGAACGGCAATTCGGACGCAATTCAGGCGCCGACCTGCATGCAGATCCATTCAAGGCTGGCGGATGTTTTTACGCACGGCAATCTGGCCGAAGCCGGCGGCCTTCATCACTGGAACGTGCACAATCCCTGGTCGGTGTCGGCGCGGTATTTTGATGCATGGGCGGTTCTCGAAGTCTGCGAGAATCCTGGCCTGGTGGCCCAGATCATGGAAATTCTGGGGCCGAACATCAACCTGATCGGATCAGAAGTGATAACGCAGGATACATACTGGCTGTCGCAATCTCGGGGTATGCGGATTGCCGATGAGGCACGATATTTACCTGTGGACCCCGACCGCGCGGTTGCTTGCCGTATCCCGATTTATGGATTGGACGCCAGCAGGTCTGGCACGATCCATAAACTTTCCGTCGACTGGATATGTCCTGGCGCAAATCGGGACTGGGCTTGCCTGACTCTGTATTATGCGGACAGCGATGTGCTTTTCGATAGATCAACCACCCATCCCGCCAATATTTGCTGCGCCATGGAGCGTCCGCTTGCAAACTCGGCGGCAATGCCGATCTGGCTGGTGTCGGGTCGTGATCGGTCTGGCAACAACTATGCGATCGGCTTTAACCGACCACGGCCGGAATGGCTGCAAACCTCGGCCATCTGACCTCCAATGAGAGATGATCGGTTTGCGATTTTACCGACCCGTGGGCTCAGTCGTTACCGAGCAGGTCATTGCAGGCATCAAGTATTGCGCGCATGTAGACATCAGTTTCACGTTGCCACAGCGATTGCCCGATCAATTCGATTTCGTACAGGCCGGTATACCCGCGGCTTTCCAAGTGACCGACGAACTTGCGCAGATCGACAATGCCTTCTCCCATGACCACGCGATTCGCCGCACCGCCTGACGGTACGTCGCAAAGCTGAACGCCGCAAACCAGGTCCTTGTCGAATGCCCTGTCGATCTGAGCGTAAAGTTCCGGATCCCACCAGACATTATTCACATCCAGCTCAACGCCGATCCCGGCGCCCAGAATCTCGCACCAGTCAATTGCTTGCGAGATCGAGTTTAGGCACGACACCTTGTGAATCAATTTCGGGTTGATCGGCTCAAGAGCCACCTTCACCTCGTGCTCGCGGGCAAAATCTAGCAAAGTTGACGCCTGCTCTAAACCGTGCTTTCGGCAATCCTCCACGGTTCCGTCAAAACCATCCAGGCCAGGCACGATCAACGTGACCGAAGGTGAGCCGAGCTCAGCGGCGACCTCGACTGAACGAAGCTTGTCGGACGTCGTTACAGTCGATTTGTCACGGTCGAACCAGCCGCACAGCCCTGTCGGCGCGATTCCATGGTCAGAGAGTATGCGGCGGGCATTCGCAACGCCGACCGCGTCGACTTTTTCCCGCCAAAGGGTCGCGTGGCTGATTTCGAATCTGGCATAGAGCCGTGCGACTTCATGCAGATCTTGCCTATAGTTGGTGATCGTATTGAAACTCAGTCTGCGCATTTTCAGTCCTGCAAGTTCTTCAGCCGGGTCTTCAAGTCTCGATAGAGCTGATTTAGACATGATTGTGATCACAAAATGTGATATGTTTTAATGATAACAAGTCAAGGTCGGAGTGAAATAGATGAACCAAGACACGCTGGACAAGGCCGTAAGCAGTTTGCAGCAAGAAAGGCTGGATGCCTTTGTCGTCTGCAGCCCGGAAAACTTTGCCTATCTGGCAGGATTTGTCGTCCCGTCGCACAGTATTCTGCGTTGGCGCCACAGCATGATCATAGTGACTGCCGATGGAAACAAGCACGTCTTTACGGTGGATATGGAAGAGAGCACCGTGAAGCAAAACCTTCCGGGCGTCGAGGTTCGCAGTTGGCGTGAGTTTGCCGACTGCTCGATGGTCGTCCTTGCAGATTATCTTAAGGAGCTAGGTCTTGAAAATGCAAAGCTGGGTCTTGAACTGGACTATCTGCCTGCTCGCGATCTGGAACGCTTATCGGTTGAACTGCCTTCCGCGGCTCTAATGGATTCGTCGGAAATCTTCAGCCGGATGAGGTTCATAAAAACCACGCGTGAAATTGACCTGCTACGAAGGCTTTCGCGGATTTCCGACAAGGCAATCAATGATGCCTACCAGTCGGTAGGCCTCGGGTCGTCGGAAATGGATATCGCTGCGGCGCTTACACGCTCAATTTATCGGCAGGGCGCGCAAGACTTCAAGTTCATGATCGTGGCGACAGGTGAACGCAGCCAACTGCCGAATGTCGGACCCAGCCTGCGCAAACTTGAAATGGGTGACATTTGCCGCGTGGAAATCTTCTCGATCGTCGATGGCTACCATGCCGGTGTATGCCGGTCCGCCTCGGTTGGCGACCCGTCTCCAGAGGCAGACGAGATCTGGTCCATATTGGCGAATGCAACTAGGCAGCTTGTCAGCTTGATCGAACCCGGAGTGCCGACGAGCGATGTCTACAGGAAATATCTGAAACTCGTCGAACCTCTCGACATGCCGCCGATTGATTTCGCCGGTCACGGCATCGGCCTCCACCTGCATGAGCATCCCTATCTGGCCGACGCCGATCCGACCGTCCTGGAAGCGGGCATGGTCATGGGAATCGAACCTCTGATCTACAAGACTGGTCACGGTTTCGGGTTGCAGAACAAGGACATGGTGCTCGTGACGGAGACAGGTTGCGAATTGCTTTCGGACTATACAAACACAAAGGAACTAATCCGAGTTTCCTAGGCCTCGCGCCCCAAGGACCCAGTCATGACCCAGAAAACACTAATCGAAAACCTTCAGTTCCTGTTCACGGTTGACAAAAGAGACACGACAATTCGCGATGCGAGCATCGTTATCGAAGACTCGGTTATCGGCGACATTGGCCCTTCGGACGAAGTCGCCGTCCGCCACGGGCGCAACTCGTTTGGCAAGATCGTGGACGGACGAATGATGGGCATGTGCCCGGGCTTTATCGATAGCCACGTCCATCTGTCGGAAACATTGTCGCGCGCGGTGTTCCCCGACAACCTGAATACGCGCGCCTGGGTATTTCACTGGGCAAAACCCTTTTACGCCTTCATTACGAGGGAAGACGAATATTGCGGCGCGCTTCTGGGCATAACCGAGATGTTGCGGGCCGGTACTACATGCTTTCTAGACATGGGGTCGCAATACGATCCGGGCATAACCGTTCGTGCAATGGAAAAAACCGGTATTCGCGGCATAACCGGACGCCATGCGGCGGACAACCCGCCAGATGTCCTGCCGCGGGGGTGGACAAGCGAAATGGTCGATCACCACTTCTTCCCGGATGCGGAATCAGCTCTAGCGGAACTAGAAAAATGCGTCAGGAAATACAATGGCGCGCTGGAAGGCCGGGTGCGTTGCTGGGTCAACATTGAAGGCAAGGAACCTTGCACGCTCGAGCTCCATGTGGGTGCGCGCTCGCTGGCGGAAAAGCTAGGGGTTGGTACAACCTATCACCTTGCGACCTCGATCGAGGAGTCTGAAGTCTGCGAAAGCAAGCACGGTTGCTGGCCCGTAACGAGGATCGGCAATGCCGGAGGTCTGGGAGGCAACCTGGTGATAGCCCATTGCGCGGCGGTGCAGGACCAAGAAATACCTTTAATGGCAGAAAACGGTGTCAAGGTGGCCTTCTGCCCGTCCTCGTCATTCAAACTGGGCAAAGGCGCAACCGCTATCGGCAAATACCCCGAAATGGTCGATGCGGGCATGACAGTGGGGCTGGGAACGGATGGCGTATCTGCGGCCGGAAATACGAACCTGATGCGTCAGATGTTTGTCATTGCCGGCATGTTCAAGGACGCCCGTGTGGATCCGACCGTATTTGACGCTCGACGCGCCCTGCGAGCGGCGACAATTGAAGGCGCGAAGGCCCTGCAGTGGGATGATGAAATCGGGTCTCTGGAAATCGGCAAGAAGGCGGACTTTGTGCTGTTCGACCTGAATCACATCGAGTGGACACCATATTTTGATCCACTGCAAGCGCTGGTCTATTCGGCTTCCTCGGCGACGATCGACCAGACATGGGTCGACGGACATCCCTGCTATCAGGACGGGAAGGTCTGCGGCGTGGACGAAATTTCTCTGCGCATGAAGGCCCGGTTGCTGGCTGCTGAGGCGGTCCAAAGAGCGGGTTTGCAAGATGAAGACGTTCCTGTCACAACGGTATTGTACGACGAAGGCAACTAGACCGTTCCGGTTGACGCAAGGCAGGGGCTGTCCCGTGAACAGCCGCATGGCCGCATCCATTTTTTAACAGTGCCATTCTGGCAATTTTTGTTCCGAGTGTGTTTCGCAGCCGCAATTGGCGCAATGTATCAAGGTATGGGCGCATTGCCGCTCCCCGAAACTTATGCGCATCCGCCGATAGCTCATCAAAGCTACGCAGCAGCAATGCCGTTCGGTTCCTGATTCGCATAGTCCCGTTTCACGCGGAGCCTGCGCACCGCGTTGTGTTTGCGCCCGGCCTCGTATTTGCATTCGTCGCTTTTGAAGGTTCCCTGCGACGGCGCCAGTTCGGCCGCGACCGAACCGCCGATATGCGGTGAGCGAGCGCGGCCGGGAACAGAACGGCCGGCGCCGGCAACTGTATCGGAGGCGGCGCTGGCGGACGCAATTTCGGCTATCGCCGCCATCCGGGATTCTCAATCGGAACATTTTGTCAAGGACCATGGTTCCGGAAACTCGGCCCGATGCCGTTCTAAAGTGGTTCTGCGCCTATCCGGTGCCCGAAGACACGCAACCGGCCCTCGAAACGATGAAAAAGTCGATCCGGAAGCGATCGAAGTGCAAATTCGGCCCGACGAAAAGTGCGGCGAATCGCCAAGATTCCCCGCTTTTGAAAAACCACCGACAAAACCGGGCGCAGATCCGTCTTGCGGGTCCGACCCATGCGCCCCTGCGCCGGAATTATGGGTTGAATCAGCGACCATTCCTCATCAAACGGGTTGTTTTGACGGTAACTGTTCATCCGTTTATGCTTTTCCTGATTGGCCTCGGCCCAAATCATGAAAGCCTTCATCTGGTGTTTCTTGCCTGATGGAATACCATGGTTCGGGGCCAATTGCGACTTAAGGAACAAACTCCTGGGGCAGGGCGGTCTTTTCCCGGATTTTTCGCCCGTCGATTTTCCAAATGCTGGTTTGCGGCAAAGGACGGGATTTCTCTTGACAGGAATCGATTCGGCGTTAAAAGAACAAAGATGGAACATAATTTCGCAAAAGCAAAAGCCGGCCTCTTGGCCAGAGAGCGTTACCGCGACCGCCCCGTGGCGCGATTTTTAAGCGAGCTTGCGCTGGCGACCGGACGCGCGCACGAATTTTGCGGGCTTGCGCGGAGGACGCTGGCTCTTATGGCCATTCGCGGAACGCAAGGCCCCGTTTTCTGGATTCGGCCCGTCTGGCAGCCTGATTGGCTGAATCCTGACGGCCTTATGGCCTTCATTGATCCAGGCAGATTGATTTTTGTCGAGCCGACCAGATCAGAGGATATTCTCTGGTCGGCGGAAGAGGTTCTAAGAAGTGGAGCGGTGCCGGTTGTCGTTGCGGACTTGCCCAGCCCGCCGAAGCTAACCCCGGTGCGGCGCCTGCATCTGGCGGCCGAAAACGGGGCGGAGCGCGGCCGCGCCGCGCCTTTTGCGTTGCTGCTTGTTCCCGGCGGGGGCGGTGCGCAGGGGGTGGAAAGCCGCTGGCAATTTTCGCCGAGGCACAAGCTCGGCCGGACTTCCTGGCGGCTGGCGCGGCTGAAAGCGCGCGGCGAACCGCCGAAGACATGGAAGGTCGAAAAGCGGGGAACGCATTACATGCTTGCGAAAGATGCGTCGGCATAGCGTTATTTCAGGGAGACAAACGCCCGCGCGAGAAAATCTAGTCGGCGGAAAGCCACTGGCGCAAAGCTTTTGAAGGATCGGAAATTTCCTCGACAGACGAATAGAAAAAGGATTCCCATCCGATTTCAGAAAGGCCGGTAAACAGCATGAGATTAAGCGGGTACATCTCGCTGTCCGTGCAGCGCCGGAAATCGTCGCGAAAAAGAAATGTCGGCTTGTTCCATGCTATCGCCATCCCTAGTTCGACCATTACGCCCTCGTCCGGGGGGCAGCCGTTGACGATAGCGAAAATTCCGTCCGAGTCGCGAACGTCGCGCAAATCCGCTTGGCCGATGCGGTAAGCCCAGCCGGCGACCGCGCGGTCGATCTGATTGTTCCTTTGAAACGGTTCCCAAACTTCGGCTCCAAGATCGGCCAGCGCATCGCTGATTTCCTGAAGCGGCTTTTCGCGCAATTGGGACGAGAAACCGTAGGGATTTGCCAAATACAAAGTCTTGCCCATAGAAGTTATCCTCTTTTTAAATCGGAAGCTTCCGAGAACAGTACTTTCGGCGACAAAGAAAATAAACTGCATTCGAGCCGAAAAAAATCGGATATTGCAGCAGTCAATGGAACCAGTAAATGAAACAGATGGATGCCATGCGGCAGTCCAAAAGCTTTGCCCGGGGAACGCCGTCCAAGCCGAATGCGCAGGAATCGGTGACATGAAAATTCGAGTCGCTGAACGAATCGACGCGGAATCAATCGCCGATATCTGGAACCCGGTCATCAGAGACACCGAGGCGACGTTCAATAGCGTTGAAAAATCCGAAGAGGACCTGCGCGCATTGATCGCCGGCAAGCGGGACTCCGGGCTGCCCGTGCTCGTCGCCTGCGACCCAGCTATCGCGGGATTCGCGCTATGCGGACAGTTCCGCGGCGGAATCGGCTACGCTAGGACGATGGAGCATACGATCATGCTCGCCCCGTACGCGAGGGGAAAGGGAATGGGCAGAAAATTGATGGCGGCCTTGGAAGAAAGAGCCAGACTCAAGGATATCCACAGTTTGATCGCGGGAGTATCTTCGGCAAATTCGAGCGGCGTGGAATTTCACCGGGCGATCGGATACAAGGAAGTGGCGCGATTGCCGGAAGTAGGTTTCAAATTCGGGAATTGGTACGATTTGATCCTGCTGCAAAAATTCCTTTAGGATCCAGCCGCTAGAGAATTGATACGACTGCACAATGGAACTTTGGACAAAAGTTTCTGAAATCATCGCGCGCCTGACAAGGAGAGGCGAGAAGCTCGGCGCGATTTTCAATAGCCGCTCGCCGCCCGAGAGAAGCGTCGCCTTTACGATCGCCGTGATAGCGCTCGGCGCGAAGCTCGCAAAGGCCGACGGAAGGGTTACGCGAGATGAAGTTCGGGTATTCAGAGCGCTGTTCAAAATTCCTGCGCATGCGGAAAAGAATGCCGCCAGGCTGTTCGACCTGGCTAGGGAAGACATGGCGGGATACGAATTCTATGCCCGCCGCATAGCTACCATGTTCAGGAAAGACAAAGTGATTCTGGGCAGATTAATGGAAGCTCTCTTCCAAATCGCGGTGGCTGACGGAGGATACGACCCTGCCGAAGATGCATTTCTTCGGCGAGTCAGCGAGATTTTTGGGCTTTCGGACTCGTCCTTCCGAAAAATCCGTTCGCGCTTCGCCCAAGCTCCCGATTTCGATCCTTACGCTATCCTGGGCGTGGACAGAAAAGACAGCCTAGAATCTATCAAGAAAAAATGGCGCAAACTGGTCCTGGCGAACCACCCGGATAAATTCGTAGGTTCGGGATTGCCGGAGGAGGCGAGAAGAATGGCTGAGCTGCGCCTGGAATCCATCAACAAGGCGCACGATCTAATCAAGGGAAGTGCAGTTAGGTAGTTCTTCCGAATAGCCCTAAGTCGCTGGAAATATCTTCTTCTTTATAACTAGGGCCTGTTAGCTAAAGACCTTGATTCGCATGGCTTCATCGCGCCGCGATCACTCCCGCCACGGGATCGATGATGGCTCGAAAGCCGGCGACAGTCTTGTCATAGCGCGTCGCAATAGCCCGGAACTCCTTGATATTCGCATTGAAATTCTCTTTTCGGCCCTTCTGGCTACAGGACGATCTGCGCAATACTTTAAGGCGCTAGGTCGATTTGATTAGGATGGGCGCGAACTGCAATCGGCATCTATGCCAAGCGATAGACCTGTCGCGCGAGGTTTCTATGAATCGTGCCCAACGGGCTCTGCAGGAGAGCGTCGAGCGGTCCGGTGCAAGGGTCTAGCTTTTCGCCCTGGGCGCGGATCTCGCTGCCTACTTTGACGATGAACGAACTCATGCGTAAAAGGGTTTCCTTTGCAAGGCGATCCGAGGTCTCCGCGCCAGATATGCCCGAGGGGCGATGCCCTCGCTTGCACCGCCTGTCAATTCAGGAATTTTATGCGGCGCTTGCCGTTGGTCTGAAAGTGGAACGGAATTTTTTTTGGAGGAAAACCATTCGACAGAGCGGCTTCGGCCGCGTCCAAAACCAGGCCTGAAATAAAGGGAATGTCCAGCATTCGCGTTTCGGAAATGGACGCCCACCTTAAGTTAACAAGTTCATCCGTTTCGGTGCCGAATTCGTCGAGCCCGCCTGCAAGCGGCAATTCTTCCGCGCAGCCTAGAAAAAACCGTGCGTCGAACCTTCGGCTGCGACCGGGAGGCGTGATGGCCCGAAAGAAAAAATACAACCCTTTGGCGCATGGTTTCATACCGCCGGACATGAACTTGCGCCAGGCGCCGACCGACTGCCGGCGTTCGAATTCCGAGCCCGCCGGAACTGCAAGACGAATCCCGGTTTCCTCCCAGACTTCCCGGATCGCGGCAGAAAAGAATGGTTCGGCATCGTCCGCATCGGTTTCCATTAGAAGCCTTTTTCGTGAGACATCGCATATCGGACCGGCGATTTTCGCCGCAAAGTCGCAGTCGTCGACAGCGCCTCCCGGGAATACGAATTTGCTCGGCATGAACACGGCTCGGCGTCCTCGCTGGCCTACGAGAACTTTCGGATCTTTCAGTCGGTCGCGTACAAGAACTACGCTGGCGGCATTTCGAATTTCGATTTCGTTCACTTCAAAATTTACCCTCTTCACTAGACCGCAGATCAAATGCCTAGCCGACAAAGAAAAAATTTGAAACCGAATCCATTCAGCGCGCAGAGGCAGCCAACGCATACTGCATTGCTGCATGCAAAATGCCGATCGCCTGATTTCCGCGGCGTTAAGCAAAAAATTTGCTACCCAAAACCATTTGATCGCGCCCTGCAAAAAGCAGAAAGACGCACTTGTGGCGGGCAGCTAAAGAATTCTTCTCTTCACGTCTGCCCAGGCAGCGTCCCGTTCGCGGGCAACGGCGAGCCAAATGAATGAATTGCCTTGCATCGGCGAAACGACATTTATTTGATTGACCGGTTGGAGACACGCTTCAATTAAGCGATAAGCCTCGTATGGAAAAAATTGCACCCCCAACAATTTCTCTTCGCCCCGCGGGTAGCGTGCTGATCGAAATCCTCGCGGACCAGGGCACGGAATTAATCTTCGGCGTTCCCGGCGAGAGCTACCTGGCAGCCATGGACGGCATGTACGAACAGCGTTCCAGGATACGTACTGTTATGGCCCGGAATGAAGGCGGAGCCTCCTTCATGGCGGCCGCGTACGGCCGCTTGACCGGTAGGCCGGGAATTTGCTTTGTAACGCGAGGCCCGGGCGCGTCGAACGCATGCATTGGAGTTCATTCCGCGATGCAGGATTCAACGCCAATGATTTTGTTCATCGGGCAAGTCGATCGAGGCATGGCCGGGCGAGAGGCGTTCCAGGAGGTCGACTATATCCGGTTTATGGGAAGCATCGCAAAGCGCTCTTTTGAGATACGCGACCCGCGCCGCATTCCTGAAATATTGGCTAGAGCGTTCCGCCTGGCCATGTCGGGAAGGCCGGGGCCGATCGCGATTTCGCTTCCGGAAGACATGCTTAGAGAGCCGATCCGACCGCTCGCCATACGACGCATCGAACCAGTCGAACCTGAATGCGGGATCCGAACCGCCGAACAAATACTGGGACTGCTCAACAGTGCCAGTCGACCGCTTATCCTGGCAGGGAGTTGCGGATGGCGCGACGAAGGGCGGAAAGCTCTACTTCGCTTCGCCGAACAGAACGATTTGCCCGTTGTTGTAACGTTCAGAGGGCAGGATCTTCTCGACAACAACAGTTTTTGCTACGCAGGCGATGCCGGTGTCGGTATGGATGCGTATGTCAAGGGCATCTTGAAGGAAGCGGATGTTATATTGGCGGCGGGAACTCGTTTCAGCGAGCCCACGACGGACGGATATACGCTCTTTGACGTTCCCTGCCCAAGTCAATCGCTTATCCATGTGCATCCGAGCGATTTGGAACTGGGAAAAATCTATATTCCGGAACTGGCAGTTCATGCAGGCGTCAACTCATTGTTTTCCAATCTTGACGGAAATCTCCTGCCAAAAAAAGATAGATGGCGCGAGTGGCGAAAAGCGTCGAGAACAAAGTATCTGGACCTCGTCAACCGACCGCTGCCGCCGTGTCGATTCGACATGGGCAAAATACTCCGGGATTTGATGGAACTGCTTCCGCCCGATGCGATTTTGACCAGCGGTGCGGGGAATTTCGCGATTTGGCCCAGCCGCTATTTCGTCCACGGTCCGGATTCTCGTTTGCTCGGACCGCAAAGCGGTTCGATGGGCTACGGCGTTCCTGCCGCGATCGCGGCGAAACTGGCAATGCCGGAACGAACTGTAGTCTGTTTCTCAGGCGACGGCGACTTTCAAATGACGGGACAGGAGTTGGCGACTGCGGCGCAATATGGGGCGAGGCCCATATTTCTGGTTGGAAACAATGGTACCTACGGCACGATTCGCATGCACCAAGAGCGATTTTATCCCGAAAGAGTTCATGGCACCGACCTAGAAAACCCCGATTTCGCGGCCTGGGCGAGATCGTGCGGGTTCTACGCGGAATCCGTCAAGCGCACTGAGGATTTTGCGGCTGCGTTCAAAAGAGCATTGAGGTCAAATAGCGGCGCGCTGCTGGAACTGGAATTGGAATTGGAGCAAATCGCCCCGACGGTTACGATATCTCAACTACGGGCCGAAGCGATGGAAATACAATAGCTTGGAATTGCGTTTGCGGCTCCGAGCTCATGCACTTTGCTCCCTCTTCGCGATTGCGATGCGATGTTCGTAGCGAGCTCCGGAGTGCGATATTCGTCGATTCAGAAGTCTGCGACGACGGGTTTCGCGCGCCCGTATGCGAGATTTCGTCACGTGCGGCATCCGCTCTTGCACCGCGCCGGCCCCGTCGCGAATGTAAAATTTGCGCTTGCCGCTTCGGCGCGAAGGTGTGAATGGCCCGCCGGTCCACGGCATGCCGACGCCGCTCGCCGACCTCGCGACGCCGGCGCTCTTTGAGGCGGAACTGCCGGCGATCCCCGAGCGCCCTCTAACAATGGTGTCGCGGCCGACGAAGCTGCAGGAGCGCGCGTTCGGCCTGCTCGGAGTCGATCCCTCGATGACGGTTGCCATGTAATTGACAGGGCCGGAAAGGCGAAATCCGGGCGATTTAGCCAGTAAACGCTGGCGTTTTCTTAATTTCTTTCGCGTGAAGTTCAGTCCAACAAGCAAGGTTCGCCCTCCCGGATTACCTGCAAGTCGTGCCCCTCCGGGCAGGCGTAGCCTTGCAACTCTCCGACCGAGCGATAGACGAACTTAATGCATTGGCGCAGAAGGGAGGCTGCCAGCAAGCTGTCGACCGACAATTCCGCGGCGTCGGCATGCTTGGTCGCCGAAGCGAAAACGCCAAGGGCGATGCGCTGGATGCTACCGAACCCGGGACGTTGGGCGATCATCGACGTGACGACCCTGTCCCCGAGGCGGCCAAAAGCCGCGGCATATTCGGCCCAACGGTTAATCTGGTCGGCGCTGAAAAAAGGGAGCGGAGAGACGAATTGCGACATGATCGCTCGGGAGGCTCAATAAAAGGAATCGATGATAGTCATAAATTTGGTATGTCTTTTCGCGGCAATCGTGAAGTCAAACGCTCGACAATTTTCTTGCCTTGGCGGGATCCGATGCATGCATTGATTTTGGATTACGTCGCACCCGGGAAGTACAGTTTCACTCGCCGTAACGCTGCCGGTCTCGCCGATGAGGACGAATAGTTTACGCGGTTCCCGTGCTGATCGCAGATCATCGGAAGGCATTCAATCGATTACTGGCCGGTTGCAAAAAATTTAGCGCTTGAAGTGAACCCGAAATGTGATCCGCAATCTTTGCTCGCGCCCAATCGAGCGACGAACTAATAGTGGTCGACGAATTGAATCGGCCTGCTAATTCCTGTTCCCGAATTGCTGAACCGTTATCTTTTGGAAACTCCGGGGTAGGATGCGTTATGGTGTTTTTCGGAGGCTTTGAGCACTTGGCTGGCTCGAAATTTTGTCAAGGATATGAATGAATACTACGATGTTGTGATTATCGGCGGAGCCGCGATGGGGAGTTCGGCGGCCTTTTTCCTAATGGAAAACTCGGATTTCGACGGATCGGTACTGATTGTTGAACGAGATCCGACATTTGAGAGAAGTTCAACCGCATTATCCCTAAGTTCAGTGCGCCATCAATTTACGAATCCCCTCAATGTTCGCATTTCTCAGTTCGGTACAGAATTTATTCGAGAATTCCGCGAGAGAACTTCTATTGAAGGCCATGGTATCGATTTGAGCTTCCAGGAGAACGGGTACCTGTTTCTTTGGTCGGAAGAGTACGTAGAGAATGCCAAAGCGCAGGTTGCCGTACAGAACAGCCTGGGAGCCGACATAGTTTTGCTTTCGCCGCAAAATACCAAAGAATTTTTTCCGCATCTGCGCGTAGACGACATCGCTGCAGCTAGTTTCGGAAGGTCGGGCGAGGGCTGGTTCGACAATGTTGGACTGATGGACGGGATGCGTCGAAAGGCATGCAGTCTCGGCGCCGAATTCGTCGCCGATGAAGTCGTCGGCTTGGAATTGTTAAGCGGTCGAGTTGCAAACGTCTATGCGGCGTCCGGGCGTTCGATCGGCTGCGGAGCTGTAATTAACGCATCGGGTCCGCGATGCGCTCATATAGCAGGCATGTTGGGCATTGCGTTGCCGGTCGTTCCCCAGAAAAGATCGGTTTTCGTGATCGATTGCCAGCGATCACCTGTTGGCCGCTTGCCCCTAATGATTGACACGACCGGCGTATTTTGCCGGCCTGAAGGCTCGTATTTTATTTGCGGTAGCGAGCCGCTAGTCGCCGGCGACACGGACGTTGACGATTTCGAGGTCGTCCATGAAGAATTCGAGGAAATCATCTGGCCAGCGCTCGCGGCGCGTTCCGAAAATTTCGAATCCGTCAAGGTAGTGAATTTTTGGGCCGGGCACTACGCCTTCAATCTTTTCGACCAAAATGCAATTGTAGGCGCGCATCCTGAAATAAAGAACTTTTTCTTTGTCAATGGATTTTCTGGGCACGGTATTCAGCAGAGCCCGGCAATGGGCAGGGCGATTTCGGAGCTCGTCGCCTATGGCGAGTATCGTTCGCTGGATTTGTCGGCAATGGGTTTCGACAGGGTTCTGTCTGGAATTCGATTCAGCGAAGGCGCGATAATTTGAACAATTCACGAAATTTTGCCAGTATGAACGTGAATCGCTGAATTTAGAGGCATAGAATTTATAGTCGGTTGGTTGCCTACGCCGTGTTGAGTCGCGCATGGTACGGATGAACCGGATCGAACCGAAGGCGCCGGAGAATAAAGGAGTCGGGATGAAGGAAAATTGCATCGTTATTTCGGGATCTTCGTCTGGAATAGGCGCGGCGCTCGCGAGGCGCCTAGCCGGCAAAGTCGGAAGCATTGTTCTCCATGCGCGAGGCTCGCAGGCGAGCCTCGAAAAAGTCGCTGCCGATGTCGAAAAGGCGGGAACGAAAACGGCGACGAAGCTCTGCGACTTGGCTGATCACGGGAGCGCCGGCAAGTTAGTAGAATTGGCGGTTGAAAAATTCGGCCGTCTCGACGGGGTGGTGGCAAATGCCGGATTTCCGCTCCTGAAATCCTTCGATGAAGGTGAAGCAAGCGATATTGAATATGCCTTCCGGGCAAATCTGTTCAGTTTTTTCGAATTCGCGAAAACCGCTCATCCATATTTGAAGCAAGCGCAATGCGGTCGGCTGATCGCGCTGGGAAGCTTTACCGCACATGTGTTCCGAACGGATGTTCGATCCTTCCCTATGTCGGCGGCTTCAAAGGGCGGCCTTGAAACCGCCGTGCGCAGCGTGGCACTGGCGATGTGCAAAGACGGCATAACGGTGAATTGCGTGATTCCGGGCTTAATCTGGAAGGAAAAGGGAACTCGAGACGGGCTTTCGGAAGAAGAGCTTCGAGAAGTATCAAGCCGCATCCCGCTCGGCCGCCCCGGTTATCCGGACGAGGTCGCGGCCGTAGTCGCTTTCCTGCTTTCCAAAGAATCGAACTACGTTACCGGTCAATGCCTGCACGTCAACGGCGGGCTCATTTAGGATTCGGCTCCTAGATAGGTTAGAATGTTCATGGAGCCTTCACGGATGCGCATCGGTAGTTCGCGCGATGATGCGCGTGTTGCAGAGCTCCGAAATTAAAACCGGATTTATTCGAACGGGAGTTCCCCAATCGCGCGTTGGCGCAAACTACTGAACCATAGTGATTCGACTTGCCGCCGATAAATTTCCCGCAAATCGAACAACAAACGGCATTCGATGTTGGTTCGCTTCCCGCGTGCGGACTCTAAATGGATTTGATTTCCAAAATATGCGCTTGAATGTCAAAGAGTTGGAAATAGTCGGGCAGGATCGCCACGTTCGAAGTCGTTTCAGGCAAAAGAATAAAAATTTTTCGATACTATAGACGGAATTTCGCGATTTGAGCGTTCTATTTAGTGAAGGCGCTCGGAAGCTGCGCCGAATAAGCAGAAACCTAGGAGTTAAAAATATGAACGCACTACAGAAAACATTGACGGGAATTTTCGCAACGGCAGTCGTCGCGACCGCGATTCCGGCCAGCGCGGATGGCCGGCATAAAATGCGCGGGCATGGCATGATGCCGAGCTTCGAAGAACTCGATGCGAATGGCGATGGTTCGATTTCCGCGGAGGAGGCCCAAGCCTACGCGGACTCGTTGTTCGCGGCGCAGGACGCCGACGGCGACGGAATGATTTCGCAGGAAGAATTCAAAAACGCGATCATGGCGAAAAGTGCTGAAATGATGGAAAAGCATAGCGATCGCATGATGAGCAAGCTGGACGACAATGACGACGGAATGCTCAGCAAGGACGAAGTCATTCCCGCAAGCCTGTTCCAAAAAATGTTCGACCGACTTGATGCCGACGATGATGGCGCGATTTCCAAGGAAGAATTCGAAAATATGAAGTCCAAGCGAGGCAGAAGCGGTAAAGGCCATCGCAAAGGAAAGAGAGGCGATTCCGGGGACGGCGGGCACCACGGCGGCGGGAAGACGGAGTCCGAGAGCAATTGACCAAGCGTTGGGCGGGAACAAAGGTTTGTTCCCGCCTTTTGGTGCGCGAGGTCGCCGCCGAGCACGAGTTCATATAGCCGCGACAGATCATGAAAAATGTTTCGGTATCTTTTGATAGTTCGACCGATGAAGAATTGCTGGCATACTATGCGGAAGGAGATCCGAGAGCGGCAAAACTATTAGTCGAACGACTGGCCCCGGCTGTTTTGCGCCTGGCGTCGAATCTATTGCCGGACAAGGCTGATGCCGAAGAGATAACCCAGGAGACATTTTTGAGGCTGTGGAAAATTGCTCCGGATTGGCAGCGAGGGCGCGCCAAGGTATCTACTTGGCTTTGGAGAGTGGCAGCCAATCTTTGCGCGGACTGGCTCCGCAAAAAAAGGCCCGCATCGCTGCAGGAAATCGACGACCCCGCTGATGGCCGGCCAATGAATGAAGCCAGGCTCATGGATCTCGACCGTGCAAACGTCTTGAAAGGCGAACTCATGAAGCTACCGGTCCGACAGCGAACGGCAATAGCTCTGCGACATCTGGAATGCGCATCCAACCCTGAAATCGCCGCGGCGATGTCCATCAGCGTGGAAGCGGTTGAGAGTCTGCTTTCACGTGGAATGAAAACTCTTCGCAGAAATTTAATCGGCAGGAAAGCGGAACTTGGATGGGAACAATGAACGGAAGCAGCGACGAAAACTTGGAACTGGAGCGATATTTCGCGGCGCTGCGGCAAGAAACGCCTCTGCCATCGAAAAGGCTTGCCGACGCTATGCTCCGCGATGCCCGAACGCACGCTCCAATTCGCAAGAATGCGAAACCGGAATCCGTTTCCGGGAAGCCGGGAATTTTGGAGATTTTTATTTCTATCGTGGGCGGGCCAATTCCGGCCGCAGCGCTTGCTGCGACAATACTGGTGGGGATCGGGCTAGGCTACGGAACGATTGACTACTTCGCGGAATTGGCAGTGGAGCAAACCGAATTCGAACTTGCGGACAATGAAATTTTTACCGCCCTCGACGAACTGCTTGCAGAGGTTTGAAGCATGAATAATTCCAACGACGAAAGAAAGGTGCCAAGGATTTGGCTGAGAATTCTGCTCATTTGTTCGTTAAGTCTGAATTTGCTCATTGTCGGCGCGGCGATTGGGGCCGTCTTCAAGTGGCGCGGCGGCCCGCCGCGATTTGAAATTGCCGGCAATTGCGGTTCCGGAGGCATGACGGCAATAGTCAGAGCAATGGAAAGAAGCGAGAGGGCGGCGATTCGAGACGCATTTGAAGCGGGAGGATTTGGAAGGGACTTTAGGCGCGCGGCCACGCAGGACGACATAGACGGCTTGATTCAAATACTGAATTCCGATCCATTTGACGCGGACGGACTAAAATCGATTCTCCAAGTGAGAAGTGAGCAGCTCGCAAAGGAACTGGAACTTGGTCACGGCATCATATTCGATCGAATCTCGTCCATGCCCGAGGATCAGAGGCGGCGTTTGGCTGAGCGAATTGAGGACAAACGCGATCACCGCCACCACAAATGAATGCGGCACGAAGTAGTCGGCGGTCCGAATTGTCTACGCTATCAATTTCCCGAATCTGCTCGAATAGATTTTCGCTTCCGTCAAACAAATCTGATTTCGCCGGAACGGCCTTTATTTGATGCCAATATCGATAACGGCAACTCCATGGAGTCGCTGGGCAGTTTCGCGTTTTGGCGAATTATCCTTTCGAAAATGCATACATGACGCCACAATCTTCGTTTCCTGTGCATGTCCCGAACGGATGTAGGCAATATGGCGAACAATCTACCGCCTATGCGAAGTTCATTGAGACGTTCCGGCCAGTGCTGAAATGGCGGGATTGACTGCGACGATGGGAGGCGGATTCAGAGGTTGCGCGTCGAGAGTTCGCGGTTGGAATTGGCGCGATTGATGGTCCTTCCGGCGATTCGGGAGCGGGACGATGATGGATCGAGTCTCATCGGACCAGCTTTCGTGTCTTGCTCGAAACGGGGGCGAATGGTTTTGTTCCTGTGGATACATTGAAGCCGACGCTAAACGGCGGACGGCGAGGACTGCCATACATGCGCTTGGGAAAGCAAAGGAGATTTCGGCGTTTTTTTTAAGCGAAAGATTCTGGCGGTAATTTGCATTTATTGGGTCGTTGCAGCTTGGCGGCTGTGCCGATCATGGCGTGCACGAACCGCGGCGACGGTGGCGCATCTTAGAATCGCCGGGGAAGCTAGGTCCGGCAAAAATTGGTTTTGGCAGTCCCTAGGGGAATCGAACCCCTCTTTCCAGGTTGAAAACCTGGCGTCCTAACCGATAGACGAAGGGACCGCTAACGATTGCGGAAGCGACACATAGTCGCAGAATCGGTAAAGATCAAGCAGGATGTCGGCAACGACGAGGATTTTCTTCTAGCCTATGGTATCCGAGTCCAAACGAATAATTCTGTGGGATTCAGGAGCCGGCAAAGAAATTTTGAAGCCAATTATCGCTGGATGAAGCGGTGCCGGATTCGAATGAAACTCGTGGAGAAATTGATAATAATTCGTAGAGCGCCGAACAGGATTTCGACCGACCTCTGATTCCGCCTTGCTCAGTTCGGAACAGCTTTTGCAGCATCTTCGATTTCGATTCGCCGGCGAATGCGTCCTCGGTAATCGTTTAAAGACAATATTCCGGCGACATGAATAGCCCCGATTTTCCTATCCGTTAGAAATGGTCCCAAAGGGCTTTCATTTGCTCCAAAAGCGATGGCTTCAATCGTTGCGCCGGATTCATCGGAAAGCGACAGCATTAGATGCTTTTGCTTTATGGTCTTGGCAAATTTGACTCGAACGGACGGCAGCACGAATCTCGGCGCAGGCGAGCCCGACCCGTATGGTCCGACGGCTTCAAGGGCGTCGATCAAATCCAGCGAAATCGCGGAAGGCATGATAGCGCCCTGGACGCGCAAGGTTGCGGACCGCAGCTCGCGCGCGCCTTGCTTATCAAGCAACTGCCCGATTCTGGTCATGGCTTCTTCTATCCTGTCTTTTTCGACGGTTAGGCCGGCCGCCATCGCGTGTCCGCCGCCTCGCACCAATAGGTTTTCCGTTCTGCAAATCGCGACAGCTGCGCCAAGATCGATACCTCGAATCGATCGGGCCGATCCTTTTCCCTGCTCCCGGTCGATTGCTATGACAACCGCTGGCCGCGAAAATTTCTGGGCTAGACGCGCCGCGGCAATTCCAACTATGCCTGGATGCCAGCCTTCTTTGGCAGCCCAGACCAACGGCGCGTCGACTGCCCGCGATTCGGCCTGAGCTTGGGCCTCTTCAATGACGATTTCCGTCATGTCGCGGCGCTCCCGGTTCAGTTCTTCCAGTTGCTTCGCCAGAAATCTGGCTTGCGGCGCTTCTCTGGTTAAAAGTAGTTTCAATCCTATGTCGGATTTTCCTATTCGTCCGCCGGCGTTGATTCTTGGACCCAAAACATAGCCAAGGTGGTAGGCAGAAAGCGTAGAATTGACACCGGCGGTTTCAGTTAGCGCCCGTAGCCCGGCGCGCTTTCGCATTCTTGCGACGGTCAGCCCCTGGCGTACGAGGGCGCGGTTCAGTCCAGTCAGCGGCGCCATGTCGGCTACGGTCGCGAGGGCGACGAGATCGAGAGAACCTAATATGTCGGGAGCGGTCATGCCCCTGGCGCGAATTTGACGGTTAGCCGCCACGAGGAACATGAATACGACTCCCGCGGCAGAAAGGTAGCCGAGGTCGGACTCCTCGTCTTGCCGATTGGGATTGACGACCGCCGCTGAGTCGGGAAGGAATTCGCCTCCGGTGTGGTGGTCCAATACAATAATTTCGGAACGCTGCGCGGCGGCAAGCGCGTCGTTGGCCGTCGTGCCGCAATCCACGCAAATGATCATCTCGTGTTCGGCAGACAGTTTCGCCATGGCATCCGGGTTGGGGCCGTAGCCCTCCGTAAGGCGGTCCGGAATATAAACGGTAGGACGAAGCGACATGACTTCGATCCAATTCGAAAGCATGCAGGCGGAACAGGTGCCATCGACATCGTAATCCGCGAAAATCGCTATTTTCCGCCTGCTTAGGACGGCATGCAGAAATCTTTCGACTGCGCGATCCATGTCAAGCAGGTTCGAGGGGTCGCACATGAGATCGCGTAATTTCGGTTCAAGATAGGCTTTGGCATCGCATGCAGAAACGTTTCGGCTTGCTAGTACTCGGCAAATGATTCCCGGAAGCCGGGTATTCTGCTCTATTTCTACGGCGGACCGTTCCGAAACGATGGAAGGCCCAATCCATCTCTTTCCGGTTGCGGATCGTTCAACTCCCAAAAACGACTCCGCGCGTTCGTTGCCGGCAAATCCATCGAAACTGCCGGATTCGATCTTCACGCCCTGTCTACCGGCGTTCGATAAAACATTCGTCGTACTGAGCCCGTTTTCGACCGCATTAGAATTGTTTCGGATTCAAGAAATTCGCCTCTGCGACGAATGCCTCGAAGCACCGATCCGTCGGTTACGCCGGTTGCGGCGAATATGACGTGGCCGCCTACCAGGTCGTCTCGCGTGTAGACCCTGTCAAGATCTTCGATTCCCGCTCTTTCGGCGCGGCCGGTTTCGGCGTCGCTTCGAAAAAGGAGGCGGCCCTGCATCTGGCCTCCCATGCACCTTAGAGCGGCGGCGGCGAGCACGCCCTCCGGTGCGCCTCCAATCCCCATATACATGTCGATGCCTGTCGATTCGGCTTCCGCGCAGTGAATGACGGCGGCGACGTCGCCATCCGATATCAGTCGAATTGCGGCTCCAACATCGCGAAGCTCCTCGATTATTCTGACGTGGCGTTCTCGCTCAAGAACGCAAACCGTAATTTCGTCGGCTCGGCAATTTTTTGCCTTGGCGAGTTTGAGCACTCGCTCTCGAGGCGGCATATCGAGATCGACTACGCCGGTCGGGTATCCCGGCCCGATAGCGATCTTGTCCATATAGACATCTGGAGCGCGAAGCATGGATCCGTCCGGCCCCATCGCGATTACGGTAAGAGCGTTCGGCATGTCCTTGGCCGTTAGCGCGGTTCCTTCCAACGGATCTAGCGCGATGTCGACAACCGGGCCCTGTCCGGTTCCGACCGACTCGCCGATATAGAGCATTGGCGCTTCGTCGCGTTCGCCTTCGCCGATCGCGATCGTCCCGGATATGTCGAGCATGTTCAACTGCGTGCGCATGGCATCGACAGCCGCCTGATCCGCTGCGTTTTGGTCGCCTCGTCCGATAAGGCGAGCGGACGCTAGTGCCGCCGCTTCGGAAACGCGCGCCAAGCCAAGCGATAGCATTCGGTCTCGAAACTGGTCGTCTGCATTCATCGAGGCCGCTCCTGCGAGAGGCCCGGTTCGCCAAGCGCGATTCCGAGGCCGGTTTTAGATTTCTTCAATGCGGATCGAAACCGGGTCCTCCAAAACTGCCCCGGATGTCTTGATTCGCGAAATCGCTTTGGCGATTTCCGCTGGCGAAGTCCTGTGCGTTACCATGATGACGGGCGCGGCTTCGCCTTCGTGCTTGTACTGCCGCATCCTGTCGATGGAGATTCCGGCATCCCCCAGAACCGAGGCGATCAAAGCGAGCACGCCCGGTTCGTCCTTCAAGGTCATTCGCAAATAGAACGGGGCGGAAAGATCGGAACAGACGGGCTTGGCATCGACGAGGCTTGCCGCCGGCTGACCGAACGTCGTAGCGCGCTGGCCTCGGGCGAGTTCAACCACGTCGCTCAAAACGGATGAAGAAGTCGGGCCTTCGCCGGCCCCGGCGCCCTGCAAGAATATCTGTCCCGAGGCATCTCCTTCGATGACGATCATATTGGTGGCGTTTTCGAGCCGCCCCAACGGCGAATCCGCCGGTACTAGGCACGGCTGGGTACGTTGCTCGAGACCCTTTCCTGTCAATTTTGCCACGCCAAGAAGCTTGATCCTGAATCCCATGTCGCGAGCCTGCTCGATGTCGGTGATCGATACGCGATCGATTCCTTCGATATCCATGCTCTCGAAATCGACGCGAGTACCGAAGGCGATGGAGGCCAAAAGCGCAAGCTTGTGCCCTGAGTCGATTCCTCCAACGTCAAGCGATGGATCCGCCTCCAAATAGCCAAGACCATTTGCTTCAGCGAAAACTTCTTCGTACGACAGTCCCGAACTTTCCATGCGCGTCAAGATATAGTTGCATGTGCCGTTCATAACTCCGAGGACTCTTTTCACCCTGTTCGCGGCCATGCTCTCCGACAGTACTTTTACGACCGGGATGCCGCCCGCGACGGCCGCTTCGAATCGGAGAGCGAGTCGGCGCTGCTCCGCCAGTTCTGCCAAATACTGCCCGTGTACCGCGAGCATAGCCTTGTTGGCGGTTACAACATGCTTTCCGGTATCCAGGGCCGCTTCTACCGAGGCCTTGGCCGAGCCGTTTTCGCCGCCGATCAATTCGATAAAGACATCGATATCTTTCCGGCGCGCCAAAGCCACCGGATCGTCCTCCCAGGCGTAGCCGGAAATCTCAATTCCGCGCTTCTTTGATCGAGAGCGCGCCGAGACGGCTGCTATCTCAATTCCTCGACCGCACTTCTTTGCCAGAATATCGGAATTTTTTTCGACGATTTTTACAACGCCGGCACCGACCGTTCCTAGTCCCGCAATTCCGAGGCGCAATTCGTTTGACATGGTCTAATTCAGCCTCGCAGGTTTCCAACCATTCGCCGCCGCCTTCGTCGGCCGCGGTTCGATTCCGTTGCCGTTTTTCAGTTCAGCTTCCACGGCCGTTCCCTGCGAAAGATCCTTTAGCAATTTCAAATTCCGACAGGAGACGCAGAGAGACATTGGCCAAGCAATCCCTCGACCGCTTTCCGTGATGCGGTTGAAAGCGATTTCGGAATTTCGCTGGCTTCAAGTCTCGGCGCAACCGCTCATGGGGCTATCCTCGCGATTCGGCAAGCCCTAAGAAATACAGCGGCCAAGATAGCTCTTATTCCGAATGGTCGCCGAAATCGCGAAGAGCTTTCTTCCGGCTCCATGCGCATAGAATCTGTTGTCATTGTAGCGAGCGCGTTAACGGCGGGCCGAAGCCCGTAAATTTTTCCAACTCGTCGCCTAATTGAATCCATGGGAGTTTCTCTTCCCAAAAAATATGGTGGCTTGGCCGCGCGTCCTGGGGATTGATCATCGTCGCCGCGTAAAGAAAGATCTCGTCCTCAAGCTTCGCGGTCTCAAATGACATTGAAGTTCCGCAATTTCCGCAAAAACTCCTGTGGATGCCGGGCGAGGACTCGTAGCGAGTCGGCTTGTCGCCGTTCCATGTGAACCGGTTCTTGTCGACTCCGACAAAGGTCGTGAATGGCGCGGCCGTGCATCTTCGACAGCTTTCGCAGTGGCAATGGCAGGATGAATTCGCTTCGCCCGTGAACGACCAGGACACGTTCCCGCAAAGGCAGCGACCGTGACTTCCCATTCTGTTTCCTCCCTATTCGAGTTCGTCGGACCTTCGCAGCTTCGATATTAATTCGCAAGTTCGGAAATTGCCGACGCGTTGTTGATCGCGGCGCCGGTTGACTTTCGTATTCCGATCGACTCGGAATACCGAACAGGGATTATCCGGCTGCTAATGGATGGAATCGATGCCTGGAAAGATCCGGAGCGCCGCAAGGAAATTGTTCGACTATATCGTCGTCGGGGCCGGGGCGGCGGGATGCATCGTTGCGGCGCGTCTCTCCGAAAATCCGAATATGAAGGTTCTTCTCGTTGAAGCCGGGGGCAGCGACCGCCGAGCCAAGGTTCGAATGCCCGGCGCGCTTGCGCTAGCGCTCGCCGACTTAAAATTAACGTGGAATTTCAACACCGGTCCGGAACCGTACCTCGACGGCCGATGCATCGAACACGCTCGCGGCAAGGTTGTCGGCGGCTCGGCATCCATCAACGGGATGGTCTTCGTAAGAGGCGATCCTAGGGATTTCGATTGCTGGGCCGATTCAGGCTTGGAAGACTGGTCTTACGAAAAGTGCTTGCCTCACTTCAAGAATATAGAGGACTTCGACGGCGGTTCGAGCGAGCATCGCGGAACGGGCGGGCCAATCCGGGTCGTAACCTGCAAAGCCGAATTGCCGATCTACCGGGCATTTATCGAGGCTGGCGCGCAAGCGGGCCTGGAAAAGATCGACGACTACAACGCCGGAAGCCTTGAAGGCGTATTCGCCTTCCAGGCCAATATAGATCGCGGCGTGCGCGCCAGTTCGGCATGGGGCTATTTGAGGCGCGCCGCAGGACGCGAAAACCTGACTGTCCTGGCCAATGCCGAATGCAGGAAAATCATTCTGGACCGGCGACGGGCCTTCGCGATCGAAGTTGTGTCTTCCAAGGGCGGAGACGCGCATTTGTTTAAGTCCGAACGGGAGGTCGTGCTGTGCGCCGGAGCGTACAAGACGCCGCAGCTCCTCATGCTGTCGGGCATCGGCGACAAAACGGAACTGCTCGCGGCGGGGATAGAGCCCGCGCTGGATGCTCCGGCGGTCGGAAAATACCTTGAAGACCACATAGCGGTTTCCGTTGGTTTTCGCGCGTCGCAAAGAGGCGTCTCTCCGCAACCGGCCGTTAATTCGATGGCCAGAGTTTCGGCGGGCGCTCGCTGGCTATTGACCAGGACGGGCCCCTGCGCAGGCAATTTTTTCGAGGTCGGAGCATTCTACAAGAGCAGCGAACATGTTGAACGAGCCGATATTCAGATTGAATTCATACCGGTACTTGGAAAATTTCAAGACGGCATGATCAAGACGGCTGAAGGTTTCCAATACCAAATTTGCTTGATGCGTCCGCGATCGAAAGGGCATGTCAAGCTGACTTCCGCCGACCCGCGGGCAAATCCGGAAATCGTTCACAACTATTTGGCCGATAAACTGGACCGTCGCGACCTCGTAAACGCGGTTCGACGCGCCGAGCGGATCGCCCGGCAGTCCGCATGGGATGAATTACGCGGCGAATCTGTCGATCCGGACTTGCGGAGCTTGAGCGACGGCGAGGTCGAGTCGTGGCTTCGCCGCAATATCGGAACTCAATACCACCCGTGCGGCACCTGCCGAATGGGAGCAGGCATGGACAGCGTCGTCGACGGCCAAGGACTCGTGCACGAGATCGACGGGCTAAGAATCGTCGATGCTTCGATAATTCCTCGTATAACAACCGGCAATCTCAATGCTCCTGTGATGATGATTGCCGAAAAAATCGCAGCGAAAATGACCGCTTGAAATCGCTGGAATGAAAAACGCCGCATCGCAGGAGCGCAGGCCCGCGTCGACGCAGGCGCCAATTGGATCGTTAGTCGTTCGATTCGAAGTTCGGCAGCAGGTTTTCGAAACGAACGGTTGCTGTTCAGCCCCTATTTTGTTTTCAGCCAGGCATCGAAGCGGCGCTGCCGAAGGCCGGCGGTATTCGAATACCATGCGCTGTCTCGAATAATTGCCCGGCCCTTATGGTGCGGTGCATTAGGCAGATGTTCGTTCATCGGCGTTCCTGAAACGCTGTTTTTGCCGACTCGGAGCAAAGCGGAATTTCTTGCCGGACCGTATGGAATGATTTCGGACAGTTTCGCCAACTGCACGGGGGATGTCGCGAATTCTACGAATTCCTTTGCAAGCTTTGCTTGGTCGGTGGACGCTACGATCGCCCATACCTCGTAGCCGATTATTCTGCCGTCCCAAATGATGGTGATGGGCGCGCCCGAGTCGTGCGAGGCCGAAAAGAAACGCCCGTTGAAGCCGGATGCCATCGCCGCGCTCCCGTCATTAAGCATTCGTACCGCATTCGAAATATCGGTCCACCAAACTATGCTGTCTCTAATTTCGTCGAGCTTTCTGAATGCGAGGCGCAGCCCCCGGTCAGTACTTAGGAGATCGTAAACCTGCCTGACGGGTACGCCGATCGCAAGCAGCGCCCATTCGAGAATCGCGTCGGGGCTTTTCGGCAGCGCGCGCATTCCCGGAAAATTCTCGACATCGAAGAAGTCGTTGATTCGACTCGGTTTGATGCCGGGAAATGCGCTGTCGTTGTACGCAACAACGGTCGCATAGAGGTTCTGAGCTACGGCGCAGTCCAGGAAGGCGCCGTCCACGAAATCATCTTCAATTCGCGTGTCTCGATACGGCGATACAATTCGGCGGTAGTCGAAATCGAGGAGCAGGCCTTGTTCGCAGGCAGTGATCGCGTGATCCTCCTGCATGTCGATGACATCCCAACTTTCCTCCTCCGCCCGAGTTCGGATTTCCTCCACGGATCCGGAATGCTGCCGTATTGCTGGCATCGCACCCGAGTATTCGGCAAACGGTTCGAAAATCGCGGTTCTCTGGGCCGCTTCGTAGGAGCCGCCCCACGAGACAACGACGATGGATTCACCGGCGGCGGACGACATCGCCGCGCATGCCGCAATAATTGGCGCGCTAAGCCGAAGCGTTTTCTTCATTGCGCAATTCTTGGACGGTATCGAGGTAGGCGCGGAAAATGTCGGCTTCGGTTACGACGCCGAGAAGCCGGCCGTCGGAAGCCACAAGCGGCGCCGCGGTGCCGACGAAGCCTATGAATTTCTCCATTGCTTGCTTTACATTGGTTTCTTCGTCGAAAATCACGGTAGCGGGACGCGTTACGTCGGCTACCAGAGCATTCGGATCATTGAATCGCTCGCTTTTGTACATTATTCCATGAAAATCTCCATTGTTCCCGGCGACGTAAATTTCATTCCATTGTTCCCGGGGGCAGCGGTCCAAAGCGGCTTGCGCCGGTTCGTCGGGCGATGCGGCAGGAAAATCGGTTGTAGCAAATTTTGCGACGCTTATTGCAGCGAGCCTGGCGTGATCGCGGCCTGTCGAGAGGTCGACGCCCTTCGCGGCAAGCTGGATGTCGAACAGCGACCTGCCAAATATCCGATAGGAGACCAAATTGGAAAAAACGACGGCTACCATGGCGGCCACCGTCAGGTCGTAGTTTCGAGTCAATTCGAAGACGATGAGAATGGTCGTCAGAGGTGCTCCGATCACCGGACTGGTGACGGCCATCATGCCGCAAACGGCGTAAACGACAATTCCGGAGTTTTCCAAGAGCTGGAATCCGTCGAGCAGATTCCAGAACAGGGCGCCGGAGAGTATCCCGATCAATAAGGCCGGGCTGAAAACGCCGCCGGCGAATCCGAACCCGAGGCAGACGGCCGTCAGAATGATTTTCGCCGCCACAAGAACGAGTAGCTCCGTAGGCGTGAAGGCTCCTTCGATGGTTGCAAACCTCAGCGCTTCTTTTCCAATGCCAATTACATCGGGCAGCCAGAGGGCGGTGACGCCGACCGCGAGGCCTGCGAGCCCGGGTTTAACCCATTGCGGGATCGCCAATTTCTTTGCGATTTCCGCGCTGCGCAAAAGAAACCTCATGTAGATTTTAGCGATTAGCGCCGCGATTACTCCCAGCATGGCGAACAAAAGGAATTCGTGGCTGTTCGCGACACCCGGGAATTCCACGAGAAACAGGGGCGGGCGGTCGAACATAACGTTTGCGATGACGTAGCCCGTAGCCGATGCAACTGTAACCGGGGCAAATGCCTGCAGAGAGTAGTGCCGGAGTATGACTTCGTGAGCGAATACGAGCCCCGCGATCGGGGCATTGAACGCGGTTGAAATCGCGGCAGCGACGCCGCATGCCATCGCGATCGCAGAAATGGACCGAATTCGCAGCTTAAGCTTTTCCGCCGCGCTTCCGATCAGGGCGCCCAAATACACCATGGGCCCGTATTGACCGACCGAGGCGCCGAATCCGATGGACAGCGCCGCTGCCATAGTCGATACGATGCCCGACCGGGCGTCGGGAAGAGGCAGCCGCATCTGCGTCGCGACAATGACATCGGCCGGGCCGAGAGGCCGCCGCGCGTTCGTGAATTTCTGCAAGAGTAATCCGACTATGATGCCGCCCGCTATCGGCGCGAACAGAGTTGCCGCTAATACGACATAAGGGCTGCCGGCGTACTGAACCCTCATTCTAGGAGAAATAAGAAGTGCGTTATTCAGCCAGATCACGCTGTCCGCAAACGCTATGGCGGCAAGCGATGCCGATACTCCGATCAACAGTGCCATAACGGACAGAACCGAAATCCTATAAAGGGCGCTTCCCTTGTGCATTTTGGCAATCGGGTTCATTCGGGCAGCATTTCAGGGAATTTAGTGGCAAGGCGCATTGGAAGACAATGCCAAGCGGTACCTAACTTAGGAGAATCGACTAAAATGTCTATTATTCGTCGCAATTCCGGAATCTACTGAAGGCGGGGAAAACCATAGGAAACAAAATTCGCCGCAGTTGACTGCCGGCTTCAAAATTTGTTTATGGCAAGGGATTATTGGTGCGATCTCGGCTGTATCGGCAGGGTTGAAACGGCACCGGCATTTGGAACCCAAAAGCGGAAATCTATTTCAGGGGCGGCTTTCAAGGAGGACCTGTCGACTTCCGTTTCCCGGTTTCACGGGCGGGATTGCGATACTACGGGCCGGTGTCGTCGGACTTTTGGCGGTTCTTTCGGCTCAGTCAAGTGCCGAAAAAGAGATCAGACCCAAATAGATTCGCATCGGATCTGGAGTGAGCGCCTATGCAGGCCAAATTGTTTAGCGGGCGCAATCCCTGACTGTCAATTTCCGCTTCCGTCCGTTTGTTGCTGTCGCAAGCCGCTTGTTCAGGCAAAGAATCCAGCGGATTCGCCCATCTTGGAACGTACCCTAGAAGTTTGATAGCTGTTCGCGACGGATTTGGTCTTGCAAGCTGAGTCGGCTTGGTTTCTCAGCCGATCGGCCTGTCAGTCTCTTGGTCCTTCCCTTGTTGGAACTGTATTCGAAACCGGATTTTCATTTCGGCAAGCGCCTTTCTTCAGACCCAGATGTTCGATTTCTAGACCGCCCCAGTGCTTTTTCAAATACTCCGCAACGAGCCGCCTGTGACAATGGTGAGGCTGGTCTTCGCTGCATAGAAGGCAGCCATTGTCTACAATCTCCGGAGACAGGGCGGATTCGACTCGCCGTGACTCCATAAGATTTATGAACCGAAACTCGTACTCCTCCCATGGAATTTTTCCTTGCCGGTAGCCAGTCAATAATTCCTTCGTGGGAGCGAGGCATGGTTCGTGGACGTATTCCGCGCCGCAAAGTTCGCGTGCCAACCAGGCTAGGTCGCCTTTCTTGGCGAAACCGGCAAGCTGCGACGTAGTGTGTAGCCTCACATCGACGATTCGAGCAGCGCCGGATTCGCGCAGGAGCTCGAAGAACCGCTGTGCGGATTTCTTGGTGAAACCGATTGTCGATACCTTCATCGGACTTCCTTTTTCGACACCCTTGCGACTTGCTTGACGGAATGGCCTACGCGCGTGGTCTGATAGGAAATTGCTTCTTCGATGAGGTCGCCGTGCGGCATCTCCTGGCGAAACAACGCGTCGCCTTCCTTGCGGTCGAACTCGGCAAGCAGGCGTTCCATTGCGTTGGAGTGCGGTTCAGGCCTTCCGTCGGGCAAGATATGGGCGACTTCGATACCAAGTTTGTCGAGTTCATGTCCGATGAGAAGCGCCCGATGGCAGTGGAGCGGTTCCTTCTCGGCACACATCAGAGCCAAATCGTACTTTTCGGCGCCCTGCAAAATTCTCCGTAGGCCGTCGGAAAAGAGCTGAGTGCGCGCGATGCGGTCGTAACGTATGCGGCCATTTTCGTAACATCTCTGATCGTCCGACCGACCGCCCAGCTCGCGGCCAAGATACGTATACATGATGCCGGAATCGTTGAGCGCTGCGGCCAACTGCTCGCGGTTGAAATGGGGATTGAAGCGGCTGTAGGGAGCGGAACGCACATCGGCTACGGCAGTCACGCGATTTCCGATCAGGAGTCTGAGAAAAAAATCCATCGTATGATTGGAATGCCCAATCGTGAAGATCTTTCTTTCATTCTCATGCACGATTCTAATTCCCGCTAGGTTCGATAATGGAAGCGATGAGCTTGTAAAACGAGTCCTGAAATTATTCTCCAAGGCTGATGACAAGGTGGCACTTGCCTATTCTGTAAGTTCCGCCGATTTTCGCGAGGTATCGCTGTTCGTATCCGGGGTCGGTAACCCGCAAAGCATAGGGGCTGCCCGCATGGCTGGACCGGCCTTGCAGGCGCCGTTTGGAATTTCCGCATGCTTCGCCTGGCGCAAAACTTAAGGCGCGATTTCTTCTGCTGCAATCCTCCGCAAATCGGTGGCCCTCTTCCCAGCTGCCTCTATCGGAATCTTGTCGTCGAGACCGTCATAGGTGCTGTAGACGTCAACCCAGAGCACATCGACCGGCTCGGCAAGAATCGGAAGATCGAATGGCGAATACGCACCGGCTTTTTCCCAATAGAATTCCTTATCGAGCAGCCAGATTTCGGCCTGATGACGGAAAGGGCACCGCTTAACCACTGGAACATCGATAATGTCGAGAACTCGGGGACCGCTTCCGTCCCCGAATAGGCGTTCGTACTCCGATACCTCCCGGCCGCCGCGTTCGCTAACGGGCCGCATTCAGCTTCCGATCCTCATTCCGGTCGCCCACTCGCGGCCGGCGATGCGTCGCCTCGCCAACTTCCGTGAATTTGCAAGATACACGATCCGCTTGATGACGGTCATTGACGCCGTGCCAGATTGAGAAGTATCCGACTGTTAGCCGAAATCGGATAGTGCCTGAGGAGAGTCTCCGATCCTGATTCGTTCATCGCGATCGAATCCCGCGCCTAACCCGCCGCCCGCATCACGAGGCGTAACTCGGTCTCGTCAAGTAGACTATATTCGGGTAGGCATCCTGACATGCGCTCGCATTCTTCGCGGATGATGGGTACGCCGTCGCCGCGGCGATCCATCATTCGTGATCGATCAAGGCCGGTAGGCGCGTTGCAACGGGCAAGCAAGGACACGATGAGCTCGTTCCGGCTGGCCTGCCTTAGGTGGAGGCAGTCCGGTGTCAGAGTGCTGGCAAGTGCACCTGGAATGTAGAGTTCGAGCCGGTCCCCAAACAGGTGAAGGCGAATTCGCGAACCGGCCATTGAGTAGTCGCGATGCGCAACGGCGTTCACAAGGGCCTCGAACACGGCTCGCTCGCTGAATTGAGGCTGGTCCGACCTTGCCATTCTCTTTGTTGCCCGCACCATCATATTTCGCCTCACGAAGTGCAGCGCTTCGGTAACCTGTTCGTCGATGGGGCCTCCGATATCGCGGGAATCGGTTTGATAGTCGGTGTCTGTACGCTCTCCGGCGTAGCTGACCGCCTGGATGTAAGAGTGCGGCAACCAACTTTGCGGTTCCGCCGTGCACAGGAGCGCTCCTGCGATGGTCAACCTTTCGTCCTCGTTTTCGTCGTTCGCGACAATGCGCTGCTTGCGCAAAGCATCTTCTTTTGGGTCGTCCAATGTAAATCTTCGCGTAAGCGAGAATTGCAGATCTGACGGGCTGGATCCGGGAACGATGGATTCGTCGAAACGAATGAGGCGGGTGGAGCTGCGTTCCTGAATCAATCGCGCGAGTACTTCTGGTGAAATTTCACGCTTTGAACTGCCTATCCTGCGGAAATGTCCGCCTGGACTCTCGTGGACGAAAAGACTGCGCGTCAAGTCAATCCGGATGACCGGAACTGACCTGCCAGCGGAATCCTTGATCGAAATCTTGCGTATATCTGCATCGATCGGAGGTTCAATCGAGTCGTTGCAAATTTCCCGGGCCCAGCGTTCAACAATATCCAGGTCTTTCAACGGAATACCGATCACTTTCCGGCTCACGTCGTCCAACCCCAGTACCACGGTTCCGCCTAGACCATTCGCCATCGATGCCAAATCGTCGGCGAAACCTCGTCGATCCGGACTTCTGACGCGCTTTCCGGCAACTTCTACAGGCTTGAACTCCAGGGTCGAATCCTCACCAAGTCGAATGCGATCTACCAAACTGTTGGCTACCATCGTATTCGCCCCAGTGCCGTTTACCCATTATAACAATGACAGTGTATTCCGTTAAGCCGAAAGGTTTGACTTAGGCAAGGCCGAAAAACGGCATCCCGGTTGCGGCGTGTAGTCCAAGCGTATTCTTCCTCAGGGAATCCAAATAAAATCTAAATTTCAATCAATATGCAGGCTTGGATGGTGCCTAGTTCGCCAAGGAAGGAATGCTCCGTTTTCGCTGTGAAAGAACGCAAATTGATTTCAGGGCGTTTTTCTTATCTTGCGATTTCAGCCCGGAGCGGGAGCGAGATCCTGCACGTTGCTCTTGCAGGCCGCTCCCCGCAAGGGAGGCGACCCATGCCGCCGGTGCGTGCCGTTGACGATTTGCGGTGCGGGTATTCAAGGCGGCTTTTCCCGAACATTCTTGCGGAAACGTCTCGCTCGGCGAATGAAATCATGGATTCGACTCCGTTCTCGGCGGTTTCAACGAATCAGCTAGCGCTCCATTATTTCACGGCTGAAGAGGCCGTTACCGAGCGTTAGGCATAGGTCCGGCGTTTTGCTTCGAAGGCAATGGGGTTCGGGACTTTCCGTCCGGTGCCAAAACGTTGCCGGATATGATCTCAAATGGACAGAGGAGCAACCGTAAGAAACCTCCTTGGAAAAGAAATCCCGCTCCGGATTGTTCCGGAATCACTGAAAAATCCATCGGCAAGGAATTCGTGAAAACCGCCGTCTCAAGCCAGAATATTCCAAGACCCTTCGCCATTGCCGGCCTTGCCGCGGCGCGGGCGAAGGGGAGGGCGGCCGAGCAAATCGACGCCAGGCCGAGGAGATGCTGCGGGATACGAAGGGCTGCCCGTCCATCAGCGACGTGATCCGCAACCTCTCCATCGGCCGCATGGCTGTCTATCACGACTTCCCGAAGGAGCGGATCCGGGAGCTCGGGGGCTGACGCGGGCAAGAAGAGGCGGCAATGGACACGCGGGAATTTACGAGGAACTATATCAGGGCAAGCGCCCTGCGAATTCTTAGGGACCGGATCGATATCATCAATCCCGATCGCCCGCGCCTGGATTCCGGCCTCCTCGGCCGGCTGCCTGCCGAACGCCCGCTCAATCTCCAGGCCGACGGTCTATCGGATGCTACGGCTCAACCGAATTGGCGCTTGAGTGCAAAAGGAAACGGCATCGACAGAACGATATTCGGCACTCATCGCCAGTTCGTCACCGTCTTTATTGTCATCACATCGTGTTTTGCTTGACCGATGCTACTAATTTGCACCTTCCAATCATCTGCAGGAAAACTATGAACGGTTTATCGATTCGAAACTAGATCGTGATTTGGAATGTCTTCTATTCTTCGTTGTTACATCTATGGCTATGACAAGCATTGGGAAGCAATCTGTGTTGATCTCGATATTGCAACGTTTGCGCGATCAAAGGATGAGGCTATGCGGGAACTAGCTTCCTGTATAGAATTGTACTTAGAAGGCCTTGCAGAACTTCCATCTGAAGAACGTTCGTCTTTTCTGAAACGCCGGGCTCCGTGGCGCGTCCGCATGAAATTTGCGGTTATAGCATGGCTGACAAGACTTCGTGGTAGCGCACTTTCTCAAGTGCCGCCTCGTGCAGCCTGCTTTGAAACCGGCAACCCTTTACCCTTGCATCTGTAGCGTCCCTGTTTGCCAGTGCCGTTCGAAAACTTCTCAAAAGTGCTTTTTTAAGGTCCCCGATTCCTGAATGCAGGAGGCGGCGGTTTGCGTTGGCATTGACGCCAATTAGCGGAACAGTCGTTTGTGAAGGCCCGGTTGGCGCATGATACTTCCCAATGCGCCATTGGGAACATCTTGGCCGTCGGTGCCAGGAGCCGTAACTGTCCGAGGCGTCCCGTAAACACTTCCCTTGAACCGACCGTGACTGCCTTTCTGCCGATCACATTAAAAGCCGTGCCCTTACGGTTAGGGCTGTTCTAGCGAACAGCGCATTTCAAGAATTAAACCTCCCGCGGCAAAAGGGATTCTTCGTACGGGTAGCGCGAAAGCACGATATGCCCGTTGTCCAAAATCAGGACTTGATCCTCAAGTTTTACTCCTTCGGCGCCTCCGATTTCTCCCACGTAGCTCTCGACGCACATCACCATTCCCGTCTCAATCTCGCCGTCATAGTGGAATTTTTCATCGACGGGATAGTAGATAACCGGCCATTCGTCGCCCATGCCGAGCCCGTGGGCAAGACAGGGATAGGTCTGGAATCCGAATCCTTCCTCGACCATGTACCGGCGATCAATGATCTCGCGAAAACTAGCTCCGGTTCTCATGAGGTCCGCGTTGTGGCGGATTTCGTTCCAGGCAAGAGTATAGAGTTTCCTTTGGTAATCGGTCGGCTTTCCCGGGCCGCAGTTGAAGGCTCGGCTAATGTCCGCCCCGTAGCTCCAGGGACCGAGCATGCCGCAATCGAAAACCACCATGTCGCCGGCCCTGATCATTCGGGAGGATGCTTCCTGTTGCCAGGGGTTGGTTCTCTCGCCCGAAGCCAGCAATCGATAGTCGATCCATTCCCCACCTCCCTCGATCAAAGCTTGCCACATATGCGACCAAAGTTGCAGCTCGGTGACGCCGTTGCGAAGATTGTCGCGCATTCGGGTCATTCCGTCCTCGGCGACTGCGATAGCCTGATTCATTGCCAGGATTTCTTCCGGGCACTTGATTTTTCTAGCGGCAGCAAGAGCTTCGGCCGGGTCGCTAACCCGCAAGCCTAAGTCTTCAAGCGCCGCAGTCGCCAGCGAACCCGAACTCTCGACACCGATATGCGTTTCGCTACCGCAATGCCTCGCCACAAGATCGGCGATCTGCGCGGCCCAATTCTTCGCCCATTCCTCCTGTCTGTTTCCCGAAAACATATAGGAGAGAGGCAAAATATCGTCGCGGACTTCATCGATAGTTTCCAGTTGTGCGCCCGTAGACCGGCCCGGAGCACTATCGAAGTAGACGGCATGGCCGTCAGCCGACATAAACAAGTATCCGGCCTTGATGTGCATTTGAAACAGCGCGCAATTGCGAACGCCTACCGCGTATCGAATGGAAAGCGGTTCCGTAAGCACTACGGCTCCGAAGCCGTATATGGCCAATTGCTCGCGCACTCTGTTTTTTCGAAAGGCGCGCATCCTCGGAACATCGATAATTCCCTCGGTGTCGATAGATTGCATCGGCGGCGTGATCATCGCAGCCTGTTCCAGGGTCAGTGGCTGCGGTTTTGCCGCGAAGGAAATCGAATAGTCCGTCGCTTCGTTCATGCGCATTTCCCTATCCTTGCTCCGGAAAGGGTTGCCCGGCCGACGCCAGCGGCGCCGACACTGCCCGCAGCTCTATTCTAATCTTGTACCGCGAGTTCCGGCTACAAAGTCCGATCCGGTCCCGAAATGAAATACGAATTTCAGAACAAACAATTTCAGGCAAGCTCGCCTACATTGTTTTCGTTGCGATACGTTCGTAGCCGCCTTCAGTGATCATATGAGGGGCTTGGCGAATCGTGGGCGCTTTTGTGTTTAGTCCGAGCGAACGGCGAACAACAACCATCAGCACTTCCCAATTCGTGCGAAGAAACCCTCGGTCGGGCGCCGGGAGTTGATCCTGGACCGCTTCATTCAGTTCGGGAAGCGCGTAAAACGGAACCTGCGGATAGAGATGATGCTCCACGTGATTGTTCATGTTCATATATAAAAATCGAGAGAAGCGCGATGTCGTAAAGGAGCGCGTGCTTTCGACAATCGAGGGCGAGTTTTCCTGCAGTTCGACATGCTGAATTAACGTGTACAGCAGCATCACCGGAGCCCCCAGAATTCTAGGAATGACGAGAAACCAGAGTGGCCAGTAGATGCCCGATCCGATCAAGGCCGCAATACCCGCGTAAATTAAGATGAATATTCGCGCGTTGCGCGTCATTTTCGGGAATTCACCGGCCGGAACGGCCATGCGCATAGTGTCCGTGTACTGCTTCGCGGCCAGCTGGAGGAGCGAAACCAAATGAAAACGCAGGAGATTGAGGCCCGAGACGTCGTATAGCCAACCCGGGAAATTCATTGGCGTATCAAACGGCATTTGGCTGTCTTTGCCGATATGCCAGGTGTAGGTATGGTGGTTCGTATGCGAATATCTGCGATGGAGCGGCTCGTCCATGTAGACCAGCGAGGTTGTCCACAGAACGGCTTCATTCAGCCACCTGGTTTTGAACGCGGTTCCATGACAGGTTTCATGGCTGAATGAGTACGACGGCACTGTCAAAACGATTCCGTAGGCGAACATTGCCGGCCAGACCCAGAGCGAGTCGAGGGTCAGCCAAACCAGAAGCCCCGTCGCAGCCAGCAGCGCCAGCCATTTCGCTATATAGGCAAGCCCGGGCTTGTCGGACCGTTTCGCGATCGATTTAAGAGTCTTCCGGTCGAGATTGATTCCGCTGGATGCTGCGTTTGTTTCCATAGTCGATCCTCCGAAATTGTGGCAGACCGCCTAGTCCGCGCTGAATTCGCCGCCGATTCCAAATATCGAATCTATAAAAAACTCCAATGGAAACCTTGCCAAAAATAAATTCTCTTTCAACAAATTTTTGAGGCATCCAAACCGCAACGCTGCGTACGATCCGCCACCTTTACTTAGATTCCAAGTGTCGATTCATTGGGGCGGTCGCCGACGCTAACATGCTGAATGGCAAGACCTTTAGTAGCATGCAGACATTTTTCAACGCTTTATATTCCGATCCGGAATACAATGGGATTGAAAACCGTTTCAAACGACCATTCGGCGTTGAAGAAGGCCGCCCTGCCGTAGCGGAAATTGAAATCCCCGGCTCCTTGTTTGCTGCGGACTGGACAAGCCGCGAAATATTCCGCTTGCTCTCGCGTGTCTCCTTTTCGGGCTACAACCTCACCGGCGGCCGCGTGAACTTTTCCCGATGGTTTGTTCAAGTTCCCGAACGCATGTGAAAACCGGAAAAGACGAGGTTGAGAGTACGGGTGGAAGTTTCGTCGGCAACGTCCGCGCCTTGCGCAACTTGGAAGGGTCGCTGCTGCCGAAGCCGAACGCCCCGCCCTTGACTTGGGATATGTATTGCGCCCTCCAAGCCAAGTATGCGCGGGCCCGCCGAATCGGATAACAGAGCCGAAGACCAAGCGTGCCGCATTTCAATCGCGGCGGGGCGACATACAAATACAGGTTCTTCTGTTGCCTCAAGGCGGACGGCGCGCGCCTGCGAGGTTCCGCGAAGGCCAAAGGGGGGCGGAGCGGCCTGCATGACTCCGTTCGTGCGAGCGTGGAAACGACCGGTGAACAGCTGCCGAACAAATGAACCCAAGCGGGGCGGCAATCAAAAGATTTGCAGAGTCGGAATGGAGGCACGGCAAATTCTGTTTACTCTACGTTGTTTGGGTCGAATCGAAATGTTTCGCGTCCGTCGCCGTGTCGAGCGCGGCAAGCATTTGTTCGGCCGCTGTCCAAGCAAACTCGGCATTCCGGACTCTAGAAATATTGGGTCCTATTGCGGAAGCGTAATTCCTCGAACTAGCTGCCTGCCGCGACCGAATCTTATTCACACAACGTCGCAAATTAATTGCTTCCAAGAGCTTTCCGTCAATACCGTCCAGAGTCTCGTTTCAAGTTTAGCGGCGAGTAGGCGCGGCACGCGGGAGTGCCGATCCCCGAATGCGTTCATGCGCCCCGCTTCGAATTCTTGGCTGCCGAATCTTTGAACAAATCGGCCCAATTTCGCCGAAGTTCGATTTTTTGGACTTTACCCATGGAGTTTCGCGGCAATTCGTCAACCAGCAGAATCATTCTCGGCCGCTTGTACAGGGCAATTCGCCCTTCCAGAAAATTATTGATTTCCGACGGAGTAATGCTTCCAAGCGCTACTACCGCAGCTACGCCAACCTCGCCGAGGTCGGGATGGGGAACGCCGAAAACCGCGCTTTCGACCACGCCTTCATATTCATCGATCAGCGTTTCGACCTCTTTGGGATAAATGTTGAAGCCGCCGCAAATGACAACGTCCTTTGCGCGGCCGATAATTGAAATATAGCCGTCCTCGCTCGCGGACGCGATATCGCCGGTAACGAAGAAACCGTCGTCGCGAAACTCCCGGGCCGTCGCGTCCGGCATTCGCCAATAGCCCTTGAACACGTTGCGGCCTCGAACTTCTATTGTCCCGGGTTCTCCGGCCCCCGCGAGATTTCCGTTCGCGTCGACGATTCTGACTTCTATGTCATGCAACGGCTTTCCGACAGTTCCGGCCCTGCGTTCGCCGCCGTAAGGATTCGAAGTGATCATGCTTGTTTCGGTCATACCGTAGCGCTCGAGTATCGCGTGCCCCGTCGTTTGCCGCCAACTTTCGTGCGTCGCGGAAAGCAAGGGCGCGGAGCCGGAAACGAACAGCCGCATGCCGCGCGCCGCCGATCCAAGTCCCGGTTCGCCGAGCAGCCTGGTATAGTAGGTCGGAACGCCCATCAAGGCCGAAGCTCCGGGCATCGCCGCGACAATTTTTTTTGCGTCGAATTTGGGCATGAAGACAAGGGACGAGCAGGCCAGCAAGGCGACGTTCGTAGCGACGAAAAGCCCGTGCGTGTGGAAGATGGGCAAGGCGTGAATCAGAGCGTCGCGTTCGCTGAATTGCCATGTCTCGGCAAGCGTCGTTGCATTCGATACTAGATTGTCGTGGCTCAGCATCGCGCCTTTCGGGCGCCCGGTGGTACCCGACGTATAGAGAATCGCCGCCAGATCGTCCGCTCCGCGCATAAAGGGAATCCCGGCCGGAATCGCAGCGGGCGTTTTCTCGGAAAGCGTTCCCAGACCGTCGCAGTCAAGAGTCAGCAAGGTGCCGACGCCTTCATCCTTCGCGATCGGAACTAGATCGTCTAGTCTTGAAGGGTCGCATACAAGAATTCGAGGCGAAGCGTCGTCGATGAAAAAAGACATTTCCGAATTCGTGTAGCCGGGATTTAGCGGAAGAAATACGCCGCCCGCCCAAACGGCTCCCAGGTACAGTTCAAGCGCTTCGACGGATTTTTCGACCTGGACCGCGACTCGGTCGCCGGGCCGAAGCCCCGAGTCGCGAAGAACCGACGCGACGCGCGACGCGTTTTCGAAAAATGCCTTAAAGGAAATCGTTTCCTCCCCGTCCGGGAAGCGAATAAATGTTCTGTCGTTGAATCGGAGCGATGGCCGGCGAAGCGCGTTCGCCAAGTGGTTGGAATCAATTGTTTCAGCCTTAGTCATGGAATGGCTACCGGTTCGACTCGAAAATTCGGTCGAACTCGCCGCCTCTGCCAACCGAGCGTCCGGCCCGGAATTCCCAGTACTATGAAGTTCGCGCCGATTCACTATTCTTTGAGATGATTTGCGACTGCCTTTCCGACAGCGAAGCTCACGCGCCGGTTCGCCTGTTGCGTTACGCCCGCGATATGCGGAGTCAGAATCAAATTCGGGCAGTTTTTAAAGGCGCCTGCGATTTCGTCGCTTAATGGCTCGGTTTCGAACACATCTAGCGCCGCGCCTCCAAGATGCTCCGATTCCAGGGCTCGGGCCACAGCCAGATCGTCGGCGACGCCTCCGCGGGACGCGTTCACGAGAAATGCGCCGGGCCGCATTTTTGCGAGCGCGTCGGCATTGATCAAATGCCGGGTCGAATCAACGAGAGGAACGTGGACACTGGCGATATCGCACCAACCGAGCAGGTCGGTTAATTCCATCCTTTCGGTTCTCCTTCGCCAGTGCTCGTGGTCTCCGGGCAAATAGGGGTCGTTCGCAGCGGTTTTCATGCCGAGTCCGGTAGCGATATCCGCTGTTGCTCGCGCCGTCGCGCCGAACCCGACAAGCCCGAGCCTTTTCCCGGCGAGTTCGCTGCCCGTCGCCTCGGTTCTCGGCCATTCGCCGTCGAGAATCCTTTCCTTGAACCCAAATGAGCCCCTAACCAATGCGAACGCGGACGCAATTACGTATTCGGCGACGCTTCTCGCATTGATTCCCGCTCCGCTAAATACTTCGACGCCGCGAATCCGGCACTCGCCGACATCGATGTTGTCGAGTCCGGTGCCAAGCCGCCCCACGCATTTCAGGTTCCCGCCGAATTCCAGGAGTTGCTTGTCGACCTTGGTACGATTCCGGACGATGATCGCTTCGGCGCTGCCGGCGGCGCGAAGCAGATCGTTCCGCCTTCCGTGCAGATCCGGATCGTAGCGGACTTGAAATTGGCAAGTCAAATCGCCGACAGCGGCATCGTCCATGAATTCGGTAATGACAATCATGATTCTATTTCAGTTCGCATGAACGGCCCGTTCGCGCCGAACATTCCGCTGCTTCTCCCAAAACCACCGACCAAAGGCCGTCCCTTAGCGACACGGCGGGCTTCCCGGATCCCTTCCTGACAAGATCGTAAAAGCCTTGGTGCTGGAAAAAAGTCGAGCCGTGATGCTCGCCGGCTTCAAGTATTCTGCTGTCTACCGGTATCTGTTCGACCGCATCCGGCCGAAAGGTCCGGTCCGAAAAGGCGATTTCGGAATGGCGGAGTTTCCCGGCGCTAAATCGAAATGTGGCTGGAACTCGCGCCTCCATTCGACCCGAGGAGCCAACTACCGAAACAGTATTCTGCCAGTCGCCGCCCTCCGCAAACATGCATAGATCAAGCATGCCTCTGGTCCCGTTCGCGAATTCGACGACTGCGAAGGCGTTGTCCAATATGTCGGGAAACTCGCCGTCGTACAGTTCGTCCTTGTGATTGACGTCCGAGCCTGCCGAAGCGAAGACGCGAACGGGATCCGATTGGAGCATCAAGCGCATAAGATCCCAAAAGTGGCAGCACTTTTCGACTAGCGTTCCGCCGGTTCTGCGATTGAACCGGTTCCAGTTCCCGACTTTTTGAAGAAACGGAAAGCGATGCTCCCTGATCGACAGCATTACCGGATTGCCGATTTCGCCGCTTCGCATTCTTTCGAGCATTCGCGCTAGCGGAGGCATGAAGCGATATTCCATGGCGACCCAGACGGGCACGTTCAAGATTTCGGCCCTTTTTATAAGGCTCCGGCAGTCGGTAGAAGTCGTGCATAGCGGCTTTTCGCAGAGAATTGGCTTCTTTGCCTCTAGGACGTCCAGCATGATATCGTGATGGGTGTCGTTCGGCGTCGCGACGACGTAAGCGTCGCAGATATCGGCCGCCAGCAAATCCCTGTAGTCTGAATATGCGGCGCCGCGCCCTCCTGCCAGCTCTGCCGACATTTCCAGCATGCTCGGGTCGGAGTCCGCGAGGCCGGCGACCGAAGCGTCTTCTAGAAGGGAAATATTGCGAATATGCTCCGCGCCCATCATTCCCGCGCCTATAATCCCGTAGCGAACCACGAATTTACAATTCCAGGCACGGGAGGCCGAAATGAGCGGCGACCGATCGAATTTCATTCCGAAAGTCGCCGTAGGCCAGCGCCATGTGGTGTTCGAGACCGCAGCCAATGATTCGCCGGAGAGCCTCCGAGGCCGGCAGATCGAATCTAAAGATGCCGCTCGTTCCCGTGAATGCCATTGGCCGCTTAAGCATTTCTCCTCCCGCCATGACGATTTTCAGTTCGCCGAATGAGCGGCTGACCCGAAGGAATGTAATCCGGCCGGGTCGCAACGGGAATTCTCTCAGCAGAGGAAGACGCCTGTTGGAGTGTACTGTCGCAGTCGCCGGAGCCTCTGGATCCTTCATTGAGTAGGGAGCTTGGCCGCAATGCCACACGACGCCCGTATCGCTTGCCGAATCCAGATCGGCGAGATCGGCTAGAAAGACGGGCTGACTCGCGATTTCCTGCAGCATCAGTTGCGAAACCGAGCCGTACACGTCCGCTTCGCAAGCGCAGGGAATTTTGCTTTCGCATAATGTCCCGACGGGTCCGCAGACCGCTCCGCCGAATTCGGTAAAGGTCTCCGGCCAGCATCGGATCGCGATCGCGTCGAACGCGCCTTCGGCGCGTATGGATTCCAGTCCGGCGCAAAGCTCCATTGAGCGGGAAGTGGAAGAGGCGTCGAGCTCATCGATGCCCTGCAGCGATTCCCGCGCGCCGTCGAGCAGAGATTCTGTGTCCTCGCGAGTGGAATTTTTCGCGGCTTCGAACAGATCGCAAATGCCGAGTTCGTCCACGGAAATGCCGAATACATCCTTCAGCTGGCGCGCATCGTAATGGCAAGTGTCGAAGCCGGGCGGCGGTTCGCCAAGACGGGCTATGCGCTTGGTTTTCAGGGACTCCGCGGGAGGACAGGGTAGAGGCGACGCCTCGGGGACCGGATGCGGGTAGATGCGGCGGGAGAGGCGGTTTCCGGCCAAAAGCTCGGCAAGTTCCCGTTCCGCAATTTCGCTTTGCGGGTCGCAGTAGATCCAGCCGAATTCGCGCTCTCGAAGGCTTAGCGCGTGCGAAGCCAGATTGAGGCCGCAAAAGGAATTCAAACGCAGCCGCCCGCCGATTCTCGGTTCCGGGATCGCCCAGATCATGATCGGGCAGTCAAATTCCGATGCCGCTCGCGCCGCGGTAGCAGCGTCGGTGAACGTCGCCTGTAGCAGAAGGAGTCCCGTAAGGGATCGCTTTTTCAATGCGCGGATAGCGCCCTCGGTCGATTCGTCGTCAAGGAGAATATGCCGCTGGCCAGCGATCGCGCGATCGGTTCGATCCAGCGCGGCGAGCATGCCCGCCAATTTTTCGTCGGCGAAGCGGATATCGAAGGTCGACCGGCCAAGGCAAAGGATGCCGAGGGTCAAATGAAGTCCCTCGCGCGATTAGTGCGCAGGAAACAATGCCGCATTCGAATGCCGCGGATCTCCGGCTCGGCAATTCTCCCGGATCGCTTGGAATATCGAGAGGGCGATGAATCCGTTGCCAAGCGATGCGCCTTTCCAACCGAACGAATTCGAAAAGCGCCAAGCCGACCGGCGAGACCGGCGAATTTCCCGGGCGGGCCATCCTCGACTGCAAAATTGAGAATTCTCTCGAATGCGGAATAGTCGACTCCGGCGGCCATCTTGCGCACGCCGGCAAATCCTGCCCGAAGGCGAGCGCAGTTGTTTTTTTCGGTAGCGATAGCCATTATTTGTTGGCGGACAGGAATTCTTCAACTTCGCGGCGAGTTGGCGTACCTGCCGGAATGCCCTTTCCAATGCATTTGAGTGCGCCCGCCGCATTTGCGAAGGACACAGCTTCAAGTTCGCACCCGGTTTCGACCAGCCGAAGGGCGAAGGCGCCGTGCCAAACATCTCCGGCCCCCGTTGTATCAACCGCGTCAATGTTGAATGCGGGGGTCCGCTCTACCGAGTTGCCGTTCATTGTGTAGGTGCCGTTTTCGCCGTCGGTAACGGAAACCCATCCGGGCAGCCGCTTGGATGCGGATTCGAGTGCGTCTTCCAGATTGCTTTCACCCGAGAAATGCAAGAGGCCCTGAGCGGAAAAAGCGACATGGGACGCAAGTTGCGCGATCCGTAGCGAAGTCGGCTGCTCGGCATCGATAATTCCCGGCAATTCTCTTTCCGCCGCGATTTCTAGCGCGCGGGAGGCGCTTTCCTCCCAGCGCGCGTCGACCAGCACTGCATCGAAGTCAATCGCAGGCAGGTCGATCGAATTGCCAAGATTCGCGCCGCGAAAATTGACAATTTGGCGTTCTCCGTCGGAATCCGTGCATACCGCCGATACCGAAGTCTCGGCCCCCTTTATTCGCGCAAGATAGCTAGTGTCGATGCCTTCGCGTTCGAGTTCGTCCTTGATCAAATCTCCGAAAAAATCGTCGCCGATTCGGCTTGTGAGAACTGGATTTCCGCCGAGCCGGGCGATCGCGATCGCCGCCACCATTGCGCAGCCGCCGATGGAAAGCAGCATGTCGGACGCGCGGTACTTGACCGGCATTGCCGGAATCTCCGAGACTTCGAACATAAGATCAACGACCGATTGACCTGCTATCAAGATTGTTTTCATGCGGTTGGCCTTCGACATCAATCAGCGGAGATGCAGTTCTCGCGAGAGCTCAAATTCGAGGTCGCAAAGCCTGCATGTTCGAAATTCCTCATATCACCTCGCCCTTTAATGGGCACTCGGCAAGCACCACCGAAAACTGCGCTCCGTGCATGTCGCGATCGAGAGCCCCTCCTTGCGCGACCGTTCTCGGAAACGAGTATTTCAAGACATTCAAATTTGGCAATTCGTAGCGGCGAACCTCCTGAGCCTCCAAATTGAAAAGCTTGGCAACGCGCGAAGCTGGAAATTTGTCGGATACAGATTCAAATGCCGCTTGTGAACCGCAAAAGACATCAATCGTAATCATGAACGGGCCGGCGTTCTTGGCCCTGATCCCTTCGACGTGCATCCCCAGATTCGTCATCCCGCTTCAAGTACGTCCAACCGGAACGCCTCCATCGGATCATCCAAGCGAAGAACATGGTTTAGCTTGAATTCGTAGATAGGACCCCTCTCGGTTTCTGCCGGGGAGTAGGGGAACGCGAAAGTCGGTAGCTGTTCATCGTCCGGCAAGGGAAAGTGGAGAAGGAAAGGATTGGCCAATCTAGCAATTTCCGTTGCCGCATCCTGTGTTCGGGCGGTAACGATTGCAAGCGCGCCGACTTCCGCAGGCGCTGATGGCTTTGTTTCTAGGCGGCCAAGCGCGGAGTCGATCCCGATAAGCCGGATTTCCAGCCGATAGTCGTCCGGTCCAAGCATCGTGCGTTCAGATATTGTTTCGGAGAGGAATTCCAGGAGGTCGCTAGACCATGCGCCAATGTTCTCGACGTAACGGGAATCGCGGACGATAGCGAGAATCGTCGTTTGGTATCCCGCAATTCCGGCGCCCTCCAGTTTTACGGCGTAGCGATCGGACCGTATCCACCGCGATCCCTTTACGGCGACTTTGCGTTCGTCAATCGCGCTGTATCGCGCATCCGTCGCGTCCAGGCAACCGCCGGGCTCATGCAAAATGAACGGGTCAGCGTTTTCGTATAGCATGTGAGCGGATACTGTACTCGGAGTGCATCGGGCTCCGTCGGCCATTGGCTCGACGGAAAACCCGGATTTTCCGAATTCGACGACAACGACTCCGCTTAAAGGCTTGGTCGAGCAAAGCGCGCCGCATTCCGCGATTTTTGCGCCGTGCCAGGCCGAACCGGCATCGTCGCCTCGAATAAGCGGAAGGGACGCAATGGATGCCGTGTCTGTCGCTCGCCCTGCCAAGACTATTTCGGCGCCCGTCTCGATCGCGGCGCCGATCTGCTCGGCACCGGCGAGTGCGACGATGTTTGAGCAATTGACGATATCGGTTTCGGTTAACGGGATCGCCGGGTCCAACGCCTCGACGCGTCCTTCTCCGAATGCCTCGGCGATGAATCCGGACTCTTGACTCGACTTGACCGTTGCAACCTTTACTTTTCGTCCTTGGGTTCGGGCGATTTCGTTCGTGATTTCGAACATCCAGTCTACCATCGAGTCGGTTCCGCAAGTTCCCGACGAGCCTATGACGAGCGGTACGTCCGCTTCGGCGCGGGCGTCCAATAGCTGTTTCCATTCCGCAGCGGTCGAAGCCCTGGAATATTTGGAAACTCCCTCTCCGAGATAGTAGGGTCCGCTGTCTGTCGACCCCCCGTCTATGCAAATTATGTCGGGGCTCGATTCAATGCCGCGTCGAAGGGCGTCATGATCGAATCCAAGTCCGAGAACGCCCGAAGGCACGAGAACGCGAGTCGGCATGTCAGCTTTGAGGGCGGGTCGGCTTGCGAAGGAGGTTGCGCAAAAACATTGGCGCGATAAATCCCGCGACGGCGGCGATCCAAAGACCGATCGAAATTCCCGAGGAAAACAGATACGTCCAGTCCCCGTCGGAAATCACCATTGCGCGCCGCAGGCTGTCCTCCATATTTTTTCCCAAGAGTATGCCGAGAATAATGGGCACGGTCGGCACGTCCAGCTTGCGCATGAAATAGCCGAGCAGGCCGAAAGCGGTCATTAGAAGCAGATCGAAGCTGCTTCCCGACAGCGAGTAGATCCCGGCGAAGGATATCATCGTGATTCCGGGCAGTAGAAGCCAGGCGGGGACGGACAGGATTTTAACGAAGAGTCTGACAAGCGGCACGTTCATGATCAGCAGAACGAAATTCGCGATCAGCAATGCCGCAATCAATCCCCAAACAACTTCCGGGCGTTCATCGAACAGAAGAGGCCCCGGCGTTATGTTGAGAGTCAGAAGCAGCGCCAATAGCACGGCCGTCGTTCCCGAGCCCGGCACTCCCAAAGTGAGCATCGGAACCAGGGCGCCGCCGGCCGCGGCATTGTTGCCGGCTTCCGGAGCGGCGACGCCGCGCGGATTGCCGGTGCCGAACGTGTCCTTGTCGCGAGCAATCGATTTTTCCGACATGTACGCCAGGAAGGAGCCCAATGATGCGCCCGCTCCGGGAAGGACTCCGGCGACGAAGCCGATGACCGTGGAACGAAGCATGGCGAAGAAGCTGTGGGCGATGTCCTTGAACGGCACCTTGATCTTGCCGAGCTTGACGCCGATGGCGGATTCCTTGCCGTGGCTTTCGATGAACACGAAAATCTCTGTAACGGCGAAAAGCCCGACGATGGCGACGAGGAAGTCGATGCCGTCCATAAGGTGCAGGTCGCCGAAGGTCAGTCGCGGCATTCCGGTTTGGTTGTCCAGGCCGATCATGGCGATCCCGAGCCCGATCATGGACGCAATGGCCGCCTTGGCCTGGTTTTTCGCCGACACTCCTCCAAGAGTGCAAAATGCAAGCAGGTAGAGCGCGAAATACTCCGGAGGCCCGAAGAGATACGCGACTTTAGCCAGTATCGGCGCCATCAGCATCAGGCCGATCGTCGCGAGCAGCGCGCCGACGAAAGATGCGACGCCCGAAAGCACCAGCGCATCCGCCGCGCGCCCCTGCTTGGCCATCGGATAGCCGTCCAAGGTCGTCATGAGGGCCGGCTCGTCCCCGGGAATATTGAGGAGAATCGACGATATCCGACCTCCGTACATCGCGCCGTAGTAAACCGATGTCATCAGGACAAGAGCCTGGGTCGCGTCGAGGCCGAACGAAAAAGCCAGCGGGATCAGTATAGCCACCCCGTTCGACGGGCCGAGGCCCGGAAGGGACCCGATTACCGTGCCTAGAAAGCAGCCGGCGACGGCGAGCAGGAGGGTCGTCCAGGTCAGCGCGACGGCGAAACCCTGAGCTAGATTGGCGAAAAGTTCTATTTTTAAATTCCCTTAGCCTACCAGGGCCCGTCCGAATGGAGCGAGCCCGAGCCCCAATGCATATCTGAATATTGCGAAAAGAACGACCGAAAGCCCTACGCCTGCGGCCATGGCGTTAAATGGTTTCGGGCTGATCTGATAGCTGATCAGCGAGGACGCGACAGCGGCGGGAATGATGAATCCGAGCGGTTCCAGTGAAACCGCAAATCCGATCAGAACGACGACCGCAAAAGCGATTTTGGCTGACGTTGCCAGCCGCGGCCAGGGAGGATCGGGATCAGGGCGCAGAATGAAAATCAATGCGCAAAGAATCGACACCGCGCCAACAATGTAGGGAAAAGTCTTCGACCCTACGGGATCCGACAAGAAGCTGACCTGCGTCTGCGAAGCGCTCCAAATATAAAAGAGGGCGATCGCGATCATGATCGCGCCAAATATCCGGTCGCTCCGGCGCGCTAAGAACTTCCCGGGCCTTTCGGGCCCGGGAGAATCATTTGTAAGCAAGCTGATATCCTGAATTACTGGATGACTCCGATTTCGCGGGACATCTGCTCGATTTCAGCTACAACGGCGTTGACGTAGTTTTGGAAGTCGTCGCCAACCTTGTTGAAGGGCGCCAGTCCGCGCGCCGCCATGGCTTCCGCCCAAGCATCGGAATCGGCCACCGCCTGGAGAGCGTTGGACCACTTCATGTAATCCTCGTCCGAAATTCCTTTCGGTACGTAGAGTCCGCGCCAGTTTCCGGCTACCACGTCAATGCCTTGTTCCCTGGCTGTCGGAATATCTTCGAACCCGGGGACGCGCTCGTCGGCAAAGACAGCCAAAACGCGAATTTCGCCGGCCTTAAGAAATCCCACGACTTCGGAAATGTCGCCGGTCATGGCCTGCGTGTGGCCGCCGATCGTTTGCGTAATGGCGTCGGCTCCGCCGTCGACGCCAATGTATTTGACAGTTCGAATGTCCGTAAGCCCGGCGCGGTTGAGTGCCATCAGGACCTTGAGGTGATCGAAGCCGCCAACGGCCGAGCCGCCGGCGAAAGTTACGGAGGCGGGGTCCGCGACGACTGCGTCGAGTAGATCATTGAGACTCATGTGCGGGGAATCTGCTGCAACGGCGATCACGCCGGGGTCGACGCCAATCGCTCCAAGGAACCTGACTTGATCGGCGGTGAGGCCGCCATATGCGTTTTGCGCGAGGCGAGTCGCCGTCGCCGACGACGCGGCAACGATCAGTTCAGGATCATCGTCGCGTTTGGTAACTACGTGCGAAAAAGCTAGTCCGCCGCCGCCGCCTGCCATGTTCGTTACCTGGATCGGCTGGTCGACCACGCCGATGTCGTGCATTATTTTGCCGATTGTCCTGCAGGTAAAGTCCCATCCTCCGCCGGGGTTGGCAGGCGCAATGCATTCCGCCGCCGCCGCCGAGCCGGCCGCGCCGACGCTCACGACCGCCGCAACGGCAAAGCCCCTAAATATCTTCAAGTTCATGAATATCTCCCATTTGAAGTTTTGCTTTCGAGTGAGTCCGGTTGGTAAGCCTTTCTCTCAACTTTCTATGTATTTCAACGAGTGCCAGCGTCAACCTGAATTTTGCGCGCGCGTGCGGAAAACGCTTCCGCGCCAAGGCGCGGCGCTGTCCGGAAGGGCATCGGTAGTTGTCCATGCACGCGCGCAGGGAATACGGAAATGCGACCAAACTGGCCGGCGATGTTCGGTAGACGGATTGCCCAGTCGGGATCGAGCGCGCGTCTTCCGAGTTGTTCGCCTGCATGCAATCGATTCCTTTGCCGGAAGGTTGGAAGATCTATATTTCTCAGCGCTGCTTGGTCCGCGCGATTTTAGGCGCTGAAGCCTTGTAGTCATAGACGATTGCTCCTAGATCAAGCGGAGGCGCGGCTTGTCCAAATGACGAAGAAAGTCGAGAAAGTGGCGCCGATGTCGTATATTGCTTCGCCGCCTTTTCCGGACAGGGAGAAACCAAATGATTTCGCAGAATCCGGTGTTCGTACCAGGACCGACCAACATGCCCGATGTTATCCGAAAGGCATGCGATCAGCCGACTGTCGATCACAGGGCAGATGTATTCACGGAAATCTTGCTGCCGGCGATCGAGGGCATGAAAAAAGTGCTCAAAACGGAAAAGGCGCGCGTATTTGTTTTTCCTGCCTCCGGTTCGGGAGGTTGGGAGGCCGCGGTTGCGAATACGCTGTCGCCCGGCGATACCGTATTGGCGGTCAGCGGCGGATACTTCGCGGTCAGGTGGATCGATCTTTGCCGCTTGTTCGGGCTAAATGTAAAGGTAGTGAATTCGGAGTGGAAAAGGCCCATTCCGGTTGATGAGATCGCCAGGGAACTCGAGTCCGACCGGAAAGGCGAAATCAAAGCCGTTCTTGCGACTCACAGCGAGACATCGACCGGAGTGCTCAACGACATTTTGGCGGTTCGGCGCGCGATCGACGGCGCTGGCCACGGAGCCATGCTTTTTGTCGACGGAGTCAGTTCCATCGCTTCTATGGATTTCCGCATGGACGAATGGAAGGTCGACGTTGCCGTTTGCGGCTCTCAAAAAGGGCTGATGCTTCCCGCGGGCCTTTCAATCGTCGGCGTAAGCGAAAAAGCGTTCGATTTGGCTTCGTCCGCAGGGCTTCCGAAATTTTATTTCGATTTTTCGGCCATGAGTCGCTCATACGAGGCGGGGAGCTATCCGTATACTCCGTCCGCCGCCCTTATCAACGGATTGCTGGCTTCGACGAAGTATTTGCTGGACGAGGGCCTCGAAAATGTATTTGCCCGCCACCACAGAATTGCAGAGGGAATACGAAGAGCCGTTGAAGCATGGAATCTTGAGATTTTCGCCGAAGATCCGTCACGCAGATCTAATGCGGTAACTGGAATTACCGTTCCGAATGGTTATGACAGCGGAAAGCTGGTGCGGCATGCTGCGGAAAAATACGAAGTCGCATTTGGCGTCGGCCTTGGAGAGGTCGCAGGCAAAATTTTCCGCATCGGGCATTTGGGTAGTTTGACGGACGTAATGGCAATTTCCGGAATTGCGGCCGCCGAAATGGCGATGGTCGATTTGGGATACCCGGTCTCGCTCGGATCCGGAGTCTCTGCGGCGCAGGAATATTTTCGAGTAGCCGGCCCAGCTGAACAGAAGCTGGCTGCGTAGCAATCAAATTCAGGACTTTTCGGCGCTCGCGCATTGGCGTTTTTCCATTGGCATTGCGGTCTTGGCAAATTAAATTCGACAGCGCGCCGGTTTTCTTTGGATACGCCGCGCGATGGCTGCCTTGCAATAGTTCAAGAAATTCCCGCCAAGCCATTCGCCCTCTCATGGCCGTGCATAACAGCTTTCGCGTCATGATCGTTTGGAGTTGCAGTCTATCGAGTCGTATCGCGCCGGTTCAACCGCTCGTTTTCGGCGGTGGTTTCTGTGGATGCGCAACCGCGAAGCCGAGAAGTCCGGCGACTAAATAAGCTTTCAAGTTGAAGTGACGTCGCTCTTTCGGGTTTAGGACCGTGCTCTTCCGGTACGGGAAGGATCAAATTTTGCAACCGACCGTTATGTGGCGACGAAGGATGGCAAGGTGCTCCCTTTTTTTGCCGAGAAGTGCAGGTGCAGGATTCGCGTATTGCTGCCGGGAATTCGAGCTTTGAGGTGCCGAATTCCAATCGCCTGGACTTCGATTCCTCTCTCGGCCGGCCCGTTCCAAGTTCCGGGAGGTCGCGACATACGAAGTCTTTCCCTGTCGTCGATTGCCTGTTCACGACTGGCACGGGAAAGACCGAAAGCGAGCCGAAACTGCGAGCTATTTGAGATACGTCGATAAGTGCCGAGGCTCGTTCCCCGGCATTCGCAGCCCGCCGACTCGGCGGAAATCGGCGCGGGGCACCGGAAGGGGCTTAATTTTCGCTCATAGATCGTTACCGAAAATTTGGCGCGACAAAAGCAGGCTCGGCGCACTGCAACTTGCCGATTTTCTTTGAAATTTTACGTGAAAAGCCAAAAGTCAACTGGTGGTCCCGCTTTATCCGCCTCCGCAGCATTTGCTCACATTTCGAAGGCGGGATCGTCGTCGCACTTCTGATCCTCAGGTCCCGGTTCGCGTCGAGACGCTAGCGGACTAGGTATGTATTCCGGTATCAGAATCTCTTTGAGTTCCGCGGACGAATAGCTTGGTAGGAGTTCGCGTGGAAATCTGCCCCTGCCGTCAGCGGTTTCGGTATTGGCACCCGCCTCGAGCAAAGTTTTCACGATTTCGGTCCAACCGCATTCGGCTGCGATGTGCAAAGGTGTCCGTCCGGTGATGTCCACGCCATTTGGGTCCTTGCCCTGTGCCAAAGCTCTCTTAACGCCTTCCGCTTTGCCCGATTGCGCAAAGAGATGAAGATTGGATCCGGAACGGGCGGTAACGAAGCTTTTTAGCGACGGTATGGGAACGCAATATACTCCGAATTCAACTCGCTTCAGCAATCCGTTGGCCACCATTCTGTCGAAAAGATCGTCTGCGTTCAGGCCGTCCGGTATTTGGAAGGCGCGACCGCCCCGTCGTGCTTCGTGTTCCGCGTCAATGGCGTCTGCATAATCCTCGCGCGTGCCCGACGGGCCGACTCCGACTAGCATTCGCGCAGCCAATTGAACCGGGAGCGTATTTGTCCTCTCGTCATAGTAGTTGCTGCGCAGCTTTGCCTCCTCGCGCCGAAACGCGTTGCTGTCGACGGCCTCGAGCATGAGTTCCGCGTCGGCAACACGAGCGGCGAGTACGCGAAAACCGTGATGGAGGTGTATCGGCCAGCCTTCTGACAGGCTGTAAAGAGTATCGGTCCAATCGCTTCGCGCTTCCGAGCGCGGAATTCCGAAATGGTCGAAGAACAGCGTGGCTGACTGCAACGTCTCCTGCCTCGAGAGGCAGCCCAGCGAGTGAACGGAATCAATAGAGAGTCGGCTGATCCCGGCGCATTCAAGGCGGCTATCGAGGTGCGCCAGCCCCGCCAAGACCGGCAATAGTGGCAGGCCGTGATTCCCTTGATGCAGCCATTGTAGAAGTTTGGCCTCGGGCGTGCGTGCAGACGAAAGATCGAGATTCTGGGCCTCGTCGATCATCAGTACAACCACTCGGTTTTGTGGAAACTGGAGATTTTCTGGCGAATTAGACCTGCTCCGATCAAAAGACAGACCGGTGCCCATCACCGAAAGACTCTTGATGCTGTTGAGCAGGCCTTTCGACCTGTCGGCCAGCGACCGGGGTAATCCATTTTCAATTGCTTGCGCCAGTGCTGCGGGGCTCTCAATGGCGAAAACTGGAATATTGACCGATACAGGGGCTGGATCGCCTGCGGTTGAGCGCTTTAGCCAATTTTTTTTGATGTGAGCTAGCAGCGAAGTCTTGCCGGCGCCGTGCGCGCCTTGGATCACGCACGTGACGCCTGCCCTCGAATTCCATGCCGAATATTCATCCAGGTCGCAATTTCCAACTCTTTCGCACGCCGCCTCGATGTATTTGATTACGCCTTCGCGCCCGGCGAAAAACGGGGTCCAATGGCGATCGCCGCTTATTGCGAATTTCCGCAGCTTCTCACTCGATGTCAGTTTCGCAGTATTCATTATCGTAGCTCTAAAACGGCTTTCGCTGGTTCAATCGTAGCTCTCTTTTATGAAATCTGCCAAACTATGCGCGCGTCGCCGTGTTCTTGGGAATTTGGCAATCGGAATCCCGCGGATCGCGATCGCCAGATATAGCACAAGTTCCGCCGCCAGGATCGTCAAGGCCCGAAGTCTCCGACTTCGTTGCGCAGTTCGGCGTGGCTGTGTCCCGAACGACGAGAACGGACCGCTCGGCCTGTCCCGGAAAGACCGCAGGCAAATGCTCCTCCGAGTGCTTCCGCTAGGCTGCTCCCATCAAGACCGTCCACTGGCTGAATCGACAGTCGGCGAGCGAGCCTTGCGCCTATTCCCATTCGCAATAAAATGATTCGGACCGGCCGGGAACCCGTTCCGACTCTCGGCGAAGCGTCCGTTGAAATCCGTCCGCGAGTGGCTTGTGTCAGCGCCGGGCTAATAATCCCCCGATTTGCCGAAGAAAAAATCCCCGGATTTTGGTCTGAGGAATTTTATCGGCGAGAATGCGCGAGTAATTCGAATTAAATCAAATTGGAGTGAAGAGAATGTCCTTGATAGGATTAGGGGAATGGGCGGCGCAAGCGTCTCCAGCCCAATTGAACGCAAAATAATCCGTCCAATTGTTCTGAACTCGAAATTAAGGGAGCCAGGTACGGCAGCGAAATTGGGGACGAAATCTACTCTTTCGTTGTCGAAGCGACCCGCTATCGTCACTTCAAAACTCTAGGCCAACCGACTTGCTGCGGTTGCTGGAGTTCCAATCTTGCTACGCTGCGACGCGTCCCGACGCGGCCGACAATTTCGAATTTCTCGCGCTTGTAAAACTCGACCCGGCCCATGAAACCGTAGCTGGGAGAATCCTGGTCGGCGGGATAGGCTTCGATCGCGGTTGCGCCGTGCTGTCGCGCGGTCTCGACCGCCGCTCGCAGTAGCTTTCCCTTTAGTCCGGTTCGCCGAAATTTGCTTGAAATATAGAAGCAGACCAAGGACCAAACGTTTTCGAAACCGTGTTCGGTGCTCGGCAGGCCGCCAAGCGGGCGATAAAACTCGCGAGGCGCTATTGAGCACCAAGCCACGGATCTACCGCCGCGGTAAGCGAGGATTCCTATCGGTCGCCCGCTCGCAACCTCGCCTCGCAGGGCGGACTTCAGCAACTCTCGTCTTTCCGACTTGGCCGCGCTTTTCAGTGCCGGAGGCTTTTTGCGCCAAACCATGCACCAGCAAAATTTCGGGCCGCCCCTCCCATCGAAAAGGCCGACAAGATCGTCCCAATTGCTATCGTCAACCGACCGAAATTCAAATTCTTCGTCGTGCATGGCAACAGATTAACCGGAGGGAAGAAAGGAGTCGAACGGCATGGAAACTCAACATACGCGCTTTCGCAAACATCGAATCCATCGAATATTGAACCGGACCTGTTGAAATTGCGAGCAATGAAGCATCGCTCGTAAGGATTTCTCGATCACCCTTGCGCGACTCGCCCAAGAATTTTTTTGTCTATTGCCGCATTTCGAATTTGAATGTCACGAATTGATATCGCCGATCGCATTCTTGTACCAGTCGACAATCAACTGCCTTTCGCTAGGTTCAAGAAACACGAGCCCGGCGGGCGGCATGGCATGGCTAAGCCCGGCCTGCAAGTAGATTTCGCGCGCATGCTTGGCTATGTCGGCTTCCGTTTCAAGCCATACGCCTTTGGGAGCCCAATGCATGCCTTCCCACAACGGTTCGCGTGCGTGGCAAAGCGAGCACCTTTCGGATGCGAGTTCGTGCACTTCGCTGAATCCTGCGGCATTGGCGAATTTTACAAGTGTGGGAGAAAGCGCCGACGTTTCCGACTCTACGCCTTGATCGCGAAATGTCGAAAGCCACATTATGGCGATGAAAACCAATGCTGTCGCCAGCCATGTCCAAAGCGGTTTTCCCTTTCCCGAATGCATTGTGTTGAAGAAATGCCGGATCGTAACTCCCATCAAAAAAACGAGGCTAGCGATCATCCAACTGTACTCGGTCCCAAACGAGAGAGGATAGTGGTTGGCGAGCATCAGAAACAATACCGGCAGCGTCAGGTAGTTGTTGTGAGTCGATCGCTGCTTTGCCTGTTCGCCGAGTCGAACGTCGGGAGTTCGATTTGCGACAAGGTCGGCTATGACGATTTTCTGGTTGGGAATGATAATGAAAAATACGTTGGCGCTCATGATCGTCGCAGTGAATGCACCTAGATGCAGGAGAGCCGCGCGACCGGTGAAGACTTGGTCGTAGCCCCACGCCATGGCGACAAGGATTGCAAAGAGCGTGAGTTGAAGCAGCCAGGCGTTCTTGCCGAGCGGGCTTTTGCACACGAAATCGTACAGTACCCAGCCCAATCCGATTGAAGCTATCGAAATCAGGATTCCGGCGTTTGCGGATATGTTCAGCTTCGTCGTGTCAACAAGGTAGAGGTCGGCACCGAGATAATAGATCAGAGCCAAAAGTACGAATCCCGACAGCCATGTCGAATAGGCCTCCCATTTGAACCAAACGAGGTGCTCGGGAAGATTGTCCGGGGCAACCGTATATTTCTGCATGCGGTAGAATCCGCCGCCGTGGATCTGCATTTGTTCGCCGCCCACTTTCTCGGGCGTATACGGATATTTGCGGAGACCGAGATCGAGCGCGATAAAGTAAAAGGACGAGCCGATCCACGCGATGCCCGCGACGACGTGAAACCAGCGCACCGCGAATGTCAGCCAATCTACTATAACAGCGAAGTCGTACATCGATATGCTCCGGCGTAAAAAAGTGTTTCCCAAGCGACATCTTCCGGCTGCCGCTGCCGCCAATCGTTTCAACAACGGAAAGTCGCTTTATTCAAGTAAGCAATGCAAATTCCCGCTATGGGCGCTAGTCGGCGTAAGGCAGCAATGCTTCCGCAAGCGGTAGCGCGATTCGCGAGCGACGACCGGCGATTTTCCTTGCGCGTACTGTTTCTCGATCTTAAGGAATTCCATTCGAACACGGAGTAGGCGTGACCGGATAGCTTGAGGTCGTCGATGAGACTTGCCGGATCGACCTTCTCCAGGTCGGTGCCGAGAGCGGGGTAGCCTATTCCCGGTTCGGGCAAGTACAGGTTTGGCATAGCGCACGCAGCCGAATTTACGGTTACTGGAGCCGCTCCAGCGACAACGTCTTCTCGAAGCGGTTGGCTGGGTTGAACGGGAACTTTTGGTCGCTTGAAATCACCTTGGGGATGAAGCGCAGCTCGCGCCTCAAGCAGCTAGGCGCGAGGGTTGTTGTACGCCAGCCCGACCTGCGTACTCGAGCCGAAATCAATTCAGCATGGATGGAATTTGGCGCGCGATTCTGTCGAAACCCCGATCGGCCGCGTGGTCGGAAGCGCCGGCGAGAGCGATGCAATATCTTCGCCGGCTTCGAGCGGGAGGGAACTGCCTCTGCCGCGTACTACTTTCCGGCGGATCCGATGGACAGGATTTAGGCAATTCTCCTGCCTGTCTTTTCCGAGTTGGAGGCAGATCTCATTCGTCTGCGCACCTACTAGCTCATTGCTACCGCCTCGGCGAGGGAGCGCTAAATTGGTCGATGGCCAAAAGTTTCGACGAGACAGCAGCGAAATAGCAATGTAGGTTTGACGCCGGCTGCAAATTCCTCTCGGCGACCTTTCGGAGTTCCTTTTTGTTTCCGGTCGTTCTGTCGACCGGACACGGCGTAGCAACGGAGTCTTGGGCAAAATAGAGCCCAATCAGTTCCTGGGAACCAAATTACGGCAGACAATATTTGCCTTTTCCTTGCGGTCTTGCCGGCCGAAGGGTTAGCCGCGATTGTTACGGCTGCTGCTATCGCCGGATAAGCGTTACTCCCTGCAGGGAAGCGGCTCGCTTTAGATTTTCGCTAAGACCGATGTGCCTTCATGTAGCCTCGGAGAACCGCGTTGATGTGCGTCTGGTAGCCTTGGCCCTGCGACTTGAAGAACTCGAGAACGTCGGCATCCAGCCTTAACGATATAGGTTGTTTCGGCTGCGGCATCGCGACCTGGGAGCGCGACCAATCGAATTCGCCCTCATCGGAATCGCGAGCGGGTTCCGGCCCCAATGGCATTCTGTTAACTTCGCAGTTCGGAGCCGGAAAATTTTTTTTCCATCGCAACCGCTTGAATCGGAATACTCATTTTTTTCGCTTTTCGCCGAAAAGACGGTTAACGCGGCCGCGCCGATTCGGCGGATAGGCTGCGCACCATTGCGAGTAGGGAGGCGGCGCGCATGCATCGGGCGGTCCGCGGGAAGCGCGCGCTCAAAGTCGCCGAGCAGGTTCGGGACGGCTCCGTTCCTGCGGTCCAGCCGGAAGGGGAAGTCGATTTCGCCGCGGTCGCCGAACATCGGCCGGAACCCGGGCGGTGCGCATCTTCCCTGGCCCGGACCGGCGTCTTGTCCGTCGCGACCGCCCTGCTCTCCAGGACCGACCGGAACTGGGCGTCCCGGATCGCGACGAGCAAGGACGCCGACCCAGGCATCCAGTTGACCGGGCTGTAGCGGCTCACCCGGATTCCCGCGACCTCCAGCCGCTGGTGCTGCCGGTGCAGCGGAAGGGCGCCGGCAGAACTTGTCGACCATCATCCCCGCCAGGAAGCCGGCGTCGGCGAAGATGCGGTCCAGGACGGCCGGCGGGGACGAGCTTGCCTGTGTCGCGGCACTTCCAGGTCCGGAGCACGTAGCGAATGATCCTAAAGGAGGAGGGGTTTGCGCCAGCCGGTGGACGGTCTTCTCGCCGACCGGCCCGCGCTCCGATTCCTGGATCGCCTCGGCCTCGGGACTGTCGAGGGGGATCGTTTCCATCGGGACGTTCGGCCCGAACCGCAGCCCCGATTCGTTGACGGCGCATTCGAAATTCTTCTTCCGCTCGGCGAACTCGAATTCCGGCTCCTCGGGCTTCTCCGGCCCCAACTGGTCCCAGAACGTAATCTGCTCGGGCAGGATCTCGACCCGCTTCTCCGACTTGCTGCCGAAGAGCTGCCGGCCCGGATCCAGCAGCCGCCCGGCCCAAAGCCGATTATCTTCATCATCGTGCGGCGGCGGTCGGCAAAGACGAACCAGCCGCCCGAGACTACGTCGCCGCCGAGATCGTTGCGCACAAGCGCGGCGAGGCCGTCGAAGGACTTGCGCATGTCGGCGGGACGCGTCGACAGCCAGATGCCGCCCTCCGGAACATTGGCCGGCAATTCCGCCTCCGAAGCCGGAGAACCATGCCGCCGCCTAGATCGAGCCCCGCGTCCCGCGCGGCCGCATCCGCCGGGGCCGGGCCGAGCGAAACGAACGCGACCGCGCCCTCCCGCTCGAAATCCTCGACGATCTCGCGCCATTCCTCCGCGCTTCTGACCGCGGGCCCTTCGGCGACCCGCGCCGGAACGTTCATGGCTATCCCTCCTTGCCGAAAATATTGCGGCTCGAAGGTACCGGCCGGGGCGGACCCGGATCAACCTAAAATCGGGACGTCGCAGTTTAGCCGCTTACGTGAAGAGCTGGATGAACTAGGTCTACAGATCCCTTGCCGAAGGCATTGCCAGCCAACGGGTGAACACCTTTTCGCTGATATTCGACGATGGTTCCATGGTCGCCGCCGCGTTCGCGGCCAACCAACCCGAGGGACAGCAGACCCTTGTCCCCATGGGCATTGGATGGTTGTCGCACAAGGGACTGCCGCCCGTCTCGCCCGGAAAGACCCGCGCTGCAGAGTTTGTGGAGGCGCACCCGGTGCCGGAGCGCTTCGTCCTACCAGCGGACATCGAGGACTAGACGAAAAAGAAGTAGCACTGACCGATACTCGGCCTACGCTCGATCGAGTCCACCAGCGGCGAAAGCCAGGGTGGCAATCGCATGGCACCGGGAAGGCGAAGTCCGTGACCCGCGGATCCCGCTATCGGAGGAAGGCCGCACATCGTTGCGCTCGAAATCGATTGACGATCCCGTTGCGTCGCCGATGTGACAGCGGGTGTTGCCGGGCTTGCCGAGGCACGGTCGGCGATGTTCTGTCGGCTTGCTCGTTTTGCTTCCAGACCGAGTTGACCCTTTGGCTGGAGTGATGTAAAGTAATGTCAATTACCTTTGCAAAGGTGGAATCGCCATGCCCCTGCAGGTCACCGCGCGATTGCCGGACCCGGTAGTGGAGGCCCTGGACAGGGCCGCAACAGAGCTCCGGCGCAGCCGGGCGGACGTCATCCGCCTCGCCATCGAGCACTACCTCGAAGACTTCGACGATCTTTCCGCCGCAATCGACCGGCTCCGTGATCCCATGGATCCGGTGCTGGACTGGGACCATGTCCGGCGTGAGCTTCTCGATACGGATTAAGGAGAGCGCCGCGAAGGAGATGCGGCGTGTGGCCAAACCGGACCGCACCAGCATCGTTTCCGCCATCGACCGGCTGGTGGAGACTCCCCATCTCGGTGCTGCGCTGAAGGGCGACCTGCGGGGGCTCAGGCGGCTCAGGGTGGGGGACTATCGCGTTGTGTACGAAATCCGGGACGAAGATCTGGTCGTGCTGGTCGTCCGTGTTGCACACCGGCGAGATGTTAATCGGCGGCCACTTCCATGATTCACACCGGAGAAGTGCCCTCGGCATGGCTTTCGATGGTCCAGAACCAACATTTTTTGAACATCGGCGTGCGCGACCACAGGCTGCCCTTGAATGCCATGCATCGCCGTGAACTGGTAATAGGTGCAACTTACCGGGAAACTGTGTGCCAAATTTCACGAATGTAGCCACCTAGTTTCACGTAAAGTAGCCGCCCTCTGAGGCGGCTGTCTTTGTTTCGATTCAGTATGCCGGTCTACTTCCCGGATTCTG
>JAPPFL010000008.1 GCA_028823855.1 Albidovulum sp.
GCCGAGATCGCGAGCCCCGAATTCCCGGGCGAGCGGCTGATGGTCTGCCCCGACCTGCGCCTTCGCGAGGAGCGGGCGCGCCGACGCGAGGAGCTGCTCTCGAAGACGGAGGAGGTCCTTCGGGAGATCGCGGCCGCCGCCGCGCGCGGAAAGCCCGGGCCGGGCAACCGCGACCGCGCCTTCAAGGCGCTGGGGCGCAGGGCCAGCCGCAGGAAGGTGGAGAAGCACTTCCGCATCGAGGTCCGGGAGGACGGCGTGTCCTGGTCGCGCAACCGGAGCCGAATCGCCGCCGAGGCCCGGCTCGACGGCCTGCGTCGTCCGCACGAGCCTCGGAGCGGGCGACATCGGGGCGGATCGGGCGGTGGAAGCCTGCAAGGCCCTCTCCAGAGTGGAGCGAGCGTTCCGGACAATGAAGACGTCCCGCCTCGAGGTCCGCCCGGTCTTCGTCTACGGCGAGGAGCGCGTCCGGGCGCACGTGTTCCTGTGCATGCTCGCCTGCCACGTCGAATGGCACATGCGCCGCAGCCTCGCGCCGATTCTCTTCGAAGACGACGACCCGGCAGGCGCGGCGGCGAAGCGGGCGACGCCGGTCGAGACCGCCGAGGTCTCCGACAGAGCGAAGGCCAAGGCGAAATCGAAGAAAACGGCGGACGGCCTGCCGGTCCACGGCATGCCGACGCTGCTCGCCGACCTCGCGACGCCGGCGCTCAACGAGGTGGAGCTGCCGGCGATCCCCGATCGACCCCCGGCCATAGCGTCGCGGCCGACGAAGCTGCAGGCGCGCGCGTTCGACCTGCTCGGAATCGATCCCTCGAAGACGGTTGCCATGCAGTTGGCAGGACGGAAAGGCGGAATACGGGCGATTCCGCCTGCAAACGCTGGGGTTTTCTTTATTTCTTTCGCGTGAAGTTCAGTCTAAATATGCGGTTATCCTAGTCGCGCGGAAACTGCGATTGCAGACCCCCGTGTCCATACCCGCCGCCTGGGGGGCGAGCTCTACGTTCAAGAATTTCAACGGCGCTAGCAAGTGAAACTCTGCCTTAATGTCGTCAGAATCGTCCACCTAGGCGGAGCACGGCTTAGCCCTCGTTTTTGGAACAATCTGTATCTGTCCCGGGAAAAGTCTGAATGAACCTCTTCAGCATGTCCGGGTGATTGCAAAACACGGTCATCCAAACCAGAAGAAACCCTTTGAAGGCGCAATATCCTTAGCAACTATGTTGCGGATCAAAGGATCCATTTCTGGCTGCTCGATGTACATTAGATGGCCTAAACGGACCGAAGCTGCAAATATGGACATCTGAAAAAACATGCGGGGAACGGATCGCAAAATTTGCGACGCTTTTTGCGCCGGGACTTTACCGAAATCGGTTCACGGATATGGTTTTTCATGCTTTTCCATGCCTGTTCCGGATGAGTGCAAAATAGTACGAAAAGGGCCGAAAACGCGCCTTTCGTAGTCCCGCAAGTTCCCATTCGGATAAACTTACGAGTAGAGAGTTGCAAGATGGACACCGAACTCCATGCACGGATCTGATATCGAAGTTTCGCGAATTGCCATGGCTGCCCGGGCCATTCTTACCTCGGCCTTTGACAGGGCGAATTTCCGACGGCGGGCTGCCCGCAGTCTCGCCACGATGCGTTCCCGTATTGTTCTTCCTAAGAGCAATACAACTAACAAACTATGCGTTAACGCCTTTATGTTACATTACGTACCTTTGTTGGGTTAATGCCCAAGTGGCATTGCACCGGTTCCATAACGTGCAATATTGCAAGAAATGTGTTGGTACCCTAGAAAGCGCGGTCGCATTCCCGGCCGGTCGCCGATTCATGCCGATACGGTCTCCGCCCTGCAGGAACTCGTGAACAACGGAACATAAGTGACCAAGGCTGCGAAATACGTCGCGATAGGACGATCAACCGCATACGGGGTAATCCGGGAAATTCGTCCGTAGCGACCGTTCTTGCTCCGTTTCTCCTTAGTGTGGTTGTACGAACAAACTATTCGATGGGTTCCCTACAGCCCGGAGCTGAATTAGATGGGGAACATCTTCGGCCATTTGAAGTCAAACAAGCCGGCGAACAGGCTGTTCGACACCGTCGAAGACGTCCGCGAAACGGTGCTCGAAGCGTGGACCGAGTTCGCCTGGCAGCCCGACCAGATCGCCTCGATCATGACAAGAGAATGGGTGGACCTTCCGAAATGAAGATTCGATTCATTTGCCGTGCGTGGCTTTCAACCTGAATTGGTATGATTACGGAATGAGACTAGAAATTGAGAATACCTTCTTATCAGTACTTTGCGATGCCGTAGCACAGATACAGAAAGTAGGTGATACAAACTAGTTGCGATGGTCTCGGCAAATTGTGCATTTACAATTGGCATGCGTAAAGTGACGCACGCCTACGGTGCGTTTAAGTTGCCGATCGGCGCGAGAATAGACTCTTTCAAACAGGCAAGTCTCGCTATTTTCCAAATAGCGGCGTAACGAATAGCCGCAGAGGTCTGCAAGCTGAACCATGCTCGTTAGTTTGCTGTCAACAAAGAGCGGAGTCTCGATAATTTTCTGAATGTTAATCCACAACGTGCCATTTTGGTGAAACGTTCTCATCATTCTGGTATGTCTGCGAGCCACGGTTTCATTGTTGTCATGTACGATTAGACCGTAATTGCCGCTACCGTTAGCTCCATCAATGTTTTGCAGATATCGTTCAAATCGAGAAACTACTTGCTCGAAAGCCTGCTCATCAAGAGATAGCGGCGCAATTTTAGGGTTAAAGTGGATCTTGTCTATACATTCAGCAAACAGCCTGGCAAATCCCCAACCAGAAACACAATCAGCTACTTCCTTGATAAAACGCCTTCTTTCTGTTAGCGTAAGGTGAATATATGCTTCAGTCTGCTTATAGTTTTTTCTGATTTGACGGTATGCGCTCTTTTTTTTTGTTTCTCTGCAGTCGAAGCAAATGAGCCGTTCTAGCTTTAGTCACTTCAGCACGGCGTTGATCGTAGGTAAGTGTTTCGAAATAAATTATTCGCGATTGCTCCAAATACTTCCTCAAGAGCCATGCGGTATGAATTTCGGATTCCCGAAGACCGTAATCGCTCTTGATTGACGTAACTTCTTGATCAGCTTGGCGCCAGTGCCAGATTGGTATGGACACGCCAGCCAATACAAAATGTGATGTGTTACCAGGAATGTCGGGCGTGCCAGATTCGTCAATATAGCAAAGGTGCAAATTCAACTCTCCTGACAAAACGCAAAAAAAAAAGCGACTGGGCTGTTAGGGCCAAAAGCCCTAAGGCGAGGCGCTTGGCGACTCATCCCAGACGCAATCTTGTACATAGCAATTTGCCCCACTGATGTCAAGAAGGCTTGTTGGCTAGCCAGCAATTCCCGCTAGGGCGCAATTGATGCGCTGGTTCGAGTTCGGTTTCGCCGCTCGGGATTTCAGCAGCCGCAGGCGCAGCGGCGGACGCGCCCCGCATGCGAAGCGTGCCGGTCCGGCCGATTTTCCTTGACATTGAAGAACCGAGTTCGAGCGCATTCGGACGCATGTCTTCCGGATTGGCAGGGGTAGAGGATGCTTTCAGCTTCGATTCCGGGTCCGGGCGTCGCCATCATGCGCCAGAGGGTTTCCCGGTCCGGCAACCTGACCTTGCCGAAGCAATGCCTCAGCTCCTGCCAAAGATAGAGCTTGTGACCCTGGTACGGCTTCGCCTTTTTTTAACACCGCGCAGCGGCGCTCCAGAACCTGGTCGATCAGGAACGCCAGCAGGCACAGGGTGGCGAAGGCGCTCGACAGGTTTTCTCCATGACCGAAATTGTGCTCGAATTCGCAACCGCGGTTCTTCAGGGCATTGACAGTTTCGTACTCGATGCGCCAGCGGCTGCGAGCCGGTCGCACTGCGCGGTTTGCCGTGGTCTTGTCGAGCGGCAGGTCGGCAGCCCGGGACCAGCTCGTTTTTGAGCCGTCCGGGCGCGCTTCCGCACAAACCAGCAGGTCCCCGCGCATGTGGAACTGGCTTTCGTTCAGGGGCGCGTCGCCCGGCCAGCGGAACTCGTGCGCGGTCCGCCCCTTCTTCGTCCTTTCGGTCTTCTTCGGGGTCCGCGCCACCGGGTGGTCCTTTGCCCGGTCGTACAGGAACCCGCGGTCGCGGCGCTTGGCGCCGAGGATATAAAGTAGGCCCTTCGAGGCAGGGCCGTCCTGCCGGACGACGGTCTCCGGATGGGGATGCTTCCGGCGGAAGCCCTCCAATAACCGGCGCGCCGCGTTAATCTCGCAGTCGTTCTCGCTGGTGCCGTCCTCGTTTTGGATCATCTCCGGCACGACGGGAAAAACAACCCTGTAGTCCGGATACACCAGGGCTCGGGCGAGCATCCGGTGGCAGTAGCTCGTCGCGCCGTTTCGATGCCGCTTTCGGCAGCAGGCGGCGCAGCGGACCTTGTTCGAGGAGAAATACTGCGTTCCGTCCAGCGACAGCAGCACGTGGCCGTCGAACGCCGTGAATTGCTCCAGAACCTTGCCGCGCTGCAGCTGGGCGAGCGCCTTGCTGAAGCAGCCGCGCAGCTTCCGGTGGTCGACCCGGTCCAGCCGCTCACGCATGGAGGTGTCGGAGGGCGGCCGCGCCACGCCGAACAGCGCGCGCAGGATGTGCACGACCGCCGGGTTCCTGCCGCGCCTCGGTATCGAACTGCGGAGGCAACGGAATCTCCAGGAGGAAGCCGGCCAGGCCGGATGCCAGGCAGTCCCCAGGAGCCATGCCGCGCGAATCGACCGAATCCGGAATCTGCTCGAACTCGTCGCAGACGAGCCGAAGCAGCCCCGGCATCGACAAATGCCGGCGCATGACGTTTTTCATGCTGCTTTACCTGAAATTTTTTAAAAAAGCATAAAGCGAATCGTCATATCCGCAAATTCATGAGCAGAAGTCTGCGAAAATTATTTTTTGAACTTTTTAAATAAGTTGAAATATAGAAATATTTTCAATTAGCGGGAATTGCTGCTGTATCTTGAGAAATTTGGGCGGTTCATTGCAATCCTCCGTTGCCCTTATGCGCCTACTGAATTTACAGGAGCAAAAGCCCGAACAGCAAATTCAACTCGACAGAATTTTCATTGATCATGGTGTTCCTCGAATGAATGCTAGAGCAGCTTCCGCCCAATTTCAGAAACAGTTTTCCTTAACAGCGTCCTTTAAATTTAAGCGGCTGCTTCGACATCGCATTTAACGCGGCACTTCGGTAAAATTCGACAATTGGTCGGGCTCAAGATTGTCCCCGCATGTTCGCAATCAGGCTTTGTTCTGTTCCCGCCGCGATGAAACTTGGCGGTCAACCGAGCTACATCGCCGTTTGGCGACGCAAGTTCACTTGCAAGGGCAATAATTCCGTATTTCGCTCTGCGGTTGATCTACGCAACTAATATTTTGCCTTGCCCAAAGCTGAAATTGAAATCGGGATCATCGAGCTCGCACTTGCCTTTACGACTCTCCGGGAAATGCCCTTTCGCCAATCTCGCCGAGATTCGGAATTAGGATTTGCTTACGAGCGTTCGTTTGACGGCATCCTTCCAGCCAGCGTAGCCGCCGTCGCGAACAGATTTCGAGATACAAGGCTCAAACCGGCGTTCCAGAGCCCAACTCTTCGAAAATTCTTCCGGAGGAGGGCAGATGCCGGATTTCAGCCCCGCAAGGTACGCAGCTCCGAGCGCCGTGGTTTCCGTAATTACCGGGCGGTCGACCGGAGAATCAAGCTGATCGGCTAAAGCTTGCATCGTCCAGTCGCTCGCCGTCATGCCTCCGTCGACACGCAGAACGACAGCCTCCATTTCCGGCCAATCCGTCTTCATGGCTTCGATCAGATCGCGGCTTTGGAAAGCGACGCTTTCTAGCGCCGCACGCGCAAGTTCTGCTGGTCCGCTGCTGCGCGTCAAGCCGAATAAGGCTCCTCGGCATTCGGCGTCCCAATATGGAGCGCCCAGTCCGGTGAATGCCGGAACCAAGTAAAGCTTTTGTCCAAGGTCGGCCAATTCTGCGAGTGCCTGGGTTTCCGATGCTGAATCGATTATTTTAAGCCCGTCTCGCAGCCATTGGACAACAGCTCCGGCAATGAAGATCGAGCCTTCCAATGCGTAGGTCGTTGCTCCATCCAGCCGATAGGCTATCGTCGTCAATAGACGATTCCCGGATGTAACTTTGTCCTTTCCAGTATTGAGCAGAGCGAAACAGCCGGTGCCGTAGGTGGATTTGAGCATTCCCGGAAAAAAGCAGGCTTGGCCGACAGTGGCCGCTTGCTGGTCTCCGGCAACCCCGCGAATGGGAATCGAACGGCCGAAGACCGCCGGGTCGGTGTCGCCGAATTCTGCGGAGCAGTCGCGAACCTTGGGCAGCATGCATCTAGGTATGTCGAAAATGCTCAAAAGATCGTCGTCCCAGTCGTTCGTCGCGATATTGAAGAGCATCGTGCGCGACGCGTTGGTTGCGTCCGTCACATGCGACTTGCCGCCGGTCAGCTTCCATATCAGAAAGCTATCGACGGTGCCGAAAAGCAGTTCGCCGTTATATGCCCGCTGTCGCGCTCCGTCTGCCTTGTCGAGAATCCAGGATAGTTTCGATGCCGAAAAGTACGGATCGAGCAGCAGACCCGTTTTGTCGCAGACAAGCGGTTCATGACCGTCTTTACGAAGAGACTCGCAAAAGGACGACGTGCGCCTGTCTTGCCAGACAATTGCGTTTCCAAGAGTTTCGCCGGTGGATTTGTCCCAGACCAGCACTGTCTCCCGCTGGTTGGTTATGCCTATCGCTGCCACTTTCTCGGAATCAGTCTTGACCATTGCGGATTTCGCAGAATTTATTGTCGACGAATAGATTTCCGACGGATTGTGCTCGACCCAACCCGAGGCGGGGAAAATCTGCGTGAATTCTTCCTGCCCGCTTGATTTCGGCTTGAGATCGCTATCGAATACGATAGCCCGGCTTGAAGTAGTTCCTTGGTCGATCGCGAGAATTGATCCCATTTCGCTCTCCTAATTTTGAGGCTTCCGAATATTAACAGCGCAGCACGATGCGTAAAGGATGAAACTCGAACTTGATCACGCGGGACTTCAACCGCTCCAGCGGAAAAAAGAGGTCGCCAATGCTGCGCCATGTAGGCAAATTCGCCGTTTTACGCTTGAATTAGCAGGCGTGCTGCTACAATCATATCTAATCGCTAATCTTATCGGAGATATATTATGCAAACACGCGCCGCGGTTGCGATAGAAGCCGGCAAGCCGCTGGAAATCATGGATGTCAATTTGGAAGCGCCCAAGGAAGGGGAAGTCCTGGTAGAAATCAAGGCGACGGGGATTTGCCATACGGACGAATTCACTCTTTCCGGAGCGGACCCCGAAGGAATTTTCCCCGCTATATTGGGCCACGAAGGCGCTGGCGTTGTCGTCGACACTGGACCGGGCGTAACAACCGTGAGCGAGGGCGACCACGTTATCCCTCTCTATACCCCGGAGTGTCGCGAATGCCCTTCATGCCTGTCGCGAAAGACGAACCTGTGCACGGCCATTCGCGCGACGCAGGGTCAAGGGCTAATGCCGGACGGAACTAGCAGGTTCTCTACGCTGGATGGAGACCCGATCCTCCATTACATGGGGTGCTCGACGTTTTCCGGGCATACGGTTCTGCCTGAAATCGCTGTCGCGAAAGTTCGGAATGATGCTCCTTTCGACAAGATTTGCTATATCGGTTGCGGCGTTACGACCGGACTGGGCGCGGTCATGAACACGGCAGGCGTCGAGCCCGGGGCTAGAGTGATCGTATTTGGGCTTGGCGGCATCGGCTTGAATGTCATTCAAGGGCTCAGGCTTGTCGGCGCCGACATGATTGTCGGCGTGGACGTTAACCCCGCAAAGAAAGAGTGGGGCGAAAAGTTCGGCATGACTCACTTCGTCAATCCGAAGGAAGTCGAAGGCGATCTCGTGCCGTATCTCGTGGACTTGACCAAAACGCCAGCCGACCCAATAGGAGGTGCCGACTATACGTTCGACTGCACTGGCAATGTTCAGGTTATGCGCGATGCGCTGGAATGCAGCCATCGCGGCTGGGGCCAATCGATCATAATCGGTGTCGCTCCGGCCGGGGCAGAGATATCGACTCGCCCATTCCAGCTTGTTACCGGAAGAGTTTGGAAGGGAACTGCCTTTGGCGGTGCTCGCGGGCGGACCGATGTTCCAAAAATCGTGGATTGGTACATGGACGGCAAGATTGAGATCGATCCGATGATCACGCACACGCTCTCTCTCGACAATATCAATTCCGGATTCGAACTGATGCACGCAGGAGAGTCGATTCGTTCAGTCGTCGTTTACTGATCCTGAACGCGCCGTGCAAATGCGGCAATGCCGGCGCACATACGGTCAATCGCCTAATGGAACGGCCAAATCGCCGTTCCTAAAGCAGAGAATTGCTAGGGCGGCCTGCCTTGCGCGGGCGTTGAACGTTTGTAGATTTCCAAGGCACGCCGACGATCGCCGTTCGAATCGATCTACAGGATTCAGGCTGCAAATAGTTTCAATTGCGTAAGCGAAATTGCTTTTGGCGACTGCTCGAAATTTTTCGCTGTCCTGACTTCGGCCGGACGAACCAAATAAATTTTGGCGGATAGGCAAGCCATTTGGATTTCCGGCCCGCGAATTCGCGTGGCATTAATCCGAGCAGGCTAAATCGAGAGCAAAATAACCTGCTCCTCGAAGCCGCTTGAAATTTCAGCATTGAAAATCGTCGGTGCGACGCATAGGTTTCGAAGCATTGGACATGTTTTTCGCCGGGGGCGAACGAGTTGCTGCCTGGATTTCCCTTCAGACGTCGATTTCAAGATCTCAGCGAACAGGAAGTTCTCGCTTTGGCGATTTCTTCCGAAGAAGACGACAGCCGCATTTTCCGAATATACGCTAGCAAGGTTCGCAGGGATTTTCCTCGGACGGCGGAAATACTGGACAAAATGGCGGAGGAGGAGTCAAGCCACAGGCGTTCGCTGGTCGAGCTGCACAAGCAAAGGTTCGGCGACCTGATTCCCTTGATCCGACGAGAGCATGTGGCCGGATTCTACAGCCGAAAGCCGATTTGGCTGGTTGAAAACCTGGGACTGGAAAGAATTCGCGCCGAAGCCGAAGCAATGGAACGCCAGGCATCCGAATTCTACAGGAAGGCTGCAAGCGTAAGCCAAGATGCGGATACGCGCAAGCTACTGGCTGATTTGGCGGAAGCCGAAATCGACCACGTGGAAAGCGCGGCGGCGTTTGAGCAGGAGAGCATCGACGCGGGCGCGCGCGAATCCGAAAACAGGCTTTCCCGCCGACAGTTTGTTTTGACTTGGATTCAGCCGGGCCTCGCCGGCCTTATGGATGGTTCGGTGTCGACGCTTGCCCCAATCTTCGCGACGGCATTTGCAACACGCGATACGTCGACGACCTTTTTGGTAGGTTTGGCCGCGTCGGTCGGGGCGGGAATTTCCATGGGGTTTACGGAAGCGGCATCCGACGATGGCCAATTGTCGGGCAGAGGCTCGCCGATCAAACGCGGCGCGGCATCGGGGACAATGACCGCCGTAGGCGGATTGGGCCATGCGCTGCCGTACCTTATCGCCGACTTCTGGACCGCGACAACTATCGCGATCGTCGTAGTATTTTTGGAATTGTGGGCGATAGCGTGGATTCAGAACAAATTCATGGACACGCCGTTTTTCCGGGCCGCAATGCAAGTCGTTTTAGGAGGGTCGCTGGTATTTGCAGCTGGAATCGCCATCGGCGCCGCATAGGTCGGACTAGCGAAATGATACCGGAATCGCCCTAGACAACAAATTTGAGCCAATAGAGAGCATTTCGGAGTCGTCCTTCGAACGGGATGCAAAATTTCCTACGGTCAATTAAGGAGTACCGGTTCGGTTGACCTGCCTAGGAGTTCGCTGCGTTCCCGATGATTTAGGCAGAAAGGAAAATTTCATGGAAATCGTTTCGGAAACAAAATGCTTTGGCGGCGTACAAGGAGTTTACAGGCATGCTTCGAAGTCGTGCTGCTGCGATATGACGTTTGGCTTATTTCTTCCAGAAGTCTGCAAAGGCTCCGCTACGCCGGTAGTTTGGTATCTTTCGGGATTAACCTGCACTCACGAAAACGCCATGACCAAGTCGATGGCCCAGTACTACGCCAATCTTCATCGTGTCGCGGTTGTCTTCCCGGATACTTCGCCGCGCGGTTCGTCGGTGCCGGATGACGAATCCTACGATCTAGGAATGGGGGCCGGATTTTACGTCGATGCCACTGAGGAACCGTGGAACAAAAACTACCGGATGCGCGAATACATCGAAACCGAACTTCCTGAATTCGTTTTTTCCAATTTTCCCCTTTCACCCGATATGCAGGGCATCTGCGGCCATTCGATGGGAGGGCACGGCGCTTTAACCATCGCGATGGCGAACCCGAAACGATTTTGCTCCGTTTCCGCGTTTGCACCGATCGCGAATCCGACAAAGTCGGATTGGGGCCGCAAGCAGTTTCGAGCTTATCTGGGAGAAAACGAATCGAATTGGCAAGAATTCGATTCAACGATCCTTATGAAAGAGAAAGGATTCCCAGGTCCGGTACTCGTTGATCAGGGAACCGAGGATCCGTTCTACGATTTGCTAAAGCCGGAATCGTTGCTGCAGGCGATGGTCGAAACTCGCCAGAACTGTTCATTCCATATGCGCGATGGATTCGACCACAGCTATTTCTTTGTCATGTCATTCATCGCCGACCACATAGAATTTCATCGCCGGGCGGCAGTTAACAGCTAGGAATTATTGCCTAGGCGCGGCGGCCGGCAATCTAATTTCAACGGAATGCGGATTCGATAGTGTCGCGGCCGCGAAAGGCTTCATTCGCTTGGATGCCGCCAACGGGCCTTGTTGAATTCGCGCATTCGAGCGAAAACGTCGACGCCGATCTGCGAATAGACGTCTAGGATGTCCACCAGCACCCAATTTTCGCGAATCAATTCGTCTTCGCAGCGCCAGAAATCTAGGCTTCGCATCGTAATTTTCTGGTTTGACGGGGCGATGCCTAGCCAGCCGTCGCCAGAAATAGTCATTCGCATGCCTGGCCAGGCCGTAAAGCCGACATAGTTGCCTTCTGCAAAAAGATTTCCTGATCCGAGCGAGCCTATTCTGTCCGGCATTGCGTTCAAAAACGGGATTTGATGCCAATTGCGAAACCCATGAATTCCTCGGCAGGTTCCGATCCCTCCCGGTCCGTACCAGCTACATGCGTGATGCCAGTAGTCGTTTAGCCGCATGGCTTCGACTCCGCCCGTCGCAAACTCGCCGAGCGCCGCTAGCATATTGCTGACCGTAGCCAGGCTTGCTTCGCCTTCACCGCGACGCGGGCGAAGGCCGTCTTGCGTAGCCGGTCCGGGTACATGCCACTCTCGACCCAGACTGGGCGACATGGGCCACGCGCCCGCTTGAATCATGAGTTCGGGAATATCCCAAAGAGCCTGCATTTCGACGACTTTTCCGGATTCGAATCTAAAGAATTCGTGAAATCGCATCGATGCCTGATGCCCTGTCGGCGGAATATCAAGCCATGGGTGCTTGAATGACCCCGTGTAGTAGCCGCAGCATCCAACCCACCTGGAACCGTTCGAAGCCGTTCCGCCGATTACTATCGTATCTCGCCGCTCCAGATCGGGAATGGACTTTGCGAGGGACGCCAATACCTCGCGGCAAAGGCTATCGGGGCCGCAAAGCGTTTCGAAAGGATACGTCAAGTGAATTTGCGCATTTTCGTCGAAAATTGTCTCGACCGCAATCGCGGCTTCCTTAACATTGCCATGATAGAGCGCGAGTCGCAGAGGCCGCAAAACCGCCTTGTTGAATTCATGGGTATCGGTGTCCATTCTTCGTTTCCTAAATTTTCGGTAATGGCCGCTCTGGACGAAAATACTTGTTGTCGACGCGCTTCGCCGACACTGGCCGGTCGGATGCCAAGCAACCGAATTTCCTGCTCTGCGAACTACGGAAAACTCATAAGTTGACTTGTGGATTCGACAAATTGACGCGCACTCGTCGTATGAGGGTCCAAACCGCCTCCTAGGCGGCCGCTTTCCGCCTAGCGCTTATTGGTTTTTCGTTCACGGGCAAATGAACGACCGCCGACAACGCGCCTACTGCTACGCCTATCCACCAAACGACCGTGTAGTTGCCGTACATGTCGTAGAGCTCTCCGCCTAGCCATACCCCGATAAATCCGCCGATTTGGTGCGATAGGAATATGATGCCGTAAAGCGTGCCCATGTAGCGAAGACCGTAAATGTAGGCAATTAATCCGCTCGTGAGAGGAATCGTAGCGAGCCAAAGCAGACCCATAACCAGAGAGAAAACGATCACGCTCGAGGGTGTTATGGGCAAGACAATAAATATCGCCGCTGCCACGGTTCGTCCTGCGTAAATCAAAGCAAGCAAATATTTCTTTTGATAGTACTTGCCTAGCCAGCCGGCCGCCACGGTTCCGGCGATGTTTGCCAAACCCACCAGCGCGATCGCAATGGCGCCTAGAGACGACGTGGTCGTAATTCCTAGGCTGGCGAGCGTGCCCGACGGATCGATCGCGCCGCACATTTCGGTCACAAATGCGGGGAAATGGGCCGTAAGGAATGCGATTTGGTATCCGCAAGAGAAGAAGCCTACGAATATCAGTGTGTAGGACGGGTCGCGCCAAGCTTGCTTAAGGATATGTCTCAAGCTTTCTTCGAGCAATTGCCGGGACGCCATCTGCGGTCCGCGCATAAACGGAACGGCGAACAAAACCGTAAGAACCAAAAACGCAAATGCTATAAAAACCAGCTGCCACGTCATGAATCCCAGCATCCACTGGGCAACGGGCGCGCCAAATACCTGACCAGCCGAACCGGCTGCAGTTGCAATTCCGAGCGACAATGACCGGTTCTCGTCGGAACTAGCCCGTCCAACCACGCTTAGGACAACGCCGAACCCGGTTCCCGCTACTCCGAATCCAATCAGAATTTCATAAAATTGGTGAGCTTCGGGAGTAACGGCAAAGCCCGACAGAACCAAACCTGCAGCATAAATTATCGCGCCTAGAACTATCGCCAGCCGATCTCCTAATTTCTCGCCGATGGCGCCGAATATCGGTTGCCCAACGCCCCAGGCAAGATTCTGTATGGCGATAGCGAGAGAAAACTCCACCCGCAGCCACCCGAATTCCTCCGCAATCGGAATCTGAAATACGCCGAAGCTTGCACGGATGGCGAAGCTCACGAGAATAATCAATGATCCCGCGACCAGAACGGGCGTGAAAAGCGGGATTTTGGATTTTTCCATCAGGCGCCTATAGGTTGAGTCTCTATATCGTGCAACGATGCCCAAGTATACTCCTGCGAAACGCATCGGTACGGCACGATACGATTCCCAAAAGAAAAATCGCTATTTGGCAACTCTTGTTCTTCAGGCGCAGCCTTAATCTTCGGTTCTGTCCCCGTGCCAAATGCGGAACGGGCGCCGAATAGCCGCCAATTCGACTCTTTCAAGCATGCGGTCGCGGTATCGTTCGCTTAAACTTTTGGCATTGGATTCCTGATTTTTCGACTGCGATAAGCACTTCCTTGATGACGGCGCGCGCAAGCGGCACCGGAACGGCGTTGCCGGCCTGCTTCCGAATTTGGCTGTCATTGCCGATAATTTCGAATTTGTCGGGGAATCCTTGCAAGCGCAATTGCTCGCGCGGCGTTAGTCGCCTCTCCCCGTCCACCAGCAAGTAGTTGTAAGATGCTCCCGCCCGAAGCGCACACGAAAAGGAATGACTGCTTACGCTGCCGCTCTTGTTTTCATGCCAGATGGCGGGCCTTTCCTTGGCTGAATGCTTTTCGCGTCGATTCTTCCTTATATATTCGCTTGCAAAATGCCTGGGATCCGGACTGGTTTCCAAAATTTCCGAAAGCGATATTCGCTCTTTGGATTTCGGAGGCCAGATGAATTGGCCAAGCCCGTTGCGCATGCCGACAATGATCATTCTCTCGCGTTTTTGCGGCAGGCCGTAATCCAAGGCATTCAAGAGCTTGAAATCGCAGTCATAGCCGGCATCCGAGAGCGTCTCAAGGATAGCATTCATAGTTTTGCCGTTCCGGTTAGTAGCTATCTGTCGAACGTTTTCCAATACAAATGCTTGCGGTCGCTTTGCATGAAGGAAGCGAGCGATTTCAAAAATCAGAGTGCCTCTTTCGTCAGCGAAGCCCTCTCTTTTCCCGATGATCGAGAAAGGTTGGCAGGGAAATCCGGCGAATAGAATTTCGTGATCCGGAACTCGGTCGACTTCAATGAGCGTTATGTCTCCGTCCGGTTCGAATCCAAAATTATGCTTGTATTGTTTTCTGGCATCACGGTCGATATCGCATGAGAATACGCATTCTAGACCGAGAGAATCGGCTGCGTAGTGAAAGCCGCCGATTCCGCAGAATAAATCCGCAAATGTTCGAATTTCCTTTGAATTGAAGTATCCGGACATCTGCGACGACGGGCTAGCAATACAATTCCTATTGTCCATTTCATTTGGCCCAAGCTATTTTATCTTTACGTGCGCCCCGGTTGAGCGCCAGGTCGTAGCACTTGCCTCAATTTTCGAAATATTGTGTACAACGACCATTCCACTACTCTATTTTTGGATTTACCGCAAACTGAAAACGAATTCTCGCTCGGTGAGAACCAAATAATCAACGTCTTTCTTCGCAGTTTTCGAAGTTGAATTTGCCAATGAATTGCGTCGACTATTCAGTGAACGGAGCCGTTCTTCATTCATTGTCGGCAGACTCGTATCTTTGGCCGCGAATTGCCCGCGGTCCGCAGGCGAAACTTGCAACCAAGCGCGGTCGCAGGTACGAAACGCGCCGCTGACGAATAGCGACGATAACGTTAAAATTCTGGACAAAACCGTGAATTCACTCTTGGAGATTTACAAAGTTCGCGTAGCCGAGAGAAGAATTCAATCCGATCCGGCACAGATTGCCGCAATCGATGAATTAGAGGAACTTGAGGCAAGAATCCTGGCTTCGAAAAAGGATCACAGCCTTATTAAGGGGTGGTTGCGTAGAAATGGAGCCAAAGCCGTCAAAGGCCTCTACATTTGGGGAAGCGTCGGCAGCGGTAAATCAATGCTTATGGATTTGTTGTTCGACACAACTACTGTCGAAGGCAAATCACGGATTCATTTTCTGGAATTCATGCAGGAGGTTCATGCGCGCCTTCACGAAGTGCGCAAATCGGGTGTGAATGACGCGATTCCGCCGGTTGCCAAGGAAATTTCAAGAAAAGGGCGGCTATTGTGCCTGGACGAGATGGAGATAACAGATATCGCAGACGCGATGATTGTTGGCAGATTGTTTGAATGTCTATTCAATTGCGACATTGCGGTCTGCACTACGTCCAATCGAGCACCCGCGCAACATTATGAAAAGGGATTGAATCGAAAGTTGTTCTTGCCTTTCGTCGATTTGCTGAATGAAAAGATGGTCGTCCATCAGTTGGATGGAGGTACGGATTACCGTCAGAATCGAATTAAGGGCGAAAAGACATACTTCTGTCCTGCGGACGATGCCGCGACTAGTGAAATGGACCGGATTTGGATGGATTTGATCGGCGGCGAACCTGAAACGCTGATACTGAAAGTATCGGGGCGAGAAATTCGCGTTCCTCAATTCCGCAACGGCGCGGCGCGCGCGCGATTCTGGGAGCTTTGCGCCCAACCGCTCGGTCCCGGCGATTTTCTGGCACTAGCGAAATTCGTGCGAGTTTTGCTGTTGGACGACATACCGTTGCTTTCGCGCTCGAACTACAACGAAGCTCGACGATTCATCATGCTTATCGATGCCTTGTACGATTCTGGAGTTAAACTAATAGCGTCGGCAGATGCCGAGCCCAGTAAATTGTATGTGGAAGGCGAGGGTTCATTCGCATTTCAGAGAACCGCTTCTCGTCTTATCGAAATGCAGAGTTCTGAATGGAGCGCGACAGAATCGCAAAGCCGCGGATGAGCGATTTCCATTATAGCCCGCCAAATGTACCGCTTGAAATCGTTCGCAAAGACGGCGCTTTGCTGCTGATCAACAAGCCTTCAGGTTTGCTTTCAGTACCCGGAAAGAAAATTGAGCATTCCGACTGCCTTGAATCTCGAGTCAAGGCGGAATTTCCGGAGGCCCTGCTCGTTCATCGACTAGATCTGGGGACATCGGGCGTTATGGTGTTTGCCCTAACGCGAGGAGCCCAAAGAAATCTGGGCATACAATTCGAAAAAAGGCTGGTCAGGAAATCCTATATTGCGAGAGTCCTAGGCCGAGTCGCCAAGTCCGAAGGCAGAATCGAATTGCCGATTGCGGTAGATTGGCCGAACAGACCGAAACAAAAAATCGATCCTTCGTCCGGAAAATCTGCTGCGACGAGATGGCGAATAGTTTGCCGGGAAGAATTCGCAACCCGGCTCAATCTCTTCCCCGAGACTGGGCGAAGCCACCAGCTTCGCGTTCACTTGCATGCGATCGGGCACCCTGTTCTCGGCGACCGGCTATATTTCGAAGGGGAATCGGCATCTGCGGCCGTCAGGCTTCAGCTTCATGCGGAAAGTTTGGAGTTCAGACATCCAGAAGGAGGAAAGCTAGTCAAGTACAAGGTAGAGTGCCCATTTTAGAATACTACCGCGCAAATCTATTCGTCTGCTCGCAAATGTTGCTCCGAAAACGGCCGGTGATCTATCATCGCTACGGGAAATCGCCACGCGAATTTAGGCGCGAACGCCGCTAGCCAAATTTTGCGCCGTAAAAACGGTGAATTCGTCCCGACAATGGCGCGCGAATTCACCTGGTTCAATTTGAAGTCTATTCCGCTTTTGCCATACGCAAATTTTACATGCTCTTCCGCAATTCCGCATAGCTGCCGCTAAACGGGACTTGAACGAAAAAGTAAAGATTGGCCGGTTCGTTGGGCGCGCCTCCTGATGCCGAATGGCGAACGATCGGATCAGGCGAGATGGACTTAACAAATCCGTTGACACGGCAGTCCAAGCGAAGTCGACCCGACGGCATTGAGAATTTCGAATGTTGGCCAATGCGTTATCGATTGGAAAGAAAAATTCATCCGGATTCAATTTCCGGTTCTGAAATCGCTAAAAACAAAGAGCCGAGATATCGAAATTTGAACATTGATTTTCCTTGTCGCGGGCATGATAAGGCGAATGTTGGAATTGTCAGCAATACTCGAAGGAGCAGTCGTGGAATCCAAGGCGCCACCGGATAATTTTTCTCAGCAGTTCGGCGTTCTAAAGCGCCGGGAAGTCGAAGCGAGAATTTTAGCGCCGCTGATTCAGGCGTTCGCCAAGGAATTCGGTCGCGAAAAAGTCGAAAAACTCCTTTCGGAAACAATTGTCGAACTCGCGCATGCGCAAGGCGCGGATCTTGCCGAGGACCTCGGCACGACCGTGGATTCATTCGCAGAGTCATTGCGCATCTGGCAAATGGACGACGCTATGGAAATCGAAGTCATAGAAAAGTCGGAAACGCGGTTTGATTTCGATGTGAAACGGTGCCGTTATGCCGAACTCTATCGGGAACTGGGAATCCAGGAGCTAGGTGCGCTTTTGTCGTGCAACAGAGACTTCGCATTGATCGAAGGATTCAATCCGTCCGCTAAATTGGATCGTAAGAAAACGATTATGGCGGGCGATTCCTGCTGCACTTTTCGATACACATTCCCGTCCAAGGAACAAAGCTAAGCGAGCGCCGGACGACCGACTTAAGAAAGTTTTATCCTAGGCAGAACACGAGGGATGAGTCGATCGTATCCGCGTTGAACGCCGAAATCGATATCTCGCCCGCCGACAAACGCCACGTCGGCAATCTGAATATTGCACCTTCTGATAAAGCGGATAACCGACAACTATCGGGCTGCGTCCCAACGCATCCGCTCGATCCGGCTCCAAATGAACATCACGGCAATTCGTATCTCCGGCGAATGACTACCGGTTGAGCCGTCCAGTTTTTTGGTCCACTTGCTTCATCGACAGCTTGACTTTTCCGCGGTCGTCGAAGCCCAGCAGCTTGACTTTCACTTCTTGGCCCTCTTTCAGGACATCGGATGGATGGCGCAGTCGAGATTCATTGATTTGACTGATATGAACCAGCCCGTCGCGTTTCCCGAAAAAGTTGACAAATGCACCAAAGTCCATGAGCTTTACGACCTTGCCGTTGTAAATCTTGCCAATCTCCGGCTCTGCGACAATTGCGTGAATCATGTCGTAAGCCTTCGTTATAGCTTCCGTATTCGGCGAGGCGATCTTGATGACGCCGTCGTCGTTCACGTCGACCTTGGCGCCCGAAGTTTCCACGATCTCGCGGATAACTTTGCCGCCAGTTCCGATGACTTCGCGAATTTTGTCCTGCGGAATTGTCATCGTTTCGATGCGAGGGGCGTGGACCGAGAACTCTCCCGCCTCGGAGATCGAATTCGCCATGACGCCGAGGATATGCAATCTCGCCGCCTTTGCCCGAGCCAAAGCTTCCGCCATGATTTCGGTAGTTATGCCGGCGACCTTAATGTCCATTTGTAGGGACGTTATGCCTCGAACCGTTCCGGCGACCTTGAAATCCATGTCGCCCAAATGATCTTCATCGCCCAGAATATCGGTAAGCACGGCAAACTGGCCGTCTTGTTCGAGAAACAGGCCCATTGCTATGCCTGCGACGGGGGCTTTGAGCGGGACGCCTGCGTCCATCATCGACAGCGACGAGCCGCATACAGACGCCATCGAAGATGAACCGTTCGATTCCGTGATTTCTGATACTACTCTGATCGTATATGGAAAATCCCCGGTATCCGGCAGCACTGCTTGCAGCGCTCGCCACGCAAGTTTTCCGTGACCTATTTCGCGCCGTCCAGGAGGGCCGAATCGACCCGATTCTCCGACCGAATACGGCGGGAAGTTGTAATGGAGCAAGAAATTTGAGCGGAAATTTCCATGAAGGGCATCGACAATCTGTTCGTCCTCGCCCGTGCCGAGCGTTGTGATCACCAATGCCTGCGTCTCGCCTCTGGTGAATAGAGCGGACCCATGAGTTCGCGGCAATAAACCGACTTCGCAGGCCAAGGCTCGAACGGTAGAGGTGTCTCGTCCGTCTATTCTGGAGCCGCCTCTGATGATGTCGCCGCGAAGGACTTCTGATTCCAGTTTCTTAAGCACTTCGGGCAAGTTCGAATCATCTCGGTCTTGATCCGGCAATGCGTGCGAGATTTCCGTTCGCGCGTCCGCGATTGCCGCGCGCCTCGCAAGCTTGTCGTTGATGGCGTAGGCGCGCCTGATGGGCTCGGTCCCAAGATTCCTCACGCGTTCCATCAAATCGTCGTAACTTGGAGACTCGAATTCAAACGGTGGCTTGGCAGCGTTTTCGGCCAGTTCGATGATCAAGTCGATCACCGGTTGCATTTGCTCATGGCCGAACCGGACTGCTCCCAGCATATCGTCTTCAGACAATTCATAGGCTTCGGATTCCACCATCATCACGGCGTTCCGAGTTCCCGCGACGACGAGGTCGAGTTTTTGTGCAGGATTTGCGCGCAAATTGTCCATGTCGTCCACGGACGGGTTCAGGACATAGGCTCCCTGCGACAAACCAACCCGCGCTGCGCCTATGGGTCCGAGGAAAGGAACGCCGGAGATAGTCAGCGCCGCCGAAGCCGCTACGATTGCCAAAATGTCCGGGTCGTTGACTAGATCATGCGAGAGCACGGTGCAGATCACCTGAACTTCGTTCAAGAAACCGTCTGCAAACAACGGGCGTATCGGTCGGTCGATCAAGCGCGAGGTCAGCGTTTCCTTTTCAGTAGGACGTGCTTCGCGCTTGAAGAAGCCCCCCGGGATTTTCCCGGATGCATAGTACTTTTCCTGATAATGAACCGTCAGAGGAAAGAAATCCTGATCAATCTTGCGGTTCTTCGAAAAGGTTACAGCCGCGAGAACGCTAGTCTCGCCTAGGGTTGCCAGAACGCTGCCGTCGGCCTGGCGCGCGACCTTGCCGGTTTCCAGGGTCAGAGTTTCATTGCCCCATTGTATTTGTCTTTTGATTAATTCGAACATTCCATACCTTTCGTATCCCGATTCATTCGAGAATCGGTCGATTGACCGCATTTGCTTCCGATTGCGGCCGTTTGTGCAATTTGAATTTCAAATCGGCACGATTATTCAATTCTTTTGATGGAAATTGAAAGTCGGGCAGGCCTAAAATTCCTTCTGACCCGATTAGTTGGCGATAGCCGGACGCGCCTGATGCCAGCTTCTTACTTAGCGCCGAAGTCCGAGTCGCTTGATTAGTGTCCTGTACCTCCCCTCGTTCTTACGTTTCACGTAGTCGAGGAGCGTTCGGCGCTGGGCAACCATTTTTTTGAGACCCAGCCGGGAATGATTGTCCTTCTTGTGAACTTTGAAGTGTTCGGTCAGGGCCTTAATCCGGGTAGTCAGAATAGCGACCTGAACTTCCGGGGATCCCTTGTCGTTTTCGCTAGTCGCGAATTCCTTGATTAGGCGTGCCTTTTCGGCAGAAGATATCGACATCGTTTCTCCATGCTTTAAGAATTCGGGAAAGCCAGGATGTCGTCCAGCCGCCCCGGTTTTAACTTTCGCAGTGTGCGAGCGACCGCTGCTTATAGGACAACTCCGTTGGGAAATAAAGGGCATTGGCAACTGCAAATATGCGATTGAGCGTGAATTTTCACTTTAAATCGCTAAAATCACTTGTTTCTTGCAAAGAACTCTAAATTGCCGGGAATGAGTTATTTCAAATCAAATCAGCGATTCTCTCAATCCCTATCGGCCGATTGCCGATTCAACGTATGCCGAATCTATCGATTAACCGGAAATCTAGGCGGATACGGGTTCGACGACAAATTAAGGAGATTTACCGGTCGGATCGACAAGTTCTCTTAATACGTTTCCAAGCTATCGGCCGAGTGGAGAATCCATGAAAAACTTCACGAGCGCATTAGCTGCTTCATCCGGTTTCTCTTCCAAGATAAAGTGACCGCTCCCCTTAATCATTTCGCCGGTAAGGTCGGTTGCCCAATCGCTCCAAATTCCCAGCGGGTCGGCAGTTTTCGAAGGGAAACCGTATTCGCTCCAGATAAAATGGAGCGGGCACTGAATCTTTGCGCCGCGCGCGCGATCCTCGGTATCGATGCGCCTGTCCGCAAAAGCTCCGGCTCTGTAGTCTGCGCACATCGCGGTGACGCATTCGTAGTCCCTTGCCTGATTCCGATAGGAGTCGAGACAAGAATTTTCAAACGGGCTCAATGACTTGGTTGCTGTCCAACTTGCGAGCGTCCAGTCGATGTATGCAACCGGATCGGCGCAAATCATTCTTTCCGGGAGCGGCGACGGCTGAGCAAGGAATGTCCAGTGATAACCGCTAATGGCCAAATCGGCATTCCATGCCGCCCAGAAATCGCCTGTCGGGACGACATCCAAAATGGCGAGCCTTTGCAACTTTCGGGGATGATCCAGGGCGAAACGGTAGGCAACTCGAGCTCCTCGATCATGACCGGCAATTTGGATTTTATCCAGGCCGAGAAAATCCAGAACTCCGACAATGTCCGTCGCCATCGTTCTTTTGGAATATACGCTGTGGCTACAATCGTCCGCAGGCTTGTCGCTTTCGCCGTAACCTCTTAAATCTGGAACGATGCACATGAATTCTTCGGAAAGCGCCGGTGCAACTTTGCTCCAGCAATTTCCGTTCTGAGGAAAGCCGTGAAGTAGCAATAGCGGCGGACCTTTTCCTCCAACGCGCGCAGCGAGATTGATGCCGTTAGTTGAAATTTTGAATTTGTCGAACTCGTTGAAGTCGGTCATTTTGCCTACAAGGTTTAATTTCGACGCCTAAATCGAGTAGCGGGTCTTAAGACTTTGCCGGACTTGGGGCTCGGCGATCGGACGTATTGCGTGGTTCGGCGGGGGCGGGAGCGAAAACGCCATGCGAAATCTTTCAAATAGCTGTCCAAACGGATGCCCGAATTGAACAATGTCCGAAGAACGCTCAATGCAGAGACCATTCCGCGAACGGCATCCTGCAAGGGGAATCTATTAATTTGAATAAGAAAATCCAAGCTTCGAGGTCCATTAGGGTGAAAGATCGGGAATCGAATTGCCAAAAGAATTTTAAACGTCAGGGAACCTGTATTGCCTATGCATAAGCGCCGCGCAGTGGCTAAGTAGTTCGGGCTCTATTCGGAACGGCGCGGTATTTGCCCCAATTCAAAGACAACGGCTCCTTTGCCGTATTCAAGCGAACTTCATATCACTCATCCGCCCAGCTGTCTTTGCTGTTGCATTGAAGTGGGCCGCTATGGCCGACTCCAACTTATGAAAAATCAATCCAATAAACTGAATAGCGGGATGAACCGCCGTAGCTCAACCTTGAGACGGAGCCGAGTGCGGGCTGTCCAAGGATTCTCGGTTTATCGACAATGTCCATCGCTGGCGAATCGCTTCCGCCGCATGGCGGCATGGCGGGAGTTTGACTCCGTTTGGTCCAAATTCGAAGGCGGATTCAACAGCGAATCCGTTGGCTGAATTGCCGCAGGGGACGACTTTTGCCGGCGTACGCATACCGCTTGGAACTCCTCTATCAATCTTCGAGCGCATGCATTCGCGTTTCATCAAGGAAGAGATTCGTTGTTTCGCGATCGCTTTCGGCGGCGGAGCAGAATTCGCGTCGATTGCTCTAGATCCGGCACCCGGCGTCGCCGACGTCGTCCGTAGCGGCTATTCTTGGTAGCGCCGGCAATTGGCGGCGTCGGCGGGTTCCTAGCATTCTCTCGCTTCCAACCGGAATGCAAACAGATGGCGCCGCTGCAGACTGCAGTGTTGACGGGCTCCCTTTGCAGGACTCGTAGCTGTCGTTGGCGTGTTGGCCGCCGATTCCGAAGGCGCAGCGCTATTTGCGCTGCTGATCGGCCTGCAAAATCTTCCGGAGGGATGCACTTCTCGGCATGGGCGCATATCCGGAAGTATTGGCGGTAGGAAGGCGGCGAGCTCAATTGTTCAGCTAGCTCCCATTGGCCCCGTCAACGGGATGTTCCGTTGTTTCTGGCTCGCGAGACAAGATGCTGCCGAGGGAGCGATCGCGTTGTTTGCCGCCGACGGCATGCTCCGCCTGGCGTTCCGGGACATTGCGTCTCGAAGGAGGCTAAATCGATATAGACAACCGCTTCTCGGTATCGTTCCGGAAATCGCGCTATCGGATTTGGCCGCAGTAATTTTTTGAAGACTGAAACAATTGCAGTTCGAGTTGAGCCGTTTATTGATTTCTTCGCGGCTTCCGAATGAATTTAGCGAAGTCATTTGAATTTACGCAATCGCGTTGCGGTTTCGTTTCGGCCGATCCATTGGTCCCGGCCAAGCAGGGCCTTTGTAGATGATCAGAATCCGAGGATGTTCGGCAAGGGTTCCCGCAAACTGAGCAGTTCGGTTGCGATCACGGCATCGACATGAGGACGCATGCTGCTGCAATTGAACGGCCCTTCGATTTGCGATTTCGAGAGGCGCTAGATTCGCGTTTTCGACGGGCTGAAGCAAGATTGTTTCGATTGCGGGCCCGATCCTCCAAAAATCAGGATAGGCTGAATCGCGCATTTCCTGGATCCGCTCGACCTGATTGAACGTATCGCTTTAGGTTCAAAGAGAAGATCGAATGGATGCAGAGCGCGCGTGAATTCTGAATATAGGCGGCGCGCTTGGATTGCCCCAAATTCAATGAAAAGGGAGCGGCCGCAATTCCCTCAGCTATCTGATTTAGGTTGAACACCCTAGTCCGGCCAGGGCATCGGCAACCTCGCATATGATACGTACAGCGGATGCTGCGGCTGGCCGATTTTTGTCAGTCCCAAATGCGTCAGTTGCTTGCCGGCATCGCGCAAGAGCGATTCTACTTCTCTACCCCTATTCAGATGGCTGCCGTGATTGCCCCAGGCGCAGACAATCGCATCGGCCCATTCGCTTGATTCCAAAATCGCTTCGTCGTTTCCTCGTCCGATCGGCTCTTCTGCTTGCCGCAAGTCTGCCGGACTCGTATCCCGCCATCCAAAGATATTGCAAACACGATAGGCGCCGTAGCCCATTGATCTAGCACGCCTTTCGCAACGCTCAACCGTCGGGTCGTTTTGCCTTTCCGTCGCGGTGGAAGGATTTAGCATAATAAACAGAATGCCGGCCTCGGATTCTGACCACGTGCGCTGCAAATTGAATCTGTATCGCATGCAGTCCGAATATTCGGCGATACTGCTAACGCCATCATGTATAAATTTGCGAGTGATCACTTTTCGGCGCTTTCACAGGCTTGTATCAACTTGATGCAGCCCGGAACTGTTCGGTTCGACCGATTTGCCTTCGGAAGAGCGATCTAGTCGCATGATACCGAGAATACGCGTTTCGGGAATAGCTCGCCGGCTTTGAATTGCCCTATTGCGACCGCTCGCCCTTCGCAGGATACCCACGCTTCCTCGCCGTAAACCGGCAAATCTCCGAAAACAGCCGCGGAGTTGCCGTTCCGCAATTTCGCGGCGGAATTCTTCGTGCAGCGCAGTTCCGGCAGACCGCCAAGAACGGTTTCGAGCGGGAAAAGCAGACCGTCTAGTTCGCGACATTCCGCCGATTCCTCAATTGCTTCCAAAGCAACGCACGAACCTTCGTCGAAGGGTCCAGAACGAATTCTACGCAAGGAATTCGCATGTCCAAGGCAGCCGAGTTCTTCGCCCAAGTCGCGAGCAATTGAACGTACGTAGCCGCCCTTGCCGCAAGTCAGGCGGAATTCCGCGTGGTCGCCATCTATCCGCTGCAAAAACTCCAATTCTTCGACATGCAAGGGCCGGGCCGAAGGCGTAAAGTCGTCACCGCGCCGGGCGCGTTCATGCGCTCGTTCGCCGTCGATCTTGATCGCGGAAAACCTTGGCGGAACCTGCATTATTTGGCCGCGAAATTTCGCTAGCGCGCTTTTGATCTCGTCATCGGACGGACGCTTGTCCTTGGAGGCAACGATCTCGCCCTCCGCATCGCAGGTGTTCGTGGCCAGGCCGAATCTTATCGTGAATCTGTAGGATTTCGACGATTCCGAAAGATACGGGACCGTTTTCGTCGCTTCGCCGAAAGCGATAGCCAGAATTCCCGATGCCGCTCTATCCAAGGTTCCCGCATGACCCGCTTTACGGGCCGAAAACGAGTTCTGCGTTTTTTTCAGAACTTCAACCGACGATTGCCCAGCCGGCTTGTCAATCGGTATCCATCCGGAAATATCGCGGCCGGTTCCTCGACGATTCCTGGAATTACGGGCCATGCTGTTCTTTGGCTCTATCCAAGTCGCGACGCACTTCCTCCAGCTCAAAGAGCCTTCGCGCTTCGTCCAATTTGTCGAACGTGGTGTCCAGTTCGAAATGTAGCGCCGGCGAATATTTGAGCGTCAGCTGCTTGTTCATGCGCCGGCGGATTTCGGAACGGTCCTTGTTGAGAGCGGCGACGATTTCCTCGGCCTGATTCCCTCCAAGGGGAAGGACGAATACGGTCGCGCGACGCAAGTCGGGCGACATTCGCACCTCCCCAACGGTAATCGATACGTTCTGTACATTCAGATCGTCGCCGAATCCCTGCGCGATTATTGGGGCTAGCGTTCGCCGAACGGTTTCGCCAATGCGCAGCTGTCGATGGCTTCTGTCTTTGCCGCTGTAGAGATTTCGAGCCACGAGTTCCTCCGCATACCAAGCGGCGCCCCCACACGCAGGTGAATTCTAGAGCGCCTTTGCAAAGCTTGCGAGACAGCGATAGACGATAGGAATTGCCGAAACAAGGGAAAGAACCAGATGGAAGAATTGCCGGGCATCGCCGTTGCCGGAGTTTCGGGGCGAATGGGAAGATTGATCGTTGAAACGGTCGCCGAAAGCGAAAGAGCCAGCTTGCTCGGAGCGACAGAGAGGCCGGGCCACGATTGGATAGGCGAAGATCTAGGAATTTGCTTGGGGGGCGCGGAGACCGGAGTCGTTGTGCAGGACGCCCCGCTGGAAGTCTTTGACGGAATCCGGGCATTTATCGATTTCACGACGCCTGCTGCTAGCGTGGAGCTTGCAGAGCTTTGCGCTCAGGCCAAGTGCGCTCACGTAATTGGGTCGACTGGTTTTGAAGAAACCGACTTGAACAGAATCGCCGCTGCCGCAAGGCATACGACAATCGTTCGCGCCGGAAACATGAGCCTCGGCGTCAACCTCTTGATGAACATAGTAAGAACGGTTGCTCGCTCGCTGGATGATGATTACGACGTGGAAATCGTGGAAACCCACCACAGGCACAAGGTCGATGCTCCTTCAGGCACTGCAATTATGCTCGGCCAAGCCGCCGCCGAAGGCCGCGAGCTAAATCTTGGCGATGTCGCCGAAAGAGGACGCGACGGTATAACCGGCCCGAGAAGGCGCGGCGCCATTGGAATTTCGGCAGTTCGTGGAGGCGATGTAACCGGAGAGCACGACGTGATTTTCGCCGGCGACGGCGAGCGGATCGTTTTGAGGCATATTGCGACTAACCGGTCTGTTTTCGCGCAAGGCGCCCTAAAGGCGGCGCTCTGGGCATTGAACCGCCCGCCGGGCGAATACAGCATGCGGGACGTACTTTCGCTGTAAGGCTTTGCAGAGAATTCTACACCTACGTCTCGCCTCGATTTCGGGGAGGCCATTCGATTTTTCTCGCCGACTTCGCGCCTCGTGGATTCAGGTCCGGGACGGCTTCCGATTTCAAACGAGATTTCCGGCGATGGGTCGTTTGCCCGTCTTTCCTCTGCTCCTTTCAGCGCGAATAAGGCTACTGAAGGCAAGTCGTCGATTGACGATGCTGCAAAAGCAGCGCCGCATTCGGCGGTTTCCAACTAGAGAATAGTTGTGAAATCCCGAAAACGGTTCAAAGCGAAAACTGGTTTCGCCGATAAATCGCCTTCAGCCGAGCGTAGATTGGCCGCCGATTTGCTCGACGGCGTAATTCTGGATGGCATTCCGTTGAATGTTCTTGCCGGAAATCCGAATTTTGCTAACGCTCCGCCTCATGAAGGGGCGGCGGCCATGCGCTTGGTCAAGGATGCGCTTAGGAATTTGAACCGGATCGACTCGGTACTTGACGCCTTCATAAAGAACCCATTGCGCGGGAGGCCGAAAAACTCGCTCCGCATATCTGTAGCGGAAGTGTTTTGCCAAGATTCTTCGCCTTACGCGGCGGTCGACCAAGGCGTACGGCTAATGCGCGAAAGATCCGGCTCCGGGAATCTGGCCGGATTGGCGAACGCTGTCCTGCGCAAAGCGGCGATTGACGGAAAAAGCCATTGGGATTCGGCATCCGGAAACAAGCTTCCAAAATGGATATCGGAGCCCGTAAGAGCGCAATTTGGCGAACCGGTATTGAATGGGATCGAAATTGCGCATGAAAAAGACGCTCCATTGGATTTGACGCCCGCCAATCGCAATGCGGCGAAAGCTCTCGCGGGTCGCCTGCACGGCGAATTGCTACCTACCGGTAGCATTCGCTTGCAAGGAAAACCGAAAGTTTCCGGCCTGCCCGGCTATTGCGACGGAACGTGGTGGGTGCAGGACATGTCGGCGGCGATACCGGCAAGAATGCTCGGCGACGTTTCCGGCTTGCGGATACTCGACATGTGCGCCGCCCCGGGCGGGAAAACAATGCAGCTCGCTGCGGCCGGAGCAAATGTAACTTCATGCGATATCTCGGGAAAGCGCATCGAAAGGCTCCGGGCGAATCTGGAACGAACCCGGCTGCATGCCGAAATTGTCGAGATGGATGCGCTCGAATGGAATCGAAATGAGTTTTTTGACGCTGTGATAGTCGATCCGCCTTGCACCGCAACAGGTACGATACGGCGAAATCCGGATATTCCGTTCGTTGGCAGCGGCGAACGGCTGGGCGAATTGGTGCGGCTTCAGGATCAATTGCTCGAAAAGGCATTCGAACTTTTGAAGCCCGGAGGAGTGATAGTCTACTGTACCTGTTCCATTTTGTTTGAGGAAGGCGAGAGTAGGGCGGACAGGATCGTGTCAAATCGGAAATTGTCCACTTTCGCCATCGATCCGGAACAACTTGGACTAGATAGGGGCTGGGAATCATGTAATGGAGGAATTCGGCTCCGACCCGACTACTGGGCCGAAATAGGGGGCATGGACGGTTTCTTCTCGATAATGCTCAAGAGAGCCTAATCGTCCCGCAAGCATTTTAGTTTGAAGTGAAGTGACGAATCGCGCGCCATCGCGTATTAGTGGCCATCTAGCAGTTTTTTCGATTCCGGAATCGCATGGCGCAATCGAAATCTTTGGGTGCCGATTTTTGGCCAGCGGCCAATAGCAGTTCCATTTTAGACAGCGTATGGGCAAGAATTCTACCTTCGGCGACAAACGAATTAAACCGGAATTTTCGTTCCGAGCCGTGGGCGTCCGGTAGTTTCGAAAGAGGGCGCCGCCTGCTTAGGGGTTCGTATTTCCACAACGGAATTGAACTGGACATTCCCGAATTCTCTATTTGGGACGTAAAGGACAACTCGGAAAGCCTGCAAGCGACGCTGCAAAGTTTCGACTGGCTGGATGATCTAGCAGCCTTGAGAAGCTTTGACGCCGTCGCGGTCGCTAAAAGGTGGACCGTCGACTGGCTGGAACGATACGGTTCCGGGCGAGGGGCTGGATGGAGTCCGCTTATCGCGGGCAGGCGGGCTACGCGATTAGTCGAGCACTGGAAAATCTTGGCAAACGGCGGCCGGGAACCTCGCCGTAGCCTTCCCGGCGCGATAAACAGGCATGCTAGGTTTCTTCGTCGACGCGTAAGGTCCGAGCCACTGGGTTGGCAACGCATTGAAGTGTTGACAAGGCTGATCCGATTGGAATTGGCAATCGGCGGCTACAGCGATTCCGTTTCTCGCGAAGCAAATTTGCTGGCGGACGTATGCTCGCGCGTCGTCAGTTCCGACGGCGAAATAAGAAGCCGAAGTCCCGAGGAGCTGCTGAGAATAGGCATCCTTTTGACTTGGGTCAGCGGCGAACTTTCTTCGGAAGGCGTTTTGCCATCTGCGAGTATCCAGGAAGCCATTGCGAGAATAGCCCTGGTTTTGCGAAGCCTTCGGCACAAAAGCGGGGCGCTGCCTCGATTCCATGGTGGCGGAACGGCGAACTATGGAAGGCTGGATTCCTTTCTTTCGTTGTCCGGAAACCGAAGCATCACCAAAAGAAAGCTGTCCCTGGGGTACGCAAGGCTAGTCGGCGGCAGCGTGAGCGTAATCGTTGATGCGGCGGCGCCTCCGTCCGGGTGGGAGTCGGTTCGGGGGCATGCGAGCACCTTGGCTTTTGAAATGCACTCCGGTGGATATCCTCTTGTCGTCAATTGCGGAAGCGCGGAGCGAATCGCCTCGGAAAGAAATTACTTATGGAGAGAAACCGCTTTTCATAGCACGGTAGAAGTGGACGGCGGTTCTTCATCGAGATTTGCTTCGCCGTTGACGCTCAGGAGAGCGGATGACGATATTCTTGTCCTCGTGCCCAAAAACGTAAGCGTCGAGCAATTGCCGGGCAAAGACGGGCAGACATTTATAGCGAGACACGATGGATACAGGCCGATTCACGGACTCACGCATATGCGACGCATGGATCTGGACGGCCTAGGCCGTCGACTTTGGGGCGAGGACACGATTTGGCCAACAACCGAGGAAGATCGCGGGATTTTCAATGAGGCCGCCAGGAAGGGGCTGTCCCCAGGATTCAATTGCGTGGCGCGCTTCCATTTGCACTTCGACGTGGAAGCCGAAATTACCAGGGACAGGAGCGAAGTAGGCCTTGTGGTAGCAAACGGCGAAGAGTGGAGGTTCCGCTTTTCCGGAGATGCAACCATAGATTTGCAGGAGAGCGTATATTTCGACGAGCTGAGCTGTACTGCAAAGAAATCCAAGCAAATCGTGCTGGATTCGTTCGTCTCCGGCGCGGCATCTCAAGTCAGCTGGTCATTTGACAAAATCGCGAATGCCGACAAATCATTTCGTCAAGGCGGATACAGCTAGCGCGGCGAGCACGAGGCCTCAACCATGCAAGACTCGATCAAAGTTCGGAAGGCGCTGCTGTCGGTATCGGACAAGAGCGGAATCGAAGACCTGGCGCGTTTTCTCGCAGACATCGGCGTTGAAATCGTCTCGACCGGCGGCACGGCGAACGCGATTAGTTCAGCTGGAATCAAAGTAACAGAAATTTCGGACACGTCCGGGTTTCCGGAAATCCTGGACGGTCGCGTGAAGACGCTTCATCCCGCTGTATTCGGTCCAATACTATTTTCGCGCGCGAACGAGGAGCATTTGGCGGAGTTGCGCCGCCTCGGAATGGAGGCGATCGATCTTGTCGTCGTAAATCTCTATCCCTTTGAAAGCGTCGCCCCGACAGGCGATTTCGATAAATGCATCGATTTTATCGACATTGGCGGGCACTCGTTGATACGGGCCGCGGCCAAGAACCACCAGTATGTTGCAGTTGCGGCAAGTCCCGCCGACTACGAACTTTTGAAGGCCGAAATCTCCGAGAACAGCGGCGCTACATCCTTGCGGTTCCGACGCGGGCAGGCCGCAAAGGCCTACGCCGCGACTTCGCAGTACGACTCGGCTATATTCGAATGGATGTCGAAAAGCGAAACGGACGAATTTCCCGAAATTCGCGTATTCCAATCGCGGCTGAAAGAGAAGCTTAGGTACGGCGAAAATCCGCATCAGGCGGCAGCCGTCTATTTGCGGCACGACCGGCCCGGAGCCGTCGCTTCAGCTCGGCAGCATCAGGGGAAGCCGCCGGGATACAACAATTTGGCTGACGCGGACGCGGCGTTCAAGCTTGTGTCCGAATTCGAACCGGAAGAAAGCGCCGCGTGCGCAATAATCAAGCATTGTATTCCCTGCGGGGCTGCTATCGCCGATTCATGTCAGGGAGCTTTCCGGAATGCGTTGAACTGCGACCGTCTTTCTGCCTTTGGGGGCGTTGTCGCATTCAATAGATCGCTAGACGGGGAAACGGCCGCGCTTATTCTCGATATATTTACGGAGATCGTCATTGCGCCCGAAATAGAACGATCCGCACTAGAAGCGTTCAGGGCTCGCCCGGATACCAGGATTTTATCTACGGGCGGAAAATTTTGCCCGGCGGCGACCGAATTCGAAATCAAGCAGATTTCCGGCGGCTATCTAGCCCAGGATGCGGATGCTTCCTCCGTCAATGGTTTCAGCCTAAAAGTCGTTACCGATCGCGCGCCTAGCCCGAGACAAAAAGACGATTTAATTTTCGCATGGAAAATTGCCAAGCACGCAAAGTCGAACGCGGTGATACTGGCAAGCGACGGTGCGACTCGCGGAATCGGCGCCGGCCAAACCAGCCGAGTCGACGCGGCGAAAATGGCGGCTTGGAAGCTTAAAAGCCGGCTTGGAGAAGATGCCCGGAGAAAAGTCGAACGCGACAAGTCCCTTGTGGCGGCTTCCGATGCATTTTTCCCTTTTTCGGACGGAATCGAGGTTGTGGCGGAAGCCGGAGCCGAGGCAGTCATTCAGCCAGGCGGCTCAGTTCGAGATGGCGAAATCATAGACGAGGCGAACAAGCGCGGCCTCGCAATGGTGTTTTCGGGTATTCGCAACTTTAGGCACTAAGGGACTTTCAAGTTCTCCGAAGCAGGAGAATCGGGCTTCTGAGATGGATGGTAAATATTCTAATAGCTTGCATTTCCCTTCGAAAGGCACGAAATTGCGCAAACTGGCAATAGGTGAAGCGGCGAGGATCGGCATGGTTAGAAAAGTCATGGTGCTGGCGGCAGGATGCTTGGCGATCATTTTTGCTGCGGGTTGTTCAGGATCCGACGATGAACCGCAGCTATTGAATTTCAAGCAAAGCGGCTCTCCCGACGAGTTAAGCGTCATGCCGGCCAATCCGCTCCAGGTGCCGGCATCCATGGAAAGACTTCCCGCACCGAGGTCGGGCGGCGTCAACCTAGCGTATCCCAAGCCCGGCTTGGAAGCGATCGGGTCTCTCGGCGGCAACCCGTCTCTCGCCGTCCGCGACAATGCAATTCCAGAATCCGATTTCGCATTGGTTCGCCACGCCGTTAGGAACGGCACGATAAAGGGCGTTCGCAGTGTTTTGGCAAGAGAGGACTTGGAATTTCGTAAATCCAACGATGGAAGATTCTTCGAGAGGCTAATGAATACAAATGTGTATTTCACGGCATACGCGCCTTATTCGCTGGACCAGGTTGCCGAGTACGAACGAGCAAGATTGCTAGGCATAAATGTACCCGCAGCTAGCGCTCAGGTGGCCGCGACGCGTTAGCAAAGGATGCAAGAAGATTTCGTCGGTCGAGACACGCGAGGAATACTCAGCGGCAACAATTCTCCATGATATTTTTCGCTTCCTCGCCGGGGGCCCTTCACGCTCGGCCATCGTGGATCCGAGATGCCGCAGTTGTCGCTTCCGTTCGCATTCCTCCGTTTCAGTTTCGGGAGCGATCGCAAAGGAATTTGCGCGCCGAGCAGGTTCAGGTACTAGCCGCGGGATCGCATGATGACGGAATTTTTGACCGAATCGATCGAATCAAAACTGGCAATACTTTCGGCTGGCGCGAGATGGATTCAGCGATTTCCAAACCGGCAAGTCCCGAGGCGGCCGCGATGATCTTTCGTTCGGACGGCTATTTCAAAAACGCCTTTAGGAAATTAGACATAAATTCAAAAATTCCTCGCTTCGAGCGACTGGGTACCGAACCGGGAATCGGCAAGAAAGCGTCAATTTCGTAAGATGCCTAATCTATTCGCCTCGGCGTTGATCGTTTTGGCGATCGATCAAGTCACAAAATTCTATGTCATCAATAGCTTGAATCTCCGGGAGTTGGGTAGCATCGAATTGTTCCCGCCCTTTTTGAATTTGAGAATGGCATGGAACAGAGGAATAAATTTCGGGATTTTCGCGGCGGATTCCGAATACCTTCGCTGGCTTTTTGTCGGCATCGCGGCGGCCATCTCGATTGCGCTGATTTGGTGGGGAGTTTGTCGAGCCCAATCCTCTTTTTCAAAAGCTATGGCGGGATGCGTAGTCGGCGGAGCCGCCGGCAACGCCGCCGACCGAATTTCGGAGGGAGCGGTGGCAGATTTTCTAAATGTTTCCTGCTGCGGCATCGAGAACCCGTGGGTATTCAATTTTGCCGACATCGGAATAGTTTGCGGTGCGCTGGGGATTGCACTCTTTTCGGCAAAACTCGAGCATAGAAGCTAATGCTTTTTGTGACTGGCGGCGACGGCCATCTCGATCTTTATTTGAAATTCGTTGAAAATTCGTAGCGCTGTTCGCAAAAATCGCCTAATGGGCGAATAAACATAGGATATATCGTCTCGATGGCAACCGAATCCGACCGGCGTATCGTGGACTGCTTAGTCGCCAACGAAATTAAATTCGCCACGTCCGTCCCCTGCAAGCAGCTTGCCGGCGTAATCGATCTGGTCGATAGTTCGCCGTCGATCATGCATGTGCCGTCCAATAAGGAAGACGAAGGCATGGGGTTGTGCGCCGGCGCCTATATGGGCGGAACTCAATCCTGTATCATAATGCAAAACACTGCGCTTGGCGTGGTCGTCAACTCGCTTGCTACGCTAATACAGTTCTACCGAATTCCGCTGCCCATGCTAATAAGCTATCGAGGCGAAATCGGCGAGAAAGTGGCGTGCCAGGTCGAAATGGCGTTGCACACCAAGGCGATTCTCGGCCAGTTGCATATTCCGACCTACCATTTCCAGCACTGCGACCAGCTGGAACACCTGGATTCGATAATCAAGCATGCTCACGTATGCGGGAAGCCGGTCGCGGTGCTCGCGGATGCCATGTTTTGGAGAAGCGCGGAATGATTCGTTACGATGTGTTGAAATCGATCGCACCGGTTATTCGCGGTAAATTGATCGTCTGCAACATCGGCTCGCCTTCGCAGGAGCTGTTCGACCTTCTCGATCAGCCGTCTAACTTTTATATGCTCGGGACAATGGGATTGTGTTCCTCGATCGGGCTTGGGCTCGCTCTTGCGCAAAAGTCGCAAGTCATTGCGATCGAGGGAGACGGCTCAGTGCTAACAAACCTGGCGACGCTCTCGACAATAGCCAACAATCAGGCGGACAACTTTACGCTGCTGATCATCGACAACGGTTCCTACGGCTCCACCGGCGACCAGCCTACTTATGCGGGGCGAAAAACTTCGCTTGCAAATGTCGCGAGAGCGTGCGGATGCGACATCGTTGTTGAATGCTCGGCCGAGAATACCGCGAGCGAGCTTGAAAAGGCCTTGTCGTCGAGGCGCATGACCGTAATCGTGTCGAAATGTGAATCCGGCAATGTCGATGTTCCTGTTATCGACCTGGATCCGTGCGTCATTCGAGAACGATTCATGGGAGAAATCAAGCGCCTGGACGAAACACGGAGTTAGACCTCGGCGCCGCAGGAATTGAAGTCGCCGTCGGAAGAAACCGTGAAGCGATAGCTGGTTTCACTAGCCCTAAACGCAATGAATTCAGTCTCCGGTCGAAGCCGGTCCGGTTCTCGGCGCATATAGCGTGCAGTCTCCGTAAAGAGACAATCGGGCTTCAGTTTTCGAGTTTGGCCGCGATCGAGCAACTTGCGCGAACTCGCTGATCCCGATGCAATTATTTGGGGCAGCAGGTAACTATTCGGTGATCGATCTTGATCCATAGTGATTAAATTTCTATGTGCCTAGCCCTGTGCTACGCGAGGGAGAATCTAGAGGATGCGATTTGGAATCGCCGCATCTTTAATCTTGCTAGGCAACCTTTGGCCCGTTTGGGGCGAAGCGCGCGACAACGTTTCGACCTTCAGCCTCGAAAACGGGCTGGAGGTCGTCGTAATCGAGGATCACAGCGAACCGGTCGCCATTCACATGGTTTGGTATCGAGTTGGCGCGGCCGACGAGCCTCCCGGCAAGTCGGGAATCGCGCATTTGGTTGAACATTTGATGTTTCGGGGCATGGAAGAATATGATTCCGAAGAGTTGTCTCGAATCTTCGCCGAGAACGATATCGAGGCAAACGCATTCTTCTCCTACGACTACACGTCCTATTTTCATCGAATCGCGCCTGAGAAATTAGGAATGATGATGATGCTTGAAGCGGACAGAATGCGGGAATTGGATTTCAGTTCAGAGGTATTCGAATTTAAACGGCGCGGCATGCTGGCCGACCGCGGCCGGAGAATCGAATCCAGCCCGGACCGGTTGTTTGCGGAACAGCGCATGGCGGTCCTGTACTTGAACCATCCGTACGGAATTCCGGTCAATGGATGGCGGCATGAATTCGAAAATCTAACCGAAAACGACGCTCGCGATTTTTTTAGGCGCCACTACGCTCCGAACAATGCGATTTTGCTTGTGGCGGGAAATGCGTTTCCGGACGAGGTCCGGAAATTGGCGGAACTAAACTTCGGCGCCATTGAGCCAACGCCTGGAATTAAACCGAGAATTCGTCCGTCTGAACCTCTCCATCGGGCGGAACGCAGGCTAGAATTCAAAGACGAGCGAGTGCGCAGACCATATCTTGTCAGGCACTATCTCGCGCCGGAACGCGACCCGGGAGACCAGAAGTCTGCCGCCGCTTTGGTCGTGCTTAAGGAATTGCTCGGCGGACGAAACGAAAATTCGATTCTAATCCAAGAACTGGTTACCGATCGATTAGTCGCCATGCACGTTTCGGCTTTCTACGGCGGAACCGCATACGACGATACTTCCTTCGGCATCTTCGTCATGCCGAACAGTGGCGTCGATTTAATGGAAGCGGAATCCGCGCTGGACGATGCGCTCGCAAAATTCCTGAATGACGGTCCGGATCATGGACACCTGCAAATGGTCAAGAATCGAATTCGGGTAAACTGGAATTACGAAGGCCAAGACATTGAAGCGCAGGCTATGAAGTACGGCCGCGCCTTGACGGCCGGATTGTCAATCGATGACGTTCATGAGTGGCCCTCGATCGTCGAACAATTGACAATCGACGACATCGTTGAAGTGGCAAACCGAGTATTGAAAACCGAAAACTCGGTAACGGGCTGGATGATGACGAAGGAAGGCGAATAAGGGCCGGCTCTCTATTCGAGTTCTTCAATATCGCGACGGAGCCGAGCGCCGCACTGCTCCGAGCCAATGCGCATTCGTTGTATTTTAGTAGAACAATGATAGCGGATGAAAGAGGTTGCATATTACCCGGTTGGGAATCGAGGGCACGATTTGCTACCTCCGATTGAACAGCTTTTCGATATCCTTGAGACTAAGCGTGATATAGGTCGGACGCCCATGGTTGCATTGGCCCGAATTCGGAGTTTCTTCCATTTTGCGAAGCAGCGCATTCATTTCGGCGCCGCTCATCTTTCGGCCCGATCGAACCGAGCCGTGGCAAGCCATCCTGCTCAATATCTCGTTGATGCGCTTTTCTACGACCGAGTTCGGTCGGCCGTCTTCCAGTTCATCGACGATTTCTTGAACCAGGTCCTTGCAATTGGCTTCTCCGAGAATTGCCGGCACAGCCTGAACCGCGACGGCTCCGATACCGAAGGGTTCGATCACCAGGCCAAGCGGCTCAAGCGCTTCCGCGGAGTCGAGCAATCGGGATCGTTCCGGCTCGACGAGATCGACGATTTCCGGGATTAGCAGCGCTTGGGCCTCGACGGCCCTTTGAGAAAATTGCCGTTTTAGCTCTTCGTAGGTCAATCTTTCGTGAGCGGCGTGCTGATCGACTAGCGCGATACCCGTGGTCGTTTGAGCGATGATATAGTTTCCGTGCAGCTGCGCGCGCGCGGCTCCCAAAAACGCGTTCGGCGGAAGACATTCGTCCGGAGCGTCCTGCGTATCGCCGAAAGGGAAGTCGCCGGGAAGCGAAGGCGGCCGATCCGTGCCGTCGCCGCGGGCCTGCGGCTCTCGAGATTCATAGAGGTGATATCGGTCGCTGCGGAAATCTAGATCGTTCTTGTAGTTTCCTCCCCGGCGAAATGACCCGGACATTGCGCTGGAAATCGTTGAGGAGGTGCGATGTCCTTCGTTTGCCAATGCTCGCCGAATCCCCGAAACGATTAGACTTCTGACCAGCTGCGGATCGCGGAAGCGGACTTCTGTTTTTGCCGGATGTACGTTGACGTCGACCAAATGCGGCGGACATTCGAGGAAAAGGGCAGCAACGGGAAAGCGGCCCTTGGGCAAAACGTCCATGTAGGCCGCCCGGAGCGCGCCGTGAAGCAGCTTGTCGCGAACCGGCCTCTGATTGACAAACAGGTGCTGCTGCGTTGCGGCGCCGCGCGCGAATGTCGGAAGCGAGGAATAGCCGAACAGGCGTATCCCGTCCCGTTGGGAATCGACGACAACGCTGTTTTCCGTAAAGTCTTTGCCAACGAGTTTCCTAAGCCTTTCGAGAACGGCCGAATTCGGCTCGCCGCTTTCCGCTGTTACCTTGAATACGGTTCTTGGTTTTCCGCCCGGTGCGATTTCTGACAATGAAAAGGCGATTCTAGGATGGGCCATGGCCAAACTTTTGACCGCCGCAACGATAGCCTTGGTTTCAGCGCCGTCGGAACGAAGGAACTTTAGCCGTGCCGGCGTAGCATGGAACAAACGCTCTAATTCAACGATGGTTCCGGTCAGAAGCGCCGCGGGCTTCGCGGGTGAAACCGTTCCGCCGTCCACCTTGATTGAAAAAGCTGAATTCGCCCCTTGTCGCCGCGACGTGACAGTAAGTCGACCAGCGGCGCCCATCGAAGGCAATGCCTCGCCGCGAAATCCAAAAGTGTCGATGTCGAGGAGGTCCGAACCGTCTATCTTGGAAGTCGCATGCCTGGCGATTGCGAGCGGCAACTCGCTCGGATCTATTCCTATCCCGTTGTCCGCAACCCGGATCAGCGACTTTCCGCCATTCGAAAATTCGATGTCGATCTGCGAAGCTTCGGCATCAATCGAGTTTTCGACGATTTCCTTGACGGCGGCGGCCGGCCGTTCGATTACCTCCCCCGCCGCTATCCGGTTGACGGAGAATTCGTCCAGAAGCCTGATCGGTCTTCTTTTGGCGGCCGTAGAACTGCGCGAATTTGCCATGCGGCGAACTCTACCGAATAAATGCCGGTTTCGCCATATCTTCGGTCGCGCGGACCGAATTTTCGGCGGGCTTCCGCTGTACGGAAAAATGGTTGCGGATCAAGAATCTCGTCATTCGGCCGGCCCGAGCGGCGCGGCAATCGACGCTGGGCGTAGCGGCCGCAGAGTCCGGCTCAATATGGAACTTCGGATAGGCATCTGGAGTCAGCGGGAACGAAGCGCTTTTTCAATTCTCTCCAGCTATTTGGCATGGACTGGAGCAGGCGACATTGCTACACTCGTTCGTCTAGGATTTCTTGCGCACGGCTGCTCCGCCAAAGGACCGCTTTCGCCGCGTCGGCTAGAAGAATGAGGGGTTTGAATTGTCGAAACAGATAGAATTTGAACTGGACGGCAAAAGTGTCTTCGCCGATCCGGACCAGACCATTTGGGAAGTGGCGAAAAGTAGCGGCGTTGACATTCCGCACTTATGCCATGCCGCCGAGCCGGGATACAGGCCCGACGGAAACTGCCGCGCGTGCATGGTCGAAATCAATGGCGAGCGCACATTGGCGGCATCGTGCATTCGGAAGCCTTCCGAAGGCATGGTCGTCAAGGCGCAAAGCCGCCGTGCGAAGAAAGCCAGGGATTTAGTGATCGAACTGCTGTTGGCGGACCAGCCCGATCGGCGCCGGGCGAGGGACAGGTCGTCGAAGCTTTGGAAAACCTCGGATTCCCTGGGCCTCGCCAAGAGCCGCTTTCCGGCTATCGAAAAGAAGAGAATTCCCTCTCCGGATGCTTCCCATCCCGCGATGCGCGTAAATTTGGATGCATGCATCCACTGCAATCTATGCGTAAGAGCGTGCAGAGAAGTGCAGGTGAACGACGTAATCGGCATGGCCGGTCGCGGCCATGACTCGGAAATAGTTTTCGACTTCAACGATCCTATGGGCCATTCGACATGCGTCGCTTGCGGGGAGTGCGTGCAGGCTTGTCCCACCGGAGCCTTGATGCCGTCCTCTTTGATGGACGAAAGAAATCGCGGCGACAGCGAAGCTGCGGATAGCGAAGTGCAAAGCGTTTGCCCGTTTTGCGGCGTGGGCTGCCAGGTAACTTTAAAGGTTAAGAACGATCGAATCCTGTTTGTCGACGGGGCGGATGGATATTCGAACGAGCAGAGGTTGTGCGTAAAGGGGCGGTTTGGTTTCGACTATGTCTATCATCCGCACCGCTTGCTAAAGCCGATGATTCGTAAGGCGGACGCGCCGCCGAAAGGATTGAATGCCGACCCGGCGAATCCATGGACTCATTTTAGGGAAGCCACTTGGGACGAAGCTCTAGACGCGGCGGCGAAAGGGTTGGCAAGGCTGCGCGACGGCATCGGCGGCGAGTCCGTCGCCGGGTTCGGATCGGCAAAATGCACGAACGAGGAAGCCTACTTGTTCCAAAAGCTGATTCGGCAGGGATTCGGTCACAACAACGTCGATCACTGCACGCGGCTCTGCCATGCGTCTTCCGTCGCGGCGCTGCTGGAAAACGTCGGATCCGGCGCGGTTTCCGCGACGTTCAACGAAATCGCAAATGCGGAAACGGCGATCGTGATCGGGGCGAACCCGATCGAAAACCACCCGGTCGCGGCGACGTACTTCAAGCAGTTCGCTAAGCGCGGCGGCAATCTGATCGTCATGGATCCCCGTAGAAGCGAGTTGGCTCGGCATGCGACGCACATGCTTCAATTCCGTATCGGTACGGATGTGGCGATGCTCAATGCGATCATGAGCGCGATTGTCGAGGAAGATCTGTACGATAGGCAGTATATCGAGACCTTTACCGAGAATTGGGAAGTCGAGAAGGCGCACCTAGCGGCGTTTCGTCCAGAAAAAATGGCCGATTATTGCGGCGTTCCCGCGGAGACTCTGCGCGAAGTCGCTCGGCTGTTTGCTCGCTCCCGGGCATCCATGATTTTCTGGGGCATGGGAATATCGCAACATGTTCACGGAACCGACAATTCGCGTTGCCTAATCAGCCTCGCGCTAATGTGCGGGCAGGTGGGGCGGCCGGGAACCGGACTTCATCCGCTACGCGGTCAGAACAATGTTCAGGGCGCTTCGGACGCGGGCCTGATTCCGATGTTTCTGCCCGACTACAAAAGCGTAAAGGACGATTCCGTTCGGTCGATGTTCGCGGACATTTGGGATTCCGGAGACTTTTCCTCTAGACCGGGATTAACCGTTGTCGAAATAATGGACGCGGTGCATGCAGGCACGGTCAAGGCCATGTACGTACTCGGCGAAAACCCGGCTATGTCCGACCCCGATGTCGAACACGCCCGCCATGCTCTCGCCAAGCTCGATCATCTGGTCGTGCAGGATATTTTCCTTACAGAAACCGCCAGTTTCGCCGACGTAGTTCTCCCGGCGTCGGCATTTGCTGAAAAAACCGGCACGGTCACCAATACCAATCGGCAAGTCCAAATGGGTCGCCCCGCCGCTCCGCCTCCGGGCATGGCCAGAGAAGATTGGTGGATAACGACCGAAATCGCCAAGCGCGTTGGATTGCCGTGGCAGTACGCTCATCCAAAGGAAGTATTTGAAGAAATGAAGCTGTCGATGAAATCGCTCGACAACATAAGTTGGGACAGGCTGGAAAACGAGAATTCAATCATCTATCCGAGCTTGTCCGAAGACGACCCCGGGCAGCCCATCGTTTTCGAATCGGGATTCCCTAGGGACGGCGGAAAGGGTAGATTCACGCCCGCCGACATAGTTCCGCCCGACGAGCGTCCCAGCATGGAATATCCGATGATTCTTACGACCGGGCGCCAGCTTGAGCATTGGCACACCGGATCCATGACGCGGCGTTCGGCGGTGCTCGATGCCGTGGAACCGGAAGCTGTTTGCTCCTTGAATCCCCGCACGCTCGAGAAAATCGGCGTTGAGCCTGGCGATACGATCAGGCTAACGACTCGGCGCGGCGCTATCGAAATCGCGGCAAGGGAAGACCGCGGTATCGCGGAAGACACCGTCTTTGTTCCATTCGCCTATGTCGAAGCCGCCGCGAACATTTTGACGAATCCGGCTCTTGATCCGATTGGAAAGATTCCGGAATTCAAATACGCCGCGGTCAAAGTCGAAAAAGCTGTTCGGGCTATGGCTAATACGTAGTAAATTGCAGTCGCAAGGAACGGTCTGGAGCGCGGGAATTTGGAAGATGCGCAATGGCAGGAGCGCAAAAGCGATCGAAATTGGCAACCTCAATGGCGCATGATCTGCTGACTATTCCGGAACTGCTCTCGCGAAACGCGGTCGAATTCGGCAACGCGCCCGCCAACCGGGAAAAGGAATTCGGCATTTGGCAAAGCTGGACGTGGAGCGAGGTAAAGCGGGAAACGGAAGACCTGGCTCTTGGCTTCCTTGCGCTGGGCGTCGAAGAAGGCGACCATATTGCCGTAATCGGTCGCAATAGACCGCACTTGTACTGGTCGATGCTGGCGGCGCAAATGATCGGGGCGATCCCGGTTCCGCTTTACCAGGATGCCGTTGCCTTCGAAATGGCCTACGCGCTGGACCATTGCGGCGCACGCTACGTCGTAGCAGGCGATCAGGAGCAGGTGGACAAGGTTCTGGAACTGAAGGAATCTCTGCCGTCGCTGCGCCATATTGCCTACCTCGACCCTCGAGGCATGCGAAAATACGACCATTCGAAAATCGCGGATCTGCGAGAAGTCCAGAAGCGGGGGCGTGCCGAAAGCGAGAAATTTGGTCCGGAATTGGCGCGCAGGAGGGATCGTATCAAGAGCGATACGACCTGCGTTATGCTATACACATCGGGTACGACCGGGCGGCCGAAAGGCGTCGTGCTGTCGCACGGGAATATTTTGGAGGCTTCTCGTTCGTCCTCGGAATTCGATTCGCTCCGGCAAACCGATTCCGTGCTCGCGTATTTGCCAATGGCGTGGGTCGGGGATTTCATATTCTCGATCGGCCAAGCCTACTGGTGCGGCTTTTGCGTCAATTGCCCCGAATCCGCGGATACGATGATGACGGATTTGAAGGAGATTGGTCCGACCTATTTTTTCGCGCCGCCGAGGATCTTTGAATCTATCCTGACGTCCGTCATGATCAGAATGGAGGATGCGAGCGCAATCAAGCGCCGAATGTTCAAGTTTTTCATGGACCATGCAGCCGAATACGGCCCGGCGCTGCTTTCGGGCGAACGGCTTTCGGCAAGGAACCGGCTTCTATACTGGCTCGGCGATCTTTGCGTATACGGCCCGCTTCGCAATGTTCTGGGATTTACGAACATACGAGTCGGCTATACGGCGGGCGAAGCGATCGGGCCGGAGATATTCGATTTCTACCGTTCGCTCGGCATTAATCTCAAGCAGCTCTACGGGCAGACCGAAGCGTCGGTATTCATTACGCAGCAGCCCGACGGCGAAGTGTATTCGGAAACCGTCGGCGTGCCGAGCCCCGGCGTCGAATTGCGAATAGACGACAAAGGCGAAGTCTTCTTCAGATCGCCCGGAACATTCGAAAAGTACTACAAAAACCCTGAATCGACCGCCGCCGCGAAGGATGCCGAAGGCTGGGTCGCAACCGGGGATGCCGGATACATTGAATCCGAGACAGGCCACCTGCGAATAATCGACCGGGCGAAAGATGTCGGAAAAACGGCGAGCGGAAGTTTGTTCGCGCCGAAATACGTGGAAAACAAGTTGAAGTTCTTTCCCAACATTCTGGAAGCCGTCGTTTTCGGAAACGGCCGCCCGTTTTGCACCGCGGTCGTGAACATCGATCTCGCCGCGGTCGGCAATTGGGCCGAGCGCAACAATATCGCCTTCGCATCCTACCAGGATCTCGCGCAGAATCCCCAAGTTTACGACATGATACATGCTAATGTGGCCAGCGTTAACGAAAGCCTCTCAGAGGATGAAAAGCTGGCGGGCTGCGCGATCAAGAGATTCGTAATTCTGCACAAGGAGCTTGATGCCGACGATGGCGAATTGACTCGAACCAGAAAAGTCAGGCGAGGAGCCATCGAAGAGAAGTATTCGGAAATCGTCGACGCGTTCTACGGCGGCCGGGACAAGGTTTATCTCGAAACCGAGGTTGCGTACGAGGATGGCCGCAAGGGAAGCATCGCCGCGACTCTGAATATCCGCGACGTGAAGTCGACGGAAGCGCTGGCGAATGCCGCGTGAAGGCCCGAGCGAATAGTAGGAAAGCGGGAGCGGGGCGCGTCGAATGAGCGATAAGGCGAACAGCGAAGCGAAACCGAAAAACGGATCGGGCGAAATCTTGATGGAACTCAAGGGAATATCGCTGCGATTCGGAGGCGTTCTCGCCATTTCGGACGTGTCGTTTGACATCAAGGAAGGCGAAATCAGGGCGATAATCGGCCCGAACGGCGCCGGCAAGTCCTCGATGCTCAATGTCATTTCGGGTTTCTATCATCCGCAGGAGGGAGAAATCTGGTTTCGCGGCGAAAGGCGTCCGTCGATGCGCCCTCACCGCGTCGCCGCGCAGGGCATCGCGCGAACTTTTCAGAACATCGCTCTTTTCAAGAGGATGACTACTTTGGACAACATCATGACGGGAAGGATGACGCTCATGAAGTCTTCTTTCGCGGCTCAGGCCCTGTGGTGGGGACCGGCGGAGCGCGAGGAAACCGAGCATCGCGAAAAAGCGGAAAGAATCATCGATTTTCTCGGCATACAGGCGATCAGAAAAATTCCGGTCGGTACGCTTCCGTACGGGCTGCAAAAGCGCGTGGAGCTGGGCCGGGCGCTGGCGGCGGAACCAAAGCTACTTCTTCTCGATGAGCCCATGGCCGGCATGAATGTCGAGGAAAAGGAGGACATGAGCCGGTTTATACTAGACGTAAATGACGAATTCGGAACGACGATAGCTCTCATCGAGCATGATATGGGAGTCGTTATGGACATCTCGGACAGAATCGTCGTGATGGACTACGGAAAAAAAATCGGGGACGGCAGACCGGCCGAAATCCGCAACAACCAGCACGTCATCGATGCCTATCTTGGCGTGGCGCACTAAGGAGCCGGACGGTGGTCGAACAGCTGCTCTATGCAATTGAAGTTTCCCTAAACGGGCTGATGACGGGCATCCTGTATTCGCTCGTTGCCCTGGGCTTCGTTCTGATTTTCAAAGCGTCCGGCGTATTCAACTATGCGCAGGGAATCATGGTGCTATTCGCCGCCCTGACGCTCGTCGGGCTGCAGGCGGGACAAGTTCCGTTCGCTCACTTGATCAATGCCGTTTTCGGCACCCGCATCTACAGCTTCGGCTGGAATTTGCCGGCAATCGCTGCGATCGCGCTATCCGCGATGGTCATGGTCGTTCTAGCAATGGCCGTGGAAAAATTCATCCTCAAGTTCCTGGTGCACCAGGAGCCGGTGATATTGTTCATGGCTACGATCGGACTCGCGTACTTCTTGGAAGGTTTCGGCGAATTGATGTGGGGAGGAGAAATCAAGCCCTTAGACTTACCGCTGCCGGTAGGAATTTCCGACACCATCGAAAGCGCAACTTTCGAACGGTTCGGCTACGGATTCTTTATCGACAAGCTCGATATAGCCGCCGCATGCGTAGCGGCGGTTCTGGTGCTGTCGCTGGTCCTGTTTTTCCAGTACTCGAAAATTGGGCGCGCCTTGCGGGCCGTTGCCGACGATCATCAGGCCGCGCTCTCCGTCGGAATTTCTCTTCGCTACATCTGGGTCGTGATATGGTCGATCGCCGGGATCGTCGGACTTGCGGCCGGGATCATGTGGGGCGCGAAATCCGGCGTTCAGTTCTCTCTTTCGCTTATTGCTCTCAAAGCCCTGCCCGTGTTGATGCTCGGAGGATTCACGTCGATACCCGGTGCGATTCTCGGCGGAATTATTATCGGCGTCGGCGAAAAGCTGTTCGATTTCTTCATGAATCCCATTATCGGCGGCGCAACCGAGAATTGGTTCGCCTATATGCTCGCGCTGATTTTCCTGGTTTTTCGGCCGCAGGGCTTGTTCGGCGAGAGAATCATCGAGAGGGTCTGATCCATGCTTTATAGAGAAGCCGGGGAGTTTCGAACGAGCTACCCGGACGATAGCCAGACTTTTCCGATCGCATTCGACAAGTTTCGGTATTACGCGATTCTCGCGGTTCTTTTCGTCGGCGTGCCGTTTATCGTAAACGACTACTGGGCGAACGCGGTTTTAGTCCCGGTCCTCGTTTGGTCGATTGCGGCTCTGGGACTGAATATTCTTACCGGGTATTGCGGCCAGATTTCGCTGGGTACTGGCGGATTCATGGCGGTCGGCGCGTACAGCTGCTACAAGCTGATGACCGCTTTTCCCGATTTGAACGTCGTGTTTTGCATATTTCTTTCAGGTTTCGTTACGGCATTGGTCGGCATCGTTTTCGGCGTTCCGTCTTTGCGCATAAAGGGATTCTATCTGGCGGTTGCGACGCTGGCGGCACAGTTTTTCCTTGTCTGGCTGTTCAACGGCGTTCCCTGGTTCTACAATTATTCGGCATCCGGACAAATCACGGTGCCGGAACGAACCGTTTTCGGAATTGCCGTAACCGGGCCCTATACCGAGCCTTGGGCAAAGTACTTGATTTGCATGTTCTTCGTATTCGTGCTCGCCTGGCTGGCCAGAAACTTGACCCGAAGTTCCGTGGGACGGAGCTGGATGGCGATCCGGGATATGGATATCGCCGCCGAGATTATCGGCGTGAATCCGCTGAAGGCCAAGTTGCAGGCATTCGCCGTTTCATCCTTTTTCGTCGGAATCTCGGGCGCGCTATTTTTCAGCGTTTACCTGGGAGCGGTGGAGGCGTCGGAAGCGTTCGGGATCAATCAATCGTTTCTCGTGCTTTTCATGGTAATCATCGGCGGGCTTGGATCGATTTTCGGATCGTTCGCGGGAGCCGCCTTTATCGTCCTGCTACCGGTCCTGCTAAAGAATCTTCTTGTCGGAAGACTATCTTGGCCGACAGATATAGCGACGAATTCCGAATTCATCATAGTCGGGGCCTTGATCATATTCTTTCTCATCGTCGAGCCGCACGGGCTTGCTCATCTTGCCAGGCTATTCAAGGAAAAGCTTCGTCTGTGGCCGTTTCCGCACTGACGAAATTCTGCTAGATTAACGACGGCATCAAGGATATCTTGCGAAACACCAATACCAGCGGAGGTAATTGACATGAAACTGAATGTAACCGTGGCGGCGCTGATTTGCTCGCTGGCGGCACCAGTCGCGCACGCAGACCTTGTTATTCCTTGGCTGAGCTACCGAACCGGACCGTTTTCGCCCAGCGGAATCCCTGCGGGAGATGGCTTTCATGACTACTTTTCATTGCTAAATGAGCGAGACGGCGGAATCGGAGGGGTGCCGATCAACGTCATTGATTGCGAAACCGCGTACAATACTCAAAAGGGCGTTGAATGCTACGAGTCGACCAAGGGCCAGGGAAGCCTCCTATATCAGCCGTTGTCGACCGGCATAACCTACCAGCTTATCCCGAAAGGAACGGCCGAAGGCATTCCGATCTTTTCCATGGGCTACGGGAGAACCGCCGCCGCCGACGGCAGGTACTTCCCGTGGGTTTTCAATTTCCCGGCCCATTACTGGGACGGCGCATCCATTGCGATCAAGCACATTCTCGATCTCAATGGAGGCGACATAGCGGGCAAGAAAATTACTCTGGTCCATCTCAATGCCGCCTACGGCAGGGAACCGATTCCGACTCTTCAGGCGCTCGCCGAAGTCCACGGATTCGAAGTGGACTTTGTTCCGATCGATTTCGCTTCAAGTCAGGAGCAAAAATCCCAGTGGCTCGATATTCGCAGAAAGAAGCCGGACTATATCTTGATGTGGGGCTGGGGAATCATGAATGCGGTAGCGATTCAGGAGGCAGCCAACATTCGGTATCCGATGGAAAATTTCATCGGAATCTGGTGGTCAGGTTCGGAAAACGACGTTCTTCCGGCAGGCGAAAGAGCTCATGGCTACAAGGCTTTGGCTTTGCATCGTCCCGGCAAGGGTGCGCCAATTTTTGACGATTTGCAAGAATACGTGTTCGACAAGGGTCTTGCGGCGGGCACGGGCGAGCATGCGGGCACGGTTCTATACAACCGAGGAGCATACGGTGCCATGCTAACCGCCGAAGCTATCAAGACGGCGCAGGAAATTCACGGCGTTGCAGAAATCACTCCTGCGATGATGCGCGACGGTCTCGAAAATCTGGTAATGACAGAAGAAAAAATGGCAGCCAACGGATTTCCAAATTTCGGTCCTTCATTCGCCGTAAGCTGCGAGAATCATGGCGGAGGCGGCGAAGCGTGGATTCAGCAATGGGACGCCCATGCAACGGAATGGAAATTGATAACTGACCTCATTCAATCGGATAAGGAGTTGATCAACAGGCTCGTCCGGGAGGATGCGGAAAAATATGCTGCGGAAAACAATATAGAACCGCGCGACTGCTAGCTTCTTTGAATCGCGGCCCTTCCGAGCGCGGGAGGGCCGTCGCTCCGGAGCAAATTCGATCAATGCAAGGCACCCTTTCGGCCGAAAGAGAGCGCAGCCGGGATGCGCTGCTTAGCGTCAATAATATCGAAGTTATCTACAATCACGTAATTCTCGTTCTTAAGGGCGTTAGTCTTGAAGTGCCGGAAGGCGGCATCGTCGCGCTGCTGGGCGGCAATGGCGCGGGGAAGACGACGACGCTCAAGGCGATTTCAAACTTGTTGAGGTCCGAGCGAGGCGAGGTCACAAAGGGATCGATCACCTACGGCGGCGAACCGGTTCAGAATCTCGATCCCTCGGCACTTGTCCGCAGGGGCGTGATTCAAGTCATGGAAGGCAGGAATTGCTTTGAGCACCTGACGATAGAAGAGAACCTGCTCGTCGGAGCGTTTACAAGGCGAGACGGGGCATCGAACGTTTCGCAAGACCTCGATCTGGTTTATAGCTATTTTCCCCGGCTGAAGGATCGCCGGAAGTCGCAGGCTGGCTATACATCTGGCGGCGAACAGCAATTGTGCGTCCTCGGCCGAGCGCTAATGTCGCGGCCGAAAATGATTTTGCTTGACGAGCCTTCGATGGGGCTTGCACCGCAGCTTGTCGAAGAATTTTTCCTGATAGTGAAGAATTTGAACGAAAAGGAAGGAGTATCGTTTCTTCTGGCCGAGCAAAACACGAACATTGCGCTCCGCTTCGCCCAATACGGATACATCCTTGAATCCGGTCGCGTCGTTCTCGACGGCTCCGCATCGGAACTGAGGGAGAATCCGGATGTCCGCGAGTTCTATCTAGGCATGTCGGAATCCGGTCGCAAATCGTTTCGCGACGTCAGAAGCTATCGCAGGAGGAAAAGGTGGCTAAGCTAGCGGCGGAAGAACGCGTCGCTTGCCGAACGCCGAATCCCGCGCGCCCGGGCGTTACGCGAATCCCCGTGTGGAAATTCGACCTCGTCCGGAACGCGATATTGGAAATCCTTCGCGAAAAAGATGTGAGGTTTTCCGAATTGACGGACCTCGTTCGCAGTCGGCTCAAGTCCTCCGACCTGGGAAGGATCGGGTCTCTCGGCTGGCATGTCGCTACAGTGAAACTTGAAATGGAAGTCCGAGGGGATATTTATCGGCATCCGGATGCCAAGCCGCAGGTGCTTTCACTAGGAGGCAAGGACGATCCGTAATTTCGACGAGTTGGAAACCCGCTCCGCGGACGAACGCGCGGCCGATCTGGCGAGACAGCTTCCAAACCTGATCAGTTGCGCCAAAACGTCTGTTCCCGCCTTGGACGGACTTCTTCCAGAGGACTCGGACAGCATTCGATCAGTCGAAGATCTGGTCCGGCTGCCCGTGCTGCGAAAATCCGAATTGGTCCGCAGGCAATCGGAAAATCCGCCTTTCGGCGGATTCTGGGCTCTCAGCCTCTCGGATGCGGACTATGTATTTCAATCGCCGGGCCCCATTTACGAGGCGGGACGCATCGCGCACGATTGGTGGAGATTGGGCCGATTTCTGTTCGCTTGCGGAATCGGGCGCGGCGACATCGTCCAGAATTGCTTTTCCTATCATCTTACGCCGGGCGGGATCATGTTTGAGAACGGGGCTCGCGCCGTAGGAGCGACGGTTTTGCCGGCGGGGACCGGAAATACCGAAATTCAGGTTCGCGCCGCGTCCGACATCGGCGCGACGGCCTATGCCGGCACTCCGGACTATCTCAAGATTATCCTTGAAAAATCTGACGAAATGAAACTGGAATTGACCCGCCTGCGGAATGCGGTCTTGAGCGGCGGCGCGCTTTTCTCGTCGCTAAGGCAAGGATACGAAGACAGGGGTATCGCTTGCCGGCAGTGCTATGCGACTGCGGAGATTGGCAATATCGCCTACGAGACAGTCGCGGGCGAGCCCATGGTCGTTGACGAAGGGGTAATCGTTGAAATTGTTACTCCTGGAACCGGAATTCCGGTTGAACCGGGCGCCGTCGGCGAAGTGGTCGTTACCGTTTTAAGCGAGGAAAATCCAATTATTCGACTCGCGACCGGCGACTTGTCGTCTCTCGTTCCGGGGCAGAGCCCTTGCGGGCGAACGAATGCGAGGATTTCGGGATGGAAGGGGCGCGCCGATCAAACCGCAAAAGTCAAGGGCATGTTTGTCAGGCCGGAACAGGTCGCCGATATCGTCTCCAGGCATCCGGAAGTCCATTCCGCGCGCATCGTCGTTGTTCGAGAAAACGAAATGGACTCGATGACAGTGAAGCTTGAGACGGAGTCGACGGACCCGAGCCCTTACAGCCTTACCGTCCGCGAAATTCTAAAATTATCCGGTAAAATCGTGCTGTGCCGAAAGGGAGAGCTGCCGAAAGACGGCAAGGTCATCGATGATCGGCGCGACTACGGCGACCGATAGCCGGAAAAGGCGGATTCGCAAAATTTCGGCAGGAACAAATTACTGCGCCGCCTAATTTGAATTCCTAGCCCTGCCTCGCCTTAAACCGGCCCTGCTGCTTGTTTATGACGAAAATTCGACCCTTGCGCCGAACTACCCGGCAGGCGCGGTGGCGCGCCTTTAGCGAGCGTAATGAATTCTTGACCTTCATTGACCAACCTCCAAATTGCGGCGCGCGGCAACAGACAGCATCCCCGGCCAGGTAGCGAACGCTTCTGGTGGGCGCGACTGGGATCGAACCAGTGACCCCTACGATGTCAACGTAGTGCTCTACCGCTGAGCTACGCGCCCTGACAGCCAGAATCGCCGCATGCCGAGCAGGGGCGAAACGAAGCGCACTGATTACCGCCGCTGTTCGAAAATTGCAAGAAATTTTTTGCCGGGATTTGTTTGCCGCATTGAACCGCGGGCGCCAATTTGCTCCTAGCGATCAAATGCAGCGTTCCGAACAACAAATGGTCGACTGCGTCGACTGGCGCGCCGAGCAGCCTGTGGCGGCGTTGCTGAAAAATCTCGACTGCGCTCATTTCCATTCTCGGCCCGATAGCCGGCAAGGCATCGATACACGCCATTCGCGACGAATTGAAGTCTCGAACTTGCCCCTCTATTCTGGAGATTAGTTGTCGTCGGCTACTCGACATAAGCTGAAAAAAATGCTTGGAATCCGATTTTCGAGGCAATCGAACTCATTCGAAGCATGGAGCAGCCGATGCGCATATTCCTCTACGCGGCACTGGCCTTATCGTTTGCCGCCTCGACCGGTTATACTGCCGAAATCAAGATCGGCGCATGGAACCTCGAGCATTTAAATGATTCCGATATGGAAGGGTGCAAGCCGCGCAAGCAAAATGACTATGCCTTGATCCGGGCGCATATCGAGGCTTCGGGAGTTGATGTCGTTGCGATCCAGGAGGTCGAGAATCGGGCCGCCGCGCGCCGCGTGTTTCCCGAAGACGAGTGGCATCTCGAAATTTCATCCCGTCCCGATATCGGCGATATTCGCGAATGCTGGGGCCGACCGGGCCAGTATCTGAAGCATTTGGCGACGGGTTTCGCCATTCGCCGCGGGCTGGACTACAGCCGCAACAGAGATTTGGACGGCCTTGCGCTCGGCAACGGTTTTGCGCGCTGGGGCACGGATATCACGCTTGGGGCCGGCGCCAATATACGCATGCTGTCCGTCCACTTGAGATCCGGATGCTGGGGAGCCAAGGAAGATGCCGAAGAAAGGAGAGAGGAGGCATGCGGAGAAATTCGAGGTCAGATCGATGTCTTGGCGTCCTGGATCGAAGACCTTGCGCGCAAGGGCCAGCCGTTCGTCATCCTCGGCGACTTCAACAGAAGATTTACGATACCGGGGGACTGGGCTTGGATGCGGCTATCGTCAACAGCGGCCGGCGAACTCCAACTGGCGACGCAAGGTCTCAATGCGCGCTGCGACCCGAGATTCAGGCACTTTATCGACCATTTGGTCGCCGATTCGAGAGCCTGGAAACAAATCGTCCCCGGCTCATTTGAGGAAGTCCCCAACGAGTACGATCATTCCGACCACTGCCTTATAGCATTGAAGATGACGATACCGGACTAAGCGCAAATTTTGGAATGCGAATCCGATTCGAGTCGATAACGATAACCGGGTAGCGATCTGAGAATTTCCAAATTCGATGGCGCGGACAGTTTAGGAGGGCAATTGGCCTAGCCGTTCCCATTTCGCAAAAATTATTCGGAATAAAGTATCCTCCGGTTTCGCCAAAAAGATGCTCGCATGCCATTGCTGGTCTATCCCCGTAGTCGACCAGCCAAATCGCGTCGGCGTTAACCTGATAAACTGACGATTCGATCCCGAATTCGATATTCGCATTCCGATTTTCGCTCGACGGTCCGGAGCCATGTTTGCGCAAAGGCGCAGTCAACTTCGAAGGAGAGTCAGGCCTCGAAATTTAACGCTCAGCCATGATTTGGGAGCCAAGTTCTTCAAGCAATTCCTGCAAGCCGAGTTTCCGAGAATCCGGTTCACGTCAAAATTAGTCCGGCGCGGTGTCGCATGCCATTGCACGGAGAGAAAGGAGATCGCGATGAACATTGGCCGGATGCTAGGTTCAAAGTTCTTGCCGAATGAGACAAGGGCTTCCTTTGAGCTAATCGCCTGCCGCGAATTTGTCGTATTTTTCGCCGAGTAAGCCTGCGGCTCAAGCAATCGCGTCTCGAAAAGCCCGGATTCTACTGTTCTCTCGCGAAATCGAAAGTAGCAGCGAATCGATTTCCCTCGCCGCGCAAATCATCGATCGGCAAATCGCCGGAATAGCCGAAAAGCATGACGAAGACTGCGCAAGCGCCCTTCGGCTTGGCTAGGATGAAGGGAAGAAAAGGTCATCCGCCTTGCCGTTTCTTGCTGCTAAAACAATGTTCGATCTGGCCGATGACGAAACTTTCGAACGTATAGTCGATGGCGGCGAAGACTACAGTATCGACGGAGATTCGGCATTCCCGAAAACGCAATAATCGGCATGATCAATGCCATTAGGATTCTATTCGAACCAAGCACGGAGATTGGCGGCATGTCGGTTCCGATGGCCTGCCTGCGATGCTGCAAGAGCAAAAACCGGTCGACACCGAATTGCATCTATGGGGACGAGTTGTAGTCGAGACTTTTGATTTCCGCCGAGTACTAGCGGATCGCATGTTCGTCGCCGAGCTTGCGAGGGTGACCAACGATTTGGGCAATCGAATTCTAGAACAAACATCCGCCGCTATTCGGCGCTAGCTGTTAATCGCGCGAACGAAGCGATCGCGAACACTCTCCGACAGCCCGCACTTCGTTCAAATTTCAACTTTTGCAACTACGGCATTACCCCGACTTTCTCGCAAATTCGCCGCAATGCATCGCAATAGGATTATTGGCGCGAACCGGCCGCTGGATTGCGGAAAATCAACGGCGGTCAAACGTTTCGCATCCTCCAGCAGGCAGCGGAAGAAATCGGAGAGGAGATCGGAACCGCACAAGCACTCGAGCGAGTATAAGAGCTTGACGTCGACGGCGATGATCTTGTCGAAGCGATAACCCCGGCAACCGATAGCCAAAATCCGGTTGAATTGAGAGACTTGAAGGCAATTGATCAGCGGCAAATGGACTTGGCAGTTTCGATAGAAATCCTTGGATACGCCTACCGTGCCGAACGCGAAGGTCGATCTGTCGCGGCAAATTATTTGCGAGTGCCGTGGTCGCCAAGTCTGTTCTCGCAATCTGGCGTGAACGCCCCCATCAAGCGCGGCTCAGAAGACCCGAGCACCTAGGCGCCTTTTGCGACGAGATATTTTCGCCGGACCCGAACCGTTCACAAGCCGTCATCGCCGCATTGCTGGTCGGAAAAGCGGAAACACGTCGCAAGCGACGGCCGCACAATGCTCCGATTTTCTTCGCTATGGCTCCCGCTTTTAAGGGATGCTCATGGGACGCTATCTTCTCAGGCAAATGGAGATTTCGCTTGGTCTCCTCGATCACCGCAATTTTCAGGAGGCGCGAAACATGGTCGAACGAGAATCGGAATACTACATTAGCCGCGCTGAACAGGAGACCGAAGAAGTGCTTGCACGGCTCTTCCGCCAACCGGGAACGAACTCTGCGGCGGTTGTCTGCCGCCTTCCGGAGAACGGATCTGTTTATGCCGCTCTAGCGAAGCACTGGCAAAGATGGGCATTTGCGAGAGTGCTCAAACTTTGAGAAGTCCCAGGCACCTGAACCTTCGGGCTTGCGCCAAATTGCAATTGGCGTTGAACGGCGGAGTTGCAATGCCCGGAAAGTAAACAGAATTTCCTCGAGGGCGACGAGAACATCTTTTCTCAGCAATCCAATGCGCGAACGCGTGCTGTCTTGGCGGCAATGGAAGTGCTGGGCTCGGCGGCTAGACGAAAAAATCTCCCGGCAAACGCGCGCCAATGGCCTCTTTGAATTTGAACGGGCCAAATTGCTTAGGTCGCGCATCCGGCAATCTTCCAAAATCAATTTCGCGCGGAAAGCTGCCATGCAGCCTATCAAGGATTACGGGATGAAGAATTGCAGGAAGACTAACATTAATTTAATTTTACCCTATTCGAATGCCTATCCAATTGGGGAATCGCTACTCTAAATCGAGGAGGAATCCGAAATGGCTAACGGCGAAGACTATGCGGCGCGTTTGAAAATCGACCGTCCGCAAGAGTTGGACCGAGTGAGTTCATTTTTCAGAATAATTTTTGTTATTCCGATTTTTGTGATTTTGATTTTGGTCTATGCGCCCGGCGGGTCGGGAAACGAATTTCATCATCATGCAAGATCCACGGGAATCAGCATTTCCACCGGCCTGTTCATTGCTACGGCGCTCATGATTGTCTTTCGCCAGCGATATCCTCGCTGGTGGTTCGATTTCGTCTTGGAGTTATCGCGGTTCGGAGGACGCGTATTCAGCTACCTTTTTCTTTTGACCGACGAGTATCCCTCAACTGAAGACGAGCAGTCGTACCACCTGGAATTAGATTATCCGGACGTAGAAAACGACCTCAACAGATGGATGCCGCTTGTCAAATGGCTGCTGGCGATTCCTCACTACATAGTGCTTGCGCTATTAATAATCGGACTCGCAATTTCAGTGCTGATCGCGTGGCTGGCGATTCTTTTTACGGGCAAATACCCGAGACCGCTATTCGACTACGTGGAAGGCGTCATGCGCTGGGGAACTCGCGTAGCTGCCTACGCGTTCTTGCTGCTAACGGACCGCTATCCTCCCTTCAGTTTAAAATGACCGATCGCCAAACGGACTAGCGCTAATGAGTCTCAGGAATCCGGAACCAGGGATCATTTTGCAGGCAGGCGTGCTTGAATCAAAGCGGCTAGGAACCTCGATGGCCTTTAGTTGGCTTGCGCGAATTTGAATCTGGAAGTGGCGCGGCCTTGTGATCGGTTGAATTGAATTTGGAGATATCGGATTCATTCCCGAGGATGACGGAAGGACAAATTTTTTTTGCAACGGGGCCTTTCGAAGGGAATCCCGGCAGGCGATAGGCGATCAAACCGCGCGTGCGCGACAGGCGCTTGCGACGACGGCGTACGGAGCCAAAGGGTTTTTGGCCGCAAATAGCGAAGAAGCCTTGCGGGCATCCAGTGCGAACGCTTCGCAATGCGCTTTCAATGGCGCGGAGCAAATAGGCGCGAATTTACAATCGCCGAAATTAGGATATCCTCTGCATCCTGGAGATCAGCTTCGACGAAAGCCCGGAAAGTGAGCCAAGCATTCAGTCTCGTATTTCCCGCCGAGCGAACAAGTCCGGCGATATTCGCATCGCCGCACAGCGGAAGAGACTATCCGGACCGCTTTTTCGCGCAATCGCAACTAAGTGCAACTGCTCTAAGGTCCTCCGAAGACGCGTTCGTTGACTTGCTATTCGGATCGGCGCCGGAATACGGTTGCCCGCTCCTATGCGCGCTAAGCCCTCGCGCTTTCGTGGACGTAAATCGATGCCCTTCCGACCTCGACCCGGAAGTGATTTCGGGCATTGCCAAGCCGGGACGGAAATCTCGAACGAGACAGGGATTGGGAATTATACCGCGCGTAGTCGGCGACGGCCGACTGATTTACCGGAAGAAAATCGGTTTGGCCGAAGCAGAGCAGCGAATTGAAACATACTATCGTCCTTACCATGAACAGTTGTCCCGGCTAATGGACGAAAGCATCGAGTTGTTCGGTCAGGCGATTCTCTTCGACTGCCACTCGATGCCGAGCAAGGCGATTTCGGATATCTCCTTCGAGTTCGGAAAGAAGCCCGACATAGTGCTTGGCGATTTGCACGGGGCTTCATGCAGCGAAAATATTTCCGGGGAAGCGCGCGAGATATTCGAAGCCGCTGGATTTCGCGTGGGAATGAATACGCCGTATGCCGGCGCATTCGTTGCAGAGAATTATGGATCTCCCTCAATCAATCGCCAAGTTCTTCAGATCGAGATCGACAGATCAATCTATATGGATGAGAAAAGCATTAGCCCGAACGGAAACTTCCGCTCGGTCAAGCAAGCGATTGGACTGGCGGTTCGGCGACTCGCGAGTATTGGACGTCGAAAATTGAGCTTGGCCGCCGAATGATGCCAAGGCTCAAAGCAAAATCATTGATGGCGAATCGCAAGCCAGGAGGCGTACATGTAATTTTTCTCCGTGAAACGCCATTTTTGAATTATACGGAAAAATCCTTGCCGAAGCATGTTGCGGAATCTAAGAAAATTTCCGCACTATCGCGCGCGAGTCGAGTCGCATCGGCAGGGCACGGAAGCCGTGCATTTGTTAACGATTTCGACCATTTCGACAGCCGGCGAGATCCCAAGCGCACGCCAGGTTCTGGCGAATTCCGAATTCTTGCGATTGTCGACCCTCGTTGAATTCCTGTCGCTCGACGCTGCCGAAACCTGAATGCGGCCTCCGAAAGTGCGACGATTCGCGAAGGAGCGATTAAGCCGCGGTCTATCGGTTTCTTAGAAGCTCGGCCCCCTTGCTGGGCTTCGCTCCGGGAACCGATTTCGATATCCTCTCGTAGGCTTCGCTCATGGTCTCAAGAAAGGAACGGTGGTCTTGCCAAAACTCAGGGTAGTCGCCGCCACGCCTCATCGGCAGAATTGAAATCGGCGGCGGGGGCCCGCTTTTCAGCAGATCGGCTGGCAGCACTCGTCCAAGCCAGAATGCGCGCATGTCCGAAGGATCGGCATTGGCGGGCGCGGAAGCGACTTCCGGAAACCGCGAATTTTTTGCGACGGCCTCGGGATCAGCTTCGGCACGGGGCGCGCCACCGCCAAGCGCCATGCCGAATTCCGATCGAGAAACTGCTTGCATGAGTTTCTTGCGGTCAAGCCCCCGTAGCTCGAAGAGCAAAAGGGGATCGTGGTCAAGCAGCTCCGCCACGTGATAGTAAACGCCTGCAACATGCTTGCACGGGTTGGCCCAGTCGGGGCAGCTGCATTTTGACTTTATCTCTTTCGAGTTTCGGGGGAGCAGTCCTACGTTCGCGCCTTCCAAAGCGTTTTCGATAGTCGGCGGAACTTCGCCGAGAATCAGATGCGTAACCCAGTTGGCGTTTCCGCCGAGGCATTGGAGAATTCGGGTCCAATGCTTCTTCTGGATCCGCTGGAGCTTGATCTCCGCCTGGTAGTAGGGTGTCGTGAACACTTCGAAGTACGGGTTTATGTTGCCCCTGATAGTGGCTGAAATCACGCCGCTCTTGATTTCGAATTCCACGAGGCGATCGGGGCGGGAATAGCTTCGGCCCCTCCTCAGGCGATAGTAGTCCATGCACTGCTCAAGAGCGGCGAGAAACTCTTCGCCCCACCATGTCTTGCCCCAATTCGCCATCCGTTCCTCCTTTAACTCACTACGGCATCGCCGCGGTCCAGCCGGATCAGAGCCGAAAAAGCCTCGTCGCCCATGTCGCTTAGCCATGATTCATCCGCGCCGACAATGTCTTCTGCGAGCTGCTTTTTTGATTCAATCAAATTGTCGATGCGTTCCTCCAATGTTCCCATCGTCACCATCTTGTGAACCATGACCATGCGGGTCTGCCCAATCCGGTATGCCCGGTCGGTAGCTTGATTTTCAACCGCGGGATTCCACCATCGATCGAAATGGATCACGTGATTTGCGCGCGTCAGCGTAAGTCCTACGCCGGCGGCTCGCAGCGAAAGCACAAAAATCGCAGGTTCGGCATCATCGTTCTGAAACTGCTCGACCATGTGCTCGCGCATGGCCATCGGCGTGCCGCCGTGCAGGTAGTAGACCGAACCAAATCCTCTGCTCTTGAGCAGATTTTGGAGCTGGTTTCCGATTTCCGTGAACTGCGTGAACAGGAGTGCGCTTTCTCCCTCGGCGGAGATTTCGTCCAGCATATCGCATGCGCGCGCCAACTTGTGAGACCGGGCAGGCGCGAATTCGCTTCCGTCCTGATGGAATTGCGCGGGATGGTTGCAAATCTGCTTTAGTTTCATGAGCGTCGAGAGCATGAGTCCCGCGCGATCGATTCCGTCAAGTGAATTGATCGCATTGTCGGCATCGCGGACAACGGCTTCGTAAAGCGTGGCCTGCTCTTCGGTCAGGTTGCAAAAGGCGTTTTGCTCGACCTTGTCCGGGAGGTCGCTGATAATCGATTTGTCGGTTTTCAATCTTCGAAGAATGAAAGGCCGCACCGTCTCGCGCAATTTGCCTAGCGCGGCGCGGTCGCCGTCTCGCATAATCGGTCGCTCAAAGGACTTCTTGAATTCCGTCACATTGCCCAAGAACCCGGGATTGACGACATTGAACAAGGACCACAAGTCGAGCAGCCGGTTTTCAACGGGAGTTCCGGTCAGCGCGATTCGGCTGTTGGCGGGAATCGTTCGCAAAGCCTTTGTAATGGAGGCGCCCGGGTTCTTCACATATTGCGCTTCGTCCACAACCAGGCGCCGCCACTTTATTTTGTTGAGTACGGCCGCGTCGAGCCTTGCGACCCCGTATGATGCGATGACCAGATCGATGCCCTGGATTTCGGATTGGAGCAAATCAAGAGATCTAGCGCGCTTGGCGCCGTGAAAAATCATTGTCTTGAGCGAAGGCGCGAATCTACGCGATTCCCGCTGCCAATTTCCCAGAAGGGATGTAGGCGCAATCAGCAGCGTCGTCCCGCCATCAGTCATCGTCGATTTTTCATGGAGGATGACGGACAGCACCTGAATTGTCTTGCCAAGCCCCATGTCATCGGCAAGGCAGGCGCCGAAACCGAGTCTTTCAAGGTGAGCGAGCCAAGAGAAGCCGCGAATTTGATAGTTTCGAAGGCTTCCGTTCAATGCCGGGGGCTGATCCTGCACGGCAAGCGCTCCCTCCTCGTGGAGAAACGCCATGGCCTGTTCGAGGTCGCCTTCGAAGACCACTTCGGTTTCTTCCTCGGCTTGAGCGCGCAGCAGTTCTCCCATGCTCATAGACGCCGGGTCGCCTCCGGCGTTCCAGAATTCCTCTAGGCGCGCGACCTCCTCGAGGTTCAGTTCCATCCACTCGCCGCGCATGTAGACCAAGCCTTCCTTGGCCTTGACGATCGCCTCCCATTCCTCGTCGGAGAGGGGAACGCCGTCGATAACGACCGTAGGCTGCCACTCGACAAGCGCATCCATTCCGAAAAGGCCCGAGTCCTCGGCCGCTCCGCTCCGGCTACTGCCGGCGGACCGGGCGGTCATGCGCCGCCGGAGGCGACGCTGTCCCGTGGCTGTCCACCATGAAGGAACAATGACGCTAAAGCCCGCTCCCTGCAGAATCGGAGCGGATTCTCGCAAAAACTCAAGGGCCTCCTGCCGGTCGAGGATCACTTCGGAGGGGGCTGCCGAATCCATTCCATCCCAAATTCGACCGTATAGCCTAGCCGCCTGGCCGAGCTGCAGAAGCACTTCCTTGGCGCAACGCGAAGATTTTTCCGAGTTCCAAAATTTAGAGAGAGGAATTTGAAGCGAAGGGTCCCGGCGGAACGTAAGCAGCCATTGAAGGCGCCATTCGTCGGGAGAGTCGGGGCTGGGGTCCACCAAGCGAAAGCAGATCCGTTCGTCGGCATTCGAAGTCGCGCTGTTGATCATGTCGCGCCAGCGTTGCCATTTACGCCAGTCGAATTCAGTTAGCCCGACGTCAATGTACGTCTTAGTCGAGTCCGGCGGGCGCATGGCGGGTCCGACAAACGATTTGTCGAATCGCACTTGAGCGGTGTGAGGGACTTTGGTACTCCAAATTTGCCTCTGCAAATTCGTTGAGAAAAAGTTTCGGACTAGATCTTCCGGGTCCCTCATAGGAACCGCGCCATTGGCAAGGTGCGGCCGTTTATCCCATGCAGACCGGCAGATTCCCGGCATGGATCGCGCGAACGGCGCTACGCAGGAATCAAGCATCGAGTCCGTGAATTCCCAACCCAATTCGATTTTTAGCGAACGAGTATTCGTATTGCCACGCCCGCGTCTTCGCCCGTTTTCAATCATCGGAAACATGGCGGGCAGGTATTCGTGGCGCAGCAATGCATCGGCCACCCTTTCGGCAACCGACGACCAGAAGCGCATATCGTGACCGACCAAAAGGGATTGATCGGACCGCGCTATGTCCATGGACTTTAGAAAAGCGAGCGGGTCCGTTAGGATTAATGCATCTAGCCTCCAGGCTTGCCATTGGTCAGGCGTGATTCCTTCAACCCCGGCGCTTTGCAGCTCAAGCGATGGCGCCGGGCCTGCTTCATTGCCGGGAAGCACGGTCCAGACCTTGGCGATTTCGCAATTTTTTGCAGTGCTAGGCCACAATGATGCCGCTAGCGACCGCAGTTGATCCCTTTGAAGTTGAAAGGGATGACGATCTTTGATCTCTCGCTTTCTCTCCTGTTTCTTCTCGGCCCAGACGAAAAACCGACCGCCCGAATTGCCGGGTATCCATCCTCCATGCAGTGCAATTGCGTCCATGCCGATTCAAGATTCTTTGATTTGCGCGACATTGCAGGCATATCTGCCTTTGATTTTGCCGAACACCCCCTAAATCAAGTATCACGACAAAGAATTTAAAATTTCGCCGTTCGACCGAATTAGGATTTTAATTGCGGCAAGTGTTGCGCTCGGATTTTGAAATCGGTGCGCGTATAGCTGCAATCGCCCGCATTTGGATCGAAAATCCCGATAGCTCCGAGATTGTCAGCGGAATCGGAGAACGGCTTGGCAATCGCGGCTTCGCTTGCAAACTATGGATTGGAGCTAGCGATTTCATTCGGAAAACAGGCGGTCGATGCTCGCAACTCGTAGATGGCGAGCCGATTGAAATCTTTACCGGTCCAATGTCGGCGCAAATCGCTTTCATGCGAATTGTTCATAGCGCGCGAGTTCATCCGGTTCTTGAACCCGTCATCGGTTTGGAAATCGCGGGCTCGGTTTCGCCGGGCGTGGACATCGATTTGCAATCCTCTAAGCTCTGACAGGGAGCGCGATCATTCGCCGAAATAACGCGGGTTCGATTTGAGAAAAGGAGACGGGTTTCGATTGCCTGCGTTCGGGATGCCTGCCGGCGAATAGTCCCCGACGTATTCTTGAACTTAAATTTCGAGCCGCGGCCCCTGCGACTATTTCCCGAAAATTTAGCGGTCGCAAAGAGTGCGGAATTTCAAGGAAGGAAGAGAACTATTAGCGAATATAAATACTACGAAGTCCAGTCTATCGGCCGCAGGCATTCTCAAGATGAGATCGATGGTCTGGAGAATTTTTCTTCGCGCGCGGAAAATTCGGAGAGTAAATTCTCGGTGGAATACTCATACGGCGATTTTAGAGGAATCCCGGAAAGCTAATGGAGAAATATTTCGATATCGGCTTGTACTATGCAAGCTGGGGAACGACTCAGCTATTGTTGCGATTTCCCAAGCGGCGATTCAACCTGGCGAAATCGATCCGTTCTCGAAGGAAATCGACTGGGTGACGATTTGGGAACACGGCGACAATATAATTGTCGATATTGATCCCTATAGAGAACACTTCGAATCATATCGCTACTGGGACGAGGAAGGGGGTCACCTGGATGGCATGGTTCCATTGCGAACCGCAGCCATGGCTGGCGACCTTCGGGTATTCTACTTGGTTTGGTTGGAAGCGATCGAGTGCGAGTTGCTTACAGATGAACATGTCGAACCGATTCCAGGTCTCGCTCCGCTGGGAGGGGCGTTGGAAGAATGCGCTCATTTTTTCGAAAACGACGGAAGATTGGTCCGAGCCGCCGCGCAACAGCAGCCATACGAAGATTTTCCGTCCGACGAAATCGTAGCAAGCAGGATTGCGGAAATTCCTGAAGCCCGGAAAAACGTATTGCTAGAACGGTTGATCAAGGGCGACAAAGGGGTCGCTGCCGAGCTAAGGAGAGCCATCGCGCCAAAGAGAATCAGCCAATCGCTGCGGAGGCGAACGGTTGGGGAGCTGCGCGCTATCGCAAAAAAACCGGGTTGATATGGATCGGTATTTGACGATTCGGCGCTGATCGGCAGGTCTAGGCTAGGCAGCCGGTCGGGAACTCGGCGATGAATTGTTAGCAGAATCCGTCAGGCGGCAGGCCGTCGCAGCCCCTGCGAAAAGGGTTTCCGTATCCGAAACTAGATCTGATCTTTCGGCCGGTTTCGAGGCGGTTCTTTGGGAATCGTTGACTCATTGCAAGCTTGCGTTCTCTGCTCGGCTGTCTCCTCGATGGATAGAAACGATCTTTCAACCATTCAAAAGGCTTGATTGGAAAGGACAAGTTTCAATCCGCTTGCGATTGCAGCGCAAGTATTCGCGACATTCAAAAGCAGTGATTCTCGGCGTATGCGCGATTCCTGCTACCGAAGCGACCGCCCGCGCAGAATTGCGCTGGACCCAAATTTTTTTCGGATCTCGTCGGTTGCCCTTTCGGCTTTGAAGCGCAATGCTTCCATAGGGTCGAGCAGGCTGCCGCCGTGCTCCTCCGACTCGACAATGTTCACTTCGCTGATGCCGACTCCGGCTAGGCGAAAGGGGCCGCGATTCTCTATTGTGCAGAATAATTTGTAGGCTTCGCCGAAAATCTTGTCCGCCATCTGTGTAGGAAGGTCCAGGCTGGTTCTTCGCGTCAGGATTGCGTGGTTGCATCTCTTCATCTTCAATGTAACCACGCGGCCGGCGCGACTCTTCGCTTTCGCTCTGTCGGATACGCGTTCGGATAGGCGCCAAATATGGCCCTCCAAGATATCCGCCTCCGAAACGTCCTGCTCGAAAGTTGTTTCGCAAGAAATGCTCTTGACCGCCCGGTCAGGCTTGATTCGTCGCGCGTCCTCGCCGCGCGACAAGTGCCAGAGACTCGTGCCGATAGTTCCGAATTTTTTCGCAAGAGCTTTTTTGTCCCATCGACGCAAATCGCCGAAGGTGCTGATGCCTTCCCGTGCGAGCGCACCGCTGGTGCGCGCGCCGACGCCCCATATCAGCCCGACCGGCTTTTCGGCCAGGAACCGCATCGTTTCCTCTTTGCCGATGATCGAGAATCCGCGCGGCTTGTCCAGATCCGAGGCGACTTTCGCCAAAAACTTGTTGTGCGACAAACCGATCGAGGCGGTTATGCCGAGCTCCGTTTCCAGCCTGTTGGACAGTCGCGCGAGCAGTAGCGCCGGCGGCTCGTCGTGCAAGCGGGCAGTTCCCGTTAGATCAATAAATGCTTCGTCAAGCGATAGCGGCTCGATTGCGGGAGTCAGCTCATCCATCATCTTTCGAATTTTTCGAGACGTATCCGAATACGCCTCCATTCTTGGACGAACCACTACGGCATCGGGGCACCTTTGAAGCGCTTTGAACATTGGCATGGCCGAATGCACGCCCTGGATACGAGCAATGTAGCAGGCTGTCGACACCACTCCTCGCTTTCGTCCGCCGACGATGACCGGCTTGTCCGCAAGGGAAGGATCGTCCCTTTTTTCGACTGCCGCGTAAAACGCGTCGCAGTCCATATGCGCGACAGATAAACGAAACAGTTCGGGATGCGCCGATACGCGAGGCGAACCGCACGCTGGACAGCGAGAGTCGCTGTCGAATTTATTCAGGCAGTCTCGGCAAAGGGATGGCATTTGCAATTCCATAGGCGCGAAACGTCGGGTTTGTCGCCCGAATTCATTCTATTCGCCTACTGCTATCAATTCTAGGAAAATCGAATCGGCTAATTCGCAAAAATGGTCAAATCCATTAGGGAAGCCCGGCGAGTATTTTCTTGGCGGCATCGACCGGATTTTTCGCCTCGATGATCGGCCTTCCGACAACGATGTGGTCCACTCCGGCGTTGATTGCCGCGCCTGGCGTCATGATGCGCTTCTGATCGTTCCCTGCGCCGCCGTCCAAACGGATTCCCGGCGTAACGACAAGCTTTCCCGTGGCGCTAGGGATTGCGCGTATGGATTCGGCTTCGTGGGCCGAGGCGATGATTCCGTCGGCCCCCGCGTCAAACGCGCGAACGGCGCGTTCTTTCGCGAGATCGCCGATGGCGCCGTCCCTAACCAATGCCGCGTCCAGGTCTCGGCGGTCGACGGAAGTCAAAAAGGTAACCGCCAATATTTTGGTTGTTGCGTCGCCCCTGCCTTGGACGGCAGACCGAACGACGTACGGATCGCCGTGAACCGTCAAGAAATCGACATCCAGCGCGGATAGCCTCTCAGCCGCGCGGGCGACCACGGACGCGATGTCAAAGAGCTTCAAATCCAAAAAAACGCGCATGCCGTCATTCTTTAGTTCAAAGGCGAGTTCTAGTCCTCCCCATGCGAGAGAGCCCAGCCCGAGCTTGTAGAATCCGGCGATGCCGGCCAGTTTGCCTACCATGTCGGTGGCATGCCCTTTTGCCACAAAATCAAGCGCGACGATCAGGCGGTCATCTGTTTGTCCTATCATGCGGTTTACCGATTGATTGGTTCAGGATTTCCGTTTCGACAAGCCTCGCCGCGTCGCTATTTTATTCAATCTAGATGCAAGCGACCTAAATCACAAACAATCGATTTCGAATTCTCGCGTTTGAGTTTCGACGAATGGCGGCGTCGCATTCTCATTCGTGCCGATTCTACAATGTCGCAGGAGGAACTGTTCGCAGCTTCTAGGATGTACGCGGCTGAAATTAACTTAGTTTTTAATTGCGATCCTAATCGCAAATTGCAGCCGGATGATTCCTTGCCAGCGTAGTCCGTCCGGGACTTTCTCCGCTCTTCGGCACACTCGGTTCTCGGGCGTTAGCCTGCCGGCACTAGGGCACTCGCGAAATTCCGTTCGGCCGATTTAGTTCGGAACGAATGCGATGGCCGCGCTACTACCAGCCAAGCTCGGAATGAGCGCGATGCCATGCGGCCTCTTGCGCTTTCTCCAATAGTAGCGAGTAGTCCGCTTGGATCTGGTTGGATTCCGCTAAATCCGGATAGCCGCTAACGCGCTAGATCGGAAAGAGTGACCGACTGCTCCGACTTTGAGCGGGCGTTTTTGGCGCGTAACCGAACGCGAATGCCGGAGCCTGTACATCTGGCCGCGGCCGAAAGCATTTGAATTTCGAGCGCGTGCATTGGAAAACAGCAAAATGAACGATGTACTCGAAGTCAAACGGTGCGAATACCAAATAGATTGGTAGCGAAACGCAACGGGAGGATTCGCTGAGCGCGAGGGATACGCCATGAAACGCTATTGGGAGCGAATCTGGAATTCGATCGAGCGAAAGGAAAAAGAGGCCCCGGTCGCTGACGAGTTTGAAGGCGCCAGGCTGCCTACTCTGTGGATGCTAGGCAAAACGGGGGCGGGCAAGTCGTCGATTATTAAGCTTATCACCGGGGCAACCGACATTGAAATCGGCAACGGATTTGAGCCTTGCACCCGACATGCGAGATTTTTCAGGTTTCCGCAGGATGAACCGGTGCTGCGATTCTTGGACACGCGGGGCATTGGCGAGGAAGGCTTCGACCTGGTAGATGGCATAGAGAAGTTCCTGGGAGCCACTAACGCAATTCTTGCCGTTGCTCGCATCGACGACCCGGCTCAAGGCGAATTGGTTGACGCGGTTCGCGTCATCCGAAAGAGCAGGCGTAAATTCCCGATTTTTGTCGTTCACAACAGAGCCGATGCCGTGTCCGACAAACGTGAACGAGAGCGAATTCGCGACCTCAACCACCGATCTATCGAAGCCGCGGCGCGACGACGGCTTCCCATGGTTGAAGTCGGCGCATTGGACCGGTCGGGCGCGGACGAGTTCAGGGACAGGCTGCTCGAATTGCTCGAAGTGGAAATGCCGCTAGCCGCCTTCGTAATGAGTGACGGAGATTTGGATTCGGCTGATCGGTGGCGGTATGGAGAGATTCGAACCAGGATCGCAAGGTATTCTCTTCTCGCGGGGGCCTCCGGATGGGTTCCTATCGGCGGAGCGGCGGCGGTTCCGGCGATCCAGGGCCGAATGCTTTTTGAACTTGCCGATCACTACGATGTCGCCTTGAACAAGGAAGTGTTTGTCGCGCTTGTCGCGGCGCTCGGCACCGGTACTGCAGCAAGTATTGCGGGCGGCCACTTGCTGCGGCAGGCAGGAACTCTAGTTCCGGGAATTGGACAAACCGCGGGCGCAGCTTTGGCGGGGGCGGCCGCCTTTGCATCGACATTCGCGATCGGTAGCGCGGCGGGCTACTACTTCCATCAATTAAAGGAGGGAATTTCACCCGACCGCGAGGAGGTTAGGCGTATATACAAGGCGGCTTTGAGAAATGCACGGAACACATACAAACCAGATCGGTAGATTCATACTGGGTTCTTACTGGCGGCGATCCGACTTTGTTGTCTCTTGTCTCATTGTCGGTATTCCATTCCTGTTGCTCATTGCGGCCGGGGCATACTTCATCTTTACCGAGGGGTATGGCTTATTGTTCTCTACCTTGTCATTCGCCTGCGTGCTCGCGTTATTGGCGTTTAAATTCTTTTTGCGTCGGTGGAGATCAATTTCGATCGCCGAAGAAGTCGAAATTCCCGGCGCGAATCTGCGGCAAAATTGGACTCCTTTCGAGAGGGAGGTCTATGAGAAGTGCAGCATCCGAATTAAGGACAAAACTCGTGTGCTTCTGGACTGGGACGAAGGCCTGTTTCGAATAGCGCACGATGTCGCGACCGAAGTTGCCGGCTCAATGTCGAACGGCAAGAAAGACAGTCTGGACGTATCCGTTCCGGAAATTCTCGGTCTTCTAGACCAAGTTGGACGAGAGTGCCGGGAATTCATCCAGGACACGACGATGTTCGCCTTTCTGCACCGCGTTTCCGTTAACAACATTTTGTGGGTTTTGAGGAACCGGCATCTGCTCGCGAGGTCGGCGGAGGGGGGAAGCTATCTGTTGAAACTAGTCGGCCTCGTCGTAAATCCACCTGCCGGAGCCATCAGGATTTTCGAGTCGCTGATCGCCGATAACAATGTCAAATATCTCTCGGACCAATTTCAAATTGAGTTGCAGCGCGGCGTCTTGCGCTACGTTGCGGCAAAATCGATCGAACTCTATTCAGGACGCCTAAGAATGGATTCGCTGGTCGCGCCCAGCCTTGTAGCCGCGGAACCAATTAAAATACTGATTGTCGGTCAGACGGGATCTGGCAAGTCGTCTTTGATAGGCGCGCTTGCTTCCGCGACATCGTCGCCAAATTCCGGGAATCGCACAAATAGCCGGAAACGGGAACGAATCGTTCTTGACGGCATCCAATGCACTTTTGTCGAAGCCCCGGGACTCGAGAACCCGATTTTGAATCAATGGCGATTGCCGCTTTTCGGAAAGCGTCGATCGCGAATTCGATCCCCCAAGCAAATTGAAGCAAATTCCGACCAAATGTTTCTCGACTGCGACATGGTCGTTTGGGTCGCGCGAGCCGACCAACCGGCTAGAAAAGCCGATGTCGATTATTTGGAACAGTTCCATGCAGCCTTCGGCATCCAAAAACTGCGAATCGTTCCGCCGCTTCTTGTAGCCGTCACGCATGTAGACCGACGGCCGATAATCAGCGCATGGCCGGACGGGGATTCGCTTTCTCCAGCCCAAATTCTCAAAATCAAGGATGCTCTGAGAGCTGCCGCGCGCCCATTTGAAGGGCATGTTGCGATTCCAGTCAAGCTCAGCCCTCCGGTTTGGAATCTCGGTGAGCTAATCGAGGCCATCAGAACGGCAATGCCGGATGCGTGCGGCGCCCAAAATAACCGAATCAGGTCGAACGGCGAGAAGAAGCCGACGGGAACTCCGCCTTCGAACAAGGAGTATTCCTCTCGGTAGGCGGTCCAAATCCAGTCGAATCGCCGGCCGGCCGATTGCCTCGCTCCGCAGAATCCGCTCCTTGCGATTTGCGAACCGGAATCATGCTCCGGAGAATGTTTCAGTCTTGAACGGAACTGAGCGTATCGCCATATTTTGCGTAGGGCTTGCACAGAGCGTGCCGTATACGGGCGCCGAATTCCGCAAGTGCCGGAAGGAGAAATTGTTATGAAACCAGAAAAGCTTACCGAGCGTTCCGTTAAACTACTGCAGTCCGCGCAATCGGCTGCGGTGCGCATGAGCCATCAGAAATTCGATCCGCTCCATCTGCTTCATGCGTTCATGGACGATGACGGTAAGTTCGCGACGAATTTGATTGAACGAGTGGGAGGCGATCCCGAACTCGTGAAATCGGAATTGAAAACAACATTGGATTCGATTCCGAAAGTGTCGGGTGGCAATGGACAGCTCTATTCCGACTCGTCAGTCCTAAGGGTCTTCGAAGAGGCTGAGAAAATCGCCAAGAAGGCCGGCGATACCTACGTTGCGGCGGAGCGCATGCTGACGGCGCTGGCAGTTGTCCCTTCGCAGGCCAAAAAAATTCTTGGCGCGGCCGGAGTGACCGCGCAAAAGCTCAATGCCGCAATAAACGATATCAGAAAGGGCCGCACTGCAGACACCGCAACCGCTGAAGAGGGCTACGAAGCTCTTAAGAAGTTTGCGCGCGATCTTACGGAGGATGCGCGCGAGGGAAGAATCGATCCGATCGTCGGGCGCGAAGAGGAAATCCGCCGCGCCATGCAGGTGCTCAGCCGCCGTACGAAAAACAATCCTGTCCTGATCGGCGACCCCGGGGTGGGCAAGACAGCCATCGCCGAGGGATTAGCGCTGCGCATCGTCAACGGTGACGTTCCGGAAAGTCTTCAGGGAAAACGGCTCATGGCTCTGGATCTCGGCTCCTTGGTTGCCGGCGCCAAATACCGGGGCGAATTCGAGGAAAGGCTCAAGTCGGTTCTTTCCGAACTCACTGCCGCCTCGGGCGAAATCGTCCTGTTTATCGACGAATTGCACACGATTGTCGGAGCGGGAAAATCCGAAGGGTCAATGGATGCTTCCAACCTCCTGAAACCGGCTTTGGCTCGCGGCGAACTGCACTGCGTCGGCGCCACGACGCTGGACGAATACCGCAAGCACATTGAAAGGGATGCCGCGCTAGCGCGCCGCTTCCAACCGGTATTCGTCACTGAGCCGACAGTAGCCGATACGATTTCGATCCTGCGGGGAATCAAGGAAAAGTACGAACTGCATCACGGCGTTCGCATAACCGATTCTTCGCTGGTTGCGGCGGCGAACCTGTCTCATCGCTATATAACGGACCGTTTCCTGCCCGACAAAGCGATCGACCTCATGGATGAATCGGCGAGCCGGCTGCGCATGCAACTGGATTCCAAGCCGGAGGAAATCGATTCGATAGATCGAGACATCCTGCAAAAGCAGATCGAAGTCGAAGCTTTGAAAAAAGAGACGGACGAAGCTTCTAAAGAGCGCCTGGAAGCGCTGGAATCCGAGCTGGCGATTTTACAGGAAGAATCGACGGCGCTTACGGCCAAGTGGCAGAGCGAACGCGAACGCATTGCCGAAGCTCAAAGGCTCAAGGAAGATCTCGAGAAAAGCCGGCTAGAACTGGAACAGGCGAAACGGCAAGGTGATTTGGCGCGAGCGGGGGAGCTTAGCTACGGCATCATTCCGGGCCTGGAAAAGAGAATCGCTTCGTCGGAAGGCGAGAACGGCGCAAATTTGGCGGAAGAAGCGGTAACGCCCGAGATGATTGCGATATCCGTCGAACGTTGGACCGGAATCCCGACCTCGAAGCTGCTAGAAGGCGAACGCGATAAGCTTCTTCGCATGGAATCGGAAATCGAAAAAAGAGTTGTCGGCCAGAAAGAAGCCGTTGCGGCGGTGGCTAATTCCGTTAGGAGAGCGCGCGCGGGGCTAAACGACCCCGGTCGCCCGCTGGGATCGTTCCTTTTCCTGGGGCCGACCGGCGTAGGCAAAACCGAGCTGACGAAGGCTTTGGCCGAATTCCTGTTCGATGACGAATCCGCAATGGTCCGAATCGACATGTCGGAATATATGGAGAAGCATGCGGTCGCCCGGCTCATCGGCGCTCCTCCAGGGTATGTCGGCTACGATGAGGGCGGCGTGCTGACCGAAGCGGTTCGCCGCCGTCCCTACCAGGTCGTTCTTTTCGATGAAGTGGAAAAGGCCCACCCGGAGGTCTTCAATGTCCTTCTCCAAGTTCTTGACGAAGGCATATTGACGGACGGCCAAGGAAGAACGGCCGATTTCAAGCAGACCCTCATCGTTCTGACATCGAATTTGGGTTCGCAGGCCTTGTCGGAACTCGGCGCGACCGGGGATGCCGCGAGTGCGCGCCAAAAGGTCATGAAAGCGGTTCGCGAGCATTTTCGGCCGGAATTCCTTAATAGATTGGACGAAATTGTCTTGTTTGACCGACTGTCGCGGGCAAATATGGAGGGAATTGTCGACCGTCAGCTCGCCATACTTCGCGGTCGCCTCGAATCCAAGGGAATCGGCCTCGACATGGATGCCTCCGCGAAGGCGTTTCTGGCGAGGATGGGCTACGATCAGGTATACGGCGCGCGTCCGCTGAAGAGAGTGATGCAAAAGCATCTCCAGGACCGGCTTGCGGAACTCCTTCTCGGCGGCAGGGTAAAGTCTGGCGACACTGTCACAGTAGGAGCCGGAGCCGGTGGCTTGATCGTCGACGGGATGGAAAAATTCGTTGATGGCGAAGGAGAACAGGTGACTCTTCACTAACTCCGTCTCGGCAGCCGCCGATTCCAAGCGCATGCCAGGCTCGGCGCGGCCTATTCATTCGAAATGCCGCGCCGATTTTCGACGCAGCGCGCCGCGTCGAATGGAAAGAGCGCCCGAATTCGTGCGAGCGGCGAGTATTTCGAAGGAGAATAGCGTTGAATTTGCTTCGTACTCCTGCCTGTCGAAACGGTTCGCCCGCCCTCATAGTCCAACCGAAATTGCCATGCAGACTGGCTTAACAACGCAAAAGGCGAGCGGGCAAATTGGGTTGGGTTCCGGAAAGGCGAAGCTACGAAAATCTGCATGCGCCCGCCCGCTCTCGATGTAGAAGCGGCCGATGGCTCCGCAACCAGGCCCGATCGCTCAAACATGCAAGCCGCAATGGAATTCGCGCCGGAATTTGACCGCAAGCGCGCTGCGCCGCTTGTCGAAACCTCCCGACTCCGCAGCCAAATTTCTATGGAGGCGATCCATAGTCGCGGCAATTTAGCGCTGATTTCGAGAGCGATTGCGCAAAGAAGATTTGCGCTTCAAGTTCGAATTCCCGGAACTTGTTCATCGGGAATTCGCTATTCAAAATCTTCCGCCGCTCTTGGACAATCTTTCACTTCCTATGCGGACATCCTCAATTCGAGCGCTTTTTTCCCGGAATGAATCCCGGCTGCGCGGCTAAGCGGGAGCCTTGGACCGAAAAGGATGAACGATTTTTCCGGGTCCGTTAAAGTGAATATTCGCCAAGGATAATTGCCGCCGCGCGAAGATCGGGGCTATCGGCGCATGCGGAATCGCGCGTCTGGAACTTTCCGATTTGTCGAATTGATCAAACTCGACGTTCGGCGGATGAATCATGCGACCGAGGGCATTGAGAATTCGAAAAAAATAAAAGATTCTGTGAACTCGATTGCGTTTTCAGAAATCAAGCATCAGATTCGAGGAAGCAATTCGAAGTCTTGGAGAGAGCCATGAAAAGCAGATTCGAAAACGATATGGGTTATTCGGAAGTTACCCCCAAATCCGTTTGGCTGAACCGGCGCGACCTTTTGAAGAGCGCCGGGGGAGCTACGATTGCGGCTTCAATTGCCGGGCTGGCGAACGGCGCGACATTCGAGGCTTCAAAGAGCATTTACTCGACCGATGAGGAATTGAATGATTTCGAAGACATAACGAGCTACAACAACTTCTATGAATTCGGCACCGGCAAAGGGGACCCGGCGCGATACGCCGGAGAATTGACGACCGAGCCATGGAGCGTCGTAATCGATGGAATGGTCGAAAATCCAGGTACTTACTCCTATGAGGACATTCTATCCGGCGCCGCGCTGGAGGAAAGAATTTACCGATTGCGCTGCGTCGAAGCATGGTCGATGGTCATTCCCTGGATAGGCTTCGAGCTCGGGCATCTTCTAAAGCGAGCCGTTCCTGAACCCTCCGCGAAATTCGTCGCGTTTGAAACCTTGGTGCGACCGGAAGAAATGCGCGGGCAGCGGTCTCGATTCTTGCTGGAGTGGCCGTATCGCGAAGGGCTTCGCCTGGATGAAGCGATGAATCCCCTTACGATTCTGGCCGTAGGCCTTTACGGCGAGGAATTGCCCAACCAGAACGGGGCTCCGATACGATTGGTCGTACCGTGGAAATATGGTTTCAAGTCGATTAAGTCCATCGTTCGGATAACGCTAACGGATTTCCAGCCGCCAACGACCTGGAACATGCAGGCGCCGGGAGAGTACGGCTTCTACTCGAACGTGAATCCGCTTGTCGACCACCCGCGCTGGTCGCAGGCGACCGAGCGCCGCGTCGGAAGCGGCCTTTTCGCGCGCCGTATGGAAACTCAAATGTTCAATGGATACGAAGAATACGTGGCGGGCCTCTACGAGGGCATGGACCTGTCCACAAATTACTGAAAATGAGCGTACCGCAAAAGATAAACGGCGTCCTGCGAAAGATCCCAAGCTGGCCAATCTATATTCTAGGACCGATCCCCGGAATCTGGGTCTTTTGGCTGGCTCTCCAGGATCGGCTTGGCGCCGACCCTCTTCAAGCCCTCGAGCATTCTCTTGGAGAAAGAGGATTGCAGCTCCTGGTGCTGACTTTGCTTGTAACGCCGGTAAGGAGGCTGACGGGCGTTAGCTTCCTTAAATTCCGACGCGCTATCGGCCTTGTCGCGTTTTTCTACGTAGTCGCGCATTTGCTTACCTGGATCGTATTGGACCGACAGCTTGACTTGGCGGATATCTGGCGCGAAATCGTCAAGCGGCCGTATATTACGATCGGGATGGCCGGATTCTTGGCGATGGTACCGCTTGCTGTGACCTCTAACAATCTGTCGGTTCGCAAGATGGGGGCGGCGGCATGGACCAGGCTTCATAGGCTGGCCTACGTGGCGGCCGTCGCCGGAGCCGCGCACTACCTGCTTCTTGTCAAATCCTGGCCGACGGAACCAATCGTCTACGCTCTGGTCGTCGTTGCGCTCCTGATGATTCGCGCATGGTGGGCGGCGCAAAGGCGAATCGCCAGGCGGGCTCGGCGCGCCGCCTGAAACTCGCTTGGCGGACCGAATGCCGATTTGCCGAGCAGACCGTTTAGGATTCGCGGCTTGGAATTCATAGGCGGCTATCCGTTGGGGATTCGCCAAATTGCGCCGTCGAGACAAATTTATACAAAATAGAGTATAGCGAATCGATTTGGCGACGCGGTCCTAAAAAATATTTTAAAAAACCGCATATTTTGGAATTTCACGCTTGCATCGGAGTAGCGCACAAGCTAAATACGCCGTTACCGATGGCGCGGCGACGCTCCAAAGGGCGAATTCACAGGCGAGAAGAGCGGTGCACCGGGGAATGCCGGACACGAGTTCGTATTCGCTTGGGCTCTTTGAAAATTTGGAATTTGAAGAGATATGCGGGCGGCTTGGCCAGTACGACGGACGGATCGCATGCATGTCGGCTCAATAGGCTTCGGCCGATGATTTGAGTGTCAGCTTCAAGCCGACCGAAAGGTCGGCGACGATGTGCATTTGGTTCGAACGTCAAGAACGCCGGAACGGCGTTTCAACTTGAGAGTTTGATCCTGGCTCAGAACGAACGCTGGCGGCAGGCTTAACACATGCAAGTCGAGCGAAGTCTTCGGACTTAGCGGCGGACGGGTGAGTAACGCGTGGGAACGTGCCCTTCGGTACGGAATAGCCCAGGGAAACTTGGATTAATACCGTATACGCCCTGCGGGGGAAAGATTTATCGCCGAGGGATCGGCCCGCGTCTGATTAGGTTGTTGGTGGGGTAACGGCCCACCAAGCCGACGATCAGTAGCTGGTTTGAGAGGATGATCAGCCACACTGGGACTGAGACACGGC
>JAPPFL010000022.1 GCA_028823855.1 Albidovulum sp.
TCTACGGCGAGGAGCGCGTCCGGGCGCACGTGTTCCTGTGCATGCTCGCCTGCTATGTCGAATGGCACATGCGCCGCAGGCTCGCGCCGATGCTGTTCGAAGACGACGCCCCGGAGGCGGCGCGGGCGACGCCGGTCGAGACCGCCGAGGTCTCCGACAGAGCGAAGGCCAAGGCCAAATCGAAGAAGACGGCGGACGGCCTGCCGGTCCACGGCATGCCGACGCTGCTCGCCGACCTCGCGACGCCGGCGCTCAACGAGGTGGAGCTGCCGGCGATCCCCGATCGACCCCCGGCCATAGCGTCGCGGCCGACGAAGCTGCAGGCGCGCGCGTTCGACCTGCTCGGAATCGATCCCTCGAAGACGGTTGCCATGCAGTTGGCAGGACGGAAAGGCGGAATACGGGCGATTCCGCCTGCAAACGCTGGGGTTTTCTTTATTTCTTTCGCGTGAAGTTCAGCTTAAACATTTAAAGCCTCTGGAACACGCCGAGCGATGAAAATTCCAACAATGGGGATTTCGCCAAAGCGTTCGAACAGCAGGCGTTGCGCCGCTTTGAAGTGAGCACCGGTTGTTAGCACATCGTCGGTGATAATGATCTTTTCCGGTTCGGGGTCACAGCGCGTTTCATTGATCTCGTACAGGCGATAAATTTCATTGGGTCCTGGTCTATCATTTAAATCGTGAGCAGCTTCGGTGTTTTCCGTTTGAATAACGAGTTCACGCCAGTCGACGGGATTGCCAATCCTTATTTGCTGCAAAACTTGCAGTATCCGGTCGTCGTACATCGGATCCGTCTTTACCCTGGACGGCGGAATGGGAACAAAGGTCGCCGAATCGAGCCAGCTATTTGCAATCGAATTCCGCAGGGCGCGGCCAGCCGAGCGGATGGCATCAACCTTGTATCTCCACTCGGGACTGCCGCGGCGGTCCACGGTCTTTTTGAGGTTCAGAATCAATCGATTTGTGTCGCTAAAGCCGTAACCGCGTCGCGCCGTGTATTCACCTAGAAATGCGCAACGATCATTGTCCTTCAGATGGAAGTGGTCCGGTCGGCTGATTTGGTCAATTGCTGTGAGGTTGCTCGGAAAGGGCATTTTGGATGTCCTCATAATCCCTGACCCTGATTGCACCTTTTGTCGCAAGCTTTTCGGGCCACGTCAGATTCTTGTCCTGGAAGCAACTGTCTAGAACAAATAGCTTACGCTGTTGCTCAAGCGCGGCCCGAGCCTGAACTAGCGTTCCAGAAGTTTTTCCAGCCTCAACGATGACTGTTGCTTCAGTAAGCGCCGACATGGTCTTGTTGCGCTCGGGAAAGAACTGACGGTTGTAGCGATAGTCTTGGCTTTCGTATCGAAGAACAGGCACTTGGCTGATGATCAAAAACCGTCGACCGATCTCGTCTTGAAGCTCCCGGTTGTCCTTCGGATAAGAGTGCGACAGCGGTGTGCCTATGACCGCAATTGTGCGTCCGCCTTCCTCAAGCGCCGTGGTGTGAGCAATCGTATCGACTCCTTTGGCGAGCCCCGAAACAATTGTAAAATTGTCGGCAACGAGAGCTTTCACGAGCCTGCGAGTTCGCGCCCGTCCCGCGGGCGACGGTTCCCGTGTCCCGACAACAGCAATACAACGCGAGTCGATGAGGTCCCACCACCCCTGGAAATAGAGAAGCTTTACTGGGTGTCTGGCATCGAGAAGCTTATTCGGGTACTCAGCGGCACCATGAACGCGTATGCCAAAGGATACTACCTTAGCGGCTCGTAGCTTCCGGCAAACATCCTCTGCTTTGCTGTCTGCGACTTCGGGGAATACGAAGTCCGAGGGCAGAGAACCCGGATGCGCCGCGAATTTATCAGCTATCGTTTTGAAACTAGCTTTGCCATCCGACCAAAGCTCTTCATACGCACCGAGTTCGCGATACGGGGAAATGGTTCGGCGACTGGATTCCTTCGTACCCGGATCGATATTCATCTTTTTTCCTGTTTCAATAGATATTCTTGCGAATTTTCGTTTCTCGATGGGTAAGCGCCTGAATACTGACTCCATAGCTCTCGGCGAGTACTTTAATTTCTTCTGCGTCTTCAACATCGACTATCTCATCAATGGCGTCGCGAATGATTGGTTCAAATGGCATAGGAATCTCCGCAGCCAAGCGATAGGCATCTATTTCCTCTGGATCTGTAGCCTGGGAAGTAACACCACCGCGCCTGTTCACGCGAAATACGCGATCTATGTAAACTACCTTCCCCCTGCGGAAAATGAGGAGTCCGAACTCGTGCGCGGTCGCAAGCCTCTGGCGGTTTGGGTGATGCCGAGAATTAGTGCCGAAAAGGGTGTCTTTGCAAACGCGTCGCACGAGGATGCCGGTGAACTCGCCTACAAAAGTCGAATTGCGGATTGACGCGCCTAAGTGTTCAGCGACGGGTTCAATCGGTACGGGCGCGGTATTGATGTCGCACTCTTTTGATAACCGCTCTGCAGGCCCCCGAAACGTCGCCGCCGTTCTAGGCTTTCTCATGACGTTTTTCCCTTCCCGCCTTCGACAACATCCGCAGCAACCCAACTTAAAACGCCAGGATCGGTTCCTGGCGGCATCTTCTCGACAAGCCAAGATGCTTCATTGGTGTTTATGGGTTCTGAAAGGAGCGAGTGCGGGCTGACTTTCAATGCGCGAGCAAGTGCAAACGGATTGTGCTGTGACAGGTGCTGTCGCCCCTTGTAGATGTCTGTAGTGGAGGTTCGCGACAGGCCCGACGGCATCGCCGAGCTTTGCCTGTGTCAGTCCTCTTGTGCGCTTTCGGTGCAGCGCAACAAGTCTTCCAAACGCTTCGTACAGAAAATTGACTTTTTCAGCCATGGACAAACTTAACGGTCAAATCCATCGATGTCAAAGCAACAAGCAATGTTTGTATATTTTGCAGGACTAAGTCGCCAATGCCGGCAACTATTGCGAATCTTTAAGATCAAAAAAAGAAAGTCGATTCGTCCGCGGGCGCAATTTGCCAAATGCCAATCAACGGAGGAACTTGCACAAATATAGCCGAAAGCGGATTTTTTTCTTAAATCCGGAGATTTCAGCCTGGAGCAGGGGCGCCATCCGTAGCATATTGTTGTTTGCGACACAATACAGGAGGCGCCCCTTGCCCTCGTATCATGCCATTAGCGACTTGTGGCGCAGGTTTCAGGCGGAACTTTTCCCCGAGTTGGAGAACGACGTCGGACCGCTCGGCGAGAGGCACAGGCGGTTCCTCGCCGTGCTCGACACGGTTCCGGTCGAGCTGTTCGTCGCCGGTTTGTGCACGGCGAGCGTGGAACGCGACACAACGATGCTGATCAATCTGTGGTTCTTTCCGCAGACTACGCGTCGTCAGGCTACCTGCCAGGGCCCATCGCAGGTAGACGCTGGATCGTCGAGATCGACGCGCATCGAATTCTGGTGCCGGGTCTCATCCGATAACGGATCACGGTGGAGTTGGGCGCGGTTGCGCCTGACCCGTCCGCCCCTGCCGCAGCAGGGCTGGAGCCCCCACAAGAAACGGCCCAGGCTGGTTTCGCGGCGACCTGCACGGCTACTCTCTCCACTCGGACGCTTGTTAGAGCGTTGAGGAATTTGGAATGGACGCGCAGCGGCGCGGCCTGGATTTCGCTTTCTCGACCGATCACAGCACGATTTCCGGTCTAGGGGACATGCCGGGTGCGACTGGAGAGTTCGGCTGAAAAGGGTTGATTCGCTCCATCGCAATTGTCCCTCACCAATATTCAGTCAGAAACCATTGATCGGGCTTGTGAAATCACGGAATTTTTTCAATTGCGTCTGACTACAAATGCGTGCCATTTCTGCGGAAACTAGGTCAAGAGTCGAGATGGTACCCTATATTCGTCTAGCGTGCGCACGAAACGACGATCTAAATTCTGCATCGCTGACCACGCAGGCGCGAGTTCGTTGCCATTGGAACTATCTTCTTGGGTATCTCATCTCGTATAGCCACTCCTGAAATCTCCACCAAATGGACAGAGCGCAAAAACTAGACGAGGCTCGGCTGCAACCTCGAGCATAAAGTCCTGGATGGCTTCAGGATCCTCCAGGAAGATCGGCGGGCTTGGCGCATTTCGCGCATTCTCCGAAGTCGGCGAAAATCATCGCTGAATTTTCAGTTCATCCGGCCTTGCTTGCCTTCCTCGAACAGGAAGCTGCGGAAGCTCGGAATCGGGCTACGGAAGCGACCGTCCGCGCCTTCGTGAAGCGCGCCCTGGCGAACCAAGCGGCGGCGAAACATCTCGGATGTCGTCGACTCCGGAAGCCGGTAACCCGGCTCGTCGTCGGCGTGCTCCTCTATCAGCCCGACGATGTCGCTCCAGGAAGTGCCGTCTCGCAGATCCCTCATCACCGCCGCGACCAGTCGCTCGCACGCTTTCATCTCCTCGCTCTGCTGGGCCCGGTAGAAGCGCAGGCGGCTCTCGGCCGCCCGCTTCGCGGCGCGGCTCCAGCCGATCGAATTGAGATCGCCGTCCGTCGCGAGGGCCTCCTCGCCCAGAGCCTGCATCGCGCAGTGAAGGTGCCGTGGCCAGCCCTCGCCATCGGCGGCGAAGTCCGCCAACTGGTCTTCGCACCCGTAAGCCTGGATGCCGAAACGCTTGCAGAATCCCCGAACGAGGTCCTCGACCTCCGCCGCGGCCAGGCATCCGACCTCGTGCAGGTTCAGCGCGCGCGTCAGCCCTATCTCCTGCGCGAGGTGCCGCGTGTCGCCGAGTCCGGTCAGCACCAGCGTCAGCGGCAGCTCGCTCGAAGCGTTGTGAATTAACTGGAGGAAAAGAGTTGTAGGTGTGCTCTTGCCCGCGGGCAAGTTTTGCGCCTCGTCGACGGCGACGATCACCGGAGCGATCCACTTGCTCGCAGGCGTGGCACTGGCCAGCGCGAACAGGTTGTCCTGCGGCTCCGCACCGGATCGCGCGAGCCCTAGGGAAAAGCCGGCGAATCCGACCGCGAACAGCCTCTCCAGAACTCTCCCGGCCCGCCTCGTCCATTCGCGGCGCATCCCGCCGGCCCACTTGAACCACTCATCGCTCTTCATCGCGCCCGCGGCGGACATCGCCGTGAAGACCGACGGCAGGTCCGAGACCAGGCGCTCGCTGGAGACGGCCAGAACGCGGGGGACTCTCGCCGACGCTTCGAGGCTCCAGGATTCGAGTTCGGCGAGGATCGAGCTCTTGCCGGCGCCGGGAGCTCCGTAGAGGATGCGGGTCGCCTTCGGCTCGCCATGGCTCGCCGCGCCGGGCTTCCATGCGCGGCGCGCCGCCGCCTCGATGTCCTCGATCGCCTTCTTCCGGCCCACAAAGACCGGCGGAGGCGCGCCCTCGCCGGCTGCGACAAAGTCCTTGAGTCCATCCCTGTCGAACAATGACGTCGCCAAGGTCGTTCTCCTATTCCGCCAGGCGCCGCGAGTTTAGCGCGGTTCCGCCCGACCGTCCAACGAAACGGGATCGCTTGAGGGGGATTTCGTCGTCGAGGTCGTTGCGCACCAGCGCGGCCAGGCCGTTGAAGGATTTTCGCATGTCGGGCGGAGCGGTCGCGAGCCAGATGCCGCCCTCGGGAACGCTCGCCGGCATTCCCGCAGCCGAAGCCGGGGAACCATGACGCCGCCAGCGCAGCAACGTCCGCGGCCTCGAGCCGCGCCCGTCGCAGTAGGCGGCGGCGGTCACTCCCTCCCGCTCGAAATCCTCGACGATCTCGCGCCATTCCTCCACGCTTCCGACAACGGGCCCTTCGGCGACCCGCGCCGGAACGTTCATGGCTATCCCTCCTTGCCGAAAATATTGCGGCTCGAAGGTACCGGCCGGGGCGGACCCGGTTCAACCTAAAATCGGGACGTCGCAGTTTAGCCGCTTAAGCCGAAGCGGCGGCCTACTTCGAGAACAACCGTGCTCGAATGGACTTTCCGAGGCGCCGCGCTGCAGGCCTCCCGGTCGGATCCGGCGTGATCGAGGGGGCCTGCCGAAGCGTGGTCTGCGAGTGGCTGAAGAAGTCCGGGATGTTTTTGGAGCGTCGCCGGAGCCAACAAGATCCTGGCGCTGCGCTGCGCGGTCGAATACAACACCTTCGACGATTTCCGGGAGTTCTGGGCCGAGGAGAAAAAAACAGCCTGAGTAACAAATCTGACCCACGCCCATCGCGGGGGCGAAATTATTGCCGAGACATGCTTGCCTCGCGGAAAGGCTAGCGCCGGCTTGCTCCTTCGATCAGATGCGGTGCTCCAAGCAACGAAATGGCGGGCTGCCTTGACTGTTGAGAGGAGCGGCGAGTGGCGGCGCCGCCAAAAAATCTCGCCTTCTCCCATTTGGGGGAGCGGGACTGGAAAAATTCGCGGCGAGCGCCGCGGACGCTATCGCTGCTGCCCGAATCATTCCCGGAAACGGCCCGCCCTTCATCGCATTCTCCCTCTAGCCCGGCGGGAAAAGCCGCATGCCGACATGCCTGCCTCTCGGGGCGTTGGCTATGCCAATGCGAAATTTCGATCGCGATTGATCCCGTGGCGCCGCTAATCGCCCTAATGCATTTCGCCGACGCCATGACAGGCTATTCTTTCGAGTCCGGCGCTGGTCTGCGGCCGGTTTTATTTGGCTAGCGCATGCCGAGCCCCGAGCCGTCCTCGGTCGCGTGGACTCAGTGATCGCCGTTGCCCGAAAAATACAGCTTCTTGACAACGCGGTCGCGATTAGGCTTCGTGAAGTCGAGCCTTATCGCCCATTCTCCGGGCATGTCGAGTTCGATACGCGCGCCGTAGAGGCCCGGCTCGTCATGAGGTATTGCGGGAACCGGTTTGACGTTATGGGCGCCCGGCATGGACGGCATGTCGGCGCCGACCGAGAACTCGGCGCCGGAAATCGGGTCGCCGCTGCGTCTTTCCGTAAGCATCACGCTGCAATCGTAGACCAATCTCTGCCCAGTCGGGTCGCAGGCGATGTCCGCGTCTTTCCTCTCTCCGGCAATGGCGGTCATCGGCAAGATGCCGAGGAAGGCAACTAGAATGAGGCCGCTTGTCAGTTTCTTCATCGCAATCTCCCTTTCCTTGCGCGTTGTCGCAGGCTACCGTCATCCACTCCCAGGTATCTGGCCACTAGGCGATCATCCCTCGATAAATCGTCGGCGGACCCCTGAAGGACGATTCGGCCTCCCTCGACCACGTAGCCGCGGTCGGCGACTGCCAGAGTGCGCCGCACGTTTTGCTCGACGATCAAGATCGTCAGCCCCTCGCTCCGAAGGGCGGAGATCAGGTTGAAGACTTCCTCGACCGCTATGGGCGACAGGCCCAGGGTCGGTTCGTCAAGAAGCAGGAGGCTGGGTTTCGCCATCAACCCGCGCGCCACGGCCAGCATCTGCGCCTGCCCGCCGCTGAGGTTCGAAGCCGGCTCGTGCAGCCTGTCCGCAAGCATGGGAAACCGTTGCAGAACATCCTCCGGCGAGGCGCGCCCGAGCAGATATGAGCCGAGGCGGTAGGCGCCAACCTGCAGGTTCTCCAGCACGGTCAGGGTCCGAAATATCATCCTTCCTTCGGGAACCTGCACAATCCCCTCCCGGATGTAGCGATGGGCTGCATGTCCGGTCATTGTCTCGCCATTGAACCGAATATCGCCCTCGGTCGGTCGAATAATTCCGGCGGCCGCGTTCAGGGTCGATGTCTTGCCGGCGCCGTTAGCGCCGATGACGGCGACGATTTCCCCCGCCCCGACCGAAAACGAAACGCCCCGAACGGCGGCAATCTTCCCGTAGTCGACGTATAGGTCCCGAACTTCAAGCAACCGCCGCCTCCCGGCCGAGATAGGCCTCCGCGACCGCGGGCAAGGCGAGGACTTGCCGAGGATTCCCGTCGGCGATCAGGAGGCCCGCGTCCAGGACGCAGACCCGGGAGCAGACCTGCACGATCAATTCAATCTTGTGCTCGATGACGATGCAGGTCCGGTTCGGCGTCACGCGCTCGACGATCAGCCGGGCCATGTCCTCGGATTCCGCGGGCGTCATTCCGCCGGCAGGCTCGTCCAGAAAAACAAGCTCGGGATCGCGCGCCAGTATCCGCGCGATTTCCAGGCGCCTCAACTGGGGCAACGGCAGCGCGTTGGCCAGACGGTCCCGAACGTCCTGCAGGCCGACCTGTTCCAAGGCCCACTCCGCGTTCTCGCGAAGGGATCTCGCGGTGCGCCGATTGCCGAGCAGGAGGTGGAGGAGGCTATTGCCGGGAATTCCGTACTGGGCGGCCTCGACGTTTGCAAGCGCCGTCATGCGCGGAAAATGGCGAAGGTTCTGGAAAGTGCGCGCGATGCCCAGGCGAAATATACGATGGGCTCCGAGATTCGTGATATCCGCGCCCTTAAACAGGATCTTGCCGCTGTCCGGGCCGTAAATGGCCGTTGCTACATTGACCAGGGTGGTCTTGCCCGACCCGTTGGGGCCGATTAGTCCAACGGTTTCGTTTCGGCCGAATTCGATCGTAATCGCCGATAGAGCCGGGAGATTTCCGAACCGCTTGTCGATCGAAACCAGGTTCAGCACTTCATGTGCGCCTCATCCAGCGCTTGATGCGATAGACCCGCGTTTCGTCCAGGATCCCGCGCGGCATAACGATGAGCAGAATTGCGACCAGACCTCCGAATACGATCATTCGATAGCCTTGGATGGCGCGGATTCCCTCAAGGAAACCGATATCCAGCACGACGCCGATTATCGGCCCCAGGGCCGTGCCCAATCCTCCGATCAGGCCGTAGGCAAGGCCGTGGACGCCCAGCATGACGTTAAAGACGTTGGGTTCGATGTAGGTTGCGAAGTGCGCGTAAAGGCCTCCTCCCAGTCCGGCGATCAGGCCCGCGAACATAACGGCCAGCAACTTGCAGGCACTTGCGTCGATACCCTGGCTCCGGGCCAGCAGCGGATCCTGGCCGACCATCCGTAGAGCGGCGCCAAGGCGCGACCGTTCCACCAGCAGCAAGAACGCAAGCACGGCGCCGAGCAGCCCGTAGATAATGAACATGAACTCGAGAGGCGTGACGTCGTTTTCAAAAATCCACCTGATGTCGCCGAAGCCCTCGGCGCCGTCGGGACCGACCATTTCGCCGTCGACTTCCACCCGGACGTGGACCGAGTTGAGCCACAGGCGAAGCATTTCGGCGAAACACAGCGTTGAAATCGCGAAATAGAGGCCCCGCAGCCGTATCGTGAGTGCGCCGATTGCGAATGCGGCGGCGGCGGCGGAAAGGGAGCCTACGGCCAGGGCCAGCCCGAAAGGCCACCCCCACATGGCCGTCGCCGCCCCCGACATGTACGCGCCGATGCCGAAATAGGCCTGTTGCCCGAAGGAAATTTCCCCAACGACGAGGATGACATAGGCCGAAAGGGCTACGAACGCGATCATGCCCATGTTCGAGGCAACGCTGATTGCATATTCGCTCACGGGTCAGATCCTTCTGAAGGCCTGGGCTTCCCGCTCTGCGATGCCCTGCCCGAGCAACCCGCCGGGACGGAGGACGAGAACCATGAACAGTACCAGATATGAACTCAAATCCTTGTACGCGTTTCCGAGGTACCATTGGGTCTGCGATTCGATGACGCCGAGAATCAGCCCGCCGACCACGGCCCCCGGAATGGACCCCATTCCGCCCAGCATCATGGCGATCAATCCCTTGAACGTCGCCCAAAGACCGAAGTACGGCGTGACCTGCTGATCGGCGGCAAGAAGAAGATACCCGGCTATCCCTCCGATCAGCGACGCGAGCACGAAGGCCCGAAAAATAACGCGACCCGGCCGGATACCCATATAGGCGGCCGCGGCGGGATTTTCCGACACCGCCCTGAGAGCCAGTCCAAACCGGGTCTTGAAGAGCAGGAGCCGGAGCATGACCAGCACGAGTATCGCGACCGTCAGCGTCGTCACGTACTCCATGCGAAAAAAGTACGGGCCGATCTCGACCCCGCCGGTTCTGAACAGTTCCGGAAAGGGATAGGTGCGCCCGGGCAGGAGGATCGTCGCGACCTCCTCAAGCTGCATCCAGATCACGAAGCTGGAAACCATGGACGCGATGGCGGCGTCTCTGCGAATCGCCCAAAAGCATACGCGCTCCACGTAGACGCCGACTGCGACCGTTCCGGCAACGGTGACGGCCGCAACCAGCCAGGGCTGGGCGTCCAACGTGACGAAGATCCAGGTTCCGGCGAAAGCCCCCAGCATGATCGACGGGCCATATGACAAGTTGATTCGTCGCATGACCCCGAATACCAGGGTGAAGCCGAGCGCAATCAGGGAATAGGCGGAGCCGATTGAGAGGCCGTCTATCGTAGTCTGGATAAAGTCGACCATGCCGTCTCGCGCGTCACGCCACCTTGGACCCGAGATAGGCGCGCTGAATAAAGTCATCTTCGCCGATCTCGCCCGGCGTACCGCTGAAGGTCACCCGGCCCTGATCCAGCAGGTAGAAGCGGTTCGCGATCTGCAGCGCCTTGTGCGCATTCTGTTCGACCAGCACGATGGACACGCCTTCATCGTTGAGCTGGCGAATGATCGAAAAGATTTCGGCGACGATCAGAGGCGCCAAGCCTAGCGACGGCTCATCCATCATCAGGATTTTCGGTCGCGACATCATTGCCCTGGCGACGGCCAGCATCTGCTGCTCGCCGCCGGACAGCGTTCCCGCAATCTGGGCTCGGCGGTCCTTGAGAGACGGAAAGCGGGCGTAGGCGTTGTCGATGTCCGCTTGCACCCCGGCGCGGTCGCTCGACAGGCGGGTGTAGGCGCCCGCCATGAGGTTTTCCTCGACCGACATGGAGTGAAAGACCAGCCGGTTTTCGGGCACCAGGGCGATGCCGCACCTGAGGGCGTGAGGCGCCGAGGTGCCGGTAATCTCCGTATCATTGACCTTGACCGACCCCGACACCGGCTTGAGGATGCAGGCGATGGAATACATCAATGTCGTCTTCCCGGCTCCGTTGGGGCCGAGTATGCAGGTGATCTCCCCCTGCTTGGCCGACAGCGTCACGCCCTTGAGCGCTTCAATCGTACCATAGGCCGTAACGAGGTCCCTGACTTCGAGCATGCTTGCCCCCTTAGGCGGCTTCGGCGTCCGGCGATCCCAGGTAGGCCTCTCGAACCGCCATGTTCCCCTGGATTTCGCCGGGAGCGCCGAGGGCAATGAGCTTGCCGAAGTTGAGCACCGCAACCCGATCGGTCACTCCCATGACCAGTTCCATCACATGCTCGACGAGCAGCACAGTGATGCCGCTCCCTTTTAGGGCCAGAATGCGTTGCTTGAGGTCTTCGACTTCCTCGCGGTTCATTCCGGCGGCGGGCTCGTCGAGTAGAATCAGCTGCGGCCGGGCGGACACGGCGCGGGCCAGCTCGAGGCGGCGCTGTTCGCCGAACGCGAGGTTCCGCGCGAGGTCGTTCGCCCGGCCGGCCAGGCCGGCAAAAACCAGCGTCTCTTCGATGGCCTCGCGGATCCGGGCGGAACTGCCGAACCAGTTTCTCATGAAGCCCGCTTCCTCTCCCGGCGCGTCCCGCCGCGCGATCCAGAGGTTTTGCCAGACCGTAAGCTCGCCGAACAGGCGAATATTCTGGAATGTTCGGCTAATCCCGGCATTCAACCGCCTATGCGGCGGAAGGCCGCCGAGATCCTTCCCCTCCAACAAAACCCGTCCGCTCGTGGCGGGAAAAACGCCGCAGACCAGGTTCACCGTCGTGCTCTTGCCCGACCCGTTCGGGCCGATGAGACCGAAGACCTCTCCGCGTTCGACTTCCAATGACAGGCCGTCGACCGCGCGGATGCCGTCAAAGTGCTTGGAAAGTTCCGACAGCTCAAGCATGGCGTCCCCCGCCATCCGGCTTGCCATGCCCGATCATCCGCCGGATCCGCGACAGGACGTTGCCGTCGAGCAGCCCGGACGGCCGGAAGTTCATCGCAACGATGATGAGAAGACCGAAAAGTATATTTCGCCAGTCCCCCAGGAATCGCATGCCCTCGATCAGAATGCCCTGTACGAAGATAACCGCGATCAGGGTCCCGAACACGCTCGAAAGGCCGCCGAGGATGGGATAGGCAACAGCGAAGGTCGCGAGCAGAACGGAAAAAGTCAGGTGATCCACATAGGTGGCGCTGTGGGCGTACAATCCGCCGGCGAGGCCTGCGATGACCCCGCCGACCGTCATGGCGGTGACCTTCACGGCGACGATGTTGACGCCCGAACTCTGAGCCGCCAACTCGTCGGCCCCGACCGCGCGCAGCGTCGCGCCGGCGCGCACCCGATCGAGCCACCACAACATGGCCATTACAACGATCACGAAAAGCCAGATGAATAGAACGACGTCGAAGGTATCCCAGCCGTTGGCGGCGTAGAAGCGGATTTCCCGGAACCCCTGCGTCGAATCGGGGCCGACCTCGACGCCGTTCACCATGACCCGCCAATTCAGGTTGAAAAAGAACAAGCGGACGATTTCGCTGAACGCGATCGTAGCGACCACCAGCATCAGGCCCTTAACTCTCAATGCCGGAAACCCGACGAGGAATGCAAATGCGCCGCCCGCGAGAGCGCCCGCGAACAAGCCGGGGACAATGTGGTACTCGAATATGACCGTAAGGATACCTGAAACGTAGGCGCCGATGGCGAAAAATCCGACCTGAGCCAGGCTGAGCTGCCCGGTCAACAGCAAGACATAGGCCGACAGCCCGAGAAGCGTGTGGATGCCGATGGTCTGGAGGAGGCCGAAATAGAAAGCCATGGCCGTCAATCCCGCTTGATCGCCTTGCCGAGCAGGCCGTTCGGCCGAAAGACAAGGAAGACGAAAAGCAGGAGGAACACGTAGATGTCGCGCTGGTTCACCCCGAACACCAACAAAAAGAGGTTCTCGAATCCGCCGACCGCGAAGCCCGCGATTATGGCGCCCGGAATGCTGCCCAGACCGCCGATGACGGTGACGATCAGGCCCTTGACCGTTATCGGCACCGTCAGCAACGGGGAGATGACGCCGACCGCTGCCGCGGCCATGCAGCCGGCCAAGCCGCCGAGCACGCCCGTCAGCACGAATGTTGTCGCGTTTGTGCGGTGGCTGGCGATACCGCAGAGTTCAGCTGCGACGACCTGTTGGGAAACGGCCCGCGTCGCCAGCCCGAGGCGCGTGCCGAACAGGACATAGAGCAGGACCAGCATTGCGACTAAACTGGTCACCAGGACGAATATCAGGTCGCCCCTGAATCCGTATTCGCCTAATTCAAAATAGACATCATCCATGACCGCGGGAAATGCAAGCGGCGAGCCGGCGGTTGCATGAATGATGATCTCGTCGATGAAGAACAGCGCTCCGATGGACGCCATAAGGGGAGCTAGCATGTTCGATGCCGGCATGTAGCGAAAGCACGTGATGTAGACGGCGAGCCCGATGACGCCGCTCGCGACGGGTCCGAGAAAGAACGCCAGCACGGGCGGGAGGCCCGACAACGCGATTGCCGCAAGGCCGACATAGGCCCCTGCGATCGCCGAGGCGGCGTAGGCCATGTTCAACTTGTGCATGGCGCCGAAAATGAGCGTGAAGCCCAAACCGATCAGCGCATAGGTCGACCCGAACAATAGACCGTCGATGATCGCTTGCGCAACGTCGATAAAGTCAATTCCCACGGCTTTGGCCCTTTCGAGTCAGCGCGAGTACGACCCGGCGCAAAGCCGAAGATCCTTCTCGGCCATCGGGACGTGCAGAATATGAAAGCGGCCGGGGCTCGGGCCGGCCGCCTTCAACGTCGTTTACTGGATCGAGCGGGGATCGTGAATCACGGACCACTTGCCGCCCATGGCCTGCACGAAGACGTACGGCTTGAGCGCTTCACCTTCGTCCTGAACCCGCTGAACTTGCCCGATAAGCCCTTCGGTCCTTTCCAGCGTCTCGAGCCCGTCGCGAATCTTCCGGCGATCGGCCATGAGAGTTTCGGGCTTGTTTTCTACGCCGGCGCTCTCGATGACCTGCTTGATGATCATGACGTTCTCCCAGGCTGCGGCGCTGTGAAGGTCGGCGTCGCCGCCGTTTTCGTTGGCGAGCATGGCGACTTTCTCCGCCGCCGGCGTGATCGGCGCAAAGCTCGTCGGGATGACCATGCCCTCGGCCGCTTCGGCGCAACCTTTCATGACTTCGGCGCTGGACGAACTCGTAAGGCCGATAAGTAGCTTGGGCTCCGCGCGCCTCCTCTTCAGCTCCTTGAGCATGCCGCAGGTCGTGAAGGGATGCGAAGAGATGATGTAGATATCCGCTTCGGACTTTTTAAAGGCGCGCGCCTGAACCGAGAAGTTCGTGTCCGCCATCAGCCAGTTCGAGGAGTTGGCCAGGACTTCCGTGTAGCCCGATCCGAGATCGCCGGTCACGCCCTCTATATCGCCGGTCGCCCAGTCGAAGCCGTAACGCTTCGACGCCTGAACAATGACCCTGGAGTAGGTGCCGTTGGAGTGGCCCTGGTCGGTCTCCGTGCCGCCATAGATGGTCTTCAGATCCGGGTAGGTTTTCGCTACCCAGGCGAAGAGTTTGTCGTACATGTCCGGTTCGTTCGGCGTATTGCGGAATGTCCATTGGCTGATCTTGGCCAATCCGTTGCGCACCGCCGTGTCCGTGAGGATCGGGAACTGAAGGCCCGTATCGTTGTCGTCGCCGACCGTTTTCTGGAAAACTCCGAACATGGCCGCAGCGGCGCCGGAACAGGTCGGTCCGATGCCGATCAGTGCCCGAGTTTCCGAAGCGACCTTGCGCGCCACCGAAATCGCCTGCTCTGCATTGCAGGCGGAATCGAAGTAAATGTACTCGAGATTGGCTTTGGTCCCGTCGGCCAGCATGATGCCGCCGGAATCGTTGACCTCCTTCACCGCGGCCTTGAGTACGGCTTCGGAGTTCACGCCGAACGATCGCAGCGGCCCCGACTTTGCGCCCCAGCCGGCAATCAGGATGGTTTCTTCCGCCAATGCCGGCGAGATCATGGCCGACAGGGCCGCTGCCCAGACGGCGGGTTTCAAGACGTGTTTCAGGTTGAGCATCGTTTCCTCCTTTTCAGTTTTGCGTTTCTAGCATTCAGCCTTCATCCGGTCGCATTTTTCACCGCGAAACGACGAGGCGCAAAACTCTCCTCGAAACTTGTTCGTCGCGTAGTCCATGCAGGCAACGTCGCCGCGCGGATGCTCCTTCTCACGCATCAATTGACCGGCAGTGATGAGGCCTACGCGGTATCCCAGTGCCGCCCGGACATCGTCGATATAGATGCGCGTAGCCTTGCGAAGGTCGAGCACTTCCCCGGGGCCGGCGTTCGGTGCATCGACGATTTCCGGGCGCCAGGGGGCCTTCGAAGCGCAAATGGAATTCTTCCGTGCGCAAAATGCGCGCATTTTTTTCGGAACCACACCCAAGTCCGAGAGCTCGCCTAGATCCGGGAATTCGGGGCGATGGGTGTCGCCGCCCGCCAACGATCCGTGCATGGTTGGTTCAAGGTCCCTTTTGACTGCCGCATTGCCCGCGGCATTGGTTTCGCCCATCAGCAGGACTGGCGCTTGACGGTTTACATATATTTCAATATTTGTCAAGCAAATTAACGCATATTGCAACGTTTCACGGTTGGCGCGGTCGGAAGACGTGAAATGGTGCGAAATCGGCGTGCGCTTCTCGTCAGCGAAGCCGTGCTAGTATACTGAAGATTGCAAGCCGGGGCCGCGCTGTTCATCGCCCTTCTACGGATCCTAAATCATGACCTTGAAATACGAACCCGTCGTCACGCAGAGCGTCGCCAAGCAGATTTCCGAACAGATCCGGCGGTCCATAACCAACGGCAGTTTGAAAGCCGATGACAAGCTTCCGACCGAAGCGGAGCTGGCTCGCCAGTTCAATGTTTCCCGCCCGACGATTCGCGAGGCGTTGAAGAGGCTTGCCGCCAAGAGTCTCATCCGGTCGCGACGAGGTCCCACCGGGGGAACCTTTGTGAGGGCGCCCAGCATGGAAGACATGTCGCAGGATCTGATATCATCCGTCGCGCTCATGGTCAGCCTCGGCGTATTCGATCTGACCGAGATTGCGGAAGCGCGCCATGAACTCGAACTGGCGTGCATACGCCTGGCGATCAAGCGTCGAACCGGCGCCGAGACGAACCGTATGGCGGCGGAGATCAATCTGCAGAAAGATCAGTCTCTGACGGACGAGGAGTTTTGCGCATCCGATGTCCGTTTTCATCGCGCGCTCGTGGATGCGACCCATAACCCGGTCATGCAATTCCAGATGTTTACCGTAATCGAGGCGCTTCAACCCGTTGAAAATATGGTGATCTTCCGCTTTCGGCAGCGGAAAAAAATCATCGAGCAGCATGAAAAAATCCTGCATGCGCTTTTAGCCCGGGATCTCGCTCGGGCCGAAAAGGCGATAGATGAGCAGATGGTCTACCTCCGCGAGAGCTTTTCGCAGGCGCAGGAATGGCGGAGGAAGCGCGACGAGGCGAAAAGGACGGCGTCGCCTACCTGAAAAAACAGCTTGGCGGTCGGGGCGGTTCGCAAGGAAGCGGCGGAATAAATTGCGAGGAACCTGCAAAAATATTGCTGAGCGGAAATTTATTTCAGATATCCGGAGGCTTCAGCCCGGAGCAGGGGCGCCATCCGTAGCATATTGTTTTTTGCGACACAATACGGGAGGCGCCTCAGGGGTGCACACCAATTCGGTGGGCTATGCCGCCAATTCCTTGCCACGTCTCCAGTCCAGGAAGTCCACCCAGGCACCGTTCAGAATGCAGCATTTGATGGAAAGGACGCGATTGCCCCCCCTTGCTGTCCGTCGGCTTCCCGGACGCTTCATGCGCAATCCGACGACGGACTTGAACCCGCCCTCGACCACGCCCGAGCCGATCTGCAGGCCGAGCCTGCGGAATTCGGCGTAGCGCATGCGCTCCAAGTTCGTTTCGAAATAGTCGATGCAGGCGGCCACGGCCGGGTCCGCCGCTCGATGTGGCCGGAGTTCCTCGACGACGGATGCCGCCTCACCGACCTTCAACCGAGCCTCGGGCGTCTTGAACCGGGCCTTTCGGGCCATCCTGTCAGGATGCAGCGGATTCAAGGCCTCGGCCAAATACTCGGCCGCATGCCTGAAGTCGAGGATGTAGTGCGCCGTCTTGCCGTAAACCGCTAAACTGCGGAGTCCCGATTCATGGTTGATCCGGGTCCGCCCGGCCGGTCGCCGAATTTCACGAATGTAGCCATCCAATTTCACTCAATGTAGCCGCCTGATTTCAGCAAAGCAGCCACTCCCTAAGGCGGCTGTCCTTGTTTCGATTCAGAATGCCGGTCTACTTCTCGGATTTTAGCGATCAATCCGGGGAGCATGGAATGGTGCGCAGGAGGCTAGCGATGAGGAAAGTGAAGAAGACATTGGCATTTCATTTCGGCGAGGGCCGCAGCGCTCGCGCGATTGCGACTCACTGTGGCATCGCGCGTCGCTCCGTCATGCAGACCCTGGAGCGGTTTGCCGCTTCGGGTCCGAGCTGGCTGGAAGAACTGGCTCTTCTGCTGGACGGAGGTCGGCGGGGAGCGGGCGATCAGTTTCGGATTGGATCGGCGTCTGACCAGATTAGTCCGGAACGGCTGACTTCCCTTTGCCGGCAGCCTTTCAGCAGCTCGTCCTTTCCGAGAGTTTGCGGAAGGGTTGCTTCCCGGCGGCTTCGCGGATGCCGCCGCCCGCGTGGCGGCGCTGCCGATTTCCGGGATTGATTTCGCCTGGCCGGAGGTGGTTGACTGCGGCCCTAGCGAGGACGTTCCGCCTTCCCGGCGGCGCGGGCCGGATCCTGCATTCCGGAAGCCTTGAGAAGAGGTAGCCCGTGCGGATTGACCTCCCCGCCGGGCCGGTAGCCGTCCGTGCAGATGAATTGGAATTTGTCGCTGTCCCGCGAGGACTACGCTGCCACGCAGGCCTGGAGGGAGGCAAAGCTTGATTGCTGCCCCGAGCGCCCCGGGGGCGGCTGCGGCTTTGTCCGCAACGGCACCTGCCGGCGCAGGACGCGTTGCGGGGATGCTCGCATACCGCGCCGGCATTGCCCTGACGCCCACAAGACATGGCCGCTGCTGCCCGGCTGCTTCGCGGCGCAGCTGCTGGGCACGCCGGACGATCTCGAGGCGGCGGCACCCTGCAGGAAGGACGTTTCGATCCGCCTTCCTCCGAGTCCAATGAGTGCCGCCTGTTCGTTATACGCGATCCTGGCGTTTCAAAAGCATCCTTCCTGAGAAATATGCCCGTCGCCGGGCCGCGCGATTGACTATCTCAAGGAGTTAAGACAATGACGGGCAAGGTAATTTACTCGCCGGGTTGGGATGCGGTCGTTCCCGCTATTGGGCAGTGTGTTCGATTAGTCGGAGACGCGCGCGCAGGCCGCCAGTGATCGGCTCGACCAGCGCAACCGGAAAGTCCTTTGGCAGGGCCGCCAACGTTTGTTCAATGGCGGTGTCGGCTCGATCCAAGAAGTCGGCGCAAATCTCTTCGATCACGCGCTCCGGTACGCCGTTCCGTTGCGCCGTCTGGATGAAATGTCGGGGCAGGATGCTGTCGATGACGTAGTGGCGGCGATCACCGACCGCGAGCGCCAGCTTCGTCTTGTTCTTCTGCAACTGACCGGCGTCCCTGGCCGGCTGGGCCGACATCACGTCATAGAGCGGCGTCAGGCGGAATCGACCACCGGGCTGCAGGAAGATACTGAAATTCTTCGCATGACCGTCGGTGGCGCCGAGCAGCCAGAACATCAACTGTGCTGCCAGGAAAAAGCGCTGATCGCTTTCCGGATCATCGCTGGCCTTCAAGAGGTCGAGTACGTTGGCGATACCGGGACCGCCCTCCGCCTCGTATTTGCGGGTTGGCGGAACCGAGAGCGCTTGGCAGCAATCCTCCTGCGGCAGTCGCAAGAGGCGCTTGTCGACTGTCCAGCGCCGGTCGAAACGTTCGACAACCAGAACCCGGTGGTCCCCGAAGTCCGTGATCTCGACGGCGGCCGTCGGCAGGCCAAAGGCGGCGGTGAGCTTCATGCAGAGATATTCATTCTCGACGCTTTGCGTCAGGTCGATGCCGGCTGGCAGGCGGCCGATCTGCGGTTTGAGGATGTGCGTGGTCGGCGTCGTGCCGCGCGGAACGCGCCATTTACCCCTCAAGCGCAGCAGAGCCGTCTTTTCCTGCGCACCGGCGAGCGAAATTCGGAACTCTTCATCTTCGTCAACGCCGAGGGGCGTGGCGGCCAGATCACCGATCTTCGCCGCTATCTCAGCGTCACGGACGATGCGACTGTCGATCTCGCCAGCCGGACCGGATTCCTGGCCCTCGGGCAAAAACTGCAACGCGCCGACGCAGTCGCGGCCGACCTTGGCGAGCAGGCTGTAGGCATCATAGCCGTCCGCACGGACGCGCTCGGCAACGCGCCGCCGGATCAGCTCGGCATCGGGGAGCAAGTTGTCGAACACGGCGATGACCGGATCGCCGATATAGCGATCCTCGCGCAGCGGCAAGGATAGCGAGAGGGGCAGGGTATGCTCCCAGCCGAGCCAGTCCGTATCGTATTGAAACTCGATCGCGCCGCTCGTCTGTCGGCGAAGTTGTCCGACAAGCCGTGCGTTCAGAAAGACGTCCAGAGGAATGCGGGTGCGACGCCGGGCCATCAGAAGATATCCTCGATTTCCTTGTCCGCCCGGCTCCGTTCGCGGATGGCCATCTCCAGGCCTAGCACGGCCAGGGCGTCGATCAGCGTGCGGAGCTGCGTGCCCGGCTTGCCGTTTTCCAACGCCGAGACCGTCGCTTGGCGAAGGTCGGCTTTGGCGCCGAGGTCACTTTGGCTGAGCTTGAGCGTGCGTCGGCGCCGGCGAACGGCGGCCCCGATCTGCTTTGGTGACCTAGCGATCTGTTCCATGGAGTGCTCCTTGTTTTCACTCCATGTTATGAGCTGAAGCGATTAAATGTCAATATACGTATATGCGTATAAAAATATTTTATGCTACAAGGCGTATAAAATTGTCTTATACTCTGAGCCGTATGGAATTTCCCGGCGCTCTTGAGGCACAATGATGCAGGCTATGCGGACAGCAAGCCGCACCCGCCGCCATACTCTCACAAAAGCACCAACGTTTCGACCCGGTGATCGAGACTACGCTCGGCGAGCGCCCTATCGGTCAAATCCATTTCCGAATACGCAAAATAGGAATTGCGGAAATCGTATACCGGTGTGATGCGCTCCAGAAGCTTGCGCAATCCCGGGAGCCGGAACGTGTGCCGGATAGTTTCGGAGACGCCGTCCAACTTGTTCTTGCCGTTAAGCTCCCGGCCTGCGTTTGGAATGCGGCGCGCGAGCGATAATGGTCGATCCGCTGCGTCGCGGCGCACCCACAAGTCGTGTTTTATTCAGTTTCGTCAGAATCGCGGAGCGTCTTACCGAAGTGCGAAAAGCCCATTTTATTCAGCGGGATATGGCAGTGCACCCACTGCCGGCCCATACCCGGTCTTCATGCCGGAAGCGGGTGAACTCAAACTACTGACCACGCATGGCCTCCCATGACATCGTCATCGGACCTTGGAAACTACTCGACGACCTGCCTGTGCCGGCCCCGAACCGTCAAAACACACTCCTCAGGTTGTACGCATTCCTCCGCATGCCCAACTCTAGTTGTTAGTCCAGATCAAAGGATTCCATTCTTTCAAGAAGCGTGATATTGCCCTCGCCGCCGCCGCGCGGCCAGCGCATCGCGGGTCTGCCGGTCGCCGTCTCGTCCGTGCGGGTCTCAACCGCAGGCCCGCACCTGTTCGATAAGTTCGGGCGTTACACGGTAACCTTCAATCGACAACGAGTTATAGGCATCATTCTGATAGATTTCGTCGACGAAGGAGAGATAGGCACTCGTATCCTGCGGTAATCCGGGGGCGTTCGGGAATGCCGCGATGACGGGTTCGCGGAAGGTCTTCAACATGGATTGCAGGCGTCCGACAATTGGTGCGTGCACTCGGTTGGAGGTGCTGAAGGTCTGCGCTGGTGCGAATGGATCGTTCTCGCGTATGCCGTAACCGAAGCGTTTCATGACGGTCGGAATTTCGTCAGCCGCAGTGGCTCGGCCCGGTCGGCGTAGGGCACCGGCGAGCCGCCCGGCGACGACTGAATGGCCGCCGTCAAGGAGCCGGACCAGCAAATCGGTTGCATCGCGGATACCAGAGAGCACTACCTGTACATCAACCGGGTTGCTGGCAAAGAACGCTCCGGGGACTCTGATCAGCGCTGCTTCGGGCATGAAAAGCCTGAGGCAGTTCCGGGTCGTCAGATCTGCGTGCGGAGGCATGTCTTTCTGCTTGAGATCATAGAGGGACGTGTCGAAGGGCAGTTCGACCCGGTTGTCGGTGCCTTTCGGTGAATAGATGACGACCTGCCGACGTATGAGGGTGTTTTCCGCGTGGAGCAGTAGAGATTGCTCGGGCGATAGGTGCCAAGCCTCACCGAAGCGAGTGGTGCAAAAGGAAGCGCAGAATTCCCAGAATGCGGCATACCACGGCGTAGTGTCGCCGGGATTGACGTCGGGTCTGGGCGAGATCAGCCAGCCCTTCATGACTTGACGCAGGAAGCCGCTCTTGACCAAGCGCTCCCGGCATAGGCGTGTCAGCTCACCGGAGCGGAAGACCCTTCTCCCCGTTCTCTGAAATTCTTCGAGCTGTGCTAGGGACGAGGCAAGCTTCTCCTTAGGCGTGGCCATGCCAAGCCTTCAATCGGTTTCGCAAGCGTGATTCGTTGTAGCCCTGCAAGTATTTGATGCTGTAAATCAGCAAGTCATTACTGTCGTATCATCGCGCGTGAATAGTGATGTGCTGAAACGCGCCTTCGTTGTAGTGCCGCCGCACGCGGGAAATCGAACGCCAGCGAGCGGGATCGTGGAACTTGATATTGTCAGCCATAAATCTCTTATTTCCCGACATCGGAGGATTCCTCATGAGCGATGGCCCTCCTAGAGGCCTGAAAATGCTGCGCGGCTGGAAGAAGCAGGCAGAGCGCGCCGACAACAGGGCAGAACGGCTAGAGGACCTTTGCAGGCAAACTGCTGGGTACGTCTTAGCCAATACGTTCCTAGACTACGCAGTTCGGGCTGCAGAGCTGGGGAGCACCGGCGATGAGAGAAGCGGTCGGCAAAACGCAATCTGATCGGGCGGCGAGCGGCGCTTGCGAAGTCGAAGAGCACTATTGCCGTAAAGCCGCGCAGCCCCTGCTCAAGCCGCCGGCCCGGATCCAGCAGCCGCCCGGCCCGAAGCCGAGAATCTTCATCATCGTGCGGCGACGGTCGGCGAAGACGAACCATCCGCCCGAGACGGGGCCCGCACCGAACCGGCTGCACTCGAGGCCGGCGAACGACTTGCGCATTTCGGCCGGAGCGGTCGCGAGCCAGACGCCGCCAGCGGAGCAGCGTCCGCGGTCTCAGGCCGCGGCCTTCGCAATGCGCGACCGCGGTCGTTTTCTCCCGCTCGAAATCCTCGACGATCTCGCGCCATTCCTCGGCGCTTCCGAACGGGCCATTCGGCGACCCGAGCCGGAACGTTCATGGCTATCCCTCCTTGCTAAAAAATTCCGGCTCGAGGGCACCGGCCGCGGCGGTCCCGGTTCAACCCTGTATCAGGACGTCGAAGTTTAGCCGCTTACGGCCGTTCCCCACATCCGAAATGCGCGTTGTTTCTCCTTTCGTCCTGACAGCTCAAGCCGGCTCGGCCTCTTTTCGGCCGGCGCCTTTCAGTTTGTCTCTCGGCATCGGTGTGGACCCGCCCCCCTCTTCTTTAATCTGACTCGCCCGCCCGCCATGACCCTGTGCGCCCTCGTCTTGACCTTCTTGAAGTGGAGCGCCAAGCACGCTCGAGAAGGTATTGCGGCACCCGGAACGGTTGCGGGCGTTCGCATCGTGTCCCCGCTATTCGGAACACAGTCAAAAAAGGACTGTCTCCGCCATCTCGCGGTAGCGGCAGAAGGCATTCGCCAATCGCATTTGCCGAGGCGTGCGGCATTCCGGTTCGAACAGGGCCGGGTTTGCCACTAGCACGCTGGCGCAGCGGGCGCGCGAAGTAGCAACATTTAGGCGGTTGAGGCTGTAGAGAAACTCCATGCCATGCGGAGCGTCCGTCGGCGCGGAGGTAGCCATCGAGTAAATCACGAGAGGCGCTTCCTGTCCCTGGAACTTGTCGACTGTGCCGATTCGCGCTCCGGGCAGTCGCTCCTGCAATGCAAAGACCTGGGCGTTGTAGGGTGCGATGATTAGCATGTCTTCGATTCGCAAAGGCCGCTCGTCGCCGTCCCTATCGATCCATGCTGCACCCTCCTCAATCAGCGTCCTGACGAGGGCGAGGACCATATCGGCCTCTTCAGGTGAGGAGCTCTGGTTGCCGTCATGATCTACCGGCAGATAGCGCAGTCCGCTACCCTGAACGGGGCCGTCGCAGACGATGCGTTGGTTTTCTAGACCCGGCCGGGGATGCAACCGGCCCTCGTAGAACATCTCGCTGGTGAACGCGCAAATGTCCGGATGCAGTCTCCATGTCTGTTCCAGGAACAATCCGCGATCGGCCTCGATTGTCGGCCGGCCGCCCAATACATGATCCAGAGCCGAGACTGCCGTGCCGTCCGGGTGACTTCCCTGTATCGGCTGTTCCAGTTGCTGCGGATCACCGATCAGCACCAGACCGTCCGCGGCCGGAGAAACGGCGAGTACGTTCGCGAGTGACATCTGCGCCGCCTCGTCCACGAACAGCGCATCGACCGCGCTCTGCGCATCCGGACGCGCCCAGAGCCACGCTGTACCGCCCGCGACTTGGCAATCTCCAGCAAGCGCTTCGAAGACATCCTCGTTTCTTGTGGTGACACGCAGCCGATCCAAATCGGCTTCGAGTTCGGCCGACTTTTGTATCGCGGTTAGATCGGTTCCACCTTCTTCGGCCGCTCTCGCCACTTCGTCGAGCAGGTTGCGAATGACCTTGTGGCTGTTCGCAGTGATGCCGACTCTCGCGCCCGCCTCAACCAGAGCGCAAATCATCCGCGCGCCCGTGAAGGTCTTGCCGGCGCCCGGCGGCCCTTGGATAGGCAGCACGCCGCCTTCAAGCAGAGGCGCAATCCGCAAGGCCGCCTCGACAGTCGTTTCGCCGTCACTTTGCAGGGGCGCTCCACTGACACGCGGCCGCTGTCTCAGCAGAAGATCGCGAGCCACGCTGTACGCACCGTCGCCTTCAACACCGTTCTCCGCGACATATTCCCCGATGCCGACCAGAGATTCCGAGAGAACGCGGGTGCCCACCAGCTCATGCGAAAAGACCGCCGGCGGGTGTCGGTCGACGCTGTCCATGCGCTTCTTGATGTCGACGGTCCGGTCCTCGAACGATATTGTCTCCAGCTTGCCGAACTTCTCCCCGCCGACGCTCATTAGCGCCTTGCCGTCGCGCAGATCGGTTTCCTGCCCGGGAAAGCGATAGCGATGCACCGGGGTCCTTGCAGTGCCCCCGACCGCATCGACGAACACCAGGTCCGCCAAAGCGTTGCGCTCATCGACCAGATCGTCCGCGGACAGTTCGCTCAAACGGAAATACTCCCACCAAACGGACTTGTCCTCGCGTCGGTGCCAATCCGCGATGTTCGCCAACAGCCACTGCGCCTGCTGCCCGACCGTCCGGTCCTCGCCGCCCACCGGCACGTTCCCGGTAAGCCGTTCCGTCAGTGCGTTCACGCGCTCTTGCCAAGCGCTGATGGCCTCGCTGGGATCGCCCTTCCCGGCCTCGGGCCTCTCAATCCGGGCTCCAGCCTCGATCTGCTCGTTCCGAACGTCTTCGAGCCAGTCGCGCAGGCCGAGCGTCGACAGGCAGTCATCGCGGTTATAGTCTTGGACAGCCGTTCGGCATTCTCCGGTCAAGCCCTCGACACCGGCAAATTCAAGACAGGCCTGGACCTGGGCCAACGCGCGGTTGGCCTCCGGAAGATTGATGGCTCGCTCAAATGAGTGGAACTGTTCGAGTTCCTTGAGCGAGTAACTTTCCGCGCTGGCGCGAATGCCGCCCCGCACAACGCCGTGGAGATCAACCAGCAAACCCGCGCGCAGCATCCGGTCGATTTCTTCCTCCCGCGTGGCATACCGGCCCATCAGACGCTTGAGCGCGACCGGCTCATACGGCGCGAAGTGATATATGTGCATGTCCGGATACTGTTGCCAGCGCGCGATGATGCCGTCGACAAACTCCTCGAAGGCACGCTTTTCCTCTCCGCGCGTGAGCGCCCACCGGGCCGCGTACTGCGGGGCGCCCTGATCGTCGAACGCGGCATGGCCGAACAGATACTCAAGGCCGCCCTCGCCAACGTAGGGATCCCCCTCGAGGTCGAAGAAGACATCCCCGGCTGACGGCTCCGGCAACCTTGCCAGGCCATGTCCCGCCATGGGCTCGAGAGGCTCGTAAACCGGCGCCCTGGTTTCGCGAGCTGTGACCTGCACCCGTGCCTGCTCGCGCAGTCGCTCGTACGTGTTAACCGCACCACGCTCGGGCTTCCACGTCAGAGGTAGCGGTTCGGCGGCGAGTTCCGTCACAGTGGTGATGTCGCGCCGTCTCAGCTCCTCAATCTGGAGACCGGACATTCCCGCAACAAGGCACAGGTGATCGTCGGCGCGGCGAACGGCATCGCAGTCCCGCCGCCAGCGACAGATTTCGCAGTGCCGTCGAATGTCCGGGTACGTTTGCGCGTCCGCATCGTCCGCCACGGCCGCTTCCAGACTTCGTCTCACCAGCCGGTAGTACGCCAGGTAGTCGTTGGACCGAAAAGCCTGCGGCTCGAAGTCCGACCAGGGCGCCACGACATACATGAACGCCGGGACGACGCCCTGCGCTTTCGCGAGGAGATCCGTATAGAGGCAAAGTTGCAAAACGCTGCCGGCCTTCGTTTCCCTCGCGAGCTTGGTGTCGATCACTTCGTAAGACCAATCTCCGAGATCGCTGGGCGTATCCACTCGCCTCAGGATGTCCGCACGACCGCCCCACCGCCCGTTCACCAGCACTCCTTGGCTGATGATTGCCGCGCCGCAGCGTATGGCGGCTACAGTCTCTTCGGCCCGTTTCTCTTCCAGGCTGCCACCTTCGATCCGCACGACCTCGTAGCCGGTCCTTTCAAGGTGGTCGAGATAAGCCTGTTCATGCAGGTCTCCCCGCTCGCGGAGGATTTCGAGCAGCGGGTCCCGGTTCTTTGGCTTCGCGCGAACGCCTCTCGCTACTTCGGCGTCCAGCTGGGTGAGATGAATGCAGCTCAAATGGCCGGACAGGTCGGTCGCGCTGAGCTGCAGGATTCCGTTGTTGTCCAACATGGGGCGGTTTCTCTTGCTTATCGCTTTGCCGGCCGCAACGGCAAAGACCTCCAAGCCAACCGAACTTTGAGAGCGTTCAGATGCGTCCAGGGAAGGAGCCTTTTGTGCTGGAGCATGCCGACGACAATTCCAGGGGCTATGCCCTGTTCTTCGGCGAATGCCCTGACGACATGCGCGCTGCGTGGCGAAGTCCCGACAAACTGTTGCCACGCGCGTAGGGGAATCAGCGTGTTGGATGCCCACTCGTTGGCCTCGGCTTCAAGCCCGGTTCCGTTTTCGTTGGATTCGTCGACAAAAATTCCCTTCTTGCTGTGAAGCAGAAGATGCGCCGCTTCATGGAAGAAGCTGAACCACAGATGGTCGTCGGTCTTGTGTCGGGCAGTCAGCTGGATGACGGCTTTTCTGGGGGATAGCCACCAGGCCGCGCCGCTGAGCGCCGTTTTTGGCAAAGGCTGCACCAACGCCAGCGCAACGCCTGCCTCATTGCATAGCTTTGCAGTCTGCTGCAAAGCCTCAACGATCTCTTCACTCGTCAGGGCGCGGATAGTCCGAACCGCGCGTCTGAATCGGCTTTCGCTGTAGTCCGCGCAATCCTGTAGTTCGGCCTCGATCTCACCGAGTCGGAGCCAGGTAGCCAGTGCGGCCTCATCGCTCTTGAAGGTCCGGGAGTGGCGATAGGCAACATTGGCGAGGCCGTAGCGAGCAGTCCAGGCATCGACTGAACCCACACGGAAGAACGCGAGCAACTTCGATACGGCGTCGGCATCGGATTCCGGACGCCGGAAGCAGCCTCGCTGCACCAAGTCCCGGACGGGGAAGGCCTTGACCCATTCTGCCGAAGCGGCGGCTTCACCAGCTTCGGCCTCCCGAGCCCGGTGAAGCCGATAGTCGGACTCGATCCCGAGCCAGATGCTGGCATCGACGCCAAGAACTTTTTCAAATTGCAGCGCGGTTCCCGGCTCTAGCGGTGCCTTACCCGAGATGATCTCGCTGATCAGCTTTGGGGAACGACCGCATCGACGCGCGAATTCTGCATGCGAAATCCCCTCGACCTCAAGACGCTCCTCGAGGATCCATCCGGGAGGGGCCGCATAGTCCGGGCTGAATTGGTTGGTCGCTGTCGCCATCGGTCCCTCCTCCGTCAGTGATAGTCGACCACATCGAGAATTGCGATCGCCGTCACCCGCTCTGTGTCTATCCCGCCATCTTCCCTGCGCGGAATAGGCTCGTGGCTGGCTTCGAACACGAGCCGGCAAGGCTGGACGAGATCCACAGCGAACTGCTCGTACCAATCTCCGCTGAGTTGATGCCGCAGATCCGGTGGCGTAGTTGGCACCAGCACCAAACTACGCGCCGCCCTGAGCACAGCCATCCGCGTCATCATGACCCTCGCCATCCTCGCTCCATAGGTCTTCTTCAGGGCATTCGCCGAGTTGAAGGCCTTTTCGAGCTTGCGGGTCCGGAAGGCGATTTCCATAGAGATCAGCCATAGTCGTTACCCTCTAGGTAACGTTTTTTGAATTTTTGTCAAGTGAAGAGCTAAGCTCCAGGCATGCAGGCGGCTAAGCTGGGGACGTAGCGCGTTATTCGGAATTCGCGGGAGTCGGCTCCCGATACCTGGGGCCGTCGCCTGATGCAGCTCGCCGAGCGCCGCCTTGCCTAGCGCGACGGCCTTGCCGTTCGCACGCTTCTAGTGAGCGACTATCACCTTGGCGTGGCCGACGAAACCCGGCTGGGAGCCTTGCGCTTCCGCGGGGCAGGGAACAGCACGTTGCAGGAGCCGATCGGCGCAGGAGCGCCTGCATTTTTCGAGGCTGGCCGCCCGATTCGGGCCACCGAGCGGAATCTCCGCGACGAGGAAACCGACGAAAATCTCCAGCTCATCTTGGCTCACGGCTCATGTCTGGGCGGCGCGCGTCCGAAGGCGTCCGTTATCGACCGGCGCGGCCGGCTCTCCATCGCCAAGATTCCGAAGGAGACCGATGACTGCAGCGCGGAAACCTGGGAAGAGATTCCGCCGAGCCTGGCCGACAAGGCGGGCATCGCCACGCCCGTGCATGATCTGATCGACGCGGCCGGCAGGAAGGTCATGCTGTAGCGGCGCTTCGATCGTCGGGGCATAGTCCGCATTCCGTTCCTGTCGGCCAAGGCGACGATCGGGCGCAAGCGTCTGAACCATTGCGTTGCCTTCAATCTCGAGGAAATGCGCCCGGCCCGTGTCGAGGGCGAAACGACCTCGCGCCGAAAGTATTGCTCGCTATCGGCATTGGAACAGGCGAGATGAAGGAAGCAACTCATCGAATGTCGATTGCGCGTTTCGTCAGCTGCCTGGAATTGTCGAGATTCCGGCGAAGCAACGAACAAAAATGCGCCTTCGCGGAGGTCTGCCGCCCTTTACATTTGGCGTCCTGGTACGGTTCCTTCATAAACGAAAAATTTCGCCGGTCTGACCGAAGATTCCCGGATTTTCGCCCAAGCCGCGCGAGATGCGCATGAAGCGGAAGTTGTCCAGTACTCCGGCCGACATTGGCAGGATGATGAATTGCAACTTCAGTGAACGGAATGCGCGATTTTGCGGGCAGGGTTCCAAAGGATCGGCTTCAATCGGCTCTTTCCCTGCAAACTGCACGCTTCCGCCCCAATTCGCTCAAGGCTTGCGCCATTCAGCCGGTAGCGCACTTCGAAAACTTCCTGCCCGATGAATTCGCAAAATTCGATAAACGGCTGTTGACAAATTGAGGCCGCGCATAGTCAAAAAGCATCAACTGACAAGGTGGACGACGCTTCATTCTCGCAATGGGTAGAAACGCTGATTCCCACGTATTGATGCGAAATTACTAGGCTTCGACGTTAATGGCGGATCCGGTCGCTTGGTACGACGCAAACTTTGAGACGGTCGTAGCGCAATACGAGGCGCTATCATCCGATGCCGTCCATGGCTGGATTCGTGATTTGCTGCCCAAGGGCTCTGCGACGATACTGGACGTTGGCGCCGGTAGCGGACGCGATGCAGCTTGGCTTGCGGCCAAGGGCCATGATGTGGTCGCCGTCGAACCGTCCGCATCCTTGCGAACGGCTGGAGCCTCCATGCACGCGCGCGCGCCTGTTCGGTGGATTGACGACCGCCTGCCTGCGCTCGCCAAAGTTTCCAAAATCGGTGTTTCGTTCGACTTGATCCTCTTGAGCGCCGTTTGGATGCATCTTGCTGCGGGCGATCGGCCTAGAGCGTTCCGAAAAATTGTGAATTTGCTCAAACCGGGTGGACTTTTGGCGATCACGTTGCGCGACGGTCCGGTAGACCATGCAAGAGGCATCCACCAGGTCTTTCTGGAAGAGGTCGAAGATTTAGCTCGCGATCACGGCGCCTTCGTCGAAAGGCACGCGGAGGCAAGGGATCATCTGGGTCGTGACAACGTCCGCTGGATTCAGTTGGCCATACGATTGCCCGACGACGGAACCGGGGCGCTTCCGTTGTTGCGGCACGTCATCTTGAATGACGACAAGAGCTCCACCTACAAGTTGGCGCTTCTTCGTACGCTGTGCCGATTGGCGGAAGGCGCCGCCGGATTTGCTCGCGATCACGATGACGATTTCATAGCCGTGCCCCTCGGACTGGTGGCGCTGACGTGGCTTCGGCTGTTCAAGCCCCTGCTATCCGCCAATCTTCCGCAGCACCCTAGAAATGTCGGCCTGCAACGCCTCGGATTCGTTAAGGATGGGTATCGAAGGCTTGCCGACGTCTCGCATCAAAACATGCGCGTCGGCATAACATTTTCGGGAGAGCACGGCGCGGCCCTTCACCGAGCGCTGAAAGATGCCGCAAATACGATTGCGAGGATGCCCGCCACGCACATCTCCTATCCGAACGGATCACCGGTATTTCCGATCCTGAGGTCGGGGAGAGCCTATCGTCCATCTCAAATCAAATTGGACGACGCCTACCTTTACGACTTCGGCAAAATGCTTGTCCCGAGGCATTTGTGGAAAGCGCTGCGGCGATTCAGCGCATGGGTCGAACCGGCTCTCGTTTCAGAATGGAGTCGTCTCATACATTCCTATGCTGCAAGCCAGAAAATCCAAGTCGACGGCGAGACGATCGCGTCCTCGATGGCTTAGGACGAACCCAAGCGGTATGTAGGATTGGCAAGGGAGCGAGCGCTCAATTTGATGGCCGACGGCAAATTGAATTGCGTTTGGAGCGCTCGAAAATTGGATGAACATTGTCTGGACATCGACCATTGCCTCCCTTGGACGGCGTGGGCGTGCGGCGATCTTTGGAATTTGATGCCGGCGCACCGGGCCGTAAACCAACGCGAGAAAAGAGCGCGCCTGCCAACGGACCGTCTTCTTCAGTCCGCTCAAGAAAGGGTTGTCAACTGGTGGGAGGCCGCGTACGTCAAAAATGACGCGCCGATAGTATCGGAACGCTTCTGGCTCGAAGCGAAATCAAGCCTTCCGACGGTAGATCTCGGCGACAAAAGACTAAGCGATGTCTTCGAAGCCGTATGTCTTCAGCGAATTCGATTAAAGCATGACCAGCAAGTGCCGGAATGGTCGGGCGAGCGGCACTTGCAAGCCGATTGATTGAAATTGGGCGGCACCGTACTTGACGCCGGAAATGCCGCTTGACCTCTATTCCCGCCCGTATCCGGCGCTTCCCGGCAAACCCGCGCGACCAATGCATCGCTATGGCATCCCGACCTGTCAATCGCTCGGAAAGCCGCATCGCAAGCCGGGTTGACCACCCCGCGGCCGACAAGTCGCGATCAGTCCCTGGACGACTCCGACGGGTTGTCTCCGGAAATGGCATTGCGCACCAAAAAGCGCTCCATGCCGACGGGGATCCGCTTTTGCCGAGACAGGCGCGAAAATCGCCGGGCCGATGCAGGCGCGCGCCGACCAGGTAGAAGATAAACGCTATTGTCCGAGTTGACCACTGAATAGCCGTCGACTGGGCGCTATGAATCTGAACAGCGCCCCGCTCTGCCGCCCGGAATGGCCGTCCGCCAAGTGTTCAAAATGATCGTTCGCACAGATCGGGCCGGCCTGAAATGTAGAAGTTCAAGTTCCAGCAGCGACCAAGCGGAGACCGCTAGACTGGCGTTCATCGCGCGAGTGCTCGAGAAAGCCAATTTCGTCAACCGTTCTCGGGTTGCAACCAAAGCCGTTCTCTAGAACATCGGAGGAGGATGAGAGTTCTGTCAAATCTGCTGCGGAAACCCTGCGGTCCCTGACAAGGCCGGAGCCCGAGACGACCGAAACAGAGTTGCGCGGCAAAGCGCAGCAACTTGAATTAGGTTCATAGGGCGAAGGTGATGAACGTTGCCTTTACATGAGCGGATTGCCGATTCCGCGCCCTACGCAATGTGGGCGGGATTTATCGGGGGAATCATATTGCTCGTATTCAAGGGCGGTGGCTGGTTTTCGGCGGTAAACAAGGACGGGGACTACATCGAAGAATTCAAATCTAGCATTGAAAAAAAATCGAGGGTCTCGAACAGAAGTTTGAGGGAAGGTTTGATAAAATAAATTTTCATCTCGTGTCAAATTCGACCGTTTCCAGAACGAGCCCGCTAAGCCTTACGGAGCTTGGACGAAAGGTTTCGGAGGAGATTGACGGCAAGAATTGGGCGAAGAGGCAAGCGGAAAGATTGGGTGCTCAAGTTCTGGACAAGACGGAACACTTCGAAATGCATGATATCGCCAGCGCTTGCGTTCGCAAAGAGTAAGAGCCGGAAAAGGACGAGGCTCGCGACTGGAGAAGGCGCGCGTACGAGAACGGTATTGAGGTTGCCGCCGATTTGGAGGTTCTAGTTGCGGAACTTCGAGATGCCCTTATAGAACAATTCCTTGAAGATACGGATCAAATGATTAGGGACGAGTTGGCCGCACGTGAATAGAAGAATCATAGAGGCCGATGGGTATTCATGCATGCAATTCCATAAATTTTAAGCAAACCAACTGTACATATGCTAATTCCGGCGTGCGCCGTACCCGTTGAATGGCTTTTGCGCAGGATGAAACAGGATAATCAACTGGCGCGCGCAGCGAAGTTCGGCGATTGCCTCGGCCACCAACGGCTGCGGCGCAGCGCTTGAAAATTTCAAAAGCAACCCGCTCGCGGCCGTTCAGGAGACAAAACGCGCGAGCTACTGCGAACATTCGCCGTTCAGATAAGCGACACTGCGTGGCCAGATTAGAACTAAATTACACGCGCTTGGGTATGCAAATCGATCTTCGGCAGTTCTCTGCGGACAGCGAACGCCGGTGCCGGCTCATACGAGTGCGATGCCGGTGCGCGACGACTTCGGGAACCGTACTGCCCGCTGCGGAAACGGTGCTGCGCCGCAGTTCTTCTTTTCCGTCATCGAATAGTCAGCGCGCGTATTTGGCGGCAATAGCCAGACCGGTGCTCCAAGCTATCTCCACAGACGAACAGTCTGGTCGCTCGTCCAGGCGCGCTAGCAGCCCGTCCGCTTTTTCCCCATAGCCGACGGGCCAGTTTCCTTGCGGCAGCATGTCGTCGACGACATAGAGGCCGCCCGGCTTCAAGCGTTCCCAGACGATCTCGAAGCCCTCGAACTTTCCCGGAATAGCGTCCGCAAAAATCAAGTCGAACGAATGCTCTTCGTGGCCTTCCAGCCAGGCCAGGGCGTCTTCAAGGACAAACTGAACTCGCGGATCGCCGCCCAGGAAGCGCTGTGCGACGGCCGCCGTTTTGCGGTCGATATCGACCGTGTAAAGCCGAGAAGCGGCATCCATGCCGTCAAGCAGCCAGGATGTGGCAATCCCTGTGCCGGTTCCCAGTTCGAGAATCCCGCCGGCCGGCTTGCTTGAGGCGAGAACGCGCAATAGTGCTCCGGTGTCCCGCTCGGAGGCCATAGAAAACCCCGATTCGACCGTTGCGCGCTCTATCTGCTCAAGCTGCGGGGGCAGTCGAGTGCTGTTGTTCTTCTGCATTGCAACGGTCCCCGATCGGTTTCGCAGTTTCGCTGCTCCTCTTCCATATCGTGGCGCGGAAGTCCAGATTTCGTTTCTGCGACCCGCGCCAAGGCTCGCGAAACGCTAGCGTTCGCGACGGGAACTCAACGGGAATTGCCTTCGCCGGAGCGATGGGAGCTTTCGAGATTCGGAAAACAGCCGTCCCGCTCGGTATCGCTGTCTGGGGAGTACTCCCCTGTCGGCGTGCGTGGCTTTGCCTCGGCAGCTTGAGCCACGACCGGTTGGCCGCCTCCGTTTCGCCCGGCTCAACCGGTCCCCGTTTTCCTAGAGCGCTCGGCGCTCCGAGCGGCATTCAAGTGCGCAACTAGGATTGAAACTCGGCGTAGGGGACGCCTGCACACTATTGCGCCAATCCGGGACCGTTTTCCCGGCACGATAAGACCGCTCGAGCAAGGGGCGCTCCAATTCCCTCAAAAATTACGCGGAGCGCTCAAACTCATGACTTCAGTACTGTGCCCGGCCGAAAAAGTTTCAGGGGAAGGTTTAGCTCGACAATCCCTATTGCGTTCACGCGCGAAAAGAATGATCATTTTGCACCGGGCCGGATGGTCGATTTAGCGGCCTTCGCAGGGTTGCGAGAACGCCGCGGGATTCATGCGCTGCTGCCTCCCGCGCAGCGCCCTCTAGGGAAACTCGGCGACAGGTTCGAGGGCCCCATCGGCAGGGAATTGCGGGTTTCATTCCTCGCGAACGAGACGAATAACAGCCTTCGAAGGTACTGCATATGCTTCGAATTCAGCTCGGGGACGGGGTCGCGGACCGACCGCTCGAACACGCGCAAAAGCTACAAGCCATGATGCGCTGGCAGGAAACATTGCTGGATTATTGAAAATTGCTACGCGAATAGGATGGACGGAATCGTACGAAATTCGGGGCTCTCGTCGGCGAGCGTCGCAATCTCATTGTCGTCTACCTCGTTCTGCGCGAGACGACTCGCACTGTAGATCGGAACAGGAGCGTGGTCCTCGACGCCCCGGTCTAAGTTGTTGACGCCGACGCTATTGCCGAAATTGGCAGGCGTGTTCGCGTCCTGCTGCTCGATCGGCGCTGGCAACCGCGCTTCCTTGAAGTTTGGCCGTCAGACTTCAACTCTGCCCGTTCCCAAGACGAATCTCGCTCGCTCGCGGCGAAGCATTTCATAGGGGCTCATGCATCGCAGGCCGAGGCCGATGCACGCGTTCGGAATCTTTATCTTGCTGGAAGTGTCGGCGGGGACCTCATGCGTTACGACGATGCATTTGTGAGCCAGCGCATGCGCAATAAGCCAGTAGTCGGCGACTTGCAGAAAGGTTGCGACGGCGGCCGCCCGGTATCCATGGCCGCTCGCCCAATCGCTTGTTTCGCGAAGCGCAGGCAACACGGCTTCATCGGGCGGCAGAAAGAACCGGTCGCCCCGCGATGCGGCCCATATTGCTAGATCGTCTTCTCCGGCAAGCAGTTCATCCCCGACCTTCTCGATGCTTGCGACCTTGCCTGCGTCGTTCCGATCAGCCAGCCAGTCCCAAAAGGCGGGGCAGAAATCCAAGCCGTAATGCAGATTCTTGGCCTGGATAAAGACGTTTGTATCAATGAGATACGCGGTCACCCCACGACCCCGGCTTCATGCCCGAGTTTATTGAAAGCCTCGGTCGACTTGACGCCAAGCATTCGGAACGCGTCCCGATACAGTGTCTGTCCCTCGAGCGTGTTCACGACCAGCGCGCGGGTAAACCGCCGTCCGACCCGCGCGACCGTCGTACGATAGAAGTCGCCGCCGCTGCCCGCCTGGACGAGTTTCCGCAGGCGTTCAGCCTCTAGTGCCCAGGCGGTATCGAAGCTCTTGCGTGGAAGCCAGCCGGCATCGAACAAGCGCCGCAGGATGACCAGAGTGCTGACCTTGAAGGTTCGTGCCAGTCTGGTTAGCGTTTCCGGGAGTGGCTCGTTGAGTCGAAGATCGGATTGCAGTTCATCCAGCGGTACCAGAAATTCCGCCGCCACCGCGTTGCACCACACCTCCTCGGAACGGAAGCCCTGCCCGGACGCCGCCTCCATGTTCGACAAGGCGGAAGCGCCGAGCCAGATATGCGCTAGTTCGTGGGCGAGCGTGAACATTTGCGCTGCCTTCGTGTCCTTGCCATTGACAAATATCAACGGAGCTCGCGTATCGCAAAGCGCGAAGCCGCGAAATTCGGCGGGATCGAGACGGCGGTGGCTATTGCTGGCAACTATACCGTTCACCATGACGAGGACGCCGGCCTCGTCGGCTCGACGGATGAACAGCCGCAGTGCGCCGACCCAGCCCACGCACTCGCGACGGGCGGCCACATGAAATCTCAAAGCCTCTCGCATTTGCGCCGCAACAGTTTCAGGGGGCGTCTCGATCGAAACGCTACCGACGAAGTTCAGTTCCGGTTCTCCGGCGACGCGAGCGAACTCCCGGTACCAGCTTTGCCGTTCCTGGCAGGCGTAGATCGTGTCCAGCAAATTGGGGCTAGGCCGCCTCAATGAATGTCGGGCGAAAGTACGGAAGTCCGGGATCGGAATGGTCTCTTCCGGTGGCTCCGTAAGAAACATGTAGCCGACCGGAGCATGAACTGCGCGCGCGAACGCCTCCACTTGCTTCAGTGTGGGCACGCGGTCGCCACTCTCCCATTCAGGCAGCTTCTTGAATCTCAGCGCAAGGTCTGCCTGAGCCATCCCGGCGCGTTCGCGAGACCAACGGAGCAGCAACGGATTAACGGGCGCGCGGGTCAAGCCTCGGCTTCCAAAAACCTATTGGCGAAACGCACGTGGAAGTCGCCATAATATCGGTTGATTTGCGTCGTGCCGCAACCGAGCAGACGGTAGAGAAAGGCATCTCCGGTTTCCTCGCCGTCGCCGTGTTCCGCAGGGATCGCGACGAAATTGTTTGCCAATTGCGCTGTGGATTTGGAAATATCAAGCTCCGTTGTCCAGCTTTTCCCCGCAATAGCAATAGGCGTTACTTTGTGTCAATTGCCTGGCGAAGCGCAGCGCGGCATTTTCGGAAGCTGGGCGCCGGCATCGAACAGACTGTAGGCGCCTGCGACCAGAGCGTTCGCAAACGCTGCAGGAATTTCAAGAGCAGCGCACTCGGAAGCAGCGCCTTTCCGTCGGCGCCGACCGCCTCGCCGATGTTCCCTTCGCAGTTCGAAACCGGATTCAGGAGGGCGTCGCCCAGCCCTATCGAGTCGAGCGCCCTGAACAGGTCGGAAAAAGCGTCGTGGCTCGGAACCCTGCGTCCGAACGGCATGTCGCCGCATCCATGGCCGCCGCTCGCGGTGCAAAGGGAGCCGATCAAGAGTTTAGACCATCTTGGACTCAACGAGTACTGCGGCCGTTAGAGGCGTCCGGGAAATTAGTGGATCGGAGCCTAATGCACAGGTGTTCGCACTTCATCAATAACGCAATCTACCTTGCGAACTGCATCCTTCGCAACATCCAACGGAATATGCCTCTTAATGCCATTCAACCTACCGGCTTTTTTGTCTAGGGATTAGCATGAGCCTTTCGGATCAAAGGTGACGAGCTACGCCGTCGCCAATAGTTCAAATTCTTTAACGATCTAATTTACGAGTTTGCCTGCCGAGAATGCGATTCTGCTCCTTGCCACAATCGCCTTGCGGCAACTGGAGCCAGTGACGCACGGTTCCCGGACAAATGGAATCCTATGCTTTAAGTCAGCCGCTGCGCGCGAAGTTTCCAAAACTGGCGACGAGCGGGTGTTGCGAATTGCGCAGTGCAAAATTCGAAAGAATACGCCCCCTTGGATGATGGCAAACTGAACCCTGACCGCAACCGGGGAATAATCGACAATACGGTCGCCGGACCTGCTTGTTTCAGTCTGGAAGATAGCCGACACGGCAGCATGTCAAATTTGTTCCGGGCCTCTGTCGACCGCACCCCTCGTCCGCATTCATGTGTTTCAATCGGATTTTGGCCGTTGCGGCGGCACCGAATTCCCTAAGCTTGGAACCTTGCCCATTGTATTTAAGAGACGCTTATCAATCAGGCGCGAATTATGTCGCTGCGGAGCGATATTTGATTAAGTCGAATGCAAGGCGGTCGGGTGAAATTTCGCTGAGTTTCGTAGGATTTCGTTTCGATTTAACGCTTTCGCTATGTGTCCGGAACGTTAGCTCGAGGAAAATGACGGGACCGTTCGAGATATTTGGATTCAAATAGTTTTGGCGCGAGAGAGTCTGTGCGGCTGGTGTTGCTCTGCATTCTACTTCCTCCTAAGCCTCAAATTTGAGAAACTCGAATTCAAGATGTCGGATATTTGTCGAAGCCGTCGCGTGATCCGTGGCTCAAACAGTTTAACAATCGTTGCTCGGCATCGAAAAAAGGCGGGTCCTGGAGGCAACCCTTGAACGCAAGCGAAGCGGAAATCCGGCAGCGTTTGCAATTGGGCGAGGATAGTTTCTGGGAATTCAAGCAGATCGAGTTCAGCGGAGACCGTCCTACGAGTCCTCGACGTGAAGACCTAGCCGATGAGATGGCCGCTTTTGCCAACTCGGATGGCGGAATACTACTTTGCGGCGTTAGCGATGACGGTCGGATACAGGGCATGACTCTAGAACAGATGAAGGCCCTGGACAGTTTATTGGTAGAAGTGAGCACGGATAGCATAAAGCCTTCCTTGCGTATCGATGTTCACCATCGAACAATCGACGGAAAGGCTTTCGTGCTCGTACGGGTTTCGCGGAGCGACGCAGTGCACGAACGGCAAGGCAACGCATATATACGGGTTGGCGCTTCCAGGCGCCGCCTTGACGGCGACGAGCGTTCGCGGCTTTCGCAAAGTCGCGCGCAAAGCCGTTGCATCTGGTTTGATAGGCAGACGATTCCCGAGACGGGTTTTGAGTCCCTGAGCGAGCGGCACCGGGAACCCCTTCTCAGCGTGGCTGGAGCAGCCGACCCTCGCCGGGGACTAATGAACCTTCGGCTATTGGCGCAGGATGAAGCTGGCGTCGACCGGGCTACAGTGGCGGGCGTGCTATTGTGCGCCAGATCGCCTCAGGATTGGTTGCCTCAAGCCACGATTGCAGCAACTCACTATCGCGGAAATGATCGTGCGTCCGGCCAGTTGGATGCCCAGGAAATCATCGGGCCTATTCATTCTCAGATTTCCGATGCGGTAAAGTTCGTGGTTCGAAACATGCGAGTTGCGGCGCGAAAGACTCCGGCACGCGAAGATGTGCCGCAGTACAGTATTGCAGCGGTGTTCGAAGCGGTCGTGAATGCGGTGGCGCACAGCGATTACTCAGTGGCCGCAAGGCGGATCAGGCTATCGATGTTCAAGAACCGCCTTGAAATCGACTCGCCCGGTCAACTTCCAAATGGCATGACCATCGAGGCAATGAACGCTAGCCAAGCAACGCGCAACGAAGTAATAGCTTCAGTGTTCGGACGAATTCCCGTTGGCGAAGTTCCGGGATCGAATCATCGCCAGCATCTGATGGAACGCAGAGGGGACGGCGTTTCGATAATCCTCAAGAAGACCGAGGAAACCGCTGGATTCCCGGCTGCATACAAGGTTGTTGATGGTTCCAGCTTGGTGTTGAGCATCCCGGCCGCCAAAACCGAACTTGTTCCCGCCACCGGCGCGGTAACGGTTCACTCCGCAGGAGATCCCTTGCCGGGAGCGGATGTTCTGGCGCTATTTCCGAACAAGACTTGGCAGAGGGCGAATACCGACGAAGGAAGAAGCCCGTCCGATCCTCCGAACCGCGGACAAAACGCCCGGCGCACTGATGGGACCGGCAGCTTCAAAAAGTCCGAATCCGCCCCGACGAACGCGCTTTTACCGCCACGATTCCGCGCTTGCAAAACCGTCGACAGTCCTGGCAGGTCCATGTCGTCCGGTGCGGATAACGCGATGGGTCGCGCGAGAATGTTTCGCTAGGTCGCGCGATGCTTCAAGTGAATGCGTCGCTCGTGGCCGCGTTCCATGATCCGCCTGAGCTCCCGGCTCCTGAAGTCCCGCATCATGACGGTTCGCAGTATGCATTATGACGCGCCGTCAATAGTGAGCGCGATCGAAACCTCCGCATACTTTGCGGCGAATTCGAGGAGAGCTTCCGCCTTGCGGAGCGCGGCCGCCGCCTCGATCCAATGGAGTTCCCGAACTTGTTGAGGAAACCGCCGGCGCTGAGGCCAGCGGTCTTGTCCGCATGGCCCTGGATGACTAGTTTCAGACGGTGGCGGCGCGCAGCAGGCATCGCTCCTGCCGCCCGCAATCCGGGCGAGCCAAGAAAAGTTCGCGAAGGAAGAGTCATGATCAGAAAAATTTTTTCTGTCGCCGGCTTGATCATAATTTCCGGCACCGCCATAGCTTATTCCCGAGTCTTGTCGCCGGGAGCGGCTTTCACAAGTACGGAGCAGTCGGACTCGACCGCCGATTACTCGCTTTCTCGCCAAACCGAGGCACAGTCGGCTTATCTGATTTCCGCGTTTTTCGGCCTTGACGGCGATTTGCCGCGCTCCGCCAACTTCGGCATTTGCGCCGGCGCGGGCGGGGCAGACGGCATGCCGGTTGTGTTTTCGCGCGAAATCGATCTCGCGACCTTGCAGGCGGGCGATTTTCAAGTCAGGACCAAATCGGGACGAACCGGTTCGCAAACTTGCGTTACCCTGTTGCCGGCAATTGATGAAGGTGAACTGCGGACCGTGCTCTTGGTCGGGGATTTGGGTTCGGCCGATTCCGATCCGCCCGTTCGCGTTAAAATCATCGGGAATCTTCATTCCATCGATCAAGCACTCAATTTTAGGGGCGCCGAAGTCGATGTCACGCCGCTCGCGCAGGGTCCATCGCTCTTTTTTCAGAAGTCGTTCCCAAATCAGGCTGGAATTTGGGACGTGAATCTGGCGGGAGTGGCGGCTCCAGTACTGGCTGTCCAATGGACGGCGTCGCGCAGATCGTGCGCGTTGATTGGGCGGGCGGAGCGACACTTGCGAATGGGGAAGAGCCGGGTGATGCGGAGCGCCGTCTTTACACTGTCTCGGTGGCGTCGACCGACGGTTCGCTTCGTGATGTGATCCCGTTTGCGCTGGGTGACTTGGGCGACGGAGACAATAATCACGAGCTATGCCTTGATACGGCAGATCAGCCGCTGTCCGTCTCGTTTCCCGCCGGCATCTTGATCGACCCCAATGACGACTTGAATCCGTCAACAACGGTTCACGTGATCCAATCGCCTTAGCTCGTTTCTGCGGATTGGGAAGCGGACTATTGCCAATTCCGCCGTTACGCTTTGCCGATCGACCGTGTATCATTTTGAAAACGCAAAAAATCGGAGCGTATCCTTGTCCAACGCAAGGTTATCCTCGGCCGCTCGGCCATTGTCGCCGTAATCGCCGCCGACGCCTTGCGCGCCCTTCTTCAACTTCCGAGTATGGCCGCCTTTCCGCATCGGAAAGGCGGACGCAGGTTTTCGGGCAATCCTGCTCCATCGCCCGAAAGGAAGCGCTTGCCGCGACGGCGGCGAAGCTACGGGTCTTGCGACGGTGTTTTTGAGCCTTGAAACCTCTTAGTCGTTTGCTGCGCGAGTGAAGCGGATGAGGCTATGCCCGACGCGGGATGAGAGAGCCTCGAGCGAGCGCCCCATGACAATCAATGTCAACTTCAAGAAGATGGCCCACAACGACTGTATCTGCGCTCGCCCTCGAAGAACCGATTTTTTCATCCTCGACGCCGATACCAGCTCGATGTCCGCGCAGCGACGGACCCTCTTCGCCTGAAAAACGACCGCCTTCGAGGCGGCGGAAATTTTCGCCAAAGCTCCCCTTGACCTTCCAGTAGCTAGAAACCTTAGATTCCAGAGCGGGATGAATCAAGAGGTGTCCGCATGGCCACAATTACCGCGAAAGGCGCCATCGACTGGCGATGCCGCCACACCTGGCGCCGGGCGTCGAAGAACACTGCCTGGTGCCTTCTGGGCTGCGCCATCGGCGATTTCGGTACAATCGCCTACTTTCAATTCACCGGCATACCCTGGCCGACCCTTGCCATCATGAGCCTCGCGATCGTGAATGGCTTGCTGACCTCGATCGCGCTCGAAACCGTGATCCTGTCCCGCCAGATGGACTTCCGGACGGCATTCCGGACGGCGATCGGCATGTCCTTCATCTCGATGATCGCCATGGAAGCCATGATGAACGCGGTCGACTGGGGTTTAACCGGCGGAGCCAAGCTAACATGGTGGGTCGTGCCGATCATGCTGGCGGCGGGCTTCGTCACCCCTCTCCCCTACAATTATTGGCGGCTGAAGGCCCTCGGCCGGGCATGTCACTGAGAAGGTCTGCGATCCTGGCCGTCCCCGTGGCGGCCATGGCCATCGCGGTTTATGTCTTTTTCGGCGATCGGGACGACTCCGCGGGCGACGGGGCGCCGATCGCGTTGGTAAGGGCGCCCGAGACCCTCTCGGCTCGGGCGCGGCTCGGGCAGAAAAAGTACGATGCAAATTGCGCGGCCTGTCATGGCCAGAACGCTGCGGGACAGGACGGGATCGCCCCTCCGCTGGTCCATGTCATATACGAGCCCGGCCACCATGGCGACGAGTCGTTTCAGCGCGCGGTCGCGTTCGGCGTACCGGCCCATCACTGGCGTTTTGGCGACATGCCGCCGGTCGAGGGACTGACCCGCAGCGACGTTGCGTCGATCGTCGCCTATATCCGCGAACTCCAGCGCACCAACGGCATCCTATGAGGGAGCTTCCATGAATCCTCAGCGCCTGCCCGCCCGAACGCCGGTCGCTGCGAAACCGGTAGTTGTCCGGTCCTCCTCGACGCACGGCGGGTACGCGAAATCTTTCTTGCCGGTCGGATGGGAATTTTCGCACGGGCACTCTCCTTCCAAAAAACTATGCGGCGCAACGTCCGGACCTGTCCGCGCAATCTTCGACCATTGACCGAGTTTCCTGTAAAATTCGACGCCCCTTTCGCGGGACCATCGTTTCCGCGAGATTCCCAACTACGGCCCTCGCCCGCAACACGGATACGGCACCGGTCGACAGACAGGCGAGTCGCGACATCCTCTGCGAATTTGACGATCCCGGCGAGTGGTTTCTGTGCTGCCATGCGCTCGGGCACCTCGCATTCGGCTTGAAGTTGCTGGAGGCGGAGGCATGATACGCGGCTTGATGGTTTTTGCACTGTTCTGGCCCGTCCTGGCCTTCGCCGACCACGAACTCGACGACCGCGACATCGGTAACGGACAGATCCTCTATCAAGAGCAATGCGCCTCCTGTCACGGCGTAAGGCTCGAAGGGCAGCCCAACTGGCGGCGACCGGGTGCGGACGGCGTCCTGCCGGCTCCGCCCCACGATGCGAGTGGCCATACTTGGCATCACGACAACCGATTACTCTTCGACTACACTAGGCTCGGCGGCGAAAGCCTCATGGAGGCGCGCGGAATCGCCGGTTTCAAGAGCGGCATGCCCGGCTTCGGCGACGTTATGAGCGACGAAGAGATCTGGGACGTGCTCGCTTTTATCCGTTCCACCTGGCCGCGGCGCATCCGCGATATCCACGCCGCCAGAAACCCTAGGCACGGGCAATGACCGGCGCTCCTTCGGCCTGACCGGATGACCCTACGACACCTGCATTTACGCCTCTTTCGGGGGTGCACCCGCCCTTAAAATGAAAGTGGCAAAAATCGAACGTTTCCGCGTTTGGTTAGCGAATATTCTTTCTGAACATAGTCGGAGAGCATACAATTCTTCCTAGCGCGCATTTCGGAATTTTATTTCCGTCATAGCCGAAGTCGAGACAAGCCGTATCTTTTTTTTCCGATTTGTCCACTGTGTCGGCGATGCTGCTTTTCCCCCGATCAAATCAAATCCGTGCCTTTTAAGAATTCTTTCGACGCCAATCATTTTCATGAATCATTTCGGGCCGACTTGGATCTCTCTGTGATAAGTCATTGTTTCCATGTCTTCGGCCGTCCGGATGTTCCGGATCAATGTAAGCGGCTAAACCGCGACGTCCCGATTTTAGGTTGAACCGGGTCCGCCCCGGCCGGCAACTTCGAGCCGGAATATTTTCGGCAAGAAGGGACAGCCATGAACGTTCCGGCGCGGGTCGCCGAAGGGCCCGCGGTCAGAAGCGCCGGGGAGCGGCGCGAGATCGTCGAGGATTTCGAGCGGAAGGGCGTGACCGCCGCCGCCTGCTGCGAGGGGCGCGGCCCCGGGCCGCGGACGCTGCTGCGCTGGCGGCGTCTCGCCCGCGAGGACGAGCGCGCTCCCGCGTTCGTTTCGCTCGGCCCGGCCCCGGCGGATGCGGCCGCGCGGGTCGCCGAGCTCGATCTCGGCGGCGGCATGGTTCTCCGGCTTCGGAGGCGGAATTGCCGGCGAATGCTCCGGAGGGCGGCATCTGGCTGTCGACGCGTCCGGCCGACATGCGCAAGTCCAACGACGGCCTGGCCGCTCTGGTGCGCAACGATCTCGGCGGGGACGTAGTCTCGGGCGGCTGGTTCGTTTTCATCAACCGGAGGCGCACGACGATGAAGATACTCCGCTTCGGGCCGGGCGGCTGCCGGATCCGGGCCGGCGCCTCGAGCAGAGGCTGTTCGCGGTTCCCTTCGGCCCTCGCGGAGCGTCGGCGCCCGATAAAGTGGATCCGAGACTATTCAAGGGATCATAGGGCGATCGATGCCGCCGCCGAACTGGCTCAGCCTGAAATCGACTATGGAAAATTTCCGGCCGACTATGAGGACGCAAAGCGGCAGCTCGACTGGTTTCGCCGGCAGCTCTTCGGCAGCAAGTCCGAGAAGCGGGTCGAGATCCCGCCGTAGCAGATGACGTTCCGTGACAAGCTGGGGCCGGAGAAGCCCGATGAGCCGGAATTCGAATTCGCCGAACGCGGGAAGAAGAAGCGCGGGAAGAAGAATTTCGAGGGCGCGGCCGACGAATCGGGTCTGCGGTTCGGGCCGGACGTCCCGGTGGAGACGATCCCCCTCGCCAATCCCGAGGCCGAGGCGCAGACCCCCCTCCTCCTTCAGGATCATTCGCTACGCGCTCCGGACCTGGAAGCGCCGCGACACTGGCAAGCTCGTCGCCGCCGCTTCGCCGCCCGCGGTCCTTGACCGCACCTGCGCCGACGCGGGCTTCCTGGCGGGGATGATGGTCGACAAGTTCTGCCGGCGCCCTGCCGCTGCACCGGCAGCGCCAGCGGCTGGAGGCGGCGGGGATCCGTGCGGGCCTCTACAGCCCCGCGAACTAGACGCCGGGGTCCGCCTAGGTTCCGGCCGGTGTTCGGCGACCGCCGCGAGATCGATTTCCCCTTCCGGCTGGATCGCGGGAACGGAGCGGTCCCCGACCTGCTCGGCGACTTCCAGGGCGCGCTGCTCTCGGACGGCAACCGGGCCCGCGACGCCTACGCGGAATCCCGGAACGGCGCGGTCGCGCACGCAAGCTGCCGAGCCCGCGCCAGGCACGAATTCGAGAAGGCGAAGGATTCCGAGCCGAGGCTCGTCGCTGAGGTGCTGGAGCATATCGGAGCGCTGCAACTTTGCGAAAGGGAGATCCGGAAAAGGAAGCTGGAGTGCGCCGGGAAGCTCGAGTTCCAGCGAACCAGCGCGCCTCCGGCGGCAAACGCATTCTGGAAGTGGTGCGATCGCCGCTACGAGGATCCGCGCCACCTGCCGAAGAGCCCGATCGCGGAGGCGCCGGACTACGCCCGGAACCGGCGGAGCGAGCTGGAGGCGTGGCTGTCCGACCCCGAGGTCCCGATCGACGCGAACCATCTGGAGCGCGGCCTGCGGGTTCTGCCGCTCGGACGGAAGAACTGGCTCTTCTGCTGGACGGAGGTCGGCGCGGAGGCGGTCGGGATCGTCCAGAGCCCGGTCGCGACCTGCCGGCTGCGGGGCTTCGACCCGCGCGCCTGCCTTGAGGACGTGCTCCAGCGGGTCTCGGTCCACCCGTCGTCGCGCGTCCGGAAGCCTGCGCCGAGGTTGTGGAAGGACCTGTTCGCCGGCGATCCGACGACGTCGGACCTCGGAACCGGTGTCGAATGCCGCGTCTCCGACCCGCCGGGCGAAGGTTGAATCCAGCGAAATCCGGACAAAACGCTACGTCCCAGTTTAGCCGCTTTCGGCCGGGGCGTGCTCTTGTGGGCGGCTGCTGGATGGTATGGATTTGGTGTCCTCGCCGACGGTGAGCCGCACTTGCTCATAGTCAACCCGTGTAATCGAATTCCAACTATTGCAACTATACAGCACGCGAAAGTCGGATTTCCTTGACAATATGTAATGGCTGTCCTACTTTCGCAGTCGGAAAGATCGAGAAAGTAGGGCATGCTGCACCTCGTCGGCGAGACCATCGACAAGCACCGCGCCCAATATGGCATGGAAACCGGCAGGATCGTCCAGATCATGCGGGGCATCTATATCGCATCGGAGGATGACGCCGACGCCGTCCTGTTCGATCACGCGCTCCGGATCGCCGCCTATCTCTACCCTAGGACCTATCTATGCGGCCCCAGCGCCGAGCGGCTCGCGCCTACGCCTGACAGGCGCCTGTTCCTGAGCGGCCGGCGCAATGCACGCACACGGCTGCGCACCTTGGAAATCGTGCAGACGCGCGCCCCCGACGCGCCCGAAACGGAAACCGCTCAAACTACCGACCCAATTGGCAACCTGAGGGTTCGGCGCTCGACGCTTCGCTTTCGGTATTTGGAATCCTTCCGGCGGCGCAGCGAAGCCGGCGCGGCGATGCCGATCGACATGCAGGCCGATATCGCCGCGCGACTCGTCGAGAACGCCGGCGACAAGAAGACGGTGATCATGAACTGCTGGCGACTGGCCGAGGCCAACGGATGGCGGGCGGAGGCAGGGCGCGCGGAGGCGTTCATCGCCACGCCGCTGCGAGAGGCGCCGCCGCGGGGGAAGGCACTTCATGTCGGATGGCACGGCGAAAAGATCGGGGTGTTGTCTCATGACGGATCGGGCTGGCGCTGGGAGCAAACCGCCACAAAAGGCGCGACGCCGGTTCGGACCGGGGCGCCGGGCCGCCTGCCGCCCTTCATCGAGAGCTTGCTGCCAGAAGGCTGGCTTGAACGCGTCCTGAAGCCGAAGTCGGAGCAGGAGCTGATATCCAGCGGGAAGCGCTATTTGTCGAACATTGTCATTTCCGAGGACGCGGACGATCTTCGTACTCTTCCCGCGGACATGCTGGAGGGACGGCTCCAGGCGTACACTAGCGAGGGCGCATTCGCCGGCGGCTACGCCGGACCCGCGCCTGCATTCGACGAGACGCTGGAAGACCGCATGGCCGCGCTGTTTGCATCGGACGCGACGCCGCGACTTTCGGGGGTTCAGATCAAGGCGCCGATGAACCTTTCTCATGCCGGCGTGTTGCGGCCAGCCGGAAACCTGGCCTTCACGCATATCCTCAAGCCTTCGCCGGGGGCTGGCTTCGAAGACCTTCCTCTCGTCGAAGCTGCATGTCTGGCGGCGGCCCGGGCCTGCGGGTTCGAGACGGCTGCGCACGCAATGGTCTCGATGCCTGGCAACCTGCCCGACGCGCTACTCGTCCAACGCTTCGATATCCGGCGAGACCGCAATGACAGTCGAAAGATCGCAATGGAAGACATGGCATCCGTTCGCGGTGTCGCGCCTTCCGAAAAATACGAGGGTTCCATCGAGCAGGCTGCCCGGGCGCTGCGGAGCGTCTCCAGCGATGCCGTAGCGGATGTCGCGGTGCTGCTTGGCCGCGCCGTGCTCGCTTGGCTCATAGCGGATGGCGATTGCCACTTGAAGAATCTGGCCGTTTTGCGGGTTGCCTCCGAAGGAGCTGAGAATTTCACATCTGTCCGGCTCGCTCCGGTCTACGATGCCGTGACGACTCGCGTCTTTCCGGGGCTTGAGAGTGATCACCTCGCGCTCTCGCTGGCAGGCAAGCGGAATCGTTTGTCATCCCGCGACTTTGTCCGGGCGGGCGTGACGATGGGCATGAATGCGGGGGCGGCTCGCGATATCGTCGCGTCTCTGTGTGACCGTCTGAGCGCGCACCTTGAAGACCTTGAACCCGTCTCCAACCGCGTTAGTCGAGCAGTCGAGATCTGGAAGGAGAGAGTCGCGACTACTGCCGATTGACGAGCGCGGCGAAGCGAGGGTTCTGCTTCGCGCTTGGCGACCGAAGGTACTGGAGATCGCCAGTAACGATGCGACGCGCGGGTCGGCTGAAGATGCCGAGAATCGGCCCGGTCAGCGCTCCCAGCCGTCCGCAAGCTGCATATCAGGAACGCGGCGGCAAGTCTGCTCGACGAGACGCTGGATCGGCCGGTCGATGGGGTGCTGGCGCGGGCCGTGAACGAGTAGGCCGTGTGGACGGATTGACTCGGGTATAGGTTTTGGGACTCACGGCGAGGATTTGTCTGAATCATAAACGGTCGACGATTCGTGAGGTTTGGCGATCTCACCACTATGACACGAGTTTACACCGTGTCGCCGTAAACTCCCTATAGGTTAGACCTTCGCCCTTCGAATCGATATTGCCGTCCAATCGCGCCGTCGTCCCCTATCGCGCCTTTCCCCGCCGAGAGGAGAGTCCTGACCGTGAGCGGGACGGCGGTCGGGCATCCGGAGGAGGGCGTTTGGCCGCAAGCACCGCAAGGCGAAGGCGGTCACCGCGACGCTGAAGACGGTGAAGGATCTGCGGCCCGCGCCCAACGAAATCATCGCCTGCACCGGGCTCAAGACTCGCGGCGGGGTCCAGTACTGGGGGTCCATTTCGACCTCTCTTTTCTGCGACCGCAAGCAGAGGGGCTGACGGCCCCCTTCCCGGACGTCCTGCCGGCTCGGCGTCCCCGGCTCGAGGGCCGGGGCAGGCGGCGGGGCGTCCTTCCGTCCATTTCCGGAATGGCGGGAAGGAGACCGTAATGGCTTACCGCGACATCGAGAAGCGGCGGCAGCGGGATCTGGAGCGATTCCATCGTCGAAACAATACTCGCCCCGCGGGCCGGCGGGAAACGCGAACAGCCCCTGCCCGAGCCGCCGGCCCGGATCCAGCAGCCGCCGGGCGCGAAGCCGATTATCTTCATCATCGTGCGCCGGCGGTCGGCGAAGACGAACCAGCCGCCCGAGACTACGTCCCCGCCGAGCTCGTTGCGCACCAGAGCGGCCGGGGCGGACCCGGTTCAACCCTGAATCGGGACGTCGCAGATTAGCCGCTTACGGATCAATCGCGCCGATTTCATGTAATCTCTCAAGTAATGAGCGGAAGCGGCAGTCCGAGAATCCGACAACATTGCGCCGGACGAGAGTTCTTGGTTTCGGTGCAGACCTACCTGGTATTTGGTGCCGTTTGCCAGACAGGCGCCCGTATCCGGCATGGATCTGCAGGGAATGTTCTGCAAAAGAGGAATTGTTGAAGCGAGCAGTCTTGGCTGACGATCCTGTTCCATTGCATCGCGCAAAAGAAGGGTGCGCCATGACCGGACGCGAAACTTAAGGACCCGCCGGCGAGATCAAGTTACCATAGGGAAAGTAAGACGATTTCAATAGCGATTGCCAGCGGTGGAATCCGGGGAAGATCCTTGAGAACGAGTTGACTGCGACGCGGTTGGCTAAGGCGATCTCCGAGCCCTTGCGCTATAGGCGCGCACAGCGAACTAGGAGGGGGCTTCCGATAAAAAAACTCGCCGCTTCCCGATGCCCGTGCAAGTCCGCAATATGCGGAGTCCTTCATGCGCACCGAAAAATCTTCCAAACAGGGGGCTGCCCCAAACCGAATCCATACGCATTCTCGACCCGCTTCGGTCGGAATTGTCGAGGCCGCCTCGCGGTAAATTCCGAGAGCGTTCACTGGATTGTCTCTGCCATTCCCCGTGCCGGCGCAGTCTGAACGTCGATAATTGCCTGCCTGCCAGTCCTGACTTGATGCGGTCTTCAATGATGCCCGTTCGCTAGGCCGATTTCCGGACGCTTTCGCATCACTCTTTACGACCGTTTTGTCGCCCGCCGCCCCTTTCCTGTAAATGTTACTTGCTAGCCAGTCATCGGGCGGGCGCCTATGGAGCAATGTCCGCACGGAAGAGTATCCGGATACCTAGGGCGCCGAGTACGACCGCCGCGCCGCGGTCAATGAATTTCTTTGCTCGCATGTAACGATTCGCGACGGCCTGCGTATTCATGGCAAGAGCGAGAGCGGTATAGAAAGCAATTTCCACTAGGAAGTGGTTCGCTGCAATGACCATGCTGTCAGCGAAGTCGATTCCTGCCGGGAAAATTGCGACAAGGACGGCCGCGGCGAATAATACGGATTTCGGATTAAAAAGGTTGACGAGAATCCCGCGTCGGACAGCGCGGCCAACCGGTTTGATGCGAGGCTTTACGGCTACTGAGGCGTTGGTCCACATCGAGCACGCAACGTACAGAAGATAAGCGGTTCCAATGACTTTGGCTCCGCCGTACAACACGGGGAACAGCTCAAAAATCACGCCAAGGCCAAGAAGCGCCATCAATGTCCAGGCTGCGGCCATTAGCCCGAGCCCGGCGCCAATCGAGATTCCAGCGGTGCGCCCCGCACTCAAGGAAGTCTGAATTGCCATTAGCAGCGCGGGTCCGGGACTCGCAATAGCAGCTAAAAGGACGGCGTTGAACGCTAGGAACTGCTCCAATGTCATGGATTGCCTTTCCGATGCTGGAACGCGCTACTGCATCCGAATTCTGTTGGGCCAACATAGCTGCCCGATTTGCGCCCGATCAGAAGCGTTTTACTTTGCCCGCGCAATGGTATCCATATCGAGACGGTGGGGCAACAGGACTCATCCATCGGCCAGTTGCTGCCCGGTCTGCAGCGGTGAACAGGGAACACTCTGCTACCGCGTGCTGTTCTTCGTCCGGCGCCGGGAGCCGGACAATGCCTGCCTCCTCGACAACATCCAAATTGATCTCTGCCTCTTCCGGATCGAAAGCTCTTGGGCCGCCGACTAAACCCGACTGGCGATTACGAGGCAAAAGCGCTCTTTGCCCGCCGATTGGCGCATTGCACGTCGCCGATTGCGTAAGCGGGTTGGCGCGAACCCGTATTTTTCCTGTACCTTGGGCTGTCAGCAGCCGACTGCAGAGAGTCCGATCCGCGACCGCCGGGAAAATGAGAATTGGCTTAACGGGTTTGTAGTTTTTGCGATAATCGAATCCATCCATCGTGTCGGAATGGACTACCTAACCGAGAACTGGCCATTCCATGGCTTGCGGCATTCCAGTTCCATCATGTCCGGCAAATCCAGATGATGAAGCCGGTTCAGTTCCGGCCTTGCATGGCAGGATGGCTGGTTGCCAGAAACCTCATGAAAATAATTTAAGGAAATTCATCCAAACCGAACCGGTCTCCGCCTAGAAAGATGGCCCAACTGTGGGCGCTGCATGTGCATGGCCCGTGCGAACAAAGGCGCCTGCCTCCGTGTTGAAACGCGATGCCGCAAGACCAGCACATCGCAACTAGGCGTTACATCTGAATTCTCGGACCAGCGCAATAAATTGCTGTCTGGATGACATTTACAAGAGGAAGAGCCAGGAAATCGCAAACGGCAATAAGCGATGTGCCGGCAACGCGTTTCGGCCGTATCAGGAGTTTTTGTCATGCCGCGCTCGCAATCATCGCTCGGGCTATAGCCTCGGGTCCCGTAGCGGCAGGTCCGGTGCGGATCTTGATTTCGGTCTGCAAAGTAGTCGATTTCCAATGCCCGCCGTTCGCAGAGTGCTTGCCCGGCTCCCTAATGGTCTGCGAGACGAAACCTGTTTGGACCGGGTTTCCCAATCCAGCGCTGCGATCGCGGCCCAGCCAATATACTTTCTTGCTTGGCTCCGACAGTGAAACCATTCCCTGAATTCGTTTTGTTGAAGTGGCGATTCCTGCGTTATTTGCTTCGGCCGAGAAGGATATTTCAACACTAATTAAGCTGCTGAACCAACCGAAGCGAAATCAACTGATACAGGACCACGTCCTTCCATCGCAGGCTATCGGGGAAATCAGGCAATCGGGGTTCGCTAGGTTATCAATTCCGGAGTGGGCTGGCCTGTTAACTGCAAAGCCGAGTCATTCATTTCTTGGTCTCCCAAAATGAAAAACGAAGGGCACGGGACTCGGTCGGCACTATGAGATGGTCGAGCGCATGATGTCTGAATTTTTAGGAGCGATGCCGTTCTGCGCCGTCGAGTCCTACCTAGGCTCTGCGCCTTCGTGCACTCGCCCATGATTTCGTCGAAATGCGATTTCATTTGCGCGGCGAATACGCCGTCGAAAGAGCGACCGACCGAGGTTTCCGCCTCGGCCAGGCGGTCGAGGAACGATCAAAATGACCGTAGCGGAACTCTTGCGCGACGGCGGCTCGCGTTTCCTCGCGCGCCAGTTACCGGAAGAGCATTCCTTTCCGCCCGGCCTTTAATTCGTCCCGAAACCAGATCTTCGCCTCGCACGAATCAATGGCCTCTCTCAACGAAGCTATGGCCAAACTCGCAAGCGCTTGGCGGATTTTCACCAGGGCGGAGAGTTTTGCGTTCCTATAGGCGAGGCGGCGCGCGCTGTAAGTCCATGCGGTGGACCGGTACTCGCGCGATTTCGACCGAAGAATTCGCGCCGGAACTCTCTTCGATCCAGCCGTGCAGGTTGCTCAGGCGACGAGCGTGCCTACCGCGCTCTCGTTTTCCGCCCGATTTCGCTGGCACCTTGGGCGAGCAGCCGAAAGGTCTGAACTTGGACAGAATTACTTCCGCGGTATTTTATAACGGTTGATTTAATCGTCGTCGTATCGGTTCCGGCTACATGCGAAACTCATGAAAATCAGAGAGTTGAGATCGGCATATCGAGATTTGACAACGTTTGGCGATTGCGCCAAAAAATATGTTGAGCCTTTTCAGGCTTGCTTGGAAATACAGTCACGGCGGTGCGATTGAAGCGATGCTGGCGATACGATGAAATCCTTTGTTGGCATGGGCAATTCGACGATGTCCACGACGGACTGCATCGTGAACGGAGAAAGCGGAGTTGCTCGCAAGACGATAAAAGAATGCATCGCAGTGAGGAAACGTATCTTGCGCTCGTCATGTCCGGACCTACTGGTACTGTTGTGTTTGAAAATTGGCCATCAATCCAAATTCGTGAACTGACGACGTTTACCTATTGGGTGGCAACATGCATTTAAGACATCTGCTAGCTGCGCTTTGTCTTTTGACTTTCGCTTGGGTCGGTGTTGCTTGCAAGACGGTAACCAAGCAAGTCATTCCACACTCCAGGCACGCTGAGAAGAGCGTAATGGAGGTGGTTGGGGAAGTATCCGACGGCCTGGCCAAGACTCAGCGAGATTTGGAGCGTATACTTGATCCGAGCGGATCCCAGGACAGGGGCCGGATTTTTCTCCACATTCATGGCAGCGGCATTCAATCCGACCTAGCCGTGCTGCTGCACCAACGCATGGGTGGCATCCTGGAGGATGCAGGCTACGAAATCGTACGTTTCGAGGAGGTCGAAGAAGCCATCGGACGTCAATCGAGGGGCAGTACGGCGCAAAAGGCGGCCAGATCGCTGCGCGCAATCGACGGAGGCGGGGCGCTTGACGTCTTTGTGACTTCTGTAACCAGCTTGGGTCGAGGAGAATTGAATCTCGAGGGCAACTACGAGGAACGGCTCTCGATAGACGTGACAACGACTTTCTATGAAGCCAAGTGGGGCGACCAGCTTTTCCGCGACAGCGCAACGCTGACATCCAAATCCGTCCAGCGGCAGGGCGAAAGGTACTATTCCGAAAAGATCCACGGAATGAGTACCAGGGAAAGGGGCATCTACCGGATACTTCCGGAGCACATCCGAACTCTGTTGCCCCGTATCGCGGTTAGTCGAAGTTGAGATCGACTGGCAAGGACCATTCGGGGTCATTCCCTCAAAATTGCATTTGACGCAATTTTGTCGGCGGAGATTAGCCAGTCGGCGAAGGGCCTCCCATCGGGCGGAAAGTTGCGCAGGTGCAAACGGGCACTGAGTACGGCCCACTAAAACCAGTTTACCAAATGCGCCGCCTACCCCAAGTTGGCAGTTTTCGAAAAAGACTTCCCGCAACCTGTTGAAACGCAATTGTTTATTTCAAGGCGGATTCCACCCTGTCCCTACACTTCCGAAGATTCTGTTGATTCCGAAGCGGCGGATCTAGACGTTCAGGACGCACCTCGAGCGGCGGAGGCCCGTCTCGACGCCCGCGGCCCGCGATACCGGGTCCTGCTCCGCCCCGGGATTGGAATCCTGCCGGCTCGCCACCAGGATCCCGTCGGTTCGGCGCAGCGTCGCGGTGATCCGGACCCAGCTGCGCATGCTCTCGCGGATGGAGGCCCAGCTTAGATGGAGGCCCTGCGCCTTCAGGCGGGTGCGGACCAGGTGCGCCGGATGGTAGGCCAGCGCCGCGACCGGCAGATGCGAGCCGATCCGGCTGTCCAGCTGGTGGAAGACTGGCCCGGGCACGAGCTCCGATTTCAGCGAGCGGAAAGTGGCTTCCAATTCGGACAATTTCCAGTACGCCCGCAGGATCGCCTCGGCGTCCCAGTCGGTCCTCGACGTGCGCAGGACGCAGGAGCCGCTCGCCTCGTCCGCCTCGGCGTGGTTGCGGCTGTGCTTGAATCGGACCGCGACGGCGTTGATTCCCTTTTCGTCGTCGTCGACCTCGACCAGGTAAGTGCCGGGCCACCTTCGAATGCTTCTCCTTGAGGCGGCCGACGCTCTCCAGAATCCTGTCGCGGCGCTTCATCCGGCCCTTGACGGAGAGGCCCTCGTGCAGCTTCGCCAGCCCCGCCTCGAAGCACTTGCGCTGAAGAGCCGGGATGGCGTCCTCCTTGAGCTTCCGGCCCTCGCTGGCGACGCAGAGCTTCGCCTCCGCCCCGTCCTTCTCCAGAAGCCACGCCTTCGCATTGAGGCAGCCCTGGCCGCCGGGTGTCGGGATAGGATTTTTGATGCATACGTCAATGTGGGATCAATCTCGAGACGATGCCAGAAACTAGCGATGTTGTACCCGGAGTCGAGAGTCATCATCGGGTCCAAGGGCCACTGGACAGTGGCCGCAGGGGAGGATTGGTTTGAGGCCGAGGGTATCGCAAGCCACAGGATGAGGAGATGCCCATGGCGCAGCTTGTAAGGGATTTGCAACGGCACTCGGTGAAGTATCTCTTCGTGTCGGCTGAGGAACGAGATGGTTGGGCGAACCTGTGTGAGTTCTTGGAGTGTGAGCGTCCGGTAGGCGCTTATCCTCCAATTGCGGACCAACGGAGGCGGCGGCTCGACATGCGAGAAGACGGGGATGGTCGAGACCGTGTAAAATCCAAACGCCTGAAGTTCGATAGTGCACCTTGGACTATAGAGCGCTCGGGCGAATGGCAGGGCGTACCAACGGTGAGATCCGATGCTTGTTGCGGAGGCTCGCAGCAAGGCAAGGAAATATTGACCGAAGAGTGGGATTTTGGAAGCGAGCACTGGACGTGCCGCGATGACACATTCCCCAGTAATTTGGTATTGTTTCAGCCTCAGAATTTTCGAATTGAAGACGACATTTACGGAGTGCTGACTCTTCGTCGGAAAAACGCGCACGTAAGGAATTACACGTCAGCATCTATAAGCAGTCAGCAAAGATTCCTTTACGGAAAATTTGAAGCAAAGATTAAGCCAGCACCGGTATCTGGTGTGATTACCGGCATGTTCCTGCACCGAAGCACTCCCCGACAAGAGATCGATGTTGAGTTTCTTGGAAGAGATTGCAAAATGATATTAACAAATGTTTACTACAATCCTGGCGTTGACGGCTCAAAATTTGATTACGGGTAGAGAGGCGCGCCAATTTTGATCGAGCTAGATTTCGATGCATCTGAGGGCTACCACTTATATTCGATCGAATGGTATGAAAGTTGCATCCGCTGGTTTGTGGACGATCAGCTTGTTCACGAGCGAGCAAATTGGGAACCAACTCCTATTCCACACCTTCCAATGCAGTTTAACATAAATCTTTGGGCTTCGCGCTCGCGGAGGCTGGGCGGTCGGGTTCGGGATAATCAACTTCCCACGGAGAGTCGAGTAAGGCGAGTTAAGTGGTATTCTGTGCCGTCGTAGTGGCGTGGCCGTGTGGAGAGGTATGGGGGTATCGGTCTGCGGTCCTATTGTCGGCGAAAAGCGCGGGAACGCCTGCTGAGGTGGCCTCGCCGATGCGCGCATTGAGATGGTGGATGGATTCGAGATGGCCGGATGCGCTCGTCTCGGACGGAAACAACCAGCTTCGCGCCTCCCCGACGAATTGCTCCCGCTGGGGCGTACGGTCGTTCGGGGCAGGCGCGGTTCGTCCGGCCGGGGCATCCTGTAGCTGCCGCTGGGGAAGTTGAAGGTCCAGATGGGGTTGGACGCGTCATGGTCGAGCTCGACGCGGAGCTACTTGATGAAGGTAGCCGCGGAAGGCCTCCTGGACTAATCCTTGTAGATTGTTGATCGGCGTAGCTGTCTGACGATGTTCGACTTGCTAAGCAATGATCCTTCTTCAACGTGGGGGACGACGATGCGCACCAACTCTGTACGGACTGATCGCATCAAATGATGCCACTTCTAGCGACAGTCCCCAAAACTGGTTGAAATTCATACTTGAAATTGGATATGGGCAATCATATGATCGGAAGAGGCGAGGGCTCCGGCCGATGGCGGCGGTGAGCGAATCGACGAGAGGTCATTTGGCTGCCCTCGCGCGAAGGAGCCGTGCTCGCGTGACGGCATTCAGCAGGGAGCGCCCGACGGACTGGCGTCCAGGACAGGTACGGAATCCAGACGGGGTGCTCGATACCCACTTCACAGATGCGGCGGCGTGGGAACTCATCGCGGCAAGGCTCGAAGAAGGGCATCCCATCGAGGAAGTGGAGCTGCACACACCAAGAGGGGCCACGGGATACGTGATGAAAATCGACCTCGAGCCAGGCCAGGCACAGCTGTACGTCAAGCTTCAGCTGGGATCGGGGAAGATCATCGGGCGTAGTTTTCACTATTCCGAACGGAATGATTGAGGGAACCAGGAGATGGATCCGAGAGGCTTGAACACTCAGCAACAAGCTCATTCGCGGACTCGAATGCGGGTCGTGCAGTCGGCGCCGTCTTGTCCTGTGTGCGGTGGGGAAGGCATCAAGACCACGTGGAGTATTCACGAATTTGACTACGGAAATGGAGAGCCCTCGGTCGAGTTGCAGGCACGAGTGCCAGTGCGTCAATGCGGCGCGTGCGAGTTCGAATACCTGGATGAGGAAGCGGAACGACTGAAGCACATTGCTGTTTGCGATCATTTTGGCGTACTGCCACCCGACGAAATTCGGAGAATTAGAGAGGATCATGGGATGACGCGGGCGGCCTTTGCTCATGCGAGCGGGCTTGGTGAAGCATCGCTGAATCGATGGGAAAACGGCCTTTCTATCCAGACACACGCTAACGACCGATACCTCCGTCTTCTTGCACATCCAGAGATCATGTCGCGGTTGCAGAAGTTTACGGCGGCGCGGCTTCCGGAAAATCGCGTGGCTGGCGTTGTAGCGGGTAGGTTCCGAGTTGTGGAAGTGACCGACGTCCTGCGGAAGGAACAGGCGGCGTTCCGCCTGTGTCGGGTTGCGTTACGGGCATGTACATAACGACGTTCTACTCGTTCAAGGGCGGTGTCGGCCGCACGATGGCCTTGGTGAATACGGCTGTTACCCTCGCCCTTCGCGGGCGGCGCGTTCTTGTCGTGGACTTTGACGTTGAGGCACCGGGACTGGATACCTTTGACGTGCTGCGACCGCGAGAAGAAGTTCCTGGAATCATAAACTTTGTTGCCGAGTATTTGAATTCGGGAAAAGCGCCAGAGGTTGCCGACTACATTGGAGACTGTCCCAACATTGGACAAGAGGGCGGAAAATTGTGGATCATGCCCTCGGGAATAAGCGAGACCTACGCTGCAACATTGGGGCAAATCGACTGGGTGGACTTGTACGAGCGGCGTGACGGGTATGTCCTATTCGAAGACCTCAGAAAGCAATGGTCGCACGCCCTTCAACCGGACTATGTTCTGATAGACTCCCGCACCGGCCACACGGACTCGAGCGGAATTTGTACGCGACAGCTTCCCGATGCCGTAGTCATTCTATTTTTTCCGAATGAACAGAACCTTCGCGGTCTAACGCAGGTGGTTGATGACATTCGAGCAGAAGCGGACGAACCGAGAAGGAAGAATATTGCGCTACACTTCGTGATGTCCAACGTGCCAGATCTAGACGACGAAGATCTGATACTGAAGGACAAGATATCGGCGTTTCAGCAACAGCTGGGCTTCCAGCGTGATCCCATGGTCGTGCACCGCTACGACTCTCTCTCTCTCCTAAACCAAGTGGTATTTTCGAAAGATCGTCCCAGAAGCCGTCTAGCGCATGAGTACAGCGATATTGTTCGAGAAATATCAACCCGAAACTGGAATGACCGGGACGGTGCACGTGAATACATCCAGAGGGCGGGAGACCGCAGACGATGGTTGGAGGACGACTCGATACTCACAAGAGACGATAGGCTCGCGAAGATTGAACAGGCTCACCGGGATGACGGAGAAATCCTGTTTCGTCTAGCCGAGCTCAGAGAATCTGATCGCCAATCTGAAACTGCAGCACAGTTGATCAATCAAGCGATACACCATGGATACGATCGACCAGAGGCGTTTTTGAGACGTTCGCGATTTCGCGCGGACAACGGCGAACTGGATGGTGCAGTAGAGGACGCGTGGCGTGTATTGGCCTCAAGACATATTTCTCTTCCGATGGTGCGAGAGGCGGCCTGGATCCTTGCGCGGCTGGACAAGCGTGAACCACAAGGGTTCGTTGAATCAAATGCGGTGGAGTCTCTAGACCTTAATGGAAAGTTCTGGCTTGCCGGCACGTTCAACCGATCTCGCGACGATTTGTTGATAGCTGTGGCATTGTGGGAACCGATCGTGGCATCGTCCAATCTTCGCTCCGATATGCGCTTGAGAAGCAGACTATGCCTTGGATTGTCATATATGGGTCTTGGTCGATGTGCGGAGGCCGCGAAACTCTTCTGTGAGCCCAATTGCGATGTCGCGGAGATGGAGATCATCGAGGCGTTCAACTATGGCATGGCTCGTTGGGGTATGGACGGAACTATCGATCGAGAGACATTTGAGCGAGTGGTGGAGATCGATCAATTGGAAGAAGAGAATGAAGAATCCGCAAACTATCTACAGTGCATGACAATTGCCTACTGGGCAACGGGAGAATCCGATAAGGCAGTAGACTGCGCAAATGGGGCGAAACGATTAATTGCCGCCGATCGCCGACGGTCGGAATTCAGCTGCTGGCGGTATCTGCAGGTCAGCGTCAGAACGTTCGAGAGGGACCTAGATGAGATTCGAGAGATGATTGAAAAAAATGAAATTCGGACTCCGCGGTTCGTGGTTGAGGCTAGTACGGCTGCATTCGATTTCTGAAATGAGATGTGTCAACAGATATTTGATCAGGGCGCAGTATTTGGAGATAAAGGGGGAATTACGTTTCGTGGTCCCATCTGATGACATGCGAGCACTGCTCACGCATCGAAGTTCCGTTGTGAAGCGTCCCAAGCACGCGCTGGCTGTGTTGCGTTGACCATGACCGTTTCATGGATTTGTAGGGCGTCGATCTCTGTTGCGGTTCCGGCACACCAATAATCGGTGCCGGATCCTATGAGAGCGCTAATGTGTGGTAAGGCACTAAAGGGGAGAGGCCTTCAATCGCATTCGCTCCTGGATCTTGTCGAGGAACAAGGCGTATGATTACGCACCCCATCTCCGCCGCAGGGACTCTCGTCACCAACGGTTTCGAGGTCGTATTGCCGGAATCCGTTGAAGTTCTGGTTCGCGACTTTCCTGACGGCGCGGAGGTCAAGGCGGAGCGCGAGCGCGTGGCCAGCCATTGGTTCGTTCACTGGTTCCAGGGCATGCTTTACTATTTCCGCCTGAAGGGCGGAGGCGTGAATGTGTCTGGCCGCACGGTCACCCTGCACACGCGCGAGCATCCTTGGCTACTGCGATCACGTTTGGAAGACAGCGTAGCTAAAGTCTTCCACGGGTACGTACCGCTAAGGCGGCGACCGTTCACCTTTCTGGCGCAAAAGCAGGACTTGGTGGCGACCGCCGCCGAAGATGCCGGAATCGACGCCTCTTTGCTCGATGGCATTCGTGTCAGGCCGCGCTATCGCATTCACCCCAAGATTTACGAACTGGCAGATGGATGCGCCCGCGTAGGTATCTTTGTTACCATCAACATGCACTACGATATTGACACCGATCTGACCCGCTTGCAGGACGTCAATGTGGACCTCGGCGGACTCCATCTCGTTCGACGCCAACCCGAACCGGAACAACGTCGTCATCTCGGTCAAATCGATCGGATCGATGGTGATATCGTGTTACTTTGCGAAGCTCGCGACGACATCCACCTCGCCGTGAAGGATGTCAAGCTTGAAGGGTCGAAGGAGAATTTCGCGCGATGCCTCAAGGGGCTACTGTGCCAGCGCGCGATCGTTCGATGCCGCGATGGAGCGGGCGCAAACGGCTTACCGGCTCGGTCCAGACTTCGACTCGAGGGTCGAAGAAGTAGGGCAATACATTGGACGTAATCCTATTCCGCTCGGGTTTGAATCGCATGCGCAAGTCGGTCGACGGATCACGATTGCGAACGATGAAAGCGCAAATTCTATCTATAGGGCACCACCGGTTGACTATGTGTACGACCGTACGGGTTCGAACAGCGCCAAGTTTGCTTGGCGTGGGATACTCAACTACGGCCCGTACGACCGCGACAACTTCCCCACTCGCTCTCCCAGATTGTTGGTGGTCTTCCCCAAGGCCGTCGAACGTAGGGTCAACTCCTTCCTCGCCGGCTTCCGGGACGGAATGGGCAGGACCGGACCCGGATTCGAGCAAGGGTTCGTCCGGGTGTTCACCATTCGCACGATTGAGTTCGTCAACTGCCCGGTTGATCTCAGCGGGGTTGCCGATGATCAGGTGGAGCAGGTTTATCGCGACGCAATTACCCATAAACTGCAACATGATCACCGAATGGACGCTGCCATCGTGGTGCTTCAGGACCGCCACGCCTTTCTGCCGGGCCTTCGCAATCCGTACTTGAGAACCAAAGCACTGCTCATGACCATGGGGATCCCGGCCCAGGAGATTCGGGTCGATACCCTGAACAAGAATCGCTATGGCCTGTCATATACGTTGCAGAACTTTTCAGTAGCCCTCTACGCTAAGTTGAACGGCACACCCTGGACGGTCAATCAGGACCGACAGGTCGGTTATGAGCTGGTAGTTGGTATGGGCTTCGCTGAGCTTTCAGGCAGCCGCATCGAGGAGCGGCAACGTCATGTCGGCATTACCACCGTATTTAGCGGCGACGGCACCTATGTGCTCGGAAACGTATCTCGCGAATGTGCGTATGCCGAATTTCCGGAGGTGGTCAGGACTTCCATGCTGTCCATCCTCAGAGACGTCAAACAACGCAACAATTGGCAACCTGGTGATCGAATTCGCGTCGTCTTCCATGCCCACCGCCCCCTGAAGCGCGTGGACATTTCTCGGATCGTGTTCCAGTGCACGCGGGAAGTCGGATCGGAACAACACGTCCAACTGGCGTTTGTTACCGTGACCCACGATCATCCCTTCACGCTTCTTGACCGAAACGCGCGCGGGGTTCCCGTCAAGAAGCAGGTTCGCAAGATGAAAGGGGTCTTTGCGACCGATCGCGGAACGATCGCGCAGATCGGCCGTTCCAGCCGACTCCTGGCGGTCAATTCCGGCAATCTGATCAAGCGGGCTAATGCGCCGCTGCCCAGGCCGCTTCTCATTCGCGTCGATCCCGCATCGACGTTCAGGGATGTGGACTATCTAACCGAACAGGTGCTGAAGTTTACCAGCTTGTCGTGGCGTTCCACCTTGCCCGTTCACACACCGGTTACAATTTTCTATTCCGAACGCATCGCGGAGCTACTGGGTCGTTTTCGCGACGTGCCACAGTGGTCAACAACACCGCTAGATGTGAAGCACCGCTACAGCCGATGGTTCTTGTGACGCGCGTCATAGAGAGCCCTCTCGCCGAGATACAGGCCGCGGCGCGACGCGAGTTCGGCCAAGCCATCGACTGGCCGGACCTCGCCGGCGCGCTTGCCCTACGCATCTGCGAGCGCCACGGATTGGAGTATCCCGAGAGTTGGCTCGCCGACATCCAGCAATCGGAGAGGCCCGATTTCCGCCGCGCTCCCGTAATAGCGACTTATGGTTTGGTCCTGGAAAAGGTGTGCCCCGGTGTCCGCGATGCGTGGGTGGTCGCCATCGAGACTCTGCGCGGCCGGGCCGCGTTTCCGGGTGACCGGGGGTCGTTCGATTACAGTCCGCGAGAACTGGTGGGCGTCGCCTGTGGTCTCGCTTCCCTGGTTGCCGACCCCCACGGCCATGTTGAGTGGTTCGCGAACCTCCTTATCCGCGGCCTTGCGTCGGAGCACTTCCACAATCCGCAACTTCGAGTGGCCGCTATGATGGCGCTCAATCATGTCGATCCCGCGAAGGGACGATGTACCGGGGGGATGGTTCCGGACATCAAGACCCTCGGCATGCGCGAATTGTTATTGGTCGCCCGATTGAGTCTTGCGGTTGGCGGCGAAGACATTCTGCCCGGTGACGTACTCGAAGCTGCATTTGAAACGAGACTTGCGGATGACCGGGTGAGAGTAACCGACGTCAGCGAAGCAGCGGCGTTCTTGTATCTATGCAGACGCATCCTCGACAAGCTGCCGTTTCGGAATGCATCGGCTAGTTCGCTCGACACCGTGCTGGTGCTCTGTCGCCGATTTCATCTATTTGCGATTCAGTTGGGACGCCGACACGCCGGGCGCGACGCGGTGTCGATACAAGACGAGTACGACGTGCAGGATCTGTTCCACGCTATCCTTCTCCTGCATTTCGACGATGTGCGGGCCGAGGAAGTGACGCCTTCATACGCGGAGCACTCATCGAGGGTGGACTTCTACCTGCCCGACGCACGTTTGGTGGTAGAGGTGAAGATGACGCGCCAGTCTTTGCGGCAGCGCCAAGTTGCCGATGAGCTCATCGAGGATGCGGCGCGCTATGCAGCCATGGAGCGTGTGGACACATTGGTGTGCCTCGTATACGACCCAAGCAATCTTTGCCCTAATCCAACAACCCTCGAACACGATGTCGCGGAATCGGGTAGAAAGCTCGCGGTGCATGCCGTCGTTTGCCCTCGAGGTGTGTAACGGCCAGAGCGTTGACGGATATCCTGGCCTACCGTGGGTGATCGTGTGTCGTCCGGTTTCACCGTTTGATCTCTCGCAACAATAGAGGATCAACGTAAGCGGCTTCTCGCCTGTTCCGTTTGTTGACCCGTCTCGGTAGTCTTTTCTGACGCCCCGCTGCGTGGCAAGGCATAGTGTCGGGTGGACTCTTCGGTCGCGGGAATTGACGACAGATTCCCACCGATGCTCCGGTGATTCGCGCCGCGGCGTTCTGGATTGAATCTCGGGCCAGGTGAGTGTACCGCGCGGTCGTCTGAACCTGGGTATGGCCGAGCAGCTTCCCGATCATCGTGAGGCTCTCGCCCAGGGCCAGTGCCCTGGAAGCATACGAATGCCTGAGGTCATGAATTCACACGTCCTCCAGATCGGCGCGCTCGCGGATGCGTCGCCGGGGGCGATGCAGAACTGTGAGATGGGTGCCCGGCTTCTTCCATGAAATGACCCAAGGATTGCCGTCCTCGCGGGGCAGGTCCGCCAGGACGGCGCGGGCCTCGGGCCCGAGCGGGGCCACTCGGCTGCCAGTCTTCGTGTTCGGCAACTCGATGCAGTCGTCCTTGACGTTGTTAACGGTCACTTAAAAGCGCGGCGTTTTGATCATTTGGGCGCGTTTTTCTTGGCCCGGCCCGGGAATTCGGCGCTGCTGATCCGGCTCCCGGTTGGCGAAGGCGGAGCCCGGATTCCGGCTCCGGCGCGTCCGGGCATCCCTTCCGCGCGGGGTTTCGGCGATTTTCGGTCGTTCGCGTCCGCTTCAGCTGCGCCGCCGCCCGGCCGCGGCTTTCAGGATGTCGTTCCAGTCCGTTGCGCCCGGGGGCCGGACGCGGACAACCCTGGCCCAAGTTGGCAGTTTTCGAAAAAGACTTCCCGCAACCTGTTGAAACGCAATTGTTTATTTCAAGGCGGATTCCACCCTGTCCCTACACTTCCGAAGATTCTGTTGATTCCGAAGCGGCGGATCTAGACGTTCAGGACGCACCTCGAGCGGCGGAGGCCCGTCTCGACGCCCGCGGCCCGCGATACCGGGTCCTGCTCCGCCCCGGGATTGGAATCCTGCCGGCTCGCCACCAGGATCCCGTCGGTTCGGCGCAGCGTCGCGGTGATCCGGACCCAGCTGCGCATGCTCTCGCGGATGGAGGCCCAGCTTAGATGGAGGCCCTGCGCCTTCAGGCGGGTGCGGACCAGGTGCGCCGGATGGTAGGCCAGCGCCGCGACCGGCAGATGCGAGCCGATCCGGCTGTCCAGCTGGTGGAAGACTGGCCCGGGCACGAGCTCCGATTTCAGCGAGCGGAAAGTGGCTTCCAATTCGGACAATTTCCAGTACGCCCGCAGGATCGCCTCGGCGTCCCAGTCGGTCCTCGACGTGCGCAGGACGCAGGAGCCGCTCGCCTCGTCCGCCTCGGCGTGGTTGCGGCTGTGCTTGAATCGGACCGCGACGGCGTTGATTCCCTTTTCGTCGTCGTCGACCTCGACCAGGTAAGTGCCGGGCCACCTTCGAATGCTTCTCCTTGAGGCGGCCGACGCTCTCCAGAATCCTGTCGCGGCGCTTCATCCGGCCCTTGACGGAGAGGCCCTCGTGCAGCTTCGCCAGCCCCGCCTCGAAGCACTTGCGCTGAAGAGCCGGGATGGCGTCCTCCTTGAGCTTCCGGCCCTCGCTGGCGACGCAGAGCTTCGCCTCCGCCCCGTCCTTCTCCAGAAGCCACGCCTTCGCATTGAGGCCGCCCGCCGTCGCCGGATCGACGTCGGGACCGCCCTCCGGAGCCGGCGGCTTGGCTCCCCGGTCGATGGTGATCCAGTTGTAGCCCGCCCCGCGCAGCCATTCGAGGTTCTTCTCGCTCGCGATCCCGGCGTCCACGGCGACGGTCGGCGATCCGGTAGAGCGTCTTCCGCGACAGCGCCCGGTCGTCGCCCTCGAGGCCGAGAAGCTCGGCCGCCGCGCCGGTCTCGCGCAGCCAGCGGGAGGTCTCGCGCTCGCTCGACGGATGCAGCATCCGCGCCGCCATGACGGCGCAGGCGATGCGGGCGTCGCGGTCGCTGAAGCCGACCTCCTCCAGAGCCTCGCGGAAGCGGAGGTCCTCCAGGGCCTTCAGGCAGATGCGCTCGCCGCCGACCGTGCGCGGGTCCTCGTGCTCGAGGCTGTCGAGGTCGACCTCCGCCGTCCTCGGCGGCGCCTTCGGCTCCTCCAGGCGGCGCGCGCGCAGCTTGCAGGCGATGGATTGCGCCGTTGCGTCCAGTTCGGGGTCCGTCTCCAGCAGGCTCATCTGGCCGGTCATCTTCATCTCCGCCAGATGGCAGAGCTCGCGCCAGCTCTCCCTGGGCACGGCGAATCCGGTGCCGAGGTCGGGCAGGGCGACCTGGCGGACCTTCCCGCCGACTCGCTCGGATTTGACGAGGCGGTAGCTGCAGGCGGGCTCCCCGCCCTTCATGTGGGTTTTCGCGGCTTTGATGCGCATGCCGCGAATTTGGGGGGAAAGGATTCCGAAGCCGATGCGGTACGGGAATTTCCTGTCCCTGGAATCCGGATTATCCCGGCCTAAAGCTCAATATGCTGATTCCATCAGTCAATAAAACTACATGCAGCGTTCTCGAATCAGCAATTTTTTGGCTGAATCATCGCCTGAAACTCGTAAAGTGCCAACTTGGGCTACCCTGCGAAAAAGGATATCTCGAATAGAATCGCGCCGGAGAAGGCAAGCGCTAGTTTCAGGATGTATGCGAAGCGAAGGTTTGGCCTACCCTCGGAGAGTTCTCCGCATCTCCGAAAGATACGATCGAAAATAGAATCACCAGCACTCGAAAGAATCCTTCGCTTCAAAAGCATGAGCATGCGCCAATCTCGAAACCTAGACTGAATGCTTCGTCTAACCCGGACCCGTTGCGACGCCGTGAAGACTGAATCAATTCGAAGCCATCCAACTTGGGTACAATGGCATCGAAAAAATGAATTTGGGAGTGCCTAAGGGATTGCAGGCAAGCGATCCAAACTGGCGTGCCTCGCAACCAAAAGCAAATTGTAGAAAACTCTACTAGACACTGCTAGCGATTGCACACATACCAAAGTAAGATCGGAACGAGAATAGGTGCAGGCCGTCGAATACAGCTCCGGATCGGAGTTCGAAAATCGTGGAAAAAACTGCTACGCTATGGTGTCGAACGCTGGCGCAATCAAAAGCGCCCATTGATGCAAACTTCCCCAGGCCGAGCCTTGCAATACAGAGTTCAACGCCGATGGTGTCGAGACCATCCAGCGTCGCGTTCCCAAAAAAAGGTGCGTCCGGGTTGTAAGCAGCATCCACCGAATGAAGCTATAGCCTCGCCAATGTATGTGCTGCAAGACGCAAGCAGTTCCGGAGTTGTACGTTAAGTCATACGGACGTAGAGCACGGCAAGTTACAAAGACGCAGAAGGGTCTCACTACAATGAACGGTTCGAGATTCTGTCAAATCGCGCATAGCCGAAACAAAGAATGATTGGAGAAACCTTGAAGTCCACGCGGGACAAAATAGTGAGGTATTGCTGATGAACCCTGAGGCGGTGAGCTTGTCTAGCCAACTGTCGGAATCCTTAAAGAAGGCACTGGACCTTCCGAACGGTGCCCGATTTTATCGGTGTGCATTGCAAGTAAACCCGTTTGCCTATCTTGTCCGGCATGACAAGGCAATGAACTTTAAATCGGGAGACGAGTACAATGACGCGATCGTCCGTACGTGCCAAGAAATAGGCATCGAGGTGATCGCGGTCACAGATCATTATCGCGTGAAGCAGTCCTTAGGCCTAGTGCGTGCGGCTCGTACGGCTGGCTTGTTTGCTTTTGGTGAATTCGAAGCCGTCACCAAGGACGGAGTACATTTCCTTTGCCTGTTCAACCCGGACAAGGACGAAAATCTAGAACTGTATATTGGAGATTGCGGAATTCACGATACTGAACAGCCATCGCCTACCGGCCAACTAGACGCGATTGAACCTATGGAATCTTCGAAAAATTGAGGTGCCGCGCGTATCGCAGCCCATGTGGCGTCAAACGGTGGGCTGCTGACAAAGCTCTCCGGTCAGTCGCGCGTCAATGCTTGGACCAGCCCACACTTGCTTGCGTGCGCAATACCGGGCCCGGGCAGCGACGCGCCGGACAGCATTAGGCCTATCCTGCTAAACAAAAATGCGGATTACAGGCGCGACCGTATCCCGGCGATACTGAATGCGTCGGATGTGAATGACCCCGAAGATTTGAGAAAGGACAAAGCATCTTGTTTCATCAAGATGTCGGTCGTTTCCGTCGAGGCTTTCAGACAAGCCTTTCTGGACCCCGAATCACGGATCCGGTTGCATAGCGACCCGAAGCCGGAGTCGCATGCAGAGTTCATAGCTATAACCTGGGAAGGCGGATTCCTCCACGATACTGCAGTGCACTTAAACGGAAACCTTAACGTTTTAGTTGGGGGGCGGGGCACAGGCAAATCGACAATGATTGAGAGCATACGCTACGCGCTTGGCCTTGACGCCCTCGGAGATGAGGCGCGCAGGGCCCATTGCGGCGTGATCCGACATGTACTTCAATCCGGCACGAAGATTTCTTTGCTGGTTCGTTCGCACAAACCGTCGACACGTTTGTCCGCGATAGAAAGATCCGTGCCGAATCCCCCCGTTGTAAAGGACGAATCGGGGGCCGTCTTGACACTTTCTCCTCTTGACGCGATGCCAGGTGTGGAAGTTTTCGGCCAGCATGAGATATCTGAACTCACGAAGAGCCCTGAAAAACTCACTTTATTGCTTGAGCGATTCGTTGACCGTGACCCAACGTTAATTGCCAGAAAATCACGTGTTCAGTTAGAACTCAAACGATCCCGGAGAAGAATAACCGATGCGCGGCGTGAATTGAAGGAACACGACGAACGCCTTGCAGCACTTCCCGGTCTCGAAGAAACCCAAAGGCGATAACAAGAAGCCGGTCTTGAAGAACGGCTGAAAGAGAAAAGCTTGCTCGTCCGCGAAGAAAGACTATTCTTCGATCTGGAATGAAGAATTGACCATTAACGTTCGCTTTATAGTGAATTGGAAGAAAGCCTGCCGGTGGATGCGGCCTTTGCCTCAAGTAGAGCGCTCCAACGACTGCCAAATGCAGATATCTTGGCAAATTTCGAGAATTTTCTCGATGCGCTGAGTGTTGAACTAAAATCCGTCGGCAAGCAGTTTGGCGATGCGCTCTCTCGAGCCGACAATGCGATAACAGAGACGAGGTCACGCTGGAACGAACGTCGAGCCACGATTGAGAAAACCTACGAAAAGCTTCTCCGCGAACTCCAAAATAGACGTCGCGGAATATATTCTACTTCGTCAGCAGATCGAGGAATTACGACCGCTGAAGGACAAAACTGAAACGCTGAAACGAGACTTGGAAACTCGCGAAGACAAGCGCCGCAATCTGCTGGCGGAACGGGAAGACATCAAAGCAACAGAATACCGTGAAATTTATACTGCTGCAAGGCGCGTATCAAGAAATCAAGAAAACTTCAGGACCGGGTTCGCGTTGAAGTCGCAATTTCGGGGAATCGTGACCCTCTCGAAAATCTCCTGCGCGAGGTGGGCGGAAATCTTTCGGCGGCTCTTGACCGCTTGCCCTCGCAAGATCAACTGTCTCTTCCAGAATTTGCGCGGCGGTGCAGGGAGGGCAAAGAGTCGCTTATGGAGCATTACAATCTTCCGCCGGGCGCCGCGGACAGAATTGCACGGGCTGATCTCGATCTTTACATAAGAATCGAAGAGTTGGAACTTCCGGCCACTACCAAAATCGCGCTAAATACCGCTTCGGAAGGTGCGCCCGCGGTTTGGCAGACTCTTCAGGCTCTATCAACTGGGCAAAAGGCAACTGCCGTCTTGCTCCTCCTGCTTCTTGAATCTGAGATACCGCTTCTTGTCGATCAGCCGGAAGACGACCTCGATAACCGCTTTATCACAGAGGGACTCGTGCCAATCATGCGTCAGGAAAAACGACGGCGTCAGTTCGTGTTTTGCACGCACAACGCGATTGTCCCTGTCTTAGGTGACGCTGAACTGATTCTCGGACTCGCCGCCGTTGGCGAAGCAAAAGAGGTCCAAGCCAAGATTGCGTCCTAACATATGGGCTCCGTAGATTTCGAACCAGGACGAGAACTGGTGGAGAAATTCCTGGAAGGAGGCAAGGCCGCGTTTGAGATGAGCCGTTCAAAGTACGGATTTTGAAGCATGATAACTCGGTCGGACCTGTTAGAAATAATCGCGAACGGGGAGAATTCCGGGGTCGAATTCAAACGGGATTGTCTGCGGTCCCAAGACCTAGCGAAGGAGCTTGTCGCCTTTTCCAACTTAGATGGAGGGATGGTACTTCTGGGTGTGGAAGACAACGGCAGAGTCTCTGGGCTAACGCGTGTCGAAATTGAAGAGTGGGTGATGAATGTTTGCCGTGACAAAATTCGACCTGCAATCGTCCCCTTTTTCGAGATAATCGGCAATGTCGAACATGAGAATGCCGTTGGCATCGTGCGGGTAACTCGCGGATATGATGTGCATGCATTGCGGCGCAATAACGCGAACAAATATCTAATTCGCGTTGGTAGCCAGAGTCGTGAAGCGACCACGGAAGAGCTTGCGCGATTGTTCCAGCGAAAAGGCTCGTTACGGGCTGAGCTTCAGCCGGTGTCCGGGGCCGCTCTGGCGCATTTGGACCTGAGGCGGCTTCGAAACTACTTCAATCGCATTCGCCAACAGGATGTGCCTAACAACGAGGATGCGGTCGGTTGGCAGTCCCTACTGTCCAACACCGAAGTTATGACTGATGAGGAAGTGACCGTTTGCGGTTTGCCGCTATTCGGCAAAACACCGAACCGATTCCTGCCGCACGCCGGGATTGATGCAGTTGCGTACGTCGAAAGAGAGCAGCACTTTGACGCCCGCGAACGCATCACGCTACGCGGTCCTATGACGCCGCTGCTCGATGAGAATAACAGCATAGTCGAAAATGGGTTGGTTGAGCAGGCCCTTGAATTCGTCAAGAGAAACACGCGCCAAGCTACGGATCTTGATGGAGGAAGAAGAATGGAAAGTTTCGTCTACCCGTCCGAGGTGCTTCGCGAAGGTGTCGTCAATGCCCTCATTCACCGCGACTACCTACTTGCGAGCACGGATATAAGCTTGTCTGTCTTCAGCGACAGGTTGGAGATTGTATCGCCGGGTCGACTTCCAAATGGCATTGCGCCGGCGAGAATGCGCGCTGGCACGCGGTCTGCACGCAACCAAATCCTCAAGGATATATTGCGGGACTACGGTTATCTTGAACACATGGGCATGGGAGTATCTCGAAAGATCATCACGGGGATGAAAGAACACAACGGATCCGATAGTGAACTCATCGAAGAAAATGAACGATTCATGGTGCGTTTGTTTGCTTAAAACTTCCTTTAGCCTCTGAATCGACATTCCTCCGCGTATGGTCAAGGGAGGCTAATCACTCGTCTCCTGCTTGGCTGCATTGCACGATATCCGGCAACAAGGGCCAAATGCCTCAGGTTGTTTGTCATACTCGGATTCCTAGCTCTAAATACTCTTCCCAACTCTTCTCCTCGGCCATTTCCAGGATTCTCCTACGCAAAAATTCTTTACGTCGGTATACCGGATGTACAATTGCCGGGGATCTGAATGCTCGACTAATCGAACACGATGTCGTCACCTTGCCCAAGCGTGGAGGCGTGGATCGTCAATTTATGCTGAATTCAAGCTAGTCGGAGAATTCGTTCCTTTTTTGTCGCGAAGCACAGCCAGTGCCGGAAAACTCCCGCCTAGCTTCGCGGCCAGTGATCCCGAAGGCATCACGCTCCCGAAAAACTGCAGAGAAGTTGATCCAAATTTTACAAATTCCGCAGTTCGCAGACGGTGGCAAGCGTGTCTCAGCGCGGCTGCAGGCAAAGCATAACTGGCGCGCATCGACCCGCACGCTCGGCAGGCTGTCCCGCGCATAACGGGAAAATGAACGCAGCGGTTCCGGAAAGCCACCTGCGCCGGCGCTGCCGGATCCGCATGCCGAACAAGGCAATGGCGTCCGATGCGGCAAATCTACGTCGCAATAGCCCCGTTCCCCATGCCCCGGTAGAATCAATTTTCAGGACAAATGATCTTCTCAGTCCGCTAGCTTATTGCCTACACCCGTTTTTCCGCATTAATCTCGTTCGCATGACGGCGGACGTCCGTTGCGCCGCTTGCCCGGCAAGCGTCACGATCATCCAAAAGTCGCTTACCGACTAGTTCCAACGAAACTTCCGCCAGCCGCGGGAATTCATGCACTCAAACCAAATTCGGAATAACATGAAAGCGACAGCAAGAAATCCAAACCTTGATAATTCATTCAGCGACGCCCGTCTCTGGCGCTTCGAAGCGAATGCGCTAAGAGAAATACTCCTGCAATGCGGCATGGCCGAAGAGCTGAAGTGGGGCAAGCCCTGCTATGCTTATGACGGCAAGAACATCTGCATCATTCAGAGGATGAAGGGATTCCTGGCGCTTTTGTTCTTTAAAGGCGCGCTGCTTACGGACAAGGACGACGTTCTCGAATTGCAAGGACCCAATTCGCGTTCCGGATACCGAATGCGCCTTACCAGCGTTGAAGATGTGGCGAATAAGGAAGAGAGTATCAAATCCTACGTCCGCGAAGCGATCGAAATAGAAAAGGCGGGATTGAAAGTGGCAAAGGCGGTAGACTTCGACTACCCGGTGGAACTCTCTGAAATGCTCGCCGATGATCCCGATTTCAAATCAGCGTTTGAAGATCTAACGGCCGGACGGCGCCGCGGCTACATTTTGCATTTCTCCGACGCCAAACAATCGAAGACTCGGCACGCGCGCATTGAAAGGTGCCGAAGCAAGATCTTCGAAGGGAAGGGATACCTCGAAAGGTAGAGTCGACAGGTTCGCGTTTACTGCCGCAATCCGCGAAGATTTTTGGTGCGCGCTGTCAACCTACCGCGTTGCGATGCTATTTTGGAAAGATGCTCCGCTTCCTTCGCGAAGGCGCCGAACGAACGGGATTAATCGCCTGCTTGAATCGATACGTCGGAATGAACCAAAAAATGGCCGCGGCCGACGGCGACTCCCGAAAGATCTCCAGCGGGTGCCCGAGCGGCGGGTGGCGTAAGAGCGGGCATTCATCGAAACATTGCCATTTGGCGCAATTTCGGAGCGCCGATGCCAATTGCTTCCGCGCGTCGACTTCTTGGTTACTTTGATTCATTGAAACTACCCGATCGTCACTGCGCAAGCTTCACGGGCGAAGCGCGCCGGCGCCGAATTGAGCGCCCCTCCGCGTCTCGGAGCATCCAATGAAATTGAAGGAATGCTATTTTCGTGCTTTGTTTACCGAGATGAAGATTTCTAGTTGCTTACCTGGCGGCTTGCCCCTCGGCGCGCCTGATTTAGCTTAAAGCCGTAGTCCTCGAATTGAGCCGCAACGCGGCAATCGACTTCGGAATCTGCTTTGCATGGAATTTTGCGCCGGCTCTCAAAGCCGAACTCGGAAGTTGGCCCATCATCCCCGAAAACCGGGAAGGCGTCTACCAAAATACCTTGATTTATGTCATAAGCCAAACTCGACAAGCTACCTGCCGATCGAGTTGATGCACGCCGTATTCGACAATGCGGGGCAATCCAATGCGCATCGGCACTCCTGCCCAAATTCGTGGCGCCAAATACAAAATCGCAGCGATCTCGTCGAAAGCGAGCCAGGATCGGCGCCTCGTCTTCGCTATTGCGGCCTACGATAGCGGCGATACGAGTTTCAAATCCATTATCCAGTTTGCGTTCCTGATAACCCGTCGTTCTCAGGCTAGCGGTTTGCTTGGCCGATATTCCGCGGAGCGCTTGGCGCGCGGCGACATCCCGGGCGAAATTCGCTCAGCTCTAGCTATTGCCTAAATTTGATCGAACGGCAATTTCGCGTCCGAAACGTAGAATCTGGAAATTCTTTTTGAAAGCGCTTGGCAATTTCGTCAGTAGTGCCGCGAGCGCCGCCCTTTAGCGCATCGCTCGCCGATTCGCCGGGCCAGGAAACTGCCGGCGGGACAAACGTCGCCAGTGCAAACGGCATGTAGACTGCGCGAGTCGCAACGTCGCGCCAACTCGCTATTCGAGCAGATTGTCACCGCCGTCATCCATTTTTTCCGGCCGCGTCCAATAGCGATACTGGGGAGTCCAATCGCCGCCTTCGATTCCCGCAAGCGAAAGCAGGGGCCACATCGAGCAGTAAAGATCGCCGGGGCCGAAAACGGCTTCGTTCTTGCGGTACACTTCGTCGCCGGAACGCTCGTAGACTACGGCTCCCGGCATGTTTTCCTCGCCCTTCATTACGGTTTGCTCCCGAATGTAGTCGCCGCCGCCGTGGGATGCGAGGCGAAAGCGCCAATTCCGAGAATTCGCGAAGTCGCGCTGAAGCCTAGGCGGATCGCGAGATAGCAGTACGACTGACATGGCATCTTCAAGATGAGGAAGCAGGCCATTGAAGCCGTCCGCCCAGAGGGTGCAGTACCGGCAACCCTGGCCCATGTTGTGGATTGCTAGCAGCTGTTGCTTGCCCCCGAACAATCCAAGCAATGTTACTTCGCCGTCAAGCGTTTCGAAGCTGTAGTTTGGAACTCGGCGAGATTCCGAATTCTTGCGCAATTCCGCCAATTTGGCGGTGAGTTCGAATATTTCCCGTTCGAGTTCAGCAATTTCCTGGTTCGACATGCGTACGATATTCCTTTCTGGCTAAAGAATGGAGCGCCTGCCCGATTGCGCCGCGAAAGCGCAATTTTGAAGAGCTTATACCCGAAACTCATTTGGAGCAATCGGCCGCCGCCGCAACTAGGGCTCACTCGGCCCGCAGACGAATCGAATTCGGCGCTTGCGCTTAAGCTGGCGAATTGGGGCAATAGTCCGAACTGCCTAAGAGTTTGACCTAGAATGTGGATGGCCTCCCCAGATATGGTGTTTCCGTGT
>JAPPFL010000081.1 GCA_028823855.1 Albidovulum sp.
AAATTCTTTTGTCGCCAAGGCGCCGCCGATTCGAAAAGTGCCAACTTGGGCTAGGCTACAGGTAAATGAAAAAGGTTTTCCCATAGCGCACTACTAAAGCGTTGCTCTAGCACCCGCCTAGCTCCACGACCGATTTTTCGAAAGAGGGGCGTGGATAACTTTCCAAAGCCCGGAATAGTAACCAAGCTGTTCGGACAACTCGTTTCGCAGCCCAGAGCTGCTTCATCCGCGCGGCTTCCGGCCGCGTTGGGGGCGCGGGGGAATCCGCTGTCGGGAGCTTCGGAGAAAACGCTCGTTTTCAGCGCGGCATTGATAAAGCGAAATGCATTGAATAAACCGTCCCGAACGATATCGTCGATTCAAGCGCGGCTGGCAAGGCGTTTTTCAATATGCAATATGCTCGGCGTCTTTGCAGAGTTTGAGACCAACCTGCGCCGCGAGTGCCAGGCCGAGGGGATTATCGCGGCCGACCTCCGAAGATCGACAAGGAAGCGATCAGGCGCCAACTTGCCGAAGGCCGGTCGCCGACCAGGATCGCCCGCGAGCTGGGAATCTCGCGCGGAATCGTGTACAATGCAAAAGGCAATGCTGAAGCGCATGAAGAACCGGGTCCATGAACCGATTTCGGTAAAATCCTGCCGCAAGCAGCGTCGCAAATCATGCGATTTGTTCTCCGCGTGTTCTTCCAGGTGTCCATATATGTAGCTTCGGTCCGTTTGGGCCTATAGGAAGCACGAGGTAACAATTCAATGCGCGAGGACACGCGCACCGGTGGCGGCGGGCTACCCATTGGTCACATCTCTCCTGAACTCACTAGCTTCAGGACGCCGATTTCCCTTCCTAGAGCCCTCATGTCCTCGACGACCCGCGCCCTTTGAGGGAATTTTCCGCCTGTTCAACGCTTGATGGATGGTGGCCGCGATCCGGAGAAGAGCTCGGCGGGATCGCTGATCGAGTATTCCCCCGGCATCTGCTTTTCCGACAGCTCGGGCTGTTTGCCCCGCAGCTTGCCCTTGGCCTTCGCGATCGCCAACGCCCTCGCGGGTTCGTATCCTGTTGCTGGAAGAGGCTCTCGCGCACCGTTCATAGGCATTGCCCGCGCACTTCGGGCTGAAGGGCCTGAAATCGGTCCTCGCAGGACCGCATCCGGCCCCAAAAATACCTAGAGTATCATTCCGAGCTCAGCCGAAGTCGGCGCGCACTTGCGGGATCTCCGATTTGCCGGAGGGCAAATTTCCGGCTGCAGACGCTTCAGTCCGGGCCGATCTCGTGCCGTTAACGTCGGCAACGGGGCGGCTTCCGGATACGTGCTGGCCGCCACCGACGCGCTGAACATCAAGCGGTCCGGCGTCAAGGTCTTGCGCGGGGATGCACTGCTGCTGCCTGCTTCGTATCTGTCAATTCTGAAAGATATTTCGAGATGTCAAAAGATGGCCGCCGGCATTGGGCCTTGAACGCAATTGTCCATTCGCCTGCAAGCTTTTGCAGAGTGTGTTTGTCTCTCCGCAAGTATCGGTTCTGGGGTGGATGGGAAGCCAACTCCGTCACAGCATTGAGCACGGCATAGGCGTTCTCTCCCTGTTCCTCAGCATACTTTTCACTTATAGTGTCAAGGCACTCTTTCAGAACTTTCCATTCTTGCTTGTCTTTGGCCGACAGCGGGCGGGCGGCCGTTGCCGTTGGCGCTTCTGGATTTGCTATGGCAAGTACCGATCTAATCAGCGGCACGAAGTGAACCCGCTCGACCGGACAGTCATGCAGTGCCTGAAAACTGTCAAGAAAGCTTTGCTTGACTCTCGCTAGCCGCTCTTCTGCTACTTTGAATTTGATTCCGCGTTTCATATCCTTGGAGGTGTGCTCAAAGCGGAACTTTACGATGTCCTCTGGGCTAACCATGCCGTTTGCGCAAACCTTGCGGTAGAAGCCAATACTGAAGGCCAGTGCGCGACTGCCATTGTAGCTGTTCGTAACACGGATGAACGGACCGAATGCTTCGGGCACATCCCGTCGGGCGCCCGTCATCACGAATTCGAATTCGAGCTTTGCCGTGTTGTGAACGAGATCGATATGGCAATAGCTTCTCGTACCCGGCGCATCGACGGAATTTATCTGCCATTCGCTTGAATGGGTCTCTGGAAACACCAGCGAACAGCATTTGTGAGCTGCGTCCACTGCTTCCTTATTAGTAAGGAGGCGGTAATTGGAACCGACGACTCCAACCACCGTATCGTCGAGCACGTTGACGATGACCTTCCGGTTGCCTACTCGGCGGTACCGTTCCGGGGCTGTCGGAGGCTGTCGGCTTCGGTTTCGTCGACCTGCTTGGTCCGTTTCAACAAAATAGAGATCCCGTAATTCAACCGGAAAGAAGACTTGGTCAGGGAGATTAAGTCGGGGCATCGCGAACCTCCAAGAATAGCGGCCAATACCATTAAGCAAACATGCGGCCTAATTCCAGCCAGAGGTTCCCCGCCGATGGCTAGCAAGCTCGCCCGGCGGGGCACATGTCGAGACGCTGAAGGCGCGGGAGATCGATCTGATCAGCCTCGAAGAAGGTATCGACACCGCTTCGGCGGCCGGCGAGCTGGTGCTCCATGTATTCGCCGCAATCGCGCACTTCGAGAGGCGGCTGATATCCGAGTGCACGAAGGATGGCCTGCGCGCTGCTAGAAAGCGCGGCCGCGCGCCCGGCCGGCCGCCGCTTCATGCCGATACGGTCTCCGCCCTGCAGGAATTCGTGAACAACGGAAAATCCGTGACTAGGGCTGCGAAATACGTCGGGATAGGAAGATCAGCCGCATACAGGGTGACCCGGGAAACCCGTCCGTAGCGACCATTCTTGCTCCGCTCCTTCTTAGCGTGGTTGTACGAACAAACTATACGATGGGGCCTATATACATGACCGGCAAGCACAGCGCCGACCGGTGCGAGGCCAGAGGGCAGTGCGCGTGCCGAGCCAACAGTTCAGTGCCGGGGCAGAGCTTCTCTCAAGCCGTTCATAGGCACGAACTATTCAAACTGAATCAGTTGGAGAGTTTGGTGATGATTGGATCGAGATTGGCTTGAGGTATTGTGGCAAGACCCATTTGATTAAAGAGGTCAACGCCCATAGCTTGGATAGTAATGCGCCCCGGTGCAACATCCGTTGGGCCAAAAGCGACCCCTCCCCCGAAGTTGATAAGAGCCCGATAATAGAGATCGAGGCACTCATAGAGAATCTCGTAGAGAGACTTCTCAAACCGCTGTTGTCCTCGATAGTCACCGGTCTTCAAATCGTAGCTGTCTTTCAGGGCTGCGATTTTAAGAATGCATAATTGACGATAAGTAAGGCTTTCCGCGACCTTAACAATCTGATGAGCAAGCTCAGAGCTGATCTGCGTGTCAAATGCTATATTCCCTATGAGAAAGGCCATATACGGGATTTTGCGCTCTTCAGCCTCACGCTGGCATTTCAGCAGGACACTTTCAGCCAGCTCATCGGCGTTGCTGCGACTATTGTGCTTTGGCTCAAAGAAGCCGTCTTGGCGAAGGGTTTCTCCACGCTCGAGTCGATCTCGGATTTTTGAGGCAGCAATTGCCAGTGCGCCGCCAACACGTACTTTCTCACGTGGGCCTAACAATCGGCTGGCTGCTTCGTCACCGAGACGGCGCAACGCGTGAGCCGCCGCTGCGCCTCCAGCCGCTCCTCCAACCCCACCTACAGCAGCACCGCCTGGACCAGCGGCTAGAAAGCCAAGTGCACTACCGATAGCGGCTCCCGCTATGTCGGCGCCAGCACCAATGATCGCTCTTACTTTGCTATCTGCATATTCTCCTTGCGCTTCGTCAGATCCTGCCATGATCTTGATCAATCTCGTCCGATTGGCTCACTTCGAATGTTGGTGAGCTATACTCCCGCTACCGAATCGGCATGTGATTCGCGACCCGCCCGGCGGCGTTTTGTCGAAGAACCCGAATTTCGCCTCGGCGAATTTCCGGAAGGCCTCGTAATGCCGATTATGCGCCGTGCGGCGGTGCATGACGCCCCATGGCCACTCAATCGGCTTCAGGGACTTCTTCCTCCACACAAATCCCTAGGCTTCCTTAGTCCCAGGTTAAGTGGTGGTTCAAGCATCCAGATAGCTTAACCACCAAAAGATTTCGCGGCCTTTCGTCTTTTTGCCAATGCCGTCAAAACCACCTAGAAGCGCTCTACAAGGTAATCCTCTTGATGCGATGGTTGCGAGATACGATATTATGAAACGTTTGCCGGGTACCTCTGTCCTGCCTCGAACGGACGGGGGGCGCTTCCCATCGAGTGAGGCCAGCAAGCCAATAACTGCAGCATCAACTTCACGCTGCCAAGCCAAGTAAGCTCCGGTCATCATTTCAACCTTCGTTCGGGAAATCTCTGGCGGTGGATCGCGTTTGGCTTCAGTTTCCTCAATCCATATAATTTTATGGTTGCGAACCTTCTTCAATGCTTCGAGATCACCGTTGGTTCGACGGCGCACCTCCATCGTCAGCGACCACAGCGGAAATGGCCAGTTCGAAAGGATAAGTTGTCTGGCCGGGCCATCCAAGGCGCCGCAGCGATGCGCAAGCCTATCCAACGTTCTGTTGATCAAAGAGCGAAGCCGATCTCGATTTGTCTCTGGCTTAGGCTCAAAACTCCTCCAGATATCAGCGATTACCGCAAGTCCCTCGGCTGATCCTGCGCCTATCTCAAAGAGCTTTTTGATCAGTTTGACGCTATTCGGCATGCGATATTGTAGGAAGAAACATGGTGGGGACAACGGAGCGGTCCAGTGGCGCAAACCGTCCGCGGTAGTGATGTCCCGGACATAGTCTACATAGATGTCTTGTTCGCGCCTCTCAGTTATGGAGTTCCTGAATATCCAATCAACGCCGTTGGGTCCGTCAAGATACCAGGGCCGGCATTCCGATTCGATGAGTTCGGAAAGTTCCCTGAAAGTTGCAATGTTCGGATATGAACATGCCATGGCATGAATCCGCTGAGAATCTTCGCGGCTTCTTCCTCCGTTAGACCCCGCATGATTTCCGAAGCACGAAACTCTTCATCCTGATGGAGGCGCCGTGCAGCCGCTTCCAGATCGTTAGCATTGTTGACGATGAACATTATCCCTTCGGGCAATGTCTCGAATAGGGTGCGATCGTCGAGTTGCAACAGACTTAAGATAGCTCTCTCCATTTTCCTCTCGACGTAGTCGGCCTACACGATCACAGTTCACCGTATGAAGGTTTGGAAGTATCCTCTGCCGAATGAACGGTTCGGCAAGTCAGTTTCAGCGCACGAGGGCAATTTCGCCATCGGGGCGGATATCCGGCACCCTGCTATGGTGCTTGCGCTAGTCCTCGGCGGTGGGGGGAAGCCGGAAGACGAGATGCACAATGACGGCTTCGTGGCGGGCAACGCGGTTCCGGAGCGTCCAGATTCGCGCCAATGGCGAAGCAAGATCCTGGAGAACTCCGCATTTTGGCGGCAGAAAGGAAACCCAGAAACTGAAGGTGGCAGCCGCCGCGATGCGGCCGGGCGTTGGTTCTCTCCGGTGCCCCGCCAGCTCCGCTCCAATGTCGTTCCGAGCCGTCCGTTAGGACCAGATCTCCTGCTCTGCCCAGTCAAGCGGAAAGCCCATCTGGGCAAGGGGAATGTCGGGATGCGCCTCGAAGAGGGCTAGCAAGCCTTCGGCCCACCCGGCGTTGTCCGATATCCGCTTCAGCAGAGTCTGGACTGCGACGGCATGATTGTAGAATCGACGAGAAGCCGGGATTGAAGGCCCGCGGCGGGCGACGGAAGGCGTTATGCGGAACTCCCGGTTCCAGACCCGGCTGTGGTGCGCACAGAGATTGCGGAGATGCGCAACAGCGTGCAGCCAAGATTGCAGCCGGTCGCGCGGCAGCTCGAAGTTTTTGGCAATGGGTTTCTTCTCCGAATCGTGAAGGTTGGCGAAAACGCGGGACACAGCACCGAAGGACAGGGTTTCGAAGATCATCCAGCCCGGCGGCATGGCCGGATCGTCATATGTCCGGAGATAGTGGCGGATGAAATCAGCCTGCCGGTGCAGGTTGACGGGATCAATTCCGGTCTCCCTACGGACGCGCCGGAGGAAGCTGCAATGATCGAATCTGACGGAGAAGTGCGCGGGGTTGAGATACCAGTGCGGACCGAACTGCACGCACATGGTATCCGAGACAACTGCGCGCGCGGAAATCTCGATCTGCTCCACGGCTTTCACGATCAGGATTCTGAGATGGTGGTCGAAGTCGTATCGGTCCAGCACGGTCCCGAAACCGGTTCTCGGCCGGAAACGGTCGTGGTCTGGAGAACCATCGCGAATTTGAAAGGGAAACCAGTAGCCGGACAGGCGGAAGTAGCCGATGAAACGGAGATGATGCTCGGCCCGCGACCTGTCCTGTATCTCCATTCCCCGCTGTTCAAGAAGTTCAACCTGGGTGGCGGGCGCGAGCGCCGGCTTCTGGAAAGTCGATTGCGGCAAAAGAAAACCCGCCTGTTGCGCATCGTGGAGAGGCGTGGCGGGTGCGTTATCACATTATATACTCCCAAGCCACTGGGAAGTCAAGAAAATTCCCATGCGCGGGGAATGGATTTCCCAAAGCGGCAATTCGAGGCTGGAATGCCGCCCTCGGCACCTCGCGTGTACGGGGGCCTGTGACAGCCTCGCCCGATCCCGGGAATGATCCGTTTGCGTCGAGTTCGCGAAACGGCCGTTTGCGGGACAACGGTTTTCCTTTTATCTCACTTGCGAGCTGCTCGTCGATGAGGTCGCCGGTGCCCATGGAAACGGTCGAGGAACTGCGCGGAGAGTTCGATGGCGAGGAAGCTCGCCGCCGAGGCGGTGGAAGCGGGCGGGGCCATGCGCGAGGCCGTACCGGTCCTTCGCGACCTCTTCGCCGAACTCGCCGGAAACCGGGTTTGGCGATCGCCGGCTAGATTCGGCACTTCGAACGCCGACTGCGGGCCGCGAACCGACTGGTCGGTTCCCTCTCGATGGCTGTGTAAAAGCGCGGAATCCCGGCGATCTGGCGCACGCGGGCGAATTTGAATCGAAACGCACCGATCGAACGAGCCACGAACACGGCCGTCGCCGATGCCGAAAAACTTTCGTGAATTGGCATCGCATGCCCGGGTACCGGTTTACTGCTTCCATGGCATCGGCTAGTGCGATGCGGAACATGCTAGAGATACGGGGTAGGTGATGGCAAGCAATAACGGATTGTCAATCGGAATGCTGATCATTGGATCGCTATAATGGGATAAGTCGGAGATCAGGAAAAATTGGCGGTAGGATCGCCTCGACTTCGACCGGAGTCGATACGCGAAGGTTCCGATTCGCTACGGACGGCGTTCATCTACTCGGGGGGGGGCCTACACGATGGTCTATTCGACGAGCCTTCCAGAAAACCAGTTTGGATGCGGTATCGTCGTTCCCTGCAAGAAGCGAGCAAGCGGAATTGATGATCTGGTCGAGGAAGCAAAACGCTTGTGGGCCGCCGAAAGAAATAAAGAGTGGGATAAGTTAACCGCTAAACAAAAGAAGATATCGGCTGATTGGGGCTGCGTTGGGATCCTGAAGAATCCAGAATCGAAGTCCGAAGAACTACTGAACGGCTGGACGAAGCACTTCTGCGGCGCAGGGTGTTATGACCGTTTGGAAGGTGATAAGGTAAAAAAATCGTTCGTGATCGACAAATCGGGCTGCCTTAATCTGAATATGCACTGGGATTGGAAGCTGGGTGACGATTTGCACATTGATGTGCTACTTGCCGCGGCAACAGTTCCCAATTTCGATGGAGACGAGTATCCTACCGCCAAGAATATTGCCGACGCTTGGAAGACTCTCAAGGGCAAGGACCACGTTGATTACTTCTGCAAGAATCGCGCGTACGGGATCACGACATTTCAGGACAATGAGATCAAAAAACTCATTTGAAACTCGGTGAATTGCCTTGATGTCTCTCTGCTCTAAGCAAAGTGCCAGACAAACGTTGTACAAGAAGCAGTGAGAAAGCGAGAAGACATTACACAGAGTTGCCGGCTGGACCATCGCTCCGGTGTTTCGTGCGTTAAACTTCCTCGCTGCTCGAGGTGCGGTCTGGACACTTGGCTCCGCGGCGATGGAATCGCGGAACGGAATTGTAAAAACGATAGATAGCCTCGATGCACACATGTCAGGTCTATGCCCAAGAAGGGAAAACGGCGGTTTCTGACAATCGTCAGTGCGTCGAGGGAGGGACCGCCTTATCGATATGGATGTGTTTCCCCTCAAGATCTGCGTATTTCCGGAATCAGTCATCTGACATGGGAAGGAAGGTCTTGACGTATTCCGTTCCCTCGACATGCACGGCCTTGGCCCTTCGGTTCCGGCAGTCCGATAGCTCGACGAGAAACTGGTTCTCCTTCTCCCGCAATCTCTTGATCTTGCGGAGACGGATCATCTTGCCATCTTTCTAGCTGACTCTGTCACGGCCCGGATTGCGTTGCTTGGTCCCGCCCGGGCCATAGTAATAGTAAGGGATGATTTCTTTTTTGAGATGCGCTAACCCATATCGGAGTGCCAAGGTCTCAAGCGCATGCCTGTTAATCTCGTATTCGAAGGGTTCGTCCTGCATGCCCGCATCGCGAAGCACCTTCCGCCTTTTGCGCCGCCTCCCGCCATTCAACTGCGTGTGCGAGGATTGCTTCACTTTGACTATATAGTGCCAATTCCGTTGTCGCCCGACAAGGCGGAGAAAGGCGAGAAGCATCGAACGCTCGAATTGTCGAAGGAACTGGGAAGGCTCCTAGCGGTGCGGACACGCGAGATGCTTCAGTTAATGGAGAGAATATCCAAGAGGCGCATGACGTCGCTTGGTTATACGACGGCACAGTTTGAAGGAATGTACCTGAATGCGTTGACGGCACGGGTTCCTCGGACAGAGGCTAGGATACTGTTGGTGGACGACGTGCTGACCCGAGGAAGCACGGCATCGCAAGCACTTAGAGCGATTCATCGGGAACAGCCCGAGACAACGGTCGTGGTGGCAACCGCGGGCCAAATGATTGTGAAGGATGCGGTGATTGAGGATAGTGGTTTTAAGGCGCAAGACTTGTGATCAGTTCAGTGGTATGTCGGTAGGTACCGATTCCGCCATAGGATTCCTATGCGTTTGGTTTCTTGATTCCGTTCTTTTTCATCCAGTTTGAGAAATTACCGGGCGTCGTGTTGTAGTGCTTCGCGATGAACTTCTGGGGTGATCCGTTCGTAATCAGCGCCTCGATCTCCGGACGGAACCGGTCGAGCTTGCTTTTACGTAGTCCCTTGGCCGCCCGAGCGGCAGTCCAGAGGCTTTTCGCGCTCTGAGTGCCTCTTTGGTTCTGGCCGAGATCAGGTCGCGCTCTATCTCGGCAGCCATCGAGAAGGCATGGCTATGATTCTGCTCTGAATGGTCTCATCGAGCTTCCAGGATCCCGGGTCTATCTGCATAAAGGTACCGAAAGTCCCACAGCCCATGTTGGCAGTTTTGCAAAATGCCGTCCTGCAACCTCCTGAATCATATGCATTATTTTCAGGGCGGATTCCACCCTGTCCCTACATTTTGAAGATTCTGTTGAATCCGGGCGGCGGGGCTAGACGTCCAGCGAGCACCTCGAGCGGCGAATGCCCGGCTCGACGCCGGCGGCCCGCGATATCAGCGCCTGCTCCGCGCCGGGATTGGAATCCTGCCGGCTCGCCACCGGGACTCCGTCGGTTCTGCGCAGCGTCGTCGTGATCCGGACCCGGCTGCGCATTCGCTCCCGGATCGAGGTCCAGCCCGAATGGATGCCCTGCGCCTTCAGGCGGGTCCGGACCCGAGTTCCGATTTCAGCGAGCGAAAAGTGGCTTCGATTTCCGACAATCTCCAGCGCGCCCGCAGGATCGCTTCGGCGCCCCAGCCGGTTCGCGAGGTCCGCAGTACGCAGGAGCCGCTCGCCTCGTCCGCGTCGGCGCCCCTGTCGTCGCCGACGACCTCGACCGAGTAGTGCCGGGCCACCTTCGAGTGCTTCTCCCTGAGGCGGCCGACGCTCTCCGGGATCCTGTCGCGTCGCTTCATGCGGCCCTTGATCGAGAGGCCCTCGCGCAGCTTCGCCAGGCCCGCCTCGAATCGCTTCCGCTGCAGGGCCGGGATGGAGTCCTCCTTGCGCTTCGGGCCCTCGCTGGCGACGCAGGCCTCGCCTCGCCCCCCTCCTTCTCCAGGAGCCACGCCTTCGCGCCGAGCCCGGCTGCCGTCTCCGCCTCGGCGTCCGGCGTCCCCTCCGGCGTCGACGGCTCGAAGACGTTGCCGGGCAGGACCTCCGCCCGCATCGGGAACCCGGCTTCGTCGATCGCCAGCGCGAGGGTCGCGAGCGGGCAGTCGCTGCGCTTCCGCTTCG
>JAPPFL010000074.1 GCA_028823855.1 Albidovulum sp.
GCACGGCTGGACGCCTGAAATCATCCCGAATGGTGCTTAAAGCAACAGTATTGCGGTTAAACGACTTCCAAGCTCAGGCATGCGAATTGATGCTGCAGTTCTTCAAAAAACCTGCCGTGTTCCGGCGAAGAAGAAAATTCCGCATCAAAGAGATGAAGCGAAAGTGACCCTCAATTCAGCTCGGACGGACCAGTATTCCGTGCATCAACTCGTGGTCTATGCTACGCCAGTCAACATCGCTAGGTAGAGGAAAACGATCCGGCAAGGAAGCCTGCGGCTCACTTTCATCATTGGGATATTTCGGCCCGGGCCCAAAGCCATCGTCCCCGACAACGCCGGCGCAATTCTCGTGGAATTCTTCCAAAATCCAAAAGACTCCAATGGCGAGATATCTAGCCGGTCGCCCGCTGTTTCAATCATCTCGAAGCCTCGGCGAAACGGCGTCGACAACGACTCTCACTCAACCCACTTCAAATTTACGGTATCTATAGGCGTCGGCTGTCTATTAGGGGATATTGCCGTTGCTCCACCTTTCCGCCTTTTCTAAAGCCGCCTTGCGATTCTCAAGCGTTTCTTTCTCCAAATGGAGTTTTACCGAACCAACTACGTTGAAGCGACCGCCGCATGCTTTGCAGTCAAACATGCCACGGTCGTAATCCGCGGGATGCAATTTCGTTGCCGGCTCGCCGCAAACCGGACATGGGTGTCTATTCATTGCTTCCTTCGTATGCGTTGTTCTCGTTCCGACCGGATTCGTTCCATTTGCTTGTCATGCCAACGCGCGGCGGCTATTTGGGGGCCTATCACCGCAATGCCAAGAGTAGCAAACCCCAGCCAGCCAGTAACATGCGGAACGATGAAGTTGATTACGACATAGAGTCCAGCGACAATCCCGATCCCCGCACCAAGACAACCCGTCATACCGGCTTTAAAGTTCTTCTCGGATTCGAGTGCCTTGGCTCTCGTTTCTTGATCTATCGGCACAACTATTTGTCCGGATCGGTCAGCGCACGCGGAACCATTCGATTCTGCTTTTAGAACGCTTCTGACGCAACCGGCATGGGATCGTCAATGCTCGTAGCGAACTTGGAACGCCCAGGAAATATTCACGCGGACACCTGCATTTCCGCCGCTACGATGTCCCGCGGCGTTTCGACGACGGGGCCGCGTGGACGACTTCAGGGATCCGCATTCTCGTCGGCCCGCCGGAAACGCGCCGTGTTGCGACTTGTCCGGAAAAGGCGAGTAATCTCCCTTCGCGTCCTCTAATCAAGGCTGCCGCGAGCGGAGGGCGGCGATGCCTCCGCCTTCTGCCACGCTAGGTGCGAAGCCGACGCGAGCGGAACTGCCGATACAGGATTCAGAGGGATGCCATGAATGGACCGATTGGGCGCACGGCGGCGCGATCTCGAACGCAGCGTTTCGGATTCGGAGCGGGTTCGCCTTGAGAGAACGGCTAAATCGAGAGCTTCAACGCGAGGCTCCGCGACAAACTCCTGAACGGAGAGAGCTTCTACACCCTGAAGGAGGCATTGCAACGCCATCCGTCTACAAAGCGGCCTAAAGTATCAGCCTCCGGCGCCCGAGACGATTGTCACGCCAAGCTGGTTCCCACCGTTTTCAACGATCGTCTACTGATTCAGCAATTCGGAACCCAAGGTTGCTGTTCTTAAAAAATGATCCGTACTAAAACCGGTTGGCGACTCGCACATTGTTCCATTTTCCGTACCATGACCCACCGCGTATGGTGCGATTTGAGCAATCGCCGTCAGTCCACGCGGATCCGTCAACGGGGGCACCGGCGTAAGTCGCGTTCCAACAGTCCTGTACCCATTCGCGAACATTGCCGGACATGTCATAAAGACCAAGTTCGTTTGGCACTGTCAACGCCACCGGCTGCGTGCGGTTGCCGCTGTTTTTGAATGTCCAGGCAAATTCTTCCCAATTATCGCCGCCCGATAGCTGAAAGCCGTTTCCCAGATTTCCCCCTCGGGCTGCGAACTCCCATTCTGCTTCGCTTGGCAACCGGTTGTTCTTGCCTCCGCCGTTCAATCGTTCAAAAAACGACTGAATCTCGTCCCAGCTTACGGTTTCCACGGGGCATCTCTTGCAACCCTGAAAGGCGCTTGGGTTGCTCCCCATGATCTCGGTCTACATTTTTATAGCTGCTGTCGAGAGCGACATTTACCGGCGTGCCGCAGACCGGGCACGTCTCATTCTGTTGCATCTTCAGTTATCCCGTTTCCCCGTGCATCGCGAAACCCTGGCGGTCAGCGCGCAATTCCTGAATTCGAGGGGGAAGAATGCCAAGCGGCGAGCGTGCTGTCGTATTCCGACCCAAAGCATCGGCCGCATTTCGCTCGAAGAAATAACTTAGTGCGACCGATTGCTTTGACTCCGCGCCTTGACGACGGCACCTTGATACGCCAAATTCGTTGCGCGCTCCACGGACCCGCCTCGGCCGTCGGCGGCACCGTTGCGCCAGGAGTTTTGCGGTGACGACTTTCATCCGAGCGGTCTTGGAACGATGCGCGACCCGTCGCGTGGCTCTTGTTGCGCTGGCCGGCGTCGCGGCCTGCGTTGCGGGCCTGGTCTGGCGGCAGAGCCGGCTGGGCGGTCTCGAGCTTCTCGACAGCCGGGGATGGTACGCGCCCGGCGAGGCCGCTGCGCTTTTCGATGAACTCGACCGCCTCGACGCGAACGCCAGGCTCGTCTACGCGGCGACCGGGCTCACCGTCGACATGGCGTTTCCGGCTGCCTACGGCCTGCTGCTGGCAATCCTGCTGTTCCGCCTGTTTCCGAGCGGGGTTACGCTCTTTCTGCTTCCCCTCGCGACCGCGGCAGCCGACGCGCTGGAGAACGCGGCGGTCGCCGCGCTGGCGCTGAGCCATGCAGGCGCGCCGACGCCGCTGGCATGGCTTGCCGCGATATTCACGCTGGTCAAAACCGCGCTGCTTGCCGCAACGGCGGCTGCGCTGATCGCAGGCGCGGTCCGATGGCTGCGGCTTCGTTTGCGCTAGCGACCCCGGCGCGACCGCCAAGGGGCAACTGCCGACGCCGCCATGATACCGGAAACGGAACCCGGCAAAGCGTGGGACTCGCTGAATCGCGTCGAGCGGGCACTTCGCGATGCGAGTGGTGAAGAAAAATCCACGACGCACTGGAGAAAATGCGGCGGGTGCGGAAAGTGTGGTGGATCGTGAACGCACGGTGGCACTTTTTCGCGACATCTGCGGGAATTGCATCGTTTTGCTGCTTAGTACGGCCCGAAGTGCCGCGTCCACAATTGGGCCATCGCCCCGACTTGGCAACTCCGTCAACAATAGGATTCACTTTGCGTTTGATAGAACCGAAAATTAGCCGCGCGGCAAGTGTGTAGACCCGCATTTCAATACCGGCGAATTTCTAGGCACCGCGGCATTTGGAATGCTGGGAAGTGCCTGCCTTTGCAGGTATAAGGCGTAGCGCTGTTGTACTCTTGTCACGAACGGATGTAGCAAGCGCCCGATGCGACGAGCCTTGAACTCCGAATACTTGGTCACCTGCAGCTCGTTGAAGCGGAAAAGAATGCTATTGCCTTCATGAATACCAAACACGATTGCCTCAGAGACACGTTCTAGGAATCGTCCATTGTCGAACTTTCTGACCAAGTCTTTAGCTCTAAGCCTTTTTCCTTGGATGCAGTAGACATCAACTTCTTCGATATTTTCACCTCTTCTAGGAATGCAGTCGCAGTCGGGCCGCAAATTAAGCCAGTATCTCTGCCGGCTCCCCGCAAATAGGTCTCCGCACCGGATCTCATCCGCTGGCAACACATCGTTGCCGCGGAAACTTGTCTCGGCAATCAGCCGCCGTAATTCTTCGGGCGACACATTGCCTGCGGTTCCTTCTAGGTGATTTCCATCGAAGGCGTCGACGCGCATACGCCCCCGCATACTGTCGTTGATCAAATTGGTGAGAGAAGCGCTGGGTTCTACGCGATCCGTTCGATAGGTTTGCCAAAAAACTCTCGGCCAGTTCACGCTTCTTCGACACATTGCCTGGAACAGCTCGCTCTTCGCCTCGTCAAGCACGCGATGCCACGTCTTCAGAGAATAAACGGAAGCGTTGCCGTACACCCACTTTTGAAGCTTCGCTATGTCGACACCATTTTCAGACCAGAATTCAGTCTTACGTTCTACAAATACAAAGTTTGTCTCAGCTACCTGCTCGTCGTAAACGTCGTTGGGTAGTTTATTGAGTTCTATTCTGACTTCCTCCGGATCCTCGTTTGTCAGGATGAAAACCGGTACCAAATTTTCTCTTGCATACATCAAGAATTCCAAAATGCTCTGGATCGTGCCGGACCTGAGCGTTTCACCTCCCGCACCCCATAGGCGCCAGTCCAACAACACGAAACTCGCTGATCGAAGCAGGTTCGGCCAATAGGTTCTATCCGGTAGCGAAGCCTGTTTGACAAATGGCATTTTCCATTCTGTTTCAAACCAGTAAACGATCTTCCATATCAGGTCATTAGTGGTATCGGAGTCGCCGTTAGGATCCGAAGTTGCGTTTATGGCGTCGTCGATCACCACTGCGATCCCTGACATGAGTTCGCTTGCATCCACTAGCCGTTGTCCTCCCCAGTCACAAAGCGCACCAAGAAATTGGCGCCTCCCAGTGCCGAGCCGCGCGGGTCGACCAGTTCGATCGAATACCCATAGCGTTCCAAAAGCTGGCGCGCGATGTAGAGACCCAAGCCGCGTCCCTCCTGCCCCTTGCCGGAAAAAAAAGCTTCGAAGATATACGGTTTGTCCTCGATTTGCACTCCTGGCCCACTGTCCTCAAACACCAACTGCTGCGCATCGCCGTCAAGAGTCACCCGAATCACCCGAGGTACCGACGGCGCTCTCGTGTCCAACCAGTATGCCGCGTTGTCAAATAAGTTGATCAGCACTTGCATGATCACACCATCCGTAGCACTACAAACAAGAGGTGCACCGCCCACGACGTCCTTGCTATAGGAAATCTTAAGTTTCGCCAAAAGCCCCGCGTAGATTGCGTGAATCTTGTCTAGAATGCCCTCGACCTTGAGTACTCGCCTGCGTCTTCGAGATGATCGGAACAAGCTCTGAACGTCGCGCATGCCCACCACGATCTGCTGAAGCACGTCGACAAGCATATCGGCTTCCTCGCACACCTCCTCGAGGGACCAGTCCCTTGCGTGCTGCGAAAGCCGCACTCCAATGTCCTGCGCTCTCCCCAGTAGCAGCATGATGTCGTGAGAGGCCATCTCCACCGACAGTCCGACTCCCGCAAGGTCCTCGGTCATTTCCGCACGATGTGTCAAAAATCGTCTTTCCTGCTTATATTCCGATTCGATCATCGCCACATCCCGCGCATGCGCCGCCTCGCCTGCCTCCTGCAGAGATTCTCGCAGCTTCACGAGGTGCGCCGTTACGACTCCTTCGCGCACAGATTTCGCAATGTTTTTCTGCAACTGTTTCGTTTGATAGCGTTGGAACGGATACTGCTTAATGAATGATAGAAATGTACCGATTAGAAACACCAAGTCATTGGCCGCGCCGCCTGTCTCTATTAGTCCTTCTCGGTTGGTCTTATCGCGCAGCGCCGGATTTCCTTCCTGTGTGATATCCACCCACCCGATAATCTGATCGTTGCTGAAGAAATTCCCCGCCCGTGCGATTCCCCGTGATGTATCGATGTTCAGCCAGTCGTCATCCGGATCTCCGTACGGGTATACGCGTACTCCGTCTCGGTAAAGATAGATCCGGTGATCCTTGAGGCGGTTCTTATCGTCCTGTGTCAACAGGTATCGTCCACCAATACCCCTGGCGAAGTCAAAGATGTAGAACTGGAAAGCGAAATCGCCGCAAACATAAGCCTGTTTTTCCCCCGCATCTGCTTTCGCCTCCTTGCTAGGGTACCGATCACGCCAAATCCAAAGCCCTTTCACTCTTTCGTCGTAGAGGCTGACTTCTTCGTCACCTGTGCCGCAATCGAAACGATATACGCAGTCCAGGTTCCGAAACCCTCCCTTTATCGAGAACACGGGCTTTTCCTCGATCAGGGATTTCAGCGTTTCCTCCTCGTCATGGGCAATCGCGCGGCGATTTCCATTGCACACGACGTTGATCTCGAAGCGGTCGGATGCGTCCTTACGGGTGAGCCTCGATACGGGATCCGTGAGGTTGGCCACGTCTCGACACAAACTCTCGACCAACCGGTTGCTCCAGGTGCCCCTCAACGCCTCCATTTCAATCGCTGTGCCCCGGGCCCGTCCTCGGTGGGTCTTCGGCGTCCTCTCGTCCCATTCGACTTCAATTTCGTCTAGGTAAATCTCCTTCCCCTTGCCATCCTCCTCCACGAAATCGTCGTCGAAACGAGTAAAGTCATACGAAATTACAGTCTCCGTGGCGGCACCTTGTACGCGGGTGGCTACCGTAATTTTTTTCGCTAGCTTGAGCACTGCAAAGCGGCCAATTCCCTTTTCACCCTGAATCACGCGATTCCTCTCCGGCGTCCGTCGCTTGCCCCTTTTCTTGGCAAGAAACTTCGTCGGCGTGGCGGGATTCATCCAGGCGGTTTTCACTTTCTCGGCGGTCATCCCGCAGCCGTCGTCTCGAACCACTATTCTGGAACCAGGTCGTGTCTTCATGTCGTCCGCGAATCCTTCGAACTCCACATCAACGCTGCCGGCGTCGGCGTCGTACGCATTCTTGATCAGCTCGACCAGCGCGACACGTTCGTTCTTCAAGAGTTGCTCGCCGAGCATTGTCAATAGCCGAGCGTAAGGTCGAATCGAAAGTGGTGCCCTCTCCTCGCTTTCCGCCGCACGGACCGTTTCCGCAGCCTGGACCGATTTCCCGGGACTCATGCCTTCGTTCCAATTAGGATAAATTCCTCAGCGTATACCCGCCGTTGGCTGGAGTCTCGGGTAAAACGCCCGAGCGCGTCCCGATACGGGGTCATGGTCTTGAGCGACACTCTGCGCGGTATTGCGCGAACCGTATTGAAACCGGCTCGCTCCATGCAAAATTCTAGGTGTTGCGCGTTATCAACTTTTACGCTCTTGTACTGGGTATTCCCGATGACGAACACTGCCATTCCGCGCGCAACGAGCAAGTCCCGACAACGCCGAACTGTCTTGTCTAAGTCCAAGTGGTATTTTGCTATCGATGACGCATGGCTCGGACTCTGGGTCTGCATTTCCTTGTATGTATACCAAGCAGTCTCACCGAGCCTTTTTATCGTTTTCTCTTGGGGTGGATGAATTCCATGGCGGTTCCCGAGCATATTCCGGCGGAGCGCTCGATAGTCGGACGCGTACCCCAGCCACAATGTCGAAAGTTGATGGATATCCGCATAATTATAGGAGGTCGCATACGGCGGACTGGTTACGATCAGGTCTGCTCGTTCTCGCCTGCCAGTGCTGCCGAGAAAGTTCCTGGCCCTTATTCTCGTTTTAGGCGAAGGACGCGGAAATTCATTTCCCGCATTTGCTCGACGCATCAAATCGATCTGTTCCTCGAATGCCTCCCTCACAGGGCGCGGGTCCTTGTTCGGGTCACGCTGAGCTTTGATGGATTTCGTCAGCCAGTATGATGTTCCCTTGAGTATCGCCGAGAACCCGCACTGAAAGAACCTGCGATGCGCGCTATAGGGGCGCGTTACGCTTCGAATGGCTCGGTCAAGCCGAATCAATTCGTCGATGTTGGCTTCGCTAAACCAGTAGTGTATCCTGTCGCTTTTTTCGGCGCGATCCTCCGATCGCACAACGAATCTTCTCGCCTCGTCCCTGATTGCAGCGTACGTCCGTTCCAGTGCCCGGTCGCGGTATTTGTGCGTCTTAACCTGCGCGATCAGCGTCGCTAGGGGATTAATATCGCACCCCCAATAGTCCTTTCCGTTCCGCTTCGATTCGACAGCCGTCGTTCCGCAGCCGCAGAAGACATCCGCCACATTGCGCACATTGACGCCGTCTGCCTCGGCGTACTCCAGGGCCTTGCTCGTAATGAACGCGGGAAATCGTGCCGGATAGGGATGGATCCGGTGGATCAGATCTTCTTTCGTGTCCCCGAAGTCCCATGAAGTTGCCACAAGCGCAGCCTCGCGCGATTCTCCTGTCGGCCGGCTGTCTCCATGCTTATCTGCGCAGACACGATCCGAATCCCGATCATCTGTTCCTCACTCTTACTGACTCCGCCTATTGCCGGTCAACCCCACGGAACGATTCCTTGCCTGCTGCACGGCCCGGCTTGCAACCATGAAAGCAAAATTGGGTATCGGATTTCCGCTTAGAGGCTCGCATCGACCCGACAGAATATTGCTACCTAAATCGGGACCAATCCGTATTCTTGAAGTAGCCAAACTCTCGTTGAATTTGGAGCACGTCACTTTCGTTCTTTTTCGACCAATCAGGCAAATGGATGTAAACGATATCCGATGAATATCCCGGACTCGGAACTCCTTGGCGATCCGTAGCAATACCCACTACTGTACGTGCATTCGGAAGCCTTCCGCGAACGACCATGCATCTAGCCGCTAGCTCCGCCGTTCTAAATTCTCGGTCAGAACTACTTCCAACTGTGAATACATAAGCGTTTCCTTCTCTTCCCTGCACCACGCGAGCCGCCGACTTTAATTCCTCCTTAAGCAAAAATTCCAAAAGCGCTTTTGTTAAAACAACGCGATTCCTTCGAGGCTCCAGCGCCATAGTTACAAGTGCCAATTCGTTGTTGGAAGCTTGCTTGCTATGCATGTCGAACATCTCGCCGGAAAGCAGGAAATCGGCAAAATGTTCAATCAGGCGATCCCAAAAAAAACTTATCTCGTTTTCAGCCTTGAGATTCCTGAAGTCGCTAGAATCAACTAGGCTTTGCCAAAGATCATTACACACTATTAGCAATTCCTGGCGTTGATGGTCGTTAGGCCCAAATTCAAAGGACCAGCCATTTGAGAGATAAATTGCCAACAAGTCTTCAATACCGCCACCTTCAAATACGAGTCGCGTACCGCTCCTGACGAGGGTTTCACAAGCGTCGAGAAATTCAAGGAAGTCCGTAATTGTATCCAGTGCCTCGAAAAGAGCTTCGATGCTGCGTTCATCGCAAACATGAACGAAACCATACCCGAAATCGCCATACTGAAGCGGCACTTGATCCTGCCCTCCCAGAGCAACTGCCACTCTGTGGTACCTTCTCAAAGTACTTTCCGGCAAATGGACGATGCGGCCATCGTGTCTTTCGAATTCGTCTACGCTTCTTAGCCAGCGTTCGGCACCGTTTATTTGCGACACGGATCCTTGGATAGCCCTTTTGGCCCACCTCTTCCGTCCAGTCGCATCATCAGTGGCCTTAAACTCACTGTCTTTTACGGATATGATGACGATATGGGAACCGCACACAATTAGGCAGTCGCACAGCTCCTTTCCGCGTTTGCCCTTCGGATTCGAATGCGTCCACAACTTAAGAAACGACTGCCGGCAAAGCCGGGTGACCAAGCGTTCCGACGGTGTTTGTCCCAAGTGTTCCTGCATTTCAGCCTTTCGGATGATCGGTAAAACTCTCGCGGCGATATTCTTCTTTCTCTTAGAGGCTGAATCATAAGTCATTGTTTTGATTCTGTTTTTCATGTCAGGCACT
>JAPPFL010000051.1 GCA_028823855.1 Albidovulum sp.
AAATTCTTTTGTCGCCAAGGCGCCGCCGATTCGAAAAGTGCCAACTTGGGCTAGGTAGGCTCGGGCCTGTCTCTTCGCCACAGGCCGATCGTGGCGCACGAGCGACCCAATTAGCCTTCCGCAGTTCTTGCGCCGCTCGATCTGGAACTGGTCGGTCTTGGGATTGCGATCCAGCCGGCTTGCGCAAGCTTGCGTTGGCCCGGTCCAACGGAACGCGCTGTCAATGGATATCGATGATTCCCAACTAATCAGTGCGATCCAGCTTCACGTCGCGGCGTTTTGGAATAAAAAGCGGGTTCTATCCGAATTTGCGGAGCGCAAGCTTCCAGCCGACACTTCCGTCGAGCCGAATTGCATACTACTGCATAGGCCTTGCCCCCAATCAATTTGGGATGCGCAGGTCGCAGAAACCGCAATTGTTCATTGTAAAACGGTCGAAAATAGCGGCGTGTCCGATTTCGAGATAATAGGCGCAAATGCCCTCGATTCTTGGACGCAAATTAAATTGCCGATGTCAGTACCCGCAAACGGGCTTCAAACTCGTAGAATGGATTCCTTTCGAGCCTGGAATACATCGAAGTTAGGGTATGATAGCATTTGCCGCTGGCAATAAATGATGCGGCGGCGTTCGGCGCTTTTCGACTAGCCGTGAACAAAATCGCATCGGCAAAATACTCCGAGTCTGCAGGGCAGTTCTACTGCGCTAGCCGCTTTTCAGCCTCCTTCGGCATCTCAAGCACTAGTTCGGCCTGGAAAATCGGGAGCTACGCGTTGATTCAACCTGCAAAGGCGGATTCGTTCGACTGCCTCGACACGATAGGCTATGGGAGCCGCGCACACGGAGGACAGACCCCGGGCCAGAATTCAAAATTTTTTAATTGGCTTCGCTGATACCTCGACATTAAATGTGCAAGGCAATTTTTTACGGTAAGAGAATAAAAAATGTATGAATCGGTTCTACCGCAATCGTCGAAGCTAGAAATCGATTTATCGGGCGCTTCTGCCGATACGATTGAAACGCTGCCCAAGTGGGACTTGAGCGATCTCTATGAATCCACTGAATCGGAACAACTAGCCCGCGATTTCGCGTGGCTGGAAATGAGCTGCAGTGATTTCAGGGACAAATACGAAGGCAAGCTCGAAAGCATCGACGATAGCGGCCTGCTGGCTTCAATTGTTGAATACGAGCAAATCGAGTCGGTTATCAGACGCATTCGATCTTTCGCTGAACTGAGATACTTGCAGGACACCTCGGACCCGGAAAGAGTCAAGTTTGATGCCGACTGCGACGAAAAAATCACCAAGCTTTCGGCGGCGCTCGTCTTCTTTGCCATTGAATTGAACAAGATCGACGATGCCCGGTTATCGGCGCTGCACGATAAGAACGAACGGCTCCGCAAGTACAGGCCTTTCCTGGAAAAGACTCGGAATCTTAAGCCCTATCAGCTGTCCATGGAACTTGAGAAGTTTCTTCACGACAAGTCGGTAGTCGGCAAGTCCGCTTGGAAACGATTGTTCGACGAAACCATTGCAATTCTGGAATTCGAGGTTGAGGGCGAAAAAAAGCCGCTGGAGTCCGCACTTAATATGCTGTTGGACCATGATCGCGCCAAAAGGCAGGCGGCCGCCGAAGAAATCGCCAAAGTGCTGGGGAGTAGAATCACGTTGTTTTCCAGAATCACGTCGACTCTGATCAAGGAAAAGGAAATCGAGGATCGCTGGCGAAAGCTTGAAAGCCCCCAGCTCATGAGGCACCTTCACAATAATGTCGAACCCGAAGTCGTTGACGCGCTTAGGCAAGCCGTCGTCTCCTTCTATCCCGACCTCTCGCATCGATATTACGAGATCAAGGCCAAATGGCTCGGGCTGGACAAGTTGAAAATCTGGGACAGGATGGCGCCGCCGCCGTTCAAATCCAACCGAAAAATGAGTTGGAGCGAAGCGAAAACGACCGTCCTCGACGCTTTCGAGGCGTTTTCGCCTACCATGGCGGATATCGCGCGAAGATTCTTCAATTGCAATTGGATCGACGCGGGAGTAACTCCCGGAAAAACCGCCGGTGCGTTCTGCAGCTCCACTTCGGTTAACGTGCATCCCTATATTCTTTTGAACTATCTCGGTTCACCCGACGACGTCATTACATTGGCTCACGAACTCGGCCACGGCGTTCACCAGGTGCTGGCGGCGGAACAGGGCGAGCTTCTAGCGGACACGCCTCTGACGCTCGCGGAGACCGCAAGCGGATTTGGCGAGATTCTAACCTTCGAGAGTTTGATGAATGCAACCGAGGATCAATTGGAAAGGAAAGCACTGCTCGCCGAAAAAGTCGAGCGGACGATCGCTACCGTAGTTAGGCAGATCGCATTCTACGATTTCGAATGCCGCCTCCATCTGGCACGTCGCGAAAACGAGCTAACGGCCGACGAAATCGGAGCAATCTGGATGGAAATCCAGCAAGAAAGCCTTGGCCCGGCGTTCGAGTTTATGGACGGGTACGAGTATTTTTGGGGCTACATACCGCATTTCATTCATTCGCCCTTTTACGTCTATTCGTACGCCTTCGGCGACCCTTTGGTAAATTCCATGTTCTCGCTTTATCGAGAAGAACCAAGCGGATTTCAGGAAATTTACTTCGATGCGCTTCGCGCCGGAGGATCCAAACACCACTCGGAATTGCTGGCGCCGTTCGGCATCGACGCCGCAGACCCGAACTTCTGGAGGAATGGAATGTCGATAATTTCGGGATATATCGACGAGCTTGAAGCGATGGACTGAGGCGCGGAAGGCCTATGCGCGGTTTTCGGGGATTAGGCCTCGCTTGGCGGCCTGCCTAAGGATTTCCTGCTGAACTTTCTCGAACGCACGATTCTCGATCTGGCGGATTCTTTCTCGGCTAACTCCGTATTTTTCCGCCAGCTTTTCCAGTGTCGTGGAGGATTCCTGCAGCCGCCTCTCAAGGAAGATATCCTTTTCGCGATCATTGAGAACCACGAGCGCGTCGAAAAGCATTTCATGACGCACGGCAGCTTCGTTTTTTTCCGCTACCTCCTCCTCCGGTCCAATAGCCGAGTCCGCAATTAGATCCTGAAGCTCGCTGGAATTATCTTCATCCTGACGCGCAGGAAGGTTAAGGGACGCGTCCGGCGCGGACATGCGCCGGTTCATCGAAATAACTTCTTCCTCCGTCACGTTGAGCGTTTCCGCGATCTTCTTGACATCGTCCGGCATCATGTCGCCCGATGTTTCGATCCCAAGCTTGGATTTGATCTTTCTAAGATTGAAGAACAGCTTTTTTTGAGCTCCGGTGGTTCCAAGTTTTACAAGGCTGGACGACCTCATGATGTATTCGGTGACGCTCGCCTTTATCCACCACAGAGCGTAGGTCGCGAGCCTAAAGCCCTTTTCGGGGTCGAATCTCTTGACCGCCTGCATCAGACCGACATTTGCCTCCGAAATCACGTCCTCGATTGGGAGACCGTAGCCTCGGTAGCCCATTGCGATTTTCGCAGCGAGCCGCAAATGGGAAGTAACCAACGTCTGCGCGGCCGTCGTATCCGCATCATTTCGCCAGCGCTTCGCCAGAATGTATTCTTCTTCCGGCTCAAGCACCGGAAATTTCCGAATTTCCTGCAAGTAGTGGGAAATGCCGAGTTCGGGCGACGGAACCGGTAAATTCGAGTAAGTTTTCATGGCTCGCATTTGCGCCTCTATATCTGGCTCGCCGATAATTTCCGCGAAGCGACGCGGGGCGATTCAAACTTTCTGCAATGAGTATAACGGATAATTCCGGGAATTCCGTCGAATCCGAGTTAAAGATTGCGTTATCGAAATTTGGCGCCGCAAGAACGCAACGCATTTACAAGCTCTTTCATGTCGTTAGGCAGTTCGGCGGCAAATTCCATCCTTTCGCCGGTTACCGGATGCACAAAGCCAAGAGTTCCTGCATGCAGCGCCTGTCGCTCGAAATCGCTGACGGCCGTCCGAATTTCGCCGCCTAGCCCGATGAATTCCGCCGGGTGGCGCCGACCGTAGACGCGATCGCCTACAAGAGGATGCCCGAAATGCGCCAAATGCACCCGGATTTGATGAGTGCGGCCCGTCTCTAGCCAGCATTCGAGCAAAGAAGCGTGCGCGGCGATGAAATGTTCTTTTACGCGGAGGCGAGTAACGGCCCATTTTCCGTTTCGGAGTTTCACAGCCATTTTTTTCCTGTCGCGGTCGCTCCGGCCGATTTTGCCTTCCATTCGAATGACGCCTCCGCCTTCGATCTCCGAGCCCTCGCGCCTCCCCAGCATCGAGGCGGAGGCGCCCGGCAGGCCGCGTACTACCGCCGTGTATCGCCTGTCAACCAACCGCTTTGCAAATTGCTGCGCCAGCCCGAGATGAGACCGATCGGATTTCGCCGCGACCAGCAAACCGCTCGTATCCTTATCCAGGCGGTGAACAATACCCGACATCGACGGCGACCTTACCTGGGACAGGCCTTTGCAATGATGCAGCAGCCCGTTCAAAAGCGTTCCCTGGCGGTTTCCCGGCGCCGGATGCACGACAAGGCCGGCCGGCTTGTTGACCACGATTAGTTCACTATCCTCGTATCTGATATCCAGATCTATTTTTTCCGGCAACGTTTCGCCAACGCCGTCCTCGTCCAGGAGGATTGTCCATTGCTGCCCTTTTTCGACCGCCTTGTCCGGAAGCAGCTCCGCTTCGCCTTGGCAAGATACCTTGCCATCGCGGATAAGTTTCGCAATGCGAGTCCGACTCAGCCCCATTCGGTCTGGCGCAAATAACGCAAGCGCTTTATCGAGTCGCTTCGGAGGGTTCTCGCCCACCTCGACGACAACCACCTCGCGGTTATCCAAATTCATGGCCGACGCTCCAAAAATCCACGGCGATCCCGCCAACCTGCGCGTCTTGCGCTACCTTGTCACGGCAATGACAATAGTTTTTATCGTTGGCTTTTCAATTGTCGTGGTCCTGGTCTACCTCCAATTTGTCAATGCACGGAACGGTTTCGAAAGCAATTTTCCGGACTTCATCGAGCTTCCGGAAGGGGTAGAGGCCCAGTCATTTACGCGGGGAAATGGCTGGCACGCCGTAGTTACGCAGGATGACAAGATTCTGATTTTCGAAAGCGCAAGCGGTAAACTGACCAAATCCGTGGACATTCGCTAGCCGACATCGCGACCGCAATCGGAATCGCAAGCGACAACAAGCGCAAATCGAGGCGTCTTGAATTCTTGTTCCATTTTCTCGCTCAAGTGTCTTGCGCCTGCTTTCCCGCCGAAAAGGCCAGTCTTTAGTTACGCCCCGCAAAACTTCAACCCGCTCGCATGCGCGGCAAGAGCTTCCGCCCGCGTCAGTGCAAGCCCCTACGGAGATTTGGCAACGCCAAATTCCTCGAAGTTTCTACTTTGCCGATCAGCTCCGAAGTCTATGCGGTTTAAACTGAGCCACTCTCCAATAATTCGCGAAAATCGCCGAGCCGGTACGATGCGGACTTGCCGAGAAAGAATCTTCGGGCAATACTCATTCGATGCGATTCACCGAACAATTTCTCGACGAGCTTCGCTCGCGTCTGTCCATCAGGGAAATCGCGGGCCGGCATGTCTCGTGGGACCCGGGAAAATCGCGTCCCGCCGTCGGCGAGTACTGGGCGTGCTGTCCGTTCCATAGCGAGAAAACGCCGTCATTCCACATCAAGGAGCACGACGGGTTCTTCAAGTGCTTCAGTTGCGAGGCAGGCGGCGGAACGATCCAGTTCTATCAAAAGATAAATAACCTGAATTTTCCGGAAGCCGTTGAAAGACTTGCCGAAATAGCCGGTATGCCTTTGCCCGCGGCGGCGCCCGAAGACCGCCAAAGGGCTGACAAGGCGACCGAACTCTCCGCAATGGCCGAGGAAGCCGCTAAATTCTACAGGCTGAATCTCGATTCGAGTTCCGGCCGCGCGGCGCGCGACTACCTTCGCACTCGCGGGCTGTCTCCCGAAGACTGCCGCCGATACGGAATCGGATTTGCGCCGCCGGGCGGCGTTCTACTCAGGCACTTCGCCAAGCACGGCTACGGCGACGATGCGGCGGTGGAGGCTGGCCTTGCCGGCAAGTCGAGCGACGGCGACGGCTTCTTCGACTGGTTTCGCAATAGAATCGTGTTCCCCATACGCAGCCGCCGCGGCAAAGTCATAGCTTTCGGCGGACGGTCCATGGATCCAAATGCCAGAGCAAAATACCTGAATTCGCCGGAAACGCTGATATTTAAAAAAGGGAATTGCCTCTACAATTACGCGGCGGCGAGAGAGGCAATTGCGAAAGGCCAGCCTCTCGTCCTCGCCGAAGGCTATATGGATGTAATCGCGCTGAGCCAGGGGGGGCTCGAAGCTTCCGTCGCGCCGCTGGGAACCGCGGTAACGCGAACGCAGCTCAGCCTACTTTGGAAGATGTCGCCGGAGCCGGTGATCGCGCTTGACGGCGACCAAGCGGGATTCGCCGCGGCGATCCGCGTCATTTTTACCGCGCTACCGCATTTGGGCCATAGTCGGACGCTCCGATTCTGCCTCCTTCCCGAAGGAATGGACCCCGACGACCTGATTGCGCAGCGCGGAGCCGATGCGATGAAAAACCTTATCGAACAGGCGATTCCTCTGCATAAGCTTCTGTGGCTGAGCGAAACTCGGGGGCGGCAATTCAATTCTCCGGAACAGCGGGCCGGCCTCCAGGCACGGCTGAATTCCGCCATTGAGAAGATCCCGGACGGCAACTTGCGCAAGCAGTATTTCACCGAATTCAAGTCGATGATGTGGAATTCCTTCGGTAATTCGCGAAGCCAGAGGGAGCGAAAATTCGGAGGAACCGAAACCGTCGGCATGCCCTTGAACGAAACCAGGACTTCGCTGCTTGCCCAGGCCGCCGGCAAAGGCGGGGGCAGCGAGAGCATTCGCGAAGCCGTTATTCTGGGGATTTGCTTGAATTATCCCGAATTGGTGACGGAATTTGAAAGCCAGCTGGAGGAACTGGATACTTCGGTCGACGACCATGCCGAAGTAAGGGACATGATCCTTAAACATGCCGGCATCGGGGACCCGGCCGAATTCAAGGCAAGGGTGGCGTCGGCAGTCGGCGCGAAAAAGGTCGAGCGAATATTAGGTCAACGTTACTTGGAAATTGTTCCTGCGATTGCAAATGCCGAATGCCGGGTGCAGGCTCGCGCAGTTCTCGACGAGGAAATCCAGAAGCTCTTTGCCGATCGCAGCGCGCGCGAGGCCTTCAAGGAAGCGCGGCTCGACATTGAGACCGACGCCGAATTCGCCTTGTCATGCATCAAGGGAGCGAAAGCGAATCTTCGCAAAGCAAGGAATCATTCCCGGGACGACTCCGAATCCGGATTGAACCCTACTCCGGTCAATGAAAACGATAGAAACAGTATCGACGAGATCATAGCGAGAATTTGAATCCGCTAGCCGGCTTCGGCACGAGCTGCCGCGCCCGGAACTTGTTCAGCAAGGCTTAGAGAAAATTCGGGAAGTCTAGCGATGGACGCTTTTCGAGCTACCATTTCCTTTCGAATTTGTTGCGAAGGAAAATCGCTAGGCTATTCATGATTATCAGGAATCCGAGAAGCACAAGGATCGCGGCCGAAGTTCTGCTCACGAACCCTCTTTCCGGGCTATCGGCCCAGATAAATATCTGGGTAGGCAGCGCGGTTGAACTGTCGAGCGGGCTTCCCGGAGCCGCGGCAATAAAGGCGTTCATTCCGATCAGCAAGAGCGGAGCGGTCTCGCCGAGAGCCTGCGCAAGTCCGATGATCGTGCCCGTGAGAATCCCGGGCATAGCCAGCGGCAGCACATGGTGGAACACGACTTGCTGCCGAGACGCGCCAATACCGAGCGCCGCTTCCCGTATGCTAGGCGGAATCGCCTTCAACGCAGCGCGAGTCGCGATAATTATGGTCGGCATCGTCATCAATGCCAACGTCATTCCTCCCACCAGCGGCGCGGACCGCGGCATGCCGAACCAGCCGATAAAGACCGCAAGGGCGAGCAGCCCGAAAACGACCGACGGCACCGCGGCCAAATTGTTAATGTTCACTTCGATGAAATCGCTGGCTCGATTCTTCGGCGCGAATTCTTCAAGATAAATCGCGGCGCCGATGCCGAGCGGGAATGAAATCCAGAAGCACACGAACAGAGCCCAGAATGAACCGATCAGCGCTCCTCTTAGGCCGGCCAGTTCCGGAAACCTGCTGTCTGAGTTCGTAATCAAGCCGGTGTTCAAAGGGCTCGTGATAGCGCCGGCGGACTTGAGTTGATCAAACCACTCAATCTCGAGGTCGTTCAGCCTCCGGTTTTGCTCCGGAGTCTCCCTGTCGATCAACTCCTTGTTCAGCTGGTCGTAAGGATCGGAAGTCGGAACGGTCAAAGTTACCGATTTTCCGATGAGGGCCGGATTGTCGACGATCATGTCGCGCAACTCGAACTGCGCTCCGTTGCTGAGCATTCCAACGAGTCGCCGCTGTTCTCTACTGGAAGAGACTTCGGGAAACAGGGACTGCATCGACGCCTGCAGAACCTTTTTGAAATTGCCTCGCGGAAGTTTCTCGGCGGCAATCACCTCGGGGTCCACAAAAACTTCCAAGGTAACGTGAGTCTGGGTCAGAGCCTTGTATCCCGTGCTCAGCAAAGAGCCCACGAGGACAACTAGCATCAAGAATGCGAGCGCCACCGCGCCAAGCCCCACTCCCTTGAACAAGACTTGCTTTCTGTTGCGGGCGGCAAGACTTTTCTTGACGGCTTCGCTCGTTGTCATGCGTCCTCCGCCGAGTGTTCCATCAGCCATCTCGCTCGCTCACTCGTATATCTCCCGGTATTTTCGCACGATACGGACCGCCAGTACGTTGATGGCGAGAGTGACTATGAACAGCATCATGCCGAGTGCGAATGCGGCCAAGGTTTTAGGGCTGTCGAAAGATGTATCGCCAATAAGAAGGGTAACGATTTGCACAGTCACCGTCGTTACGCTGTCGAGAGGATTGATCGTCAATTTAGCGATCAGGCCGGCGGCCATCACAACGATCATCGTTTCGCCTATCGCTCGGCTGACCGCCAACAGGATTCCGCCCACGATACCCGGGATCGCCGCCGGAAACAGAACCTTCAGCATGGTTTCGGTTCTGGTCGCTCCAAGGGCCAGGGAACCGTCTCGCAGCGCCTGCGGAACGGCAGCGAGCGCGTCGTCCGTGAATGAAGATATGAAAGGGATCAGCATAATTGCCATGACGGTCCCCGCCGCAAGAGCCGTATTTGGGGACACGGCGACCCCGAGCGCATCGCCCGCTCCTCTAAAAGCGGGCGCAACGACGAGAACGGCGAAAAAGCCGTAGACTACCGTGGGAACTCCTGCCAAAACCTCGAGAACCGGCTTCGCGCTCGCTCTGACGCGCCGAGGCGCGAATTCGTTCAGATAAATCGCGGACATAAGCCCGACAGGAACCGCAACCAGCAGCGCGACAACGGTTATGACCAGCGTTCCGGCGAACACGGGAATCCACCCGAATGCGCCCTCGGCCGCGATCTGATCTTCGCGAATCGGTATCTGAGGCTCCCAATTCAGGCCGAATAGGAATTCGCTCAAAGGAACGAGGGCTAAGAATTTCCCGGTTTCCACAAGGAGCGAGGCGATAATTCCAATCGTCGTAAAGATCGCCACCACCGAGCAGAGAATCATCAAGCCCGAGACGATTCTTTCGACCCCGTGGCGCGCGCGAAATTCCGATGATACTTTCCGCCTGGCGTAAATCAGAAGCCCGGCAGAAAAAATCGCGGTCAATATCAACAGGGCCTCGTAGGAGAATTCGCGAAATTCGACGAGGTCCTGGCCCGCTGCGAGTTTCCAGTCTTCGGGCTGGCCGAAAATTCTACCGCCCGCTATCGACTTGATTTCCGCGAGCAGAAGCTGCCTGGCTCCGGTGCCGAGGTCGTCGAGAGTTCCGGGCGGAAGTCGTCCCATGACGATGGCGTCCAAAACCGGGCCTTGCAGCGCGAGCCAAAGCAAAATCAATACGAATACCGGAACGAACACGACGAAAAATGAAAAAAGACCATGGTATCCCGGTACCGAATGAAGGCGCGTTCCGCCGTCTCGAATGGCGCGCGCCGAAATTCGATTGAGAATATAGCCTGAAATCGCGAACAAGAGCAGGACGATGAACGCGATCATTGTCATGCCTCGCCCTTCTCGAAAACCCGGGCATCCGCCGCGGGATGCCCGAGACTCTTCATTTCGCCTACCTGGCTTCCATGTTTTCGCCGCCGATTACGGCCTCCCGCAGCATGGCCCTGCGCTCCTCGTTCAGAGCAACGAGGCCGCGCTCGGACAGATAGCCGCCTGGGGCGAGAGCGTCGTCCGACATGTACTCTTCGATGAATTCCTGAAAATTCGGAATAACGCCCCTATGCGCATTCTTCGTATAGAAATATAGCGGACGCGAGATCGGATAGGAAAAATCGCCGATCGTGTTCTGGTCGGGCATGACGCCGTTAATGTCGATCGGCTTCAGCGTGTCCAGGTTTTCATAGAGGAACGAATATCCGAAAATGCCCATGGCGGACGGGTCGGAATTCAGACGCTGAACGATTAGATTGTCGTTTTCGCCAGCTTCGACGAAGGGTCCGTCCTGACGCATGCGCGAGCAGTTTTCCTCGACCCAGTCGCCGTCGAATCCGCCTTCCTTGACGAATTCAAGGCCTTCGCAGCCTTCGTGCATGGCGAGTTCGACGAACGCGTCGCGAGTGCCCGAAGTGGGCGGCGGTCCGTAGGCGAGAATTTCCGAATCGGGAAGCTCAGGATCGATTTCGGACCATTTCATATGCGGGTTGTCGGCCCATTCGCCGTTAACGGGAACCAGAGCGGCGAGCGCAAGATAGACGTCTTCCAGCGATAGGTTCCATTCAAACTCGTTTTCGCGCGAAATCGCGATCGAAAGACCGTCATATCCAATGAGAGCCTCGGAGATTTCCGCAACGCCGTTTTCTCGGCAAAGCTCCTGCTCCGAGGACTTCATGGCGCGGGAAGCGCCGGTCAGGTCGGGATGCTTTTCGCCGATGCCGGCGCAAAAAATTCTCATCCCGCCGCCGGTGCCGGTGGATTCAACGATCGGCGACGGTGCGCCGGTCATGTTCGAAAACTGCTCGGCTACGGCCTGGGTGTACGGAAAAACCGTGGACGATCCTACGATTCTAATCTGATCGCGAGCAAACGCCGACGATGCGCCGACTGCGGCGACCACCAAAACGGCTGCGGACGTTTTAGCGAAAGTCATTGTTATCTCCTATTTGGATTTTGGCCGAGATTTCGCGGCCCGCGACACAAGTAGGCAGCCAATGTAAATCCAATACTTAAAATTCATTACAGTATTATGACAAATCCACGGCGGCGGAATTTTTTGCATAGATTTTTCCGTTTCGCCGCGGCCATTCCGAACTAGGTCAATCTTGGAGACGGCGAGATTTCAATGACCGGGCGATTTCGCGGCATGCCGCATCATCGCCCGCGGGACCGTTGGCAATCTATTGACATTGCCGATAATTCGGAATTAGCCTTTATCTGAAAGCTCCATCCGCCGTTGCCGCGCCGCTCAATGCAAGCCAATAATTTCAGTTATATTACAGCCAACTATTGAATCGCGGCGCGACATCGACCAAATCAAGAATTACCAAGCTGGCGAGGATATTCGTATGTCATTGAAGGACCTAGAATCGCCAAAACCGCAAGCATCCGCCGAATCCAACGCGATCAACGATCGAGACCGCCGCGCGGCGGTTAAAAACATGATCCGCACGGGTCGCGAACGAGGATACATCACATACGACCAGATAAATGCCGTGCTTCCTCCCGAACAAACGTCTTCGGAGCAAATCGAAACCGTGATGGCCCACCTGTCTCAGCTGGGAGTAAATGTCGTCGAAGCGGAAAAAGACACCGAAATCGATGAGGAGGCGAAGTCCGGTTCCGAAGAAGTAGAGGTTTCGGAATCCCGGGAACTGGCCTTGACCACGGCGCAGTCCAGCACATTGGACAGAACCGACGATCCGGTTCGCATGTATCTTCGCGAGATGGGAACCGTAGAACTGCTTTCCCGAGAAGGGGAAACAGCTATCGCCAAGAGAATCGAAGCGGGTCGAAACACCATGATCGCCGGCCTGTGCGAAAGCCCGCTGACGTTCAAGGCTATTACGATTTGGCGAGACGAAATCCTTTCGGACGAGGTTTACTTGCGCGACGTTATCGACCTCGACGCCACGCTTGGCCGCGCTAGCACGGCCGCCGAAAAATCAGACATTAATATTGGCGAAGACGATTCCGGCATCGTCGACGGGAAACTGGCAAGCATCGACGATGAAAAGGCGAATATGTCGATTTCTTCTATGGAATCCCTGCTTCGCCCGCAAGTGCTCGAGACTCTGGATGCGATTTCGAAAAAGTATAAGTCGCTCGCGAAGATGCAGGATCGCCGGGTGAAAGCGGCGCTCGGCCAATCGAGAAAGATCTCGAAGCAAAGCGAGGCGAAATATCAGGCTCTGAGGTCGGAAATCGTCGAACTCGTCAATTCTCTGCACTTCAACAACAACCGCATAGAAGCGCTCCTGGACCAATTGTACGGATTCAATCAAAGGGTCATCTCGGTCGACTCGAAGATGTCAAAGCTTGCCGACAGGGCGCGGCTGAACAAGGCGGAGTTTCGCGAGGCGTGGATAGGCCGCGAACTCGAGCCGGGCTGGATCGACAATATGGCCGAAAAGCCCAGCAAGCGCTGGGAGGTTTTCGTTGGTTCTTCTCGCGACGCAGTGAAGGCTAACCAGGGAGCGCTAGCCGAAGTCAGCCGGTTTCTCGGCCTCGACATAAAAGAGTTTCGGCGAATCGTTAACCAGGTTCAGAAGGGCGAAAAGGAAGCGCGCAGCGCCAAGACGGAGATGGTAGAAGCGAATTTGAGGCTCGTGATCTCCATCGCGAAGAAATATACAAATCGCGGGCTTCAGTTCCTTGACTTGATTCAAGAAGGCAATATCGGCTTGATGAAGGCGGTAGACAAATTCGAATACCGCCGAGGGTACAAGTTTTCGACGTACGCCACCTGGTGGATTCGCCAGGCCATTACTCGATCAATCGCCGACCAGGCGCGCACGATTCGCATTCCGGTCCACATGATTGAAACGATTAACAAACTCGTTAGGACCGGGAGACAGATGCTTCACGAAAACGGTCGCGAAGCCACGCCCGAGGAATTGACGGAAAAACTTCAGATGCCGCTGGACAAAGTCCGGAAGGTCATGAAGATCGCGAAAGAGCCGATCAGTCTAGAGACCCCGGTGGGCGACGACGAGGACGGGCAGCTCGGCGACTTCATCGAGGACAAGAATGCTATTCTTCCGCTCGACAGCGCGATCCAAGTCAACCTCAAGGCGACGACGACCCGGGTACTGGCATCGCTGACCGCTAGGGAAGAACGCGTGCTTCGAATGCGATTCGGTATCGGAATGAATACGGACCATACGCTGGAGGAAGTTGGCCAGCAGTTCAACGTGACTCGCGAGAGAATTAGGCAGATCGAAGCCAAGGCGCTGCGCAAGCTTAAGCATCCAAATCGAAGTCGAAAGCTTCGCCCTTTTTTGGAAAGCAACTAGAATTCGGGCATTATGGAACGCGGCCAATAGCGATTTATCGGCAAATCGATTGATTTCCCGCGATTCAAATACAAAATTTTGTATTGAATTGGCACTTTAGCCCAATTACTATCCGCATGAACATCATCATGCGGAGTTCATCATATGCGCTGCCCATTTTGCGGAAGCACAGAAACCCAAGTCAAGGACTCTCGGCCTGCCGAAGGTCACGTCGTAATCAGGCGCCGGCGCGTCTGCCTGGCGTGCGCCGGGCGGTTTACGACCTACGAGCGCGTACAGCTTCGCGATCTCGTCGTGCTAAAGTCGAACGGCCGCCGAGAGCCGTTCGACAGAAACAAGCTTGAACGCTCGGTAAACATCGCACTAAGAAAACGCCCGGTGGAACCGGAACGAATAAACCTAATGATTTCCGGGGTCGTGCGCCGCCTGGAATCACTGGGCGAATCCGAAATCCAGTCAAAAAGCATCGGCGAATTCATGATGGATGCGCTTTCGCGAATCGATACGGTCGCGTATGTCCGCTTCGCCAGCGTATACAAAAATTTTCAAGTTGCCGACGATTTTGAATCATTCGTAGCGGAGCTTCGACCGCCCGCCGAACCCAACGATTAATTTATGGCCGATAGGACGGCGGATGAGCGCTGGATGCGCCATGCGCTTGCCATTGGCTCGCGCGGCCTCGGCCGCACGCATCCGAATCCCTCCGTCGGCTGCGTCATCGTCTCCCAGGGAAAGGTCGTTGGTAGAGGCGCTACGTCGAAAGGCGGAAGGCCGCATGCGGAAGCAAATGCTCTCCGCGCCGCTGGATCAAGCGCGAAGGGGGCAACGGCATACGTTACGCTTGAGCCTTGCGCGCATGTCGGCAAGACGAATTCATGCGCAAGGCTGCTTGCGGAGGCCGGCATCGCCCGCGTCATGTACGCCATTGAGGATCCCGACCCGAGAGTATCGGGCAAAGGTGCGCGGATTTTGCGGGAGGCTGGAATAGAAGTCGCGGGCGGATGCCTGAGGGAGGAAGCAAGGCTCGCAAATTTGGGTTATTTTCTACGGGTAACTGAGAACAGGCCGTTTATCGCACTCAAGACGGCTACGTCCCTAGACGGGAAAATTGCTTCCGCGGGCGGCCAAAGCCAGTGGATCACGGGACCGGCCGCGAGACGAAGAGTTCATGCAATTCGCGCCAAATTCGACGCGATTGCCGTCGGCAGGGGCACGGTCGAAGCCGACGACCCATTTCTGACTGTGCGCGAAATCGATTCAAATCATTCGCCGGTTCGAATTTTTTTCGACACCGGGTTAAGGACGTCGCCAACAAACAGACTTGCCGGATCTGCGGGAACGCATGCCCTTTGGATCGCTTACGGAGAGGGCTGCTCAAACGATGCCGTGAAGAGCTGGAACGATGTCGGCGCCAAAACGATTTGTTGCCGACGCTCTGAAGACGACCGAGTAGATTTGCGCGATGCTATGCGGAATTTCGCTTGCCTCGGCCTTACGCGCCTGCTGTGCGAAGGCGGCGCAGCGCTTGCCGGAAGTCTGCTCGCTGCCGATTTGGTGGACGAGCTATTCTGCTTCACCGCCGGATTCGCCCTAGGGGCAGACGGGCAACCGTCGATAGGAAGGACGCCGTGGCGGATGCTGGACGAATCGCCGAAGTTCGAATTGGCGGAAATTTCAATTGCCGGCAAAGATATCCTGCATCGGTGGCAACGAACTGCAAAGGAATAGCCGCGGATTCACCGGACCCGCGGCCCGCGCCCGAATCGAAATCGCTCTCTTAAATCTTGATGAATTTAAACGCACGCTTTAGGTGGACGGTGCATCACACGCGAGGTTTCGCATCATGTTTACTGGGATTGTGGCGGGCACGGGCATCGTCAAACGCATCGAAAGAATCGCCGATCTCAAAGTGCGAATCGAAACCCCTCCCGACATTGGGCGAATTGAGCTGGGCGCATCCATCGCCTGCGACGGAGTTTGCTTGACCTCGGTGAATTTCGGCGAAGACTGGTTCGAAGTCGAAGTTTCCGACGAATCGCTATCGAAGACCCGCGTGAGCGACTGGAAGCTAGATTCGCGAATTAATCTGGAACGGCCTCTTAGAGTCGGGGATGAAATCGGAGGCCACATCGTATCCGGCCATGTAGACGGCGTGGCATCGGTAGAAAGCGCCCGGGAAGACGGCGGTAGCTTGCGCATGGAGCTTGCTGCGCCGAATGAGCTTGCGAAATTTATCGCGCCCAAAGGATCCGTTGCGCTTAACGGCGTTTCGCTTACCGTAAACGAAGTTAGGGGAAAACGCTTTACTGTCAACCTCATCTCTCATACGCGGAACGTAACTAATTTGGGTCAGGCACGGGTCGGGAGCAACTTGAATATGGAAATTGACGCGCTTGCACGCTATGTAGCGCGGATTCTGGAAGGGCCTCGCTAAGCATGGACAAGGAAGACTTTTCCGACGCGATTTCCTCGACGGAGGAAATCCTCGAGGACGCGCGCAACGGAAAAATGTTTGTCATCGTGGACCACGAGGATCGCGAAAATGAAGGCGATCTCGTGATCCCGGCTCAAATGGCAACTCCGGATGCGATCAACTTTATGGCAACGCACGGGCGAGGTCTGATTTGCCTCGCCTTAACAGGCGAGAGAACGAAGGCCTTAGGCCTTCCATTGATGTCGCCGACGAATTCTTCGCGGCACGAAACGGCATTCACGATTGCCATCGAAGCGCGCGAGGGCGTTACGACCGGAATCTCCGCGCACGACCGCGCCCATACCGTGCACGTCGCGATAGACCCAATGTCGAGAGCGGACGACATCGCTACGCCCGGTCACATTTTCCCGGTCCGCGCCAGAGACGGGGGCGTTCTGGTCAGGGCCGGCCATACCGAGGCGGCGGTCGATATTTCGCGCCTGGCGGGGCTTAACCCTTCGGGCGTCATATGCGAAGTCATGAACGAAGACGGAACGATGGCTCGTCTGCCGGATCTTATCGCCTTCGGCCAGCGCCACGCGATCAGGATCGGCACGATTTCCGATTTGATCGCCTATCGGCTTCGGCACGACAACCTTGTCCATCAGGTAAAGGCGCGCCCGGTAACTTCTGCGTACGGCGGAGATTGGCTAATGCGGGTCTTTGAAGACGAAACGGAGGGCGCCGAGCACATCGTTCTGACCAAGGGCGACATTTCGGGCGATGAACCGGTTCTCGTGCGAATGCACGCCTTGAATCCTCTCGACGACCTTCTCGGCCTGTCGCCGAATCGACTGACTCAGGTGGCGGATGCGATGAGAAGCATTGCCGAGGAAGAGCGGGGAGTCGTAGTGCTAATTCGCGATACGCAAATGAAAATCGATCCGGATTCCAAAATTTCCACAAATACGCTTCGCCAATACGGGCTCGGCGCACAGATACTCGGATCTCTCGGAATCGCCCGAATGATACTGCTAACGAATTCTCCGAGCCCGAAGGTTATTGGTCTCGACGGGTACGGATTGTCGATCGAAGGCACCCGCCCTCTCTCGAGGCGCGACTGACATGGCGTCCGTCGGCGAGGCGGCGCTTCCGCTGCCAGCATTTTCCTCGCCGCCTCGAGTCCTTGTCGTTGTCGCGCCCTTTTATCGCGAAATTGCGGAAATGCTCGTACAAGGCGCGGAAGCGACACTAGATCGGGTCAAGGCCGATAGGGAGAGAATCGAGGTCCCCGGGGCGCTCGAAGTCCCGGCGGCGATCAAAATCGCCTCCGCGAATTCCGATTTCGAAGGCTTCGTCGCTCTCGGCTGCGTTGTACGCGGAGCGACAACTCACTACGAAACCGTTTGCAATGACAGTTCCAGAGGGATCATGATGCTCAATCTTGCCGGCCTATGCGTCGGCAACGGAATTCTGACAGTGGAAAATTTGGATCAGGCTGAGGAGCGGGCGGACCCGCATCGGCAGAACAAGGGCGGCGGGGCTGCGGAAGCTGCGCTGCACCTAGTCGCGCTTTACCGGCGATTCGATTCGCGCGCCGCGAGCATAGGATTTTCGGCGGGCGGCTCCGATGCCACCCGGGCGGGAACAAAGCTGAAATAGTGAAGGGTCCCAATTCCCGCAAGCATGGACGCAAGCGCAGGCAACTTCGCCTCGTCGCCAGATTCCATGCTCTGCAAGCGCTGTCGCAAATGGAAGCCACCGGCCAAGGCCTGGAAACGATCAAGGAAGAATTCGAGGAGCACAGGTTCGGCGCGGTCGTCGACGGCGCGCGGCTTGCCGAGGCGGACAAGGAATTCTTCGATCTTCTGATTACGACGGCGGTCGAGCAGCAGAGCCGAATCGACAAGCTTGCGGATAGTGCTCTAGTGGACGACTGGCCCATCGACAGAATCGATCCAACGCTTCGAGCCTTGTTCCGAGCAGCCGGCGCCGAATTGGTCGACTCGAGCACTCCGCCTCGAGTTACGATCAACGAATTCCTCGAAGTGGCAAAGGCATTTTATCCCGAAGGCAAGGAAATGCCGTTCGTAAACGGCGTTCTCGACCACATGGCGCGAGAGGAGCGGCCGAGCTATTTCTCGAAGGATGGCAAATCTTGAATTCTCGAAATCTCGTTCTATATATTGCAAGTCCCGCATCGCTCAAACGAAACCTGCGCGGGAAAAGCTCGCCGGCTCCCATAAAATTCAAGAATAAAAAATAATCGACTCAACTGGTTGGCAAGTGCGCGATGTCCTCCAAATGAAACTAGTCTCGGCTCGCGCCCGGTCAATGCCCTCCAAATCATGCAGATCATCGTTTCCTTTTCCGCACTGTTTTTATCAGTCATTCTCCTCCAATTGAGTTCGGGCGGGGTTGCCCCGCTCGATGCGCTTGCGGGCATCCAGAAGGGATTCTCGACCGCGGAAATCGGCATGCTTGGATCCTCGCATTTCGTCGGGTTTTTCGTCGGCTGCTGGTGGGCGCCACGCCTAATAGGGTCGATCGGACATTCGCGGTCCTTTGCCGCCTTTGCGGCTTCGGGAACCCTGGGAATACTCTTCCACACGATAATTATCGATCCTTACGCATGGGCCGTCATGCGCGTGATGTCGGGACTATGCGTAGCCGGCTGCTTTACCGTTATCGAAGCCTGGCTTCAGGCCAAATTCACGAACCGGAACCGCGGTCGCGCCATGGGCACATACCGCATGGCCGATCTTGGAGCGGGGCTATGCGCGCAGTTGCTCATCAGCGTCCTGGATCCGGCGAGCTATATCTCCTACAATATTCTCGCAATAATATGCTGCGCGTCATTGCTGCCGCTCCTTCTCACCCGGATACCGCAGCCATCAATCCGCAAAGCCCCGCGCCTCAACCCTAGGCTGGCGTTCCAAGTGTCGCCGATGGCTTGCATCGCCGTCGTCACTGCCGGCCTGACAACCGCCAGCTTTCGGATGATGGGTCCGATCTACGGCATTGAAGTCGGACTAGGAGCGGGCCTTATCGCCTTGTTTCTAGCAGCGTTTATTTTCGGAGGCGCGATTGCGCAGTACCCGGTCGGCTGGCTGGCCGACCGCTACGACAGGCGCTGGGTCATAGTCGGTCTATCGGCAATGGCGATCTGCTCGTGCATCGCTACGGTCGCGCTGTCGAATTCCGGACCTGTCGGAGTATTTACCGGCGCGGTCATTTTCGGCATGACCACATTTCCGATATTCTCGGTAGGCGCGGCACACGCGAGCGATTTCGCCGACCCGGAGCAAATGGTGGAACTAAGCTCGTCACTGCTGTTCCTGTATGCGATCGGCGCGATCGCGAGCCCGGCGATCGTTGCGATGCTTATCGCCGTAGCGGGGCCGGAATCGATGTTCGTTTTCATTGGGATCATTCACCTTGCGCTTTGCGTTTTCTCGATATTGCGCATGGGTCGGCGCCCGTCGAAAAAGAGTCGGACTCCCTACGTATACACGCCGCGAACCAGCTTTCTTATCGGGCGACTGATTAGGCGCAGGCGCCGCGATCGATAGCTATTTGAAGTCGAATCGGCATTCGTTCTTAAATCGGTCGAATTTCAATCCGGCGCCTATTTCTGCGAACGATCGCACACCGGTCGCCAAGGCGTAGCGCCATCGCACCAACGCAGCTTTGCCAGTCAATCGAACCGGCATCGCAGCTAGCGCCGTGCTTTGATATCGGCTAGGAACTCGCGACGATTCAGGAGTTCCGGCGAAGATGGCGCGTATACTCATTACCTCCGCGATCCCGTACATTAACGGGATCAAGCACCTGGGAAATCTCGTGGGCAGCCAGCTGCCGGCGGATTTATACGCGCGCTACATGCGACTTCAAGGCAACGAAGTAATGTTCATCTGCGCGACCGACGAACATGGAACCCCGGCCGAGCTCGCGGCGATGAATGCAGGTATTCCCGTAGCGGAATACTGCGCCGAAATGCACCAGGTGCAAAAGCGACTAGGGGAAGGCTTTCGACTGTCCTTCGATCACTTCGGGCGATCATCCAGCGGACGCAATCACCAGCTTACGCAGCATTTCGCCGGTCGACTGGCTGACAACGGCCTGATCCGAGAGGTTGCTGAAAAACAGGTCTACTCGAAGGAGGACGGCCGCTTTCTGCCCGACCGTTACATCGAGGGGACCTGCCCGGCTTGCGGATACGAGCGAGCTCGCGGCGACCAATGCGAAAACTGCACAAAGCAATTGGACCCGACGGACCTGATTGATGCTCGATCGGCGGTTTCCGGATCAGCCGATTTGGAATTGAGGGCAACCAAGCACCTCTACTTGAAGCAGTCGGCATTCAGGGAAAGGCTGGAAGATTGGATCGAAACTAAATTCGACTGGCCCGTGCTCACAACTTCCATAGCGAAAAAATGGCTAAGGGACGGCGACGGACTTCAGGATCGCGGCATTACGCGCGACCTCGAATGGGGGATTCCCGTAAAAAAAGGCGTCGAAGACTGGCCGGGCATGGAAGGCAAGGTGTTCTATGTATGGTTCGACGCGCCGATCGAATATATCGCGGCGACCGCCGAATGGGCGGATGCCAACGGAATGCCCGACTCGGAATGGCACCGATGGTGGCGAACGGACCTTGGCGCGGACGATGTCCGGTACGTGCAGTTCATGGGCAAGGACAATGTGCCGTTCCACACCCTTTCCTTCCCGACTACGATCCTGGGGTCCGGCGAGCCTTGGAAGCTCGTCGACTACATCAAGTCGTTCAACTTCCTGAACTACGATGGCGGACAGTTTTCCACCAGCGGCCAACGCGGCGTCTTTATGGATCAAGCTCTGGAAATTCTGCCGCCGGACTATTGGCGCTGGTGGCTGCTCTCGCATGCTCCGGAAAATTCCGACAGCGAGTTCACGTGGGAAAACTTTTCGGACTGCGTCAACAAAGAACTTGCCGACGTACTAGGAAATTTCGTTAATCGCGTCGTAAAATTCGGCATGTCGAAATTCGGAGCGACCGTGCCCGGCGGAGGCGAATGGCAGGAGGCGGAACAATTTTGCGCTCAAACGATCTCGCAACTCGTCGGCGCCTATAGCGCGCACTTGGACAATATCGAAATCCGCAAGGCGGCCCGGACTCTGCGCGCAATCTGGTCGACAGGCAATGAATATCTTCAAGCGGCGGCTCCGTGGTCCGCAATCAAGACCGATCCCGAACGCGCCGAAACGATAATCTCTTTTTCATTGAACCTTATCAATTTGTATGGGCGGATCTCGTCGCCGTTCATTCCGGACGCTTCGGCCGCGATTCTCGCGTCAATGCGCTCCCCGTCGCGCGCTTGGCCGGCCAGTGCCGCCGAAGAGATGAAGGCGCTCGAACCGGGCCATGCATACGACCCTCCGGACGTTTTGTTCCGCAAGATTTCCAAAGAAGAAGTTTCGATTTGGAAGAATGAATTTGCAGGCGGCTCAAAGCCCGACCCGGACTGAAAGCGCCATTCGCCGTTCCGCGCGCCGGGATAAGCATACGATGACCGATATCGTAATCGACCCGCGGGCCAAGCGAGCCATTCGGATCATCGAAGATGGAAGGAATGCCTTTATAACGGGAAAGGCGGGAACCGGCAAGTCCACGCTGCTTCGATATTGTCGCGACAACTGTCTCGAATCGGCGGTCGTGCTTGCGCCGACGGGCGTCGCCGCTCTCAATGTCCAGGGACAGACGATTCACAGGTTTTTCGGATTCGGAATATCCGTTACGCCGACGTCGGTCAAAAAAAGCAATAGAGCGCCGATCGGCTTTAAAAGGCACCTCTTCAAGAAACTTCGCACAATTATCATCGATGAAGTTTCCATGGTTCGCGCCGATCTGCTCGACTGCGTCGACATCTATCTGCGGAAGTACGGGCCGAAATCCCGAGAACCCTTCGGAGGCGTTCAAATGGTGTTTTTCGGCGACCTCTATCAGCTTTCGCCCGTCGTCAGAGGCGACGAGAAAGCGCTTTTTCCGGATGTCTACGACTCTCCGTATTTTTTCAGTTCGGCCGTTGCAAAGAAGTCCGATCTCGAAATCGTCGAATTGGACGCGATCTATCGCCAAAGGGACCAGGAATTCATAGACTTGCTGAGCAAGATTAGGGACGGCGAGGCACGATCCGAAGACCTGAAAATTTTGAACCGGCGCGTCGATCCGGCCTACGAGCCGTCGGACGGAAAATTCTTCATTACGCTGACTGCGACGAACGCAAGAGCCGAGCGCATTAACGAGGCGAAGCTCAAAGCTCTTCCGGGAGAAGAAATTGAATCCATTGCCAAGGTAACAGGCAAGGTCGAGAAGGACAGCTTTCCAACGGCTGAACGCCTGAGGTTCAAAGTCGGATCTCAAATAATGATGCTGAACAACGACTTCGGTGAAAGGTGGGTAAATGGCAGCATTGGCGAAATCACGAGCATCGATAAGGACGAAGAGGGCTCGTTCCTGGTCGAGGCGCGACTTCGCGACAAGGAAGATCTTGTACATATAGAGCAATATTCGTGGAACGTAATCGAATTCGTCATGCAAGACGGCGAAATCGTCCCGAAAGAAGTTGGGGGCTTCGAACAACTGCCTTTCCGCCTTTCCTGGGCGGTGACCGTTCACAAGAGCCAAGGCTTGACCTTCCAAGAGGTCATTATCGACCTCGATCGCGCATTCGGATTCGGCCAGGCTTATACCGCGATCAGCCGATGCGCTACGCTCGACGGAATCGTCCTGACCCGACCCGTTAGCGAAGACATGATACGAACCGACTTCCGAATTCAGCAATTCTTTTCCGATCGAAAAATTAAATTGGCGAACGAGCGAAAGCCTGTTTCCGAAAAGATACGACTCATTCGAAATGCCATCGAGTCGGGAACCGATCTCGAAATTCACTATCTTAAAAGGAACAACGTGGAATCTCGGCATATCGTATCGCCGACGGAAGTGGGCGATCTAGCCTACGAAGGCGCCAGCTATACGGGAATGCGAGCGCGATGCGCGGCGGCGCGGAAATCATTGAACTTCAGGATCGATAGAATCACGGAGCTGGCGCCATCCGAACAGTAGGGCCTCGCAGAGCGAAACCGGCCGGTTTCGGCGCGGCGAAGCCGCAGCTATACTGCCGAAACGCGCTCGGCACCATATTGTTATTCTACCGCTAAGCATATTGGATGCTGCAAACAAATGACCTTGCATGGCCGTGCGACAATGGCGTACGCGCAATAAAAGTACGATAAATCCGATGCTGCTTCCGATCCGGGACCACAATCCATCTAGAAGCACTCCGTACGTTACCTACGGAATCATAGCTGCGAACGTCATCGTTTATCTTTCATATCGCCATCGATTTTTCGACGGAACAGTCGGATATTTTTTTGCGGACTGGGCAATGATCCCGCGCCGAATTATCGGCGGAGAGGGATTCGAGACGCTCATTACGTGCATGTTTCTCCACGCGGGATTGCTCCACCTCGCAGGCAATATGCTCATCCTGTACATCTTCGGCGACAATTTAGAGGATCTTCTGGGCCGCTTCCGCTACTTCCTTTTCTACCTCGCGTCGGGTTTGGGGGCCGATGCGTTCCAAATCTTCTCGAATCCTTATTCGATTATTCCCACGGTCGGCGCATCCGGCGCGGTCGCGGGGGTCATGGGGGGCTACCTCTTGATGTTCCCGAAAGCCCGAGTGGACGTACTTCTGACTTTCCTGATATTTTTCAAGTTTATCGTGATGAGGGCTTGGGTATTCCTTGGAATCTGGTTCGGCTTGCAGTTCGTACTGGGCAGCAACAGCGACGATACGGGCGGAGGAGTGGCTTATTGGGCCCATGTCGGAGGTTTCGCAGCGGGATTCCTGCTTATTTTGCCTGCTTGGACCCGTCTTGGCGGCATCAGATTCTGGAAAGATCACGATGGCCATCCGGACCATCCCGAAGCCGACGGATTGCGCATTCCCCGAATTATTCGCGGCGTTTCCGCGAGAAAAGCGGGAAACAGCCGTTCGAACGACTCGCTAAGCCGAAAAATTTACCGGAAGAAAGGATCGCCCTGGGGCCGCGATCGAATTTCGCCGGCCCCGCGGCGAAGCCCGTGGAGCAAATCCCGCACGAAATAAGCGGCAGCAGATTCTGAATCCGATTTGCCGAAGATTCGCCGTCCGCCGCAAGACGGCGAATTCAGTCAGGAATCCAAGCACCAGCTGAGAATTGACTTTTGCACGTGAAGCCGGTTCTCCGTTTCGTCGAAGACAACCGACTGCGGACCGTCCATGACTTCCGAAGTTACCTCCTCTTCGCGATGAGCCGGCAAGCAATGCATGAACAGCGCATCCGGCTTCGCTTTCGCCATCAAATCCCCGTTGACCTGAAACGGCAGCATCTTCTGCAGTTTATCCTTTTCGGAAAGCTCTGCGTCGTGCATGGACGTCCATGCGTCGGTAACGATCAGGTCCGCGTCGACTACCGCTGAATAAGGATCAAATTCGAACTGTACCGACGCCCCGTTCTCGCGCGCGAAGTCGACCGCTTCGGAGCATGGCTGCATCTCGACGGGCCCCGAAAATACGAAATCGAATCCGAACCGGCCCGCCGCGTGAAGAAAGGATGTGCAGACATTATTGCCGGAACCGAACCAGGCAATGCTTCGGCCCCTGATTGACCCGCGTTTCTCCTCGTAGGTCATAATATCGGCCATGATTTGGCAAGGATGGCTCTTGTTCGTAAGACCGTTGACGACCGGAACGTCGGCGTGCTCGGCGAATTCGAACAGCGAATTGTGATCGAAGGTCCGAATCATGATCAAATCCACATACCTGGAGAGCACCCGCGCGGTATCCGCGACAGTTTCCCCGCGCCCAAGTTGCATTTCCGATCCGTATAGCACGAGCGCTTGCCCGCCCTGCTGGCGAACCGCGGCTTCGAACGATACTCTCGTTCGAGTTGAAGGCTTCTCGAATACCAGCGCGACGAGCTTCCCGCCCAAGCGAGTATCCGCGTCGGTTTCGCCATTTGCGCGGCCGATTCGCGAATTCTTCGTTTCGCGGGCCCTTGCGATTATGCCTTCCAGATCCCTGCTCGGAATATCGGATAAATCGAGGAAATCGGGCATGGCGGCTACGTGCCCATTGACGATGCGGCCCGGTCCATTCGCATGACGGCATCGGCAAGCTCTTCCTGCGAAATAATCAGCGGCGGCAAAAGTCGCACGACGTTGTCGCCGGCGGCAATCGTCAGGATTTTCTGCTTCAGCGCGGCCTGTATGAATTCGCTATTTGGAACGCGGCATTTGATACCGAGCATCAGTCCCGCCCCGCGCACTTCATCGAAGATATCCGGGTGCCCCGCAACAAGGGCTTCAAGCCTTTGGCGGAAATAGCCGGCGCGCTTTCGAATGTCTTGCAGAAAGTCGGGATCCGAGACAATTTCCACCACGCGTGCGCCGACAGCGCAAGCCAGCGGATTGCCTCCGAACGTCGACCCGTGCGTGCCTGCCGTCATGCCGGCGGCCGCTCTTTCGGTCGCCAGGCACGCTCCGAGCGGAAACCCGCCACCAATGCCTTTCGCGACGGCCATGATGTCGGGTTCGATACCGGCCCATTCATGGGCGAACAACCTACCCGTTCTGCCCATTCCGCACTGAATTTCGTCCAGAATAAGCAAAATACCGTGCCGGTCGCAAATTTCGCGAAGCAGCTTGAGATACCGGTCTTCTAGGGGGACGATGCCACCTTCCCCTAAAACGGGTTCGACCATGAACGCCGCCGTATTTTCGTCGACGGCGGCTTCCGCGGCATCAATGTCGCCTCTAGGAATCTGTACAAAGCCGGGGGCGAGCGGCTCGAATCCCTCGGTCAGCTTTTCGGATCCCGCCGCCGATATCATTGCAATTGTCCGCCCGTGGAACGCGCCCTCCAGCGTGATTACATTTTTGCGTTCCGGCTGCTCCTTGCAGTGCCAGTAGCGCCTGGCGATCTTGACCGACAATTCGGTCGCCTCCGTTCCGGAGTTTCCGAAGAAAACAGTGTCGGCGAAGGAATTCTCCACCAGCATCGAGGCTAGGCGCTCCTGGTTGGAAACGCGGTACAAGTTCGACGTGTGCCAAAGTTTTTCGGCCTGGGTCTTCAAAGCTTCGACAAGCTGCGGATGGGCATGGCCGAGAGACGCGACGGCAATTCCGGCGCCGCAGTCGAGGTATCTTTCCCCGCTCCCCGTGATGAGCCAGCATCCCTCGCCTTTCTCGAAAGCTAGATCCGCTCGAATGTAGGTCGGCATTATCGGCGCGATCATGGCGACATCCTCAGTTGAAAAAAGCCCCGTTGCATATTTTTCTAGGCCAAGTCAATTCCCGAGGGCAATCAAGTATCAATTTAGCTGAACTAGCGGCGAAAATTTTCGGCCGCGAGAATCGCTGCCGGCCCGGAGCGAAGCTGCCTCTCGCTAATCGACAAGACATCCCAGCGCCGCCAAGGAGGCCTATAGTTCTCAGTTTAGCCTAGGAAACGCGAAAGTTGGAGATCGTAGGAATCGGGACGCAACAGCAACCCGCTGTCGCCGCCGGCATCGGCGCGCCGCGCTTTTCGCCGGGCAGGACCCATCCGGATTCCATTCCCGGCAATTGTCCGGAAGGCCGAATTCCCGGAAGCGCAATCGGAAGCATCCTTTCATGGCGGTTGAAATCCCTGGGGAAATGCACAAATGTGGTAAGCGAAACTTGCATGGGGCGGTTCGCGGTAGGCTGTCTTTCGTCGCAGTCGACAAGCGAAGAAGAAAGGGATCGATTTATGGCCTGGACGGAAGAAAAAGTTGAGCTGCTGAAAAAGCTTTGGTGCGAGCAGTATACGGCTTGCCAAGTCGCGGAGAAAATCGGCGGCGTTACTCGCAATGCCGTTATCGGGAAGGCTTACCGCCTCAAACTAAAAAAGCCCCCGCTCGACAAGCCGGAAAGGGAATCGACAAAAAAGGCCAGCAAGAGGAAGCAGCCTGAACCGGCGCGGATTGCGGCCAATTCGAATTCTAAAGAGGAATCGAACCGTTTGAAGGATCTTTCTCCAGCGAGAAAGCCGATCCACTTAAAGAAGCCGATTCTAGTTGCCGGCCGACCGCTTCCTCCGCAACCGTCCCTTAACGAAGTTAGCCCCGAGGAGCTCGAAAACGTCAAGGAAGTTGAAAAGACCTCCCTCAAGATTTCGCTAATGGAGCTTACCGAAAGAACCTGCAAATGGCCAATCGGCGATCCCTCGACGCCGGAATTCTGGTTTTGCGGCCTTCCAAGCCTTCAGGGAAAGCCCTATTGCCAGGCGCACGAAAGGATCGCCTATCAGCCGCTCGCATCGCGGAGGGAAAGGCGAACGGAAAACTAGTTAGCGTCTTTCCGACACTATGAATTTCGAATCGGGGACTTGTAGGCTCGGCACTGCATCGAAAGCGAAGCGAGATGCCGGTCGACGGCCACCCGCAGCTGCTCCAATTTGCGGCCAAGGCTGGAAAATAACGCAATATGTGCTATGGTTCCGGCTATTTCGGCGATCGGCAGAAATTTCCGAATTAAATCAAAAGGCAGGCTAGGGCGAAGCAATGGCGAGGCGAGTGCCTATGGACCTAGGTCCACATTCGAAAACTGACGCGCGAACGCAGTTCGCGGCACTTTGCTATCGATCTCGCAATGAGTCTTTGAAGCTTCTTCTTGTGACTAGCCGACGCTTGCGTCGATGGGTATTGCCGAAGGGCTGGCCTGTCGACGGCCTTACGCCAGCGGAAACTGCAATGCGCGAGGCGTTTGAAGAAGCCGGAGTGTCGGGATTTATTGAAGAGAGATGCATTGGCCATTATTCCTACAGAAAAGTTCTAAGTGGAAATTTCAGTATACCTTGCATAGTCGCGGTATTTCCGGTTGAAGTAAAAGTACTGAAAGATTCCTTTCCCGAAAACGGGCAGAGACATCGAAAATGGTTTACGCGAAAAAAGGCCGCCGCGGCGGTAAGCGAAAACGAGCTTAAGAAGATCATACTCAATTTCAACCCGAATCATTTCGAAGGATCGCGAAAATGAGTTTACCGTTCAACGCGGAATCTCTTGGAAGACCAGAAACCGAAATCGACTGCCGCTTCAGGTATTCGGCATGATACGCTTCACGCTCGGGTGCGCGGACGACCACGAATTCGAATCGTGGTTTAAGTCGAATGATGCATACGATTCTCTGGCAGCCGCGGGCATGATAGCGTGTCCCGTATGCGGTTCGTGCAACGTAGGCAAAAAAATGATGGCGCCTCAAGTAAGCACGCGGAACGGGACAAAGGACCACAAGAAAGAACAGCAGCCGGTGAAAATTGCCGATCCCAAGAACAAGTTCGAAAAAGCAATAGAGAAGCTGAAACGAAAAATCGAAAAGGAATCGGAATACGTTGGCACCAACTTCGCAAATGAAGCGCGCGCCATCCATTCCGGCGAATCCCCGGAGCGCTCGATTTTCGGAGAAGCGCACGCTTCCGAAACGCGGGCATTGATAGAAGAAGGCGTTCCGATTGCGCCGCTTCCCTGGATCCCGACCTGCAAATCGAACTAGCCCGTCTCGGTTCCGTTTCAAAGTTGGGAATCTGCTAACGGCGCAAGTTAACGTCCTTCGGCGCTAAGTTCCCGCGAGCCGCTCTCTTGAAATCCGATCAATCGAAAAACTTGATGCAGTGCGGTTTGGTAGATATGGAACCGGGATTGCATGCTGGATGACGCGAGATGCTCCCGATGCCGCTACTGACAATGAAATTTGGCGGAACCTCAGTCGCCGACCTGGAGCGAATGCGCACAGTGGCCAGCAAAATAAAATATGAAGTTGAACGAGGCTACAACGTTATCGCCGTAGTTTCGGCGATGGCGGGCGCGACCAACAAATTGATCGGCCTAGTCGAGAGCACATCCAATTTGTTTGATGCGCGAGAATACGACGCCGTCGTTTCGACAGGCGAATCCCAATCGTCCGGGCTGCTGGCTCTTACGCTTCAGGATATCGGCATTCCCGCACGGAGCTGGCAAGGCTGGCAAGTGCCGGTCATTACGACCTCGGCCCACGGCACCGCCCGAATTACGCAAATCGAGACTGAAAATCTTAACGCTAAATTCGCCGAAGGCATGAGAGTCGCCGTTGTGGCCGGATTCCAGGGCACTAGCCCCGAAGGCCGCATGACAACGCTCGGACGCGGCGGTTCGGATACTTCGGCCGTCGCGTTCGCTACCGCCTTCAAAAGCGAACGATGCGACATCTACACCGACGTCGACGGCGTATATACGGCCGACCCCAGAATAGTCCCGAACGCGCGCAAGCTCCAAAAAATTTCCTATGAAGAAATGCTCGAGCTTGCTTCGCTCGGCGCCAAGGTGCTGCAGACGCGTTCAGTCGAACTGGCGATGCGCAACAACGTTCGGCTATGCGTCCGTTCGAGCTTTAACGACGAGCCCGGCACTCTCGTCTGCGATGAAGAGGAAATCATGGAAAAGAACACGGTCTCTGGAATCGCTCAAACCGTCGATGAAGCGAAAATCTCAATACTTTCCGTCGAGGACAGGCCCGGGATTGCCGAGGCCGTGTTCGGACCCTTGGCCGCCGCGGGCGTAAACGTAGACATGATCATTCAGACGATTTCGGAACGAGAACTGACGGATATCACGTTTACGTGCCCAGTGAATCAGGTAGAACTCGCCGAAAGCGCGCTGAAGTCGGCAAGGGACCGCGGTTCGGTCGGATTCCGGGGTCTAGTGGCGGATACGGATGTCTGTAAAGTCTCGGTCGTCGGTATCGGAATGCGCTCGCATACCGGTGTAGCGTCAAAGATGTTCGGAGCACTGGCCAAACAAAAAATTAACATAAAAGCCATATCGACGTCGGAAATTAAAATTTCGGTTCTTGTCGATCAGATCTACAGGGACCTCGCGGTCAAGGCGCTTCATGACGAATTCGGCCTAAATTATTCAAACTGATTGGAAACCGCATGCCAGTCGACACAGGCGCAAAAAATCCGCATCCGCTTCTCACGCGAATATCCGATGCCTTAAACAAGGATATTGACGGCCAGGCCCGGCTGGATCTCCTGACCACGATTATCGCCGATTCATTGGAGACCGATGTCTGCTCAATCTACCTGCTGCGCGATTCCGATACGTTGGAACTCTGCGCCACTCGCGGCTTAAAATCTCAGGCAGTTCACAAGACCCGCCTCCGGACAAGCCAAGGGCTTGTAGGCAGGGTTATCCAGCAAGCAGCGCCGCTCAACACTGCTGATGCCCCGAACGAACCCGGGTTTCGCTATATGCCAGAAACAGGCGAAGAAGACTACAGGTCATTTCTCGGCATTCCCATACAGCACAGGGGATACTCTCGCGGCGTGCTCGTCGTGCAATCTAAATTTCAGCGCAAATTCTCGGACGAGGACGTTGAAAACCTGAAATTCGTCGCTTCGGTCGTAGCGGAAATGGCCGAACTCGGCGCGTTTGTCGGCAAGGAAAAAGCCCTTGCCCCGCCCCACACGCTTCCGATTCAGTTTCATGGCACTTGCGCGCAGGAAGGCGTTGCAAGCGGCAATGTGCATTTGCACGAAGGACGAGTGATCGTATCGAACCTTGTCGCGGAAAACCCTGAGGCGGAGCGTAAACGACTTCGTCAAGCCATGAGCAAGCTTAAGGGCGGCGTGGATGAACTGCTGCTGTCGCCGATTATCGACAATGTGGACGGCGAAAGCCGGGAAGTGATCCAGGCCTATCGCATGTTTGCGAATTCGCGGGGTTGGCTCAGCCGCCTGGAAGCCAACATTGATAGAGGGCTTTCGGCTGCGGCCGCCGTAGAAATGGAACAGTCGGAAGTCCGTACGAGAATGGCGCGATCGACCGACAAATATCTCCGTGACAGACTTGACGACATTGACGCGATTTCAAACAAGCTCGTGCGAATTCTTGTGGGCCAGGAAAGCGCGTCCCACGAGCTACCTGAGAACCCAATTCTCGTCGCGAAAAACATCGGGCCGGTCGAACTTCTGGAATACGGCCGTTCGCTGCGAGGCGTAGTGCTGGAGGAAGGATCTGTCGGGTCGCACGCAACAATTATCGCGCGCTCCTTGGCCATACCGCTAGTTGTAAACGTTAGCGAGATTTCCGCCGAAGCATTGGACGGCGACCGGATTATCGTCGACGGCGATACCGGCATCGTCAATTTGCGTCCCGATGCGCCAGTCGCCCAGGCATACTACGACAAGATGGCGATGCTCGAAAAGGAGCAAAACAAGTACAGGCAGTTGCGAAACTTCCCCGCCACGTCCAAGGATGGCGTAACAATAAGCCTGCACATGAATGCAGGTTTATTGCCTCATTTGCCAAGCCTTGAAATCTCGGGAGCGGAAGGCGTCGGGCTTTTTCGTACGGAACTGCAGTTCCTCGCTGCGAATACGGTGCCCAAGCGGGAGCGGCTTGCGAAGCACTATTCCAATGTTCTCGATGCCGCAAAGGGCAAGCGCGTAGCGTTTCGGACATTGGATATCGGGTCGGACAAGATTCTTCCCTACATGAAACGACACGAAGAGCCCAATCCCGCGCTTGGCTGGCGCGCGATCCGCCTCGCCCTTAGCAGGAAGGGCACGTTGAAGATGCAGCTTCAGGCTATGATTAGAGGCGCTGCGAACAGGAACTTGTCGATCATGTTCCCGCTTGTCGCAGAATTCGACGAATTCCGAGAAGCCAAATCGATATTTTTCGAAGTGCTGGAACGAGAAAGGCAATACGACCACGAACTGCCGGCGAGCGTTGAAATTGGTGCTATGCTGGAGACGCCGTCTCTCGCCTTCGCACCGGATCAGTTCTTCAAAGAGGCGGACTTCATTTCGATTGGAGGCAACGATTTAAAGCAATTTTTTTTCGCAGCCGATCGCGAGAACGAGCGAGTCCGGAGACTCTATGACGCCCTGAACGTCAGCTTTCTTTCCCTGATCGAAAAAATTGTTGAGCGGTGCCGGTCTGCAAATACTCCATTGAGTTTCTGCGGGGAAGATGCGGGCCTTCCAATCTCGGCGGTTTGCCTGGCGGCGATGGGAGTACGAACGCTGTCGATGCGCCCTGCTTCAATCGGACGCGTGAAGAACTTGATAAGAAAAGCCGATCTAGCAGCGGTTAGATCCACTATCGACTCCGAAAGAGCAAAGGGCGCTAGTTCCGTGCGACCGCGGATAGAAAGGCTATTGGAAGATTGCTAAGTTCGAATCGAACTTTGGCCGTTTCGGGCGCGACGCTGCCAATCTGCCAACTTGAATCTAGATTTAATTTGAGGGCCGTGAAAAAATATCGAGCGTAGCGCGTATTCGAAACTTGCGGACGGCGAAAATTCGGTTTTGGCAGACTTAGCAGTTCGAAGCGGCCAGGGAAGCGCTTTCGGCCGATGCAACGATCAAATCGCGTTCTAGCTGACTCGAACATGATCTTCCTTTACGAATTCGCGGAGGCCTCAAGCCCGCGCCTAAATACCGTCGATATTTCTGGCGAATCGGCAAATGACGGTACAACAGTCCCGCCGGGCCGGCTTCGATAATTCGCGCTTAAGCTCTCGCCCGCAAACGGGATCCGCGCTTCCTGTTTTTTTCGGCCACCGGGATTGCAGCTCTTGACCACCGTCTTTTGCTCTCCGACACCGAAAACGCCTTTCCCGGTTAACTCTTGCCGATACTTCCCGGCCGGAATATTCGTAATACGGTGCGCTGCACCGTCCGGAATCTGCCGCAAACGCATTCAATTTCGCATTGGACAGACGCGCTGGACAAATTCTAATTCATGAGATGCAATTGTTAGACGAGCAAATCCCGGGATTTAATTCACGGATTTCGGTTTACGGGTTGCGCGCCAATCCGTTCGCATCTACGAAGCCACGGGAACGCGAAAGCCAATCTAAAGTTTGAAGAATCGTAGCATTCTCATTCGGCGCCAAATCGAATATTTCCCCGCCAGAATCTGTCATATTCCTTGCACGCATCCGCAGCGAGGGAGGAACAGGTTCGCGAAGTTTCTGCGTCTTGTGCACATAGTGTACAGTTTTTCCGAGCGTATGCGACAATCGCGCTCTTAGCCTTCAGGCGGGTTTGGACCTGTTGCGCCGGATGGTAGGCCAGCGCCGCGACGAGGAGTTGCAAGCCGATTTGCTTTTCCAAATGCGGAAGACGGGCCCGTGCAAAATTTCACAATGATAGCCACCCGATGCTTCCGTTCATCACTTGACCTCAACGACCTGCTCGGCTTTAAGCCATGACTCTCCAACTCTCAATTGACGGTGGTCGTTGGCATTGAGCGTTACTTTGATGACGTTCGTGCCCCGCGGAAGCTCGGAAATATGAAGCCAGGCCCCGTAGTGCCGCGCGAACTTGGCGCCGTTGACGTAGACATGGGCATGGCCGTCGCCTTGCACATGAGCCATGCTCGCGTTTTCCGGCGCGAAGCGAAAGTTTTCCGTTCGAATATGAAGGTTCCAACCGGAAGCCGGATCAGCCGACACCGATATCTCGAGCTTCGGTGCTTTCGGCCCCTCCGGCAGGACGACGATCTGCCCGTCGTGCGCAATTTCGCGGGCTTGATGCTGTTCCCTCATTCGGCCCGCATCAGACATGGAAGTCTTTAAGTCATGGTTATGGTCATGGCCATCCAACGTAATTCCATATGCTGCGGCAAGCATGAACCCGGTAAGTCCACCCAAGATCAGTCCAATCCCAAGCAGGGCGATTGACTTGTTCATCGACACCCTTTGAGACATGCGCAAAGGCCCGAGCGACGACGTTTCCGGTCGTTCGGTCCTTCGCAGGTTATAGATTAGCCGCTCGATCAGGCGGTTTCGGGTTGCGAGGATTCTCGGTTCCAGAAGTATCCGGCGAACAAGCCGACTAAAACCCAGGCGGCAAACCCTACGCCAAATGCCCGGCTAGCGAACTGCGCCCCGATCTCAGTTGGAACAAGTCCGGTAAATTGATCCGGTTCCGGCGCGCCGATGATGTGCGGCGCCAGGAGCAGAATTGCCGCGATTGCCCAAGCAACCCAGTTCCGGCCAAAGGCGATCAACCAGAGCGCGACGGCGGCGCCGGCTACAGTGGCAAACCACCAGGCTTGTCGAGCAGGCACATCGGCGGCCGCAACGCCCGGCACTTCCGGTGCAAGCGAAAACCCCGGCGCGAAGTGGACAGCGACGAAACCGGCGACGCCCCAAATTATCCCGTTGCGCGCAGTTACGACTTCGCCGCGCTGCGTAGCCAACGCCATGGCCGCCACAAGGATCAATGCGTAGCCGCAATAGATCGCAATGGTGAAGGCAATGCTCAGGCCGTCCCGCAATGGATCGAAGCCATGCAAGCCTTGTTGCGCGTTGGCAGCCGCGGCGGCACCGAAATGCACCAGTTCTCCGGATTCATAAAGCTCGGCATGAAGCAAAACCGGTTGCACGAACCCGAGCTGAAGCAGACTCGCGATGAAGCCCGCGGCAGCGCCAGCGAACAATGCGCTGGTCAGTATTTTGGTAAACATTGCCTAGTGGCAGGGAAAGCCGGTCGCGTGCCGCACATCGTGAGCGGCAGCGTGCAGGGCTTCCGATTGGACATGGCCGGCGATTACGATTATGGCCAAGCCAATCAACGCTGCCATGAAAATCGGCGAAAGGCTGCTTTTCGAGCCTGCCAAGGCTGTTGCTTGTGTTGTCATGGTATTCTCCTGCTTTCTGTCTCACCCGACAGAAGTTAAGGGCCAATATTGGTTGGCAGGTCTCCTGGCTTGCGGGTCCTCGTTACCGACCAGCCTTCCCGGTTTCCCAGTGACTGTCTTGGCCGGAACTCGCCGCTCACAGTTGCGGGGGCAGCTTCGGATTCGGCCCCTGATGGGTACGCCTCACCGAATTCCCGTTTTAATCTCCTGGCCTTTGGCCTTTAGAGAACCAACGGATCGTAGGCTATATCATTCGGCCGATAGTGGCAACGGAGAAAGAATTCAAAATTTGCAACAAATAATTTGAACGAGGCAGGGAAGTGCTGCGCAAACGCCGCGCGCCTACAGTTACCGCTTCGAAAAGTCCGGGTGCGCAGGCGGCAAGGTCCGACAGGTCGCCCTGCTCAACATTGTTGCCGAATTCACGGTGCCGTGGGAGAATTGGGGCGAGCTCTGCCGCTTGGCGGAGACGAAGATGGCTGGCCAACCGACCCAGCCGGGACGGACCCGTCGCTTGACGGTGAGACGAAGCGGATCGCCCGCAGGCTGCGGACCCGCCACCTAGAGAAGCCGAAGGTGCCGTCGAGGCAGGCGGGAATCGACTTCGACAGCCTCGTGCACGAGGATCCGCGCACGGCCAGCGGCGAGAGGATCTGCCGAAAGGCGCTAGAGGACGCCGGCTACGGCGCGCATCGCCTGCGCCGCGGACGCGGGGCGAACGCTGCATCCGGCGAGCGAGCGCAAGGCCTCCCGGCGGTTGCAAGAGACCAGCGCGGTGGCGGAGCTTTTCGGCCTCGAGGGAGACAGGCGGGCACCGGCGCGGAAGGCGCTCTACAACAGGAACGCCGACCGATTCCAGAAGGCCTCTGAGCCGCTGCAGGCTGCCCAGTTCAGCCGCGAGGGGGAGCTGCTCGACATTCCGGAAGCGACTGCAATCTACGGCCCTTCCAACGTGCATTTCCATAGCAAGAAGTGCGAGACGAAGTTCTATGTCGCCAGCGAGGGACGGGAGCGCAACGAGGACACTCGATCCTGTTCCCGCAGCGGAAGCGCTTCGAGGCTGGGAAAACGAAGCTGCGAGAAGGCTCTTCGTCCGAGGGCCGCAAGAAGCGCCGCGAAAGGAATCCGGAGAGCGTCGGCCGTCCCAAAAAACATTCGAGGGCGGCCCGGCACGACGCAGTCGAAGTCGCCGGCGGCGACAGGCGAATCAATGCCGTCGCGGTCCTGTCCGAGCGCAGCCACCGCTACGCCGAGGGGAACGAGGCAAGCGGATACTACGTTCTGCAGACCTCGCGAAGCGGCTGAGAAGCTCAGGCAATCCTACGGGCCTAGTGGTGATCGTCGGACATCGAGGCAACCTTCGCCGCGTTGAAATCCGAGCTCGACCCGCGTTCGTTGTCCAGCAACCGGACAAGCGGACAGGCTCGCATCTCCTCATCGCAGCGCCGGCCGATCATCCGGCGCATCTGGTCCGAAACCGGACGAAGACGCAGACATCCATTCGGGCGGGATCTCGATCCGGGAGCGCATGGCCAGCTCGATCCAGATCACCGCGACGCTGCGCCGAACCGGCGGGATCCCGGTGGCGCGCCGGCAGGATCCCGATCCCGGAGCGGAGCAGGCGCCAATATCGCGGGCCGCCGGCATCGAGCCGGGCCTTCGCCGCTCGAGGTATGCGCTGGACGCCTAGCCCCGCCGCCCGGATTCAACAGAATCTTCGAAGATGTAGGGACAGGGTGGAATCCGCCCCGAAAATAATGCATATGATTCAGGAGGTTGCAGGACAGCATTTTGCAGATCTGCCAACTTGGGCTAAGACTACAAATTGGTTAGCGCATTCATGAATTGAGAAGGCTTCGCATAGTCCGGCGTTTCGTTAAATTCTCCAGCACCCGAACGCGCCCAATCAAATGGATGCGACGCTCCCTGGGAATAGTCGTCATGGCAGAGTTGGGAATTGCCGCTTTCAAATTCGAAGTTTTGCTTATCATCGCGCATTAACGATTCTTGATGTATTCGCATCCGGCTGCGAACTCGGTCGTATTCAACACGCAAAGAGTAGTTGTAGAAAATTTCGTCGACAAAAATTTCAAGTTCGAATCGTTGCTCGATGTGGTCTTGCGAAATCGTTAAGACTTTTGTCGGCATAGCCTCGTCCATTTTTTCGCCGTGCGCAACGAAGGCTTGAATCTAAGTTAATGCATGCAGCACCGATGTTTTTCCGCATCCGTTGGGTCCGAGGAAAACGTTGATACTATCGAGCTTCAACTCAAAATTTGCGAATCGCAAAAATTATCGATGTATGATCTGATCAACACCGCTTGGCTCCCGACCAAAAGAAATAAAATTTGTTGCAGCCTATTGAAATGATTTTCTCTTCCATGGAACAGCAAGGTCTTTGCATAGAGATTGGCTTAACTTTCGCAAGCTGCCTCTGAACTGTTCCGTGGGCGTAAATTCTTGGCGGATTTGTTGATTCTAAGAGCGTACATTGCGCAATGCCGAGAATCACGCGGGTAGAGCCGGAAGTCTCCATTTTCCTACCTTGCCTTTGGTTTCGGCAATAGCGCCTTCGACGAGTTCTAGTCCGAGAACGCGCTCGGGATCGGTGGGCGGCGGAAACTCGATGCCGCCGATCTTCGAGAATCCAAACCTTCCGTAATATTCCAAATCACCAACCAAGATGACGAGCGGCCACTCTTTCTCGCGCGCTCGCCTTAGCCCCTCCCTAATTAGAAGCGCCCCCAGGCCCTCGCCTTGCCGAGTCGGGTGCACTGCAATCGGACCCAGCAGAAGTCCGGCCGATACGCCTATTCTGACAGGCCAGAATCGAATTACGCCCGACAGAGATTCATATTCGTCGCGTGCCGAAATGGAGAGATCTGGCGCTGGAGCGACGCCCTCGCGAAGCCGATAGGCCGACAACGCCTTGCGTCCGGGACCGAATGCGAGATCCAGCAGAACCTCGGCCTCCCAGGAATCTTCTGTCTTTTCATCGTCCAGCCGAAACATCGCGAAAATATCCATTGCCCGGTCTGGAATTGGCATTCCAAATTGAGTACTTCACCGCCAATACATTTTGGCAAGGCGACTGTCATGTTTTATAAGCCTTCAAAAGGCCACCGGCTTCCCCATAATCCGTTCAACGCTATCGTAGCTCCGCGTCCGATCGGCTGGATTTCGACGCGAGGCAGCACCGGTTCCGACAATCTCGCGCCCTACTCGTTTTTCAATGCGGTCGCCTATTCCCCCCCGCAGGTCATGTTCGCCACGACAGGCGGAAAATCGGACCGCGCCAGAGGCAAGGACAGCTTGGCCAACATCATCGAAACCGAAGTGTTCTGCACGAATCTGGTAGAATATTCCATGCGCGAAAAAATGAATTTGACATCCGGATCCTACGGAAGGGATATCGACGAATTCGAATTCGCCGGCATTGATCGCCGCGAATGCGAGACGATCTCCTGTTGCCGGGTGGCGAACGCGCCCGCCAATTTGGAATGCCGACTCACCAAGGTCGTGACACTCGCGGGCGACGACAACTCTGTCGTGTTCGGCGAAGTCGTAGGCGTTCACTTGCGCGATGATTGCATTAGAAACGGCAAATTCGATCTGCTGAGCTGCCGTCCCGTTGCGCGTCTCGGCTACCACGACTATTGTCGAGTGGACGAGGCGTTCAGCATGCTGAGACCGGCTTAATTGGAACTTGAAATGCCCGATACCATGCTAGGCATAATCGGCGGAACCGGCGTTTACTCGATGGAAGGCGTCGACGATGCGAAACGGCACTCCTTGGACACGCCGTGGGGGCGGCCTTCGGGAGAGATCATCACGGGAACGATAGGCGGCGTAGGCGTCGCTTTTTTGCCGCGCCATGGCGAAGGGCACGTTTATTCGCCAAGCACCGTCCCCTACCGCGCCAACATTGCGTCATTAAAGATGGTCGGCGTAACGGATATCGTCTCCGTCTCGGCCTGCGGCTCGTTTCGAGAAGAATTGCCGCCGGGAAGTTTCCTCATAGTTGATCAGTACATCGACAGAACCTTTGCAAGAGAAAAGTCGTTTTTCGGAACGGGATGCGTCGGGCACGTCTCGTTTGCCAGCCCCACATGCGGCAGAGTTTCCCAGGCCTGCGCAAATGCCGCATCGGCAGTCGGAGTTGCGTTCAAGCACGGCGGCACTTATTTGGCCATGGAGGGCCCCCAGTTTTCAACGCTCGCCGAATCCAGACTCTACAGGGAAATCTGGGGCTGCGATGTCATTGGCATGACGAACATGCCGGAAGCAAAGCTCGCGCGAGAAGCGGAAATCTGCTACGCCGCCGTTGCTATGATTACCGACTACGACTGCTGGCATCCCGACCACGGCGATATCGACATCCCGGCGATTATCGCGACCTTGCGCGCGAACGGGCAAAACGCCGCGAAGCTCGTACGCAAGCTCCCGAGCCTTTTGGAAAGCCCGCGAGAGCCTTGCGAGCAAGGATGCGACAGAGCTCTCGACCACGCGATAATCACGGCGCCCGAAAGCCGCGATGCCGAGCGGGTCGAAAAGCTAAGGGTCGTCGCGGGACGCGTGCTGGCTGAATGACTTTTCCATTTGATCCTTGAAACTTTGAATCGCCGGATTTGGGAGAGCGGCAATGGCTGACATGGTTTCGATCAAGGAATTCATACGTACCATTCCGGATTTCCCTAGGCCGGGAATCATGTTTCGGGATGTTACGACGCTATTCTGCGAATCGGTTCCGTTCGGTTCGACGGTTGCGCAGCTGGCGGAACCCTTCGAGAATTTAGGGATCGACAAGGTGGCCGGCATCGAAGCGCGCGGATTCGTAGTCGGCGGCGCGGTCGCGGACCGCCTCGGAGCGGGCTTCGTTCCGATCCGCAAGCAAGGCAAGTTGCCGGGCCCGCGGATCTCGCAAGCCTACACGCTCGAATACGGCGAAGAAATTGCGGAAATTCACGACGACGCAGTTCAAGCCGATGAGAAAGTCCTGCTGCTCGACGATCTCTTGGCCACGGGAGGGACTGCCGAAGCGGCGCTTCGGCTGCTGGAGCGGCTAGGCGCCGAGGTCGTTGGCTGCGCGTTTATCGTAGATTTGCCCGATTTGGGAGGGCGTGCGCTGCTCGAAAACCTCGGCATGCGCGTTCACTGCCTCTGCGAATTCGAAGGCGATTGAATTTTCAGCCGGTTTCGCGCGGCAAGACCGCCCCCGGGTTCATGATCCATAACGGATCTAGAGCTTTCTTGACGCGGCGCATGGAATCAAGCAGCGCGCTGTCGCCGAATTCCTGCAGATCCCGCAATTTCAATCTCCCGATGCCGTGCTCGGCGGAAAACGACCCGCCCAATTCCTCCGCAAGGCCGTGAATGGCGCGACGGATGGGCGCTCGCAGGTTTTCGAATTCCGCGGCGGCGGCTCCACGCGGTGGAAAGACATTGTAGTGAATATTGCCGTCTCCCACGTGTCCGAAACAATTGATCCGAAACTCCCCGAACCGAGCAAGCAATTGGTCCGCTTTCGCAATAAGGTCGGGAATCGCCGACGGCGGAACTGAAATGTCGTGCGAGGACACAGATCCTATGCGGCGGTTGGCCTCGGGAATGAGTTCGCGGAATTGCCAAAGCGATTGCCTTTGAGTCTCCGATGCGGCAATGACGCCGTCCGAAGCGTAGCCTCGATCAAGCGCTTCGCCGGCCGCCACTTCCAGCCTTTGCGCCAATCCAAGCTCGAATTCTGCTCCGATATCGACGAGAACGGACCAATCCGGCGGCGTGTTGAACGGCGTTTTAACTCCCGGCACGGTTTCGCGAACGAAATGATAGCCATTCTTTTGTATCAGTTCGAAAGCGGAAATCAGATTTCCGAACCGGTTTTGGAAAAGTTCGAGCAGGTCGAGCGCGGCGGTAGGATCTGGAACGGCCAACAGGCATGTCGTTTCGTCCCGCGGTCTAGGATGCAACTTCAAGCAGGCCGCCGTAATCACGCCGAGCGTTCCCTCGGACCCCACGAGCAAGTCTCGCAAGTCATAGCCCGCGTTATTCTTGCGCAAAGGCCTAAGGCCGTTCCAGATGCTACCGTCCGGCAGAACGGCTTCGAGCCCCAGGCAAAGGCTTCTTGCATTGCCGTAGCGTATGACATGCACGCCGCCCGCATTGGTTGCGAGGCTGCCGCCGATTTGGCAGCTGCCTTGCGCGGCCGTTGACAGGGGAAATATCCGTTCGGCGGACCGGGCCGCGTCCTGTACGGCTAGGAGAGTGCATCCCGCCTCGGCTACAAGCGCATTGTCGCTCGTTGAAACTAGGCGAATCTCTTTCATTCTTTCCGTCGAAAGCAAAACGGGGTCCGGCAGTTCCGCCGCGATTTGTCCGCCGACCAGGCCGGTGCCGCCTCCAAATGGCACTACGGCCGTGCCGACTTCGCCGCAGAGGCGTAAAACCTTGGATACTTCGTTCGCCGTCTTCGGCGCGACGACAAGGACGTTTCCTGCCGTAAACCTACCCCTCGGCTCCGAAAGATACTTGCCGCTCAATTCGGGAAAGGAGCGGGCCGGCAATGCGCAGCGAAGCTTCTCGCGAAGCGAATTCGACACCGGGGTTAGGTGAGCGAGCGAAGATCCTGCCATTTTAGCGCGTCCAATTTCGCTGAGATGCTAAGGAAGCGACCGGGTCGCCGATCCTAGCCGCATAAAATCAACCCTTTACGGCCAATCCGCGCCGGTCCGGACGCAAATTGGCGTAAAGCACATGGTGGCTCCACCGGCCCTCGATTTCGAGATAGCATTGCGCGACGCCTTCGTACTTGAACCCCGTCTTTTCCAGCAATCCGCGCGACGCTACGTTGTCGGGAAGGCATGCGGCCTCGATTCGGCTTAGGTCCAAAATCGTGAATGCGTGGTGAACAAGCGCGGGAACCGCCTCCTTCATGTAGCCGTTGCGGGCAAATCGCTTGCCTATCCAGTATCCGAGCGACCCCGACTGCGCCGGTCCGCGCCGAATGTTGTCGAGCGTAATTCCGCCGAGAATGGCATCGTCGTCTTTGCGGATGAGCAAAAGCGGCATTGCGGTTCCCTTCCGGTGGGACTTGTGGGCCCAGTAAACCCTAGAAAAGAAGGCTCCGCGGCTCAAATGGTAGGGAGTCCAGCTCGGCTCCCAGGGCCTCAAAAAATCTTCGCTATCGGCTCGCAACTTCGACCAGGACGTAAAATCGCCGCGCTCCGGTAGCCGCAGCCTGATTCTGTCAGTATAAATAACCGGACGTTTGAAGAAATTCAGCATGACTCCGCAAGGCGCAATGCCAGTTCGTCAAGACGCGGCGCCGACTTCACGCGTCCGTATACGGCCATCGCCGCCTTGCCCGATTCAATTATGCCTTGAGCAAAGTCGCGCGCTTTGCGCGAATCGATCGCATCGAACTGCGCGATAATTTCATCGGTTTCCGGAATCCGGCCAAAAAATCCCAGATACCGGGCAAGGCGTTCTATTCGACTCGCCGGACTTTCCAGCGACATCAGAAAGCCCACTCGGATCTGCGTTCGCGCGCGAGCGGCTTCTTCTTCGCCAATATCGTCGACCGACCTTTTGATTTCATCAATGAACAATCGCGCCATCTCCGGCAGTTCGCGTTCGCCCGTTACCGCATGAAGCAAAATCGTACCGGTATCGGCGAAGGAGTTTACGCTTGCGGAAACGGTATAGCACAAGCCGCGTTTCTCCCTCGCTTCCACAAATAGGCGCGATGATGTTCCGCCTCCCATGATGGTCGCGTAGACGCGCGCAGCCTGGTCCTTGTGGTCAAGAAAGCCGGGGCCCTCGAAAGCTATCGCCAGGTGCGCCTGTTCGATCTTCTTCGTCTTGCGGAATTCTCCAGGCGAAAACTTTCCTGGAGCGCCGGATTCCAGCTCTTTTTTCTTCATTCCGCCGAAATACAAGGTCGCGAGCCTAGCGACCTCGTCATGGTCGATTGCGCCGGCGGCGGCGAGAATCATGTTTTCGGCGACATACTGCTCGGACACGAAACGTTTAAGGTCGGCGGCATCGAACTGCGACACCAGGTCAGTGGATCCAAGGATAGGTCTTCCCAGGGACTGGCGGGGATAGATCGATTTCTGCAGGCCTTCGAACAGCATGTCGTCGGGAATATCCGCCGCCTCTCCAATCTCCTGGAGGATAACGTTTCGCTCTAGTTCTATATCGTCGGACTGAAAAGCGGGATTAAGCACGATGTCGGCGATCAATTCCACCGCGAGAGGCACGTCCTCGGCGAGCACGCGGCTGTAGTATGCCGTCGCTTCCTTGCTAGTATAGGCGTTGAGCATTCCGCCGACGCTCTCGATTGCCCCGTTTATCTCGAGTGCCGTGCGAGTGGTTGTACCTTTGAACGCCATGTGTTCGAGAAAGTGCGCGATTCCGTTTTGCTCGGGCTTTTCCTGGCGTCCGCCGGCGAATACATACAGGCCAACCGCCGCGGATTCGAGGCCGGGCATGTCCTCGGTAGCTACTCGGAAGCCGTTCTCTAGAGCGACCACGCGAATGCTCATGCCGGAAGCCCTCTGCGAATCGCGTCCTTGATTTCGTCAAGATCGTTGTCGACGGAGTGCATCCTCTCGGCGGCTTGGCCCAACCCGTCGAATCGGCTCGGAAGCTCCGGCGCGAAGCCGGTCGCGTCTTTCACCGCGTCCGGGAATTTCGCCGAATGGGCCGTGGCGAGGATCACCATCGGAGCGCTCCGCCGGGCCACCGCATGGTCCCAGGCGACTTTGACTCCGACGGCCGTATGCGGGCAGACGACTTCCCCGGAATGTCGAAATACCTCGGCAATCGTTTCAACAGTTTCGTCCTCCCTACAGTTTCCGCTCGCGAACTGCTCGCGAAGCCACGCCAAAACCGGCTCGCCCAATTCGAATCCGCCCTCGCCCGCGAGCCGCGCCATCATTCCCGATACTGCGGCGCCGTTTCGCCCGCTCGCCTCGTACAACGCTCTTTCGAAATTCGAACTGACCTGAATATCCATCGACGGGCTAAGAGAAGGCCTTACGTCCGCCGTACGGTATTGCCCCGAGCGAATCGCTCTGTCGAGAATATCGTTTTGGTTTGTCGCGAGCACAAGGCGTTCGATTGGCAGCCCGGAAGCGCGAGCAGCGTAGCCGGCATATATGTCGCCGAAGTTGCCTGTCGGCACCGAAAACGAGACCTTGCGCATCGGCGACCCGAGCGCCGTGGCCGAAGCGAAGTAGTAGACCATCTGGGCGGCCACTCTCGCCCAGTTGATCGAATTGATTCCGGCTAAAGACATTTCTTGTCGAAAGCTCGCGTCGTTAAACATGTCCTTGACGCGCGCCTGGCAGTCGTCGAAGTCTCCCCTGACAGCCAGCGCGTGGACGTTCGCATCGCAGGGCGTCGTCATCTGCCTGCGCTGCACTTCCGAAATCCTGCCTTCGGGAAACAGGATGAATACGGAGACCGAATCCAGCCCGCGAAACGCTTCGATAGCAGCCGACCCCGTATCGCCGCTGGTAGCGCCGATGATCGTCGCTCGCTCTCCTCTCCTGGAGAGCGCGGCTTGGAACAGTTGCGCAACGAGTTGCATCGCGAAGTCCTTGAAGGCCAGAGTCGGGCCGTGGAATAGCTCCAAAAGAAAGCTGCTGGATTCGATCTGCACCAGAGGGCAGCGGGCGGCGTGGCCGAATCCGTCGTAAGCGCGCGAGATATAGCCGCGTAGTTCGCCTTCGGAGAACGAATCGCCCACGAATGGCCGCATTATCCTGAATGCGATTTCCTCATAGGACTGGCCGGCGAGACGAGCGATGAAGTCTTTGGTAAATTCCGGCCAGTATTCGGGCACGTATAGACCGCCGTCGCTTGCCAGCCCGGCGAGCATCGCCGATTCGAAGTTGAGCGGCCGAGATCCGCCGCGCGTCGAAACATATCGCATCTTTATTTGACCTGAATCGCCATCCTACGCGCTCCTGCGCCCTATGCGCCAAACCCAGTAGGTCGTCATCGCAAGCCACGCGGCCGCAAGCGAAAACCAAGTCGCCGCGTACTGCAAGTGATTATTTGGAATGCCATGTGAATCAACCGGCCAAGGCACCACGAAGCTCGCATCGCCATCGGAGTCCCGGGACACGACCATGACGGCTTCCGTGCCGAGAGCGGCGGCCATCATTTCCACGTCTCGCGCGAACCACAAATCGGCTTCCGGCTTTGGAGTGAAAAATCGATCCCATTCGTCGGGCCAATGGAGATTGCCGACTACATCGAGAGTCGCGTCGTCCGAGGCCAAGGCCATTCGGCTTTCCGCAATGAATCCTCGGTCCAGAAGCACGCGCCTTCCGTCGGTCTCGAAGGCGGAGACGACTCTAAAGCCCGGCCCAAGGCCCCGGCGGCTCGTTAGCACGCGCAACGGGCTTCCGACGATGCGTCCGGACAGCGAAACGGCCCGGAAATTGTCTGTCGACTGATCGGGAAATTCCGGCAGCATCCCGGGATCGGCTCCAATTCGCGCGTCGATTTCGGCCAGCAAGCCTTCCTTCCATTGCAGCCGCTGCAATTGCCAAATTCCAAGAGAAAGCAAAACCGCGATGCCGACGATGCCGAATATCGCGGGCCCGATCGCCGCGCGAGTCATGCCGACCTCCGGCCGTCGGTCGAGTCAGGCGATCGATCCGGCCTCGCCTTTCGGGAAGTCAGCCCTTTTACGCGCTCGCATTGGTCCGAAGGCAGGTCAGCTTCCCCAGATGTAGACGACGCAGAATAGGAACAGCCAGACGACATCGACAAAGTGCCAGTACCAAGCGGCCGTTTCAAAGCCGATATGCTGCTGCGGCGTGAAATGCCCGCGCAATGCGCGAAACAGGCAAACCAGAAGGAATAACGTGCCAATGATTACGTGAGCGCCGTGGAATCCGGTCGCCATGAAGAAGCTCGCGCCATAGATGTTGCCCGAGAACCCGAATGCCGCGTGGCTGTATTCATAGGCTTGGAAAAACGTGAAGAGGCAGCCCAGTATGATCGCCAGAATCAAGCCGTTGACGAGATCCTTCCGATTGTTTTCGTGCGCAATCGCGTGGTGGGCCCATGTGGCGGCCGCTCCCGAGCTCAAAAGAATCAGAGTGTTGATAAGCGGGAGGTGCCAGGGGTCGAATGGCTCAATCCCCACCGGCGGCCAAACGCCGCCCGCGCCTTCCTCCATCGGATAAATGGCGTGCTTGAAAAATGTCCAGAACCACGCCGCGAAAAACATGATCTCCGACATGACGAACAGTATGAATCCGTACCGCAGTCCGATTTGAACGACGGGCGTGTGGTCGCCGATGCCCGATTCCACGACCACGTCGGACCACCAGGCGACCATCGTGTAGACGATCATCGCGACGCCGGCCAGCAAGACCCAGGGGCCGTGTTCGTGCATGAACAGGACCCCGCCGAATAGCATGGTAAAGATGCCGACCGCTCCGATAAAGGGCCAGATCGAAGGATCCAGGATATGATAGTCGTGATGTTTTTCGTGCGCCATTACAAGTTTCCTGAATATTAGTCCTTTTAGCCGGATTGGCCGTCCATCTTGCCGTACGATGCCAATTCTTCCGAATCTTCGGCGACATGAAACGTATAGGATAGTGTAATCGAGTTTACTGAACCCGCTTCAACATCGTCGACAATTTCCGGATCGACGAAGAAGCTTACGGGCATCCGTACGGTTTCGCCCGGTTCCAGCACCTGCATCTGAAAGCAGAAGCACTCGATCTTTATGAAATATTCCCCCGCCGAATACGGGTAGACGTTGTAGCTGGCGGTTCCCGCCACGGGCTTGCTCGTCGGATTGTGGGCAACGTAGTAGGCAAGCGCGTTTTCGCCTATCCGGATGTCCGTGGCGGTCGTTTCGGGGCGGAATTCCCATGGCATCCCTCGTTCCAGCGAAGCGTCGAATCTTATTTGCACGGTCCGATTCAGGATTTCCTGGCCTTCGTATGATTCGCCGACGATCGTCGTCCCGCCAAACCCCGTTACGCGGCAGAACCAGTCGTAGAGCGGCACGGACGCCCAGGCCGCCGCGCACATGGTCGCCGCGACCGCGGCAAGCATGAACAGCGAGCGGCGATTGCGCGCTGCGGCGGTCAACCTTCGCTCTCCAGAAGGGACGGGCGGACTGCGTGATCGAACGCTTCCATCAAATGGCCGCTGGAGAGCTTTACGATCGTAATGCCGAAAACCAGCGCGACGAACATGCCAAGGATCGCCCCGACCAGCGCATTTCGACGCCAGCGCCTCGCGAATGCGGGATGCTCCTTTCGAATAGCCATGCTCACACCCATTGCGGCCAGGCCAACGCTCCGCCGAGCGACCAGCGCAGGGCGGCGTCGCCGATAAGGCCGGAGAACAGGAGGAAAAGATAGGCAATTGAACGGAAAAAGAATTTTCGTTCCGCCGCGAAGCGGTCTCGGCGGGAATCCGCTTCGCTCCGATGCGCGACCCGGGATGCCATTCTCAAGAATTCGGCGTTTAAAACGATCGCGAGCACGAAAGTGACTGGCCCGCCAATGCCGCTAAACGCCAGGGCCGCCGAAACAGGAACGAGTAGCGCGGCGTAGGCGAAAATTTGCCGACGGGTAGCGCGCGGCCCCTTTGCAACGGTCATCATGGGCACTCCCGCCTTCGAATAATCGTCCGAGACAAACAGGGCCAGCGACCAGAAATGGGGAGGCGTCCAAAGAAAAATGACAAGGAACATCAATATGCTTTCCGACGTGATCCCTCCCGTCGCGGCCGCCCAGCCGATCATCGGCGGAAATGCTCCGGCGGCACCGCCGATGACGATGTTATGCGGCGTCAGGCGCTTGAGATACATCGTATAGAAAACTACGTAGTACAGAATCGTCAGTGCAAGAAGCGCAGCGGCGACGATATTGGCCGTCAGTCCAAGCATGATCACGGCGATCCCCGACAGAAGCACGCCAACCGTCAATGCGTCTTCGCGGTCGATTTTTCCCGACGGTATCGGGCGATGGCGGGTTCTTCGCATTTTCGCGTCGATGTCGGCATCCCACCACATGTTCAAGGCCCCGGACGCGCCCGCCCCCACGGCTATGAAAAGTATTGACGAAAACCCGATCAGGGGATGCAGTTGTGTCGGAGCGACGAGCATTCCCGCCGCAGCCGTGAATACGGCCAGCGACATGACCCGGGGCTTGAACAATGCGAATGAATCCCTGATCGTGGATTCTTTGCCCCGATCTATGAATTCAGCGTTTGACATTCGCTCAGCGCCTTGCCCCTCGAGTGAGCCGTTTTCCTAAAATTGCTTAGTTGGAAGCCAAGATCAGCCGCTCGCCGCTCTCCAAGGAAGCGTATTCCTCGATCGCGTCCTCCAGCCACTGTTCGTACGCCTCCTGGCTGACGACCTTGACGGTAATAGGCATGTACGAATGGTCCTTGCCGCAAAGCTCGGAGCATTGGCCGAAATACACGCCTTCGACCTCGGGCTTGAACCATAGGCCGGCTAGGCGCCCGGGAACTGCGTCCTGCTTGACGCCGAACGACGGAATCGTCCACGCGTGGATCACATCTGAACCGGTAACGTGGACCACGACGGTCTTGTTGACGGGTAGAACGACCGCCGTGTCCGTGGCCAGTAGGTACTCGTCCTCGGAATAGCCGTAGTCCTCCAATTCGTCCTTGGCCAGCATGAAGCTGTCGAACTCGAATCCATGATCGGGATATTCGTACGTCCAGAACCACTGGCTGCCCGTAGCCTTAATCGTGATTTCGGCTTCGGGAAGTATTTGCTGCTTAAACAGCATCGGAAGCGAAAGTATTCCGATGAAAACGAGAATTATGACCGGAATAACCGTCCAGGCTACTTCGACCGGAGTGTTGTGGGTGAAGCTGGCCGCCTTCTTGCTGACCCAGCTGTTGTAGCGGACAACTACCCAAAACAGCAAGGCAAGCACAAAAACGCAAATGACGCTAATGATGACGAGCAGCACATCGTCCAGCCAAAGAATGTCGCGCGCCACTTCCGTCGTCGCAGGTTGAAAACCGTATCCGCCGTCAACCGGTCGTCCGATAATTTCCAGCTCCTGGTTGACGTCGGCCGCATGTGCGGACCCGACCGCCGCCAGCGTACCGCCCAAGAAGCCATTCAAAATTTTTTTATCGATCATCGATCGCTTCCCGAATTGCATTCAGCCTGCCGGCGCCTTGGGTCGCGCCAATAGAATCCCTTGTTGTTAGGACGTTCTGAAAATCATAATATCGCGGGAATCGCAAGAACCTTGAAATCGCATATCGCGGCGAAGCGCGCCGACGGGAAATCTCCAGCGGGGACGGCAATGACAACCACCGAAAATTCCGGATTCCGGCCATTTGAAACGATGCTGGATAAGCCCGAAGTTCTCTCAATCCTGAAAAATACGGCCGCCGGCGCTGACGATTGCGAACTTTTTCTTGAGCGGCGCAAACAGGAAACCGTTATCTTCGACGACGGGCGAGTCAGAAATGCGAGTTTCACTGCAAAGGAAGGCTTCGGTCTCCGCGCCGTCAAGGGCGAGGCGACCGGCTACGCGCATTCGAGCGAGATCAATGAAGCCGCGATCGGAAGGGCTTCGGAAACCGCCCGGCTGGCCGTTGGGCAAGGCGGCGGAACGCTGGCGCCTCCGCCCGGGCGAACAAATCGGAGGATTTACGGGGACGGCAATCCGGTAGGCGAACGCGAATTCGCCTCGCTGGTCGGAATGCTCAAGGAAATCGACGCGTTTGCGCGCGACCTCGACAGGCGAGTCGTGCAGGCGACTGCATCGATCACGACCTCTTTCCAGGAAATCGAAATCCTACGTCCGGACGGCTCGTCGGCAAAGGATTCTAGGCCGATGTCGCGCGTGAATGTCGCCGTTATCGCGGAGGAAAACGGTCGTAGGGAAACGGGCTCGGCGGCGACCGGAGGCCGAATCGGCCTAGAGGAATTGAACGGGAAAAATCCATGGCGGGATCTGGTCGAAGAAGCTCTTCGCATTGCGCGCGTAAATCTCGAGGCGGTTCCGGCCCCCGCCGGCGAAATGGATGTCGTATTGGGTCCGGGGTGGCCCGGCGTCCTGCTGCACGAGGCGGTCGGACACGGCTTGGAGGGCGACTTCAACCGCAAGAAGTCCTCTGCGTTCGCCGGACTTATGGGCAAGCGCGTAGCGGCGCCCGGAGTGACCGTGATCGACGACGGGACAATTTTGGATCGGCGAGGTTCAATAACGATAGACGATGAAGGAACTCCGAGCCAGGCCAACACCCTCATCGAAGACGGGATTTTAGTGAATTACCTTCAGGACAGGCAAAATGCGCGCCTTGTCGGCGTCGCGCCGACCGGAAACGGCCGGCGGGAATCATATGAGCATGCGCCGATGCCGCGCATGACCAATACATTCATGCAAGGCGCCGATGCCGAGCCGGAAGCCGTACTCGCCGAATTGACCGACGGAATCTACGCGGTCGGGTTCGGCGGAGGACAAGTCGATATCACCAACGGGAAGTTCGTTTTCAATTGTACCGAGGCCTACCGAGTCAAAGACGGCAAAATAGGCGCACCCGTCAAAAACGCAACGCTTATCGGCGACGGCGCCACCGCCTTGAAGCGAATTAGAGCCGTCGGCAACGACCTGAAGCTGGACCCGGGAATCGGACTATGCGGGAAAAACGGCCAATGGGTACCGGTCGGCGTCGGTCTTCCGACATTGCTGATCGGAGGCCTGACGGTCGGGGGCAGCGCGGCGTGATTAGACGCTTGCGGCAATTCTGCAACAGCCATATCCCAACTGCGTCGAAGCCGAATAGACTCTGGATGCAAGCTCCTTGATTCGATCCACTCTTCCCGCTTGATTGCCGGAGTCCGCTATGCCCGTCGTCGTCGTCGAATCGCCTGCAAAGGCCAAAACAATCGAAAAATATCTTGGAAAGGACTACTCGGTCCATGCCACCTTCGGACACATTCGCGATCTTCCTAGCAAAAGCGGTTCGGTGGACCCTGAGAACGGCTTTGCTCTCAAATGGGAACTCCAAAATAAATCTCAGAAGCACGTAACGGAAATCGCCCGAGCGTTGGGCAATGATTCTCGCCTCATACTCGCAACCGACCCGGACCGGGAAGGCGAAGCGATCAGCTGGCACCTTTGTGAAATCCTGAAGCAGAGAAAGCTGATCACCGGCAAAGGCGTGGAAAGAGTCGTATTCAACGCGATCACAAAATCGGCAATCCTAGCGGCCATGGAGTCGCCGCGCGAACTCGATCTGGAACTTGTCCAAGCCTATCTGGCGAGGCGGGTTCTCGACTATCTCGTTGGCTTCAATCTTTCGCCGGTGCTTTGGAGGAAGCTGCCGGGCGCGAATTCCGCCGGACGGGTGCAGTCGGTCGCGCTGAGGCTCATTGTAGAGCGCGAATTCGAGATCATCGCCTTCAGGCAGCAGGAATACTGGACGGTTAAAGCGGACCTCGCCAAGGAAGGCGGCGAAAAATTTAGCGCGGCGCTCACTGTTCTGGACGGGCGCAGGCTCCAAAGGCTCGACCTGGAAACCAAAGAGAAAGCCGACCGCGCGGTAGCCGAAATCGAAGCACGCGACTTGAAGGTCGTTTCATTAAAATCGGCCAGGAAATCGCAGAGGCCTCTTCCGCCTTTCGCAACCGCCACGCTCCAGCAGGATTCCGGCCGAAAGCTCGGATTCGGAACGCGCAAGACCATGTCCGTAGCGCAGAAGCTCTACGAAAGCGGACATATCACCTATATGCGCACGGACGGAATAGAAATGGCGCCGGAAGCCATTGCGCAGCTTCGTAAATCCATCGGAAACCGCTACGGCGCTGAATACGTTCCGAAATCGGCAAATCGGTTCAAGAACAAGGCTAAGAACGCGCAGGAAGCCCACGAATGCATTCGGCCTACCGACTTCGAAAAATCGTCGGTTTCTCTCGGCCTCGACGACGACCAGCGGCGACTTTACGACTTGATTTGGAAGCGCGCCACCGCAAGCCAAATGGAATGCGCCAAATTCAAGCAGACAACCGTCGATATCGGCTCGGGCGACGACCAGGTGGTCCTGCGCGCCAATGGACGAGTCACGCTCTTCGACGGGTTCTTGAAAATCTACGAAGAAAGCCGCGACCATGCTGAAAGCGAAAACGCTGTGCAACTTCCGCCTCTGGCTGAAGGAGAAGAACTCCGGCAACTGAAGGTTTCGGCCGAACAGCATTTTACGAAGCCGCCGGCGCGGTATACCGAGCCGTCATTGGTTAAGCGCATGGTCGAACTCGGAATCGGCCGGCCTTCAACCTACGCTACGATCGTCGCCACGATCCAGGACCGAGGCTACGTCTCTCGCGTCAAGCGAAACCTTGTGCCCCAGGGAATCGGGATAATCGTTACCATTTTCCTAAAGAAGCACTTTGAACGCTACGTTGAGTACGAATTCACGGCCGGCATGGAGGAAAACCTCGACGACGTGTCCGGCGGTCGGAAGCACTGGAAAGCCGTCCTCGAAGAGTTCTGGAAAGAATTTTCTTCGGTCGTTTCGGCTACGAGCACTCTCAGGGTGGGCGAAGTGCTAGAGGAAGTCACCGAAAACCTAGTGCCTTTGCTCCAATCCGACCGAACCGAAGGGGATGATCCTCGAACCTGCCCAAAATGCGGCCGCGGGAAACTGGTTGTTCGGACCAGCAGATCAGGTTCGGCCTTTTTCGGCTGCTCGGAATACCCCGCCTGCAACTACGGGAAGAACTTGATCGAAGATTCGAATGGATCGGGATCGGAGTCCAGGGATTCCAGGGAGTTGGGCCATGATTCGGACGGGCTGCCAATTCAGGTTCGCCATGGCCGCTTCGGCCCCTACGTGCAGTTGGGTCCGAGCGATGACGGCAAGGTCAAACCCAGGTTTTGCTCGATTCCGCGTGGCATGGATCCTATTGCGGTGGACCTTGAAATCGCAAATTCGCTCTTGGCGCTGCCGAGGACAATCGGTCCGCATCCGGAAGACGGCCAGAATGTTCTTGTCGGCATAGGCCGGTACGGCCCCTACTTGAAGCACGGCCGAAATTCCGTTTCCATATCCGACGCGAGCGAAACGTTCACCATCGGCATGAACAGGGCCGTAGAGCTATTGGCGGCAAAAAACTCGACGGGGCGGACCGGCGGCGGTCTGGTTAAGGAACTCGGGGATCATCCGAAATTGGGCGGGCAAATCAGAGTCTTCAAAGGGAGATACGGACCCTACGTCAAATGGAACAAGATCAACGCCTCGCTTCCCAAAAGCATTCAGCCCGACCAAGTCGATATTGACCAGGCCGTCGAGCTTATCGACCGGCGCAACAGCAATCCGAAGCGCGCGGCCTCTACTCGAAAACGAAAATCGCAATGATTGGAAAACTCAATCATGTCGCCATCGCCGTTAACGACCTGAGAGCGGCTGCCGACACGTACAGAAATCTGCTCGGGGCGACGGTCGGAAAGGAAACCGAACAGCCCGATCACGGAGTTAAAGTCGTTTTCATCGATTTGCCCAATACGAAGGTTGAACTCATTTCGCCGCTTGGAGAAGACAGCCCGATAGCCCGGTTCCTGGACAAGAATCCGGTCGGCGGGATTCACCATATTTGCTACGAGGTGGACGATATACTGGCCGCTCGCGATCGCCTTCTGCAAGGCGGCGCGCGCGTGCTCGGCGGCGGTCAGCCGAAAACAGGCGCGCACGGGAAACCGGTTCTTTTCCTCCACCCAAAGGATTTCAACGGCGTTCTTGTCGAACTTGAAGAGGCCTGACGCATGTCGGTCGTATCGGCGCTCGTTCTGTATGCGGTCATTTGGTTCATTTGCTTGTTTGTCGCATTGCCGATCAAAATTCGCTCGCAAGAGGAAGAAGGCGACATTGCGCCGGGAACTCCGCCGTCGGCACCATCCGACCCGATGCTCGGGCTAAAGGCGAAATGGGTTACCGTTGCCGCAGGTTTGATCTGGATTCCGGTCAGCCTAGCGATAGAATTCGGGCTGATCACGGTCGAAGACATTGATTTTTTCGGTCGATGGGGCGACGGACGCTACGGTTAAGCGGTAGCGAACCGATCCGAAGACGAGGCAGCCGCAGACCTGACGAAGGCCGGCCAGCGCTCCCGCGAGCCGTCGACCGACGGCTCGCGGAATTTAATCGCCGCGGCGCGCGATCACGAATCGAATTCAAAATTTCGGTATCGATGGTAGGTATGCGTAAATGAGGCTATGCCGATCAAAGGAGCAAATAGATTTACAATCGGTACGGTAAGCAAAAAGGCGAATCCGGATCCGGCTAGCCATATCGTCGCGCCGTTGCGCTTTCGAATCTTTTCCGCATCTTCCTTTCGCTCCCGACGTTCCGCGCACAGCGAAAAATATTCGCGTCCGAGCAAGTATCCGTTCATCGCGAGAAAAATGAAGGGCGCCAGCGGCGGAATCGCCGTATAAATCGCAAGGGCGATCGCATTCGCCGCCACCACGACAGCAAAGAATTTTAGCGAACCGCCGAATTGCGACCAAGCACCCGGAACCTTTGGCGATGCCAGGTGAGGATAGTGCCGCCTCTCTACCACGTTTACGATTTCATCGGCGAACAGTCCGATTATCGTCATAGTGACCGGCACCATCAGGAATGCGGACAAGGCAACAAAGGCAAAAAAAGAAACTGTAAAACCGGCGAAAAAACTGATGAACCAAGGAACCTCATCAAATCGCCCAATCCAAGCAACAAGAAGCCAAGGCAATAGTTTCCAGAATCCCCAGGCCACGAGCGCAAGCGCAACCAGCGTCAACAGGATCGAGCGAAGGGCGATGTTGCGGAAATCCGGTTCGGACACCTGGGCAACGGCCTTGAAAAAGTCGCTGAATATCAAACTTCAATCCAGGACGTGATAGCATCGATATTCGGACGCGGCCTTTCGGGGGGCGCACTCGATTCGGTGCCAATATGCAAAAAGCCGGCAATGAATTCCGTCGGCGCCAGCCCGTAGACGCGGTTGCAAAAATCCTCGTCGTAGGCCGTAAACCCGGTGAGCCAGTTTGCGCCCCACCCTGCCGCGAGCGCTGCATTCAGCAAGGCCAGGCATACCGCTCCCGCCGAAAGGACCTGCTCGCGTTTCGGAATCTTCTCGGACGGCTTTGGCGACCCGACGACGGCGACCACCAAGTTGGCATCGGCAAAAGCGGCAACGGCCTTGTTCAGCTTGTCCGGGTCCATGCCGAGCTTTTCTCCTTGTTCTCGAGCCAGATTGGAAACCTTGAGCAATTGCTCTCGCTCTATCACGATAAAGCGCCAAGGCTCGAGCTTTCCGTGGTCCGGAGACCGAGCCGCGGCAGTCAGCAACTGTCGGAGGTCGTCCGCGTTCGGAACCGGTGCCTTGAGCGTCTTGGCCGGCCTTGAGCGCCGGCCGTGCAAAAACTCTAGCACGGCTTCGTTTCTTTCGGGCATTCATCCTCTCTAATTTATTTTGAATTTCTTGCGGCACTAAAATCCCGCGACACGCGCGTCGCCCCAACATAATTCCCCTTTACCGAGCCTCAATTCAAGCCCGTATTTGACTCTGCGCCTTCAGCCCCGTCGTTGAATCAACGATTTCCAGCGCCCGGAAGCAAAGTGTCCGCGTCCCCGAAACATGCTTCGGCGATGCAAGCATCTCGGTAAACGGTCCCAACGGGTCGAATGTTTCTTGTCATCAAGACGGGAGCGCATATTGCAGCAGCCCAATACAAGGACTTCATCAGGGTGCCCCTCGCCTTCGGCAGTCCCCAGCCGAAGGGCCTCAATCACTGGAAGTCGAACAACATGCTCGGACGCGTCAACCCGGAGATCTTGCTACGCATGCGCATCATGCTCGCGATTGCGAATGCGCGGACCCGATCGGCGCCGTCGCCGTCGACCGAGACCCGCGAGGACCGGCAGCAGGGCAACCGCAACCGAAACATGATTCACGTGAATTAATGGCAGCGAAAGGCCGCCCGTGGCCCGCCAATCCAACACCGTACAATTGCTTCAAGCTTACGAAAGACTCCGGACATGATTTGGATGATCTCAAGTCGCGTCCTGCAAACCGCATCCAGTTGGCAGCGTACGGCCGCAACGCACATTAAGAGGCGGCGGAGCGAGCGTTCGGCTTGGATGTAGACTACGCGACCCGATCACGACGCGCCGCAAGTGCGCCGGCATCGAGTTAAGCAAATCGAGCGACGCCCGTTTTCCTAAAGGATCTGGACCTGCTGCGCCAAGCGCAACGGCCCGACTATGCGCATGTCGATCCGGCGGTTCGCGCGTCTTTTCAATAAATTCTCCATGCGGACCGAGAACCGCCCGAACGGCGTGGCCCTGCGCTTCATGCACTGCAACTTCCCCCGAGTCGCCAGGAGCGTCGCGCGACGTCGGTAAAGAAGGCGGGCGTTGCCATTTGGATATTGACGGCATCGTTGGAATGTTAGAGAAGGCTGCCCCGAATCCAGGGTCGCGCGAATTTTCCAGGAAAGGAATTTCAAAGTGGCCCGAATCCACCCAGGGAAATAGCGATGTTTCATCTCTTGGCCTCGCGAGCCAACCGCATCCACGTATGCGCGCACCGCGGCAATTCCGTCGACCGGCCCGAAAACACGATGGCTGCATTTCAGCGAGCCGTCGATCTAGGATGCGATTCACTCGAAATTGACGTCGTATTGAGCGCAGACAATGAAATCGTCCTCCTGCACGACCTCACAGTCGATCGAACAACGAACGGGCAAGGATTTGCCGAGGATTTGAGTGCCTTCGAGATTACTGCTCTCGACGCCGGATCGAAGTTTCATCCGGGTTTTTCGGGAGAACGCGTGCCGCTTCTAAAACAAGTGCTGGAATTCGCCTGCGATCAGAAGCTTGGTCTTTTTTGCGAAATAAAGGATCGGGGCAATGAGGACCGGCTGATCGCCAGATTGGCGGAACTTCTTGAATCGACCGGCGCAATGGACAGTTTCGTGGCGATATCGTTCGACCACCAGCAGCTGGACAAAGCGAAAAACGCGATTCCCGGACTGCGGACCGAAGGTATAACGCATTCTCGGCATGTCGACCCTGCAGGATTTGTCGCAACTTCCGGTCTCGACGCGATTGCGGTGGAGATAGATCGTTTTCTTCCCGAGGACGGCGTGGCCTTCCATAGCGCCGGAGTCTCTGTCCGCTGCCATGTTCCGAGACAGGGCAGCCTTGAAAATTTTGAACGGTACGGCCGGAAACCGAGATCGATCGTAGGCGATTGGGTAGCGCGAGGCGTTCTCGACACTCTGTCGGGCGACGACGTTGGCTATTTGTCCGCATTAGCCGAGGAATATTCGCCCTATTAAAACTTTTTGTCGCGATGCCGCAGAGGCGGACTCGTTTATTCCGGCGATCCCGGTTCCTCGGTCTTTTCCGAAAGGCAAATGCGTTCATCCCGGTTGCAACTGGCTTGAACAGGTCATTCGAACGGCCGCCTGCATTCCAAATGCCACGACTGCCGTCGAACGGATCTTTGCAATCGGAATTCGCTCTTTTGCAAGGCGTTCGCCCGCAAATCCAATCCGCAAAAGCCTACATCGCTGCAGCATCCGCAAATGCGGCCTTCGCCTAGTCGAGCCTTCGACCCGCAGCGCCGCGCGCGCAGTTCAACGCAATCCGCCGGCAACAGTAATCGACTCTGTCCCCCGAAGATTCCGGATGGGCGTTACCTTATGCCGTTTCAGGTTCCGCCGCAGCCAGTTCCAGTCCGAAATCGGCCAAATTTAAATCCGCACCCTTCACCAAAACTACCAGCCTTTCCCGAAACACCAGCGCATGCTCGGTCATGGAATCGATCAAATTAGACCTGTTCCGCGAAGATATGCATTCGATTATGCGACGATGGTGACCGTGAATTCGTTCAGACGGCACATAAAATTCGCCCTTTTCCCGGTTTTCTCTAAGATAAATATAGAAAGAGGTCCGACGAGCAAGATTGTGCAAGTGCCACGCATGCCGAAAAATGAAACGGTTATCGCACGCTTCGGCTATTCTGCAATGAAACCTGGCGTTCCATTCCGTAACTTCCAGCAGATCGAGCGCATCTACAGCGTTTTCAAATGATCGCTGAATCTCCCGCAGCTCGCTTAAGAGGCCGGGCTCTTCCATTATGCAGACAGATGCGACCATCCGTTCGCTAAGAACGTATGCGTCGAGAAGCTCCAGAACGCTTTCGAGATCCATCGAGCTTACGTAAACGCCGCGGTTCTTTGATGATTCAACTAGCCCTTCCGCCATCAATCGGTTTATGGCTTCGCGAAGCGGAGTGCGGCTAAGCTCGTAATTGGCGAGAAGCATTTTTTCATCTAGCCGTTCGCCGGGCGATAGCGTCAGATCGAGAATGCGGTCGCGAAGAAACCGCGTCGCTGAATCGGCAAGCGACAATTCGCTTTCGGAATTGCCTTCGTGGAGTCGATTATCGAATGATCCGGTCAAAGCGCGCATGAGGCGGAGTCATTCTTTCCATTGCTTGTAGTGCGACCTCAGAAAGCCCGCCGAGAATTTTCCGCTGCTTCGGTCGTGCGCCAGCGCTTCCGGAGGTCTTTTCGCCGGATCGCCGTATCCTCCCGCGCCCGCCGTTACGACGCTTATATAGGAATCCGGCTTGACTTTTAGCGCCGACGGCTTGTTATCCAGGCGCCGTTCGATGCCGGAATCGGAAATGACAGTAATCCTGCCGGTCCCTCCGGGCTCGCCGCCGAAAATGCCCCAAGGCTTATTTACGAAGCGCTCGCCCTGACCTGAGAATGTCATTTCGTGTCCAATCGGCCTGTAATCGCGGCGAAGTCCCAAACCGCCTCTAAATCGACCCGCGCCTCCTGAATCTTCAACGAGTTCGTAGCGCTCGATCATGAGAGGATACTCGGTCTCCATCGCTTCTATGGGCAAGTTCGACGTATTGGTCATGTGCACTTGGACTCCGTCGGTTCCGTCCTTGTAGGCTCGACCGCCGGCTCCTCCGCCGAGAGTTTCTAGATAAACGTAGTATTTATCGTCGGCACTTCGTCCGTAGAACGCAGCCGACGTATTTGCTCCATTACCCGCAGCAATGATCCTTTCCGGACAGGCGGGCGCCAGCGCCCCAAGAATAACGTCGACGATCCGCTGGCCCGTCTGTGCTCTGGCGGCCGATGCCGCCGGGAAGCTTGCATTTACGATCGAGCCCGCGGGAGCCTTGATTGTCATCGGATCGAGCATTCCGTGATTTTGCGGGCAATCGGGGTCAAGCAAAATCTTCACGCAATATAGGCAGCAGGCCTGCAGACCGGCCATGGTTACATTGATGTTGCCCTCGACCTGCCGATCCGTTCCCGCGAAATCGAATTCGATTTCGTCGCCTCGAACCGAAATCTTGACTTTGATACGAATGTTTTGCCGGGAAACTCCGTCATCGTCCACTATGTCTTCGAATTCGTACTCGCCGTCGGGCAATTCTTCTATTCCGGCGCGAGTTCGCTTAGCGACCGCCGCGACGATAGCGTCGCAGCCAGCGGCGATTCGCGGTCCGGTCCATTTCTCGATAAGCGCCCGGCATCGGTCGAGACCAAGCAGATTTGCGGCAATCTGGGCGTTGTAGTCGCCCACGCGCTCTTCCGGCACTCGGACATTCAGCAATATAAGGTCCATGACATCTTGAAGGACCTTGTTGTTTTCGAGGAGTCGGATGGGAGGTATACGGAGGCCTTCCTGGTAGATTTCCGTCATACCGCCCGCCATCGATCCAGGCGCGGAGCCTCCGATATCCGCGTGATGGGCGATATTGCATGCGAACAGTGCCAGCTTGCCATCGCAGAATACCGGGGCCGCGATCGCGACATCGGGCAAATGCGACCCGCGTCCAACGAACGGATCGTTAGACAGATACATGTCGCCCGGCCTCATGCCGTCGCTTCCGTATTTGTCCAAAACGACTTCGACCAGGCCAAGCATCGAGGCAAGATGCAGCGGCATGCTTTCGCCCTGAACGACAACCCGCCCCCGGGAATCGAACAGGGCCGTAGAATGATCTTTGCGCTCCTTGATATTGGTGGAATAAGAGCTCTTCATAAGCGCGATGTACATTTCATCGGCTATGCTCGCCATGGCATTGCGCAGCAGCTCGGCATCGATCGCGGAAATCGCCATGCGGCTATCCATCGATTTTCATGACCAGGTTCCCGTAGCTGTCGACGCGGCACTGGCAGCCGGGGAATATCGGAATTGTGGCATCCATCTGCTCGATGATTGCCGGCCCCTTAATCCGCTGTCCGGCGACGAGGCGCGAACGCTCGAAAATCGGCGTCGCAATAAACCCTCCCTCGTCGAACATGGTTTGCCTCTCGCCTACGGCCGCCGATTCGCGGCCGCCGGCGGCTTCCGGCAAAGGCGGCCGCTCGCGCAACGCAACGGCTTTGGCGGATACGTTGACCAGCTGGATCGGCTCGGTTTCCGAAGCAAACCCGTAACTGTCTGCGTGCGCGGCGTGAAATGAAACGATTAGTTCTTCGAACAATTCGGCATTTTCGAGAGAAGGATCAACAGGCAGCGGTATTTCGAAATTTTGCCCAAAGTACCTTGCCGCAATCGTCCAGTTCGCGCGCCTGCGCGCCTCCGGCACGTCTTCCCGAATGAACCAGTCGTCCATCCTCGCGCCCAGATCGGAAAACGCCCTTCGGACTTTTTTCATGCCGTCCGAATTCAGGCCGGTCAAAACCGTCGTTACGAAATCGGCTGCGAGGAACGAGTTTAAGACACCTTCGGCGCAAAGGATTCCGGGCGAGGTCGGCACGACGACTTCTCGGATTCCGAGGTCGCGGGCAACGTCCGTGGCGTGCAGTCCGCCCGCTCCGCCGTATACGAACAAGGAAAACTCTCGGGGGTCGTGGCCCCGTTCGATCGATATCGACCGTATTGCCTTGACCATTGCCGCGCAGGCCACTCGAATTATTCCGAGCGCCGCCTCTTCGACCGCGACGCCGAGATCGTCGGCCAGCCGCGCCACGGCGGCGTCGGCCAATGACGGTTTTACAGGCATGCGGCCGCCGAGCAGGGCTTCGCGATTCAAGCGGCCAAGAAGAACATTCGCGTCGGTAACCGTGGCTTCGCCGCCGCCAAGATCGTAGCAGGCTGGACCCGGCAGCGCACCCGCGCTGCGCGGCCCGACCTTGAGCAGGCCGTCCTTGCCCACCCATGCAATGGACCCGCCGCCCGCGCCGACGGCATTGACATCCAAGCTCGGAAACTTGATCGGAAAGCCTGCGAGATCCCGGTCGTTGATTTCAACGGCGCGTCCGCCGATCAGGATGGATACATCGGCGCTAGTCCCTCCGACATCGAGCGTAATGATGTTGTCGAAGCCCGCAGCCGCCGCGCGACGGTTCGCCCCTTGAACGCCGGCCGCCGGGCCGGAAAGCGAGGCCCTGACCGGAAACTCTCGCGCCATGCGAACCGACATCAGGTGCCCCGAGCTCTGTCCGATTTTTATTTCGCTATCGACACCGATTCGCGCGACTTTCGCGCACAGCCTGTCGAGATAGCTACCGACCACGGTCAAAAGAGCCCCGTTCAGCACGGTGGTCGAGAACCGCTCGAATTCGCGAAATTCGGGATAAACGGACGACGAGGCTATGACCTTGACGCCGGACGGCAAATTTTGCTGTAGCAGCTCTTTCGCTTTTTTCTCGTCTTCCGGAAACGCGTAGGAATGAAGGAAGCAGACAGCCACGCAGTCGACGTTTTCCGCAGCTAGCTCTTTGGCCACTCGAACGACCGCGGATTCGTCCAGTGGCACGTGGGCAGTGCCGTCGGCCAACCGGCGCTGCGGCACTTCCTTGCGGAGTCGCCGCTCCGTCAACGGTGCCGGATGATCGCTGTGCATGTCGTAGACGGTCGGTCTAGTTTGCCGCCCGATTTCCAGCAAGTCCTTGAATCCGAGCGAGGTTACTAGAGCGACTTTTCCGCATCTGCGTTGGATCAGCGCATTGGTGCCGACAGTGGTTCCATGCGCTAGAAGCCTGACTCCCGATGGATCGAGTTCAGAGTTCGAAAAAATCTCGACGAGGCCGGCGATGATAGCGCGCTCGGGCGCATCGGGCGTCGATGCGACCTTGTGCAACAGCAAATTGCTGCCATCGCCTGGATTCACGGCAAAGTCAGTGAAGGTTCCGCCGACATCCACCCCGACATACATGTCAGGCAACTTTCCAGGCAGCGGGCCCGGATTCGGCAAGCTTCAATTTCTTAATCCGGTCGGCAACGGCTCGAGCATCTTCCTCGACACCGTAAAGTATTCCCGATTTTCGTTTCGTCATCCAATTCAGGCCGCAAAAGAACAAGCCCGGAACGGAGCTGGCTCCCGACTCCGTCCGCGGATAGCCGGAGGCATCCACGACCGGAAAATCAATCCATGAAAAATCAAAATTGAAGCCTGTCGCCCAAATCACGGTTCCGATACCGGAATCGGAGAGCGACAGCGTCTCGGGGCTCTTGGCGGTCAATCCGGCAGGCCAATACTCGTCGGCGATTTCTCTTGGCGAATGACGCGGCGCGATTTGGCCGGTACTTTCAATGTGGCGGTCCACGGACGCATTGACTCCCGCTGCGAATTCGTCGGCGTAGTCTATGCATTCGCGCAGGTTGTCTTTGAAGCGAAGTAAATCGCCCGACGCCGACCGGAGTCGACCTAGCAAAACCGCGCCCCGTTTTCGGAATCGATTAAGGCTGACGGTGGCGCCACCGTCTCTTCCCGAAACGTGAGGGTCGCTCTTGAACCGGTGATCGGGGGTCTCCAGCATGTCGGGAGTTCGGTCCAGCGTGCCCATTTCCGCCTGCCATTCGATGCAGTCCCTTCCGCGGTACCTCCTCGGCAAGCGCCCGGTTTTGCCAACGGACAGGAAAACCCTTCGCCCCTCCCGCAAAAAATCCTCTGCGATTTGGCAACCTGTCTGGCCGGAGCCGACGACAAGAACTGCCGCGCCTATCGCCTGGGTTGGATTTTTGTAGCCTTCGGCATGAATCTGGAGGCACGTATCCGCGATATCCCTAGCGACCGCCGGTACCGACGGTTTCTGGTATGTCGCCGTCGCAACGACGACGATATCGGCCGACATAGGACCGGCCGACGTCTCCAGTGCAAACCTTCTCGCACCCGCGTCGTCGCGCCTTATCCGGTGAACCTCGACCCCGGTCCGAACGGGCGCACCGAAACCATTGGCCCAGGTCTCCAAGTAATCCGTGAATTCGTCGCGCGGCATAAAGCCGTCGGGAGCATCGCCGGAATAATGGGCTCCAGGAAGCTTTATGGACCAGTTCGGAGTTACGAGGCAAAAGGAATCCCAGCGGCGCGACTTCCATGAATCGCCGATTAATCCTCGTTCGAGAACCACGTGGTTAATTCGGGATTTGGCCAAGAAATAACTGACCGAAAGACCGCCCTGCCCCGCTCCGACGATGACGATTTCCTGGGATTCGCGCATCCGGTGCCGTATCCGCGCTAGGTCCACTCGTCGGTGTCGCCCCTGCCGTACTTGACGATGTCGACGGGAGGCGGGTTCTCGCCCGCATGGCTTATCATGTGGTGCACCTGGCCTCGATGATGGATCTGGTGCTGGAACAGATTGGAAAGGCACAATCGCAAGGGAAGCGAAAAATACTCGTCGCTATCCATCCCCACGGCCTTGAATGAAAGGGTGCCCTCCAGTTCGGCGGGATCCATATCCTCGCAAAACCCTACGTACCATTTGTCGTTTTCGCGATGCGCCGACACGAGTTCGTTGAAATCGTCGTAAAGCACTTCGTCCAGGCGCGTATAAGTCGTCGGCTTCTTTTCAAGCCTTTCTCGGTAAATAAGATCGGCGAGAAGAATATGATTCATTGTATTGTGGATGGACCCGAAAAAAGCCTTGCGGTTCTTTTTTCTCGACGAATCGTCAATGCGCGACAGCGCATTGTAGATTCGATTGTTCGCCCAGGCGTTGTAGCGCGCGGCGGTCGGCAAATCGAGCAGCATTGGATCCTCTTCTCATTCTCTATTCGGTTCGGGGAATCCCTGCGCTCGGACTTCGAACTCCTGAGGCGCCGGCTTTCCGCCCTTGCTGTACATTTCCGCGAACATTTCCGTAATTCTCGGCAGGTCGGCACTAGAGGCGAACCTATTATAGGCTTCGCCGTCGGCCCAGATCGTCAGTGCGATTCGACCTGTTTCGCCGGCCTTGCCGAGCAGCTTCGCTTCCACAAACCCTTCGTAGGTCCGCATGATCGGCACGGCTCCGCTTTCGAACAGCTCGGCATCCCTGCCCCAGAATTCCTCCTTGCAGTCCCAGTAGGCCAATCTCGCAATCATCTGCGCGCTCCGGTAATTCATCGAGAAAATATATTCAAAATATATTTTAGTTGCTATAGGATTTCAACTTTCGTTAGAATGTGCAGGACTTGTCGCTGCCTAGAGCCAGCTCGCTTTCAAGGGGGCCAACATGGGACAAACGATTTACGGAAATTACGATCAAGAATCCCTTGATCTCGAATACGACATGCGACGGCGCTGCCCGCATTACGCCGAGACTTTCGCATCGTTCGGCAAACTCAACGACCGGATGGTTTCGAATTTCCAGTGCTCGGTCGACGTATCTTTCGGGGACTCGGACGGTCAAAAGCTGGATATTTGGCACGGCCGAGGCAATTCTCCCATCCTTTTGTTCATCCACGGCGGATATTGGCGCGCGTTCGAAAAGGACATGTTCCGATTCGTCGCGGAGCGGTTCGTCGAATCGGGCGCGGCGGTCGTACTCAACGACTACGATTTGTGCCCGACGGTCACGATGACCGAAATCGTTCGCCAGAACAGGGCGGCTGTGGCGTGGATCTACAAGAACGCCGGCATGATCGGAGGCGATCCCGGACGCATTCACGTCACCGGGCATTCGGCCGGCGGTCACCTTACCGCCATGCTTCTGGCAACCAACTGGCAAAGCTTCGGCCTGCCCTACGATACCATCAACGGCGCCGTTCCATTGAGCGGCTTGTTCGATCTCGAGCCAATACGCCTTTCCTACCTGAACGCGGACCTTCGAATGAATGAAGAAGAAGCGCGCCAGCAGTCGCCGATCAACAATCTGCCGGATCGCATGCCGCCGACGGTTGTCGCGGTCGGAGGCGGCGAAACCGATGAATTCCGGCGCCAGTCCCGCATCTATACGGACGCGTGCAGAAAAAAGGGGTTCGAAGTCAGCTATCTCGAAGTCGGCAACTGCGACCACGTCATGGTCTCGGGCGAATACCGGAACCTCTTAAGTCCCCTGACGGCCGCGCTGATGACTCAAATGGGACTCTGAACGGGAGACGGATGATCGTCGACCGGGCCGACCCAATGAATAGAGCCACGAAACACATGAGGCATTGCGTATAGATTTCGGAACGCCTCGCGGCGGTCGCCGTTTCCGTCACGTCCGGTTCGGCATCGGCGAGCTTCGCGCTCGCGCATCAACTCTCCTAGGAAAACGCGAAAAAGCCGGCGTCGGTTGATCCGACAAGAATTCAGCGAAGAGATTTTCGCAAAATCCGTCGGCAGCATCACGTTCGCAATTCAATTCCGCGGGTCGTTCGGCTACCGATCGAAGGTCTACCAGGCCGATGTCCGCGAACCATGATAGCCCGGAAAAACTTCGAACGGGCGGCACAAGGCGACTGAAGACGGGAAGCGGGCGGACCGAGACGGTCCCACTCGTTGCCTGAAGAGCATATTTCATGGCCGAACCCCATGGAGGCGCTAGAAACGCACGCTGCGAACAAGTTTCCAAAGCGGAACCCATCGCAAGGAGTTTGCAACTTACAAAGGAAAGATCGCGACCATGATATCGGTGTTCGAAGACGGCGGCTACGTGAAGGGCATGATCGAGCGCCCGCGCGAATTCGAAGCCCGGCCTGGGGAGAAGAAATAGCGGCTGGCAATGCTGCCGCCCGAGCTCCCGGCCATCCGCCCCAATATCACCGAAATCTACCTGCGGGAGGTGGAGCGCTTTTCAGAAGTCCCGCCCAAGCCCGAGGAGCGCAACGGCACCGCATCCGAAATCCATGGACTGATCAGTCGCATCAATTCGACCCCCGGCGCAACGCGCGGCGAAGTTCGGATCACACCGCACGGTGATCTCGGCTCGATCCTGCAAAGGGCCGGAAAAAGTCCCTAAACGACAAGGAGCGGCGCGTCCGCATCGGAAGCGATAAGTCTCGGGGGGTTGCGGCGGCGTCCAACCCTCGAGTCCGGCACTCGATCGATATCCAGGTCTGACCCCGTCAACCAACTGATTCATCAGGATATCGTATTATTTTTGGAATTTCTCGCCTTGCGCTAGCCTCGATTCCCAACTAAGGCAAATTGCATGACATTCTAGCCGCCCCGGCG
>JAPPFL010000071.1 GCA_028823855.1 Albidovulum sp.
GAGGATCGTGGGCCGCCTTCCCCTGTTGGGGATTTCCTCCACGTGGTAGGACATGCAGCGCCTATATATCGACTTTGCGCCCATATCGAGTGCCATAGCGAAAACAATATCTAATATGCATGTAACGCTAATCCCGTGGCATGCCTCGCCATTGCGCTGAAAAGGCGCTCCGTATCAAAGGCTTGCGGAGAAACCGGACCAATTTATTCGTCTGAAGTTCCGGTTAGCGAAGACCAAACTCGATGAGTCGCGTGACGCTCTGGTCCGCCTTCAAGAATTGCGAGATGAGGACGATCCAGCGAATCAGGATGAGATCAGTCGCCTGGAAGAACGGATTGCAGAGTATTCGAATGGAGTCGACCTCAATCCAGACGAGATTCCGGCCCTGGATGAGTTGCTCGTCGCGGCAAACAAGGTCACCGATGAGACGAAAATCGAGCGCATCCTCGCCGTGGTGGACGAGTCGTTCGCCGATAGGTCCGTGCTTTTTTTTACTGAATACAAGGCGACTCAGGCGCTCCTCATGAGCGCACTGCATAAGCGCTACGGCGACGGGTGCGTAACGTTCATCAACGGCGACGGATTCATTGAAGATGTGCGGGACTCATCCGGCAACATCTCGGATTGCAGGGAAGACCGACGCCATGCCGCGACGCGGTTCAACCGGGGCGAAGTTCGCTTCCTCGTATCAACGGAAGCGGCCGGCGAGGGCGTCGACCTTCAAGGGCATTGCAGCACCTTGATTCACGTGGATCTACCGCGGAATCCCATGCGTCTCCATCAGCGCGTCGGGCGCTTGAGCCGCTACGGTCAAACGGACCCGGTTGATGTGATCACGGTTCGGAATCCCGACACGGTAGAAAGCCGAATCTGGGACCTGCTGGACGAGAAGCTGGCGCGAATCAACTTGGCGTTCCAAAACGCAATGGACGATCCCGAGGACATTCGACAGCTCGTAATCGGGATGGCGTCGCCCGGTATGTTTGCCAAGGCGTTTGCGGGTGCCGATGCCACCGCCGTTGACCAAACATTAGACGACTGGTTCGATACCGAGACCGCAACTTTCGGCGGCGAGGACGCAGTAAACACCGTCCATAGTCTGATCGGCCATGTCGCTCGTTTCGACTTCGGAGCGGTAGCCGCTCAGATTCCTCAGGTGGATCTCCCGGATCTAGTGCCCTTCTTTAAGGCGATCCTCGCTGTTCGGGGTCGCCGGCCCGAGCAAGCCGATGACATTCGCTTGCGGTTCCGTCCTCCGGACGAGTGGAAGGACGATTTCGCTATCTCCGTCGTTGATCGCTACGTGCTTCTCTTCGCCCGAGAACCGCAACCAAATATCGGGGAGGACATCGCTGGCGTTGGGCTACGTGTCGTTGATCGAGCCGTGAGCGATGCCCTACAATTGACTGCGGCCTTTGCCGCTATCAAGGGATTGGACGCGCCGATTTTCGTGTTCACTGTTAGGGATCGCATTACTGGTTCCGACAGCTCCGTTCGCACTATCCTTGTGGCCGCTCAGTTGAATGGGGATGGCGCATGGGACCTCATCCGCGACTGGGAATTGATACAGCGCTTGAATCCCCTGGCTGACAGACCCCGCAGTCTCGTGGTCACCGATGTCCGTCCGGCCCGTGACGCTCTAGACATGATGGCCGACGCTCGCGCGCATGTCGTTTCGCGAATCGATGCTCTCGAACTCCCCTTTGAGCTGCCGGTTGTTGAGTCCATCGCTTGCCTCGTGCCAGGCGCTACGGCGACACCTGAATTCTGACGAATCGATTGAACGCGGTTACCTATCCACCATGCTCCGACACACGCCCTTCACTTGAACTTCCGTCTCGGAATTATGATTGGGTGGCGCTCTACCTTCGCTGTCGTTGCATTCTGGCAGCATTGCCATAAGATTTCTGACAAACGAACAGGAGATTTCGACCGATGCGGGGCCTTCCCAAGCGCATCGTAGAATACGCGGGGGCTCATCCGGAGGCGACGCCGCTGTGTCCAGGCGCCCTGCTTCACCTCGGTCACCGAGCGTCGATCGACCAGGCATTGTCGCACCTGGCCCGCTCGGGAGAGCTGATGCGGATCTGCCAGGGCGTCTACACGCGTCCCGTCGAGACCCGTTTCGGGCTTCGGGCGCCCCGTCTCGGCAAGGCTCTCGCCGCGCTGTCCGCAGATGATTTGAATACTTAGGCCTCCTTCAGTGGAGCTACTCGCTTGGATTCCAAATGCCGTTCCTGTGCTCCCTTTGAAATCGCACGCATCGAGTTGAACGGTGCGCGTCGACGGAAGCCAGTTCAGCTTCAACCTTCGAGCAGACCGGCTGCGCGAACGGGCAGCGGGGAACCAATCGGCAATTGGCGGGCGGGTCGATCGGAGACGTGGGTTCGCCGCTCAACGAAATGCGCCGCTTCTTCTGCCGAGGATGATCGACCGGAGTCGCCGAAACAAGCGCTCGCGTATAGGGATGGTAGCTATTGAACAAAACGTCCCGGGTGGGCCCGGTTTCGACGATTTGGCCCAAATACAGAACGGCGACTCGATCCGCGAGCATCGAAACCACCGCCAAATCATGGGAAATGAACAAATAGGCGAGTTTGAGCTTTTCCTGCAGATCCTTGAGCAAATTCAGAATCTGCGCCTCCACTGAGACGTCCAGAGCGGAGGTAGGTTCGTCGAGAACCAGCAGCCTCGGGTTGGAAGCGAGCGCACGGGCGATGCCGACGCGCTGCTGCTGCCCGCCCGAAAGCGCGTGCGGGTATCGTCCGACATGCTCTTCGCCGAGTCCGACTAGCCGGAATAATTCGACAACCCTGCGCTTGATGTCGGATTTAGGCACGATGCCGTGGAGAAACAGTGGTTCCGCGACAAGCTTGCCGACCGGATGCCGGGGATTCAGCGACTCCAGCGGCTCCTGATATACCATTTGCATTTGCGGTCGCAGTTTGCGCACTTCCGATTCCGGAAGCTCGGTGATTTCTTTTCCGTCGAGCCGCACTCGTCCTCCGCTGGGTGTTTCCAGACGAAGAATGCAGCGTCCGACAGTGGATTTTCCGCTGCCGCTCTCGCCGACGAGAGCGAGAGTTTCTCCGGCCTTCACGGACAGCGAAACTTCGTCCGCTGCGACGAGTTCGCGGAAGCCGAACACGCCGCTTCTTACCGGATAGCGCTTCCCCAGCCCGGCGACTTCCAAGAGCGAGTCCGTCAAGCGAGTTCCTTCCACCTGTGGCATGCTACTTTGTGACGCGCGCCGGACATTTCCAGAATTGGCGTCGCCGTTCGGCAGATACCGGTTGCAAACGCGCACCGGGGATGAAATGCGCATCCGGCGGGGCGGTTCCTCATATCCGGAACCTGGCCCGGTATGCTTTCCAGTTCTCCGGCGCCTTCGGTTCGAGCGCGGGCGGCGAGCAGCCCTTTGGTATAGGGATGACGGGTTTCGTCGAAGATTTGTCCTACCGGCGCCTCTTCGACGATGGTTCCCGCATACATGACGGCGACGCGGTCGCAAAGTTCCGCGATAACGCCAAGATTGTGCGTAATAACGATCTGCGCCAGGTTCCGGTCCTTGCGCAGGCGCGACAATAGCTGAATAATCTGATATTGGATGGTTACGTCCAGCGCAGTGCTCGGTTCGTCGGCCAGCAATAGTTGAGGCGAAGAAGCCAACGCCAGCGCTATCATTGCGCGTTGCGCCATTCCGCCCGAAAGCTGGTGGGGGTAGCGCGCAAGTACCGTTTCCGGATCAGGAAGCCCGACATCCGACAGCAGTTCAATCGCCCGGGACCTCGCCGCCGCTCCCCGCAGTCCGCTGTGCAGGCGCAGCACTTCCCGCAAGACCTTTCCGACCGAAAAAACAGGATTAAGCGATGCTCGCGGATTTTGGAATATCATCGAAATCCGCTCGCCCCGGACCGCTCGCATCTCGTCGGCGCCAAGGTCCAGTAGGTTTTCGCCGCAGAAAAGAACACGCCCCCCCGTCACGACGCCGGGCGGGCGAAGGAGTCCGATAATCGACAGTGCCGTTACCGACTTGCCGGAGCCGCTTTCGCCGACAATGCCGACAATTTCTCCCATCGAAACATCTAGATCGATGCCGGCAAGGACGACGACCTTGGAATCAGGAAAATGAAATTCTACCCGAAGTTCCTCGACCCGCAGAATTTCCTCGCTTTCGCGCGCCTGTTCCAATCCTTGGGGAGAATGAGCTTTTTCGCTTGAAGCGGCGATTCCAGGCAAATCCACCGTTGCTCCTTCGTTCACCAGCGCTTGGGGTCCAGCAGGTCCTGGAGGCCGTCGCCAATCAGATTGAAACCCATGACCGTTATTGCGATCGCCAAGCCGGGAAAGAACGATATCCACCATTGGCCGGAAATTATCCGAGGGGCGCCTAGGCCGATCATTACTCCCCATTCCGGTGTCGGCAGATGCACGCCGAGGCCGATGAAACTCAATCCCGCGGCATCGAGAATCGCCCAGCCGCACTGTAGAGTTGACTGCACGAAAATCGGCGCGAGGCTGTTGGGCAGCAGGTGCCAGGCCAGAATTCGCATGTCCGATGCTCCGACGCCTCTTGCCGCCATGGCATAGAGAGAGCTGCGGATTACGAGAAACCGGCTTCTCGACAGGCGCGCGTAGACCGGAACATTTACGAAGGCTATCGCAATGATCAGATTCGGTATGCTCGGCCCGAGCACGCCGGCGATCGCCATCGCTAGAATGAATCCCGGAAACGCGGCAACTATATCCATTAGCCGCATCAGGACTTCGTCGATCTTTCCGCCGTAGTAGCCCGCGAAAACGCCGACAGACGAGCCTGCGACAAGACCGAACGCAACCGCCCCGAGCCCGATGCCGAAATCGATCCGGATCCCGTACAGTACGCGGGAAAAGATGTCCTCGCCGAAAATTCCCGTCCCGAAAAGATGGTCCCACGACGGCGGACGCATTCGATTGGCGGGATTGAGCGCATAGGGATCGTATGGGGCGACTAGTGGCGCCAGCAAGCCGAGAATCCCGAGGCCGATAATTATGCCGAAACCGAACGCGGTAACGGGATTGCGGCGGCACCAATGCAAGAGCGCTCGTGAGTTTGCGCGGATACGCGGGGCGACGGCAGCCAATCTAAATCCTCACCCTTGGATCAAGCAGCACGTAAAGTATATCCACAAGAAGAAAGAGCAGCACGTAGACGGTTGTAGAATAAAGGATAAAGCCCTGCAGCGCCGGATAGTCGCTCGATGCGATAGCGTTGTAGACATAGCGGCCCAGGCCGGGCCAAGCGAATACGTTTTCTACTAGGACAACGCCGCCAAGCAGGTAGCCGTAAACGATCGCGATCATGGTTATTACCGGCAGTATCGCGTTTCTTAGCGCATGCCGAAATACAATCGACCGCTCGGGCAAGCCCATGGCTCTGGCCGCGCGGGTATAATCCGATTCCAGCGCTTCAATCATGCTCGCCCTAGTCATGCGCGCCAGCGGAGCCATCGCGGCGAAGGCAAGTACGCAAGCCGGCATCAAAATGGACTGGAACGAACTTCGGAGAGCCGGCCAATTGCCGCTCAGTAGAGAATCGACAACAAACAGGCCGGTTATGCTGTCCGGAGGCGCAACGACAACGCTGATCCGACCCTGCGGCGCCGGAAGCCAGTGAAGCAGAAAGAAAAAGACGTAGATTGCTACCAGGCTAACCCAAAAGACCGGCATCGCCACGCCAAATACGGCGAGCAGCCGCGAAATGTGATCGATCCAGGTTCCTCGCCACACCGCGGAAGCTATGCCTAGCGGCACGGCTAGCGCTATGGCCACAAGCATCGCGAACAGCGTAAGTTCGAAGGTCGGCATGAACCGCGAAGTCAAATCGTCCAAGACAGGCTGGCTTGTAACGAATGAGTCGCCAAAATCTCCGTTAACGACTCCCCAGATGTACCGGAAATACTGCTCCCAGAGCGGATCGTTCAATCCGGCGTTTTCCGCAATTCGTTCTCGGGTTTCGGCATCCGCCAGCGGACTGACCATGAGGTCGATCGGATTGCCCGGAATAATGCGTGTCAATGTAAAAGTAACAACCGTTACTCCGAGCAATACCGGAACAAGCAAAAGAAGCCGTCGGGCGACGAAGGAGATCATTCTTCGGCAATCACGGCATCTTGTTCACTCTTTTGCGGGCAAGCGCCAAGCGATTTTCAGTCGGCCCGCCGCCCGCCCCGATTTCGAACCGAAACCTATTCTATGTAGAGATACTGGTATCTCGTGAAGTTGTCGGCCGAATAATAGACATATCCCTTCACGTTCGATCGCATCGCGAGTATGTGCTGCGGTTGATACAGCAGCACCCAGGGCGCTTCGTCGAGTATGATGCGCTGGATTTCCGTGATAGCCGCTTCCTGCGCCGCCATGTCGGTGCTGATCGTATTGTCGGCGATAAGCTTGTCCACTTCCGCATTGGCGTAGTTCGCGTAGTTGCAGCAGCTGTGATGGAATTTCCAGTAAACGTGGTAGTACGGATCGTTGTTGATCGAAATCCAGAAATTTGTGAAAAAGAACACTAGTTCGTGCTTCTGGATCTTCTCGAAATACGCCGCTCCCGGCAATTCCTGGATTTGTATGTCTACGCCGATCTGGGCCAGCGACTGCTTGAGAAACACCGCCGTTTCTTTCGCTTCCTGGTTGCCGATGGGAATCTCGAACACGGTCGAGAATCCGTCCGGATGGCCAGCCTCGACCAATAGCTCTTTGGCTTTCTCGAGATTGTGCTCGTACACGAAGAACTGGTCCGCGTGGCCGGGAGTCCCGAGAGGAATGGGGCTTTTGAGCTGGATGGCGTATCCATTCATTACGCTTTCGATGATAGTATCGTAGGGTACCGCGTAGGAAACCGCCTGCCGAACCAATTTGTTGTCGAAAGGCGCAACCTCGTTGTTCATGCCGATATAGGCGATCGTTCGGCTTGTGTTGCGATGAACGGTGATGTCCGGGTTCGCTTCAAGCGCGGGAATGTCGATCGTGGGCAGTTCCAGCGCGATATCTACGGCTCCGCTCACCAACTGAGCCAGGCGGCTGGCCGGGTCGGGAATAATCTTGAATACGATGCGCTCAATGATCGCCGGTTCGCCATGAAAGTTCTCGTTCCTGACCAGTACGTACTGGTTGCCGGGATCCCAGCTTTCCATGCGGTACGGGCCTTGCTCCGTTCCGCGCGAGTCGACCTTAAGAAATTCGTGAGCATACGGATCATCGTCGGTCATGTGCGGTCCGACAACGTTCGGGTTCAGGATTGAGTTGCCCGCCTGAGCCATATTTCCGAACAGCAGGGAATTCGCGCGGTCCAGATGTATGGCAATCGTGTCGGAGTCGATGAGTTCCACATGGTGCTTGTCGGGAACTTCGGCCAGCGCCATATTCCCGACAGTTACGCCTTTCTGATCGAAAATGCGGTCGAACGTGAATTTAACCGCCTCGGCCGTAAGCGGATCGCCGTTCGAAAACTTCAAGCCTTCGCGCATACGGAACGTGACGGTCGTTCCGTCCTCGTTCCATTCAAAGCTCTCGGCCAAGCCGCCCACGAAACTATTGGCGTCGCCAATCTGCGTTCCGTCGTCGAGCGTTACAACCTCGTAGTCAATCAGCCAGTTGTATACATTCGTCAAAAACTCCCATGTCGCCGTATTCCCGCTCGTTAGCGTGGGGTCGGTGTTTTGCAGGTCGTGCGAGACGGCGACGACGAGAGTGTTCCTGTCCGACTGAGCCAGCGCCGATACCGCGCCCACCGAGGCGGCGAGAACTCCCGAAAGCAGCGCAAAAGCTCCGCGCCTTAGAATGTTACAGAATGATCTCATGGAATTTTCCTCCCTTGAAAAACCGCCGGTACAGGCGCGTGCCGCATTGCTTCGATCATTCGGATTCGAATTGCCCAATTTGTTTCGACTAGCACCCGAGCGACCGAGCCTGCCGCGACATCGGTCTGCCCGCCATCGGCATGATCGCGGAATCCCGGCGCCCGCAGCGTGCGAGATTGCCCAAACCGTACCATCAACCGGTAAATTTCGCAACGCTCTGTTTCATTGCCGCGCAATCCGGCGAATCAATTAAGTTTCCTGTCGAGAGGGATCGCGACGCTTTGCAGAATTTTCAGTATTTTGAACGGATTATTCGATTTTCCACAAATTCGGCGCGATTGGGAAAGAGGAAATCGCCAGTTCTTTTCCTGCCGGCAATTCGAAGGGCATCGACGCCTGCGCGGCACAGGAAGAATTCGGTTTCCGGCGCGCTGGCTAAATTGTCTCCATCCCGCTTGCGACAGAGGCGCGCGATCCGCGAAATCCAAGAGCCTTTCGCCGGCGGTCGCCGGAGCGCCCAGTTTGCTCCGGTAGAGCGCTGCGCTTGAAATATTTGGAATTTCGCCTTTTCCGGAACGCAATTGCCGTTAATTCATGACGATACGCGGCCGCTCTTTTCCCGCCGCAAGTTCGCCGCCTCCCTTTCATAGGCCGGTCGCCGCGCGACGGAACGGGCGCGAAATCGGCGAGCGCGAGGTTCTTCTCTACTACCAGGGGGAATTCCTTATAGCCGAGAAACCTTGCGCCGATTGCAATTCCATGGAGCAGCGTCCCGCCGAGCATGCGGCGCACTTCGGCATCGGAAACGGAATGCCCTTCTCCTTTTGCGAGATCGAGCAGAAGCAACTAAAGCCCGCCGGCACCGACCTCCCGCCGGGTTCGGCAGTTGCGTTCGCCGGAACCCGAGAATTCAAATCCGGAAACGCTCGAGCGTCGATCTGGGATTGCCGCGACTGGCCGCGGAAAATTATTGCGGCAGCGGCCAAGGCCCGCGCCTTCGCGAAAATTGGAACGGCTGCAGACATTGAATTCTTGCGGCCATTTCTTTGATATTCAGAATCCTTCTACTCGCCAAGTCTAAGCGAAAAAAATTCAGTCACGCCAGCGGCGGTTTCTTGTCCGCCCACGGACAGGCGGCCTCGAATGCCGCGCACGCTCGAAAAATGTCCTCTTCGCGGATCGCGTTGGAGACCAGCTGCAAGCCGACCGGCAGCCCGTCCTCCGTGAAGCCTACCGGCAGCGACGCGCTTGGATTGCCCGTCAAGTTGAACGGATATGTGTAGCAGACCCAGGAAATTATATTGGCATTCTTCAATTGAGGAGGCACGTTTAGGCCGACATCGAATGCAGGAACTGGCAGAGTGGGCGACACAAGAAGGTCGTAGCTCTGCATGAAAGACCGAATTTTCTCGCGAAACTCGTAGCGCAGAAAAACCTGCGAATAGTACTCGTCGAGCGTTTGATCGAGGGCTCCGCCCAACACCTCGACTACCGCCGGATCCAATTGATCCGGAGCGTTGGCGAGCACTCCCTTGAGCCGCGTGCCCACGCCGGCGTAAAACTCCGCCATCCACATGTCGCTGGGATCGCAATCCATTACCTGGTCCACTTGGTCGACATTGCAGCCCAACTCTTCGAAGACTTTCACGGCTTGTTCGCAAATCTCCGCCACTTCCGGGAGCGGGCTTGCATATCCTAGAGTTGGGCTCCAGGCGATCTTCATGCCATCCACGGGTCGGTCGCAGGCCGCGAGAAAATCTGGAACCGGACCTGCTACGGAAAACGGATCGCGCGAATCAAATTCCGAAACAGCCGACAAAAGCAATGCCGTGTCGCGCACGGTTCGCGCGATCGGGCCGACATGCGCCAGTGTCGGTGTCGCTGAAACCGGGAATACCGGTACGCGGCCGAAATTTGCCTTGATGCCGAACAGCCCTGTCAGCGAACAGGGAATCCGCACTGAACCTCCCCCGTCGGTTCCGAGCGCAAAAGGCGTTATTCCGCTAGCGACGCTTGCGACCGCTCCGCAGCTCGAACCCCCTGGCGTCTTCGCCAAATTCCAAGGGTTTCGCGTAATGCCCGAAACGGGGCTGTCGCCCACGGGCTTGCAGCCGAATTCGCTGGTCGTCGACTTGCCGATAACAAGGGCGCCTTGCCGTTTCGCCTGTTCGACCGAAGGAGCATCAACGGCGGCAATGTTTTCCGCCATCGCATTCGAGCCGAATGTTTGGCGCACGCCGCCGACAGCGATCAGATCCTTGATAGAGATCGGAATCCCGTGCAGCAAGCCGGGCTCGTCGCCATCCATTATCGCCCTTTCGGCGGCCTTGGCCGCCTCCAGAGCCATATCGTCGGTCGTGGTCACAAAACAGTTGAGAGCCGGATCAACCTCTTCTCGCCGTTCCAGGCTGTGCTCCAGCACTTCGACCGGTGAAATCTCCTTCGCGATGATTTGATCGCGCATTTCGATTGCGCTCAAATAGAGAAGTTCTTGCCCCATGGACTTTTCCCTTCCGAATCTCCCGGCGACGTATTTCGGTTGCTCAGTCCTCGACGATCGCAAAAGCCCTAACTGGAGAACCCGACCCTCCCTTGAACTTCAGCGGCACGCCGAAAAACTGGAACTCGCCTATTCCTACCAGCTCCTCCAGGTTGACCAGCCACTCGAAATGAGACACGCCCAGATCCCTGCAGGCGCGGTGCTGCGCAAATATATTGTCTGTTGGCTTGTCGGTGGAAGGGCCCTCCACGCCGTGCATTTTGGAGCCGCGGTCGTTTAGCCAGTGCGTCGCGTCAACCGTCAGGCCCGGATTTGTCCAGCAAACCTTCCGGTCGGGATAGTGCCTGTTGTGCAAGCCCGTGCAAAGAAGAACGATATGGCCATCGACTTTTACGCCTGCGGCTTCCTCGGCCTTGTCCATTTCCTCGGCGTCTATGTCGCCAAGATCCGGTATGTGGCGCATGTCGAAGCAAACGGCTTTTCCAATGAACAGGTCCAGCGGCATCTCGTCGATGGTCGCGCCGTTGGGGTTGACGTGGCGGAAGCCGTCTACGTGAGTTCCTACATGATCGAGCATCCCCACGAAGTTCGTTTGAAACGTCATGGGGTCTTCCGGCACCCCGAGGTTGAACGACTTGGTGCTCTCGTGGTTCAGGGCCGTCAGATAGATCGGGCTCTGAAAAAGCTTGTGCGCCGGCATGTTGTCTTCAATAGTGAGGCTAAGGTCGATTATGCGCTGTCCCATGTCTTCCTCCTTTGGTTAAGCGATTTCATTCGGCGGTCGTTATCCCGAGTCGGCTCGCCAAGTCGCATCAACATGTCCTCGGCCCGCCGGATGCGTTCTTTCAATTCGTCCTCCGACCGAAGTAGGCTTCAATGACCTGCTTGTTTCCGGCAAGCTCGCTTGCCGACCCGCTGATCGTGATTCGCGAATTCTCGAACACATAGCCGCGATGAGCGACCTTGAGCGCCATGGTGGCGAGCTGTTCTACCAGCAAAATCGCAAGGCCTTCGCGATTGAGGCGCTCGAGAACTGGAAACAGAGTTTCCAAAACGCGCGGCGCGAGCCCTAGCGACATTTCGTCGATCATGAGCAGCTTGGGCCTCGACAGGAGGCCTCGGGCCAACGCAAGCATCTGCTGCTCGCCGCCCGACAGGCTCCCTGCAATCTGGCGCCGTCTTTCGGCAAGAACCGGAAACAATTGCAATATCTTTTGGAAATCGTCATCGAAGCTGTCTAGATCGCGCCGCCGGCGCGAATAGGCGCCAAGCATCAGATTGTCGTCAACAGTTTGGTCTGAGAATATCTGCCGACCTTCCGGGATCAAGCTAACGCCCATGCCGACAACCCTGTGCGCAGCAAGACCTTGCGCTTCCGCGCCCTGAATTCGGATGCTGCCGCCCGACGGCTTGACAACACCTGCGATTGCCTTAAGGGTCGAAGTCTTGCCCGATCCATTATTTCCGATGATCGAGACGAACTCGCCCTGCATCACCTTGAGCGAGACATCGCGTACGGCTTCGACCTGACCGTAGCTTACGCAGAGGTTGTTGACCTCCAGCAGCGGCTGCGCGCGCTCGTTCACGGCTCTCGCTCCGCATCGTCCAGTCTCTCCTCGGGAGGCGGCGCAAGCATTTCGGGACTCCCGAAATACGCCTCTATGACCTTCGGATCTTCCTGAACCTCGGCGGCCGTGCCTTTCGCGATGACCTCTCCATAGTCGAGAACCGTCATTTGAGACGAGATCGCCATGACGAGTTCCATGTGGTGCTCCACGACCACTATAGTGATTCCGTGGTCGGAAAGCTGAATGATGAGATCTCGCAAATCGTCGATTTCCGATTGCGTCAATCCAGCAGCCGGCTCGTCGAGCAGCAACAGTTTCGGCCTTACGGCAAGCGCCCGTGCGATCTCAAGCTTGCGCTGAAAGCCGAACGGAAGACTCTTCGCTTTCTCGTAAGCGTAGTCGGTCAGGCCGACGAAGTTGAGTAGGTCGAGGGCGGCCCGGCGGTGCTTTTCCTCTTCCTTCCGATAGCTCGGCAGGCGCAGGATGGCGCCAAATAATCCGGTCCGGTAGTCCGAGTGGAATCCTGCCCAAACATTGTCGAGCACCGTCATCTCCTGGAAAAGCTCGGTATTCTGAAACGTGCGGGCAAGCCCCCTTCGCGCCAACTGGTGGCTTCGCATATCCGTAGTGTCGACTCCGAGGAAGAATACCCTTCCCGAATTCACCCGGTAAATTCCCGACACGGCATTTAACAAGGTCGATTTGCCCGCGCCGTTCGGGCCGATGAGCCCATGGATTTCTCCGCTGGATAATTGGGCGTTGACGTTGTTCAATGCGGCTAGGCCGCCGAAGTGAAGGCTCAAATCCTTCGCTTCAAGGCAAACTTCGCCGCCTGCCGGCCCGATCGACACGATTTCCCCCAGGGGCCGCTTGTCGCCATCGGTTTCCCGACGCGCCGCGGGAAAGAATCGGTGCAATATGTCGGCCGCGCTGCCAACTATTCCGCGAGGCAGTACGAACATCACGATAGCCAGCAGAGCGCCGTACACGAATCTTTGCCATTCGCCGAACTGCTGCAGTAGTTCGGGCAGGTAGCTTAGCGCGCCGGCTCCCACGACGGGGCCGAGTGTCGTTCCCGCGCCGCCTAGTATGACCATCAACAGGAAGCGGATCGAGTCGCTGAACGAAAATATGTCCGGGCTAATGTACTTGTTTAGGAAAACGTATAGCACTCCGGCCGCCCCGGCTGTAACGGCGGACAGCACGAAGGCAAGAGTGCGCAATGCCGTTACGTTGATACCGAGGGAAGCCGCCGCGATTTCACTTTGGCTGGTTGCCAGCATCGCCCGCCCGAATCGCGAATTCATTATGTTGACGTTTACGGCGAACGCGGCAAGTGCGCATCCTCCAACGATATAAAAGTACATCTTGTGGTTAAGCGGCAGACCGAGAAGCGTCGGTTTTGGAACATTTGAGATTCCAACCCAGCTCCCGGTAAGGGAATCCCATTCGATAGCGATGTTTTCGACGATAATTCCGAATGCGATGGTAACGACAGCCAAATAAACGCCGCGCACTCTGACGGTGGGATAGGCGAGTAGGATGCCGAAAGAACCCGCGAAGACCATTCCGAGAATCAGGCACGGCACGAAGCCGAAGCCGAGCCGCGTAGCGAGTATTGCCGCCGTATAGGCGCCGATCGCGTAAAGCCCGGCCTGCCCCAGCGAGACCAGGCCGGTATATCCCACAAGAACGTTCAGACCGAGCGCCAGGATCGTATAGATCAGCATCAAGGTGTAGAAGCGCAGCGCGTATTCGTTGCCGGCGATGTCCGGCATTGCAAGGATCAATACGGCGGCAACAACGGCGAAAAGCCAGTTCAGGTTGCGCGAAAGCCACATCATACCTTGACGATTTCCTTTCGCCCGAACAAGCCTTGGGGCCAGATCATCAACACCAGGATTACGATGCTGAATCCAACCGCTTCGCGCGCAGCCGTGCTAATATACCCATCGACGAACTTCTCGATTACGCCGTACAGCAGTCCCGCGATTACGACACCGGGCGCGCTCGTTATCCCGCCGATGATCGCAACCGCGAACCCCTTGATGCCGAGCAGCAATCCCATCGTAGCCGACGCTTGAATCACCGGCGCGACGAGAATGCCCGACAGGCCGCCCAGTGCGCTGGCGAGCGCGAACGAGATCATTGCGATACGGGTGACGTTTATTCCGACGATACCGGCCGCCTCGCGGTTAAATGCTACAGCGCGCATGGCGCGCCCCAATTGCGTGCGGCGCTGGAAAAAGTAAAGCAGCCCTACGATCGCGACGGCGGCGAGCGGAATGAGCAATTCCTGCGGAAACACGCCCGCGCCTAAAATGATGACCGGCTTTTCGGCTAGAGGCGAGGGCAGCGGCCGCGCGAAGGCGCCGAAACTAATGGTTGCGTAGCTTTCCAGCATGATTCCGATTGCGATAGTGGTGAGCATCCAGCCAATGGAACGCGCCTGGGCGGCAAAGGGGCGGATTGCAACCCGCTCCAGAACAACCCCGAAAATTACGCTGACTCCGATTGCCAGCGCAATTGCCACCGACATCGGCAGTCCGAAATCCAGGAAAACGATCGTGAGAACCGCGCCAAGCATCAACGTATCGCCATGGGCGAAATTCACCGCTTTTGCCGAAGACCACATGATGTGGAATCCCAAGGCGACAAGCGCGTAGATTCCTCCGATCCCCAGGCCCGCGAGTAAATACTGAACAACCGAGCTCATATTAAAAACTCCGTCCGCGACGCGAGACCGAACGCAATTCGATTTCGCGTCGCGGCAATTTTTTCAGAATCAAGACGATTGCGCTATTCGCAGGGAGTCTGTTCGAACGGAAGCAACTTGCCGCCGTACCAAGCGGTAAGTTTATATGCTTCCGGCAGAATGGCATCGTGCCTTTCCTCGGTGCGCTCGAACGCCGGGCTGTAGTTCGTAACCAAACCCTCGTGCTCGACTTCGAACAGGGCTTCATAAACCTCTGCCCGGTCGAAGCTTCCGGCATGTTCGATTGCCTTGGCAATAATGTGAACCGCATCGTATGCGTTGGCAACACCGGAGCCCATTCGAATCTCTTCCTGGCTTTCAATGTCGAAACTGTCCTGCATCCTTTCATAAAGAGCTTGCGCCTTGGGCTCAAGTTCCCCCATCCACGAATAAGTCTGCATGATCAGTGCGCAGTTGGCGAGATCGCCGGCAAGTTCGCCCAAGTTCCCGGCGAATCCCCAGGCGCCGATGACGACCGGCGACCAGTCAATTTTTTGCAGGCTTCGCAGAATCTGGTTGCCTTCGCGGTCAAGCCCCCACATGATCACCACCTCGGCACCCGCATCGCGGAGCCTGATGAGCTGCGGCGTCATGTCGGTATCTTCCCAATTGAAGGTCTCGGCGCCAACTTCCTCGAGCCCTTGTTCCCTAAGGGCATTCTGGAGGTCCGGATACGCGCCTTTGCCCCATCCGGTGTTTTCATACATAATTCCGATGGCGTTGTTTTCCGAACGCTTGATCCCTTCGGCGACAAGGAACTTTGTAACCCAGCGATCCTTTGCAGAAACTCGGAACATGAAATTTGGATCGCGTCCATTCTCGATCACCTTGGTGTTTGCGGCAATAGTGCCGACATACGGCATGCCGATTTCGTGAATTGGATCTCTTTGCGCCAGCGCAACTGTTGAGTGGTAGCCGCCGATCATCGCAACGCAGTTGTCCGCCAAGCCTATGCGCCGCACATTGTCGACGCCTCGAGGCGGGGCCCCGGCATCGTCGTATTGGATGAATTCCAATTCCTGGCCAAGTACTCCGCCTGCCGCATTGATGTCCTCGACCGCAAGCTCCGCCCCCATGCGGATTGCCTTTCCGCCGAAAGCCGCCGGACCGGTTACCGGTCCCGAATTGCCGATGCATGCGTTTGCTTCATCTGCTGAGGCTGCTCCGCCGCCAAGCGAATGAGCCATAGCCATCGCCCCTACCAGGAGCAATCGGTTAACATTTTGCATTTGAACCTCCCAAAGCAAATTTTTCTTTTTCAAAGGGATCTTTCGAACCAGCACCTAATTAGCCTCATGCCTGCGAGGCATCTCATCGTCACGGCAAGATCCCGATAATTCCAGTCCACCGCGGACTGCCGCTAATCCCGTATCACGCGCTTCGATCGGCTGTCAATCGACGGCGTGCCGCGCCGTATTGCCCCGCGATGCGGATTGCCCGCCGGCAGGCTGAATCCATTCGGCGCGACCGAGATTCCTCGGCGAGGAAGGCGATACGTAGAGGCAATTGCGGCCCGGATGAATAAATTTCTGGCCGTCGGGCAAGCCGCGTCTCGCGTCTCGCCGCGTTCATTCAAGTTCGCACTTGGCGAATTCCCCGTCCTTCATAATGGCCGGAATATAGCGTCCCTGATGCTCAAGGATGCCGAGGTCCGCCAGCGGGTCGCCGTCGACAACGATCAAATCCGCGATAGCGCCGGGCGACACCACTCCGATCTTGCCCGATTGATTTAGAATTTCGGCATTGACAAGCGTTGCGGAAGTTAGAACTTCCTGCGGGGTTTGGGCCTGCGCCTGCAAGGCGAAGCCGCAAGACTGGTGCTCGCGAAGGTCTCCAAGGAGGTCTGTGCCGAAGCCGATCCTTGTTCCGGCCGCGCGACAATGCTCTACGGCGCGAATTCCCGCGTCCTTGACTATCTGAAGCTTTTCTATGCTCACCTGAGGCAGACCGAGTTCCTCGCCCAACTTGTCCATAATGTCGTATGCCGGCAGAGTCGGAACGAGGTAAGCGCCGTTCTTCGCCATTAGGTCCGCCGTTTCCCGATCTATGAGATTGCCGTGTTCAATTGTGCGGATTCCGCTCCTGACCGCGTTTGTCGCGGCGTGGGACGTATATGCGTGAGCGGCGACATAGGTATTCCAGGCCGCCGCCTCCTCGACGATCGCACTAAGCTCCTCGATCGAATATTGCGCGTTGTCGATCGGGTCGGTTGGCGAAGCCACCCCTCCCGAGACCATTACCTTTATGAAATCCGCGCCTTTCCGTAGCTCGTTGCGCGCGGCGCGGCGAACTTCCGTTATCCCGTCCGCAATTACAGACTGCGGCGCGATCGCGTTGGTATTCACGCTGTGGTCGTGGTTTTCATACGGCGCGCGAAAATCTCCGTGCCCGCCGGTCTGCGTCAGTGCGCGCCCGGTCTGGAAGATGCGGGGACCCTGGAACAAGCCCGCCTCGACAGCCATCGCCAGGCCTCTATCCGCTCCGGCGCAATCGCGAACCGTCGTAAAGCCTCGCATCAGGGTTTCTTGCATGTTGCGAGCCGCTAGCGCGGTCATCATCGTCAGCGGTATGAAGGCCAGCTTGCGCAGGTCGATCTCCGAAAGCGTTACGTGGAGGTGGCAATCAATCAGCCCCGGCATCAGAACGCCGCCGCGCCCGTCGACTTCTCGGACGGACTCCGAACGTATGGGCTGGTCCGACACTTCCTTGACAATCCCGGATTCAACCAGGACTTCCGACTCCTCCGGCTCCGACCGATTAGCGTCCCAAACTTTAACATTTCTAAATACGACGCTGGTCATGTTCTGTTCCTTTGTCTGGCGTTCACCATTTTAATGCGCTGAGTTGCCGGCCTAGGATTCCAGTTCCAGGCCGTAAACTTCGCGTGCGCACTCTTCCGTGATCAACTCGTTTTTGAGGTCCTGCCGAACGAGATCGCGGTCCCTTTCCTTCGGATTGCCAAGACCGCCTCCCTTGCCCGATACAACTCTTATGATATCGCCCTCATGCGTAGTAAAGTTGGAGGCGAAGGTCATCTTTCGTTTTTCGCCGCTGCTGGGCATGTAGTGGACGTAGTTCGGCGATCCTTCGTTGCCTCCGTCAAGGGACCACGCGGGGAACTTCGATCTGGTATACCAAATCGTAAGGAACCCGTTGTCCGTTCGAAGCCTGTAGTCCATCACGATCCCGTGGCCGCCGCGGAACCGTCCTTCGCCGCCCGGTTCCAGATTCAATTGCAGCCGGTCGACATAAAGGCCATTTCGAGCCTCGTTGATCTCGGCAGGGCAATTGAAGGTATCGCCGTGAAACGCCGAGAACATCGCATTGTTTCCGTCTTTTCCGGCTCGAGCGCCCCATCCGCCCAGCTGCGGCTCGATAATGGTGTATTGCCGACCCGTATCGGGGTGAATGCCGCCGATGAACGTCCCGCACACGGATGCGAAATGGCCCGGGCCGAGCCGTTCCGGCATGTGCTGGGCGAGACAACGCCAAAGCAGGTCGTATGCCCGGAGCTCGAGTTCGTAGTAAAAGCCTATGGCGGCCGGCTCCTTGGCATGGAAGATCGTGCCTTCCCTGGTAAGCACCTTCAGTGGACGAAAGGATCCCGCGTTGCATGGCGAATAGGGATCCGTAAGGCATTTAAGGATGATCTGCGCCGCAACGATGACGCCGTCCCGGCTAGTATTGACGGGGTCGGACGCCTGGTCGGGGTTGTCGCGAAAATCGACGACGAAGGAATCGTCCGCGATGCCAACCGAAACATTGAAAACGCGCCCGTCCTCCTGCTCTTCGGAAAGCTCGAACGTGCCCTTCGGAAGCTTCGCAAGCTCGGCGAGAGTGACTTTCTCGCCAAAATCCATGAACGATGTCATGGCTTCCTCGAATACGCTCGCGCCATACTTGTCCGCGAGTTCCTGCAGCCGCTTGGCGCCGATCCGAACCGACGCGATCGCCGCCCAGACGTCGCCTTCTATGACTTCGGGCATTCGCGAATTGATCTTGATTATCTCGAAGACCGGACCGATAGGCTCGCCCTCCGAAATTATCTTGATCGCGGGCAGGCGAAGACCTTCCTGGAAAATTTCGGTTGCTTCGCCCGTCAGCGACCCCGGCGCCATGCCGCCGACGTCGGAATTGTGAGCGATGTTCGCGGTCCAAGCGATCACGCGACCTTCCGCAAAAACGGGCATGGCTACTATTATGTCGTTAAGGTGAGTAACGCCTCCGTAGTAGGGGTCGTTAGTCGCGTAGACATCTCCCGGACGCATGCTTCCGGAATCTTTGAATTTCGCTGCGATGACTTTGGTCGCCTTGTCCAGCACCCCGATAAACGCGGGAATTCCCGCGCCGGAGCTTGCGATTTCGCCATCCGCGTCCATGACGCCCGTGCCCATGTCGAGCACCTCGTAAATAATCGAGCTCATCGAGGTCTTCTTCATCGCGGCGAACATTTCGTCGGCGGTCGACTGAAGAGAATTCTGGATGATTTCCAGAGTAACCGGATCGTTTCTTGCTTGGGTCATCGAATAGTTCCGTTCCAATTCAATCGAGTTCGATGCGCGTGTTGCCAAATCCGTCAAATTCAACCCTGTTGCCGGGGTGTACAACGACGGTCATTCCGGGATCCTCAATAATGGCGGGCCCATTGAATGTCATGCCTGGCTCCAGGCGGGTTCCGTCATAGATGGCCGCCCTATGAATGCCCTCAAGCGCATAATCGACGTCTCTTTCTCCCTTTACCGCCACTTGCACGTCGTTCGAACCGCTCGGTCTCTCGGTTATCGTAAACCTTCCCGCTTCGGCCGAGGCAACAAGGTGGATGCCGACCATTTCGACCGGCGCGTCCAGCCGGTAGGTGTATTCGCGCTCGTAAGTTTCGTGAAAACTCGATTCGATGGTTTCGACGGCCTGCTCGCCAATATGGTCGAGATCGATTTCCACTTCCGTCGTATGTTCTTGATTCTGATATCGGAAACGCCCGAAACGCGTGAAAACGATTCGGTTCGCCTCGATGCCTTCGCGCGCAAATTGCTTCCGGGCCAAATCTTCGGATTCGCGGAAAGTCTCCTCTATAGCCTTCGCAGAGCCAGGTTTAAGGTCCACCAGGCGAGTAACAAAATAGTCGCGGCGAAGGTCGGTCATTACCATTCCCCAGGCGGAAAAGACCGCGGCCCCCGGCGGCACCACGACTCTGCGAATGCCAAGTTCCTGCGCAAGCGCGACGGCATGCATCGGCCCTCCTCCGCCAAATGCCACCAACGTAAAGTCCCTAGGGTCGTATCCGCGATTAATCGATACGAGTTTCAGCGCGTTGACCATATTGTTGTTCGCGATTCTTATAATTCCGCGAGCAACCTCGTCCGCATTCGCTCCGAGTTCAGCGCCTATGGAGTTTATCGCCTTTTCGGCCGCGGCCATATCGGCTGTTAGGGTTCCCCCGCAAAAGTAACTCGGATTAATTCGTCCGAGCCAAAGGTTGGCATCCGTCGTCGTCGCTTCGGTACCGCCCTTGCCATATGCCGCCGGACCCGGAATCGCGCCCGCGGACCTAGGTCCCACGTAGAGCTTGCCGAATTCGTCGACTCTCGCGATCGAACCGCCGCCATTGCCGATTTCGACCATGTCGACGACCGGCACCATGATGGGATAGCCTGAAGAAGTTCTGGTGCGCTCAATCCAGTAGTCGGTAACGATTTTGACGTGCCCGTCGTGAATGAGCGAGCACTTAGCCGTCGTCCCGCCGATGTCCAGCGCAAGTATATTGCGTTCGCCGATCAATTTGCCCAGTTCCGCGGCGCCCCATACGCCCGAAGCGGGACCGGATTCCACCATGGATATCGGGATTCGCGAAGCCGATTCCACCGTATCGACACCGCAATTCGACTGCATGACGTAGAGCGCGCCTTGGAATTCCAAATCGCGAATGCCGCGGTCAAGCCTTTTCAAATAGCGTTCGGCGACCGGCTGAACGTAAGCCGACAGAACCGCGGTATTCGTTCTTTCGTACTCACGCCACTCTCGCGTGATTTGGTGCGACGCAACGGAGAATATTTCCGGCCAAAGGCGCTTGATTTCATCCTGCACGGCCAATTCGTGCGACGGGTTCGCATAGGAATGGAGAAGGCAGATCGCGATAGCCTGAACGCCTTCGGACTTGAAGCCATCAATAATTTCGGGAAGCGGCGACAAATCCAGCGGCTGCAATTCCTGTCCTCTGTAGGTCATCCGGCCGGGAACTTCCCGGCGCAAAAATCGAGGCACGAACGGAGGAGGCTTGTCGTAATGGAGATTGAAAAAATCCGGGCGGTTGCCGCGCGCAATTTCCAGCACGTCGCGAAATCCCGATGTCGTAACCAAACCAACGGTCACCCCATTGCGTTCGGCCAGCGCATTGATGACGACAGTGGTGCCATGAGCCAGAAAATCGATTTCGGAAAGTTCTACTCCCGACTTTGCGAGCACGTCGAGCACGCCAATCTCGAAATCTGGCGGCGTCGTATCGGACTTTGCCGTCCTTAGTTTTAGTTCGCCGGATTCGTGATCCGTTTCAAAGCAAACAAGGTCGGTGAATGTCCCGCCAACATCGGTGGCGACGCGCGTGATATTTTCAGCCATGTTCTAGTTGCTCCAATCGGCGGGCAGCTCGTTGAACGAGGAAGCGATTGCCGTATTGCCTTGACGATTACCGGCGTTCATTCGCCAAGCAAAGACTGTCCGCACCTAGCCCAGGCGACCATTTGAATGGCCATCGCGCAAGAAAAACATCGTCCACGCGCGATAGATGCGCGTAAACTCGAGGCAAACGCCAATTTCCTTCAATGGTGAGAGCCCTGCGCAATTAGCAATTTTCGGCGAAATCGATTTTATCGGTGAACCTGAAATCCGCCATTCCTGCTCGCCTCCTCCAATAACGGAATCTCGAATTCAAAAGGGGCCAGTATTGAAAGTCGCTTCGCTCGTCAAGCGGGAGCTTCAAAAGGGACATAAAGCGCAGCCGCCACGCTCGGCGTACTAAAGGCTATCATTGGCGCCCAGTTGTCGCGAGCCGCAACCGGTTCCGAGTGAACGGCAAGGCCGCAGGCCCGCGATTCAATTTCTTGCCGTTTGCTGGAGCGTAAATCGACATTCTAGCCTTGTGGCGCGTCCGGCCGGCATGGGCCGGGCTTAAGGCGACTACTTCCCGGCGCATTTAGCCAAGAATCGGTCTCAGCGAATGCCGGCGGTTTGCCAGTATCTCCCTGTTCAAGCCGGATTTTTCGTTCGCATTCTTGCCGACAATTCCGAACTGCAGCCGATAGACGCGTGATCCGGGGATTTGCGCCGCCGCGACCTTGGAGCGGATAGTAGCATGCCACCTGCCCGCCCCTTACGGGGCGAGAAACGGCATCCGGAACTGACCGAATCGCGGAAAATGATGTGCAGGTTGGCGACGGGCGCCGACGATATTGCGCTGAATCTGCGCGTTATGCGCACGCGAATCAATAAAACGCCGGCTTAGGTTGCTGGATCCAAGACATTGAAGGGCCAGCGGCGGGCATTCGGGGTCGTGGCGATGTTCGCGTTGTCCGCTAGATTCAATGGTCGGCTACGCGTCTTAGGCGCGCTTACGCGACAGCGCGCGAGCCCATAATGTGCGCGACGATGTCTTGACGGGTGACATCCTTCGTGCGGACCTGCGTGTTGATTTCGCCCCGATGCATGACGGCGATAGAGTCGGCGCAGCGGAATACATGCTCGAGATTGTGGCTGACCATAAGAACCGTCAGACCCTGATCGCGCAAGTGCCCGATGATGGCCAGCACTCGGTCGGTTTCCTCAACGCCGAGCGCTGCGGTCGGCTCGTCCATAATAATCAGTCGGGCGTCGGAGTAGATTGCTCGGCCGATGGCGGCCGCCTGCCGCTGCCCGCCCGACATCACGTAGGCGTTCGCGTATGGATTGCCGATGTGTATTCCCACTCTCTCCGTCAGGACCTTGAGAGCCTCCTCCCGCATGGCCGCCTTATCCAGCACCTTGATAAGGCCGCCGAAGTAAGACTTCATACGCTCGCGGCCCAAAAAGAAGTTCTGAGCGAGGTCAAAAGTGCCCACCAGCGCCAGATCCTGGTAAATCGCCTCGATCCCGAGGCTTCGAGCGGCCTCCGGGTTCGGGACGCTGATCTCCCGCCCTTCCAAAACGATGGAGCCGGAAGTCGGCGGGTGCACGCCCATGACGATTTTGATGAGGGTCGACTTGCCGGCCCCATTGTCTCCCACGAGGGCCGTCACTTCACCTCGCGCCACGTCGATAGAGGCGCCGCGCAGGGCCTGCACGCCGCCGAAGGATTTCTTGATATCGCGCAGCGCCAAGAGAGCCTCCCCCGCCGAGGCGGGGGAGTGCTGAGATTCAAGTGACCCGGCCGTCACTCTAGAGTTCCTTTTCGATCTCCGGCCAGTTTTCCATGAGGCGAAGCGCTCCTTCGGGAACTTTCGTAAGCACGTCCTCGCGGGAGGAGACCATCACCATGTCGAGCGGATACTGCCTTTCGATCTCCTCGCCTCTCGAATGACGGACGATGGCATCCGCGATGTAGCGGCCGCTGGATTGGCTATCGCGGAAGATGGAGCCGCGGATGAGCCCTTCCCAGATCATGTCGAGTTCAGGCGGCACGGCACCGAAGCCGAAGACGTCAACGCCGTCCTCGCCCATTCCCTTGAGGGCGCTGGCAACGCCCATGGCCATGGAGCTGTTTCCGGCGTAGATCGCCTTCACGTCCGGATTAGCGAGGATGAGCCGTTCGGTGGCGTCGAAGGCGCGAGCCTGTTCCCAGTAAGCGTAATGTTCGAAACCGATCTCGATGCCCGCCTCGGTCCACAGATCGCGGGCCGTGCCGACCCGCTGCTCGGATATCTGATTTCCGGGCTCCGCGAACATCAGCCCCACCTTGTCGCCTGCCGACAGGACGTTCTCCAGCGCCCACTTGGCTGTAACCTCGCCTCCCTCGGCGTGGGAGTAGCCGCTGTAGGCGAGCACATCGACGCCCGCATCCTCCGGATGCACGTCGAGATGGTTAATCACGATGATCGGAATGCCTGCCTCGTTGGCCGCCTTCAGAGCCGGGACGATGCCGAAATAATCGATGGGACCGACGATGATGTAGTCCACGCCAAGCGTGATGAGATCGTCGACGATATCCAACTGCTGCTGGACATTGGCCTCGACGGTCGAGGCGCGGGCGGTGAATTCGATGGGCACTCCCTGCCTTTCCATTTCCTCCTGGAAAGCCACTGCGAATTGACCGAAATAGTCCAGCGTGTCATAGACGGGCGGCGCGAAGCCGATCTTCAGATGCCCATCGGCAACCGCGGCGCCGGAGCCAGCTCCGATCGCCAGCGTCAGTCCCGCGGCAATCCCGTACAGGTGTTTCTTCATTGCAATTCCTTTCTTTTTTCGGGCATTCCAGGTCCTGACGGCGCCTTGCGCGGTCAGCCGCTCGCCATGCCCTGGCGGCGGAAGCGGTAAAGTTGTATGGCCACGGCGACGACGAGCGTCGTTCCGATGACGATCTGCTGCCAGTAGAATGGCACGCCCATCAGAAGCAGGCCGTTTTCGGCGACGCCTAGGAAAATGGCGCCTAAAAACGTGCCCAGCAGCGTGGCGTATCCCCCGAACAGGAATGTCCCGCCGAGGACCACCACGGCGATGGCGTGAAGCTCCATTGTGGCGCCTAGCACCGCCTGCGCCGCGTTGAGGCGGGCCACCAGCATGGCACCGGCCAGCCCCGCTAGCGCGCCGCAGATTACATAGGCGCCCATCTCGTACCGACGCACGCGAATACCGGCGCGGATGGCGGCGCTACGGTCCCCGCCAACCGCGAGTACGTAGGTTCCAAAACGCGTACTGTTCATTATGAAGGCGCCCAGAAGAACGACAGCGAGAGCAATGGCTCCCGCGGCGGGCAGGCCAAAAGGCCGACCTTGTCCAATCCAGAGAAACGTTTCGGGGAAGCTGCGTACTTGGTCGGACCCCATTACGAGGTAGGCGAGGCCGCGAACGGCGGTGAGCGTGCCCAGCGTCACGATGAGCGGCGGCACTTTGAAAGCGGTTACGGCAAATCCGTTGACGAAGCCAACCGCCGCGCCTACTCCGATCGCGGCGACTATGGCGAAAGCCGACGCGAGCCCATCGCCGAATATCCCGCTCTTGAGTACGAGTCCCGCGACACAGCCCGTCAATGCCACAGTCGATCCCACGGAAAGGTCGATACCGCGAGCAGCCATGACGATTGTCATTCCGGTACCGAGGACGAGGAAGATGGCAATTTGGCGAAAGACGTTGAACACGTTACGGCTGTCCAGAAAAACTGGGTTGATGATCGTGATGAGGACGATGAGGAGGACCAGCGGCACCAGCAGCCCGAGCGGCGGAACCAGCCCTGGATTGCGTTCCAGAAAGCCGAAGTCTCTCCCGCTAGGGACGGTCACGTCCTTACTTCTCGTCGTCACTTGGAAGACCCCTTCCTCGCCAACGCAGAAGCGTACCGGCGCGACTTTGACATTCACTTCGCAAAAAAACTCTATCCTGTCAAGCCGAGGCCTGAGGCGGGGTGCGGGTCAAAAAAGTTCCCGAGCGATATTGCGCGGCGATTCGCCCGGCGCCATACTGCTGCGAGGAGGAAACCAAAGAATAAAGAGCAGTACTACGAAAAATCCAAAACCGCCAAGCGCGGCCCAGGGCCGCGCACCGGCGATTATCGATCGCTCACTGGAAAAATTGGAGGCTCGCGGCGTGCCGGAGGCGGAGCTGCGAGAGCTGCGCGAGGCCCGCGAGATCCTGGGCGGCGCACCGCGGGATGGCCGGGGAAGCGGCGGCCTGCCTCGAGAACAACCGCTCGCGAATGGACTATACGAGGCGCCGCGCCGCCGGCCTCCCGGTCGGGTCCGGCGCGGTCGAGGGGGGCCTGCCGGAGAGTGGTCTGCGCCGGAGCCAACAAGATCCTGGCGCTGCGCGGTCGAATCCAACACCTTCGACGATTTCAGGGAGATTTGGGCCGAGGAGAAAAAAACAGCCTGAGGAACAAATCTGACCCACGCCCCCTGAGGCGGCTGTTTTTGCACCAAGAGCGTGGATCATGGAGAATGTTCTCGACCTGCACTACGAGGCAACATTCGATCGCCACAGCCGTACTGGGCGACTGAACGGATCCCTGAGCGCCGCGACGCGGGACCGATTCTTCAAAGTGACGGGCTCCAACGCGGTCGAAGAGAATCGCCTGACTGACGAGTTTCTCCGGCGCTTCCTCGAGTACGCGATCCGGTTGAAAGGAGGCGATTGAACCGCCGTGCCGGAGTTCGCGCACTTTCAGCCCGCTAGCCGGATAAGCGACATCGCCCCGGTGCCGGCATGATCCTCAGAGAACGCCAATTCGCGCCGAAGTCAAAGGGCGCCACTCCGAGCCTAGCCCGAGAAGACCGCGGCTTGACAAAACGGGGCTCCGACGGAAAGTCAAAAATCAAATTGTCGAACATTCGGTTAGTCGCAACCGGGGCTCGCTATGCGCACTTAGAATCCGGAGAATCGGTCCAAATGTCGCGGAGAAGCGATTGGAGCGTCTTTGGTTGAGCGTCGGCTGGAGCTGCAGACAGCCCCTGTTCCAATTGCACCTAGCAAGTCATAGACACTGCATAGCCACTTTTCTTTTGGGAGATGCGGCTCGATTTGGGCCTTGTTCATTGATAAGTCCGGGCTAGAAATGCGGATGTGACCCTGCGAAGCACGGGCAGGCATCGCCGTTGAAGACCGGAATCTCGGGCAATTGATCCGCCTAATTGCCAGATTTCCGGAAAGTGATTTTTGGTTTAGGACTATTTGCTGCCTATCGGCACGAGACCAAGGCATAGAAGTTTCTTAAGGCCAAGGCATTCAGGCTAGAAGCCGAAATGAATCCGATTGTACCGCAGCAGCGCACTGAACTGGCGCGAATTATTCTGCTCGACAGACAAATGCATCCCGGGAGCCATTGACCGCACTCGCGCAAACCAAGATCGCCAAATTCAAAGCTGCATTAACGCTATTCTATTAATTGGATATTTCGGCGTTCCCGCCCATCATTCCGAGATCTGCGTACCGCCCTTGGTCAGGCATGCTGCGTAAAGACTAGGCGTATCCGTTAAAGCGGTTTTTCTGTTTCCTCAACAACCTAGGAGATTACCGATAGACTATATCGTCTTCGATGAACTGATCTAGAGGGCAAGCCACATTCTGCTAAAGCAAGCGGGATAGTATTTCCCCCGCACAAAGAAAGGCAAGACACGATCCCGACTGATTATTCCGGTGCCCATTTTCGTCCATAGCGTCCTGACTTCGACGGTGCGGGCGGCGGATCCGGTAGCCTATAAAATCGGCTAGGGGGTTGCGCGATATGGATCAGCCCAAGCGAGAAATTTCATCCGGTCTGACCCGCGCCTTCAGGAGACTCCGCTACACGCAGCGTTTGCATTCCAGACGCGGCAATTATGGTTTCGAGGCGATCCCCGTACTACGACAATTGGTTGAGCAAAAAAACAATGCAGTCGCCTGCAAAGACTCCACGCGAAGACATATAGCAGCATGCCCGGTATATCCGGTGCTCATCATCAGCCTGGCGAAGATACCGTCGTCGCCCTCTCCCACAATCGTCCTCTCGAGGACAATTCTGCGTGCAAGCCTTGCGACAAAGCACAAACGGCGGGGCGGATGCAACCGAGTGAAGCCGGGAACGAAATCTTCCCGACCGCGCCGTCGGCGAAGCAGCACAACTGAGACATGAAGAAAATTTTCCGCAGGCTCAAGGAAGCGGGAAAGCCTCAAAAAGCCGCAGCCGCGGCGCGCAAGCTTGTCATTCTCGCCAACGACCTGCTTCGCCAGCAGCGTCGAAGGCAGAATACGACGAGACCGAAGAGTGTGTAGAAACTGCGGAAAACTCCGTGTCGGCTGTGAAAATCTGAAAATTATATCACGCGAAACAAAGGCGCTTTCCGATATTTTGCGGCTGGTTAAGCGTCACGTTTTCATTTAGGCTAACTTCGCAAACGAACGCAGAATATCATTTTAATTCCCCAGTTCGCGACTGCGAGCCGGCTAAATTGTTATCGCTTCCTTCCGAGAATTCGTTGCTCAAATTCTCGTAGTTTTCCGAACAGCTGCACCTAATTCATTACTGTCTATTCACATTTGAGATTTTATTATTGTAACTACGAAGATATTTCGTTTTCTTCTACGGTTTTGGTACCATGCGCGAAGCAGTATTCGCGAGACCGACGAATGCCGCTATTTGGAAATTCAAATACGTTGCCGCGCGCAAGAAAATGCAGGCGGCGCTGCATCCGGTCCAAATTCTGGACCGTCGAAAACTCTCGGCACTGGATTCTCACTGCCGCCATGAACGAGGACGCGCAGAGGAACCGGATTGGCTGCGGCCTGCCTGCCGCAAACCCCGTCATGACGGAATTTTCAAAAGCGATTGCCCTGATGCTCGGGTGCGCGCCCTTGAGATTCGCAAAATAGAATGAAATACGATTTCCGCGGGACTTGTCGGCAACGGTCCATGAACCCGACGAAAGAGAGGAATTACCGCCATGCTATTGAGAGCTGAAAATCGGGATGACGGCACCCGGTTCGAAAAGGAGGCGCCGGGACTGAACGAAGACATTCTCGGGAACTTTGCCAGCGGCATTCTTTCGGAGCGCAAGGTGAGGGAATTTGTCGACAATCTTGACTGGTCGGCGGATGCCAAGCTGCTACTCATGCGGGCGTACGACGCCACGATTTTTGTTGGCAAGACGGTATTCAAGATCGGACGTTTCATTGTTTGCAGCGCGATCAGGCTGGCGAGCACGTTTCCCAAAACGACATTTGGAATAGTCGCGGGCGCAATTCTGGGATCGCTGGTTGCGGGCATCCCGCTGATCGGTTTCGTGCTGGGACCGATCGCAACGCCGCTAGCCATCATTCTTGGAACGCTCTGGGGAGCGCTTGAAGACATCTCGGATGCGGCGCTCAGGCAAGAGGTCAAGGGAGAAGTCAAGAGATTCGATTCGTTCCGCACCGCGTGACATGTTTCGATTTCCAGCCGCAGCAGGCGCTCGGCAATGAAATTTCCTTGGCCCGGGCCTGCGGAAGGAAACCGCGGAAGCGTCGACGACTAGACGACTGAAAATTCGCTCGAGACGTATCGGAGCGCTCTGAGCCGGCTTCAGCTGAGTTCGCCCGTCGAGCACCCCGACTTTTTCAAGCTGGTGCTTGAAATCGGCAATCGGGCTTACATTCGCCTGCTCAACAGGAAGCCCTAGCTGGAATTATGGGACGTTGTGGCAGCGGGAGGTTCCGGCGCGGCGTTCTTGAGTTCGTCCTCTGTCGCAACGACATTCTTTTCGGAAATCGGCGTATTGGAGTTGATGGGGTCGGGGAGCACGCCGGTCGGCTGGTTCCTGGCGGGAGCGATTGCCAGCGGGACCATGTGGCATTTCGTGAGAAAGCGGTTCCTGAAGGACGATCGCAAAGTCAGGAAATCGCCGAAATACATCAATACTCCCTGCGATATGCTTGCCCTAAGCCTCTTGGATCTGATGGTTCCGTCGATGCTGAGGGTTGGCAAGGCGGACGGTGAGATCCGCGACAAGGAAAGGGAGGCAATTTTCGAAGTCCTGCAGTTCAATTTGGGGTTTCAATCCACTATTTGTCGAGGCGGCATTGAGGACACGCTTGAGAACTATCCGGAGATCGACGATCTGGCTGCCAATCTGGCAAAGATTGCGCGATCCTGCCCCGACATTGACGAGAGGAAGTTCTGCGACCACCTCGCTCAAAGGCTTGAACGAATTGCCCGCGGCGACTTTATGGCAGACTCGGAGGAAACTGAAACCATTCTTCGGGTGCGCCGTAGTATCGACCAACAGCTCTCGCGCGGAGCCATTGACCTGAGCAAGGAATGGCTGGGCCGCGATCCGATCCATCCTGAATAGAACGGGAATCAAGATATCAAATAAAGATTGGCTGAGTGCGGCCATATCGTTTTTCGCCGGGATGGAGATCAAGATACCGAAGCCGGATTTAAAAAATCTGTCATCCGCGTTTCGTCGGAATGCCGATAGAGCCGAACGAGATCGATCATCGACAGACGACACTTGCAGAACAGGCTAGGCTTGATCCGGAGATGCCCTTCTTGCCCTTTAGCCTGCCAGTAAATTTCATTGCAGATTTCGGCTGAAACGCCAGTCCCAACCATGATATTTCAAGCGTCTTGTCAGTTTCGTTTCGACGACCCGGATCGACTGCGGGCCTTTCAATATGTCGTACTTGACGGGTCGTTTGCTGTAGGGCGCGAAATCCTGCGCTTGGCGTTTCAGGCTTGTTTTCTTTTCATCCCGGTCGCTCCAACGGCCGATTTCATCGCCTCCAGAGTAAATTGCGCGAGATAGCATGCCCTACCGCAGCTCTTAGGAGCCGAAAGCTCATTTCCGCGGTCGCGGAGGATGACCTGCGGATCGACTTAGCGGTTGAGAGCAGAGGGACGGTCGCCGGGTTCCGCGCAGAGTTCTGGTACCGGGATATCGCGCCGTGCCATGGCTGCATTGGAATAGTCGGGGCGAATTTCCGGACTCCCTTGCGGCCTCTGGCGCGGGCGGCCGCAAGGCCGGACAGGTGCGAATGCGCACGAGCTCGCTCTCAAACTCGGCGAGTGCGGCGAAAAAGCCGAGGGAAAGGCGTCGCCTGATTCTGCGAAAACCGGCCCGCGCCGGAAAGCTTCCCGACAAGTATCCGCTTGGACAGCGAAGCTACTTGAAAAAACTGCTCGGGAAAGAATGCGCGTACCGGATTGCGCCGGATTCACCGTATAACCGCTAGCCCGGTACGTAGGACAATCGGGTTAATTCAGGCTGGAATAGTATTGGAGCCAACATCTCCCGTCGTCCTTCCCACTCGCCATGAACTCCTCGAGGGCCTTGGCGGCGGCGCGTTCGCAGGCGTCCGCCGAGAGCGAGAAGTCGAACGGGATCCTCCTGTCCGCGCGGTAGAGGCAGGACACCAGGCCCTGCGGGTAGCGGGCGTTCGCATTCGGCGTCGGGTAGCCGCGCTCGACCAGCGGGCGGGGCAGGTTCATCTTCGTGCCGTCCACGGCTCCTGCAGCGCGGTTCCGCAACCCTTCTCCCCCCAGAGACGAACAGAAGGAAGATGAACAGCACCGCGATCAGGCTGTCGGGGACCCGGAGCCGCCCCATCCATTCGCCGTCGCGCTCGGCCGCCAGTTCCGCCGCGTCGCCGATGATCTCGCCCCGCATCTCCGCGAACCGCTCCTCGACGGCGACCGAGGGCCCGTCGCTTCGGGATGTCGCGGCATTCAAATTCGAAGGACCGGGCGTAGATCTCCTAGGCCGGCTTTCCGCCCCCTCCCGCCGTCATCCCGACGAAGCTCCACTCCGCCGCCATAGAGCTGCTCCGCAGCGGGGTCGGCTGCACCGTGATCGCCCTGTGGCTTGACCATGAGTCCGCAGAATCCACGCGAGTCCACCTGCACGCCGATATGCAGATCAAGAAACGGGCGATGGATTAGCCCAGGCCGATTGTTGTCCCCGAAGGAGTCTACGGGCCCGACGACCAGTTGCTGGCGTTTCTCAACGCCTTGCAATTCTGTTTTATGCCGACAAATCAAAGGGCGGGGCGCCCTCGATCAACGGCTTGCGTGGCCATGTCGGCATAAACGGTTGTGGGCATGTAGATGATAATGCTGATATCGGCATTATCGTCTGGAGCGCTGCCTGCCGGTTCTGCCTCTCGGCCGGAAGAACTCGCTCTTCTGCTGGAAGGAGGTCGGCGCGGAGACGGTCGGGATCGTCCAGAGCCCGGTCGCGACCTGCCTGCTGCAGGGCGTGGACCCGCGCGCCTGCCTCGAGGACGTGCTCCGGGGGGTCTCGGTCCACCCGTCGAGCCGCGTCGGCGAACCCCCGCGCCAAGGCTGTGGAAGGACCTGTTCGCCGGCGATCCGATGACGTCGGACCTGGGAACCGGAGTCGAATGCCGCGCGTCCGATCGGCCGAACGGTATCTGAAGCCAGAGAAATCCGAACAAAAAGCTACGTCGCAGTTTAGTCGCTTACTTTCCGCCAATGCTGGCGAATAAGCTTGCGATTTCGTCTGGCAACGGGTGAGGCGATTGCCGCGCGCCCTACGCCGGCAACATAATCGAGAAAGGCAAGATCGTCGCAAGAAAAATAGCGCCGGGATTCTGAATCGGATTCATGCATCCGGCGCATGCCGGATGCCGCTACCCGCTCCTACCCGGGATCTGCTTATACGCCTGAATCTCCAAAAGCAGTTTTTGCGGAAGTTTAGGCCAGCTATAAATCCTACCTTGCGTCCAGGACTTGGTGTTGAGAGCGTTCGTGTTCTTACTTACGATGGCCTTGAAACGATCGTGCTCAATCAAATACCGCGATCCCTCGGCAGGGCAATCGAGCCAAATGCCTCGATTTTCCCAGTCCTTTTTTATCATGAAACGGTTTAACCGCTGTACGCGGTTTGGGGGTTCGGCAGGACCGCCTGCGATGCAATCAATCTTAGTATTAAACTTGGGTCCGCCTGCATCTGGCTGCCCGTATTTCCCGTCCAGGCCGCGGACTTCTATTCCAGCCCTTTTCCAGCGGGCAAGCGGTTCGTCCAGGCCAGCCCAGTCGTCCGGCATCTTCGACTGTAAGCCGTAACTACTCAGTCGCTTGTCTTCAGCCTCCGTAATAACGGCGACAACATATGCGTCAATCACCATTTCCATTTCGTCCGGTGATTCAGCCCGCCAGAAATAGTCAAAAAGAACGTTGATTGGAATCCCGTGGTCAACCGTTACCTTTACGCCCCTGCCTTTGGAACCAGTCCATCTGCTTCGGTCGGAATGGCCGCTTGCATCTGTAATCGCATCGTGAGCCGCCTTGCTGGCCGGATGCCTGGAGTTTGTTTTTGCCTTGCTAATCGACCAAACGCCTCCGAACTTGTCGGCGCCGATCCGGCTGTCCCAGTTGTCCCGAAAAGCCTCTCGCAGTTTTGAATTTCTGTGTCGGCTTGTTGCGCCTTCTCGAAGAAAATGATCTGCATCAATCCAGGCCTTCATGCCCGCTTGAAGCGCTAGGGCCTTTTCAAGTGTCGTCATCGTTGCAGGCATGGCGGGACTTCCTGGTTTTGATGTGAAACGGGCGTTCGAGTCGGTGAGGGAAACGCAAAGCGCGCCCTCGGGTACCGGCCAACAGTTCAAGCGACGGCATCGCTGAGCGACGGATGCCGCTTATCATTCTGAAGCATTGCCATGAATTCGACAGGGGATCACTATCGCCATCTCTCTACGGCGCTGACCCCGGGGATTTTGGCGGTCGCCAATTTTGATTGCGGGTCGCCGATACTAACGTGCGTTCCCGCTCTATATCGAAATCGATTCCGCGATCAACACTTTCCGCATGCGAATTCCCCTTTAAAGGGCTTTGGCATACGAGCAGCGCCAATTCGCAGATTGATTCTCGAATCTTCGAAGCGCGCGGCGCGCGCCTCGGCGTAGACCAGGATTATTTCAGCGGACTGCCCGCTGGACCGGCGAATCTCATCGGGCTGTTCCCGGATGCCGTTCCGGAGGAATCTATAAGGTTTCCGAGGGGAACAGGGTTCGAAGTCTGCGGGCACCGCCGCCAGCGCTTTCCGAAAGACGAGGCTTCAGGTAAGGGACAGGGTTCGGCACGGCGAAGCAATTTTGCCGGGTCAGGCTGACGGGAAAGAGCAGGTCATGAGCGAGGAAAGCCACGAGTTCATTTCGCTTTGAAAATTTCACATTCTCGATGCCCTTGAAAAGGGGCTGGCTCTTCGCCTCGAGACCCGTCCCTCGCCGGAAACCGGCCTGGCCTATAAATTCGGATACCTGCTGGATGAGGATTATGCGAGACGGTTTCAAGACGAATTCGCCGATGCCGAGAACAGGAAATGGCCGAAGCCGACGAAGCGCTAGAAGATGGATGCTCTTGACGGCGACCGCCGAAGGCGATCCCGGAACCTTCGAGCCAAATACCGGCGCTGGACGAGGGAAGGGAAACATCTTGACGAATGGGACCTGTGGAACCAGCTGTTTCGGGAAATGGCTGAAACGCTCCCGCGGGAGTTCGTCGCCATTTCGCGCCTGCGGCCCGAGCGATCGGAAGATCGCCTTGTCGGCGCCGCCCTGAGTGACAGGCTGCAGGATGTGGATAGCGGCGACTGGGTTCGCTGGAAGCCGCTCGTCGTCGAGGGGCCGAGAAAGAACCGCCCGGTATTGGTTGTCGACGGGAATCACCGTGCGCAGGCGCTGCTGCTATCGGGGATGTTCGGCCTTGTGCGCTGCGTCTTTGCCTCGAGCAGGATCATATCGGCGGCCGGCCGCTGACGTCGAAGGTTCGCTGATGCGGGCCGATGCATTCAATTGCGCCGACTCCCGAAAAGCCGCCGCATTTGAAGTTCGGCACATTGAGATCGGATGATTCCAATCCGATATAATGGAACAGCAACGAGTTCAGCGATCACGCGTAACCGAGCGATGTTGCGGAACGGCTGACGGACGGAGCTAGTTCGATCGGGATAGCCGAATCCGGCTGCACTTCGCCACCGGGCACGTCAACAGTTGGCAATAGCGGCGATGCTGGCGGCGGCAATAGTCGCGCGTAGGGCGACTGAATTCGGATAGACGCTTCCTAAATGCGCAGACGCTACAGCCCTGCTGCGCTCAGCCGAGGGGGGAACGCGGCTTGAAAGGGTCCGGAATGTCGAACGGGCCGGGAGCCGCGGCCAGGTTGCCGAGGTAGTTCGCGAAGGCGGGCAGATCGCCGGCGTCGGCGGTTTCGAGCGCGGCGATGTAGTCAAGCTTGAACTCCGTTGAAACGATCGGCACGAACTCGCCGGTCTTGACGAACGGATAGGCCATAAGCAGCCGCGAAATCCGGCCGTTGCCGTCCTGGAACGGGTGGATGCGCACGAACTCATGGTGCAGCCAGGCCGCTTCGAGCTCGGGCGCCAGATTCTTTTCCCGATGGCTTTCGTGGAGTCGAAGGAAATTGTCGACTTCGCTTTGCACTTGTTCGAGCGGGCAGTACTCGTGCACGAAGCCGTCGGCGCGGCGCGGATTGTTCGGCCCGATTTTCCAGTCGCCCCGGCGCAGCGGGATCTCGGCGCGGTTGCCGAAAGGATCGATTCCGGCCGCCGACTCCTGGTCCTGCAGCAGCCCCTATAGCGTGTCGTCGTCGACGCTCGTAGCCGAACGCGCGCCGCGAACGCCCTCGAAGCCCTCGGCTATCAGCGTTTCGGCGACCCCGCGGCGCAGCAGATAGAGTCACTCGATCGGCCCGGTCTCGATGGCGAAGGCCCGCTTCTGGGAAAGCAGCCAGAGGTCCATCGAGTCGCGGTCGATTTCGGGATTCTCGAGCGCGCCTCGAGTTTCGCGCCAGCGCGCCGCGGCCTCGCGTGCGCCGGCCTGGCTGGAGCCGTGCAGCGACGGATTAAGATCGCGCACCGGGCGCCAGACAGCGCCGACGGGCTTGCCGTCCTCCGGGTTGCTGCCGTTGCTCATTTCCCGACCTCCTCGATGCGTCGCGCCCGAGAGCCGGCATACAGAATTGACGCCGCTGGCTCGGAGCTGGAACAAAATGCAGGGGAATACCTGCAGCGGTCGCATGAGCGCGGCGCTCCCGGCACATCCATACGCGTCTCATCCTGCCCAGGCACGTTAGGCGCACGCCGCGCATTTTGAGTCTAGCATGGGCAAGAATTTTCGTTCAAACTCTAACTGAATCGAAACTGGCTCTCTTTCCGAATTGTCGGTTTCGCCGCGAGTGCGTTCATTGCGCGGTTTTTGTCGCGCAACAACTTGAAATCCGGCATGCGCAATTAATTAGAATTGCGGACTTGCTTGACGAATATCAGGAAAAGTAAAGGGACTCGCCCCAAAGACAGCCGCCCCCCATTCGGGCCTTTTCGCCGTGCCTTCCCGTTTCCGATTGACGCCGCGCGCGAAATTCTATCCATTGGGAATAGGATTATTTCCGCCGCTCGAATTACTTCTCCTGCGGCGCGACCCGCTTAAATTGCTCGTATCCTTAAAGAGCAGTCAGAATCGACTCTCATTCCTAGCATCCCTGATGCAGGGTACAAGTTTCTTCCGGGCTGACTTGGTACTTGCATTGGAATAAATTGCGGCAATAAACATACGGCGGGAGTTCAAAGATCCAGATCCTTGGACTTGCAGCAAGCCAAATACTCGGAAAAAATGCCGGAGAAGTTTCGCCGAGAGATTTTCTGGAAAGATGCCTACTGAATGCTCTATCCGACCGAGAGATTATAGCCTACTAGGCTCCGACGGTCGCAGCGCGATCGATTCCGGATTGGCGACGGGCGATTGGTACAGTCCGGACATCCCGAGAAAGACGATGAAAGCGCTAATGAAGCGTGAAGACGGCCCCGCTATCCGCGACACCGCCGTCTATTACGGCGCGATGGTCGTGTTTGCCGGAATCGGGATAGCTCTTTGGCCCTCTTGGTGGTCTGCTCCATTCTGGCTCGCCTACGGCGTTCTATACGGGTCGGGCGGAGATTCGCGATGGCACGAATGCGGCCACGGAACCGCGTTCAAGACGCCTTGGATGAACGCCGCGGTCTACAATATCGCCAGTTTCATGATGATGCGAAACGCGGTGACTTGGCGCTGGGGCCATGCGCGGCACCATTCCGAGACTACAATCGTCGGACGCGACCCGCAGATCGCGTTGATGGCGCCTCCGGCGGCGCGGCGTCTCGCATTCAACTTTCTAGGCATACCAGACGCCTATGCCGCATTTTCCAGAATGCTGCTCAACGCAAGCGGAAAACTGGATCCGCAGGAAGCCTCCTTCGTGCCGGAAGCCGAACAGTATAAAGTAATCCGCCTCGCGCGAATCTGGCTCTCGGTTTACGCGGCTACGATTTTCGCCTGCTTTCTAACCGGTTCGATCCTTCCGCTTATGCTAATCGGCCTGCCTCGAATCTTCGGGGCATGGCATCACGTCATGACCGGATACCTGCAGCACGGGGGAATGAGGGACAACGTGCTGGACCACAGGCTGAATACTCGCACTGTCCTGATGAACCGCATTAGCAGATTTATCTACTGGAACATGAACTACCACATCGAGCACCATTTGTATCCCATGGTGCCCTATCACCGATTGCCGGAGCTGCACGAACTGATCAGGGACGACCTGCCGGCGCCAAATCCGTCGATCTGGCACGCTTATCGAGAAATGTTGCCTATACTCCGGCGTCAGCTCCGAGGCGAGGAAGTCTTCATTGAAAGGAAGCTTCCGGAAACAGCTCGCCCGTTCGCTGAATTTTCACGGTCAGAAGTTTTAAAGACACCTGGCTGATCCTAGTTGCAATTCGAACGTATCGCTCGAAAGCTAGCAGGCCCGCCAATTCAAACCGGGCATCGCGAAGCGGGTCCAAATTCCGTTGTGCTTTGAGTTTCTGGAATCGCGAGAGAAAATCACAATTGCCGTGCCATTACTCGATGTATTCCATTCAAGGAAGGGCGTTCGTCCACCTGCTATTCCCCCGAATCTTTGATCTCGCCCATAGATTGGTTCAACCCCGCCGCGCGTTTCGAAAGACGGGCGTCGCCAAGCGATCCTTGCGCTAAATCCAAAAAAGCCATGAACAAATTCTTCGACGGCCTTTGTGAAACGGCAATGCGGACCCGTTGAGGCTATCGAGGAAGGCCGGCATCGGAAATTCGCGTTCGACGATTTTCACCGCAAGGTCGCGCATTGGTTCGGTCGATTTGGCGAATTTCCCGTATTCGGGCCTATAACGTGCCGCTTCCACGCAGCCTTCAGACCAGCCGCGCATTTTAATGCGGAATCGGATAATCCGGGCATTCAAATCGGTCGCTTCTTGGTATGCAAACTATTCAGCGGTTCGAGAACCGGGCTTTCCAGCGCTTTAAGGCACTTCGATCGCTCTCGGCTTGATCACCTCTAGCAGGTAGCGGTGCGCTTCCTTGTGCGTCATGAATCCCGGAGGGGGGAAATCCATTTCAAGATTCCAGGCATCGCCGGTCTCCTCCATGTTCCATAGTACCCGGGCATCCAGCTCTTTCCGGATTTGGGAGTAAGCAGGATCGTTAACAAGGTTGGAAGTCTCAAACGGGTCGTTGGCTTGGTCGAAAAGGTAAAGCGGCCGGTCTTCCTTGCGAACGTAAAGCCACGATTTTGTCCTAATTCCGCGTTCCGGCTTGACATGCCGTTCGCTTCGTCCGCCGAAATCCGCCTTCATCAGCTCGAATTGAACGTTATCGCGCGTCGGCTCGTCGCCTGAACCCTCGAGGAGCGGCAGATAGCTGATACCCTGAACGCCTTCGGGAATCTCGACGCCGCAGGTTTCCAGGATCGTAGGCATCGTGTCGACGGCCACATCTACGAGAGACATGACGCGTTTGCCTTCGGCGAATCGCTTAGGATAGCGAACAAGCAGCGGCACGTGCGCGGAACTCCTGTAGGCCTGCCGCTTTATTCCGCAATAGGAACCGTGCTGGCCCAGCATGTCGCCGTGGTCCGAAAAGAAAACGACCATGGTATCTTTGGCCAAATCCCTCGCGTCGAGCCAATTCAGCAACCGCCCGACATTGTAGTCGATATTCGAAATCATCCCGTAGTATTCGGCCACGAGCTTTCGAATTTGCCATTCAGTTTCGATATCGGGGTCCATTCCCTCGAATTTGTCGGTCTTGCTGCGCTCTCCGAAGTTGGCATCGCCTCCGAATTCCTTCTCGACCCGCTCCCTGGCCCGATGCTTCTGGAGCTCTGGATCGGGGACACCGTGGGGAAGGCGGATCGCGTCCGCGTCGTACATTTTTCTCCAGTATTCTGGCATATCCATTGGAAAATGCTGCGGCCCGAAACAAACATAGGCAAGAAATGGATCGTCCTTTGGCGAGTTTACAACACGATCCATAAATTCAATGGTATGGTCGGTCTGGAAGTCAGGCTCGAACCTTTTGCAATGATAAGGCTGGTCCGTATCGCGATAAAAGACCGCGTCCATGTACTGGTGGCCTCGATTATAGCCAACGAAGAATTCGAAACCGAGCCGATCGGGACCCGGCGGCACGAAACCGGGCTTGGGACCGCCATAGAGGTGCCATTTGCAGATATACCCTGTCTTATAGCCTTCGCGTTTCAACTGCGTCGCAAGCGAAGGCAGATCTGTCCGGATCGGGAAATGATTGGAATACAAGCCGGTTCGATGCGCATACCTTCCGGTTAGCAGCGAGCCTCGAAACGGGGTGCAGAGCGGGTAGGACGTAAAGGCTTCATTGAAAAAGACGCCTTCGCCGGAAAGCCGGTCCAGATGCGGAGTCTTTACATCTGGATTGTCCGAGCAGCCCATGCAATCGTAGCGCATCTGGTCTGCATAGATCATCAAGACGTTAGGTCTGTTTGCCATGGTCGATTTCCTGACGGCCGCGCTGTCGCCTCCGTTGTCAAATCGTTCGGGGATTGTTGACCTCGCGAACATATTGCCCAGCGGCATCGAAGACCGGTTGGTAGTCCCAGGAAATTTCTTCGCTTCCCTCGTGCACTTGCCGCAGAAACATGCGAGTTCCTTTGCTCTTAGCGGCGCGCGCGGTCACGGCTTCAATGTCACCGCGATCCAGCAAAGCCGATCGAAGCCTTGATTTCTCGTCGGCGTATGCCGGCTCGGCCGAAAGGTTTCGTTGCTCAAAGGGGTCGTCTGCGATGTCGAATAGAAGATCGACGTGGTTTCGCGTCCAAACATACTTCATGTCGCCGCTTCGGACCGCAAGCCAGGGTTCGATAACGCCCGGACCGTAGTATTCCGCGATTGCTTCGTCCTTTCGGCTATCGCCTTCGCCGGTCAGCAGGCTGAGAAAGCTCGCGCTATCGGGACTGCTGTATCGGTTGGAAGCCGTCCCGGCGCCGCCAAGTTCCGAAAGCGTCGGACAGAGGTCAGCAAGCGTCACGCACTCCCTGACCCGACCCGGCCCAAAGCGGCCTGGCGCATGAAAAATCAGCGGTACCTGCAGCGAGCCTTCGAAAAAGCTGCGCTTGAACCACATGCCGCGTTCTCCGAGCATATCGCCGTGATCGCTTGTGAAGACTATCGCCGTATTGTCATAGAGGCCCAAATGCTTCAGTTCGGCCAGGAGTTCGCCGAGATAGTCGTCGAGATGGCTGATCATCGCATAGTAGGCCCTCCGCGAATTTCGAACTCTTTCCTCGTCGGGAGGATAGCAGTCGATCCCGTGATGAACCTTCAGCCAAGCCGTAACCGGGTGCGGGTCGGCATCTTCGGGAATCCGGGGCGGGGCGATTTCGACATCTTCGTAGCGGTCCCAGTATTCCGGGACAGACTGGTAGGCCTCGTGCGGCTGGGTATAGGAAACATGCAGAAAGAAGGGCGAGTCCGGTTGAGACAAAGCCTCATAACGCAGAAATTCAATGGCGCGGAACTGAACTTCCGCATCGTAGAGGATCTGGTTGTTCGTACGGCACAACCCGCTGACCTCGAGTTTCTTGGTCGAAGTCCCAGGTCTGTGCTCGACACCGCGCGACCAGTCGACGGTCCAGTCGAATCCCGCGGGATACATGTCCGTCGTCAATCGCCTGTTGAAACCGTGCAGCTGGTCGGCGCCGATGAAATGGCATTTGCCGGAGACGACGCAACGGTATCCGGCCGAACGTAGAAAATGCATCATCGTCGGAATCTCAGAGCGGAATTCCGAACCGTTTCCCCAGACTTCATGCGAACTTGGAAGCCGCCCCGAGAATTTCGAGGCGCGCGACGGGCAGCAAAGCGGGGAATTCGAATAGGCGTTCTCGCACACGACACCATCCCGTGCCAAGGAATCCAAGTTCGGCGTTTTGGCTTGCCCGTCGGGGCGGTACGCGGAAAGCACGAATGCCGCCATCTGGTCGGCTTCGATCAAAAGAATGTTCGGCTGCCGGCTCACACCGGGACTCCTTTCGCAGTCAGCGTCGCCCGGCGCATAAGCTTCAGTGCGTTCACCATCGGAGTTTCGCGCGCGACACCCTTGCCGGCAATGTCGTAGGCCGTGCCGTGCGCCGGCGTTGCAATCGGGTAGGGCAGCCCTCCGAAATACGTCACTCCTTCATCGAAGCCCAACAGCTTCGTCGCTATTTGGCACTGATCGTGATACATCGAAACGACGCCAAGGAACTCCTCGTCGCGGACAGTCAGAAAAATCGTGTCCGGCGGAAACGGGCCCTCTACATTTATCTGGAATTTTCTCGCCGCCGCTACGGCCGGCCCGATTTCGTCGATCTCTTCTCGTCCGAACATACCGTCGTCGCCGTTGTGGGGGTTTAGGCCCGAGACGGCAATTTTCGGGTTCCCGTAGCCGAAACGTTTCAGTTCCCTGTCGAAATAGCGGATGATATCAAGAACGTTGCCCTTGTTTACATATTTCGGCACTTCGGCGATCGCGACGTGACTTGAAACGCGCGTGGTCCAGAGATGCCCGATCGTATTGATTTCGGCGCTAGATCCGGTCTCGCCCAGATAGTCGGCGATATACGCCTTGTAGCCTTCGAACGCGGAACCGCCCATTTTGAGCGAGACTTTGTTCACGGGCGCAAAAACGAATCCGTCGATTGCACCGTCCCTGTAGAGATCGGCGGCGTAGCGGCTTAGGGCCAGGTCAATTTCGCCCGCGGCTCTTGTGCTTTCGCCGTAGCCCAGGGACGAAAGCTCCGTGGGATTAAATTCAACAAACGCAATAGGCGGACGATGTGAAATGGCGCTTTCCACCCTCTCGAAAACCGGCAAGTCCGGTTCGATTCCCGCCACTTCGCATCCGGCCTCGAACAAAATTCGAGGTCCGACGATTAATCGCTGAACGCCTTGAGTCGCATCCTCATGCGAGAGAGATTTCGCAGCGACCTCGGGACCGATGCCGCCCGCATCGCCCAAAGTTGTGAAGACCACTGGTATTTCAGTCATTGTCGGCCCGGTTCATTTGCTGGTCCGCTTTTCGCGCAATGCGCCTATTCCTTTCGCAATGAACGGCGAAGCGACTCCGAGAACCGCAAGAACGAGAAAGGCCAGAGCTATCGGCTGTTGAAGGATGGCGAATAGGTTTCCATCGTAGATTAGGTAGGACTGCTTCAGCGATGACTCGATCAATTCGCCGAGAATCAGACCCATCACGATTGGAGCGGGCGCGTAGCCGTGCCTTTTCATCAGATAGCCGAGCGCCGAAAAGAACAGCATGATGCCAACATCGAACATGTTTTGCTGCAAACTGTAGGCTCCCAGCGCCGCCAGGCAGAAAACCATCGGCCAGAGGATCGTAGTCGGGATAAGCGTGATGCGGCTGAAGTACTTTGCTCCGACCATGCCTAGCACCAGGAAGCAAATGTTGGCGCCCAGCATGGCTCCGAAAAGCCCTGCCAGCAGGTTCGGCTGATCCGTAAATAGCTGGGGACCGGGGCGGAGGCCGAGAATGAGCATCGCAGTAAGAATGATGGCGGTCGATCCTCCTCCGGGAATGCCTAGCGCAAGGGTGGGCACCATCGTGCCGCCGGTAGCCGCATTGTTGGCGGATTCCGGGGCAGCCACGCCTTCGATCGCTCCGTAGCCGAATTCGTCCCTGTTCTTTGACCATCTCTTTTCTTCGTTGTAGGCGACCATCGCGGCTACTGTACCGCCCTCGGCGGGAAGGATCCCGATAAACGTACCTATGCCGGAGCCTCTAAGAACCGTCTTCCAGAGGCGCTTGAAATCTGCATTCGACGGCAGCTTCGCTACGGCATCGGCAACAATATTGCGCTGTACTCCCGATAGCGTAGCTTGGCGAAGAAGTTCGCCCCCGGCAAATATCCCGATCATCATCTGTACGGGACGGATGCCTTCGCTGAGATCCGCCTGTCCGAATGTGAAACGCTCGATGCCAGTCGTCAGGTCTGTCCCCATCGTGGCCAGCAGCACGCCAAAGGCTCCCGCGATGAAATTCTTGATCACCGATTTGCCGCTTATAGAGGCGAGCATGGACATTCCGAAAACCGCCAACGCAAAATATTCGGCGGGACCGAACTGGTAGGCTATGCGCGCCAGAAGCGGGGTTGCGACGATCATGACGAGAATACCTATGATTCCTGCGATCGCGCTCGAAAAGGTCGCGACTCCGAGAGCTCTCCCCGCCTCTCCCCGTTCGGCCAGCGGATAGCCGTCGAAAGTCGTCGCGGCGGCGGCGGCCGTTCCTGGAGTGTTGATCAGGATCGCCGTGATCGAACCGCCGTAGATCGTCGCGCAATAGACGATTCCGCAAAGCGCTATTCCGGCTACCGGCTCCATGCGAACGACGAAAGGAAGAAGCAAAGCGATCAAGATGACCGATCCCAGGCCAGGAAGCGCGCCGACGAGCACGCCGACGAAAGTTCCGCCGAGGATCAAGGCGAGGTGATAGGGGTCGGCAAGAAACTGCAGAACGAGAAGCATCGTTTCCATTTGGCGGACTCGATTCCGGTGTCGCTAAGGTAGCGGAGTGTTAAGGATCGCGACAAATAGCGCGTAAATGAAAACCGCGAATCCCGAGAAGCTGAGCGCCATCAGGAGCCAGCGCCTTTCGCCCCAGATAAATGCAAGCGCCGGGCAGAAGACGATCAAAGTAGGAAATGTCCCAATTATTGGCATGAGGATGAAGAAGCCGATCAAGAATATCGACGTAACGTAAACGATTCCCGGAACCGGCTTGTATGGCTTCAGTTTGGAAATATCGGCCGGCGAAAGTCGAACGGCCTTAACCGCTTGAAGCAGAGCAAGCAGAAACATCAGGATAAGAATGGCGCGCGGAAAAACCGTTGGCTGCACGCATAGCGCCAGGATTGGCGGCACTTCATCGAAGGCGTAGGTTACCGCGTACATAGCCGCCGAAAACACCATGATCACGATCGACTCCACCAGGGACTTTTGGTCGATCATCCTCTCGCCAACACCTTCAGGCGACATGCTCTTCCTCGTAGAACCGCCAAGTCTCGGCTTCGGAGGCCGGGCTCGCACTGAGATGCAAGGCCAGCCTCGAGTAAGGCACTACTTTACCAGCCGCATTTCCTCGGCTATGGCCTGGTAGCCTTCGTTCATCGCTTTTACCTGTGCCGTCCATTCTACCCGCCCAGCGATGCTTTCGGCGGTTTGCCCGGAGCCTGCAAGGTAGTTCAGGTATTCTTCGGTTTTCATTGACTCCAGAAGAGCCGCTTCGAGCGCCTCTATAATATGCTCGGGCGTTCCGGCCATTACGCCCATTCCCCGAACAACCGCGCTATCGAGCGCGATGCCGACTTCATGACCTGTCGGAATATCTGGAGAATTCGTAGAACGGTCGGGTGTGAGAATAGCCAGAGCCTGCACTTCGCCGGCGGCGCGCTGCGCCTCGAATTCATCATAGTTCAATAGCGCCGCGGTCGACATTTCCGTTGATCAGGTTGATGACGATCTCGCCGGATTTTTCGAATGGCACGTGGACCTGTTTCTTTATTCCAACCGCATTCCGGAACAGAAGCGCGTTTACGTGAGGGTTGCCGCCGACTTTCGTGCCTGCCTGCTTGATCGTGTTGTTTTGAGCAGCTTCTATGAAACTCGCCGCGTCGGCATACTTTCCTGCCTTTACGACCACGAAATTCGGGTCAATCGTACCTCGCACCAATGGTTCCATGTCGTCCAGCGCAAGGTCTACGGTGCCCCGCATCATGGTCAGCATGGTACCCGCATTGACAATGAGCAACGTATGGCCGTCAGCCGGACGCGAGGATACGAATTTAAGCGTGTTGGTTGAAACGCCGCCGGTCTTCGACTGATGAATGAATTCGGTGCCGAGTATATCCGCGGCCTTTTCGGTCGCAAATCGCAAAAATATATCCGATCCGCCGCCAGGCTTTGAATTGTTTATTGCCTCGATGGGCCCGCTTGGAAAGTCTTCCGCCTGCGTCGCGCACGAAAGCGCGGCTACGAAATAACTGCAGCCGACCCAATTGCCGCAATCATGCGGGTGTAAATCATTTTCCGTCCTCCTTCTTGAATCCTTGGAAGCTTTGATTCGCCTACCTGCCAAAAAAGGCCTGAGATATTGAAATAGGTATACCGTTTTTGGTATACCGAATCAATTCGGCAACTTCAAGCGGCGAGGCGCCGAAAATTTCGCCTCGAGTCTGCAGCCGAATTTTACCGTCAAACAACCAAACAACGTCACGCTTGGGGAAAATTTTCGCTATAATGCCCTGAACGCAAGTTCGAAAGGCTTCGAAGCTGAGTCGGAGAATATGGATCAATGAAGTCGATGTCGATTAATGATTTGGTTCCAAAGGAACTTTTGGCCAAAAGGCGGCCTAGCCTTGCCGACGAGGCGGCGGAAAAACTCCGCGATCTGATACTCCTTGAAAAGCTGCCTCCGGGCCTTTCTCTAAACGAGCGCGAACTTTCCGAGATTCTCGGGATCAGCCGAACGCCCGTGAGGGAGGCGATACGCCAGCTTGAATTCGATGGCTTGGTGGAATACGGCGCAACAAGGCGGCCGAGCGTTGCCGACCCGTCCATGGAAGTTCTTTCGCAGTGGCTAATGATTCAGGGGGCTTTGGAAGGCTTGGCGGGCGAGCAGGCCTGCTTTCTTGCGACAGACAAGGAACTCGAGCACATTAAGAAACTGCAGGATCAAATGATCGAGCTTACCTACACCGATGATCGCCTGAGACTATTCGGCATCGATATGGAGTTTCATCGCGCCATAGTTGCGGCGGCCCGCAACCCCTCGCTCGTCGAAATCCACAATTGCTACAATGCAAGGCTTTGGCGGGCACGATTCGTTTCTTCGCAAAGGCGATCGAACAGAGAAGTGCAAACTCGAAAGCATCAGGATATCGTTGATTCTCTTTTGGCGAGAGACTGCGACGCCGCTTCCACCGCGCTCGTTACTCACTTGCGAAACGCGATCGGCAACATCAAGGCGGCAAAAACTGAACAAGCATCCGATCAAATCCCTGCCGGCGCAAATGCTTGATGGCGCGTAAACGAATTCGTTCCAGTCGCTTCGATTCATGCCAAGGGGGCGGCACTAGCAATTTACCGAAAGGATTGCCTAAAGGCGGATCGAATTGCCATGCGGACAATTCGGGCATCGTGAGGATTCCCGGCGGCGAAGCGCTGGTGGGCACCGGAAGCCCGGTCATTGCCTTTGATGGTGAATATCCGTTGCGCCGAAAAAAAATTTTGCCGTTTTGGATTGACGCGACAGTAGTCACGAATGCGCGGTTTCAGGCTTTCGCTGAAGCGACCGGGTATCGAACCGAGGCGGAAAGGATCGGCGACTCCTTCGTCTTCGCCAATTTTTTGCCCGAGGGCGCGCGCGCAAAAGAGCCATTGGCGGCTGCTCCCTGGTGGCTCCTCGTCGAGGGCGCGTGTTGGCGCCGCGTTCATGGCCCTGGAAGCGAGAACGCCTGGAATCCGGATCATCCCGTCGTCCAAGTGACTTGGAATGACGCTTGCGCTTTCGCGAAGTGGGCTGGCGGCCGCCTGCCGACGGAGGCCGAGTGGGAGCACGCCGCGAGGGGAGGCCTGGAAGACGTGAGGTTTCCGTGGGGCGACCGGGCGCCCGACGACAAAAAATTTTTTCCCTGCAACGTTTGGCAGGGCCGGTTCCCCGAAACCGACCTGGGGCTGGACGGCTTCGCGGGCATCGCGCCTGCACGGTCTTTCGCTCCGAATTCATTTGGCCTCTACAATATGGTTGGCAATGTATGGGAGTGGACATCGCAGCCTTTCAAAGTTCGATCCTTAAAGAAGAGAGCAGCTTCGCTTCATGCCTCAAAAAAGGGTTTCAAGCTGGTCAAGGGCGGATCTTTCTTGTGCCATGCTAGCTATTGCTTCCGATATCGCATTGCGGCCCGCAGCGGCACATCCCCCGATAGCTCGACTTCGCATCAGGGATTCAGGCTGGTATACGATCGGCAAGCCGGGCGGGGTCCCGGCGGTCGTTCAGAAATTTAGGGAGCGAGCGCGACATCGTTTCTTCACGCAGATTTGCGAAACAGCGCCGGACGCTCAGGCAGGCAATCACAGATCCGCAATGTCGGGTCGTTCGCGGGAACAATCGCCGCGCCGCCCGTAGTCCAAGCGTCGTTCCTAGAGAAACCGGCTTACGCTGTAAATTCGACTGCGTCTCAAAAAAAATCCGAATGACTTGTTCGAAGTGCAAAAGGGGCTCTCGCAACGAAATTAATCGCGCCCGAATTTAAACCAAGCTTCTTGCAACTCATTGAAACTGCAAAATTCTCGATGCGCAATGCCGCGATCGGACCGCGATAGAAAGGCAATCTCGAAAGCGGGCTGACGGCGGTTCGAAAATGAACGGCGAATCGCCTTGAGCGTGCCGCCAGGCGAAATGTCCGCGAAAAATTAAGGGTATGACGCCTTGCCGCAATTGCGAAATTGGGATTTTTGCTTACTCCGCGCGATCACGTCCGAAAAGCGATCGTTTTCCGGATATCAAGGGAATTGCCACTCGGCGGCGCACTTAGGGCCATCCATGCTCGCCGGGCAAGCAGAAAAGCCGCCATGACGGCGAGCAACGACCCGCTCCGGCCCGCCATTGGCAGGACAAAAGACGGAAGCGGCCCCGTTTCGACGCCGCCAGAAATCTCGCATCCAGGCGGAAAAGGCGAGACTTCAGTGACCTGAGAGACAGCGAATGGCCGAAATTTGGAGCGAGAATCCGAAACTGCGCACGCACTCCGGATCCGCCCGAGTACGCCTTTTGCGAATGGACGCCTAGGATCTTCCTTCCCGCTCGTTCAATCTGGTTCTTAGCAAGTCAAGAAATCGAGTCCCGAATTCTTCGTGCCCGATGGCAAAATCAACGATGGCTTCCAAATAGCCGAACTTGCTTCCGCAATCATACCTCGTGCCGCAAAATTCCAAACCCTTAACGCAACCCTTTTTTGCGAGAGCGTCAATCGCGTCGGCTAGCTGGATTTCTCCATTGACGCCCGGTTTCTGATTGCAAAGCTCGTCGAATATTTCCGGACGAAATACATATCTGCCCAGTGAAGCCAAATTTGAAGGGGCATTCTCAATTGAGGGCTTTTCGACAAGTCCTCTAATTTCCACCAACGGGCCGGGAAGTCCTTCGCTAGACGGTTCAAGGATGCCGTAGTCGGAAACGTCGTCATTGCCGATAACCGAAAATGCGATAATGGAGTCGCCAGTATTTCCAAAGGCGTTGGCTAGCGCCGCAGTGGGAGGCGGGTCGTCCTGCATCAGGTCGTCAGCTAGCAGCACTGCGAATGGCTCGTTGTCCACGACAGGCCTGGCACAGAGCACCGCATCACCGAGGCCATTCGGCTTCGGTTGACGCAAGAAAATGCAATTGACGCCTCGCGGAACGATATTGCGAATGGATTCCCGCAATTCGTCATCGCCCTTAGCTTCCAATGCCGATTCGAGTTCCGGATTCGAATCAAAGTGGTCTTCAATCGCCCGCTTCGTCCTTCCCGTCACGAATATCAGCTGTTCAATGCCCGCCTCGATGGCTTCTTCCACGGCATACTGAACGAGAGGTTTGTCAATTATCGGAAGCAACTCCTTCGGCATTGCCTTCGTCGCGGGCAAAAAGCGCGTGCCGAGACCTGCGACAGGAAAAACAGCCTTTCGAATTTTCGCCATGGCTCCTTCTCTAAAGCGATCATATGCCTCGCGACGACGCAAGCCGCCTGCGGATACGTCAAAATCCCCGGCAGCGCCAATATACATTAGAAACGGAGATTCTTCGCATTTGACCCAATGACTTCGCCGATTGCCCGAGTGATGCGAACCGGCCCCGACGATTCATCGACCGTATCGCTTCGGTCGCACCTTGGAACGCGCGCAGCGACCTAGCCCGATAAATTTACCGCTTGCCTGAATCGCCATTGCGTTCCATTCAGTATAAGCATAGCCGATTTTAGAGGAATAGCATGACCGAAAAGCATGCGCCCAAGGGCGTTTACGCGGCCGTCGCAACGCCGGTTGCCACCGACTTCAGCCCCGACCTGCCGCGCTTTCTAAATCACTGCCGCTGGCTTTTGTCCAACGGCTGCGTAGGGCTGGCGCCATTGGGTACCACAGGCGAAGGCAACTCGCTTGGACTTGACGACCGCCGACGAATTCTGGATTCCATGGCCCAAAACGGCCTGCCCATGGACAGAGTCATTGCGGGCACCGGATCGGCCTCCATCGACGATGCCGTGGAACTGTCCAAGTTTGCCTTGGATACCGGCGTCAACGGACTCCTAATGTTGCCGCCATTCTACTACAAGAACCCGTCTGAGGACGGCCTCTTCAAATTTTTTGCGACTGTTGCCGAACGCCTCGCCGAGCGATCGCCACGAATATTCCTTTATCATTTTCCTCAGATTTCGGCGGTTCCCTTTACAGTTCCGCTAACTGCCCGGCTTCGAGAGGCGTTTCCCGGAGTATTCGTCGGCCTCAAGGACAGCGGCGGCGATTTCGAAACCACGCGCGCGTTCGTCGAAGCCTTTCCGGGCTTCGAGGCATTTTCAGGCACAGAAACATTCGCTGCCGAAAATCTGGCAATTGGAGGCTGGGGCTGCATATCGGCCACGGCCAACTTGACCGCTCCCATTGTCGCCAGGAGAATTGCTGAAAAAGATCCCGGCCGGCAAGCCGAACTCGACGAAAAGATAAACGAACTTCGCAGCGCAATTTCGTCGGTCCACAATATCGGAGGATCCAAGGGGGCGCTGTCCGTCTTCCGCCGCGACCCGGACTGGAAGCGGGTAATTCCCCCAAACGCCGAGATTAGCTTTGAAAAAGCCAGCGAGCTAGCGCAGGAGTTGAATCGAATCGCCGGTCTTGAACAGTTTTTCCGGTCATGAGCGTCGCCGACTAAGAATCCGTTCGCTCTGCGGCAGTTCCATTCTACCCCATGCGGTCCCTTTCGGAGAGCGGAAAGCAAATCGGATCGATGGCGCTTCCAGGCGCAAGCGGATTTTTCAGGTACTGTTCATTCAGGAGAGCGAAGCTACGGCATCGCCTATTCTAGCGCATGCGGCGGCCAGTATTTCATCGGATTGCGCGAAGCACAGCCTGAAGTAGCCGGGGCATCCGAACTCGGCGCCGGGCACTACTGCGGCTCCCGAGGCTTGAAGCAGGTATTCGCCGACTTCGGAGTCGTTGCGAAGCAGCGTCCCGGCGGGCGTCCTTCTGCCGTACAATTCCTCGCATCCTACAAAATGATAAAACGCTCCTTCCGGCTGGCTGGCGGCTAGGCCCGGTATTGCCGACAACCGGTCAAAAACCAGGTTTCTCCGCGTTTGGTACGCAAGCCTCCAATCCTCCAGAAATTCCTTTGGCCCCCGCAGCGCGGCGAGGGCGGCGGCTTGGCTGACCGAGGAAGGGTTGGTCGTAGATTGGCCCTGCAATTTCGCCATCGCGGAAACCAGCCTATCCGGTCCCGCGGCGTATCCTATCCGCCAGCCTGTCATTGCATGCGACTTGGAAAGCCCGTTGACGGTCAAAGTGCGATCCCGGAGGTCCGGCGCAACTTCCGCCATAGTTGCGAATTTAGCGCCGTCGAATACGATTTTCTCGTAAATGTCATCACACATGACCGCTACGCGCGGATGCCGGCGAATGACGTCCGCCAACGCCAGCAGATCATCTTTTCCGTAGACGGCTCCGGACGGATTGCAGGGAGAATTGAGAATGACCCAGCGCGTTTTTTCAGTTATTGACTTTTCCAAGTCATCCGCGCTTAGCTTGAAACCTGCTTTCGCCGGGCACGCGACAATTACCGGATTGCCGTCGGCGATAATTACCATATCCGGGTAGCTTACCCAATACGGCGCAGGAATGATGACTTCGTCGCCAGGGTTGACAGATGCTACCAAGGCATTGAAAATCAATTGCTTGGCTCCCGTACCGACGATAATCTGGCCAATGCCGCATTCCAGGTCGAATTCCTTTCGAAGCATGTCCGCGATCGCTTCTCTCAGTGCCGGGGTGCCCTCGACGGCAGTATAGCGGGTCTGCCCTGACAAGGCCGCTTCGTACGCGGCCGTAATAACGAAGCTCGGGGTATCGAAATCGGGCTCGCCGGTCGCGAGCTGGTAGACCTCTCTGCCCGCCTCCTTCATTTCTCGCGCGATTTGAGACAATCGCGCAGTTCCGGATTCTTTCGCCCTGGCTAGTTTACGGCTAATCTGCATGTGATTCTCCTAGATGGAGACTCACTATGGGGCATGATCTGCGCGCCGAAAAGACCTCTTCCGAAAATATTCAGCGGATTTCGGAAGAGGTGCCGAGCGCAGCCTAAAGTCATTCGCCGCCAAATCATTCGCATGCCGAGAATTGAATAGTTTCCAGCGTTGCGCGAGCCGCTTTTGATTCTTCTGAAGCGGGCATAGCGCGCGGGGCGGAAGCGTTGAGGCGAACGGAATCGCGTCGCCCAACGCAAGGTCTACCCGAAGTATCCCAATGCGGAACTAAACCCGCAATTTCATATCTTGGCTAGCAATCTCCAAATGAATCGTGAATTTCGTCGCGCACTCGCATATGCGTCTATGTCGGTTTCAATGCCGTCGTTGCCACTTGCGCCCGGCCTAGGACTTTCATTATGAGATGCCATCTAGCCGCAATCGAATTCGGCGCCGGGAACGCGGCCTCCAATTGCCTTCGTAGCGCGTTCAACCGGGCAGTCAGCAAAACCGGAGTAGAGCAATTTCTATAGTTCTTTTCGACTACTGGCGTTCTTCGGCATCCTACAGAGTGCGAATCGCGCTTGGCCTCGCAGGTTTGGAATTCGAGCCCGTGCAGGTGAATCTGCTCGAATGCGAACACAGATCGGCTGCGCACAGGTCGAGAAATCCGCAGGGACTGGTTCCGGCGCTTGAAATCGACGGCATTGTCATTACTCAGTCGCTCGCGATCATCGAATATCTTCACGAGACCGGACGCGGCGAATTTCTGCACGGCAGCCCGAAAATCCGCGCCATGACGAGAGCTGTCGCGCAGGCGATCGCTATGGAGATTCACCCGGTTTGCAACCTGTCGGTGGCACGCCACGCCGTCGATGCATCGGACGGATCGATCGCCCTCGAGTCCTGGATGACGACTTTCATCCCAAGGGGGCTGGAGGCCGTCGAAGCAATGCTCGGACTTTTCGAAGACGGGATATTCTGCTGCGGCGACAGGATTTCTATTGCGGATATCTGCTTGGTTCCGCAAGTCTACAACGCCAAGCGGTGGGGCGTGGATCTTTCGCCGTACGGGCTAATCCGCGAAGCCGTTGCAGCCGCGGAAAAACTGCCGCAAGTGCGCGCCGCGCACCCCGATAATTTCAAGCCAAACGGAGTACGGACATGACCAACGTTGTAATTTTGGACGGAGCGAGAACGGCGATCGGCACTTTCGGCGGAAGCCTTGCAGGAGTTCCGCCGATTGATCTCGGCGCAGCGGTCGCAAAGGAGGCGGTAGGCAGATCGGGGATCGAACCCGACATGATCGGCCACGTCGCGTTCGGCCACGTAATAAATACCGAGCCCCGCGACATGTACTTGTCGAGGGTTGCGGCAATTGACGCGGGAATCCCGGACAGCGTGCCCGCTATGAACGTTAATCGCCTATGCGGATCTGGAATTCAATCGATCGTTTCGGTCGTCCAATCCCTGCGCCTCGGCGACGCCGAGTTTGGTCTCGCCGGAGGAGCCGAGAGCATGAGCCGATCCCCCTATAGCGTGCAGTCGGCGCGGTGGGGTCAGAAAATGGGCGATACCAGAGCAATCGACATGATGACGGGCGCTCTAAGCTGCCCGTTCGGAACCGGTCACATGGGCGTTACAGCGGAAATCGTAGCGGAAGAGCACGGTATCAGTCGCGAGGATCAGGACGAATTCGCCCTTGAAAGTCAACGAAGGGCTTCGGAAGCAATCGAAGAGGGGCGGTTTCGCGAACAAATCCTTCCTTTCGAAGTTCGGGTCCGGCGCGAAACATTAAACTTCGATACTGACGAGCACCCGAAGCCAACTTCGGAAGATGCGCTGGCAAGCCTTCGCGCGGTATTCAAGAAGGGCGGCACGGTTACGGCCGGCAACGCATCGGGTATCAACGACGGCGCCGCCGCGATTGTTCTGGCCCGCGAAGATTCTGCGGAAAAGTGTTCGGTCGAACCGAAAGCTAAAATACTCGGCTACGCGCACGCAGGGGTAAGGCCCGAAACCATGGGTATCGGTCCCGTGCCCGCCGTTCGAAAGCTTCTGGACGAAACGGGGCTTTCAATCGGCGATTTCGATGTAATTGAATCGAATGAGGCCTTCGCGGCGCAGGCGGTGGCGGTCGCCAGGTCGCTTGATTTCGATCCCGGCAAGGTTAATCCCAACGGCGGAGCCATCGCGCTCGGACACCCGATCGGAGCGACTGGAACGATTATTGTCCTGAAAGCGCTTTACGAACTCAAGCGCACGGGAGGGAAAAAGGCGCTGGCAACCATGTGCATTGGCGGCGGCCAGGGCATTGCACTGGCGATCGAGAGCATATGACCCGCGAAGAGAATCCCGGCGTCGGCGGGCGGTCTCGCCGAATACGGTCTCATCCGAATAGGACCTGGTGCATTGTGCGACCCGGGTAAAGTGTAAACAGGCCGGTGGCAACCAGGGCCGAAAGAAACAGAATAGTCATGGTCATCTGGTGCGTGCGGATTTTTCTACGCCGAATGGCCGGCACGCCTGCGAACAACGACGCCAGCGCAACCAATGACAGCGCGTGAATTGGGCTGTACTTCCCGAACGATTTGATTTCATGGATGAACAGCACCGAATCGGCGACATAAACCATCGGGACGATCAAAATCCAGCCGGATACTCGATGGGATTTCGTTCCCTTGGTGCGAATGAGTTGCGCTGTTCCAATTCCGAGGGCTCCGATCGCGACTCGCGCATGGCTTGGTATCGGCGGCAAGGAATTCAAGAGCGGTGCGAGTTGCATCGGGAATTTCTTCGTGCGCCTTGAGCACGGCAGTTTCGGTTGGAGTGCGAAAGCGCTTGCGCAAGAAATGTAAATCATGCGAACTCTGCCCATGGACAATAAATTCGAAATCCGCGCATGGCAGGCATCCGCTCGCGAGCTAGTCGCGGTCGCGGCTGGAAGAGAACCCGCTAGCCTCGTCCTCCGGGGCGTGAAGTGGGTAAATGTGCAAAGCCGCGAAATTCTTCCCGGCCAAGACTTAGCGATAGCCGCAGGCAGATTCGCCTATTGCGGATCCGATGCTTCTCACTGCATCGGCGAAAGTACTGAGGTAGTCGATTGCGACGGCCTTTATGCGGTCCCGGGATTCTGCGACGGGCACATGCATGTGGAATCCGGCATGCTGACGCCCGCTCGCTTCGCCGAAGCAGTGATCCCTCACGGTACGACCACGATGTTCGTCGATCCGCACGAGATCGCTAATGTGCTGGGCCTGCACGGCGTGCGCCTGATGCATGACGAGGCAATTATCCAGCCCGTCAACATGTTCGTACAAATGCCCTCTTGCGCGCCTTCGGCTCCCGGTCTCGAAACTCCCGGAGCGGAGATTACGCCTGTCGACGTTGAAGAGGCCATGCGCTGGCCGGGCATCGTGGGACTTGGCGAAATGATGAATTTCGACGGCGTCGCTGCGGGAAATCCGCAATTGCTAGCGGAAATAGGGTCGGCGCAGATTGCGGGAAAAACCGTCGGCGGCCACTACGCGTCGCCTGACTTGGGACTCTCCTTCCATGCATATCTCGCGGCAGGACCGGCCGACGACCACGAAGGCACTCGGGAAATCGACGCTATTTCGAGGGTTCGCCGCGGAATGCGCGCGATGATGCGCCTGGGTTCCGCCTGGTATGACGTCGAAAGCCAGATCAAGGCGGTAACCGAACGCGGTATCGACCCGAGAAACTTTATCCTTTGCACCGACGATTGCCATTCCGGCACGCTTGTGGATGACGGGCACATGAACCGGGTGATCAAGCACGCGATAAATTGCGGCTGCGACCCGCTGATTGCGATCCAAATGGCTACAATCAATACGGCTACGCATTTCGGAATGGAGCGCGAACTCGGATCGATCGCGCCCGGCAGGCGCGCGGATGTCGTTTTGACATCCGATCTTTCCGAACTGCCAGTGCTGCAAGTCTACGCGAGAGGAATCAAGATCGCGGACCGCGGCGAGCTTCTGGTGCAAACTCCGCGTATCGCATGGCCGGAAAGCGCTCGAAAGTCCGTAAAAATCGGCAGGCCGCTGGCTGCGGACGATTTTCGGGTCCAGTCGCCGCCGGGTGCGAAAACGGTTCGCGCCCGAGTCATCGGCGTCATCGAAAACCAGGCTCCTACACGAGCGCTGGTCGAGGATCTCGAAGTAGCCGACGGGGCGGTTCAAGGCGATGCAAGCCGGGACGTCTGCTATCTGGCGCTCGTCGACAGGCACCGCGCTTCGGGCAAAATTGTCAATGGGTTCGTCGGCGGCTTCGGGTACCAGGGCGAAATGGCTATCGCTTCAACCGTGGCTCACGACAGCCACCACATGGTCGTGGTGGGAACGGATCGCGAAAATATGGCGCTCGCCGCAAATAGGCTCGCGGAAACCGACGGCGGCGTTTCCGTTTGGCGCAGCGGGCGGGAGATCGCGCAAGTTCGGCTTCCCTACGCCGGACTCATGTCCGACCGGCCCGCCGAGCAAGTAGCGACGGAAGCCAAAATGATGAACGCCGCCATTTCGGCTTGCGGATGCAGTCTCAACAACGCGTTCATGCAGCATTCGTTGCTGGCACTGGCCGTGATTCCGGAATTGCGGATTTCGGATATGGGGCTTGTCGACGTTACGCATTTCGAATTGACCGGCCTGTTTGTCGAGGACTGATCAATGGATACCGTTCCGCGAATCCAGCCGGTTGACTCGCCGCCGACGCGCGAGCCGCGATTTTGCAATTCCGCCGAGGAAGCCATTTCCCAATTGGAGAGCCTGTACGCTGAATCGACAGGATTCCTGCGCGAGAGACTGAAAGAAGCGATCGCCCGAGGCGGAAGCCTGACGCGCTACCGAGCATGCTACCCGGAAGTCAGAATCGTTACCAATTCCTATGCGCAAGTAGACAGCAGGCTTTCTTTCGGACACGTATCCGAACCTGGAACCTATGCAACCACTATTACGCGCCCGGATTTGTTTCGCGAATACTTGCTTCAGCAAATCGGCCTTCTCCTGGAAAATCACGGCGTGCCCGTAAGCATCGGGCAGTCCGATACGCCATTGCCGATTCACTTCGCGATCAGCGACGATACGGAGGCGAAATTTCCCGAGGCGGGGAGCGAAAGCGGGATTGGATTTCCGCTTCGCGACCTGTTCGACGTTCCGGATCTCGGCGGCACCAACGACGACATTGTCAATGGCAATCTGACATCGGCAGACGACGGCGCCAAGCCGCTCGCTCCGTTTACGGCGCAGCGGGTGGACTACTCGCTCGCCCGTCTCAGGCACTACACGGCAACGAGCGAAGAGCATTTTCAGCCATTCGTTCTGTTCACCAACTATCAATTCTACGTTGATGAATTCATTCGCTACGCGAGAGACGCGATCGCCGACAAACATTCGGCCTACAGCTCGCTTGTCGCTCCCGGCGACCATATTCTTTCGAATTCGTCGCAGGACATTCCCGCAATTCCGAGAATGCCCCAAATGCCCGCCTACCATCTCGTCCGGGATGATGGAAAGGGAATTACGCTCGTAAACATTGGCGTCGGGCCCTCCAACGCCAAGACCGCGACCGATCACATTGCTGTTCTGCGGCCGCGCGCCTGGCTTATGCTGGGTCACTGCGCGGGGCTGCGCAACGGCCAAAGCCTGGGCGATTACGTACTGGCCCACGGATATTTGCGTGAAGATCAGGTCTTGGACAAGGATTTGCCTGTCTGGATCCCGGTGCCCGCGCTCGCGGAAATTCAAATCGCGCTGGAAAGCGCAGTGGAAGAGGTGACCAAGTTCACTGGTTATAACTTGAAGAGAATTATGAGAACGGGAACCGTTGCGACAATCGACAACCGAAATTGGGAACTCAGAAGCACCTCGGGACCGATCAAAAGACTAAGCCAGTCGCGAGCGATCGCACTGGACATGGAGTCCGCGACGATCGCGGCCAACGGATTTCGGTTTCGCGTTCCGTACGGCACGCTTCTTTGCGTTTCGGACAAGCCGCTTCACGGCGAGCTCAAGCTGCCGGGAATGGCGACGCAGTTCTATTCTGAACAGGTTCGCAAGCATCTCAAGATCGGCGTTAAGGCTCTCGAATCCTTGCGCGCGATGCCGCTTGAATTCCTGCATTCGCGCAAGCTCAGAAGCTTCGACGAGACCGCGTTTCTTTAATTTCGTTATTGGGATCGCCTTGACATAATCCCGCGCAATGCGCGACAGTCGCAATGCTGGCGAAACCGAACGCTGGGACATATGCGGGCAAGGCGGGAATAGGGCGAAAAATTCGATTTCGACTTGGCTGCCGATAATGTTCATTTTGATATCGGGCGCAATCGACGACTTGTAAGCGTTAGTTTGAATGAGCCGGCGAACATAAAATTCGAGATAGGGATTGCAATGGAAATCCAAAAATTGCAAATTTGCCCGATAAATCAACAAAAACGCTAAATTCGAAGAGGAATCGCTAAATGGCATTACCCACGTTGAAAAAATCTGAACTCGTGGCGAAAGTTGCAGAAGCATCGGGCTTGACGAAAATAGATTCCGCGAAGGCATTGGATGGTCTTTGCGCTGTCATTAGAGATGAAGTTGTCGGCGGAAATGCGGTCATGCTTCCAGGTATTGGCAAGATTCAGTGTCGAGACCGAGGCGAAAGAACTATTCGAAATCCGGCAACCGGCGATTCCATGGTGAAACCGGCGGACCGTGCGGTAAAAGTCACGATTTCCAAGGCTTTCAAGGATGCTGCCAACAGCTGACAACCGAGCAGGTAGTTTAATTTCGGTATAGTCGTTTGCCGATTAGGAAGTTGATCCGCTGACATCGCCACAAGTTAGTTGATCAATGGATTTTCGCGCTCTCGCGAGCGGCATTGCCTTTGCGCTAATTTGGTCGAGCGCGTTCAGCTCGGCCAGAATAATTGTACTTGAAGCCCCACCGTTCACGTCGCTGGCGATTCGATTCGCTATCTCCGGATCCATAGGAATCGCCATTGCCGCGTGCCTCGGCCAGACCATTCGGCTAACGCGCGATCAGTGGCGCGCAACCGCGGTTTTCGGCACTTGCCAAAATGCGATCTATCTCGGCGTCAATTTCGTCGCGATGCAATGGATAGCGGCGTCTCTTGCGGCGATAATCGCGTCCACGATGCCGCTGATCGTTGCCTTTTTCAACCGAGTCATCTTCAGGGAAAGAATCGGCCGCATGGGCGCATTCGGCTTAATTGCCGGATTTCTGGGCGTTGTGCTCGTGGTTTCAGACCGGCTGGACGCCTCCGCCGAATTGGCGGGCATAGTGCTTTGCATTCTGGGAGTCCTTGGACTGAGCATTGCCACGCTGACCGTTCGTAACGCCGTGTCAGGCGGAAACCTGCTTATGATCGTTGGACTCCAAATGCTTGTAGGGTGCGCAATACTCGCCGTTCCGGCCGCTATTTTCGAAACCTGGAACGTGGAGTGGTCCTTGAAGCTCGGCGCGGCTTTCGCGTATTCAATTCTGGTTCCGGGATTGATCGCTACATGGATTTGGTTTCAACTCGTCGACCGGGTCGGAGCCACGCGCGCGTCCGCTTTTCATTTCCTTAATCCGTTTTTTGGAGTAGCGGTAGCCGCCGCGCTTCTTGGCGAATCGATGGACCTGGGCGATATAGGAGGCGTCGCCGTGATTTCGGCGGGAATTCTCGCGGTGCAGCTTTCCAAAAGGAAGAGCACAGCGTAAACACTAAATTTGTCTCCCTTTGAAAGGAGGAACGCAAAATGAGATATTTGGCGCCGGCGAGCGTCGACGAAGCAGTTTCGGCATTGGCTGCGGAACCGGGGAAAACCGGGATTCTGGCCGGCGGAACCGACCTTCTCGTTCAGATGAAAACCGGCCTGATCGAGCCGGACTTGATCGTCGATATCAAGAAAATTAACGATCTCAATGCGATACGTCGAGAAAATGGCGGATTTAGAATCGGCGCCGGCGTTTCCGGCGCGCAAATGGGCGAGCACGCCGAACTGGCAAGAGCATGGCCTGGCGTAGTTGAATCCGTAAACCTGATCGGATCGACCCAGATTCAGGGCCGTGCTACCGCCGCCGGCAATCTATGCAATGCCTCGCCGGCGGCGGACAGCGTTCCGGCCTTGATCGCCGCTTCGGCGGTCGCCTCGGTCGCTGGACCCGGCGGAACCCGCGAAATCGCGGTTGAGGACTTTATTGCAGCTCCTGGGCAGAGCGTCTTGGAAAAGGGCGAAATCGTGGTATCGCTGTTTTTGCCTAGTCGTCCCGAACACGCTTCCGACGCCTACGAGCGCTTCATTCCACGCACGGAAATGGATATTGCGGTTGTCGGAGTCGGCATTAGCGTCGACACCAGCGCCGAAGGCGAAGTAAAGAACGCGCGAGTCGGGATCGGAGCCGTTGCTCCTACTCCGCTGCTAGTCAACGAAGCCGCCGATGCTATCGTCGGCACGAAATTGGACGAGGAAGCCCTGGAACGCTGCGCTTCCGCCGCCATGGCAGCATGCAGCCCGATCAACGACAAGCGGGGAACAATTGATTTTCGTATCAAGGTCGCCGGAGCACTTGCCAAAAGAGTCGCCAAGCGAGCCTACTGCCGAGCGAGAGGATAACAATGAGCAATATTCATGTAAGCGCCACCGTCAATGGCGACGCGGTGGAATTTCTTTGCGAACCGGACGAGTCGCTATTGGACTCCCTTCGCGACCGCCTGGCTCTAACGGGGTCGAAGGAAGGGTGCGGCACCGGCGATTGCGGCGCTTGCAGCGTCGTACTGGACGGCAGGCTGGTTTGCTCCTGCCTGGTGCTGGGCGCGGAAGCCGACGGGCGCACGATCGAAACGATCGAGGGCGTCGCGGACGGCGACGATCTCCATCCGCTGCAGCAAAAGTTTCTGGACCACGCCGCGCTTCAGTGCGGGATTTGCACGCCGGGATTCCTGGTTGCGGCGAAAGCGCTGCTGGAACGGAATCCCGATCCCGATGAAACGGAAATTCGCTATTGGCTTGCCGGCAATTTGTGCCGGTGCACCGGCTATGACAAAATTGTCAGGGCGGTTATGGATGCGGCTGAAGAAATGAGGCAATGAAATGAACAAAATCGACGACATTTCCGGAACCGAGTACAAATACGTCGGCACACGCCCGGTCCGCCCGGACGGCGTGGACAAAGTTACGGGCAAAGCTCAATTCGGCGCGGACCTCTACGCGCCGGGAATGCTATTCGCAAAGATCCTGCGTTCGCCGCACGCGCATGCGCGAATTCTAAGCGTAAACACAGACAAGGCCGAAGCGCTCGACGGCGTCAAAGCCGTCTTGACATATGCCGATCTAGAACTGGGCGACGGCGGACACGATCTCGAAGACGACATGAATCACGTCCTCGAAAACGTTATGGCGCGCGGCAAGGCGCTCTACGACGGGCATGCGGTTGCCGCGGTCGCGGCCAATTCCGCGAGCATCGCCAAAAGGGCGCTGAAACTGATAGACGTGGAATACGAGGTTCTGCCGCACGTCACGGATATCGAGAAAGCCATCGCTCCGGACGCTCCGATTATACACGAGGACATGTACACGCAGGACATGGACCCGAAACCGGAAAAGCCATCCAATGTCGCCCGGCGCATGGAAATCGGCCACGGCGATATCGAAGCTGGATTCGAGAAGGCGGACTTTATTTTCGAGCGAAGATTCAGAACCGAGGCGGCTCATCAGGGCTATATCGAACCCCATGCATGCCTTGCGAACTACCGCAGCGACGGCCATGCGGAAATCTGGTGCTGCACGCAGGGGCATTTCATGGTGAGGAGCGCTTGCGCCGCCTTGCTTGGAATGGATCTTTCCAAGCTGCGCGTTACCGCTTCGGAAATCGGCGGCGGTTTCGGCGGGAAAACCACGGTATTCATTGAACCCGTCGCGCTCGCCCTTTCCCGCAAGTGCGGACGCCCGGTCAAGCTAGTCATGGACCGGGACGAAGTCTTTCGAGCCTCCGGGCCTACGCCTAGCAGCGTCATCGATGTCAAGATCGGAGCGAACAAGGAAGGCGTGATTACCGCGGGTTTTGCCGAGCTTTGGTTCCAGGGCGGCGCATTTCCAGGTTCGGTAATCGATCTGGGAGCCATGTGCTCATTCGCTTGCTACAACTTGGAGAACGTAAAGGCGATCGGGTGGGATGTCGTGGTCAACCGTCCGAAGAGCGCCGCCTATCGCGCTCCCGGAGCGCCGATGGCCGCATTCGCGGTCGAAAGCGCGCTTGACGATCTTGCGGATAGAATCGGAATCGACCCGATCGATTTCCGGCTGAAAAACGCGGCCGAAGAGGGAACTATTGCCTCTTTCGGACCGAAATTCCGTCGAATAGGCCTTAAGGAAACGCTCGAAGCGGCGAAGGCGTCGGATCACTACAACTCGCAGCTCGGACCGAACCAGGGTCGCGGAGTCGCCAGCGGATTCTGGTTCAACTTCGGCGGCACGACGAGTGCTTCGATAAAGATTGAACTCGACGGGACTGCCGTGGTGACGGTAGGCACTCCGGACATCGGAGGATCGCGCGCGTCCATGTGCCAGATGGCTGCGGAAACTCTCGGCATTCCGTATGAAGACGTTCGCTGCATAGTCGCCGATACGTCGTCGCTTCCCTACAGCGCCACGACAGAAGGCAGCCGCACGACCCATTCATCGGGCATGGCGACCGTTTATGCCGCTCAGAACGCGATTGGCGTGATGTGTTCGCGAGCGGCTATGATTTGGGGAATACCGGAAGATGCCGTCGACTGGAAGGACGGCCACGCGCGCCCGTCCGGCGCGAACGCCGGGGATTTCGAACCCATGTCGCTAGCGGAAATAGCTAAAAAGGCGCATGAAACCGGCGGGCCTATCGCTGGCCACTGCGAATTCGAAGCCGGCAAAGTCGGTCAGAGCTTCGGCACCCATATCGCGGACGCCGAGATCGATCCCGAAACCGGCTTCACCAAAATCGTGCGATACACCGTGATCCAGGATGCAGGCCGGGCCATACATCCGAGCTATGTGGAAGGCCAATACCAGGGAGGCGCTGTACAGGGCATCGGCTGGGCGCTGAACGAAGAGTATATCTACGGCGAAGACGGAAGGCTTCAGAATGCCGGCTTTCTCGACTACAGGATGCCGGTTTGCTCGGATGTTCCGATGATCGAAACAGAGATCGTCGAGGTGCCAAATACCGGACATCCGTTCGGCGTTCGAGGGGTCGGCGAAACGCCGATCGCGCCGCCTTTAGGAGCGATCGGCAACGCCCTTTCGCATGCGATCGGAAGGCGAATGGACACTATTCCGATGTCTCCGCCGCGAGTGCTTGAAGCCGTCAACGGCGGCTGAGCCGAGCAGTTCGGTGGTGAAGGTTCATCTATGGAGTTCCGCGCGATCCGTTCTTGACGGAGCCGAAAGCTTGGAACTCGAAGCTAAAAACGCGCGCGAGCTGCTGCAGCGGCTCGGCGCGGAATATCCCGCCCTGCAACCGCAGATAGAAAAGGGCGTAGCGGTCTCGATCGACGGAATAATTCACAACAACCCGTCCTTTCAGCCAATAGACGACGACAGCGAAATTTTCCTATTGCCGAGGATGGCCGGGGGTTAGGCAACTCGTCGCCGGTGATTGATCGAGCGGGACGGTCAAAAATTTGCGCGGATTCTGAAACTATAATTGTAAATTCGGGCGCTCGGCCAGTTAGCGCGAGCTAATTCGTGCCGAGGTCTGAAGAGGATTTCGGCCCGTTGCCGCTTCCGCGCCGCTATTGGGATCAACGCCGCGACGCTTGCATCATTCGAAGACTATCGAAGACTATCGAAAAATTTCAAGAGCCCTTCCAAAAGTCGTTCGCGGATCGGGCGGCACAGAATGCTTGCGAACTATTTTCCTCAAGCGTGAACGATTCAGCGACCGGGAAATAGCCGATCGAGTTCCAAGCCGTCTATTTCAACCTATTTTGCCGCGGGTCGAACCGGTCTGGCCTCGATCAAGCAAATAATGATCCAAAAGGACGCACGCCATCATCGCTTCCGCGACCGGTACCGCTCGAATGCCGACGCAGGGGTCGTGTCGGCCTTTCGTTACGATTTCGGTTTCGTCGCCCGACACCGTGATCGTTTTTCTGGGAGACAAGATCGAGGACGTGGGCTTTACGGCGAACCGAACTACGATTTCCTGGCCGCTCGAAATCCCGCCCAATATGCCGCCCGCGTGGTTCGCGGCGAATTCCGGACCGCAGGGTCCCATCGAGATTTCGTCGGCGTTTTCCGTTCCGGTCAGGCGGGCAGCATTCATTCCCTCTCCTATTTCGACGCCCTTGACTGCATTTATCGACATCATCGCCGCGGCCAAATCCGCATCGAGCTTCCCGTAAACGGGCGAACCTAGCCCCGCCGGCACTCCCCGCGCGACCACTTCAACAACGGCGCCGGCGGAATTGCCGGATTTGCGCAATTTATCGAGATAGATTGCCCAGCGCTTCGCCGCTTGGTCGTCGGGACACCAAAACGCATTGCTCTCAATCTTGCGCAGATCAAATTGATTCCGCATCGCAGGAATTTCACCCACTTGAGTCAGATAGCCCAGGATTGAAACACTAGGCGCAAGCTGTTTTAAAACCGCGCGAGCTACGCCACCCGCGGCGACGCGCGCAGCGGTTTCTCGAGCGGAGGACCTGCCGCCTCCCCGATAGTCGCGCAAGCCGTACTTTTGCCAGTATGTTATATCCGCATGCCCCGGTCGAAATTTGTCGCGAATTTCCGAATAATCCTTGGATCTGTGGTCGGTATTCCTAATCATCAGGTGAATCGGGGTACCCGTGGTTCTGCCTTCGAAGACTCCGGACAGGATCTCGACTTCGTCTTTCTCCCTTCTTTGAGTGGTGTACCTGCTTTGACCGGGCCTGCGTTTGTCGAGCCAGTGCTGCACGAATTTCGCCTCTATGGCTATGCCGGGAGGGCAGCCGTCCACGATCGCTCCAAGGCCGGGCCCGTGACTTTCACCCCAAGTCGTGAATCGGAACACGTGCCCGAAGGAATTAATTGACATGCCTTGCACTCCTTAATGCGCACGAGCGTGGTCTGCCCGGCAATTGTAGCGCAGGCGCAATGATTCCGCATCCGCTTGCATGACGATTTCTAGATCGTCGATTTTGATACGCTTGCTTTCGAGCGGTTCGCCTCATTTCGGCCTGGATGCGAACGAAAATTACAGAAACTACAAATTCGAAAATATCCTTTCAATTTGTCGGCACCGGCAAATCGAACCGACTTTAACTGACGGACAAATGCCAATTTCCCTTGCTCGCTTCCGGATCAAACTTTCCGCAACTCGGCCGATTTGATCCCGAGAAAAGGCTGACACGGCAGGTCGCCGGCGAGTCTGCGGTTCATTCCGGTAGCCTAGAACAAATGAATCGATTTTTGGTTAATTCTATATTTCGATGAGGACTCGATCGCCTTCTACCTTAACAGGATATGTTTTTAGGTCGACGCATACCGGCGCCCCTTTTGCAGCGCCGGTTCGGTAGTCGAACCGGCCATTGTGCATTGGGCACTCAATTATGTAGTCCATTACCAGGCCATCTTCCAAATGAACTTGTTCATGCGTGCACAGTCCGTCCGTGCAAAAAAATTCGTCCTTGTGCGAACGGTAGATGGCGAATGTTCGATCTCCGTGATCGAATCTCACCAAGTCTTCTTCTTCGATATCATTCGTGCTGCAAGCGTCAATCCATTCAGACATCTGAACCTCACCCGTAGATTACTCCCATTTGATTTCAATTTTTGCGGCGCTTTAGAATAATCGCCAGTTGAAATCCGCGACTTTTGGCCGTGCCTCTTCAGCAGCAAACGTGCTGTTTCACTCTGGCATTTAGGGATTCAACTGCCAATTGGCAAGAAGGCGAATTGACGAAAGGCGTTTTTCCAATCGGCGTAATTTCGGCATGCACCGCCTTGTCATATTAATTGAAATGTGCGTGCAAATTCACTTCCTTATTTGTCGTGCGAAGCCTTGTTCATACTGAGCAAGTACGATGCGATACAGACGGTCATGCGCTCCGGACAACCCCAATCCAACCGAACCGTTGCCGGAAAATTGATTCTCGCCAGCTCTCGGAGAACTACTGTACCTCAATTTTTGCCGTCGCGAGAAAACTCCGTCGCAAGCAGCGAAAAATCGGAAACAAACGCACGGCTAGCGGAAAGCGTTTAGGGAGGCGCCGCGAATATTAGGCAAATGAACAGAAATATTGGCGCACAATTCTGAAGCTGTCCCTTTGGAGTGTGCTACTCGCGAAAGCTACGCGCGCAGAACGAAATCCCGGAATTCGCCACCCGCAGAAAATTGGGTTCGATTTGCCTGGCGTTTCGCCTTGGGGATTGGCTGGCGCGATTGGATTCAGCGAACCGACTGATGCGGTCTTGGATTGCTTCACCCGGCATATTCCGAACTGGCGTCCTCGCGCCAAAGCAAGGCGGCTTTCGTCGGAATTCGCAAAACGCGCCCAGCGCTGGATTGCACGAGAAGCTTGCGCCCGGATTTGCAGGAGAAGGATGCAATCCCCTGACCGTGGCGTTCCAATTGCAAGACTATTACAGGGCCGCGCCTCGCAGTCTGCCTAACGCGAAACGCGGCTCCTTGGACATAAGATTCCGGCGTCTTCGATGCCGCCGGGCGGAAATCAGCACTGAATCAGGCAAACCACCAGCGATGCGCAGACCTGGCGCCGTCGGTTTCCCAGCTAGCGGCAAGGCTAGCGCCGCGGCGAACGTTCGAACGACGGGCATAAACGAAGTTCACGAACAGCGGAATTATCGTGCCTCCGTCGTCCCGCGCAATCTGGCACATCTCGCGGTACATTTCGGCTCGTCGGGTCTCATCGAGTTCTGCTTTGGCCAAAAGCAGCAACTCGTTGAAGCGATCGTTTTTCCAGTGCGCCTCGTTCCAGGGGGCATCATCCTTGTAGGCGAGGGTGAACATGTTGTCGGGAGTGGGACGTGCGCCCCATTTCACGAAAACGAACGGTTTCTTTAGCCAGACATCCGCCCAGTAGCTATCATTCGGCTCGCGAACCGGCTTGATGTTGATACCCGCTTTCTTCGCCTGCTCGCTGTAGAGCACAACCATGTCTACGGCACCCGGCAGCACGCTGTCGGCCGCCGAAAGCTGTACGTCCAGTGAATCCATCCCGGCCTCCTTCAGATGGAACTTGGCCATATCGGGATCGTAGGTCCGCTGCTCGATATCCGGCCAGTACGGCATATTCGGCGATACGTGGAAGTCGTTGCCCGGCGTTCCGGTCCCGAACAGTATCTTTTCAATGATTTCCTCGCGGTCGATAGCGTGCTTCAGCGCAAGGCGAACATGCACATTGTCGTACGGCGAGTGGTCGCAGAACATGGGAAGCGTAATCGCCGAGCCGCTCGGCACGTTTTCGACCTCGACGTCGCGGCTGCGACTCAGAAGCGAAAGCGTCTTAAGGTCGACGGAGGAAATCGCGTCAACAGCGTCCGTGACGAGCGCGGTCTGACGCGCGTTCGGGTCGTTGAGCACCGTGAATTCGACTTTGTCGAAGTATGCACCTTCGCGATGCCAACCATCGTGCCGTGCGAGCGTACTAGCTACTCCCGCCTGATGGTTCTCGATCACGTAGGGGCCCGCGCCAATTCCATTCTCCCACTCAATGGTGCCGTCTTCATTGGCGGGGAGCATGGCCAAATGATAGTCGGTCATCACCCATGGAAGATCGGCAAATCCCTGATTCAACTCGATGACGATGGCATGGTCGCCGTCGGCTCGAATGTTTTCTACGCTCTCGAGCAACGGCTTTGCCGCCGAAGTCGTGTTTTCTCCGCGGTGGTGGTTCAATGACGCGATCGCGTCGTTGGCCGTGAATTTCCTTCCGTCATGGAAAGTAGCGTTCTTGTTGAGTTCGAAAGTCCAGACTTTCGCATCAGGCGTCGCGCTCCAAGCATCCGCCATATCGCCGCCCAGGCCATTTTCCGCAGTGATCTCGGTCAAGTAGCTGCGATGAGTGTGAGCCATCTGAATTTCACCGACGCTCTGATACCTGCCCGGATCCATTTGGTCGGCTGTATTCCCGTCATGCAGTCCAAGACGATACGTTCCGCCCGCCTTAGGCGTCTCCGCCGCGGCATTTTGGGCCCAAAGAGCGGACGCAGTAGCGATCGTCATTCCCGCGGCGCTTGCCTCGACCATGAATTCGCGGCGCGAAATGCGGTTCCGCCTGCTGGCAGCGGCAATTCGTTCAAGAACACCGGGGCCATTTGCATCAAATTTTGTAGGATTGGACATTTTCGCGTTACTCCGTCAATATTCTCTGGAAACTTGAGTATTACATGTTAGTGTCGCGATATGGAACCCAATTACGTCGATTTTGAGTGCAATAGCGGCAGATCGTATCGGGTCAGTGATTTTGTTGAAGGTTGCGGAAAAACCAATTTTCCGGCCAATGAAAGACATTCCACAAACCCCAAGTTATTGAACGCCGGCGAATCGCTCTGCGAATTCGCGGCTCGCGCGTTGGCCGGCAGTTTTTTGGTGCCGTTGGATCACAGGAATTGATTGCGGTTTCCAGGCGAATTGCGTGAACCGCAGTACGAAAAACGCAAATGGAGGAGTCAATGGCGGACGTAGCACGAATCGTGCTGATGCGGCTTGGTCTCGGGCTGCTGACGCTGCTTGTGATTTCGGTGCTGATATTCGGCGCCGTCGAGTTGCTGCCGGGAGATATAGCGCAGGCGGTTCTCGGCCAGGGCGCGACCGAGGAAACTTTAGCGGCACTGCGTCAGGAACTAGGACTCGACCGTTCTGCAATCGTCCGCTACGTGGACTGGCTGGCAGGCGCGGTCGTTGGGGATTTTGGAGTTTCCCTACTCAATCAGGCTCCGGTCGCCGAAGTGATCGGGCCTCGCTTCGCCAATACCTTGTTCCTTGCCACCTATGCGGCGGTCATCGCAGTTCCGGTGGCGATCATTCTGGGAATCATCGTAGCCCTGTTCCGCAATACAATATTTGACCGCGTCGCTAACGTGGCGACTCTCACGTCGATCTCTTCGCCGGAATTCTTCCTTGGCTACATCCTCATCCTTTACTTTTCGGTTCAGACCGGCTGGTTCCCGTCCATCGCCAAGCTCAGCGACGGCATTTCCTTTTTTGAACTGCTTGAACGAACGTTTCTCCCGGCATTGACCATGGTCCTCGTGGTTGTCGCCCACATGATGCGGATGACCCGAGCGGCCATCATCAATCTGCTGGCATCTCCTTATATCGAGATGGCGCGCCTAAAGGGAGCTCCCGGCTGGAAGGTTATCGCGCTTCATGCGCTGCCCAATGCCTGGGCACCGATCATCAACGTGGTCGCTCTGAACCTAGCCTATCTTATCACCGGAGTAGTTCTGGTCGAAGTCGTATTTGTGTATCCGGGAATCGGCCAGCTTCTCGTGGACGCGGTAACGAAAAGGGATTTTCCCGTAGTGCAGGCGTGCTGCCTGATCTTTGCCGCAACATTCATCCTTCTGAACCTGGCAGCGGACATAGGATCTATCCTTACCAATCCGCGCCTGCGCCATCCGAAATAGGGGGGAGCGTCGTGAACTACTTCGTTATCGGATACTACGCCCTTCTAATCGGCGGTTCCTGCCTCGCGGCGCACTACAGGAAGCGCGAGGTTTTTCTCATACTCTTCTCGCTGACCCTAGCATCATTCGTGATGGGCATCGTTGGCGGGGAAAACGCGCTCTGGGCCGTTTCCATTGGGGCAGGCCTCCTCGCCCTCGCCGCAGGGACGGCCTATTCCTTCCGCGAATTCCTGATACTGATTGCCGGCCCTCTGACGGCGCGCGCGCTGCGAACGGCGCCGCTCACCGCGGCTTTCGGGATGTTCGTAATCTTTTCTTACGCGGTGCTCGGAATTTTCGCTCCCATAATCGCTCCCTACGGAGAAGCGGAGGTCATCTCTCAATCGTTCGCTCCAGCCGACGAAAATATGCTTCTTGGTGCGGATCAGCTGGGCCGCGACATGTTCAGCCGTCTCGTTTACGGCGCGAGAAACACCGTGGGCCTGGCCTTGGTTGCGACAGCCATAGCTTTCTTCATCGGAGCGATTCTCGGCATGATCGCCGCAGTCAAACAGGGCTGGTTCGACCAAATCATGGGAAGGCTGATCGATGTCGTGATGTCTATTCCGTCACTTATTTTCGCTTTGCTTCTTCTGAGCATCCTCGGCACCAACCTGATCATTCTCGTTATCATCATTGGAGTAATTTACTCTCCGCGCGTCTACCGGCTGACTCGAGCCGTGGCCGGCAATGTCGTCGTGATGGATTACATTGAAGCGGCGAAGCTGCGAGGCGAAGGCATGTGGTACCTTATCCGCAAGGAAATCCTGCCGAATTCAACGGCGCCGCTCATCGCCGAGTTCGGTCTGGAGTTCTGTTTCGTTTTCCTGCTAGTCGCAGGATTGTCGTTCCTAGGGCTCGGAATCCAGCCGCCGACCGCCGATTGGGGATCGATGGTTCGAGAAAATGCGACGCTAATCTCATTCGGCGAAATCACGCCGTTGATTCCAGCGGCGGCGATCGCCTTGCTGACAGTCGCGGTCAACATGGTCGTGGACTGGATGCTTTACCGCTCGTCCGGTCTGAAGGAGTAATCGACATGGCCAAAAAGGGAAATGTCCTGCTAAAGATCGAAGGCCTTCGCATCGAGGCTTACGCCGACGAAAAATGGTTCGAAATCGTTCACGGCGTCGATATGACGCTCCACCGCGGCGAAGTCATGGGATTGATCGGTGAATCGGGCGCCGGCAAGTCGACGATCGGTCTCGCGGCGATGGGCTTCGCGCGAGACGGCTGCCGTATCTCAGGCGGCTCCGTCGAATTCGACGGACTAGAACTTACGACAACGTCGGAAACCGATAGGCGGCGGCTTCGCGGATCGCGGATCGCCTATGTCGCTCAATCCGCGGCCGCTTCGTTCAATCCCGCGCACAAATTGATAGACCAGCACACTGAAGCGCCGGTCCACTACCGAATCCGAAAGCGAATGGAGAGCCAGGAAGACGCAATGGATCTCTACGAGCGCCTGCGCCTTCCCAACCCTCGCGAGATAGGATTCCGCTACCCGCACCAGGTTTCGGGCGGGCAGCTCCAGCGGGCGATGACCGCTATGGCAATGTCCTGCCGCCCCGACCTGATAATTTTCGACGAACCGACGACCGCTCTGGACGTCACAACGCAAATCGAAGTTCTGGCGGCAATTCGCGATATCGTCGACCAGTTCAATACGGCCGCGATCTACATCACGCACGATCTTGCCGTGGTGGCGCAAATGGCCGACGTGATCAAGGTGCTGCTCAAGGGAGACGAGGTTGAGGAGGCGGATACCAAGTCGATGCTCGAAAACCCGCAGGAGGACTACACCAAGAGCCTTTGGGCGGTGCGGAGCTTTCGGCGAGAACAAAAGCCGCGGCCGGAGGAAAGCGCGGCTCCGGTCGTAGAAGTTAAGAACGTGGATGCGTCCTATGGCCCGGTCAAAGTACTGGAAGACGTTTCATTCGACGTTCACGCGGGCATGACGGTCGCAGTCGTAGGTGAATCCGGCTCCGGAAAGTCGACGGCGGCGAGATGCATTACCGGATTGCTTCCGCCTACGAGCGGCCGCGTTCTTTTCCAGGGGGAGGAGCTTCCGGCGAGCTATCTCAAACGAAGCAAGGACCAGCTGAGGCAGGCCCAGATGATTTACCAGATGGCCGACACGGCTCTGAATCCGAAAGTCCGGATAGGCGAAATCATTGGTCGACCCGCGGAGTTTTACGGCGGTCTCAAAGGAACGGACTTGAAAAACCGCATAGACGAACTGCTAGACATGATCGAACTGGATCCCTCGAAATTCTACGCTCGCTATCCGCCCGAACTTTCAGGAGGCCAGAAGCAGCGCGTCGGAATCGCCAGGGCTTTGGCCGCGGAGCCGACTTTTATCATCTGCGACGAGGTCACTAGCGCCCTGGACCAGCTGGTAGCCGAAGGAATCCTGAAGCTTCTTGATCGGCTGCAGCGGGATCTTGATCTCGCCTACATGTTCATCACCCACGATTTGGCAACAGTTCGCTCGATTGCGGACGAAGTCGTCGTAATGAAGCAAGGCAAAGTCGTCGAACAGGGGCCGAAGGATGTCATGTTCAAGCCGCCCCATCACCCTTATACGGACCTGCTGCTCTCGTCGGTTCCCGAAATGGATCCGGAATGGCTGAGTACGCTCCTAGAGGAACGGGGCGTTGACAACGTCGGGGAGGCTGCTTCCACCTGACAAGAGCCGCAAAGTACCGCCGGCCGGCGACGTTTTCGATCTTCGATCATCGCCTATTGGCGCCAGGCCAAGCGGGACGGGATTCGCGAGCGGCGGCGCATTCGGACCGAGAACCGGTCGCGTTCCGGCACGCTTCCTTTGCTGGTTGCGGCTGCGCCGCACCGGATCCCGCGTTCGCGGATTACGAGTCGAAACTGAATCCCCTAAATCGTTCGCCATGATTGGGCATAGAGTCGATGCATCCTTCCCCGCCGCGCATCATTGGCAGGGCAGGCGCGTGCGCCGGCCAACTTATCTCGACTCGGCAGCGTCCAAATTTATTCGAAATCTATAGGGCCCGCGCGCTCGGAGCTACCGACATGCGCCTCCCAAGGGGCCACGCTAGTCTTGAGGTGCAGGTCGCGCTGCGGGAAGGGGATTTCGATTTCGTGTTCCTTGAACAGATCCCAGACGCCAAGAAGCACTCGGCTGATGACATTGGCCCTGCCTTGGTCGGGGTCGTCGATCCAGATTCGAATTTCAAGATCGGCGGCGTTTTCGCCGAAGCCTCTAATCAAGCAATTCGGCTCAGGATCGGCTAGCACTCTTTCAACCGAGCGAGCCGCCCGCTTGCATAATTCCATAGCGAGACGAACATCCGACGCATAGGAAACGCCTACGGGAATATTGAGGCGCACCGCCTTGTCGCTGTGAGTCCAGTTTTCCACCCTCTGAGTAATCAGATCCTCGTTCGGAATCAGATATTCAATGCCGTCACGCGTTCGAACCGAAGCGTAGCGCGCGCCAAGCGACTCGACCCAGCCGTAGGTTGCGCCCACGGAAATGACATCATTGGGTTTGATCGACTTGTCCAGCAGCAGAAGCAGTCCGCTAACCAGGTTTGAAACCACTTTTTGAAGTCCAATGCCTACTCCGATGCCAAGCGCACCGCCGAATACGGCAAGAGTCGTGAGATCGATGCCGAGGCTACCGATCGTTAGGAGAAATGCGAGCGAAACCAGAATGATCTTTAGTACTTTTGCAATCAACTCCTGAGTCGCAGGGGCCAGGTTTCGCGACTTTTTGATGCGTCGTTCAAGAGCGTGGGAAACCGCTAGCGTGATCCACAATAGAAAACCGAGGTAAAGAACGCCTTCAACCAGAGTGAGAAGCGAAACTCGCACTTCCCCGAACGTCATGCCGACTCCGTCGAGCAGCTTCATGGTAGCGCCGAAAAGCCCGAGTGCCGCAAGCGCGGCCAGTGCCCATGCCGTCCAGGCGACGGCGCTGGCCAGGGCTTCGTTCTCAATGAATCCGGATGCCAGGCGGATGACCACCCATGCGCCGATCAGGCTTGCCGCCGACTGCAAATAGTGATTGCCGAACAACAACGTACGCGACCCGGCTTCGGCAGCTATCAACAGTAAAACCAGCAGGGTAACCTGGGTCGAGAGTCCGACGAGCCGATCCAGGAATTTGCACAGTCCGGCCCACCGAGAAATGTTCCCGCGAACGACGGCGTAAGCCTGTCGCAACCGCGATCCGAGTAGCCCGGCGATTGCCAATGCAATGAGAATCAGACCTATCTGGACCGCAGTGTCGAGAACCAGCACATATGTCCTGAGCCAGGCTTCCAGACTCGCAATGATATCGGGCAGGTTTAGATATTGAATCATCTCGTTCATTGTTTCGACCTGTTCTCTGATCCGACAAAAAGAATTCGGAAATGCTGACCGCAAAAACGGCGGTTGCCACTGGTCCGGCAAAGTAACTTGAAAGCGATAACCGCCATTTGATCAAGCAATTTCACACTTGCCACTTTCGGAAACGCGGCGATTATGACGACTTGCTGAACGGCCATCTCCTTGCCGAAGCGGCCGTCGCAATCGCGGCCCGCACCATGTCATTGACTGATCCCTAAGCGGCTGATTCGATCGACACTACCGCCGACTTTAACCCAATTTCACTCGGAATCGCTCCGCCCCGGCTTGCAGCAAGAATCGCGCGCCGACTCCAGAAGGCAGCGCGAGCGAGTTTTCGCGGTTAACGGATCCCCGTGTCGAGCGGCAATAAAAGGCGACCCGGCGCGTTCGAAATCGCTACTAGAAAATTTAAACGCAAGCCCCGAGCCTAGCGCCTTCGAATAATTATCGCGTTCGATTATTCGGCTTATTTTTTGGCGCCTCCGCAGGTTCTTGATTAAGCCAACCGTTGTGCAGGCAACGCTATTGGCGATGACATCGCAGCCTGGTTGTCTTAATTCCGCCGGCGAATGTAATCTTCGTCTGGAATATTGGCGGCAAACTCATATAATCCGCTAGCGGCTTTGCAGCGAAAAATTGGCGGTTCAAAGCGTTTGGAAAGGAAGGCCTATGGTCAACATATTGAGGCGCCCTGCGGGAAAGCGAGGCAAAGTCCACGATGTCACGCCGGCGAATTCCGGTTGGAAATTCGTGGGTTTCAGCGTGTATCTGCTGCAGCCTGGCGACATCGCCGAAGAGCAAACCGGATCGGACGAAACCATTCTCGTTATTATAGAAGGCAAGGCGTTGATCAGCGCATCGGGCGAAGAATTCGGCGAACTCGGCGACCGGATGAATGTTTTCGACAGATCGCCGCCCCATGCCGTCTACGTCGCCGGCAATTCCGGATGGACTGCGAGAGCAACGACGAATTGCACGGTCGCGGCATGCAAGGCGCCGGGCAACCTGGGTGAATTCAGGACAAGAGTTATCGGTCCGGACGGAGTTGTCTCGTTGCAGAGGGGAAAGGGATCAAATACTCGGTCTATCAACAATATCGCCATGGAGGACCGAGAGGTCGCTTCCAGCCTGCTGGTCACCGAAGTCTATACGCCGCCGGGAAACTGGTCTTCCTATCCTCCCCATCGCCATGACGAGGACGATTTTCCGGCAATAACCTATCTGGAGGAAACCTATTATCATCGCTTGAATCCGTCGCAGGGATTCGCATTCCAGCGAGTGTTTACCGACGATCGCAGTTTCGACGAAACGGTTTCCGTCGCCGACCACGACGTCGTGCTCGTTCCCCTGGGCCATCACCCTTGCGGCGCGCCCTACGGCTACGAGCTGTATTACTTGAACGTCATGGCCGGACCAATTCGCAAGTGGCGATTCAAAAATCATCCCGACCATGAATGGCTTTACGATCTATAAATCCGACCAACGCTTCGCGGCATCGATGAATGGCTTGCGGGCCGAATTCGGAATTCGCCAGGATAGATTTCTCCCGGTTGCCCAACGATGAATGCTCTTCCCCGTGCGCGACTTGAATGCGGGCGGCGGATTTCTTTGCGGGATCGCCGCCAATCGAATTCCCGCACGCTGTCGCAGTCCAAAGCCGATTCCCGGCTCTTTCGCGGAGCCGTTGCGAGCATTAGGCCGGACTGGAGCGGCAACTCATTTCTAGAACAGTGCGTCAACCGCCTTGATGGTCGTTGAGAGTAAAAAACAGCGTATCGCCTATTTCGCAAAGTGCCGGGTGGCGCTTGCAAAACACGATGCCTCCGCGGCGGAAATGGAGCTTTTTCGGTTCATTCCAAGGTTCCTTCAGCGACCAGACAAAACCGGCGAACTGGCCGTCCCCGACATCGTCGCCCAAATTCACGCGCGGTTCGAACATTCCGTCGGCTGGTGAAAAAATGTAGTTTTCGTCTTTCTGCATCGCCATGAGGCGAACTTCTCGGTCCGGCGGCGGCACGTCGTAGCTCTCGCGCAGGGTCCCGAGCCTCTTGAGGCAGCGCAACGTGCCCGAATAAGCGAAATCGCGTATCCAAGGCCGAATTTTTCCGCCGCCGCCTAGTTCGGTGGAAAGATACAATATCCCCTTCGGAGACGATTCCCCGGAAAGAGTACGCATGTGAACGCGATCTCCAACAATGCCGAGCGGCGCGCCGAAGAGCCGCAAAAAATCCATTTGCATTCGGTCCTTTTCAGGTTCATCGCCCATCAGTCGAATCTTGCACGACGGCCAGTGGTCGATGGACGACCCGGCGGAGTGAAGGTCGAAAATCGCGTCGGACCTAGGCGCTAGTTCATTCGCAATGAACCACGCGATCATTTCCGTCGGCGAACCGTATCGATCCCCGGGAAACAGCCTGTTGAGATTCGCTTCGCCCGCATAGTCCACCGGCGAAGTGCGGCGGCCGGAATAGACCGCCGGCGCATTCGCGCAAGGGAGAAAAATGATGCGTCCGGAAATGTCCGCCGCATCAAGCCGCTGATAAAGATCCGAAATAATGGAAATACCCTCGTATTCGTCCCCGTGGTTGCCTCCCACTAGCAGAGCCGTCGGTCCCTTGCCGTTCTTAATCTTCATGATCGGAACCGGCAGCCAGCCGTAAGCGGAGCGGTGCGTGGAAAACTGAATCCGAAGAAAGCCGTGCTGCTTGCCGTCTGTATCAAGATCGATTTCGCAAGATGGCGCGAAACTGACTAGTGGCGTGGGCATATTCTAATCTCCCTTAAATAAAGTTAATCCTTCCGGGCCTCTGCTCGAAATGCTCTGCCAAGACGCCGAATGCCTTCGCGAATCTCGTCCGGTCCGGGGTAGCTATAGGCGAAACGCAGATAGTTCCCAGGGTCAGACCCGGGAAAGCTCATGCCTCCCGGGCTTACCTCGACTCCCTGCTCGCAGGCGCGCGCGGCGACATTTTCCGCCGAGACGCCTTCGGGCAGCCTGGCCCAAAGAAAATACCCGCCGCTCGGCGCCCTGACCTCGGCATCCGGAAGCTCCCGGGCAAGCGAAGCGACCATCGTATCCCGGTGAATTCGCATCCGCGACGCAACCGCCTCTATGTGCTCCGACATTCTGTTCGAACGCATGAGCTCTGCGACCACACGCTGCAAGAACGGGCTTGAACCGCCTTCCGATTTTTGCATCGACATGCGCTCCGCCACTTCGGCGGGGGCGATGGCCCAGCCCGTCCGCAAACCTGGCGACAGGATTTTCGATACAGTTCCCAACGCGATTACGACGCCGTGTTCGTCCAGCGCCTTCAAAGGCGAAATCGGCTCGCCCTCGAAGCGAATCCTGCGATAGGGATCGTCTTCGCAAATAACGAAGCCGTAGCGCTTCGCCATTCCAAGGAGCCGCCTTCGCCGGCCAAGCGACATTGTGATTCCGGTAGGATTGTGGAAATCGGGCACGTCGAACAGCAGCTTCGGCATGCGCTCTCCGCAGTTCGCGAGCCGTGCAAGCTCGGCCTCTAGGAATTCGCAGTCTATTCCCTCGCGATCCTGCGGAATCTCAAGGAATGTCACGCCGTGAGTTCGCATGTTGATCAGCGCAGTCATATATGTCGGTCTCGTGACTATCACTCTGTCGCCCGGTTCGACAAAAACTCGGCAAGCGAGATCCAGCGCATGCTTTGCACCGTTGGTAACCAGCACGTTCTCGCGCTTGCAGGATATTCCGTCGGCGGCAACGTAGCGAACAATTTGGTCGCGCAAGTCGTCGAGACCCATCAGCGGCCCGTACTGCATCGTTTCCTTTGCGCGACCGGACGCTATTTCAGCTTCTCGCGCGACATCCGGCAAGAGAGGCGGATACGCAAGGCCGCTGTTCAGCACGATCGCGCCGGGAGCGTGGTCGTAGATCGACTTTCCTAGAATTTCCGCGCGGCGAGCGTACCGGTAGTCGATCATTCCTTCATTTTCCATGCCTTTTCCATTTGCCGCCTCGTTGCCAACCGGCGAATAGCGGGTAGAAAGCCGAAGTTGGGAAAGGCGGAGAATAGTCTTCTTGGACGTCGTTCAATCACGGTCTAATTCTCCTCTAACGAGCACCGGACAAAAAATACCGGCGGCCTATTCCCAGGAATTGCTGCCTTCGAATCTGAAAATTTTCATGGCGGCTAGAATGCGCGATTTCGCCTCCGCCCGATTTCGAATCCTGAGCATTGCCGCTTTGAATCTGCATTCCGAAAATTTCGATTGCAATTAATAATATATCATTTATTATTTTGGTCAAATTAGATTGTTGCGCGGAAGAATGCGATGCAGCCCGAGTTTCCCGACTTTCCCAGAAAGGAATTCGAAGCGAGGCACGATAAGGCGCGCTCATTGATGGCCGAACGCGGGCACGATGCCCTTCTGGTCACGGAAAGGCTGAACTATCAGTATTTTTCGGGCCACAGGTCGGAGCAGAATGCCGTAGACAAAATTAGATCCTATGTGTTCATTCTGCCGAAGGACGACGATCCCGTACTGATTACTATGCCATTCGAAGTGGCCCAGGTTGAGGCGACTACTTTCATTGACCGAATCAAGACGACCGGCGCACTGACAGGCCATCCGCAATTCATCGCGGGCGTGCTCAGCGAAATGGGACTGGCGAAAGCGCGAATCGGCGCCGAACTTGGCCGAGAGCAATATTTGGGCATAAGCTACTCGGGATTGAAGGAGGTCATGGCGGAGCTTCCCGATGCGGAATTTGCCGATGCCGCCGACCTCATACTCGGCTGCCGGGTCGTGAAATCCAGACTGGAGCTGGAATATTGCCGCAAGGCGGCTGAAATCAGCGCGCAGGCGCAACGAGACGCCTTTCGGCGAATCCGGCCCGGAATGACGGAAAACCGGATCGCGCAGATCCTGCGCGAAAGACTGATCGAGCTTGGCGCGGAAAAAATTTCCCTGCTTTGCGTTGTTTCCGGCCCGGTCGGCGACAAGGGCATCGTGCTGTTGCCTACGGACCGGGTTGTTCAAAAGGGCGAAGTCGTTGGATTCGACGTGGGCGTGTCCTGGAAAGGATACTGGTCCGATTTGGCTAGAACGGCTTCCGTAGGTCGACCGTCCGGAGAACTTGACGAATTCTACGCCTGGATGATGGAACTCCGCCATTCGTGCAACATGCAGTTGAGAACCGGCAATACGCCGGCCGACGTGATCGGCATCGTCGACGAATATCTCGACCGGCGCGGCATGAAGACAATGGGAGTCGGACGCGTCGGCCACGGCGTAGGGGTCGAAACTACGGAATATCCGTCCCTAGCCGCCTTCGAGGACATCACCTTTGAACCGGGCATGGTATTTGCCTGCAACCCGAATTTCGCCAATCACCTGGGCTTTATCAATGCCGAAGACAACTGGGCGATTACCGGAAACGATCCCGATCTTCTTTCCGCTCCCGCAGCGGAAAGCCGCATTCCCGTCATTTCGGACTAGCTGACTCGCCATTCTAAAGGAATATGGGCATCCGAACCAACTAACCTGAACCAAGCAAGGAGGATTCAAATGAAAAATAGCACACTGACGCGCCGCGCGACACTCGCCATATCGGCGGGCGCGGTATCCCTGGCGTTTGCTCTGCCCGCGCAGGCGGACCTCATGGAAAAAATAATGGAGGGTATGAATGTCGCCTTCTACAATTTCAAACCCTATGCGTTCGTTGACGACAACAACGATCTGGTCGGCACCGATATCGAATTGCTCTCAGCGGTTCTGGAACAAATGGGCGGGCAGATCGGAGAAGCGCAGGCCGTGGATTGGGGCGCGCTGATCCCCGGAGTGAACTCCGGAAGATTCGATGTTGTCGCCGCGGGCATGTTCGTAACCCCGAAACGCTGCGCCGCAGTGCGCTTTTCCCAGCCCTATTTCGGCATCAAGCAGGCGCTGGCGGTACCGAACGGCAATCCCGACGGACTTAGCAATTACGAGTCGGTGCGAGACAAGGGTCTCACGATTGGGGTCATATCCGGAGCGGCGCAATTCGGATACGCTACGGCCGCCGGCGTGCCCGAAGAGAACATCATGCAGCTTCCCGACAACCCTGCGGGCATCGCGGCGCTGCGGGCGGGCCGCATCGACGCATGGGCCGTCTCGGCGCCCGGAGTACGCGAAATCGTCAAAGGCGTTCCGGAAGGCGACATCGAGTCGGGACCGGTATTTGCCGAAGTGGCTGGCCAGCCAGCGGTTTCTCATGGCGCGTTCGCGTTCCGGCAAGCGGATTCCGCGTTCGTCGACGAATTCGACAAAGTGCTGACTGCGTTCGTAGGGTCGGCGGAGCATGTCGCCATCATGGAAAAATACGGCATGAGCGCCGATGAATTGCCGGTGGCGAAAACCGAAGATCTCTGCGGCGGATAAAGCCGATTTGACATGCCGCCGGCGAACCTGTCAATGTTCGCCGGCGGAACAGGAAACTGGATGTTCCGGCAAGAAATAATTCGCGTACTAGAGTCGTGACCTTCAGGCTGGCTGCAATTGCGGCATTGATCGCCTTTCTATTCGGCCTGACGGTTGCTACTTTTTCCGAACTTAGAGTTTTCTTGCCCGCGCTGTTGCGCGGCGCAACGGTAACAATTGAAATATCGATCATGTCCGCGCTTCTTTTCTGGGCGATGTCGTTCATTGCAGGCATCGGGAGGCTCAATCCGATAGCGCCGATCCGATGGGCAAGCACGGTCTATATTGAAGTCTTCAGGGGCACGTCGCTGCTCGTCATCCTCTTCTGGTTCTTTTTCGTTTTGCCTTCGTTCGGCGTCGTTCTAACGCCGACACAGGCCGCCGTGCTTGGATTGGGACTGAATTTCGGTGCCTATGGCGCGGAAGTCGTGCGAGGCGCGGTCACCGCCGTTCCCAGCGGTCAGAAAGAAGCAAGCGCGGCTCTCAATATACCGGACTGGAAGTGCATGCTGCGAATTGTCATTCCCCAGGCGATTCCCGTTGCAATTCCCGGGCTGAGCAATCTGACAATCGAAATGATCAAGGCTACCGCCCTGGTTTCCGCGGTTACCCTTGTCGACATTACTTTCGCTTCGGTTCAGCAAAATCAGATTCACTACCGAACGCTCGATATCTTCCTCGTTGCGTTGATCATCTACTACTGTTTTTCGCAGCTTATTCGCTTCGGCGGCGCCATTCTCGAAGCGCGGACGACGCGGCATCTGGCGCGGGGGCAATGATGGATTGGCGGTGGGACTTCACTTTCGACGTTGTCTTGCCACGATTGTGGGAAGCGGCGGGTATAACCGTATACGCTACCGTTGTGTCCTTCGCTTTCGCGCTTGTCGGCGGCTTGATTCTCATGCTTCTGAAGATGTCCGCCTTCAAGCCGATCTCGTTCGTTGCAAGCGAAGTCATAGAGTTCATTCGCGGCACGCCGCTGCTGGTGCAAATTTTCTTCCTGTTTTTCGTGCTTCCGCAGGTCGGCATCACTTTGCCGCCCCTCACGACGGGCATCATGGCGATCGCAATCTACAATTCGGCTCTGACGGCTGAGGTTTACCGAGCGGGCCTGCAAGCCGTTCCGCGAGGCCAGTGGGAAGCCGCCGTGGCCCTGAATCTTTCGCCATACAGGACATTCCGAAAGATCATTATTCCGCAGTCTCTGCCGCCGATCGTGCCCGCTCTCGGCAACTATCTGATAGCGATTTTCAAAGAGACTCCGCTTCTCTCTTTCGTCGCGGTGGGAGAAATCATGCACGCCTCGAAACTCATTGGCTCGGAATACTACCGTTTCAATGAGGCCGTGACTATCGCCGGTATCTTCTTTCTGGTCATGAGCCTCGTCTCGGCGGCTCTTGTGCGGGCGGCGGAAAACTACGTGAAAAGGAGCATTCTGCATTGACTCGGCCGAAGATCCGGTTCGAACGGGTAACAAAGCGCTACGGCGCGCTAACCGTGCTCGACGGCCTCGACTTTGAAGTTGCGGAAGGCGAAGTGGTCACGGTTATCGGACCGTCCGGTTCAGGCAAGACAACTGTACTGAGGGTCCTGATGACCCTGGAAGGCATCCAAGACGGCGTGATCTGGGTTTCCGGCGAACCGCTCAACATGATGCATTCAAAAGGCGGATTGGTTCCCGCGAGCAAGGCTCACATTCGCAAGATACGCTCGCGCATCGGCATGGTTTTTCAAAATTTCAATCTGTTTCCGCATATGACGGCGCTGGAAAACTGCATCGAAGCGCCGATTCAATCCCTGGGCCTGTCGAAAGCCGAAGCGGTCGAACGCGCCATGGAGCTCCTGACGATGGTCGGGCTCACGGATAAACGCGACCAATATCCAAGCCAGCTGTCCGGGGGGCAGCAGCAGCGCGTCGCGATCGCCCGCGCACTGGCAATGAGGCCCGAAACCATATTGTTTGACGAACCGACCTCGGCGCTTGACCCCGAAATGGTGGGCGAAGTCCTGAGCGTCATACGAGAACTTGCGGCGGAACATAGCTATACAATTTTAATGGTAACCCACCAAATGGGGTTCGCCCGAGAAATTTCCGACCGCGTCTGTTTTTTCGACGGCGGCAAAATCGTTGAGCAAGGGCCGCCGGACGATATTTTCGGCAATCCTCAAAATCCTCGCTTGCAGCAGTTTTTGAGCAAGGTCCTGGAGGCGCGATAGCATGACAGCGATCGCGCGCCCCGCAAAGAGCGCTTGGAGAGCCTGAGTCGGATTTGATGCCGCGGCTTCTTCAATACGGCGACGGCCCGCAGGCGATCTGCGGCAATTTGCGCATGCGAATTCTAGCTGGCGAGTTTTCTACCGGTTCCGAACTCAAAATACAGTCGCTTGCCAAGGAATTCGGCGTTTCCATCATGCCCGTAAGAGAAGCTCTTCGCATGCTAGCGACAGAGGGCCTAGTAGAATTGCGACCTCGGCGCAGCCCGCTGGTTGCGATGCCCGACATTGCCGAGATCCTGGAAATCAATGAAATCCGGCAAGCGCTAGAGCCTATCGCGCTGGCTACTGCAATAGGGCGCCATACCAGGAAATCGTTGTCGGCATGCCGCAGGATTGTCGAAGCGGACCGCGCATGCACGGACCGCTGGAAGAAGGTAGAGCTCAACAGGAAATTCCATAAACAGCTTCTTGCGCCGTGTCGGAAAGCGCGTCTGCTTCAAGCTATAGAAGGTCAATACAGCGCAATGTCTCTCTTGGCCCAGTATCTGGTTGTCCGGGACAATTTCGTCGCCGGGATGCCGCACTTCGAGCACGAATCCATTCTTGGCGCCGTCGAGCAGCTGGATTCTGAAAGAGCGCTGTCGTTGCTGCGAGATCACATTAGCCAATCGAGCGAGAGGCTGGAGAAGTCCCTCGAAAACCGAGAAACCGGCGCGGCTTAGAGATCCGGTTCCGGAATTATGCGCGCTATCCGCGACTTGATCCGATCAGGGACCTGTAATTTCGGCACGGCGAAAGGAAGCGACAAGCCACTACCGCCATTTTTAGTATTCGTCGACAAACCGGCGGAGATTCTAGGGGCGCAGGAATATTTCGCTAATCCGATCGGCGCCCCGCTCACCGATCATCATTGACGGCGCATTGAAATAGCGGATTGGAACCCGGGCATTATCGAGCTACCAGCCACTCTTGCTCCTTCGGTCCCGTGAACCCGACTCTTCGCCACAACCCATCCTGCCAGTTCCGAACGCAAGGCCCGAAGCCTAACACGTCCGCGACCAGGGCTTCGGCGCGAGCTAATCAGTACTCTAGCAACGTGGGCTTTTCCTAACTCCTTGCGGCTTTCGGCGTCTGCGACAGGAAAATAGAACTGAAGGTCCGGAACCTTCAAGCCCGCCCTGCTCCGAATGAAACTGGCGCGTTTGAGATGGTCGCTGGCAAGCAGCCCGTCGCGTCTAAAGACCAGGCGGGCGCCGCCAAAGGCCAGGAACTGCTCCGCAAGGCGCATCGTCATGCGCATCGAATTCAAGGCACCGTTCAAGGGCAACGCTCAAACACCAGCTCCGGCACGATCGCTTCCCAGGAATCGCACTTAATGGAATTATGGTATTTCGGTTCCGATGCCTCGCGGCTCCAGGTTACGACCGCGAATACTTCAGCGGACCGGCATCGCATTCCTCCAGGCGGCCTGAAACTTTTGGCAAGTCTTCCGACCGTCTCTCCGGCGCTATTTTGCAGTTCCCAACGTCCTGGATACGGCTCGCGCAGTTTCAATTGATCTCCGGGCGATAGGTCGGCGATCGCTCTTTGGATCGGGTGGCGAGCCTTCCGGCGGCCCGCATAGCCCAAATCCACGTCCTTGAGTTCCGGCTGGACGTACCTGTATTCCAGCTCGGCGGTCGGCGGCGGCAGCTCGAACCGTTCGCGCTGCAGAACCGCCGAATTGCGAAGCAGCGCATCTTGCAGCCGATGCGGACGATCGAGGCGCGCGAGCGCAAGGGTCCTTTTAGCACGCGTCATGGCAACGTAGTAAAGGCGGCGCGGCGCGTCCGCATCCTCGTCTGTCCCGGCGCGATTCCATCCGCCGTCGAGAACTACGACGTGATCGAACTCCAGCCCCTTCGCCCGATGCGCCGTAAGCAGCAGCAGGCCTTGCTGCTGTCGACGAACCTCCCGGCTCCATTCAGCCAACCATTCGATAAAGTGATCTACAGGCGTTTCGCTTTCGCCGGTCTCCAAGGAATGCTCCTCAACGGCCTGCCGAAGCAATCCGTTCCATGGACCGGAAGCGTTTTTGCCCGTCCACCCGCGAAGTGCGGCGCTATCGACAATGCGGGGATCTCTTTGGCGAAGCCATTTTAAAAATTGCGCGGATTCCCTTAGTCGCCAGAAGCTCGGAATCGGCTCGTTGCCCATTTGCGCTGGGATTTCGTGCAACTCGCAGTAAGCGCGAACCGGAATCAAATTTTGCCATTCGCGCGCGATTACCGCGCAGCGAGTCCAGTCCCAGTCTTCCGATAGTTCGGCAAGCCGCTGCAGCTCAAGCAATGCGGACTGTGCCTGGCGCACAAAATCGCGTTGCTTCGGAAGAATTTGAACACGTCCGCGGGCGACGGGATCCAGCTTTTCCCATTCGCCGCCACGCGGCTGCTTGGCGCGCGCCCGGTTAATTCGGATCGGCTGATTGGCCTTCATTCGCTCGCGAGCCGGCTCAATCACCGCATTTGCGGCATCGATTATGTTTCGAGTGGATCGGTAATTTTCCGTCAAAAAGGCGGGCTTGGGCCCGTAGTCCGCCTCGAAGCGGCGGATGTACTCCACAGACGCGCCGTTGAAGGCGTAGATATTCTGATCGTCGTCGCCGACAGCGAATAGAGAGAGCTTGCCGTTGTCTTCGTCCAGCGTACGCCCGGCTAGCGCCGAAATCAGATCGTATTCGTCGGAGCCAATGTCCTGATATTCGTCGACGAGAATCCAGCGGAAGCCGGCCAGCAGTCGCTCGCGGCGCGCATCCGCCTCGTCCGGAAGCAAATCATTCCCTCGAAGTATTTCGATCGCGCTGCGGAGCACGTTCCGAAACATTTCGCTATCAGGGCGTTCTGCATTTCCGGAGAAGCTGGCTCCGGCAAGCCGCATCGCCAGCGCATGGCATGTGAGTACTGTCACGCCGCGGGCGTCGTCGCCAACCAGTTCGCCTAGGCGACGGCGAATTTCAACGGCAGCGTGGCGATTGTAGACCAGCGCCAGGATTCCGCGCGCTTTTTCTCGCAAAACGCGAATCAAGTAGGCGATGTGGTGAACCAGGACGCGCGTCTTTCCCGAGCCCGGTCCGGCCAGCACCAGCACGTTGGTCTGCTTTCGGTTGTCGGCGACTATGCGCTGCTGAACCGGATTCTTCAGGCTCTCGACGACGACTCGCCAGGACTCGGGCGTGGTTGCCCGGCCAATTTCGGCATCCCGTCCCGGCAGCCAGCGGGCAAGAAAATCTTCCTCATTCATCGAAAAGTAATCCATTGCGAGCTTCAAAGCCTCGCTCGCGCGAATGAGTCCGCGCTCCGCATATTCTTTCATTATATGGACCTGCAGCACTTGGCCCTTGTAATGAAGAGCCAGCGGCTGGTAGTCGACATTCGAAAAACCGCGGCGGCGGTCGCTCTTCGCCAGGTGGATGGTCATGGCCGGGCGGAACACCGCAAATCCCTTGTTGAGGCGAATCACTTCCTGCTCATGCAGCCAGAGCAGAGCGCGGTCCAGCAGTTTTTCGGGACTTCGGACCTTGGTCCTGAGTGCCAAGTCGGACACGATCGACTCCAGCAATTTGCCCAGCGTTGTCTCGGCTAATAAGTCGATACCGCGGCTTTCCGCCGGAAGACAATCAAGAAGATGATTCAGCAGGCGCCCCGCCGCTTCGCGCCGGACATTGGCAGTGTTCTCCAGAGCTTGCCATTCGCGGCGCAGCGTGATCCGAGCAGTTTCCGGGTCCAATTTGTGCGCCGTCAAACTCCCGCCGGCACCGTCAGTCTCGTTGCGTCCATCGTAGGCGATTCCACGAACGATGGACCACAGGCGTTCCGGCAAAGGATCGGCCAAACCCTGCTCCCTCAGCACCTGAGAGGCAATGCGCAGTTGCAGCCTGGACGTTTCGCCTGTGCCAAGTTCGGGAGCCGCTTCGCGCATGTGCGTGATGAGCGCAGTCTCCAATTCGATTGCGTCTTCTAGGCGCCTCTTCGACGAGCGCGCCACGCCCCTATGAACGAACGCGGTCAAAGCGGTGTCATTGCTTGCGATGCCAAGCCTTTCTAAATCGTACATCGCCCCGCGGACGCCTTCCGGGCTTAGTCCCGATACGCACATCAGTTCGTCAGTAGTTATGCCTCTGTCTGCTTCAGCACCGATTAGCGCTTCCGCTATTCGCATCAATTGTTGCCGATAGGAATCGGCAATGTTTGCACCTTCCAGGCATTTTTTCGCCTCCTTATCGGAACCTACCTTTAACGAGGACGGGAACACTCGGACAAAATTTTCGTCCCGGCTTACAAGATCCGCCTCTTCCAGCCACGCAACCGCGGTTCGAACGCGCGTGTCGTCGGTCGCAGAGTCGCGCTCGAAGGCCTTTTCCTCATCTTCAATCAGGATTTCTCCCGCGGTAGCCACTACAACGCCGTTGAAACGCTTCCTCCGGTCGAGCTGCCGCAGCGCCCTGAGTATGCCGTGGATTTCTTGGCGAGATAGCCGCGAGTGCGCCGACAAGCTGAACTGCCGCTCTACATCGTCGGTTGAGTAGAGCAACACACAGCATGCCGACGCGCTGTCGCGGCCGGCGCGCCCCGCCTCCTGGAAATAGTTTTCCAGCGATCCGGGAATGTCGGAATGGATGACTAGCCTTACATTCGGCTTGTCGATCCCCATGCCAAAAGCGTTTGTTGCCGCGATCACCCGCAACTCGCCTTCTATGAATCGACGCTGCACGTCCTTTTTTCGCTCCGGCGGCAATCCAGCGTGGAAATAGTCCGCGGACCATTCCTTTTGCTGCAGGTATCCGGAAACCATTTCGGTCCGATTCCGCGTCGCGCAATATATAATCGCACCGCCCGGCTCGCTGTCCGGCAAATACGTCTCGAGAATCATTTGGATGTGAGCGAATTTTTCGCCTCCGGTGGTCCGCATCACCTGAAATGCCAAATTGGTTCGTTCGGCGCCACCGTCGAAAACCGATAGCTCGATACCGAGATTCTCGCCAAAGTAGCGCACAATGTCCTCGGTTACGTCGGGCTTGGCCGTCGCGGTCAGGCACGTAATCGGCGGCACTGCGCCTTCGTCGGCTCCTTTCTTGATGAATCGGGCGACATAGCGATAGTCGGGTCTGAAGTCGTGGCCCCAGCGAGAAAGACAGTGCGCCTCGTCCAGCACCCAGGCGCCGATTTCGCGCTGTTCAATTGCACCGCGCAAGGCGCGGTTGCGGAGCTGTTCTGGAGAGATGAGCAAAATTCCGGCATCGCCAAGCCGGACCCTGTCCAGTGCATCGGCACGTTCCGGAATCGACAAGAGTCCGTTAATCGTTACGCAGCACCCGATGCCGCTTTTCTCCAGACCCGCGACCTGGTCAGCCATCAATGCGACAAGCGGCGAGATCACGACGGTCAGCGCACCGGTCTTGTCGTAGCGAGACAGCGCCGGGATCTGATAGCAGAGAGATTTTCCCGTGCCTGTCGGCAGGATTCCAAGCACGTGCTTTCCGGCCATCGCGTCCTCGACGATGGCTTGCTGCATGGGTCGTCCATCCACTGTCGCCGGCTCGGGCCGAAAATCGTCGAAGCCAAACCAGCGCTTCAACTCTTTCCTTGCATCGTGCCTCTCCCTGCACCAGCGGCACTCAGGATCCGGGCACGGCGTATCCCTAAGGCGCCGCACGAGCAGCCCTGCCAACGGAAACTGATGGCGTACCCAAGGAGGCATGACTGAATTACTTCCCGCCACCGAAATCCATGCAAGCGCATAGGCCAGAGGCCACCCGAGCTCGCGCTTGCGAGCAAGTATTTCGCGAGCCTGAGTCGCGCAGGTCGCTCCATCCAGCAAGCGGCCTATCGCCTCTTTGCCCTCGGCATCCGAAGGTCGTCGAAATTGGCGAAGAGCACCGAACAATTCATCGAGAGCGCGATCTACTCCGTACGGTTCCGGGGTGCACAGCCAGTGCCAAGCAGTTAGCAGATCGGGCGAAGCCTTAAACAATGCCTTCCGCTGGTCGTCGAATACTTCGAGCGCAAGGCGAGCGTCGAGTTCTGGATTGTTCACGCTTCCGCGCTTGAGACCGCCGTCCTTGTAGTGCTTGACTAAGTGATGGTAGGGATGGCGAGGAAAAGCGAGAGGGCTAAGCCGCAGCGTATCCACCATCGGCAGCCTTAGTAGTCGAAGATTCGGATTTGCGGCCGAAAGATGCGGCAGATCGAAGGCGATCAAGTTGTGCCCTAGAATAAACGAAGCGCCGTCCGCCAATTTGTCCAGCTTATCGAAAGCCGCCGTCAAGTCGCCTCCGGAATGCAAAACGCGACCGTTCGTATCGGAACGCAGCGCTCCGAAAGCGCGAATTCGACCGCTTTCCCTGTCGACTTCAAGATCAACTGAAACGCAACGCGACTCGAACAATTCGTTTGATAGCGCTGCTAGCATGCCGGATTGAATTCGCATAGTAGGCGCGCTTCGAGCCGGCTTCGTGAAATCGGGTTCCAGAAATACGCCAGCGAATTCATTGGGTCGAGGTTAACCTTTTTGACAACCTGAACCAAATCGAACAGCGCCGCTCAGAACGCGATGATCTGGACGCGTTTCGCTTCGTCCGGGGAAACGTCATAGTCGTTAACTCTTTTTCAACCCCGAGCGATTCCTTATTCCGCTCGTCGCCCAAGACTCCGCCAGACATGGCGCGCGTCGCGCATTTGTGATTTCCAAGTGCGCTTCAAGGCACCGGGAATTGCGCTTGGTTTGCACGGGCGCCTCCTTTTCTCGCACCGCCTTAGCACGGCTTTCCACCTTTCTCCAACAATTCCGCTTCAGCGGATTCCAGACTTTTATGTGGATTGGCGAATTCTATTTGGCCTGCGACATAAGGCTGAAACGGCAAATTTTACGGCACGGCACATTTCGAGTGCGGAGCAGGTATTCTCCTGCGCAAAAGGCAAATGCGCCGATGCCAGCACTCGGCCTGAACAACGGGCGTGAGGTGCCTCGCTACGAGCGCGCCTTGCGTTTTCGGAAATGAATAAAGCGGCTGCGGAAACTGCGGCGGGCGGTGCCAGCGGACCAATGCACAAAACTCTGAACATGCATTGGATCGAACTCTTGTCGCGTATACGATTCACGGGTGTTACTTGTGTGCAATGGTGGCTGAGTAGCCCCGACTATACAATTCGAATTTGAATGCTGCCCTTGAATATGTTGCAGGAACAAGCGGCAATAAACGGATTGCAAAACGCTGAATTAAATTTGAGGCTTTTTGGGGCGCTGGCATCGGTAATTTGCCTGCGCACTTCGGGCTGCCGGAGCTGCAGCGGATTCACACGGACTGCTAACGCCATCAGTCTCCCCTATTCGAAATCCGGGTTCACGACGACATGCCTTTATTCTTAAAGTCAAGAAACATGACAGGCTCATCCCATTCGCGATTTTCCATTGCGTTGATAAGAGTACTGCCACGTTTCCTATAGAATCCGACTGAGGTTTATCGGCATCAACGATCACGAACCGGCAATTTGCAGTCTTGGTAATTTCCAGGGCGCAGCCAACAGAAATATCAACGACGATCCGCCTAAGTCCGTACTCGCGAAGCTTGGCATGCAATGCCAATCGTGCAATCTGCACGGCTGGATTGTGCTCAAATTCGAATTGCGTCCCGTCCTGAACACCCTTGAGCGAACGCCCGGCATTCAGCCGGTAAATCCCGCCCCAGCCCTGAGTGCTTTTCTTGCCCACGCGCGCCCAATCCATTCCTGGGAGGGTGAGCAGCGGCGGCTCTCCGACGAAGAGTTCTCCGTGCTCGGATTCGTCGAACACGTGGCCGCCGACCTAATTGATCACTCACAGAGAGACGCCGTCTTCGATGAAACCCTTCGCGGCCAGACGTTCCTCGCGCCCGCGAATAAAATAATGCGCCTTGAACCCCCTATCGAAGCCGACGCCTCCCACCTTCCTTCCCTTCTCCCGTCGATTGGCACCTAACCGGAAGAACATCGGCCTGTCCTCGTAGAGCGGAACCCATTCCGCCTGTCCTCCGAACTCGTCCTCGATCAACACAACGCTCTGAAAAGTGGTTGGTACGAACTCGTCGGTTGCGCTCGCCGGGTGGTCGTGGAAGACTACACCCGCCCCTGGTACCACTACTAACTTCCACTTGCCCGCCATCTTGAGGATCACGATTCGCGCCCGCGTCAGTCGCGGGGCGCGTGACAGCCCTTCGTCGTCCAAGGTTGTTTTGCTGGGTCGATAGCTGAGTCCACGTGCGCCTCCTTGGCTTGAGGGCTTCCGCCACGGCCGGCTGAAGGTTGAGGGTTCCCGGACCTCCCGCTCCGATGTTTGCTCCGTCCCAGCCATCGCCTCGGATTCAACAGGCTCCTTCTTTACCGACTCCTCAGTTCCCGATATCCCTTTTCCCAGTTCCTGCTGCTTGGATTGCGTTGCCGCCGCCTCTCCCGCTAACGCGTGATCCGCTCGCTCTTGTTTGGCCGGCACGAACTGACCCCCGGCTTGCACCTCCGGAGTACTGTCGGGGTCCGCCCCTAAACGATCCTCGCCGACCTCGATTGCATGCTCGCTACGTTATTTGGTGCCGCGACCTTTTTGTTCTCTGTTTTCATCCTGCAAGCATCCCTCCTTGGGACGACCGCGGTCCTGCCGCGACCGCTTCCTGCGCAACGACCACCACGTGGACCGGAAGAAATTCCATGCCCTCGACAGCACGCTGCCCATCGGGCCCTCCGGCATATCCCCTTCTTTAGTCTATTCGGTCGCCTGAAGAGGCGCGATGCGTCGGCCGCGCATCTGCTCTCGCGGATTCAGGGGTCGCTTTCTTGTAAGGACGCCCGTCAGCCGTAGCGCGACACTTGTCGCCGCCGATGGACTTCTTCGAGTTGCCATCCTCAACGTTCCTTCCGTCCCCCGAATTCAGCGATCGCCATCTCGCCAACCACGCGGTCCATCCATTTCTTCGTGTAAGCTGGCTTCAATGCATGTTGCGGTTGGTGTCCCGATTTCTGGAGAAGTTATTCCAGCGGCACCAGCCGATCACGCAACCCGAGCCGAATTCCCGTGCGCAGACTCGCGCTATCCGGTCCGCACAGGAACCACGCTCCCATTTGCCCGGGCGCATGCGCCCAAAGCGATTCCATGCCTTTATCCAGTGCGATGCCGTTGACCTGTATCGCCAATTCGGCGCGTTCAATACCGGTTACTCTGCGCACCGTGGCGAGCAACGCAATCAGATCGCGCGCATCGATCCGCTGCTCCCAGGTTCGACGGTGTTATCCCATCTGCGTTTCCGTCACGCAGTCGTCCACCGATTCAATGGCATAGCCACCCGCGAGGGCCGCCTAGGTGCCCGTCCGGTGCGCCTAAATGATCACGTTCGTGTCCGCCAGCACGACCGCGAGCGGTCTGACGCTATCGTTCACAACTCAACTTCGTGCTCAACGCCGCGCGCCGCCAGCATTTCCGGCAAATCGTCGATCGAAACATAGACCAACGCCGCTGTCCGACGCGTAGACAAACACCCCTGATTCAGCGCCGTTCCTAGCACTTCGGTGAAAGGCTTCTAAAAAATTACCGGCGGTACCGACCCTGTTTCCCACCCGCCGTTGTTCCGGAGCACCGCTCCAGGAATCTCTCGAGCCCTCTTGGCAGGCAATTCCCCGACCCTCACGAGCCGCCACCTAAGTGCCGACGACGTCACCCTTAGTGACGTCGCTACCGAGTTCAACCGCATCACTAAGTCATCTGTGCCCAAGTTCTCCCATGCACCGAAGCGTGCCAGCACTGCCGCAGCGAAGTTGTTCGCCAGTTGCTCGACGCGGTCTCCACCGCCTCCTCGAATTGTTTAGGCGGCATCGCCTCCCACGTCAGAATGTGAAATAGCTCGTGAGCCAGATCGAAAATGCGCCGCCCCGAAATCTCATGGCGGGCAATGAGCACTGCATCCAAGTCCGGCTAGCGGCAAGCGGCACCGGAGATCCCCTCGGTGGCATCGACCATGAGCACCAGAATGCCCAATGCGCCCTCCACTACCTCGACAAGACGCGCGGCTCGAACATCCCCCAAATCGAACTCGGCCGCGAAACGCTCGCCTAACTCGATGGCGTCCTCGTACTGCGACCGCCGCGTCAACCCCAATGACGGCCGCACGAGACGCGTCTTGCGCCCGACTGCGGCAACAGCGTTCGATAGGCTCCGTTCCGGCGGCTAGCGCAACCTTCGTATTCGCTCAGCAGTTCCGGTGGCGCGCCGCTCTGCCGCCATGAAAACCGGCCTTCGCCTTCCAGGCGGAAAGGGTCCGTGAAGTCCTAGAGCGGCACGCCCAGTTTCTCTGCCGCGAGCAGTATTTCCTGCGCCGTTACCCGCCGGGTACTCGTCTCGATGGTCGAGACGGTCTACCTGTCTCTGAATCCCAAAATCGCGCCATGTCGTCCTGCGACAGGCCTTGCGCTTGACGATGCGCCTAGATCCGGTTCCCGATGAGGCCTCGTGTCACGTTGTCGCCCCAACGTTTATCTTGCGTTGCTGAATTCGCAAAATTTGCATGCAGTCTTCCATTTTTTTACAAGATGGTTTCTTCCAGCAGGACCCTTGCCACACTGGCTTTACAGGCACAAAACGGCAGCGTCTGACGACGGACGGCTAAGCTTTGCGTCCATATGTCGATTTTCAGCCCGGCAGAGCAACCGGGTCGAAGCTCCTTGGGCGTCTATGCTGGAAAACTCGATCTCGCGGCACGAAATGAATTCTACTCTCGACGCAATTCATAGCTTAGCATCCAGTTGACGCCGAATCGGTCCGTGCAGTTGCCGAAATAGTCTCCCCAGAACATCTCCTGCATGGGCATCTTGACCTTGCCGCCTTCAGAGAGCTTGGCAAACAATTCGTCACACTGTACTTTGCTCTCGCCAATCATCGATATTGCGAAGTTGTCACCAACCACCGGAGGCGACCCGAATGAGGAACTGGTGTCGCTACCCATCAGCACCGCCGACCCGACTGGAAGGGAAACATGCATGATTCGATCCTTTTCGGATTCCGGCACCTTCATGTCGGGTGGACCGTCCCCAAAAGTCTGGATGAACTGGAACTCGCCGCCAAATACGGACCGGTAGAATTCGAACGCTTCGCGGCAGTCGCCGTCGAAGAAGAGATAGGTGCTAAGCGTCATCGGATCTCTCCAAGTCTAGGAAGTTTCATCGCTAGCGACCCTACGACTTCGCGTCAAGCCTGCGTCGCAGCCCATTCAGGATCGCGCCAAGTGCCTTCGCTCCATAGGCGCCGTCGGGATTTCGCAGCAGGAATCCAAAAGAGCTTCTCCGTCCTGTAGAGCCGGGGAGGCGGGCGAGTGCGCGGGCGAGGAGAGGGATTCGGTCTTCCTCGCTGCCTGGCGTGGCGACCGCAAGCAGGTCGGACCCAAGTTCGACCTCTGCCAATACCCTGACTTCCTTCGCTCGTCTTCGATCGGTTATGCGCTGTCTGCCGAGGCCCGACTTGCCCTGCCGCCGTCAGGCAGTGCGGTCGCGGAGCACCGCGCCATCCTCGTCGCTCTTGCCGCTGCCTCGGGCCTAGGCGCGAGCCTCGCCTCCTCCGTCCCCGCTGGCCGTTGGAAAGAGGGATCCTTTGAGCAAAAAACTCAGTATCAACCGCCGGAAATGAAAATCCTTGCCATTGAACATGCTAGCGAAACTGAATTATCGGTTTGACGAGCATCCGGGATATTGGCAACAGTCGAAACGCGTATCCGCGGGATGGGTGTCGAAAACCGAGCGGCAGCGCGGGCGCTTAGCGCGCGAAGAGCGTTTTGGGAATTTCCCGGAGGCATGCTATGATATGGATCGGGGCAATGTACATTCGGAGTAGCTGCTTTGGATCCGACAAAAATCGAGAAACTACGCGTTTTCGCGCAAAGCGATGATCGCGAATGGACTCCCTTTTTTGCGGGGCGCGACGAAGAGATTTCGAATGTTGAGGCAGCGTGCCGACGAGCCGCAACTGGAGAATTTCTCGAACATTCGCATTGGACGGGACTGAAAGGCGTAACTCGCGTTATCCAGGGTGCGCCAGGGGCAGGGAAATCTTCTCTATTTCAGCATCTCGTACATATTTGGATCAAACGCGCCGGCGCGAAAAAACCAACTCCCGTTCCGGTTGATATTCCTATTCATGCGTTTAAGGGACCTGAGATGCTGGCGCAGGCAATCGGAAGCGGACTGCCGGTTTCACTTTTCGACAAGGCTAAAGGGCTCCTCGAAGCCGTGAATGGCATGTCAGTGATGGGAACCGGCCTGTCGTTCGAACGGAGTTCCCTTTCATCTCCCGGCAATCTCCAGTTTCCGCGAACCCGTGCGGTCGTTCTGATGATCGACGAGGCGCAGAATCTCGACCTTTCGTCACCGTTCACGCCCCCGGCGGAGCTTCTTTTGTGGCTGCACCAGGGGAATCACGGCCTTCCGCTTGTGCCGGTGCTGGCGGGGCTGGCGAATCTCGAGGGCCGCCTTGCCAGAGCCGGAATAAGCCGCCTGTCGAACGATGCCGTGTTAACGCTAGGCTGCCTCTCCCGCGACGAGTCATGCAGGTCCGCCTCCTTGTTCTTCGACTTTTTCGGGATTCCGCACTCGGACTCGAGGAATGACTGGACCGAAATTCTCTACGATTTGTCCGAAGGCTGGCCGGTTCATCTTCACCATGGGTTCCGCGCACTTTCTGGCAGCCTGGCTGACGCGAACCTCCGGCTCGAGGCAGTCGACGGCGGCGCGTTCCGTCGCGAGGAGGCAAGGCTGCGCGCCGCATACTACGACGCCAGGACCGATCTGCTTCCGATACAACTGATCGCGCGTGCGCTGGAAAGAGTCGGCGCGTCGGGTACGCGTAATCAATATACCGATGCCATCGACGCGGAGCACGACTCCCGGCGCGGGGGCCGCGACTTCCGGATTCCCGACGGAATGGACGCGGAGGGGCTCTTCGAAACCATGGTAGGCAAAGGCCTCCTCCAGCGCGTAAAGCACAAACGATACTGCGCAACGGTACCCTCGCTCAGGAGCTATATTGCCGCACACTCCGGTTCGGTGCTCCATCCTTTGTCGCTGGAGGGCGACGTAAGTGGCATCAAGTCGGCACTGGCTGAAGGGGAAGATCCCAATATTGTCGACATTCGCGGACGAACGCCCTTGCACATCGCGACCGAGTGCGGCTGGACCGAAATCGCGGAAACGCTGCTTGGGGCCGGCGCCAACGCCGAGGCCGTTGATCGAAAGGGTAGGCGCGCATGGGAGCTCTTGCCGCGCCATGCAACTATGAAGCTCAAGAAAATTTTGATGCCCATGAACGTGCCCGACTATTCGCTGTTCCCGCGCGATCAGGATTCCCTGAAACCGAAGAATGGCGACGAACCGTCCTTCGACATGTGAGCTTCCGCCCAGCGCCGGCAGCGAAAAAACGACGGAATCCTGGATGAAAATTTCGTGGAAACGGCTCCAGTTCGCCAATTCTCGGACAGTTTGACGAACATCACGGAATCATACCAGGATTCGAATGGACAATAGGCGTTTCCAGAACTGCGACGATGAATCCGACGAAAATCGAACGATTCAATACAATCGATTAAACCTGCATGGTCTTGTCGCGACCGCCCCGCCGACCGTGCAACCGGGCACTCGTTCCGACAAATTGAGTGACATTTGAAAGCAAATCTCGCGGACCTCTTTGAACTTTCTTGCTCGTCGTTCATTTCTCCTTCCGTTCGCTCCGCGAGTATTCTGCGGCTGGGCGCGCGAGGTCGCGGTTTTCTGATTCCTCTATTGCGCATTTGCAGCATATCCGGCGACACGTCCGATCCGCAGGGCCTTCCAGCGCGGTTCGAAAAGGTCCGCCGCCGCTTCGGCCTTGATATTTCCGCGTTACCTCGACGGGCGACCGCGGCATGACTACCTTGAAGCGGAACCCCGAAAGCCTGCGCCCGGACGGAATCGGATAGATTTCGTCGCGCAAAAGGGACGCGCAACGTTCATGCCGCATCCGATGTCATGGCGGAGGTGGCCAGCCGGCATGGACCATCGCTTTTCCGAATTCGCGCAGCCGGCGTCGCGGCACGGCCGGGCATTTGATCTGCTGGGGGGGGGTCGGTCCCGCCCGACATCCGACAGTGGACGGTTGCAAAATGCGAAATTCTCTATATCGCCAGATGAAATTCAGTCCATAAAAGCATGGGTCTTCAAAGCTGCCTTGCAGTTGAATCGGCAAGACGCATTGCCGCAAATTAAGAGGCATTCGCCCTTTGCCAAAATCGAGCAGTCCCTGGCCTTGGGTCAATCGCCGGAAGCGGGAACCTGCCAGCAGTTTTCAGTGCATTTCGACAAAACAGGCGGGGCAACGCCTCAAATTGCGGTGCGGGTCTCCACGTTTAAACGAACGCAGGACCGTGCATTCGCGACGTTGAATTCAATGTTGACAATTACGCGTGCCCCAAGCTGGCTATGGGCGAAAGATGCGATCATGTCCGGGAATGACGAGGTCGGGACTGAAGGCTTGGGCACGGTCAAGTGACTTGTGAAGCGCGTCGAGTTGGGTGTCGCTATACCATTGGGAAAACGTGCGGTCCGTGTATTCCGAACGGAGCATAGCGAGATCGCCGGCGATCAGGACTCTCCCTTCTTCGGTTTCGACAAGCAGCGAAATGTGCCCTGCGGTATGGCCGGGCGTGGCGAAAGCTGTCACGCCGGGCATTAGTTCGGTTTCGGATTCCAACTCGGTTATCGCACCCATCATGCTCTTCTTCGCCTCCACGATCGGCGCACCCTCGATAGACGCCATTTCCTCCAGTTCGCCCGCGCCAAGTATCCACGGCACGCCCGGAAGCTGCGTAATTGCCGCAGCATGGTCCGAGTGGGTGTGCGTTGTCACAATCGCATCGATATCTGAATAGTCGAGGCCTCGCTTGCGGAGCGCATGCCAAAGAATCGCGTATGCGCCCACATGGTGATTCCCGGGATCAACCAGAAGCGTTTTCTCGCCTCGCAACAGCACAGTCGACGCAACCGGAAGAAATCCTACATTGGTCTTGAAGATCGGTTGGTCGCCCGGAGCCACGCCAAGCATTTGCTCCATCCGGTCTAGTTGCTGTTCGGCGCCGGCGGCGAATAAATACACCAGTTCGTCCTCGTGCAATCTGAAACGAAGGCACACTGGCTGGATGATTATTTCGACGGTTGGCGCAATCATCATTTGTCACCCTTCAATTCCGGAGGCCGTGCGCGAATGGCGGACTTGATCCAGTCGAGGCTGCCAAGCTGCATGAAGCTGTAGTTGTAGAAAGTGTAGCCGGTCGCAATCGGAGCAACCAATTCCACCTGCGCGACGAGCGACTCGAGACTGTCCGTTTGCGGCAGAATTGCGCGTATTGCCGGCACCAAGCTTATCTCCCCTCCTAGCAAGGCGCTGTAGGACGATATCTTTTCCGCCATCGTTTCGAGATCGCTGAAATAGAAAGTCGGGTGCAGCTCGTCGAACAAGGGCAGAATCGCATCGAGGTCGACACCGTTTTGCCAACGTCGCCCGTTCGCTCCCAGAGGGTACAGCGGGCCGAAATCGAGGGCCGCGACCCTTATGCCGGGCGCTTTGGACCGAACGGAGCTCACAATTCTTTTGCTAGCTCGGGCTACGCCTTCCTCGCGGACGCGAAGAAAATCGCCGAATTGCCCATCCGCCCCGGATTCAATTTCCTCCCAACCCATCGGTTCTCGGGTTCCGTCTCCGATCGCGTCGTCGACGGTTCCTCGCGCCCACCGGCGTACCGATTCGGTATCGATTCCGGCATGGGCGGCGCGGTGTCGGCAAGCGTCGCAAAAGCACAAGGAAGCTAGAAACTCAGTATCAAAGCTCATTGGAACGCCAATGACTTCATGGTGATGGTCGTGCCTCAGAGGAAGGTATTCGACGGATTCCAGTAGAATGCGTTCGAATATCCCCAATTCGGCTACATTGCCCGCTACCTTGGCCGCGAGGTCCGTCACGGATTCATTCGATGGGCAAAGCGTGTGCGATATACGGTCGCCCCATGGGTTTTCCACGCTAATCTCGGGATGCGCGGTACCAACGCCGGAGTTGTGAAGAACAGGCATCCAAGCGGAAAGCCGGATATCGCGCTGCTTCGCTTCAGCCGCCAGTTTCCGCCAGAGGCTTGTCCAGTCGTCGCACAAGTCGCTCACCGGCGGGGCTAGAGCGTGCTCGCCGTGCCAACTGCCCGGCTGGAAATACATGGCTCCGGGAGTTGGAAAATAGACGCGCCGCATAGGATTGTGGGGCAGGAAGAACATTCCGGAGTGATACCAAAGGGCAAGATAAAGATTGTTAAGTCCGGCGCGCTCGACGGCATTGAGCACCGCGGCCGAACCCTCGTCAAGCACGTCCCAGGGATAGGCGTAAATGCCGATAGGCTGATGCGTCATGTGCTTTTCTCCCCGGCTTCTGGCAGGGGCCATTCGGCAAACTCCTCGAGAAAGGCAGCCACTGCGGACACAATTGCGTCCATCAACTCCTTGCCGCGCTCCCTCGTGGCCAGGGTCGGCGCGCCGATTACACCCGTAGGGCTGAGTTCCTTGAAGCTAGCGGCCGCCGACACGGGCCCGCCCGAAAGCAGGTCATTCGCGAAATATTTTGAACGCTCCAGGAAATGGTCCCGCGCCCGGTCCATTTGCGGCAGATCCGGCCTGCTTGCCAGCATGAGAGACGTCTCCATTTCGCATGCGTGCATAATTCCCCCCGATTTGGACTCTCTCCACTCCGCCAGTTCCTTCAGCGCGAAATCCCAGTAACAGGCGAACGCTGCGTTGATGCCGTGCTCGTAACGCAGCGACTGAACAAGATTCTTGAGGAGATTGGCGTTTCCTCCGTGGCCGTTCAGGATCAGAATCCGGCGAAATTGATGCGCCGCGAGGCTGCGCACTACTTGGCCGACGACTTCGCTGAAAATGGCGTCGTCAAGCGTCACCGTTCCCGGAAAATCAAGATGGTGCGGCGAATACCCCGTCCAGACGACCGGTGTGACAACGACGCGCCGACCGCCGTTGCTCGTCCGAGCCGCCGCGGCTTCGGCGACGACTCCTACGAGGTGGGCGTCCACCATTATGGGAAGGTGCAATCCGTGCTGCTCAAACGCGCCGACCGGGACGATCACCACCGGGTTCCGTTCCAGAAGTTCCTCGACCTCGGGCCATGAATGCTCTCCGAGCTTGACTTTGTCTGCCACGTGCGAATTCTCCGTTTCTATAGTTCGCTCAGCCGAACAGGCCGCTCGCGCTCGATCGAGAGCTTCATGGCCGCGACGACCGCTTCCGCCCTACGGGCTGCAGCCAGTCCCACCAGATGCGGGGTCCCTTTTCGCGCGGCGTCCACGAATGCGTTTAACGACCGCGCGAGCGCGCCGCCTACTTGATTGTCCGCGTCAACGGGCCAGTGTGTCATGTCGGGCTTGTTGAAGCCCTTCGTCCCGAGAACGCTTATGCCCTGCGAACTACCCTCAATCGTGACAGCGCCCGAGTCGCCTACCAAGTGAAAGGCCGGATCAAGCGGCTCGGGTTGATTTGCCGGAAGCACCCAGGATGTCTCGAATACGGCGACCGCGCCGTCGGCAAAGCGCAAGGTCGCAACGACGGCGTCGTGCGAACCGAACTTGGCGCACTCCCTGACGACCGCTTCAGCGTAGGCCCGTTCCGCCGGCGCCTCGTTGACCGCCAGCGACATCTCGATGTCATGGATCAGCGTCGAGGACAGGAGATCCGTCCAAGGCGCGTATTTCTCTATGCCAAGCCGTGTTCCCCGGCGTCGTGCGAAACAAGTGACAATCCTGCCGATTTGCCCGTCGGAAACGATCTGCTTCATTTGCGCGAAACGGGGGTCGGCGTGCAGTATGAAATTAACCGCGGGCTCGGCTTTGGCGCACTTCAGCGCCTCAATCAGCTTGTCGACTTGAGCCAGCGTGCGGCCCAGCGGTTTCTCCAGCAATAACTCGAGCCCTTGCATGGCGGCCGCAACGGCCGGTTCGTGGCGAGCCGCTTCGGGTGTCGCAATGCTTACTGCGTCGAGTTCCTCGGATTCGAGCAAGGCCGAGTGGCTGACATAGAAACGGCAACCCAGACTATTGGCAATGGACCGAGCCCGTGCAATATCCGCGTCGCATACGGCGACGAGTTCGCATTGCGAATTTGCATCGAATATTCTGGCGTGCAAAGCCCCGATCAGTCCCACGCCGACAACCGCAATTCGCATTCTGACCTCCGATCTAACGGTCGCCCGCACCGAGCAGAACCCGGGAAATCAAGCCCTGGAATACGAGCATCAGGAAAGCCACGGGCAGAAGAGTAAGCACCGCGGCTGCCGCTTGCTGTCCGACCTTGATGTCTATGGTGCTGCGGAACATTCCAAGCGCGACCGTGGAAATTTTCAGGTCGCTAGTGAATATAAGCGGCGTAAGGAATTCTATCCACGACAAAATGAATGCAAAAATGAAGCCTGCAAGCAGTCCGGGCCTAACCAAGGGAAGCACGACCCGCATCATCACTTGCAAGTCCGAGCATCCGTCCACTCGCGCCGCGTCCTCAATATCGCTTGGCAGCTTATCGATGAATGCCTTTAGGATCCAAATTTCGAATGGAAGAATGAAACCGGAGTAAGGGATGATCAGGCTCAGGAAGGAATCGTCAATGCCCCAGCTCACAAACAGGACGAACATCGGGATCAGGAACAGTGTCGTCGGCAAGAAATAGACTGAAATCATCGCGCCGAGCAATACCAGGCGACCCGGCAGCCGAAGCCTCGAAATCGCATAGGCTGCGGGCAGCGAAATAACGAGGCAAACGATTGCGGTGAGGATGGAAACGATAAAACTGTTCAGCATCGCTTCGCGAACCTGAGCGATGTGTCCGGGTGCGAGGACTTCGGCGAAATGCTCCAGATGCAATGTTTCCGGAACGAACTGCACGTCGCGCGACCGGATCACTGCCTCAGGCTGGAGGCTTGTCAAGAGCAGCCCGAAGAGTGGAAACGCCATCACGAACAAAACGATTGCCGCCGAACAGTAGATAAGGAGGTTGCGCAGAATCGCTCTTCGGACGCGAATCCTCAGAAAAGTCATAGCAGTTCCCGCCTTAAAAAGCGTCGGAAAAGGGTCGATAGCAGCACGACGAACAATGTCACCAGCAGCAGCACGTAGGCGGCCGCCGAAGCCCGCCCGAGATCGAATGTCTGGAACGCCTCGCGGTACACAAAATAGTTAAGTGTAGTCGTTCCGCCGGCCGGTCCGCCGCGGGTAAGCACGAAAATGGTGTCGAAGGCCTTCATAGCCCAAACGAACTGGATGAGCGCCAGCGGGATCACGATCGGCATCATCAAGGGCATCATCATGTGCCGGAAACGCTGTCCGGCGGACGCGCCATCGACTGATGCCGCCTCGAATACATGCCGCGGCAGGCTCTGCAGGCCCGCGAGCAGGAACAGTACCATGAATGGTATCGCTTTCCAGATCTCGGCAATCGCGATCACATGCAGAGCGGACCAGCCGCTCCCCAGCCAAATCTGGTAGCGATCGATTAGCCCAACTCGCGTGAGCAACGCGTTCACGAAGCCTACGTCCGCGTGGAACATCTGGCCCCAAAGCACGCCGGCGACAACGGGCGGGACAGCCCAAGGCAACACGACGACCACCCGCACGACAGTTCGACCGTAGAATTTCTGATCGAGCAGGAGCGCGATCAAGAATCCAATAACTGTCGCCGACACTGCGATAAGCAATCCGAAATAAATTGTCCGCAGCGTCGCGTCCACAAATGCGCTGTTGTTCAACAGGTCGGCGTAGTTTCCGAATCCGACGGAACTGCCGATCGTAAGCCTGACCATGTCGAATTTCGCGAAACTCAGCGTAAGCGTATAGAGTGCGGGGTACAAATAGATGGTCGCAACGAGCAGCACGGCAGGGGCGACCATGAGCAAGGCGCGCCGGACTTCCCTCCGGCGCTTCCTGTTGGTTGGAACGAGAGCCGCGCCGCCCGTCAGCCGGGCGGAATTAAGATTAAGCGCGGCTGGCATTAATTTGGGCTACAGTCTCGTCCAGTGCCTCTTTCGCTGAAACCTCCTGTGCGAGAGCCCGCGACACCTGTCCGGTTAGGATTTCCACCCAGCGCTCCCGGTCCGTGGAATATCCGCCGTCAACAGGATACTCGTAAGACTGTCTAATGACCTCGGCAAACGGCAGGTTTGCAACGACGTCCGCATGACCCAGCGCCACATCGATCGAAGGGGCCCAAGGCGAAGTAGATCCCTGAATTATCTGGTTTTCCAACGAAGTAGCGAACTCGATGAACTGGCGACCGCCTTCAGGGTTTTCGGCAAATGTCGGAACGGCCAGGAACTCCGAGCCGTCGACGGATGCCGATGTCTCCACCGCGGGATACGGCGCGTAGCCGGACCTTCCCTGGACCGCCGAATCCGGGCTGCCATTGGCAATGCCTGCAATAAACGGCCACGTGAAGAAGAAGCCGCGTTGTCCCGCCAAATACCCGGGGGACGCGTCAAACACCCAAGTATAGGTGACAACGGCCGGATCTATAACCTTGTGCAAGTGCAGCATTTCTACCATGCGGGAAAGTGCTTCGATGCCGGCCTCGCTGTTCATTACGGGATTAAGGTCGTCATCCAGGAATCTTCCGCCGGCTCCCTGAAGGAGCGATCCGAATGTAAAGATGTTGCCGACTCCGCCCCAGTTGTCCGTAATTCCATAGACGTTATTGTCGGGGTCGTTGATTTCCTTGGCGTACTCGAGGAGCGCGGCCCAAGAATTAGGCGTTGAATGCCATCCCGAGGGCGCCTCCGGATCTAGTCCGGCCGCCTCGCACAGATCCTTGTTCCAGTGCATTATTGGACAGCCGATTGTGATTGGAACGCCGTACGCCCGCGACTTGTAGTTCGCCGCGGTCACACTGTTCGGAATCAGTCCGTTTGGCAGTAGCTTGTCCTCTACGAGATCAGTGAGGTCGGTCAGCCAGCCGTTGTCGGCAAGACCCGCGACAATGGCCGCAGTCACAAATACCGCATCCCCGGGGCTTCGCCTCGCAATCATCGACGAGTTGAGCTTCACCGGCAGGTCTGGAGTTGTTACCTGTTCGACAGCGGGCATCACTCCGAACTCCCTTTCGTAGCTTGGCAGGAGATTCACGAGATAGTCCATGTGCGAACCTAGAAGCAGCTTCACGGGATCGGTGTTCCCGGTGGCCGACCGCGCAACGCTTGCCCAGTTGCCAGCGAGCGCGGCACCCCCAAGCCCCATAAGAAGGTGGCGCCGATTCATTCCAAAATAGTTCATAGAGTATCCTCCAAGTTGGGTGGGACCGCATCATATACGGCCTTCTCTACTCGTCAATCCCCATGAGTATCGCGTCTGGAGTTCCCCGGCCAGGCATCGTTCGAAATACGCTTTATTGGTTTCGCCAGTTCCGATTCTCTGTCTGGACTTCCATTCGGCATCCGGCGGCGAGGACAGTGAATCGAATATTTCTCACGCAGCGCGACTTCGAAGTCGCCCTCAATTCCATTTTCGTTGGCTACAACACCGTGCCAAAATCCATTTATTTGCGATCCGCTTCCCACTGACTTGTAGAGGCATAGAATTTTTCGATTTCCGGAAAAAGAGGCTGGCAGATTGGCACGCCGGGCGATGTAGGACTCGGAGCCGGTCGCGGAGAGAGGCAGCCGCACGAAGCCGCGAATCACGGGCTTTGAGACCAGGACTCTTTTCGGTTGCCGCTTCACGCGGCGCGTTGCGGATAGAAGGGCCAGCGGCGGCTACGGGAACAGCAACCGACCACGTGCCGCTTCTTTGTGAAACGCCGTAGGATCCTAAAGGAAATCCATTGATTGGCATCCTCCGACCAGCCAATGAAATTGTTCCGGGCCACTTGGCAGCGCGGACGCGCGGCCTGCGTGCTGATTTTCCGCTACCCGCGAATTCGAGACCGGCCGGAAGGTTGGAATTGGGCCAAATCGCGGCACACCCGGACCGGAATCGCTCCTTAGCTTGAGTCGAGCGGATACGTCGGGCGGCGCAGGCGACGGTACGGGAGTCGACGCGGATCGCTTGTGCAGGCTCCGGGCGTCGAAACAGTGAAGCTCGCGGCGGCGATCGGGTCGTAAGCGCGCCTGTGCGCGACGGCCGCCTTGACTCCGATGACGGCAAATTGCCGCGGTTCAAGCCCTTGACTACGCCACTGGCCAAGGTCGAATGGAGCTGTCTTGCGGGACGTAAGCAGCAATGTGATGTCCTTGTGCCGCGCGACGGCGCAAGGACCCATCGCGATCTCCCGGCCGGTGGATGCAACCATGTGACTCCTTATGTCCTCCAGAGTGAATCGTCCGTCGCTTGTCGAAAGCAACTCCACGTCCAGAGCAATCGGACCGGCCCCGACCGGACTTTGCCTTCCTCCAATCGAAAGTCGGATCTCGTCACCCGGAGATAGTTGCTGCAAAACGGCGACCGCATCGGGATCGTTTAGGATAACCGCGCAATTCTTCTGGCCGGCCTCGATGAACGCGCGCAGCACGGCCGTCCCATCGCCGGGCGCGCCGCCACCGATATTGTCGGAAGGCTCGACCAGTAGGGCGGGACCGTCTAGCGCCGATTCCGCTATGCGCGCCAGCGCAACATTCGGCTCGAGTTCCGAGGGCAGCCCGGTCGATCGCATTTCCCACGATCGGGCGCACAGCTCTTCTAGCGCCGCATCCACTCTTGGACCCAAATTGTCGGCGACAACGGAAAACGCGACGCCGGATTCCCGACAATCGCCAAACGAGAACCCGGCTACCACGTTGACGGCCCAGAAATCCGGATTCAATTTCTCCAAGCGACGTGCCGCGCTCTCTAGATCGCGCATCGGAGCTTCATCGGTGCCGGTGCCGGTTGGAGGCCAAACGATGCCCGCGTGGCGCACGGCCATGCGAGGCCTCGTCTGAGTGAAAAGGCAGCGATCAAGAAGCTCCGCGGCGAACACCGCCATTTCTCGCGCGTCCGTATGCGGGTTCTTGCGGTAGCAAACCAGGCAATCGGCGAACTCGGCCATCGCAGCCGTCATGTTCGCATGGAGGTCGAATACGCCGAAAACGGGTATGGAGGACATCCCTGGTAGGGCGCGAAGTCGCTTAAGCAGCGTGCCCTCGACATCTTCAAGGCTTTGGGAAACCATTGCGCCGTGAAGGCTTAGAAATACGGCGTCGCAGTGCGCGGTCGCGGACGCCTCTTCGAGTTCGCGCCAAAAGGAATTTACGACTCCGTCCTCCACCAGCCCCGACGGTGTCGCCGCATACGCGCAAACGGGAATTACATGCCACCGCTTTCGGTCGGCGACTTCGAGGAATCCATCGATTGTCGAGCCGTTTCCGCTATAATTCAACAGTTCCCGGCCGCGAGCGACGGTAAATGCCTCGATGGGAGTGGTCTCGTCGACAAAACAGTGCGTTTCGTGAAACAATCCCGCCAAAAGAACGCGCTTCACGCTGAATTTCCTCCGTAGTTTCTTCGATCCGAGGCCTTTCTAGCCGGTGCTGCCATGCTCGACCTGATCGGGCTGCGCAACTTCAATCTCGAGGCATGCACGGGAACGATAGCGCGCGCAATCCTTCAAGGCGATACCGGCATTGGGTTTCGGCTTGATTCGTTCCTCCGCCCACTTGCATTGCGGCGAGTCCGCATCGAACCGCCGCGTAGCGCGAACCTCGCGCGGACCGCCGAGTAGGCTCCCAAGCCGGACACGTTGATGCAAGATCCGCATGCTGCCGAGGAAGGCCAGTCAGCCTTTTGGATTAACGAAGCGAATATGTTCATTTGCGAACGTATGAGAGCGCATCGGAGACGAGCTGCAGGAATTCGCGGGCGCCACTGCGGAATTTTGCCAAATTAGCAACCGCATCCGCGCGGCGCCTTCTCTGTCGCAATAGTTCATTAGGCGCTTGCCGCCGCGGCTCGGAAACGCGAGACGCGCAATCTCTCGCTTCGGCCCGTGTGCTAGAAAACTCGACTAACAGTTAATTCTACTTTCTTTTTTCCTCAATGGTTCCGTATTTGCAGGCGGCGTCGCCAAAAATTCGCTATACCGACAGAACTGGATGCGGTCCGCCTGATGCCCGGGCGACGTCGAAATCCGACCGGCGGTTGCGCAGGCAGTTAAGCGATTACTCTTCCTTGGGGCGATTCTTGATCGGCGACCAGATTTTCTTGTTGGTGAGGTACAATAGCACCGAAAGCAGCACGAGAAGCAGAACGCCCGTCAGCCCGGCCTGTTTGCGGGCCATCATTTTCGGCTCGGCCGCCCACATGAGGAACGCGGAGACATCTTCGGCCAAATCGCGGGTCGCCGCCGAGGAACCGTCGGAGAATTCGACGATATCGTCGAAAAGAGGCGGCGCCATGGATATCCACCCGCCGGGAAACGCGGTGTTTTCGTAGAGAAAAGTTCCCGCTTCGTCCTTTTCCTCGCCGGTATAGCCCGTCAATAGCGACGCGATGTATTCCGGGCCGCCAGTGCCTCGAAAAAGCTGAATTATACCGGTTCCCTCGGGGCCGCTGAACCCGGCGCGCGCCTTGGCCATAAGCGAAAGGTCGGGAGCGTCGACAGAGTCGTTGGCGGGAAAGCTATCCGTGGGCCTGGCTGATCGGAAGTCGTCGAGTTCGGGATCGAACACTTCGTAGTATTCCGCAAAGTACTTGACCGCGTCCTCGCTAAGGCCGACGCCGCCCTCGTCGCCCAGAGTTCGCAACGGGACGTAGCGAAGCCCGTGGCATGCCGAACAGACTTCCTGGTAAACGATCAAGCCGCGCTGAAGCTGCTCCTGGTCGAATTTTCCGAACGGCCCCTCAAAGGAAAACGAGAAGTCTTCTACGTGCTGGTCGCCTCCCGCGCCGAACGCGCTTCCGGTTCCGCAGCCGAAAGCTAGGGCTGCTGCCAATACAGCGGTGCGATTGACCATGTCGGGCTCCGTTCTCTCTGACTACTCTGCCGGCGTCGCAGTCGCCTCGGCAGGCGGATTATGCTCTTCAAAATCGGACTCTATGGAATCGGGGCGAGGCAGCGGCTTCTCTAGGACGCCGAGAAGCGGAAGAATGATTAGGAAATAGAAAAACCAGTAGGCCGATCCGATCAGCGCTATCAACGCGTAAATTCCTTCCGCCGGTCTTCCTCCCGCCCATGTCAGAACGACAAAATCCAGGGCAAGCAATGCGAACCACCACTTGAACATAGGCCGGTAGCGCCCCGAACGGACCATAGAGGTATCGAGCCAGGGGGCGAGAGCCAGGACGAGCATGGAGCCGAACATCGCCATGACGCCGAAGAATTTGGCGTCAATGATCCCGCCAGTGATAAAGCTGGTGAATTGAACGATCCAAACGTCGGATGTGAATGCGCGCAGAATCGCGTAGAAGGGCAGGAAGTACCATTCCGGAACTATATGTTCCGGCGTCGCGAGCGGATTGGCTTCGATGTAGTTGTCGGGATGACCGAGATAGTTCGGCATGAAGCCCGTAATCGCGAAGAATACGACGAGAATTACCGCGAGCGCGAACAAGTCCTTGATCACGAAATAGGGCCAGAACGAAACCGTGTCGCGGTCGGCGACGGCGCGCGATTCGCGCCGCACCTCTATACCGGTCGGATTGCTGTTCCCCGTTGTATGAAACGACCAAACATGGACGATCACCAGGCCCACAATTATGAAGGGGAGAAGATAGTGCAGTGAAAAAAATCTGTTAAGCGTAGCGTTGTCGACCGCCGGGCCGCCTAGTAGCCACGTTTGGATTTCATCGCCTATACCGGGAATCGCGCCGAATAGCCCCGTGATAACCGTAGCTCCCCAGAAAGACATCTGGCCCCAAGGTAGGACGTAGCCCATGAACGCGGTCGCCATCATGAGGACGTAGATGAGCATCCCGATGATCCACGTAATTTCTCGAGGCGACTTGTAGGCACCGTAATAAAGCCCTCGGAAGATGTGAAGGTAGACGGCAAGAAAGAATAGCGAAGCGCCGTTCATGTGAAGATAGCGCAAGGCCCACCCGGAATTCACGTCCCTCATGATGTGTTCGATGCTAGCGAACGCCATATCCACGTGGGGCGTATAGTGCATCGCGAGTATAATTCCCGTTACAATTTGAAGAACCAGGCAAAACATAAGCGTTACGCCCCAGATCCACATCCAGTTCAGATTCTTGGGAGTCGGTATCATCAGGGCGGCGTGTATCACCGTCATGATCGGCAATCGCTCGTGAAGCCATTTTTCGAACCGCGACTTGGGCTCGTAGTGGTCGTGGGGAATTCCGGACATGTCGATTTTCCTTAACCGAGCTTAATAGTGGTATCGTCGATGAAATTCACGATCGGCACCGCGAGATTTTCCGGAGCGGGTCCCTTCCTGATTCTGCCGGACGTATCGTAATGGGAACCGTGGCAAGGACAGAACCAGCCGCCGAACTCGCCGGCCCCTTCGCCGATCGGAACGCATCCTAGATGGGTGCAAACGCCAACCATAATGAGCCATTCGCCGTTTTCTCCGAATGCCCTGTTTTGGTCGTCGGCCAGGGCATCGCCTTTGGCGTTGGCGTTTCTAGCCGACGAATCAATCAGTTCGGCCAGATCAACCCCTCGGGCCTCGGAAATTTCCGATTCCGTACGGCGGCGAATGAAGACGGGCTTGCCGAGCCACTTGACCGTAATCTGCGTTCCCGGCTCTACCTCCGAGATGTCGACTTCGATCGACGACAACGCCTGCACGTCGGCACTCGGATTCATTTGGTCGATTAGCGGCCAGCTGGCCGCGCCGGCCGTTACCGCTCCGGTGCCTGCCGTGGCGTAATAAAGAAAATCTCGGCGCGTGCCGGCGGTCTCTCCAGCGTTTGACAATTTGCGCACTCCCTCTGTTACGGCGGTCGGACCGTGAACAAATCGTTCGATCGCTGGGCGCGTCTGTCCGACACTTCCCTGGCTACCGCAGTCTCCGGGAGAAGGCGGTCAAGAAATCCGTCATTTCAATACGGCGCAGGCCCTTGATCGAAACGGAAGCCGAATAAACCATGAAATATGCCTGCGCAAGGCTGAACGGCGCGACGAATGCCCGATTTCGAATTCTGAAAGCGATAACCCGGCAATGGCGGATATTCGAGCTTCATCCTCCGCGACCGGGATCGCCGCAATGCGTCGCGCGGGGCTTCTTGACCCTGCGACCGGGACTGAACACGCGGTTTCGCAGAGTTTTCCGCGACATCCGCATTTTCTTTGCGAAGTATCCTTTGGACGGACTCGCACGGCCGGAATAAGCATCGATTAGGCGCTTTCGCCAAATTCGCGCGGAATCTTGCCTGGTCAAAGTAAAAGGCGATGCAAAATTTCCGGACCAAAGCGGAAGGCCCAGAATTTCGATGAAAGAGATATATTTGTTTGTTACAGGCGCCATCACCGGCATCGTATTGGCCTACGCAGCGCTCTATCTTGCCCGGAACAGCGCTAGCGGGCTTGGAGCGGCAGCCCGCATCGAATTAGTTCCGAAACCCGCCCCGATAGTGGAAAAAGAATTTCCTTCGGACGGATTTGAAGCGTACGAGGGCCTTTCAAGTGCCGATGCTTCAGATTCGCCGATCGCCCGGATTTCGGAGTCGGTCCCCAGACCGACGCCGAAACCTCAACCGTTTTTTTCGAACGCATTCGCCGATCCAGTCTACATTGGCAAGGAAGCGAAACCGGAAACGCGCGGGGCGGAAAAGCCACCTGAACAAATAATCGACAAGGGATTCTCCGGATTCGGAAATCTATCGATTGGCCGCGAACGTAAAATCGAACCTTCCGGCACGAAATCCGCCCGGGAAATTGCGATGTCGGTAGACAGCCTTTCGGTCCTGGCAAGCATGAGCGTCGATAAAATCGATTCGCTAACGCGGCTGATGGCTTCGCTGCGTTCCGGCGAAGCGGTCGAACCGGTTCGGCCTGCGCCGGTCTTTCGACATTCGGATGCTCGAAGCTCAGCCGAACCGCGGCTATCGACTTTCCCGTTCCTTAACGAAGCGATCGAATCGCAGGCGAAAGAGTGGACGGTTCGAGGCGACGGCCGCGGAACCGCGTATCTGGCCAAAAACGGCGATGCTTCTGAATCGTTTCCGGTTCAACCGGGAATGGTGATCGGCGAGCTTGGACCCATCGGCCAAATCGAGTGGTTCGATACCGAAATCGGAGTGGTTTTCGAAAACGGGCATGAAATTGTCGGCAAACGCGATATCGAAGAGGATGCGGGAGATTGAAGAATTTTCGTAGGGCCGTCCCGGTCAAAATACTGAGCGCACTCATATTCGCCGCGGCCATTACGGTAGCGGTGCCGATGAATATCCCGGCAGCAAGCGCGGATGCCTCATTGTCTGAATCCGAGGGCGCTCAGATGCTTGGGTGGGCGGTGTTGGAAGGATCGAGCCTTCGGTTGTCCCTTGAAGGGTGGTCGGACGCGGCGGGATGGACACTGGTGTGGGACAGTCCCGCCGATTACAGGCTCGGCGCCTCCGCCGCTTTCTCCGGCTCGTTCGAAAATGCCGTCAGCAATCTCTTGAACGCGATCTATCCGACCGCACCGGAGATCGTAGCCACGCTGTATCGCGGCAACTATGTCCTGCATATCGCCTCTTCGTTTTCGGCATCGACCCGATAGCGAAATCGCAGGTATCTTCAATCTTGAGAACGGCCGCGATTTCTCTTCTGGCGACTGCGGCCACCCTATGGTCGGGCTGCGGCGAAACCATGCGGGACAGCCGGAATCGCTTCGCCGCAAAGTCGGGACAGTCCGATTCCGCCTTCGCAAGATTCGACGTTCAGAGCCCGATTGCGGCCGGAGCGCTGCATTCTTCCGAAGGCGAATTCCTACCGGCCGCGGCATTCGCCGACAACGGCGCCAAAGAGCTTCCGCCTCGCCTGCAAAAACCTGGCTCCGTTCAAATTCGAAGCCGGGATCCGATGACGCTTCGGCAAATTCTCGAACGGCTTGCGGACATGACCGGCATACCGCACGCGGCGTACTACGGTCCCGAAAGTTCGCCAGAAAATTCTGCTTCGGTCGGCCCGGCAGTGAACGGCAGCGAAGGCAAGCGCGTCATGCGTCCGAACCTTAGGGGCTCGCTACCCGAAATTCTGGACGAGGTCGCGCGCCACTTCGAATTCGACTGGAAATTCGCCGGAGAGCGAGTCGAGTTGAACGAATTCGCCGTTCGCACCTATCTTCTGGCTACGCTGCCAACGGCGACGCGGCACTCATCGAATATCGGCTCCGCCACCTCGTCCGCTTCCATCGATCTTACGAGTGAAATTAAATCGACCCTCGAATCTCTCGCGGGGCCGGAATCGATCGTAAACTTCGGCGGGGGGACTGGCCTGATCACGATCGTCGCGCGCGAAAGCCGCCATGGAAGAATCGCTCGATACATCGAAGGCTTGAACAAGAGCTTGAGCAGGCAAATCGCTTTCGACGTTACCGTACTGACAGTCAGCCTCGCGCGCTCCGAAAACTACGGGCTCGATCTGGGACTGGCGATCGATCAGGGCGGCGACAGCTTCGCTTGGAGCGGCTCGCGGGGAGCGTCCGGGGGATCGGGAACCGTCAATATCGGTATTGCCCGCGACGGATTCAAATTGGAGGCCATGGTCGACGCCCTGAACAAAATCGGCGACGTTGCCATAGAAACGCGAAGCGGAACGACAGTCTCCAACAACGGCATCGCGCCCGTTCAAGTCGTTCGCGAAATCTCCTTCGCCGAAAAAATCGAGACAGTCAAAGACTCAGGAGGCAACGTCCAGACCTCCATCGCGCCGGGGAAACTAGTGACTGGATTCGAAATGCAATTGCTGCCGCGCATTCTCAACAGCCGGGAGCTTCTGGTTAAATTCACTGTTCGAATTTCCGATTTGAACCGCATCGCCGAATTCACATCCGACAGGCAGTCCATTCAGCTCCCGGAAGTTTCGACCGTTTCGTTCGAGCAGCAAGCGATACTGCGCAACGGCCACACTCTGGTTCTCGCCGGGTTCGAACGCGAGCGAACCATGCTCAGCAATTCGGGCTTTCTGGGAACAGGCTTGAGCATTCTGGGGGGAAGGACAGGCGCGGAGAAGGAACGAGTGGCTACGGTCCTAACGATTCGACCGAGGATACTTCAAGGCGGAACTTCCCATCATTCGGGCTCGATTTCAGCGTCGGGCACCGGAAATTATTTGGAATTGGAGCAAGTCAGGCAATGAGGATTTTCGGCGCGGCCCGTCAAAAGCCGGCAGTTTCCGCCGTGCCGATAGCTCCCAACAGGCTTCGGTTCGGGAGAACTTCGGCGGTACTCGGGATACTCTGGCAGCCGGCGCGCCAAAATGTGCCCCTTAGGAATCAAGCGGCCATTGCAAGCGGACCGCACGGCGAGTTCGACTTGTACTTGAGCTTCGGCCGCGGAAAGCAACACGGTTTCGCGACCACCGGCGAAGGCGCGGCTTCCGGCATGCTTGCAGGCGCGACCATGTTTGAATCAAGTCGCATGAGCGATGCATGGCTGGGCGCTTTTCCGCTCGGCGCACCCTTCCCGCACTGGTGGGTTGTCTCCGTGCGAGACGGGCAAATTTACGAAGATCGTGTGCTTTCCGGCGAGAGCCAGGCCAGATCTGCCCTCGAGAAAATCCTGGACGCTCCGGGCTGGGAACGCATCATTGCGCCTGCGGCATGGCGAATTTCCTCGACGGAACAGGCGGAGCTTGGCGAGTTGATTTCGATGCGCTCCGCAATTCGCCTGCGTTCCGTGAACCGCGCGCCCGCTATGCTGCTATGGGCGAGCGCGGCCGCGGTCGCGGTGGCTGCGGCCGTATACGGCTGGCAAAAGGTTCAAGGCTTTCGCGAAGAGCGGCAATGGCGAACAATCGCCGAGAATGTTTCGGTTCCGGCTCGAAAGGAAATTCCGCGGCCCTGGGCCAACGCACCTCGAATCGAGCGCTTCGTCGAGGCATGCGTCGCCGAAATGGACAATTCATGGATGCAGCCTCCCGGATGGAATATCTCCCGGGCGACCTGCGCGCGCTCGAATTCCGGCGCTTCGCTGCGATTCGATTTTCGGAACGCCGGCGGCGGCGCGCACTTCATGCGAAGCCTCTCGCTGGAAAAAACGGGAATCGAACCGGAATTTTCAAGCAATCTCAAGAGAGCGTCGCTGATCATCCGCGTCCCTATCCCGCAATCAGGACAGCGCGCCGTCCAAAGTCCCTGGAGCCGAGCCAGAGTCGAATCCGCCCTGCAAGACCGATTCAATGCCCTGGGTCTCGAGGTAAGCCTTGTCTTTCGCCGGTCAGGTATCAATGCGCGCGGCGATTCCGAGGAGATTAGCCGCCACGATATCTCGCTCGCTACTTCGGTAGGCGTACGCGAATACGCGCAGCTGCTTTCCGACGTTCCGGCCGTCGTGCCCGAATCCCTGGCTTTCGAACAAGAACGCAAAGTTTGGAAACTGACGGCGAAAGCGTTCCATGCCAATTCAAGCCGGATTTCGGAAGGGAAAAAATGATGCCTCCGCCGGATTCGCGTTCGCAGGCCCCATGCCGACCGAGACGGTTGAATTTCGTAGCCGCCGCTATCGCGTGCTTCATCCCGATCATGAATTCGCCCAATTCGGCGAAAGCGGATTTGAGCCTGCCCGAATGGCCTTTTTTGAACGCGATGGACTCCGCTGCAGGCGACGGGCCCCCCGCGGGTTCGCCGCGTCCGGTGCATTCGGAGCGACCGGGCGATGAAGCCGACGAAACGGCGAGCACCGGACAAAACCCTTCGGAGCAAAACGGAGAGGCGGATTACGTCGATGTGGAACGGCAAGTCGGCCCGAATACTTCCGCTAAAGCGGACATTGTAGCCTCGGAAGAATTCCTGCCCGAAAATCCTTCGGCCGCAACTTCGTCAATCAACGCAAGAATTCGCTCCGATACCGCAGACTCTGGCGTTGGCGGCGTGCCCGGATCCGCGCGGGAGGCGCGAACCCGCGTTTTGCGCGAAAGCGGAATACTCGTGAGGCAATCCGAAATCGGCGAGGGCATCCTGCTGCTTGAACGCCAGCTGAGGCATGCCGACATGGTGGCCAGATTTATGGCGGTCATGGGTCCGGCCGCTCCCGTAGAAGTCTCTCCCGGCCGCTTCGAGGATTTCAGCCAGATTCCCGAGGGCCGCAGGCTCGCGACGGAACTGCGAGAACGGGATCTCGAAGCCGCGATCCGCGAACTCGAGCTTCAGGCATCCGTAAACCGGGCCAAGCTGAGACTTAAGGAAACTGCATTCGATCTAGAAAACTCCAGCCGCCTCCCTGCGGGCAATCGGAATTTGCCCGCTACGCCGACCGATCTGGTTTTCACGTCGCAGCCGCCCGAATTCTCGCTTCGAGCCATTTATGGTAGCGATAAGCAATTTTTGGCCATCGTCGAGGCGGATGGCAGGCGATTTGAAGTAGCGCCGGGCGATGCCCTGCCGGGAAACTCTAGAGTCGCGTCTATCGACGAAACCGGTATCGTTGTCGAGCGAGACGGGGCAACCCGCACTCTCAAGCTTTTTGAGGACTGACATGCCCGAACAGGCGCCGTTATCCTCCGCGCCGTCGGCCGTCGACGCTTTGAAGCAAGTCTACGCGACGGGCGGCGAATCGCCTTCCGGGCCCCTGATAACGGCTCCGGGCGGGGAAATCGAAATCGCCCCGGAAGGCCGTGCCATGATTGCCGTATTTCGAAACGGAGTGGCCATCGTGGCTCGCGGCAGCCGCTGGTCCTCCGAGACCAAGGCGGTTCTGGATCGCGCGTTCCGGGCGAATTTCGAGATCGGTCGGATAGTCGAAGAAGACAGCGACAAGATTTTGGCACTGTACGGAGATTGCGACGATCTCAAGCCGCGAAGCGAAGAAAGCAGGATCGAACGCCAGGAGTATCTGCGCCGCCTCATAGCGCAAGCAGCTGCGTTCAAAGCTTCAGACATCCATATTCAAGTCAGGGCCGGCTATTGCGAAATCCGAATTCGCGTTCACGGGCGGCTCCGTCGCATGGCGAGCCGTTCCCGCGTAGAAGGTTCCGCGATCATCAACGCCGCCTTCGCCGTCGCCGCAGACCAGGGATCCCAGTCGGGAGCGCACCACTTCATGAAGGGCGCACTTAACCGGAGGTCGGGCTTGCTGCCCGCCGGCGTTGATTTGCTCAGGCTTCAGTACACGCCCGCTTCAGGGCATCTCGGCGCTCTCGTCATGAGAATAAAATACGCGGCGGGCGCAAACGAGGCCGATATCGTCAATCTAGGCTATCTTCCGTCGCAAATCGCGGATTTCGCTTCGATGCGGCGAAGAACCAGCGGACTCTACCTGCTCGCGGGCAAAGTATCATCGGGCAAGACGACGACGCTTCAACGCGTGATAAACGCGATGATCGGCGAAAAATCGGGCGAAATCTCCGTTTATTCCATCGAAGAACCGGTCGAGCTCGAGATTTCGGGGGCCGTGCACGTCGCGGTCGCGCAGAGGCCGGGCCAGAGTCAATCGGAAGCGTTCATCGACGCCATCAAAGCCGCTCTGAGATCCGACCCGAATGTCGTAGTTCTCGGCGAGCTGAGGGACCGAAGCCTTGCGAAGCACGCTATTGAACTGGCTATGACGGGGCACGCTCTGTGGTCGACATTGCATGCCGGATCGGCGCTTGGAATTCTGGACCGCCTGGCCGATCTCGGTATCGAGCCCTGGAAACTCGCCGAGCCGTCAATCGTAAGGGGCCTCGCCTACCAGCGGCTCGTCGGCGTCATGTGCCGAAGCTGCAAAATCGGCTATCCGGAAGCGGTTCGTCGAGGTTTGCTGTCGGCGGCTCTCGCCAGCGGAGTTTCCGACATCGCCGGAAAGCGAAAAAGCGAGCTCTTTGTTCGTGGGGCGGGATGCAATTCCTGCGATCATGGGCTTACGGGCCGCAGCGTCGCCGCAGAAATCATCCTGCCCGCCCCCCGCTTTCTAGAGCTATACGCCGCCGGCGACCGTCAACAAATGCGGCATTTGTGGCTCGCTCCTAGAATTGAAGGCGGGCTTGGCGGACTGCCGGTCATGCACCACGCAATGCTCAAAGTCGTGCAAGGAGATTGCGATATCAATGAAATCGAGGAAGAAATCGATCTGTTCGACAGCTACTGCAGGGATTTTCCTGACCACGCGAGTCGGCTCGCCCGCGATGCGGCGGACTTCGGAGAACGCGAAAGCGGATGACGTGGGGACTAGTTCAGCGCCGTGCGACGCTTCGCTTCGCCCGATTGCAAATCTCTTTCCAGGTCAGGCTCGCGCTGTACCGGGAGATAATCGCCCTGATGCGAGCGGGACTGTCGAAAAACGAAGCCCTGAATACGATTTGGAAGGTCGCTTCGAATGAAGGTAGAAGGCCGAGAGAACCTAAAGCAGTCATGATTGCGGACGTTTTGACCGGCTTGAAGAACGGGCTGGGTCTAGGTCACGCGTTGGGGAAATGGGTTCCCTCCGAAGACGCAATGGTTGTCGAAGCAATTGAATCCAGCGACAGATTTCCCGAGTATCTCGAAAAATTCTGCGGCGCGCTAAAAAGGCGGGCGGGTATTCGCGCCGCAATCGCGGGCGGCCTCGCATACCCGGTATTTCTCCTCGTGCTCGTCGCAGGCCTACTCGTCTATGTCGGAAGTGTCGTTATTCCCGCTCTTGACAATCTTCTTCCCGTTGAAACTTGGACAGGGAATGCTCGCGGCCTTGCGCTGGCAAGCTCTTTCGCCGCTCGATACGCGTACCAATTCGCCATTGCGCACTTCCTGGCTTCAATTCTGATTTTGGTCGCTTTGCGGCGGTGGGGCGGATTCGGTAGGAAATACGCCGACGCGCTGCCGGTGTTCGCGATTTACCGGATTTACACCGGAGTTTCGTTTTTGATCGCAATGAGCTCCCTTATGGCAAGCGGGCTTACTGCAGCGACCGCTATAGAAAAACTGCGTCCATTTTCCAGCCCGTACTTGAGACACCGCCTGGACTTGATCAGATTCTACCTGCTCAACGGAAGCGACCTCGGATCCGCGATGTATTTCGCCGGAACGAGTTGGCCGGACAGGAAGCTGAACCTTTCCTTGAAAGTACTTGCCCAAACCAGCAATCTCTCGACGCAGATCCTGGCGGTAGCGGATGAATGGCTCGCGACTTCGCAGGAAAGGGTCGAGCGATCCCTGGGAACGCTTCGCGCATTGGCATTCATCGCCGTATTCGGAGCAATCGCCTTCGTGGTTTCGGCGATGTACCAGATACAGCACCAAATCGCCGCCGGGATATAGGCCCACTAGGAATCTTCCGAGCCGATTCCGCGCCCGGTTGGCGGGCACGCCCTCGCGCCGCAGAATTATCCACAGCCATTTCGAATTCCGCCTTGCCGGGCGCCGCCGAATTTTCGCGAGTCGAGGCTAATTTGAGAGTGCGCTTTCGGCGCTAAACTTATGCCCGGCCACCGGTTCAGGGCGAAAAAGCAGGAAAATATATGACACATACAAATCAAATTCCCGGTCCGTCGAATTTCATGGACAACCGGGAAAGAGGCGCGACCTTGATCGAAGCGGTTCTGTTCTCGGTAATCGCTCTAGGGCTGGTAATCGGCGGCATAGTATTCTTCGAACAGGCATCCCTGTCGTCAAGAACAAACGAGGCGATCCGGCTCATGGCTTCGCTGCCTTCCCAAATCAGGGCGCTTTACCAGTCCCAGTCTTCATTCGGCACCGACGATATAGGCGGCCTTCTGATTTCCTCCAAGGCTGTACCGGTGTCGATGCTGGAGGACACGGATTCCGATTCCGATTTCGACGAGATCAACAACATGTTTGGCGGAACCGTGACCGCGACCGGCGCAGGCAGCCAATTCACAATTGAGCTTTCCAATGTACCGGTTGAAGTGTGCTCGCGAATTACTCCATTCGATTCATCGGGATCGGGAACGATTGGAACTGGGATCGCCTCGATTTCGGACGGCACGGACACGGACATGGACGGCCTGACCTCGGTTGAAGCCGCCGCGTTTTGCGACAATAATGCGTCGGGCGGCGAAGTGACGCTAACCTGGACTTTCGACCGCTGATCCGCAAATCGGCATCCGCCCCCTGTTTGCGCCAAGTAAGCTTGGATGACCGAATTTCGCCGCTCGCAAAGCTCTCAAGCGTCGGATCGGATCCGGCACGAAGCCCGGATCCGATCCGAAATCCCGTCATTCCTCCCGGAATTTGCAATACGCTACGCAGGATCGACCCCGCCCTTAAGGAATTCTTCGTCGATTTTCGGAAGCGGTTCGCCGTCGATCGCCGCTTCGAATGCTTGCAGCCGCTTGTAGATCGAAATCAGTTCGACGATTGTAGTCCAGGAATTGACCAAATACTGAAATGAACCCTCCACGCGTCCGAACGCCCTAACGATCTGCTGCATTACGCCCAGAGTGAATCCGGCCGACACGATTGTGGGGCCAAGAGCGATATATGGAACCAGCACGCCGGCCTGAAGGTATCCGTAGCGCGCGACATTGAAGTAAAGGTAATTCAGGTACAGCCGGAAGTAATTCCTCCTAACGTTGTTGAAGAGTTCCTGAACTGTTGGCGGCTGGGCGCGCTGGGCATCGTCCTCTCCGTATACCAGTTCCTTGCGGTATGCGGCCTCAACGCGCTGATTGCGGAACTCTAGGCCCGGCAAGCGAATACCGACCAGCGCCAGCAGGCCCGTGCCGAATATCGACCACAAAATCGCCACGAACACGAGCGCCTGCGGCACTTCGCCGAAAATCGGGATAAGTTTCACGAACGACGATAGCCCCCAGAGGATCGGCAGGAATGCGATAAGCGTCATAACGGCGTCGATTAGACTTACGCCAAGCGCCTCCATAATCCCGGCGAACCTCATCGTGTCTTCCTGCACGCGCTGCGCCGCGCCTTCTATATGCCGAACTCGCCCCCAGAGCCCGGTATAGTAGTCGTTCATCGCCGTGCGCCAGCGGAATACGTAGTGGGCAACAAAAAACCGAGTGCATACCGCGACCGTTATTGCCACTAGCGCGATCTTCGCGAATGTAAATAATTGGCCGTAGTAGTCGCTGGCGGAAACGCTATTCGGTTCGCCCAGCGCAGTTTGGATGAGATCGTAAAACTCCCCGAACCACTCGTTGATCATGACATCCAGCTGAACCTGGAACCATGTAACGAAGATGATAGCGGCTGAACCGTAGAGCGACCACCTGCCCCATTTGTGGGGGAAGTAAATGCGCCAATATGCAACGAAGACTGCATAGCAAGCGATCATGTATTGATAGACCCAGAACGTTTGGGCGCCGCTCCGCGCTTCCGCGAAAGCCGCGCGCGCCTCGTCCGTCGCTTCCGGATCAAGCTCAGGAGGAAAGCCAAAACCGAATAGCCCGCCTAGGCTTAAAGTATCCCCGGCGTCTCGAGCCAGCAAGAACCAAAAAATGACGCAGCCTATTGACCATACGGCGAATGAAGAAAAAAATAGCCTGGGGTTTGGGAAGAATGACTGGAACATGGTGAAATCTCCTAGAAATCCGCCTCGCTATTGGAGGCTATTTGCGCAACAGCGCTCTGTGCACCGCCTCGGTCGAACCTAAATGCCTACGGCAACGCTCTGCGTAAAACAATGAAATCCGCACGGGGCTTGGCCGGCGAAATCGCAAAGCAGAAAAAAATTGTCTAGGCGCGAATCGCGATCGCATAGCGGTTAAGTTCCTTGTTCGCGGCTTGTCGAATCTTGCAATTATTTCAGCAGGCAAATCATGGGCGTTCGATGAGCTATATTGCAAGTGCGCCCGCCTTGGCTGCCGTTTTGGACCAGCCCGACCTATACGAGGGCAACTCGATCAAGTCTAGGAAATCGCCTAGAAGCAAATGCCGCCTCCGGTTCACAAATTGTTTGAATGCGAAAATGCCTTTCGAATTTGACGATAGGCTGGCATAACGCCAAAAATCAAATAAAGACCTATTTTATAACATGTTAGAAGAAGGCTTCGAAGTTATTCTATTCCGACGAGGAGAGATTCGGCCAGAAAACGAGGAGAATTTCAACGAATTTTTATGAAATACGGCCGATCCCGGCCGCTTCCGCGCAAATTTTGGCGATTTTCGATCGCGTTCGCTTCCCACGATTCAAAGGGAAAATCGAGATAATTCCGCGATCCGGCGAACGCTGTCCGACGAAAATTCGAAGATGCACGCCAATTTGGCGGGCTATGCCGCCATCGCATTGCCGCGTCTCCAGTCCAAGTAGTCCGCCAGCCGCCGTTCAGGATGCAGCATTCGAGGGAAAGGTCGCGTTTGGCCCCCCTCGCCGTCCATCGGCTTCCCGGACGCTTAATGCGCAATCCGACGACGGACTTGCACCCGCCCTCGGCCACGACCGAGCCGATCTACAGGCATCGCGCCAGCGCGCCCTGCCGTCCCCTAGCCAACAATGAGCATAGCTTCCCTCCCGCCGCAAGGCGAACCGAGGCTGCTTCATTCACTCCTCTTGCGAAAGGCTCCCCGATAACTCCGCGACATGCGGGTGGCGGCGCGGGCCGCCTTCCTTGCCGGTCATGGTTCCACTCTAAAAAAAACTGCCTCGCGCGGAGCCGACCGCGCTGCGCGGTCTTGCGCCGCTGCGCCGTGTATCCGCGCGAACCCGGCCCGAGGATGCCTCGATTGCAATCCGGGACAAGCACGCCGGCAGGCAGCCAAGTTCGAACCGACCTCGCGACTTAGCTGCGAAAAACCCTTGATCGCCTATGCCCGCCAAATTGGAGCGCACCCGAAATTCGAGGACAATGTTTGCGAAGCGCCGCGTAAATCCTAGAGCGGCGACTTTCAATTTTTTATTACCGAAAATTTCAATAAATCACTTGAATTGCTTTATCATTGAACTTATATGCCGTTGGCCTTCAAAGTGGCTCGTCGCGAGTTTTGGATCCGGCACGGGACATTGTTGACCGGCGATCTCAAGTGAGCTTGCTGCGTCGTATATGGATCGTGCGCGTTGCCTTTCGGCAAACTACCGGAATCGCGATGAAGATACTGAATTGGAGCACTGCAACGCCTGTATTTGCTATCAATTCAATTATAGAGCATCACTAATTCTCCTCCCTGTTGGTGGTGTCTATTGGCGAGCCTCCGGGCTCGCCACTTTTTCGTCGAGTCCGACGACGAAGCAGAATTCGGAATTTCATTCGGCCGCGCGCTCCTTTGCTGCGAATTCGGCAAAAAAAGTTGAAATCCGCTTTTCGGTGAAATTACGAAAATCGATCGCATCTTCCGCATCTATGCGCTTGCACATCATGCGGGTTCCGTTCTAGGAATTCCGTCAAAATTTCACGCGCTGCGAATTAGCCGAATTCGCGAATGCAAAGTTAAGAAGATTTAATTGCGGTCGAACCAATAGCAGATTTCAAAGCAATGAATCGGATAGCGGCCAGTCTTGCGATCGCTCTTGCGATCGCCATTCAAATCGTCGTCGCGAGCATTCCAGCCGGGGCTCAGAGCCAGCGCCAGGTATTGACGTATGAACAAGCAGTCGGCTTTGCTCGGTTTTTGACGAGGAACGGGCACTTTTTGGATGCTCTTTTGCTACTTCGGCAGTTGCCGCTCGATAGCGATGACCGATACGAAGTCCTGTTTCTTCGCGGCCTGGCGGCGATGGAATTGTCGAATCTGGCTTCGGATGAAGAAGTCCGAGTCGGATTGCTGGACGAGGCGGTCGAGGCTCTTTACCTAGTCGTGTCCAACAACCCGGGGTTGCTCAGGCCTCGGCTCGAACTGGCTCGCGCCTACTTCTTTCAAGGCAATGACGAAGCGGCCAAGGAACATTTCGAATGGGTGCTGTCGACCCAGCCGCCGCCAGCGGTAATCTACAACGTCCAAGTATTTCTTGCGCAAATTAGGTCGAGGCGCCGGTTGACAGGCTATTTCGGATTCGCGCTAGCTCCGGACACGAATATTACAAACGTGTACGAAGACCGACAAGTCATGATCTTAGGGTTGCCGTTTACGTTGGATGAACCGGCTCAAGCAAAAACGGGCATCGGCTTATCATTGTGGGGCGGCGGGGAGTACCGTCTACCTATCGTTCCAAACAAACTATCCTTGCGGCTGGGGGCGTCCTCCAGCATCACCGACTACCCTGGGGGTGCCAATGACAACGCGTCGCTAGGCGTATTCGCCGGGCCGCACTACCAGTTTGACAATCGAACCGAGGCGAGCGTCGTCGGTTTCCTGACCCAGCGCTGGAGCGGCGGCAAAGAAGCCAATTGGGATTTGGGGGCTCGATTGAGTTTTGCGCGTCAGGTTTCGGAGAGACAAAGGGTTTCAGGCGAAATCGGGGCCTACAATCGATCGCATGCATACGAGCCCGAGAGCGATGGAAGGAGACATTACGTTAATGTCGGGTCGGCATTCAGAATTTACGACAACACGCTGCTAAGTCTGAAATATTCGCGATTCTTCAACGATGCCGAGAGAGTCAAAGACAGAAACAACGGCTACAGTCTAGGAGCTGAAATCGCCTTCGCATTGCAAGGAGGCTACGACCTTTCTTTCGGTGCGGACTACACGTCAACGAAAATCGAAGGCAACTGGTTTCCATTTATTGTCGACGGATCGATGCGTACTGACAATCTGCGATCCTACTCCGTCGGGATTGGCAACAGGAACTTTAGGCTGTTTGGATTCAGCCCCAAGCTTTCTCTGACGGCATTCCATAAAACTTCGAATGTCCAAACTGCCGGCTTCAAGAAAAGGCGCGTGGAGGTTTCCTTCGTGCGCTACTACTGATAGCGAGTCATCGCCTGGAACGACCCTTCGGTCGTTCACTAAGGAAAATCAGCTCGGCTATGTTGGCGGCCAAGGCTGACGAGCCATTTCATGGCAGCGCGCTTAAGCTAGCCGAACGCGCAGTCGCACTTTGACAAATCCATATACCTTCCCGATTCGCAGCGTTTCAATCAAAACCGGATCATAGTCTTGCAGCAATGCCATGCTAATCAATGTAATTCTTAACAACTCGCTGCCTTCGATTCCGTGCACAAGGACTATCGCCCGGCCGAGGCAAATAGAGGAAAGGTTCGACGGCTTTCGATGACATCGATGCGTACTTTTGCCTAAACTGCGCTCGCCTTAAAATTAATTCAACGATTCCGCCGAAGCCCAGGGCGAACGCTTAGCTCAAGGCGAATATTCGATCGAAAGTCTTTGCCAGTCTTTCCTCATCAACAATCGGAAGCACGTCCGCGATGAACTAGTCCGGCCGGACGACCGCCAAAAACCCCCTCCTTCGATCAATGCCGCGCAAATCGAAAATATCCAGGCCGCGCCGCTGGTCGGCGCAATAGATCTTCTCATAGTCGGTCAATCCGTAGCGGCCCTTGCACGGCAAGAGCAATGCCGGCATCGTCGCAAGCGACAACTCGCGGTGCGGCATCTGATAAACCGCTCTAAGGTCAATCAAGTAATCAGGGTCTGCTTGCCGCGGCGCGTATCGAAGCGGGCTGCACGACTTCTCCAATCCCCCTGTCGCCCGCAGGGGCGAATCCAATCAACCGCCACCTACCGTCGGCCGTCATGCAATGGCCGAGCTCGACTCTATTTGCGTCAGCCGCCCTGATTACCGGAGCCGAATGAAAGCGCGTTCCGACGATTAGCCCGGTCGCAAGGAACTGATAGCTGTTGTCCATCGTGATGGAAGACGGGGCGTAGCGAGTCTCGACCCCGGCCGTATTTCGCCCGTGCTTCTTGAAGTATCGCTGAAACCGATCCGCTTCTTCCGGAGACTTGGGCTTTTCCGAGAACAGGCGAGCCATGTCTCGATTGAAATCGATCCGTTCCTTGGCTTTGGCTCGGCGCTCGTCCGAATAGGTACGCAGAAGTTCCGGCTTGGCCTGCCCCCTGATCACGGCGCCGAGTTTCCAGCCCAGATTGAAGGCATCGGCCATCGCAACATTCATTCCCTGCCCCGCCTTCGCGGGGAATGATTAGAAGACTGCCCTGATCGGCCGACTGGATCGCGCATTTTAAGCGGATGTCCGGGAAATCGGTAACGCTGAGCACGTCCATGACTCCCCGAAGCTGCCGCGCGGCCTCGCCCTTGAGTTCCAAGCCCAGGAATTTGCGCACCGCGCTTCGCGCTCCGTCGCAGCCAACGACATACCGCGCAAAGATCGTTTCGGTCCTGTAGGCTTCGTCAAGGCACGATTCAGTAGCTTCCATTGGACCGCCTCCCCGCCGATCGCGAGTCAAGTCGACCAGCTCGCGGCTGTAATCGGGCTCGAGTCGGCGCGGACTCTTGATCATTGAATCCAGAAGAAAACCGTGCACTCGCGCTTGACTAAGTATGACGTGAGGCATTTCCGAAAGATCGTCCTCGACATCCTGGACGCGTTCGACCCGCTGAATTTTCCCGCCGCCGCCGACCGGTCTCCAGAATGTCACTTCATTCACCCAGTAGGCCTCTCTCGCGACCTTGTCCGCAAATCCGAAAGACTGATGCATCTCCATAGATCGGCAAGCGATCCCGTCGGCCTGCCCATAATTCAGCGGACCGGGTTTCCGATCTATGATTTTTACTGAAATTTCAGGAAAGGCCGAGAGCTGCGCAGCGAGCGTTAGGCCCGCCGATCCGCGACCGATGATCAGCACCTCGAACTGGACCGAAGCCTCGCCCGTGCTGGCGGCTTCCGTCAATTCGGGATCGCCCGGTCGCACTCCGTTCAAATGGCATTGCATGCGTTCCCTTTGTACTCTGGCACCAGGCATTTGGATTGCCTGTGCCAGGTATCGTATCCGCCGTCGTCAAATAGAGTGTGGAATTATTTCTGCATTTTGCTCACTGCATGCGCAAATTGCGACGTTCGTTTCTCTTCCAATCGAGGCGAATTTACACCGTTGCAATGATGCCTCATGCTCCTTCGCATGGTCCAGACCTTCAAGCCATCGGACGCTGCCCTCGCCATCGGCGCGGCGAAAGCTCGCATTTAGCGGGAACTTCCCAGGGAACGCGCCGAACCGCACGATCCGCAGCATGACCATCCACTGGATGTTCGCCTTCTCGGGCCGAGGTCTCGGGCTAAAATGTCGAAGTTCAAAAAAGTGATGGCCCGGCGTTTAGACAAACTTTGACAACGCGTTTGCCGCCTTTGAGCATGATCCTTCAAGCGATGCGCCGGTCGTATCGCTTCGACGATTCCCTGTGGGAGGAAAGGCGAACTCGCGCAATCTAGGCCTCTTTGGAGCCTGTTTCCGTTTCAGCTTCTGTTCACCCTGCGAGATTGACCCTGGCGAAGATTTTTTCCTCTCGCTGTCGCATCGATGCCTCCTGGGATCTTCTCAGGCGATGCCTGGAATTTCATTCCGAGTTCCGGATTGGCTGACTCCACTCGCACGATGACATCGCCGCTGTTGTCGCTCGCGTTGCGCGTTCTAACGTAAAAGGCGAAGGTGACATTGCCCCTTCCGCCCGGATGTTCCCCGTTTTGGCCGAAAAGGAAACTGTTCCGCCTCTTCCTGCCTTCCGGAGCGCGGTCCATGGCCTTGTCCCAAGGAAGCGGAAAAGGCTTTCGGGGAGCGAATTGGAAAGCCGGTATCCGGCTATATCGGACGCCCTAGCTTCCCCTTCATGCTAGTACACTACCCGTTCGCCGCGCCCCGCGGCGTTGAATTCCTCCGCAAGAACAGGCGCACACTCCATCGCAAAATTCGAAGATGCTTCAGAAGGCTACCTTGTCTCCGCCCTTCAAATCCAGGATTTCTCGCGCTTCCTCCGATGACGCGACCGCCATGCCGAGGCCCTCAACGATTCGACGTGCAAGTTTAACTTGCTGCGCATTGGATTCGGCTAATGTCCCAGGTCCCGCCCAAAGAGAATCCTCCAAGCCAACCCGTATATTGCCGCCGTTCGCCGCTGCCAGCGCGGCAACCCGCATTTGGTGTCGGCCCGCGCCGAGAACAGACCATTGGTATTGATCGCCGAACAGGCGGTCGGCGGTGCGGCGCATATGAGCGACATCTTCCGGATGCGCGCCAATTCCGCCCAGGATACCAAAAACGGACTGTACAAACAGAGGAGGACGAACGAGGCCTCTGTCCAGGAAATGGGCGAGATTGTACAAATGGGCAATGTCGTAGCATTCGAACTCGAAGCGCGTGCCTTCGTTGCCTAGCGCGTTCAAAACGTACTCGATGTCCTTGAAGGTATTTCGGAATACCAGATCCCGGCTGTTTTCGAGATGCTGCGCCTCCCACTCGTGCTTGAATTCCTTGAACCGGTTGAGCATCGGGAAAAGGCCGAAATTCATTGACCCCATGTTGAGAGATGCTACTTCCGGCTTGAATTTCCTGGCCGGCGCGACGCGTTCCTCAACGCGCATCCAGGGCGCGCCGCCAGTCGTGATATTGACGACGCAGCCCGACCTCTGCTTGATGACCTTCAAAAACGGTTCAAAACCTTCAGGTGTTTGGTCCGGCCTGCCGGACGCGGGGTCTCGGGCATGCAAGTGTACAATTGCCGCGCCGGCCTCGGCAGCTTCGACCGCTGCATCCGCGATTTCCCCATGAGTTACGGGAAGCGCGGGAGACATTGACGGGGTATGAATTGAGCCGGTCACGGCGCAAGTGATTATGACTTTTTTCGACATCGGCTTCGGCCCTGCGTTCTATAGGATGAATTTTCAGTTTGAATTATCTGTTTGATCCGAATGTGGCAACGCGGAGAATTCGCATTGCGGTCGCGATGCGACGATTAATTTTCAGAATTTCAACGCTTGTTCAGCGGCAACAAGACATCTATTCCTTTGTTCTTGGAGTATTCTCTTTTTCCAGCGCCGCGGCTAGTTCCAAGATGTTTTCGGCGGCATCTCTAATGGCATCCTTCACGCGGCTTCGCGTCACGGCGTCTTCAAACCGCGGAAGCGGAATCGTCAAGCTGTCGGCACGCTCTTTTTGAAACTCGTTTTCCGAGGAATAGGAAGGATGCGCATTCAAATACGCATTCAGAAATTCCTTTTCTTCTTCGTTTGTAAAGCGACAGACCTTAATCAGCGCAGGAACATGCTGCGCAGGAAGCGGCACGCTGTAATTCGGATTCGTGACTTGGCTTACGAAACTCTTGTGCGTGCCGAGAGCTTTCGCAATTCGCTGCCTGGTTCCGGAAGGGCGCCGATCAATGAGGTCTCGCAGCAAGACCTTGTAGGCGCGCAGCGCTTCCTCATGTCCGGCCTGCCTCGCCACTTCGAATTACGCGTCCTCGAACTCGGCTATTGCCATCTTGACTTGCGCGACATTCGATGGATCGACCGAAAACGCTTCCAATCCCAGACTCAGAAGCACGGGAACCATAGACGGCATTGAAGCCATTTCGCCGCATAGGCTGGCTTCGACTCCGCGCCGATTCGCAGCTTGAATCGTTCGTCCGATCAACTCCAGCACAGCCGGATGCATGGGGTCCGACAAATTAGAGAGATCTGGATTGTCCCTGGCGCAAGCCGTAACATACTGAACGAGGTCGTTCGACCCGATAGAATAAAAATCGGTCGGCCACTCTCCTGCCGTTAGCGCAGCCGCAGGGGTTTCGACCATTATTCCCAGTTCCGGGCGGGCATAGCGCGCACCGTCCTGCTCCAGATCCGCTAGCGCATCGTCCAAATGCTCTCTTGCTAGCATGAATTCGCTTGTAGCGGTCACCATCGGCAGCATCGCCTTGACCGGTCCTAGCGCAGCCGCCCTCGCGATCGCCCTTAACTGCGTTTTAAAGGAATCGGGGTTTAGCAGGGACAGCCTCAAGCCCCGAGTTCCCAAAAAGGGGTTAGACTCGCCGTCGACAGTAAGGCCCGGAACGGGCTTGTCTCCGCCCGCATCGAGCGTGCGTATCGTGACAGGCCGGCCCTGCGCCCAGTTCACAATACGCCGGTATTGTCGAGTCTGGACATCCTCGGACGGCAATTCGCCGCGCGCGAACAGGAATTCAGTTCTGACCAGTCCTATTCCATCGCAAATTTTAGGATCAATTGAAACGAGCGCGGCGGGATCTCCAACGTTTATCGAGACAGTGATGCGTCGCCCGGCCTTCGTTTTTGCCGGCGAGAAAGAGAAGCTAGCCGTCGCCGCGCGATTCTTTTCCAGCCTATCGGCCAGCTGTTCGTGCCTTTTGGAAAGCTGCCGGGACGACCCAACCGTCAGCGTCCCGGCATCTCCATCGAGCAAGACGGCTCTACCGTGAGCGATATCGCAGATGCCGTTCACGCCAACGATCATGGGCACGCCTCTCGAGCGAGCAAGTATCGCGACATGCCCGGTCGCGCTGTCGCGGCCCAGCGCAAGCCCGCCCGCCCGGGTCCAGTCGATTTCGAGAAATGCGGAAGGCCCCAGAACATCCGCGACTATGACAGCGCCGCAATCGATTTCGCGTTGTACCGAACCTGGTTCTGCCATCGAACGCAGTACGCGTTCCCGCAGATCCTTGAGGTCGACCGCGCGAGCCGCAAGATACTCGCTTTCCATTTCCTCGTATTCGGAGATTTCGCCGTCCAGGACGGCAGACCAAGCCGCGTCGGCCGGCTCGCCTTTGCTTATGCGCGACCGGACGGGTCCTAGTATCGAATCGTCCTCAAGAAGCATTGCTTGAAATTCTAGGATCTCGCCGCCTAGTTCGTCCGACTGCTCAATCAGCCTTTGAAGTTCACTCTCCGATTCCGAGCGGGCGGCTTCGAAAATGTCCATTTCGTCGTCCGGCAGGCCGAGCTCGCGAGGCGACGAATCGCTATTCAGCATGTGGCAGCGCCCAAATGCGAGTCCACCGGATGCCGGAAGCCCCTGCAATACCCTTAATGCGCTGGATTCACTCATTAAAATTGCGGTCTACGAGGTCGATGATCGCCTTTACGGCCTGAGCAGCATCGCTTCCCGATGCTCGAACGAAAAGCGGAGAATTGTAGTCCGCCCGAAGTTTCATGACCGCGTTGGGAGACTTTGCATTGACCCAGTTTCGGTTTTCGCCGGAGCAGATTTCCACCTCGGACTTATAGGATTTGGCAAGCTTGGTAAGCTTGACCGCCGGGCGGGCGTGAAGACCAACGAGGTCTATAATTTTTGCCTTTCCGTCGACCCATTGAATTTCAGCATCGTGGCCCTTCATGACTGGAACTCTTCCGCGGTCCGCTTCACTTCTTCCAAACTCGAACCGCATGCCGCTTCGGTTCCCGCCATCACCGATCCTTCGACTACGGGCGCATTGCAAATTGCGACGCGCTTCGATTTTTCGGGATCAAGCATTTCGATTGCCATCTCGCTATTTGTTTCCGCTCCTCCGAGGTCAACCAGAATAGCCACGCCTTTCGGCGACCAAGCGCTATTGATCGCCCCTAGAATCGCGCCCACGTCCGTGCCGAGACCGCCATCCGGATTTCCTCCGCAGCACGCAATTCGCACGTCGTCTCCGACCATTTGGCGTACCATATCGGCAGCGCCTCTCGCGACAGCCGGGGAATGCGAAACAATGACGATAGAGACGTTTTCGCTCATCGCTTCTCCAGGACTTCGCAGACTGCGTGAACGATGAGCGCCGCCGATTTCGCTCCTGGATCGATATGGCCGATTGACCGTTCGCCGAGAAATGCCGCCCTGCCTTTCTTGGCAAGCAACGGCTTGGTGGCCGTCGCGGATTCTTCGGCGACGCGTCGAATCCGGTCGATCGACGAGCCATTTTCGATTTCTCTATGAACCGGTATTAGCACGTCGAGCATCGTCTTGGCGCCCGCATCGGATTTTCCTCGAGCCTTAACCGCGTCGATTCCCGCCGCAACGACGACCCCGACTTCGGCTTGGTTCGAAGGCATGCTGCTTGCCGTCTTTGCCATTGCCAGCAACGCGGATCCGTACAGAGGTCCGGACGCGCCGCCGACTGACATGACAATCGCGGTTCCGGCCTTTCTCAGAGCTGTCGAAAAATCTTGGCGCGAAATGTCGTCGCCTTGCTTAAGCAATGCCTCGACGCCGCGACGCATGTTGATTCCATGGTCGCCGTCGCCGATCGCCTGGTCCAGTTTCGTCAGGTCATCGGCGCTCGCGCAAATAGAGTCGGCGATTTTCGCTATTAGTCTCGAAATCAGGTTCTTCGTCATTCATTCTGCTCCGGCGGCGTTCCGGTTTACGACTGATTCCGGCCCTGCCATTAGCGAGTTGCGGCAGTGCCTAAGCGCGGAAAACTGGCTTCGCGTCGGCGCGGGCATCGCAAATTCTGAAATTTCGATTTCGACAGGCATCGCATTCAACGAGGGAAATTGCGGCGCCTCCGATGCGTTCGCGCTTTCAATTCGCGCTACCGCGATATTGAGACCGTCGCAGACCGCGGGCGGATCGGATTTCGGAATCATCGCTGCTCGTGCAGGTCGAATATTGGCCGCGCACTGTAATTTTCTCCCTTTCCGTATCAAGGACTGACTAAATGCCGAGGCGACACGATTAAACTAAATTACTAAACTTTTTCAACCCTCTTTGGGCGTTGCCGAACGAAATGCCTCCGCACTCGAGACGACCATCGGAAACGGCGAGAAGCTTCCGGGCACTAGCTGCATTTGCCTGATCGCCATGCAGTGCATTTCCCGGAGCTAGTTCCAATTAAGCGCAGCCGTCCGGACCGGAGCGTCCCAAAGCTCCCGAAGCTCGTCGTCGAGCTTCGTCAACGTCAGAGAAAATCCCTGCATCTCCAGGGAAGTACAGAAGTTTCCGACAAGGGAACGCGAAATCGTCATTCCTCGAGAATCGCACTCGCGAGAAACCGCATCGAATAGAAGGTAGAGCTCAAGCAAGGGCGTACCGCCCATTCCGTTCACGATCGCGAGCACTTCCGAACCTTGTCCGGCGCCGGTGCTTGCGACAATCGCTTCAACCAGTTCTCCAACCAGTTCGTCAGCCGTTCTCAGCTGTTCTCGCCGTCGCCCGGGCTCGCCGTGAATGCCGACACCGATTTCAATCTCATCCGCCCCGATGTCGAATGTCGGCTTGCCTGCGGCCGGAACCGTACAGCTAGTCAGCGCGATGCCCATTGATCCGGACGCGGAATTGACTCGCTCGCCAACGGATTGGCAGGCGGCAAGATCGTCGCCCCGTTCAGCCGCGGCGCCGACAATTTTTTCGACTGCAATGGTCGCCGCGACGCCGCGACGGCCCTGGCTGTGAAGCGAACTCTCGACGGCGACATCGTCGTTCGTAAGAATCATGGCGCACTGGCCTTCGAACATTTCGCCCGCCATCTCGAAGTTCATCACGTCGCCCGCGTAGTTTTTGACGATCCAGAGAATGCCGCCGCCGCAGTCGGCGGCGCTTGCCGCCGCCAGCATCTGGTCGGGCGTCGGCGAGGTGAACACTTCTCCCGGGCAGGCCGCGTCAAGCATTCCGATCCCAACGAAACCGGCATGCAGCGGTTCGTGCCCCGATCCGCCCCCCGAAACGAGCGCCACCTTTTCGTCGGGCGCTTTCGCCCTTCTGGTCACGAACCTCGGTTCGAGAGAAACCTCGACGAGGTCGGAATGCGCGATACCGAACCCGCGCAGGCTTTCCGATAGTACTTCGTCAACGCCGTTGATCAGCTTTTTCATTGAATGGCCCTCTGTAAACTCGCGCCGCTATCGGCGGAACTCGCTAGCCGGTTGCCCCGCTTCCGATTAGCCGGGACTGGCTGTCGAACCAGATAGCGTATTCGGAGCGAATCGCAATGCGGGTCCGTTGTCCCGCTTCCATAGAGATTCCGGCGTCCAGCAGAGCGTGCAGCCTTATGCCGTCCACCTCGATCAAGGCGATCGTTTCGTCGCCTCGGTGCTCCACCGCGACGATTTCCGCCTCCTCGCCCTGATCGGCATCGACCGTTATGTCTTCGGGCCGAATGCCCGTCGTCGCCGCGTTCGGCGGCCCATCTTCAAGACCGAGCTTTCCCGTATCGACAATATTGATCTGGGGGCTTCCCAGCCTTTGCGCGGCGTAGACCGTCGCGGGTCGCTCATAGGCGACTCTTGGCGTGTCGATCTGTACCAGGCGCCCTTCCTGAAGTATTCCGATCCTGTCCGCCAACGTCATCGCCTCAAGCTGATCGTGGGTCACGTATACGATGGTCGCATCGAGGTCCCGCTGTATCCTCTTCAGCTCGACTCTCAAATCTTCGCGGAGCTTCGCGTCGAGCGACGACAGGGGTTCGTCCATCAAAAACAGATTCGGCTTCCTGACCAGAGCTCTTCCTATCGAAACGCGCTGCATTTCGCCGCCGGACAGCTGCGTGACCTTGTCGTTCAGCTTGTGGCCGATCCTGAGCATCTCGGCGATTTCGCCGACGCGTTTCCGAATGGATTCGGCATCGAGCCTCCTGCCGGGAGCGCGCAAGGGGAACGCAAGATTCTCGAAAACCGTGTAGTGCGGATAAAGCGAATACTGCTGGAATACGAATGCGACGTCCCTTGCGGCCGGAGGCAGGGCGGTAACGTCGGCGTCCGCGACCAGAACCTTTCCGGAATCCGGCAGTTCCAGTCCGGCCAGCAATCTGAGAGTGGTTGTCTTTCCTGCGCCCGTGGGCCCCAGCAGCACGAGAAATTCCCCGTGGTCGACCGACAGGCTGAGATTCTCGACTGCTACCGTTTCGCCGAATGTCTTGAAAACATTCTCCAGAACCGCGCCGGCCATTGCTACTGCCTCGCCCGCGTTTTGAGAGCCTTGTCGGTATCGCCGTCGAAAAGCGACAGATGGTCGGTCATAAATTCCAGTCCGACGCTCTCGCCGTCCTTCACGCGCACCGTGTTCGGTGCTCTGACCTTGAGCCGTCCTGCGGCGGTATCCACCGTAACGAGCTGCCTCGCGCCCATGTATTCGACGCCGAAAACCGTTCCGCGCAGCGCGCCTCCATCGGACAATTTGATATGTTCGGCTCTCGCGCCGAGAAACCCGCGAGGGTGGGCGATGCTCTCCGCCGTTTCCGGAACAGGAATTTCGGAGCCTTGCACGATTACGGAACTGGCCCCGCAGGAAACGGCGTCGGCGATCGGTAGAAAATTCATCGACGGCGATCCTATGAACCCGGCGACGAACTTTGTAGCGGGACGGGAGTAAACTTCGCCGGGTGCGCCGATCTGCAGAACTTCGGCGTGGTTCATCACGCAAATCCTGTCAGCCATCGCCATGGCCTCCACCTGATCGTGCGTAACGTAAACCGTCGTCGATTTGAGCCTGTCGTGAAGAAGGCGGAGTTCTTCGCACATGACATCGCGAAACTCCGCGTCTAGCGCGCCAAGGGGTTCGTCCATAAGGAACGCCTTCGCGCGCCGGATTATCGCCCGGCCGAGAGCTACCCTCTGGCGGTCGCCGGCCGACAGTCCGCCAACGCCGCGGTCCAGCAAGTGCTCGATTCGAAGCAGGCGGGCGATTTCTTCGGTTTTTTCCCTGACTTCCCTGCGGGGCACTCCCGCCAGCCTTAGCGGAAACGAAACGTTTCGCCGCACCGTCATGTGCGGATAGAGGGCGAAAAGCTGAAAAACGAACGCGATATTGCGTTGAGAGGCGCGCTTCCAGGTCACGTCCTCGCCGTCGATCAGAATCTGGCCCGAAGTCGGCAACTCCAGCCCTGCGATCATTCGAAGCGTCGTCGTTTTGCCGCAGCCCGAGGGGCCGAGCATGACGAAGAATTCACCGTCGCGCACGGTGAAGTCGATGTCGCGCACTGCGACGAATTCGCCGAAGTGCTTTTGCAGGTTCTGAAGCTTAATCTCAGCCAAGGCGGCAATTCCCTAAGCGCCTCGCCCCGAGCAAGCCGTAGACAGCGAGTGCTCCTCGCCCGTCGGCGAAATGTTGGTCGGAATTTCGCATGGAGGCCCGCGCTGTCATTTCGGGAAATGACTGACGATCACGAACCCGACCGTTCCGACGAGGATAACCGTAAAGGACCAGCCGAAGGCCCACAGCGAAAACGGCTGCATCAGCATGAATACGCCGGCCGCAATGATAATGGTGGCCAGGTTTTCCCAGGGTCCCCGGCGAAAAATTTTTCCCGTGGCGCTTCTCTTCCCTTTCATTTTCGGACCGCTCCGAACGTGATTCCCCGCAGCAGCTGATTTCTCAGGAGGACCGTGAATACGACAACCGGCAGCAGGAACAGCGTCGTTCCGGCCGCCACGGCCGGCCAATCGAGACCGCCTTCGCCGATGATGATCGGAATGAAGGGCGGAGCCGTCTGCGCTGTACCGGATGTCAGCAATAGCGCGAAGGCATATTCGTTCCAGGCGAAAATCAGGCAGAATATCGCGGTCGCAGCGATTCCCGCCCGCATCTGCGGAAGAACGACCTTCCAAAACGCTTGCAGACGCGAATAACCGTCGACGACGGCGGCTTCCTCGTATTCGCGGGGAATTTCGTCGACGAATCCCTTTAGAAGCCAAACGGACAGGCTAAGGTTGACCGCGGTATACAGCAAAATCATTCCTGCCGCGGTGTCCGAAAGCCCGAGTTGGCGAAACATGAGGAATATGGGAATCGCGACGGCCACCGGGGGCATCATCCTAGTCGACAGTATGAAAAATAGGAGGTCGTCCTTCAGAGGAACCCGGAAGCGCGAAAATCCGTATGCGGCCAGCGTTCCCAGAAACACCGCCAGAAAAGTGGAACCGAAACCGATTACGATCGAGTTCCAGTATCGGTCGGCGAAACGACTAGGTCCGGATATTACCATGTTTCTCTTGCGCACGAGCTCCTCGTACCAAGATTTGGGAGGCCCGAGGCTTTCGATATATTCAGGGGTCTGCCGCGATCTCGTTGTAAAAAGGTTTACGTATCCTTCGAGCGTCGGTTCGAAAAAGACTTTCGGAGGATAGGAAATCGAATCCGGCGGCGACTTGAATCCGGTCGCGAGGATCCAAATCAGCGGGATCATGGCGACGAGCGCATAGAGGACGACCGCCGACCCCGCCAGGAATTTGCCCAGCGGCGTCGCCTGCCCCGGCTTTTGCGCGCTGGCGCTCACGATTTCACCTTGTTAAGCACTTTGACGTAAATGTTTCCGAGCCCGAAAATTGTAACGAACAGTATGATCGCGAAAGCGGAACTGTAGCCGGTTCGCCACTTTTCGAAGGCTTCGCGTTTCAAATTGATGGACGCGAGTTCGGTGGTCGAGCCGGGCCCGCCTGAAGTTAGCTCGACGACCAGATCGAACATCTTGAAATTCTCGATGCCTCTAAACAGTACTGCAAGCATGAGAAACGGTAGTACTCTCGGCAGCGTGATGTACCAGAATCTTTGCAGAGCGTTGGCTCGGTCGATTTCCGCGGCTTCGTAAAGATAGTCCGGGATGGAGCGTAGTCCGGCCAGGCAAAGCAGCATGATGTAGGGAGTCCACATCCAAGTATCCACGATTATGATGGACCACGGCGCGAGAGCCACCGATCCTATCATGTCGAGGGCTCCGGTTCCCGCGAAGAAATCGACGATATAGGAGAAAATTCCCGTTTGCGGCTGGTAGATGTACGTCCAGAAAGTGCCGACGACCGCCGGGGACAGCATCATCGGAATCAGGATGATCGTGGTCCAGAAACTCGCTCCGCGAAAATTGCGGTTAATCAGTAGGGCCAGTCCGAAGCCGATGACGATTTGAAAAATCATCGTCCAGATTACGAAATGCGCTGTCGCCTGCAGGTATCCCCAAATGTCCTCGGAACCGAGCAGCCGTTCGTAGTTCCGCGTGCCTATCCACCTGACCGGGCGACCCGGCTGGTTGGCCCGGTAATTTGTGAAGGAAAGGTATATTGTCCAAAGCAGGGGAAAAATGTTGATCGCGAGAAGCAGTAAAATCGTAGGCCCGATAAAGATCCAGGCAATGGCCGTATCCGAAAGACCGCGAAGCTTCGACGCAATTCGGTTCGACACCGTCAAGGCACGCCTGGCTCGCTGCGCTTCATCCGGCATATCCGGCAACTCTCGCTAAAGCGCGGCCCGTCGAACGCCGGGCCGCGCAATTATTTCGTGCGGCTAGAGCTTTCCGTCGTCTTCGAAGGAAATTGTCCAGTCTTCGATCAGCTTGTCCAGCGCCTCCTGCGCGGTTCCCTTGCCGGCAACGACATAGTCGTGGACGCGCTGCTGCATCGCCAGGAGAAGTTCGGCGTAAATCGGCTCCTGCCAGAAGTCCTGCACGCCCGACATGGCTTTCAGGAAGTCGGCGGCGAACGGAGCGGTTTCGGCAAAACCGGGATCTCCGAGGACGGATTGATGGCAGGAATAGCCGCCGAGAGCCCACCACTTCGCCTGCACGTCGGGCTGGGCAAACCATTTTAGGTATTCGAGAGCCAAATCCTTCTTGTCCGAATACGCTACGACCGAAATGCCCTGGCCGCCCAGGGTCGAGGCTTCGATGTTCTGGCCGGGATTGACGAAGAATCCTGAAACGTCTCCGCCAACCACTTCATCCTTGGCGATGCCCGGGAAAAAAGCGAACCAGTTCATCTGCATAGCGACTTGGCCCGATTTGTACGCATCCAGGTTTGCGACCATGTAGGCATCGGAATGGCCGGGCGGACTGCAGCAATCGTAGAGGGATTTATAGAATTCCAGGCCTTCGACGGATGCAGCCGAATTGACGGCGCCCTCCATGTCATAGGACCCGGGAGCGTTTTCGTATTTGAATCCCCAAGGATAGAGAGCGGCGGTTACGCCCATGGTGATCCCCTCGGAACCGCGTTCCGTGTAGATCGCTGCACCGTAGCGCGTCTCTCCGTCAATCTCTCTTCCCTGGAAAAACGTCGCGGTTTCCTTGAGTTCTTGCCAATTGCTCGGAACGCCGAGATCTCGGCCGTATTCGGCCTTGAACGCTTCCCGAAGCTCGGGACGGCTGAACCAGTCTTTGCGATAGACCCACCCCAGAGCGTCGCCCATGGCGGGGAGCGCGTAGTAGTTCGGCGTTCCTTTGGGCCAGGTCGAATAGGCGTAGACAGTCGCAGGCAGGAAATCGTCCATCGAAATCCCTTCCTGGTCGAAGAATTCGTTCAGCTGCACGTAGTGCCCGTAGGTCGCGCCGCCGCCAATCCATTGGCTGTCGCCTATCATCAGGTCGCACAGCTTTCCGCCCGAATTCAGTTCGTTAAGAAACCTGTCCGCGAAATTCGTCCACGGCACGAACTCGAAGTTCATTCCGATTCCCGTCGAAGCGGTGAAATCCTTCGACAGCTCCACCAGGGCGTTCGCGGGATCCCAAGCCGCCCAGCAAAGGGTGATCTCGCTGTCCTGGGCCTGGGCGCCCGACATTGCTGCCAAGAAAGCTCCGCCTGCGACCGCAGTTAGTTTTTTTGCGCGCATTTTTCTATCTCCAGAAAATTTCCGATGGGGTTTAATAAACTAAATTACTAAACTTGGTCAAGCGAACGAACCCGGATTGAATTCGAGATTCGCGCATGGAATTTCCAGTCGCGCACCTTAGCGTCGATTTTCCGCCAACAGGCGAATATTGCCCGCCTATTCGAAATAGCGCGTGTCCCGGTCCGCTGCCAGTCCGCTCAATCGCGGCCGCTTCTCTCGCCCGAAATTCCCAATCAATTTTCGCAACGACGGATCACTAAATTTTTTCAAGATTTCCATCGATCCCGAACGACTGGCCGGACAAATTCGTGCCCATGTCGGAAAGCAGAAAAGCCACGAGCGACGCGATGTCTTCAGGCGGCGTCATGCGGCGCAGAGATATGTTTTCTACATATTCGGATTTCATTTCTCCATGCGTAATTCCGAGCTGCTCCGCCCGGCTTGAAATCACGTTTTCGATCCTCGGGCCTTCAATCAAACCGGGCAAAATCGCGTTCACGCGAATATTGTCCGGGCCAAGCTCCTTCGCGAGGCTCTGCGTAAACCCGACCACGCCCCACTTGGCGGACGAATAAGGCGTTCGATAGGAGTATCCAAATCGTCCCGCAGCCGACGACAGGTTGACTATGGAGCCGCCGCCCGCGGACCTTATGAGCGGTACGGCGTAATGCGCGCACAAGAATTGCCCCGTGAGGCAAACATCCACGCATCGGCGCCATTCGTCCGGGCGGATTTCGTCCACGCCGCCGGTCGGGCCGGCAATCCCGGCATTGTTGACCAGAGCATCCAAGCCATGCCAGTCCCTTTCAATCTCCTCGAAAATCGAGCCGATAGCGGCATCGTCGGCGACATCCGCGACCGCCGCCTTTTGGCCGGGATGCGCTACTAGAAATTCCTTCACGTCATTTTCCGACACGTCGCAAATATGCAGCCTTGCTCCGCATTCGATTAGCCCGTCCGCGATTACTCTGCCGATTCCGGTCGCGGCTCCAGAAATAAAGACGCGCAATCCCGGCGAGATGCCTCCTACTTTGCAAATTTGCGAATGATTATTGCCGATCAACTTGAAGCCCTTCCTTGAAACATCGCCGCAGAACCGCGAGCACTATCCGTCGATTGGCAATCCCCGCAACCATTAGCGGTTACAGCATAACCCGCCTTTTGATCCCAGCCAGAGCGAACGCTTCGGCATCGGATTGTTCCGCCTTTCGACAGCCCCGGCTGCCGCCAGGCGATGCGGCGCACGCCGAACTGCGAAGCAAAGTTGCCAATTGGGGGCCGGATCGCGCTACTGGCCGATTTCAGTGTGGCCGCTAGGCGGGCATCCGCGCATCGTCGCAACGAATAGTCGACGACGCGCAGGACCGTCTCGGCGGCGCTCGCAAAGCCGCCCGCCCTGCCGAAAACAAAATTGCCGCGGATGCCTAGCGCCGCAAAGCTGATTCAACCGCTCCGATTACATTGCGTGCACGACCCCGCAGGCAATGCGGCCGCCGGCGCCGCCGATCGGCTGAGTCGTGTGGTCGTCCGGGCTTTCGTGGACAACAATCGCCGAACCGTCCTCGTCTAAAAGTTCCGCGACGCCGCGCTTTTCGGCATATGCGTGCGAGACTGCGACCCCAACCGCGAGAAGCTCGGCGCGAACCGAACCATCGGAGTGTGCGTAAATGTTAGGCAAATCGCCGTTGTCGGGCCCGTCGGGGTTTAGCAATCCGTGCTGGTGCTCGTGCAGATTGATATGACCGTGAGACGCCTTGAAATCCGGCTCGCACGATCCGGTTGCGTGGATGTGGATCGCATGGCCTCCGGGGGCGATCCCCTCGATTTCGACATGCATGAGAACGCCGGCATTTCCGTCTTGCATATTGACTGTGCCGATGATCTCGCCATCGACATTTCGAAGCACGGCCAATGCTTTTTCGCTATCTTCATTGTCGTGGTCATGCGTATCTTCGGCGGCGTAGGCCGCTGAAAACGCCAGAACGGACAATGACAAGGCTCCAATCCTGCTTAAATTAATCATGGCTGAATATCCTTTTTCATTTCTGCGCCTTGCCAGGGGCAACATTTCGATTCAATCGCCCGACGCAAGGCCGGCAGTTTAAGAGGAATATCAGTCTAGCCAATGAATTGCGACGAATCTAGCCATAAAATTCCGCGAACCGGCAATTTGTCGGGATTCGGAATCGATTCTGGGCCTAACCTATTCACTCGTCCAATGTTCTAGCGAATTGATTGCCTGCGAGCCGTTCCGAGTAGCTGAATTCTCCGAGGGAAGCGTCAGGAACGAAGTACGGCACTCCCGTTATTTCAAGTTCCCTAGCAAGTTCGGAATTCGCCCGAACCGCCGACCTTATTCCCGCCGGAAGAGCCGCGTAATCGCCGAATGGCAAATTTGAACGGCCACGCCGCGCCTTCGCGATCGAGTGCTGCCAGAATGCAGCCGGCGGCTCCGGACTGGATAGAATCGAAGCGAGCGCATCGACCGAATCCCTCCGCGCCGTAGCTATGAGAACTATTCTAAGTTGCAGAAAACCGGATTCGACATGCTCCTTCAAGCGCAGCATCGCTTCGGCGGAATACGGGCAGGCTGGATCGACGATCGCGTAGACCGGGTGAGCATCCTCCCTTCCGACTCCGAACCAGAATGCACGCTGGCGAAGCGCTTCTAGCAACTTGAATCGATCGTGCTTGCTTCCAACATCCTCGGATACTCTAAATTTCTCGCGGATCTTGGAGAGTTCCCGTATTTCGCCGCTCTCCTTGCCCACATTGCCGCGATTTACATACCCGCTTCCGCTCCCCGGAATTGAAAGCGGACGATTGAAGCTGTCTCCCGTTGCCGAGTTCAAGCTATCAAGCAGGCTTCCCGAAACGCTGTTCGCGGAAGCATTGGCGCCGGTGCGCCCTTCTCCTCGACAATTGCATCCTTCGAACTGAAATGTTGAACAGGTTTCTTCCGATTCCCTAGGCGCAACGGGTGTTTTTGGGCTTCCGACAACGCGCCCCGCAACTATTGATACGCCGTCCGGAGCAAGGAACCAAAATTCGCCGGTGGCCGCATTGCGCCACGCGTCCATTCCGGCCAATCGTCCTTCTCGACCAATGCCCGGGATTTCTTCAAGCAAATCCGGTAGTGAAATCTTGTCCGCGTTCGCCGGGGATACCAATGCCGAGAGCAACGCGCAGGCTTGAGTTGCCATTGAAAATTTCATGGGATTCGTCCTCTCTGTTTCCAAGCGCGAAGCGATCGTCGCCGCATTTGAATTGCAGCCGGCTCGGTTTCGCGTTGCAGACGCCTTGTTGGGTACGAAGTTATCGGCAAGGCGTGAAATCGCATTAATTCAGACTGGCCCGTTGCGGATTTATCCACATCGATCGCCTGAAATCGCGGACAAGCCGTTGAATCCGAGAGAGAGAAAGGAATGACGGCCTCGCGTCGAAGAGCGGATCCGAACGTTCCTTGGGGAAACCGATCGGGAGTTGCGACGTCCGACGGAACAATTCAGAAGCAGCGGCCCTCCGTTGCCCCGACCGCTGAAAGTCGAAACGCGAGCGAAGAATGCTCTAATTCTTTTCCGGCGCTTGCCGACATCCGGAAATTAAAATTACAGAGCTAAAAATTGTGGGTTGACTTGCTTCAAATCATGGGTTGAATCGAACTGCCGAAGGCTGGAAAAGCAAATCCGCCGGATGCATTTGTGGCGGCGTGAATTTTATTTTGCTGCAGCATGCCAATGCGGGAGGCCGCCTGCCTGCGGGCACTAGGAGGAGCTAATGATTAATAGAAATCGATTTTCAAGCAAGGGGACGGGAATGCGCGTTTCCCGACGCCGAATATTGCAAACCACCAGCGCGTTGACAGGTGTCGGCCTGCTGGCTTCGATGCCTACGCGCTTGCTGGCGGATACATTTGACGAAATGAGCGATCAGTGGACATCCGCCGACATCGACTGGAGAGCCCAGGAAGGCAGCACTATCGTGCTGAACGCCGTACAGCACCCTTGGACCGACGCGATCACGCCGCTGGTTCCGCTGTTCACGGAATTAACCGGGATAAACGTGGACATCCAAACCCAGTCCGAAACCGAGTACACTGCGGAGCTGCCGGTCAAGCTAGGCGCGGGGAATCCGACGCCTGATGTCTACATGGTTTGGGCTATCGGGCAGGCGATTACTGCAGGATGGCTCGAGCCGCTCGACGGATTTTACGGCAACAGCCAGTTGAGCGACGCCGCGTGGTGGAACGACGACGACCTTTTTCCGTCGGCCCGTTCATTCCAGACTTGGTCCGACGGCGTTCGCTATTTGATGCCGATTACAGCTGAATCTCAGATTCTCTTTATCAATCAGCCGCTTCTCGAGGATAAGGGCCTGGCGGTCCCGACCACTATGGAAGGCCTGATGGATACTGCGATGGCTTTGCACAGCGACGATGTCGCCGGCATCGCCATGCGGGCCAAATCGACGGGCGACAGCACTTGGCCGGCCGGCGGCTTTATATTTACATACGGCGGAGCAATCATCGATTTGGACGGCAATGTCGTCATCAATTCGCCCGAAGCGGTATCGGCTATGGCAACATACGGCGGACTACTAAAAAATGCGGGACCGGTCGGCATTAGCAGCTACCAGTGGGTCGAGTGCCTGAACGACTTTATGGCGGGAGCCGTAGCCATTGGTTGCGATTCGTCCAACTTCGCAACCGATATCGCGAATCCCGACAAGAGCGTTGCCGCCGGCAAGACTGTTTACGCTACTCTGCCGCAAGCGGGCGATATGCCCATCAAGCCAAATATGTGGCACTGGAATGCCGGAATAAATTCCAACTCGGCCAACAAGGATGCGGCATGGCTCTTCCTGATGTGGGCGGAGTCGTTGCCGACCTGTCTCCTTTCCTCGGCGGCCGGACTGGCTACTCCTCGAGCATCCGCCTGGGCTTCTCAAGCATTCCAGGATCGATTCGGCGCCCAGGCCGCCGACACGGCGCTGGCCAGCCTGAAGGCAGGCGACGGCGATCTGTTCAAGGCTACTTGGTTCCACCCGAAGGGCCCGCAGATTCTCGACGCGTTCGGCATAGCGCTGAACCAGATCGCGACGGGAGCAAGCGACGCAAAAGCCGCCATGGATGCGGCCGCTGCGAAGATCGAGTCGGACCTCGCGGGCTAGTATCCGGAAAACCGGGGCATCTACGCCCCCTGACAAGTCAAGCCGCCGTAGTAATGGCTTTCCTGACGGCGGCTGACATTTCAATTGCAATGCGCACCCTCGGGAGCTCCCAAACGCAATGAATTCATCGGCAGGTCGCGACCGCAGGCGCTTCGTTCTATTGATGCTGACGCCCGCAACGGTCTTGCTGCTCGGGCTGACGCTTGTGCCCTTCCTCGTCAGCTTGGCGTTTTCGTTCTCTAATCTGTCCCTGGTTACTCCTGACGATTTTGCCTACATATGGTTCGAAAATTTCGGGCGCATGTTTGAAAGCCCGGAATTCTGGAACGCAGTACGCATAACGGTCGTATTCACGATTGCGGCGGTGGCGGTCGAACTCGTCCTTGGCGTCGGGATCGCCGCGCTGCTGCACAACGAAACCCGCGCGGTGCCCGCGCTCAGGCTTATCTACCTGCTTCCGCTGGCGATAACTCCCGTAGCCGCCGTGTTCACGTTTCGAATCATGTTGAACCCTAGCCTGGGCGTTTTCAACTATCTCTTGAAGCAGATTGGCCTGCCGCCTCAGGATTGGCTAGGTACGCCCGGCATGGCATTGACAACGCTTGTAGCCGTTGACGCGTGGCAATGGACTCCCTTCATACTTTTGATCGCAGCCGGCGGTCTCGCCGCCATGGATGAAGAACCCCTCGAAGCGGCTCAGATGGACGGAGCGGGTCCTTTCGAAATTTTTTTCCACCACACCTTGCCGATGCTCTATCCCTATCTTGCCGTAGCGGTCGTCTTCCGCAGCATCGATGCGTTCAAGACATTCGACATAATATTCGTTCTAACCGGCGGCGGTCCCGGCATTGCAACGCGCACGCTCAACCTTCTGGCCTACAAGCAGGGGCTGGAGTTCCTCGAGATGGGGTACGCGGCCGCAATCGCCATCGTAATGCTAATCATGACGATAATATTCAGTCAAGTATTCCTGAGACGGATCAACATGTTCCGGCCGAAGGCTGCGCTCTAGGCCGGTGCGACTATGGGCGAAGCTGCGCGCCAGCCGTTGAAACCGCTCTCGCCGGCGGTCCGGGTCGGACGGTTTCTTCAGCCCTGGATCAGGCGCCTGGTCCTGTGGCTATTCGCTCTCTGGTGCCTGTTCCCAATCTACTGGCTGTTCACGATGAGCCTGAAAAGGCAGGTCGATGCGATTTCGCGCAAACCCAAGTTCATTTTCGAGCCGATCTGGGACAACTACGTCAAAGTGCTCGGCAGCGGCGAAGTGTGGCTCTATTTTCAGAATTCACTGATTGTCGCTCTTGGTACGACCGCGCTTTCGCTGCTTCTCGGGGTTCCCACGGCATACGTGCTGGCTCGCTACCGGTTCACGGGAAACGCGGATTTCGGATTCTGGATTCTAACGACACGCATGACGCCGCCGGTGGCCATGCTCATACCCTTTTTCGTCGTCTATATCCGCTCCGGCCTATTCGATACCCATCTCGGCCTAATTCTTGCGCACACCGCGATTACGATTTCGATTGTCGTTTGGTTGATGAAGGGCTTCTTCGAGGATCTTCCGAAAGAACTTGAGGAGGCGGCCTTCATGGACGGCGCAACCGGATATCAGGCCTTCCGGCAAATCTGCCTGCCGGTCACTCTGCCGGGCATCGCGGCCGTCGCCATTCTCACTTTCTTGTTCTCGTGGAACGAATTCCTTTTTTCGCTGGTACTTGCCGATCGCGTCCAAACCGTACCGGTCGGGCTATACAATTTTGTCGGCTATCAGCAGATCCGTTGGGGCGAGCTAACGGCTTCGGCCGTGATTATGCTGACTCCGGTGCTGTTGTTCGTGTTCGTATTCCAGCGCCAACTCGTTCGCGGCCTCACGCTCGGGGCCATAAAATGACGAACGGACCGGCGAAATCCGGGATCGAAGTCGGAGGCGCGCCGGCGACAGATCGGGAATCGTTCGGCGAAAATCCGCAATGCGAGTTCGGAATTCGGGACGCGCCGCCTCCCGGCAACTGAAAAGGAACTAATTTGCCGACCTGTCAACTGCCCATGCTTCATGGAATCCACGCGATCGTCTACGCGCTCTTTGACGAGAACGAAGAGCTGGACAGAAAGGCAATGCGGCGACAGATCGAAGTTTGCCTGAAAGCGGGCGTTCACGGCATAGCTGCGCTCGGGCTGGCAACCGAAGTCTCCAAGCTTTCCGAACGCGAAAAATTTACGATTATCGAGTGGGTGGCCGAGGACAACGCCGGCAGGGTTCCCCTAGCCATAACGATTTCCGGCTCGTCAATCGCTGAACAAATCGAGCAGGCGCGATGCGCCGAGCGCTTAGGAGCGGATTGGCTTATTTTGCAGCCGCCGGCGGCGGGGAACTACTCTGCCTCGGAATTTATCGATTTCTTTTGCGCTGTAGCCCGTTCGACCGCATTGCCGGTCGCAATCCAGAACGCGCCCGCGTTTCTCGGTCGCGGATTGGCCGTGAATGACATTATCGAACTGCGCAGGAACTGCCCGAATTTTAGCGTTATCAAGGCGGAAGCCTCGGCAGTAGACACGGCGGCTCTGATCGAGGCGACCAACGGGTCCCTGCCTATATTCAACGGCAGGGCGGGCCTGGAACTCGTCGATAATCTCGATGTCGGCTGCCGAGGGTTGATACTGGCGCCGGATTGCATCGATTATGCCGTGCAGGCCTACAACCGCTACAGAGCGGGCGAAATCGCCGCGGCAAATGCGATTTACCGGACGGTGGCGCCTGCGATCATATTCGAGATGCAAGGAATCGAGACGCTTATTTGCTACGGCAAACGGCTGTTCTGTGCTCGAGCCGGATTCAAAATAGTAGATCGGGCGCCGGCCCTTCGGCCAACGGCGGCGGGATTGCGGCTTGTAAAAAAATACGCGGACGAACTCGGGCCGATGAACGCGATCGAAAGCAGGTCCGATCCGCCTCTATCGCATACCTGGCGACAAATTTAGCTTGGAGCCGACGCATTGGCGAAAATCGTTCTTGAAAATATTGAAAAGCGCTGGGGCCAGTTCAGCGCGGTAAAAGACCTCAGCCTGACGGTTGCGGATCGAGAATTCATCGTTCTTCTCGGCCCGTCGGGGTGCGGCAAATCGACTACGTTGCGCATTATCGCGGGGCTGGAGTCAGCGACCTCCGGCAACGTATACATCGACGGCGTAAGAGTTAACGACAGGTTGGCCCGCGATCGCGATATCGCGATGGTGTTCCAGAATTACGGCCTCTATCCGCATATGACCGTCCGCCAGCACATCGCCTATCCGCTCAGGCTAAAGAGAGTGGGTGACCCGGAACTAAGCGAGCGCGTCCTCGCGGCCGCGGAAAGAGTGCATCTGAGCGAATTCCTCGACCGCCGCCCGCGTTCCTTGTCCGGAGGGCAGCGTCAGCGCGTGGCGCTGGCCCGAGCCATCGTAAGAACTCCGAACCTTTTCCTGATGGACGAGCCGCTCTCCAACCTGGACGCGATATTGAGAGTTACGATGCGAGCCGAACTCAAGCATCTGCACCACAACCTCAAGACGACGACAGTCTACGTCACCCATGATCAGATCGAGGCCATGACAATGGCTTCCCGCGTCGTCGTCATGAACAACGGCATGGTCGAGCAGATTGGAGCGCCCGAACAGATTTACGGCGACCCCGACAATCTATTCGTCGCGACATTTATCGGATCTCCTCCTATAAACAGGATTCCGGGACGCGCATCCGGCGGAGAATTCCAAACTGCTTCGGCCAATATAGGCGGATTTCCGATTTGGCTTTCCGGCGACGCCGTTCTGGGCGTGCGACCCGAGCACGTTTCGATCGCGGACGAAGATCCGGACATCGCGGGCACCGTTTTCGCCGTCGAGTACACGGGGTCGGAACTCCTGATTGTAGCCGATACCGGCGGCGACAGGATTTCGCTGATCGGCGACTTGGCCCGGCGGCCGAAAATCGACGAGCGGATAGGTCTCCGGATCGATCGCGGCGAGACCTTTTTCTTCGATGCGCAGACAGGCGCGAGGATCAGGAAAAGCTCGTGATCGCATGTCCGAAGCCGCCGCTGGGGGATGGGGGGAATGCATGGATTACGACTACATAATCGCCGGAGGCGGTTCCTCGGCATGCGTGGCGGCGACTCGCCTGGTGCGGGACTTCGGCGCGCGCGTTCTACTTATCGAAAGAGGCCCTGCGCGCACGAACTGGCTCCTGCGCATGCCGGCGGGATACATGAAGTATCTCGCGCGCGACGATTTCCTGGAAATGCATGAAACGGTGCCGCAGGAGCAGCTTGACGGCCGGGCGCCTATCGTTCCTCAAGCGCGGGCGCTTGGCGGCGGAAGCGCGGTCAACGCCATGGTCTACATGCGCGGACAGCGCCAGGACTACGATGGCTGGGACGCGTTTCTCGGTGGCGGTTCCGGGTGGTCGTACGGGGACATGCTGCCTCATTTCAAGCGGCTGGAGAGAAACACCAAGTTCAACAACGAATATCATGGCATCGACGGCGGGCTCTGGGTGTCGGACCCGGGCTACACTGCCGAGATGACCGAAGCATTCGTGCTGGCGGCGCAGGGTCGCGGCTTTGCCTACAATCCAGATTTCAACGGCGAATGCCAGGCCGGCGTGGGCCTGATGCAAAACACGATCGGCAGGCACGAGCGGTGCGACGCGGTTCGAGCGTTCCTTTCCCGAGTGCGGGACAGCCCCTGCCTCAAGATCATAACGAAGGCGCAGGTTACGCGAATCGTGATCGAGAACGGGCGCGCCGTCGGAGTTGAATTCAGCAAGAACGGCAATTCGACGACCGTCAGAACCGGCGGCGAGGTTCTCGTCGCGACCGGCACGTACAATACCGCGAAGCTGCTAATGCTCTCGGGAATTGGCCCGCCGGATCATCTCAAGGAGCACGGCATCGCATGCATAGCCGACCTGCCGGGCGTCGGCGAAAACCTTCAGGATCATCACGAAGTCCCGCTCATCTGCGCCACGAGCGGATCGGTCGGCTATTTCAGGCAGGACCGCGGCTGGCGAATGATCCGCAACGGTCTCCAGTACCTGATGTTCCGTTCGGGACCCGTAACGACGATCGGCGTTGAGGCATGCGCGTTCCACGATCCGGACGGAGGCGAAAGGCCGACGATCCAATTGTACTGCGCTCCTATCGTGTATCTGGATCGCGACTTCACCGACCTGAAGCCAACGAACGGCGTTACGTTGACCTCCTGCCTGCTGCGGCCGAAGGCGCGCGGGACCGTAAGGCTAAGGTCCGGCAACCCGAACGACAAGCCGCTGGTTGATTGCAGGTTTTTCGGCCACCCGGAAGATCTGCGGCTTACGATCAAGGCCGTCAGGATCGCCCGAGAGGTCCTGGCGACCGAACCGGCGGCGTCCCTGATTTCCGAAGAGCTCCTGCCCGGAAAAGATGTGGCGTCGGACGATGGCCTGCGAAATTACAGCAACCGAACCGTGAAAACCAATTACCATCCGGTCGGCACGGCCCGCATGGGCGCAGACAACGATCCGAATGCAGTCGTCGACACGGAATTGCGAGTCCGAGGCATCGAGAATCTACGCGTGGTGGATTGCTCGGTGATGCCGTTCATACCCTCGGGCAACACGAACGCGCCCGCGATGGCTGTTGCCGATCGAGCGGTTTCGATCATGCGGAAATAGAAATGGCCACGGGTGGAAGCGCCAACATGGCAAATCGCGAAACCGAAAGAGCCTCGCCCCTGGTAGAACGGACAATCGACGCCCTCGGCCGCCGCATTGTCCACGGAACCTATGCTCCAGACACGGCCCTGCCGACGGAAACAGAGATTGCGAAGTCGACCGGAGTGGGAAGAAACGTGGTCCGCGAAGCCACGAAGTATCTGACATCCATGGGGTTGCTCCGCATTGCGCAGGGTTCGGGAACCAAGGTCCAGCCAAAGGAAAACTGGAACTACCTGGACAGCCGCATCATCCAATGGGCCATGGATTCGGATGATCTGCGCGACGGGTTGATCGATGAACTGAGCGCGCTGAGATATATTGTCGAGCCGGAAGTGGCGGCGATGGCCGCCGAACTTGCGACCATAACCGAAAAGCTCCGTTTGTTCGAAGCGCTGGAAGCGATGGAGGCCAACAAGGACGATCCGGAAAAGGCGGTCGAAGCCGACATTCTGTTCCATCGTCGCTTGTTTGCGGCGGCCCACAACAAATTCCTCGTGACGCTCCTGCGAGCGGTTGTCGCCGTGCTGCGCGCGAATTTTGAGCTTGCGATCAGGGCGGACTACGCGATCATCGAATTTCTGGACGAGCATCGGCAGGTGGCCGAAGCCGTCTACGATCGAAATCCGGATGAGGCTCGATCCTGCATGCGCAAGCTTCTTCGCCGCAACGAGCGCCACCTGTCCGAAATGCGCGCGGCGCTTGCGCCCGGGAAATCGGCAGGAAACCGATGATCGCGGGACTTATTCCTATCTTCCGGTTCGCGCGATGACCGACGCTCTTGAAACGCGCTGCCGCCGCTTGCTCTGCGAACTTGGCCTCGCTTCGGAGGATGACTATATCGAAGTCGATCCGCTGAAAGGCGGCGTGGCATCGGACATCGCGCGCGTGAAAGCGGGCGAAAAGTCCTATTGCGTCAAATTCGCGCTCGAAAAGCTGAAGGTCTCGGAGGATTGGCGGGCGCCGACGCACCGCAACAGGACCGAGTTTGCCTGGCTGGAATTCGCCCGCGCTGTCGAGCCGTCCTCGATCCCTCGACTTTACGGGCAGTCGGGCATCGGATTTGCGATGGAGCATATCGCTTCGCCCGATGTTCGATTGTGGAAGGACGCGTTAATGAAAGAGACGCCGCGCGTCGGTCGCGCCGGACGCGTCGCCGCTGTCCTGGGCAAAATTCACCGAGCGTCGGCTCGACCCGACTTCTGCCGGGCGCGTTTCGAAAATTACGACGACTTCCTTGCGCTTCGAATTGAACCGTATCTGCTGTTTTCAGCCTTGAAGCATTCCGATCTGTCTCGGCAGCTGACCGGCATTGGAAACCGCCTCTACCGATCGCGAATCGCGCTCGTGCATGGCGACATCAGCCCGAAAAACATCCTGTTTCGCGGGAACTGCCCGATTCTTCTCGATGCGGAATGCGCCACGATCGGCGATCCCGCGTTCGATGTCGCCTTCTGCCTCAATCACCTGGTCCTCAAGTCCTTTCACCGACCGAAATTCTGCGGGGAATTGATCGCGGTCGGCACTGAATTCTGGACTTCATACGCCGCCAATGTCGACTGGGAGCCGCTTGAGGAATTGGAGGCTCGCGCGGCCGAGCTCTTGCCGGCGCTGATGCTTGCGCGGGTCGACGGGAAGTCGCCCGTGCCGTACTTGTCGCCGCGAAACCAAAGGCTTGTCCGCGGCACGGCGAAATCTCTGATACTGGAGCGGCCGCCAAATCTAGCAGAGGCGCTAGCGGCCATCCGGCAAGTAGGGCGACACGAAGATGAGTGAAATCCGAACGGTCTTCGCTCGCCGGATCTGGGACTCTCGCGGCAATCCCACCGTCGAGGTGGAGGTCGCGCTCGCCGATGGATCGATCGGCCGGGCCGCCGCCCCCGCTGGAGCCTCGCGGGGCTCCCGCGAGGCAGTCGACTTGCGCGATGGCGGCGCAAGGCTCGGCGGCAAGGATGTCGCGCGCGCAGTTTCCAACGTAAACGGAGCGATTGCCAAGTCATTGAAGGGCATGGCCGCGATCGATCAGCAGGCGGTCGACGACGCTCTCATTCAGTTGGACGGAACGCCGGCAAAATCGAATCTCGGAGGCAACGCCACGGTCGCAACGTCTCTGGCCGTTCTGCAAGCCGCCGCCGCCAGCGAGTCGAAGCCCTTGTGGGCATACCTGGCCGATACGCACGGGAGCGCTCCGTCGATTCCGTTGCCGGAGATTCAGGTTTTCGGCGGCGGAGCCCACGCGGGGCGCCGCGTCGATGTTCAGGACTTTATGATCATGGTTCCCGGAGCGGAATCCTTTAGCGAAGCCATGGCGATCACGTCCGAGATTTACCGAGCCGCCGGCGCGATCCTGGAGCGCAGGCGAGGCTCCGCCGGCGTGGCCGACGAAGGCGGATGGTGGCCGCAGTTCGAAAGCAACGAAGAAGGACTCGAAACCCTCGTCGCCGCAATCGAGGCGGCCGGAGAATCGCCGGGCGAACGGGTCGTTATTTCCCTCGATATCGCCGCGTCCGAATTCGGCGGGAAGGGTCGATACGAGCTTGCGCTCGAAAACCGAACGGTCGACACGGATTCAATGATCGAAATTCTCGGCCGCTGGCTGGACAAGTACCCGATCGCCGCAATCGAGGATCCGCTCGCCGAGGACGATCCGGACGGAATGCGAAAATTCACCGATAAATTCGGCTCGCGCATTCAAATCATCGGCGACGACTACCTCGCGACCCGTACGGAACTCGTGCTCGAGGCCGCGAAGGCCGGTGCCTGCAACGCGGCGCTAATCAAGGTCAACCAGGCGGGAACCGTTTCCGAGTCGCTCGCGGCTTTTCGGGCGGCAAGGCGAAACGGGCTAGGTACGGTGATTTCGGCTCGCTCGGGCGAAACCGAGGATGTCGGCATTTGCCATCTCGCGGTCGGCCTGAATGCCGGACAGCTCAAGGTCGGTTCGTTCTCGCGATCGGAGCGGATGGCGAAATGGAATGAATGCATTCGCATAAGCGAGCATCCGGGCGCGGGCGAATTTGTCGGCGGCAAACCGCTTGAGCGAACATGGTGGGGGCGGGACTGATGCTATCGCCGGCGCCGCGCAACTCGCTCAGAACCCGGACGCCGTGGATGCAGCCTATCGGCGTTCGCCACCGTTTCGCGTCAATTGTTGAGGGAGTCTCCAAGCGAGCCCAAGCGATTCGAACGAGCCCGTTTTCCGGCTGATGCCTGCAGCCGCGCGAAGAGCAGCCGTCGCGCCGGCTGCCTTCGCTTCGGCGAAAGCGCCGCGGCAGCATTATCCGCAGGGAACGCAACCGGACGCGGCGCAAGCCCCGATATTTCGAAAAAAAATTTCACGAGCGCGGGCGATTGTTTATCCGGAACAGGAAAATCTATGCCTTCGCCGGATCCAAAACTCGTTTCATTCGCAATGTTCGCGCCGTTCGCCGTTGTCGGCAAAGCCGCAGCGCAGTCCTCGCCCGCATCGGTCGACGGCGGAGCCATCTCGGGACTATTCGGATCGCCGTTCGGAGACGGCTACAGCTCGGTGCTCCTGCACGAGCTGTTCGGCCCGCTCTTCCCCAGCGCCGCCGGCCCGTCCGGCGCAACCGTGTTTTCGAGCATAATCGGATACTTCAACGTATTCGTGCTCGGAATCGGCGGGCTGCTTTTCCTCTACAATGTCTTCGCCGGGGTTCTGCAAACGGCCCACGAAGGCAGGATCCTCGGTCGCCGATGGTCTTCTCTTTGGGCGCCGTTGCGCGTGCTCCTGGCGGCGGCGCTGCTGATGCCGATGCCGGGCATGGGCGGCTACAATGCAATTCAAGGCGCGGTCGCATGGCTGGTCAAGGGCTCGACCTCCATGGCTTCCGAAGTCTGGAGCTTCGGCGCGGCGCAGATATTGTCCGGCAACCTGCCGGTTACGGGAGCAACCTCCCGTTTCAGCGGCGATGTATTCAAGACCGTTTATAGAAACCAGCTTTGCGCGAAGATCGCGAATTACCAGCTGGCGGCGGCGGGAAGCGACAAGCGCGTCTCGTTCGAAGCCATTTCCTCGAACGACGCCGACGAATTCATTTCCGGAATCGGCGGAAAGCAAAGCGGCATTTGCGGCTCCTACGCGATTCCGAGGCTGCCGAGCTACGTGAACCGCTTCGAATACGGGGTGGGGAACGCCGTGGCTTCGCAGTTCCGGTCGCTCCACCACGGCGTGCTTCAGCACCTGGTCGATTCCGCTAACGAGATCATCGATGCGCAATGGTCGGCTGCGCTCGGAAATTCAAGCGAGATCGCGGAAGTCTCGGGCGAGATCGCTCGCGCGATCGCCGCGGCCGGCGAAATGCTTGAGAGCGGCAATCGTCAAATTCTAGAACACTTGATCGGCGCCGACTCAAGCAGCGGCGCCGCTCGAGCGGCGATTCTGGAATTCATAAGCGGAAGCAGCTGCGACTCCGTCGTTGGCGGAACCGTATGCTTCGGCGAAGGATGGATCGGCGCCGGAAACTGGTTCATGGTTGTCGCCCGCCTCAACTCGGAAATCCTGGGGCTGGTTCGGGCATCGGTTTCCGGCCAGGAATCCGACTATATCGGCAATGAAATCAACAGGCTGAACCGGAATGTCGTCGTGGCGACGGATTCGCCCGGCTGGTTCGGAAGGAATTTGCTCGCCGTCGATGCCGACAAATACATGCACGCCGAGGAGGCGCTGCGCATTTGGAATTCTCTTAACGACGAATTGGAACGCGCTTCCGCAAGGCTGGCGGCGGGCGGTTTCCGGATTACGGCGAACGCGATGCGCGACGCGCTCCCCGAAGAACGCTCCGGGCTTCTCTCGAGAATTTGGCGGGCGAATTTTGCCGGGGGACTCGAAGCGGTCGTCCAAACACTATCGCCTTCGAACTGGAGCGGCGATCCCATCGCGGGAATCGTATCGATGGGGAACTGGTATCTCGACGTTGCCGGTTCGCTTCTGCTTGGAGGATTCGCGACCTCGCTGGTCGCGGGGTCGGGGGCAAGCTCAACCGCAATTCTTATCGCCGCTCCTCTGGCGGCCATAGGCGCTTCGCAGTCCTTTATCCTGCCGATGCTGCCGTTTCTGTTCTGGATTCTTGCCGTCGCCGGGTACCTTTTGCTTGTCGCCGAATCCGTCGTCGCATCGACGCTATGGGCGTTCGCCCATCTTCGAATGGACGGCGAAGGGATATCCGGCGATGCCGGCCGCGGCGGCTGGATGCTATTGCTGGGTCTCATTCTGACGCCGACGCTTATGATTTTCGGACTTTTCGCCGGCATGGCGATTTTTCGCATTGCTTCGGGGCTCCTCGATGCCGGCATGTTCTACGCGATGAGCGCATTGCTGAATGCGTCTCCGATCGTGGGCATTTTCGGGCTTGTCGCCGCCGGAATGCTGATCGTCGTCGCCTACGTCGTCATTATCGAGCGAAGCTTTTCGCTGGTTACCGAGTTTCCCGGCCGGGTTTTAAGATGGATCGGTTCAGAAACCGGAATAGCCGATGGTTCCGCCCAGACCCGAATGAACTCGGCCGCAGCCGGCGCCGCTTCTTCGATCGGATCGTTCGCGCCAAGAGCTGGCGCGATCCTGGCCGGAGGCGGACCCGCCGCCCGACGCGGCCTAGCCAAGCTGATGAAATGAATCTGCATCGGCGCAAACGCGCTGGCGCGGCGGAAAATTTGCAGGAAAAGGAAGACGATGAGCGAGAATGCCAATGAGCGAGAGAGGCCCCGACCAGTCGGCAACATCGTGCTTAAAGTCGAAAATTACGACACGTCGGTAACGCGGCTTCGGTGCTACCGAGGAATAATCGAAGGCACGGCCGCCGGCGGCGCGATGGACGGCCGCAAGATCGCCATCGCGTTAAGAAAAACCCCGTCGAACCAGATGGTGTCCCAAATCGCCGACTTCATCGACCCGTCCGCCATGGCGCATTCGCCCCCCGGCTCATACTTGGCATTTTCCAACGCTTCTATCGAAAAAGGCGCCTATACGGCGACATGGGTCAACAAGCTCGCCGACCCGGATTCCGACATGCGCCTCGGCCTTCCCATTCGAATCTCGCCAAGCATCGACAAACGCGGGAGAATTCGCAGATTCCGGTCGAACGGGGCAACGGTCTACGAAGCCCTGGTAATGCATTCGACGGACACCGAAATCACCAGGGCCTTCGGCCAGCTGAAAGATGCCGTCTGCGGCGCACTCGAGTACAAGTCGGGCTGCGTCCTAGCTGTTTCGACAGAGTCTCCGGGCGGCGGGCGCGATCGTCGAACGGGCACGGTATGGCGCGGCTGGAGAAACGGGGCGCCGGAGACTCTGGAGGTCGCGCTGGAACGGATCTTTTCGGAAAAGAGACGGGCTTCGGTCGAACGCGTATTCGAACTAGGCGGCATCGTAGACGTCGTGCCGCTGGAACGGCTGCCGGTTGCGCCGAAATCCGCTGAATCCGCGGATCGGGGCAAGCGCAGCGCGATCGCGCTGGAAAGTTTCAAGACCGGAGGCGTCGGACGCAGGTTCGACCGCATTGCATCCCGGGCAGAGGGCGATCTGGCAAAATTCCTGGTTGCGCAATTCCTTGCCGAAGCCGACGCTCCCGCCAAAGCCGCGTACATGGACGGCGGCTGGAGGACCGTGAGTGATCGCGCAATCAGGTCGTTCTGCGCCCGGCGCGGCCTGAAGCTTCCCAAGACCAGCGAATTCGGATTCGCCGTTTCGACGGCCAGCGTTCTTAGCAGAGCCAATACGCGCGAAAGCGCCGCAGAAGGGGGATTCCTAGCCAAAGTCCGGGCTCTTTCCGCAGCAGTTCCGTACGACGCGGTGCCAACATATTCGGACCCGAACGCATTGCAGCGCTATTATGGCGGGTTCGAACAGGCTCTGGAACAGCTTGAAAGAACCATGAAAGAATCGGAGCATCGCGCCGAAAGCAAGGAACGGCCTGAAACCGGATTTCCCTCTGTCGAATCGGCTTCGGAACCGGTAGGGTGCGAATCGACGAGCGCGGATGCACGCGAAGAAAACGCGGAAGGCGGGTCAAGCGAGCGCAAAATTCTCGATTCCTTCGGCAATTTGGAAATTTGACCAAGCGGAACCTGGCAATGTGGATGGCACCTTCGGTGGGCAATGGCAGCTTGCCGGACCGCGTTAGCCAAGGATCATCCGAATGCCGGAAGAAGCCGTCCAGGAATCCTCGACCGTCCAATGGATAACCTTCCGGCGCGACGCCGCCAAGCTTCGGCGCGTGGTGCTATCGAGCGGTTCTCGCGGGCTTCTGCTCCAATTTAATGGGACCGGAGAAAGCGCGCAAATCCGCAAGCGCGCGCTGGAATTCGGCTTTTCAGAAGCCGGAAAGAGCGGCGCGCTTAAATTATTCCCGAATGAAAAGGGGCGATTCGATTTCACGCCTGCATCGCTGGCCGGGCGACTTGGCGGCAAGGTCGTGGAAATTCCGAGGCGGCAATGGAAGGCGGCTCCCTGGACAATAGATTACGGAGCAAGGTCGAGGGCCGTTTCAGGTCCCGATATCGCTACCGCGGAAGCGATCGGCATCAATTCGCGGGGAGAAGAGGTTTTTCGAGACTCGGAACACCGCTACCGCAAGATCGCGAAAGGCGGGAGCCACAGGTTTGAACGGGAATCTCCCGATGCGAATCCAGCTCTGTTCCTGCGCGCTAGGGATCGCGCGAGCCTCGAATTGATCGCCGCCGGCCTCGTGCAGATGGCGGCGCGGAGCACGCTGTCCAAGGAAACGCTCGTCAAAATCGCCGCAACGGCATTGAGGAACTGCAGCGACGAAACCCTCGACGAGGAAATCGCCGTTCGAGATATTCGCGTCCACATGTATCGGCAGATCGCCTCGATCGCGATTCAGGACAATGGATCGCGCCAGAACTACCATCGCGCCATGCGGACTGCGGAGAACGCGGCCGGCGCGCTGCTTCGGGAAGCGAACGATTCGGCGATTCAGCCGTCGATCGCGATGACGGTCTTTCTCAGGCGGCTTACGCGCGAAGCGAAAGAAGTCGACTTCTCCGGAGACGAGTTCCTCGAAGCTGCGGCGCCGAGTCTTAGGAACGACAGGGAGCCGGCTTTCCAACTGCACGACTTGTCGGCGGTTTCCGGAGACTCGCTGGCGGAGAGAATAGGCCTCATTCTCGGCCGGCGATCGGGCGAGGGATGGAGCAGCTTTATATTCAGGGGCTCGCCCGGCAGCGAATCCGAAGAATCTCTGCGGCACGCGATCGGAAAGATCTATGCGTTCGAGGCGATTGCGGAAATTTCACCGGTCGCCGCTTCGGGACGCCAGGAAGACGAGTTCGCCACGATTTACGTTGTCGGCCAGAGAAGGCCGGTTCCGGAGCCGAGCCTGCCCCAAGCCGCCTTGCGCACTTTCCGGGTCGTAACCAACGCGGATTTCGACAGCCTGTATCTGGAAATCCTCAGGTCGCGCCAGCGTATCAAAAAATGGCATCTCGATATCGCGGACGAGGAATTCCTCGGCGCAGACGACCGGAGAGAAAACGAACGGCAAAGGCCCTACGTGCCGCTGTCCAAGGCAACGCCTTCCTTTACCATGGTGCCGAAGGCTCTCGAGGGCGCCACCGCAAAATCCCTCAGGCGCGTAGCGATGGAGGCCGACGCGGTCGGAGGCGTCGACGGCGCGCTTTGCGGCGCGCTTGGGATTTCGGCGGGCCAGCTACCTGAAATCCTGACGTCGGAACAGGTCGATGCCGTATCCATGTGGCGGTACGCTCGCACTCGGGATCGGTCGTTTCTGCTAGCGGATCAGACCGGAATCGGCAAAGGGCGCAGCTTGGCGGCCATGGCGAGGCTCCATCTTCGCAACGGAAGCAATGTTCTCTACTTCACGGAAAGCGCGGACGTGAATATCAGAGACGTGTGGCGAGACCTGGAAGCCGTCGGAGCCGCGCGCGAGGCTAGGCCCCGCATTCTTGCCTCGCGCCCGGTCGAACTCCGCGTTGCGGATTCAGCGGGCGTCGCGGATGTCAACTTCAACGAACCCGGCACGGCGTACAGAACGGAGAGCGCCGCATCGCGAAATAGGATTTTTGCCGCCGGGACCTGGCCGGAAAGCTGCAATATCGTGCTGACGACCTATAGCCAGTTCAGCTCCCGCTCCGAGGAAAAAACTTCCTGGCTCGAAAACGCGGCCGACGAAAATACGCTGGTCGTTCTCGACGAAGCCCATAACGCCATCAATCCAAGCTCGAACACGGGAAAGGCTGTCCGCAAACTTATCGAAACGGTCGGTCGGCGAAATGTCGTGTTCGCGACGGCCACGCCAATGCGCAACCCGGCAGGCGCCGACTTATATCGCCCTTTGCTGCCGAATACCGAAGGCGGCCGGCTAGACGAGATTTTCTCATGCCTTGCGTCCGGCGGAGAGACCGCGCAGGAAAGCTTCACGACAATGCTCGCGGAGGACGGCGTATTTTTGCGGCGGGACCATGACCTTTCGCACGTCGATTACCAGGTTCGCTTGCCCGGCGACGAAAGAATGGCCGAGTACCAGGAACTCATGGACCGAATGTCGCCGGTGGTTGAACTCATACTCGACATTTCGATCCGAGTAGGGCGAATTGTGGGGCGGCAGCAAGCCGCGATGTTCACTGCCATGATCGAAAACGGCGTCGACCCGGCCGTAGCGCGCGCCCGCACCAATGCTGCGAACCAGTTTTCCGGCCACGGCGGTCCCATACCGCGCCTCGCAAGGACCATGATCAACTCGACCAAGGTCGATCAGGTGGTTGAAGAGGCGCTCGGCGAGTTTCGCGAAGGTCGCAAGCCTGTCATAACTTTCCATTCTACCGGAGCGGGACTCTTCAGCGAGCAGGCGCGGCATGCCGACAACGAAGGACGCCTTCCCGGCAGCAGGCGTCTGTCGCTCGCCGACCAGATTTGGAGAGTCGCGGAAAGCGTTTTCAGGATCAAGATCGACGGGACCGCTGCCGATGCAAGGGACAGCGACGAGTCCGTTGCCGGAATGGCGGAAAATTTGGGCGAACTCATCGCGGGCATTCCCGGCGGTCTCACGGCGTCGCCGGTCGATGCCGTAATCGACGGCTTGCGCAAGAGCGGGCTTTCGGTCGGCGAAATTTCGGGCCGCATACATTGCTACCGCGACGGCAAGATCGAAAGGCGAGGCGGAACGGACCGTCGCGCGACCATCGACGCGTTCAACAACGGGGCGCTGGACGCCCTGATATTCAACGTGGCCGGAGCGACCGGCGCATCATACCACGCCTCGCCCCTATTTTTGGATCAGCGCCCGAGGTCTCTGATAGAAATGGAGACGCCGACCGACATCATCAAATACATCCAGTCGCAAGGGCGGGTGAACCGCTACGGCCAAGTCGCGCGTCCGCGCGTCGTATCCGTCACGACCGGGATGACGCCGGAAATGCGCATTCTCCAGCAGCGCAACTGCAAGCTGCGCATGATGGGCGCTAGCATCGACGGCAACAGGTCGCATCCGCTTCTAGTCGACGAAGTGCCGGACCTGCTCAATCATCTTGGCGACCAGGCAACGGCGCAAGTCCTGGAAGCGCGTCCCGATTTGGCGAGGCGATTGGGATTCTCGGATCTGTTGTCTAGCCGGGGAGGATATGGCGCTCAACCCGAATTTTCCGGCCAAATGCCATGGAATGATTCCGGCGCCTCGCGCAGTTCTATACTTTCACTCGCAAACCGGGCGCTATGCAGATCCCTCGTTCTGTCGGCGACCGAGCAGACGGAACTCGTGAATCTGGTTCAAATGGAATTCGAGGCGATTTCCGAAGAACTCGATAGTAGGAATGCAAACCCGCTTCGTCCGAAGGAAATCGACGGCGAGATCGAAATTGAGGCTACGACTCTCTACTCGGGGACCGAAAACGATAGCGAGACGCAGAGATCCGCCTTCCTGGCGCCGCTGTATATTTCCACCGGCACTCATCGTTTCAACGAAGCGCCGATCAGTGCCGATCAACTTGTTCAAATGGTCCAGACAGCGAAGATCCGGGATGGAACCGAAGGTTTCGCCGGCCGCGCCGAAGCCGTGGAGAACCGAATCAAGACGCTGCTTCGCGACTCCGTAAGGCAAGGAACGACGATAGAACAGGCTCTAGCCAGCCCGGGAGACCAATCCGCCCGATTCCGGTATAGGCTGGCTAAGCTAAAGAACCTGGTTCGCATGCTGCGCAACGCAAAGCCGGGGCGGACGATCAGCTTCGTTGACAATATCGAGAACGATACCGTCGCCGGCACGATTACGCGAGTATCGGCGAAGGAAGCTCAGTATTCCGCTTTGCCGCAATCCTATCATCTCGAATTCGTGCGCCCTGGAATTCGCAGGCCGGAAAAAATTTCGTTTCAAAGGCTCGTCTCGATGCCGAAGGAGAACGTTGTCTTCGGCGAAGGATTGGAACACGGGCCCAACCAGCGGCACTTGACCGAATTCGGAGAGCGGCTAGCATTCGAAATTCGCTATCCTGTTCAAGTTCTGACGGGCAATCACCTGACGGCGATCACCGAGGCAAAACGGCACAATCTGGGATCCATGTCTCTGTTCCGAGACGGCGCGGGCCAAATGAATCGGGGGATCGTGGTCAACCGGTTCAAGATGGACTTGAATTTGCTACCGGCGATAATTCCGTCCGGCCGCGTTGCGGCCGCTCTTGCGACAAAGGCTCTGGAAGGCGAAATACGCGAGTCGATCTATTTGTGGACCGGGCAGAGAGATGCTCCGGAATTGCACTTCTTGATCGGCTGCCAAGCCGCCTACAGCCGACCGGGCCTCGTGTTCCGGGCGCCAAAATTCAAGAATGGAGCGAACAACATTTTCAAAGCGAAACCCGATTTATACAACGCGCTATTTGAAAGCGCACCTTCGCAGGATCGGCCGACCCGCTTCCGCAAGCGAGCGGTCTTGTACTATCCTGATTCGGCGACGCGAATTTCGGAGGCAATGAAAACCCTCGACGGGCTTTCACTCTGCACGGACGGAAAGCATCGAAATGTCGTCAACGAGTTGGTCCGAAGATTTGAAGAGCAGGATTCTCTCGATGCGAATCCCGAGGCCAACGCATCCGCGCCGGAATCGAATACAGATTCCGAACTTACCCTATCGCCGAATTGAAGCCAAAGATTTTGCCTTTCGCGCAAGCCGACGCTTTCCGCCACTAAGTCGATTCCAAGGGCGGTCGCTCCCTTGTTGAGACCGGTCGAGACATTGCCGCGTTGAGTTCGCCTACGACCCGAAACGGCGCCTTTCCTCGCAGGGTGATCGGCTTGTTCGATTGGGCTCGCTCGGCTTTGGCCAAACGCCTTTACTGGCTTCTTCGGGAGGTATACTCCAGTTCAAGGAGCGCGGCCGCTTTCATGCTTGCGGCCTCCGCTTCCGGAACATTGCCTGCGAAGAATTGGAAGCTGTGCAGCATATCCGGAAAGATTTCCGGCTTCAAACCAGGGTTTTGTTTCGCGTAAGCATCTCGCAAACGAACGCTATCGTCGCGTAAAAGGTCCTTGCCCGAAGCCTGAACATAGAGCGGCGGCAGCCCTCTGAACTTCCCGAATATCGGCGATGCCATTGGATCGTCCGCGGCGGTGCCGCCAAGATAGAGCCGTGCAGTTTCCCGCAGATTTCGCTCTGTCAGGATTAGGTGCGGTTCGTCTCGCATTCATTACTTTCGCGGATGGCTTGATATCCGTCCAGTTTCGATTGATTAGTATAGGGGCGGAAAGTCGGTCGCGGGCAATCGTCCGGCCATTGGTTCGAATTCTTCTGAACTCGCGAGTCAGTATCGAGGTCAAGAAGCCGAGAGCTTCGCATTAGGGAGTAAGGATATGATTCCGGACACTGTTTCCGCCGCCTTTTATCGCGGCGGCAGGTTGCTTGAGGTGGAACGAAAACCAACTGTGCCGCCGAAAGAGCGGGAAGTCGCGGTTCGGGTCGCCTTTTGCGGAATTTGCGGTACTGATATGCATGTGTTCCACGGCAACATGGACGCCAGAGTCGGCTTCAATCGCATTATCGGGCATGAAATGTCGGGGGTCGTGGAGGCAACAGGCGGAGGAAGCTGCGACTTCACGCTTGGCCAAAAAGTCGTCGTGCGTCCACTCGATCACTGCGGAAGCTGCCCGGCATGCAGAGCCGGGCACGAGCACATCTGCCACAACCTTAAATTCCTAGGGCTCGATACCGACGGCGCACTGCAGGAAGTATGGAATGTTCCAGCCCATACGCTGCATGAACTGCCCGCCGACCTTCGACTGGATCACGCTGCGCTGATTGAACCAGTTGCCGTGGCATGCCACGACGTTCGCCTATCCAGCCTTCGAGTCGGTGAAAATGTGGTCGTGATCGGCGGAGGGCCGATCGGGATACTTGTCGCGGTTGTGGCGCGCGACGCGGGAGGAAGCGTAGTCGTTTCGGAAGTCAATCCTAATCGGCTTGCCGTCGCGCGGGCATTGGGATTCGACGCTGTAAATCCCGCCGAGACCGATTTGGCGACCGAGATTCAGGAGCGCACGGGCGGCGAAGGCGCGGACGTAGTCTTCGAGGTTTCGGGCACGCAGTCGGGAGTGGACGCGATGACGTCGGTAGCCGCTACTCGAGGACGCATCGTGATGGTGGCCATTCACGCGAAAAAGCCGCGGATTGACCTTTTCCAGTTCTTTTGGCGCGAACTGCGGCTCCTAGGCGCGCGCGTTTACGAACCGGAGGACTATGGCAAGGCGATTGAAATCATCGCGCGCGGCGGCGAAGTGGCGGATACGTTGATTACAGATGTCGTCCCGCTTGCCGACGTTCAGTCCGCTTTCGAGGCCCTGGATTCCGAGCCGACGGCTATGAAGTGCTTGATTAAGGTGGGAATGGAAAAATGAATGCTTTGAGGAATTTTGACTTGACCGGCAAGAGCGCGGTCGTAACCGGCTGCAGGCGCGGTATCGGGCGCGCCATGGCCGAAGCGCTCGCTGATGCCGGCGCCGATATCGTCGGGGTCAGCGTTTCGATGGAATCCGCCGAAAGCGATGTCGAACGGGCTATTCGGGAAAAGGGGAGAAGGTTTTCGGCCTATCAATGCGACTTTTCCGATCGAGGCAGGCTGAAAGAATTTGTTTCCAGCCTCGGAGAAAACGAGGCGCCGACCGATATTCTCATCAACAACGCCGGCACGATTAGGAGGAAGCCTGCGGCGGAGCACCCCGACGAATGGTGGGATCTCGTACTCGAGGTAAACCTTTCTGCGCAGTTCATACTTGCCCGTGAAATCGGGCGCGAAATGGTCCGCCGCGGTTCGGGAAAGATCATTTTCACGGCATCGCTGCTGTCCTTCCAGGGCGGAATCAACGTGCCGGGATATTCGGCCGCCAAGGGCGGAATCGGACAGTTGACCAAAGCGCTTTCCAACGAATGGGCGAGCAGCGGCGTCAACGTAAATGCGATCGCGCCCGGATATGTCGTCACCGACAACACGGAAGCGCTGTACAACGATCCTGAACGATACAAGGCAATCCTAGAGAGAATTCCCGCCGGCCGCTGGGGCAAGCCGGAGGATTTCGCCGGTCCGGCTTTATTCCTGGCCTCGTCGGCTTCGGACTATGTGCACGGAGAGATCCTTACTGTCGACGGGGGATGGATGGGCCGGTAGATTCGTTGGCGTATGCATGCTTGCATGCTTCAGTTGGCGGAAAAGCCCCCATCGACATTCACGATTTGACCTGTCATCATTGAAGACGCAGCAGATGCCAGAAAGATCAAGACGCCCTCAAAATCACCGGGTTCCGCCAAGCGCCCCAGCGGAATGCGAGCCAGTACGGCAGCGCGGGCCTTGGTTCCGCGCGCGTCGTTTTCAAAGATCCAGCTCGTCAGTTCCGATCGAAATACCGTCGGGGCGATAGCGTTGACGCGAATACTGTGCGGGCCCCATTCGGTCGCCAAAGAGCGCGTGATCATGTCGACTGCGGACTTTGAAGGCCCGTAGGCGCTTGTGCCCACGGTGCCGGCAAACCGCGAACGCACTGACGAAATCGGTATGATCGAGCCCCCGCGGCCTTGGCCCACCATTGCTTTTCCTGCCGCACGAGCCAAAAGCCAGGTTTGACGCGCATTTGCGTCCATAACGCTATCCCAAGTTTCAGGCGACATCTCCAATGCCGGTTGGATGGCGGCGGTGCCTGAAGCCGAAACTAGGATGTCGAGGCCGCGACCCCCGGCAGCCGCGGCCGCAACCATCGCGTCGCAGGTCGCTGCGTCGGCCGGACGCGCGGCGAAAGTGGCAACACCCGCGCCTTCATCCCGGAGATTCATTGCCACGCGAGCCAGTTTTTCTTCATTGCCTCCGGCCAGCGTCACGAAAGCGCCTGCACCCGAAAGCGCGCGAGCGGCGGCGCCTCCCAATGCGCCGGTGGCACCGCTGATCAGAGCCGACTTTCCGGTCAGGTCAAACAGCTTGGCTGTGTCTGGAGTCATTCTGCGCGTTTCCTAATTTTGCGATTGCTGAGCTTGCCGATTCCCTCGGCCTCCAGTTCTACGATATCTCCGGGCTTGATCCAGCGGTCAAGGCAATCGCCTCACCTGTTGGCGACCGTACCTGAGCCGATGAAATCGCCGAAAAAAAGAGCTTGGAACCAAAAGATATGGGAGTTGTTCCGGGCGGCATTCCATTCCGGAAAATGTCGTCGGTATTCGCGTGCGACAATTTCTCGACACTGACCCGGGCGAACATGTCGAGCCTGGATACGTTGAGCTCATCCGGCCCGCCAGGGCAGAGACCCCATGACGTTGCCGTTGTCCATGTCCTTGGCGGATCCAAGGACTATTCGCACCTCGCCGCGAATGAAATCGCGGGCGTTTATGTCGTTGACGATCGTGTATCCGCCGATATGGGCAGTTGCATCATCCTCCAGAATTGTCACTCCGTCATTGGCGATGCAGCCGCCGAACTCGAGCTCGAGATTGTCGGTCCAGTTGGCGTCCAGGTCCGGGTCGGTTGCAGGCATGCGGTTTTACCCTGGAGTAGATCGGGGTTTCGGAGCATCGCCGCGGGTCTTCTAGCCGGTCCAACGCCCGAAATAAATCAAGTATCCTTCAATAGGCATCGTGTCGCGAATCGAAGTATGGCGCGGGACGGGGCGGGAAGACGAGATTCCGGGTCCGCATGGATCAAATGCCGGCCGCCGCATGGGCCAGCGGAACGAGGCAGCGCTGCGACATTGGCAAGCGAGGTATCGGCAGCACTGTTTCTCCGCAAACCGCCGTCCACTACTCCCCGCGAAACAGCAGCTCTCAACCGGTCCCGAGCAGCCAGCCTGCAACTATTGTCGAAAACAATCCAAGAATCGCCGCAGCGATCCCGTATCCAGCCGCGTATTGAGCGATATCAAATTTGTTCCCGCCCTTCTTCCGCGCGACAAGAGCTCCGAAAACGGCGCCGCATGCGAATCCAGCGATGACAAGCATGAAATCTCCAGTCTGAGCGGCTCAAGGTAAATCGGTTTGTTGCAACTACAATATATGATTTCGGAATAGAAACTAAATCCCGGATTTCGGATGCGGAAGTATTGAGCGCCAAGGTCCGAGAGTCTCAATCGACTAATCTCATCCAAGGTTCATTGAATACCGTATTTCGGCAAGGAATTCGGGAAAATTCTATGGCTATATCCCGCACAGCAATGCTCCCGAGGTTGGAATAAAAATGCTGTGTTCTGGCGAAGCTGGACGAGAGCGCCGTGTCGCTGCCTTCAAGGAGCGTCCGCAAATGTACAAGCCCCTGTAAGCGCTTCCCGAGTTAAATCTGCAAACCAAGTGCCGAGAAGCCCCGGGTTTGGGAACAATGTCCGGACGCGCTGCGGCAAGCCCGTTGATAGATTATCCGCAGTGGTTCACTACTATTACGGAGTTTTCGCTTCAATGCGTTTGTCAACAAGCCCCTCCACTGGCGTATTCGGGCGGGTTTCATTCGTATTTGCTCAACGTTTTTAATTTTCGATTGTCGTTCAAGTAGCATTGATAAATGAAATGAACGAGTAGAATTATTATTTAGTTGGGATTTGGATGGGCTACCCTCAGAGAACAGAAATTTCGAATTTAACGCAACGCAACTAAAAGCACTTTGTAACTCAGCCTATTGGAAAAACTGCATTCCGGAAATCCAAGCCAATGGCGAATTAGATTTACGCAAGGCTCGTGAGACCATTGCTGTTTTTAACTTCGACTCTCAAAATCATCTTTCAGCATTTCGCTGACTTCGGCAAATGCCTCGCGCGCGTCCTTGATTGCTCGTCGACGGATTTCCTCCTCGCGTTGAGATTTTGTCGGCACCGGATAGCCGAATGGCGCTTCAATTTCGGCTTTCGATATTTCTCCGTTTTCAAAGTTCATCCATATTCCCCTCTAGCGCACAGCCTTGACCGATTTTCAACATAGTGCAAATTTAGCGAAGGGTCAAAATAATGCTTGCGCTTCACCCAAATGAAACCGTCACCTTTCGAAATGACCGCGACATCGACGGGGCCGCCAACTGTCTCTTGTTCCTGCGAAACACGTCGCTTGAGGGATGTAAGATTTACCAAGGCTTCCGCCATGCCGCCAAGCTCCTCTTTGGGCAAATGCCTGACGATTTCCATTATAGGAACAATAAATCTGTCGTTTTGAAACTTCCTAGCCCTTTTCAAATAAGAAGAGCTTTGCGCTTCTGCAACATTGCGAATTCTTGCCAAGAACTCGTCATTTGCAAGCCCATGAGCCTCAAGTATTCCCTTTCCGAATAGAACCAATTGTTCGAGAAACAATTCTCCAAAATATGCATGAAATTCAGGATCGATTCCTTCCATGAATCGCCTGACCATCTCTTGTTGCGCGAAAGGCATTATGACCGCATGATTGTCATCTCGGCCAATGTCGAAATCACGAGGCGAACAATGTTTCAGGAATTTTTCGACCATCCCGTCTGTTTCCATTGTCCGCGGAGCGGGACAAATTTCATCTTCGCCAAACCCGGCAATGACTATGCCGGAACGATAATTTGACAGTGCTTTACTTTTGATTGTGAATTGAAAAATTTTGCGCAGTGCCTTCCTGTTTTCTTGGGTTGGTTCAGATGGCCAAAAAATATTGCCAATCAGTTCGTCGAGGCTGTCCTTATGCGCGGCAACTATGCTTGTTGACTTTATTTCTTTCGTAGAATCCGATTCACGAAGTTTAACAAGAGCCTCCAAATGCTGCTCCACGACATTTTTGGTGATTCTATTCCATGCTTGCCGAGAAAAACCTTTTCCTTGCTGAAGTACGTTTTCTCTGACGCCGTTAGTGACGTGTGCGAAAATCTGCCTGTATGCGTCCAAGGCTATCTATTGCATATTTACGGAGATCTGTTCGGGAGTACAAAACGGTTTAGAACGAATAAACTTTAAATAATCTCCAAAGCGCTACTCGCACGTCGACTTTGACATTTGTCCGATTTGAACCCGATACATCTTTATGATTGCTTCCCTAGGAACTCCCATAAATTCCGCATTGTCGCAGATCATCACGCCAATTGGATGGTGCTTCGATAAAGCAAATAGTTTGTCAACTGGATAAATTTTGCCGGTTCCCTGGATTGTCATGGCACTGTCGGCCGCTAAGGCAACAGCCGATTTGTTCAAAATGGCGATCTCTGCAGTCATTATTTTGGAATTCCTATTTGAACCTACTATCCGCTATCTTTCCAGGACACTTCAACAAAGCAGTCGAATACACGAATTCGTCGACAGCCGCCAAGGTTCTCGGCCCGGCAGCCTAACTTGGCAGAAGCTGGTCGATCCGTACCCGCAAGCCATCGGCCGGCACCGACATGGCCGAATGCTTTTTCCATGCGGCTCGCTTTTCGATTTTTAGCTCTTCGGCGTCGTCGCAGCAGAATTGGTTGCCGCACTGAGCGAAATGCAAGGCTAGTGTCAACAGACGAAGGACCGGCACTGAAAATTTGCCATTCCCATCGGACAAGGCTGCAGATCTGCTTCGACTCTTGACTGCACTTCGCCACTTTTCGGTCAACATAAATCAAGGAACGTCCGCCTCCATTTTTCAAGCTTTGTACTGTCTCAAGATCGATTCCGCTCCATTGTGACGTGAACCGATATCCGGGCTTTCCATGCCGTTCGTATCGGACACGCTACGGTTCCACCGAGCCGGAAGAAACCAAGTCCAAATTGCCATTGCCGGGATTAGCTTCGCGCCTTATGGTGCCTGACCCCGACGAATGGGCGTTGCGGATTTCAATAGGGAATTATTGAATAAATCGATGCGAAAGACATTGCGCATTTCCATCCTGCAGATGAATTCGTCCAACCGGCATCGGCCAAACGTCGCGACGGTTGCGGCAGCCGCTAGCTTGGCCGGCTCCGAAAATGCCGATCTCCTTGCGCTTCCGGAAGCATCCGGGTTGATGAACAGAGTTCGCGAGGAAGCGAGGCATTTGGTTTCCACCGAAGAACTGGATCCCTACATTGCGGCATGCCGAGAGCTGGCTTCGAAATTCCGAATCTGGATACATTTGGGCTCAACGCCTGTCGCCGACGACAGCGGCAGATACCGCAATCGTTCCCTACTCATCGACAACCAAGGCAGCATTCGCGCGCGATACGACAAGATTCACCTTTTTGACGTGTTTTTGCCCGACCGCCCTCCGACCGGAGAATCCAAGCGCTACGATCCCGGCACGGACGCAGTTCTGGTTGACACGCCGTGGGGTCTTTGGGGCCTTTCGATCTGCTACGACCTTCGCTTCCCGCACTTGTACCGTGACTATGCGAGGCGAGGCGCAACGCTAATGTTCGCGCCTTCCGCTTTCACAGTTCCGACGGGGACCGCTCACTGGGAAATCCTGCTTAGATCAAGGGCGATTGAAAACGGTTCGTGGATAGTTGCGCCTGCGCAAGTCGGCAAGCACGACGACGGAAGAATAACCTACGGTCATTCCATGATCGTGAGTCCATGGGGCGAGGTTGCCGTTGATCTCGGCGGATCGTCTACGGGACAGGCAACGGCGGAACTGGACCTAGAGGCCGCGGTGTCGGCAAGAAATCAGATACCGTCCCTGAAAAACGCGCGTGAGTACAGTATTCGAAGAGTCGATGCGCGACACGCTCTTCGCCCATTCAAAAAATTGCAAACGGAGGAAGTACATGCTTAAAATCATTAAATTGGCTCTTGGAGCGATCTGCCTCTCGGCGGCGTCGCTGGCGCAGGCCGACGAAAGGCCGGACATCAAGATCGCGGTCGACAACCTTTGGCCGACCATGGATCCCGTGATCGGGATATCTACGACAGGAGCACGCGTTCATTCAAACCTTTTCGATACGCTCGTTCGGCGCAATCGCTGGGAAGATCCGGAAGGCACAACTCTCGTACCCTGGCTTGCCGAAAGCTGGGAAAGAAAATCGCCAAACGTCTGGGTAATCCACCTTAGGGATGGCGTGCCTTTTCATGACGGGCACGTTATGGATGCCGACGACGTCGCTTTTTCAATGTCTAAAGAGCGCCTGTGGGGCGAAAAGCCGTTGGCCCCCAGGGGCACGCGTTACGCGCGCGGCATCGTTCGCGTCGAGGCGACGGGACCGCTGTCCGTCGAAATCGAAACCTCGACGCCCGACCCGAATTTCATTTTCCGCCTAGTTACGCCTCTTGGGTTCGTATTGCCGAAGCACTACTATGAAGAAGTCGGCACGGAGGCATTCGGTCAGATGCCGATGGGCACAGGTCCGTACAAGCTTGTTTCCTTCGACCCGTCGGTCTCCGTAGAAGCCGTTGCAAATGATAATTACTGGGCCGGATCCGTGCCCGCCAAGTCGCTGACATTCCAAATCGTTCCTGAGTATTCCACGCGATTTGCGGGGCTTGTCGCCGGCGAATTCGACGTAATCGTCAGCGTTCCGGCGGATCAGGCCGAGCAGGTTCGCGCCACCGAAGGTGTCGAGTTGATGGAGAAGTCGATTGAGAACTATCCGATGTTCGCGTTCAATACGCTAAGCACGGAGCTGCTTCCCGACAACCCGCTCGTCGACTCAAATCTCCGCAAGGCGATGGTTGCCGCCATCGACAGGGACGGAATTGTCAAGGCGCTTTGGGGCGACAAGACATTCGTGCCGGCTCCTTTCAACTTCCCCGAATACGGATCCTACTTCGATCCGGACCGGAAAGCCCGGTACACGTATGATCCGGAAGGGTCGAAGGCGCTACTTGCCGAAACGAACTACGATGGAAGACCGCTCGTCTGGCACATTACGCGCGGCTTCTACCCGAACTACGAAATCGCGGCTGAATTCATGGTCGAGCAGTGGCGGGAAGTCGGCATCAACGTGGAGCTTAAAATCGTTGACAATTTCTCTCTGGCTTACAAGCGCCCGTTCCATATGCTCAACATGTCGATGTCGAGCGAATTCTCGGGCGATCCGTACCGACCGCTCTGGATGGATTGGGGACCGCTTTCCAGTCGCACCAGGGCGAGTCACAAGACGTGGGTGCCAACGGACAAGTTTCTGGAACTCGGCATGAAATTTGAAGCCGCGCAAGAATTCGATGCCAGAAACGCCGCCTACCTCGAACTCGTGGAAGAATGGGAGAACGTAACTCCCGGAATGTACTTATGGCGCAATGTCGTGAGCTATGCGGTACGCGAAGGTTTGGATTGGGATCCGGGCAATTCGGCGGTCACCATATTCGACAATATGTATCTTGGATCTTCCTGATCCGGCGCGGCGGGCGGGTTGATGCCCGGCGAGCCCGCCGTACTCTCTATTGAAAATCTCTCGGTCGCCCTTCCCGAAGGCGGCGACCGGGAATTCGCGGTGCGGGGCATCACGCTTGATGTGAAGCCCGGCGAAACCGTCTGTCTGGTGGGAGAAAGCGGCTCTGGAAAAACCGTCGCGGCCCAGTCGACGATCGGCATGCTGCCGAAGGCTTTGCCGGTAGTCGCGGGACGCGTCTGCTTCGAGAGCAAATCTCTGCCGCCGCAGCGAAGCAAGGCTTTCGACTCGCTGCGCGGAATCAAGATGGCGATGATTTTCCAGGATGCGGTAGCGAGCCTTGATCCCGTTCAGCGAATCGGCCGGCAGCTAGAAGAGATTCTTGCCGTTCATGGCGTGGACAGGAGATCTCGAAAGAAACGCGTACTAGATTCGCTGGAAACCGCGAGGCTTCCGGACCCGCCGAGAATCTACCGTTCCTATCCTCACCAGCTGTCGGGCGGCCAGGCGCAGCGGGTTGTCATCGCCGGGTCGCTGCTACTAAATCCGAGACTGCTTATCGCCGACGAGCCTACAACCGCGCTGGACGTAACGACGCAGGCGGAAATCCTCGATCTCCTGAAGGACTTGAAACGGGAACGCAAAGCGTCCGTGCTTTTCATAACTCACGATTTCGGCGTTGTCGCGGAGATCGCCGACCGAATAGCCGTCATGAAGGAAGGAGAAATCGTTGAAACCGGGAGTGCCGATGCCGTATTGGGAGCACCCGAACACCCCTATACGCGGCGACTTTTGGCGGCGGCGCGCAAAAGAGACCCGGCGCGGGAAGCAAGCCCGGCCAAGCGAGTTCTGGAGGTGCGGAACTTGAGCTTGGACTACAAGATCGGGCGGCTTTTGTCGAAAAAACATATTCACGCCGTCAAGGGTGTATCGCTCCAGCTTGAAGAAGGCCGCACGTTGGCGATCGTCGGCGAAAGCGGATCGGGCAAGTCTTCGCTGGCACGCTGCATTTTAAGGCTCGTGGACGCTAGCGCGGGAACAATTCGTTTCAAAGGCGACGACATAACCGAAGAAAAGGGTTCGAAACTGCGCGCGCTGCGCAAGAGAATCCAGTTTGTTCAGCAAGATCCGTACAGCGCCATTAATCCTCGACAAACTGTTCTCTCGGCTATTGCCGAAGGACCAATTATTCACGACGCGACCAAAAGGGATGCCGAAGCCCGGGCGACTGAGCTCTTGGAGGTCACCGGGCTTTCCGTCAATGCGGGCAGCCGATACCCGCACGAGTTCTCCGGCGGCCAGCTGCAAAGAATCTGCATCGCCAGAGCTCTGGCGCTAGAACCCGAACTTCTCGTCGCCGACGAGCCGGTATCGGCTCTCGACGTATCGATACAGGCGCAAATCCTCGACCTATTCAGATCGCTCCAATCGAAATTCGGGTTTGCGATGGTTTTCATTACTCACGATCTGCGGGTCGCGCAATCAATCAGCGACGATATCCTCGTCATGAAAGACGGCGAAGTCGTTGAAAGCGGCGCTGCCGCAAAAGTATTCAGCGCTCCGTCTCATCCGTATACGAAAGCCTTGCTGGCGGCGGCTCCCGATATCGCCTTGCGGCGGCGCGCCGCGGCATGACCGCTTACATTCTGGCTAAATTTGCGCGAGCGGCCGCGACGCTTCTTATCGCTGTTTCATTGGTATTCATCTTTATTCGGTTCTCGGGAGACCCGGCTGCGGCCCTTGCGCCGCCGGATGCGCCGCAGGAAGTCATCGACCAGTACGCGGAAGCAATGGGCTTGGACAAGCCGCTGTGGCAACAGTACGCAAGCTACATTGGCGGGCTTCTCCAGGGCGATTTCGGATACTCAATTCACACGGGCAAGCCCGCTCTCGAACTGTTCCTGGAGCGTCTTCCGTCCACGCTTCGCCTGGGAAGCACGGCATTGCTGATTGCGCTAGCGGTGGGAATACCTCTCGGAAGTTTCGCCGCGCTCAATCGCGGCACCAAGGTCGACCGTTTCGCCATGGCGTTTTCCGTCTTTGCATTCGCGATGCCGAATTTCCTGTTCGGTCTGTGCGTCATTCTCGGCGGCGCGCTTTTGTTCCAGACATATTTCGGCGGAACCGACGCCAGCGTCCTCCCGGCGGCGCTTACGCTGGGTCTCGCGGCGATGGGAAGTTTCGCCCGCTTTACCCGATCTTCGCTGCTGGAAACGATAAACGCGCCTTTCATGCGGGCCGCCGAAGCAAGGGGCGTGCCCTACATGCGGCGACTCGTGGCTCACGCCGCTCCGAATGCCGCCATTCCTCTTGTAACGCTTATAGGACTTTCCCTAGGCGCCTTAATCGCCGGCTCGGTCGTTACCGAGCAGGTATTCGGGTGGCCGGGCGTCGGACAACTGCTCGTGCGTTCGGTCGCTACCCGCGACATCGCCACTGTCCAGTTTATCGTTCTGGCGATCGCCTTCACGATGGTATTGGCAAATCTGCTCGTGGACATGCTCTACCTAGTCATCGACCCTCGCATTCGAACTCGCTAGCATGGAATCTTTGAAGCCCCGGGCGCGTCCCCCCAGAATTCCCTGGTCGATCCGGCTTTCTTTCTGCTTTATCGCTTTATTCGTGCTGTTTGCGCTCTTCGGCGAAATTCTTTCGCCTTACGGCTTTCGCGAAACGTCTCTTTTCGACAGGCTGCTTCCACCGGGTTCGCCCGGATACATACTAGGCACGGACGCGCGCGGACGCGACGTGCTGGTTCGCCTGGCGGTCGGCGCCCAAATCACGCTTATCGTAGCAATCGTAGGGACTTTGATCGGAGCGGTAATCGGATCGCTTCTGGGCATTGTCGCCGCGGCTCGGCGAGGCGTGATCGAGCACGTGATCGTCGCAGCCATCGATGTCCAAGCCTCGCTGCCGATCATCGTCGTCGCGCTGTTCGTACTAGCCATGTTCGACAACAGCTTTACGCTGTTTCTGCTGCTAGTCGGTCTCACTGGGTGGGAGGTGTACGCGAGGCTAATGCGCGGAGCAACGCTGTCCGTACAGGAACGCGGCTACGTTACGGCCGTTCGGGCGCTTGGCGCGTCGCCGGCTCGCATCTATCTCCGCCACATACTGCCAAATATCCTCAATGTCGCACTGGTGCAATTCACGGTCAATCTGCCGCTAACCGTCCTGCTGGAAACTGCGTTGAGCTTTCTCGGCCTCGGCGTTCAGCCGCCTCTGACGAGCCTTGGCCAGATCATGAGCGAGGGCCGCGACAGGCTACTCACAGCATGGTGGCTAACCTTGTTTCCGGGGGCGATAATATTTCTGCTGGCACTTTCGGTGAGCTTGTGCGGCGACTGGGTAAGGGACAGGCTGGACCCGACGCTTCGTTCGGAGTCGTGAACCCGCCCGCGGCGAGATATCTTCGAAAGCCCGATTTCCGCGATGCTCCTTCCGAGCCATTTCTCTAAGAGTACTTGCTCTGCTTTCTTGGCGGCAAGGCTATGGCCGCAGGTCTGCGATAGCAGTCAAATTTACCGGAGTCCGATACAAGGACAACCGAACCGCAATTTCGCAACTCTTCAAGATTCCATTCTCCAAAATTTTCGAGAGACTCATTGGCGGCGAGCTTGTATCCGGCCGCATAACGTGTGGAAATCGAAATTCCAAATGGGGTGGAGAGAGGCGGAATTGCTCTGCGCCACGCAACCGGCATAAGACTCGCACCTGCGCTTCGCCAACTAGTCGACCATTCGATCGGACCGAATAAAAAGTGCCGCATACCGATCGGCGCAATCGCATTTGAAATTTTCGGTTTCCCATTCGTCGAACATTCTGCATTGCGCCCGAAGAAATACTAGAGCGGGAAATCGCGACGCGGGAAATGCAAGATTTTCGTCAATTCTTTGAACGGGTTGAGGATTGGCGGCGGAGCGGCGCCTCGCGTCACCTTCTCTTCGAGATACCGGCTATCGGGCCGCCGTGAAGGGTATGCGGCGGCGAATGATCGGGCGACTTGGCGCGCGTAAGAACTCGAAACAGCGTAATGCCGGATTCCGCAAGGCGCTGGAAGCGCTCGACGAAACGGCGACGATCACCTGCGCGATAGCCGCGGGCGCTTTCCCGTAGGCGAGCCAAATACGCCGCCGGCACGACGACGGGCGGGCTTCCTGCCTCGCCTTCGCGAGTTTTATCTCTACCGGTGAACAGGCCATCGTCGATTTTAAGAAGAACGTTGCCAGCGTTGACTTTCCGACAATTGGCGTTGTTGTGAATCTTGCGAGCCTAAATTATCAAATGCAATTCAAAATCGAGCGGCTTCAATGTGCCGCTTTTTTTGCATTTGAACCGATTATTGAGCATCCAATCAATGCATCCATTCGTGAAGATGTTGAATTTTCCGGCTATGCGCGCTTGTAGCATTTAAATTAGCGAATCGAGTGGCGGATAATTGAAGGCAAGGAAGTTTGAATTGAAACGGCCCGTCCAGGAAGCCCAAACTGAAGAATCGAGCCAGGACCCTCATTGGACGAAAGTTGAAGAAGCCATTCTTCTTTCGCCCTTTAGCCGCAGTGAGCTTCTATACGGTTTTCTGTATCCCGGAGCCTGGGTCGCGCTGATTTTGGTCGCCGGCATACTGCGGTTTTGGGATCTGGGCGCGCGAACCATGCACGACGTTGAAGCCAAAATTGCCAAATTCGCCTGGGAGATCCTCGCGGACGGAAGCGTCGTCTACGACCCGAGTTTGCATGGGCCCTTTCAATTGCAGGCCATTGCTGCCTTGTTTTTCCTGTTTGGCGACAATGAGGCAATTGCACGGCTTGCCCACGCCTTCTCGGGAACGGTACTTGTTGCCTTGCCGTATCTTTTGCGTTCGCGCCTCGGCGAAATCGGAGCGTTTTTCACTGCTTTGATGATCGCGGTCTCGCCAAGCCTGCTCTATTTCAGCCGTTTCGCGGGACCCGATATCCTCGTAGCCACCTTCTCTTTGGGAATAATCGTCGCAGTGTGGCGGTACTTTGACGAATTTGAAAACCTAAACATGCATACGCATAATGTTGCGGCAAAAGCACCGGTTCGCTACCTCTACTTCATTGCGGCCATTCTAGCCTTGGCCGTTGCCTCGAAGGAAACAGCCTTCGTATTCATATTTTTTCTCTGCGCCTATCTGATGCTGGCAATCGCTTGCCGCAATCTGGCCGCGGCCGGTAAGCCGCAAGGTCTCGATGTCGCGGTGTCGGAGCCTGGCGGAATTCTGCGAACAGCTGGGCAGTTATTCGTTTCCGGCCTGATGCTTCGAGAATATTCCAAAGAATATTCTATGCTAGTTTACCTTGCGACATTAACACTATCGCTGGGAGCCGCGGCTTTCTGCTTTCTTCAATTCGGCAAGTTTTTTCCGGGTACGGAAACAGCTTATTCTGATTCCGGCGCGGGCGGCAGCGTCGCGACACCGGCAACCAGTGCAATGGTTTCCATCGTCGTGGCGGCGAGCCTATCAATTGCTGCGATTGGCTACGGTCTCAGGTGGAACTTAAAGGTATGGATGATTGCCTCGGCAATCTTCTACTCTTTGTATTGTATTGGTTTTTTAATCGTACTTGCCAGTTCCGAGGGACTTCATCCCGGGATTTGGAGGTTGCCTGCCTATTGGTTCGATCGACTAACCGTATCGGGGGGAGATCAGCCTTGGTTCTACTACATTCTTATCTCGCTAGTCTACGAATACCTTCCTTTGACATTTGGCGCCGTTGCTACCGTACATTATTTCCGGCGAAGAGATTCTTTTGCCTTGTTTCTTGTATTTTGGTCTTGGGCGGCATTTCTGGTCTATTCGCTTTCAGCGGAAAAATTCCCGTGGCTGCTTGTCAACATCGCATTGCCGCTGATCCTTTTGTCGGGCAAATTTTTGAACGACATTGTCGAGATCCGCGGATTTCGGCACCCCGCCAGCATCGGCTTGATTGCCGTCGCATCTTTGCTGTTTGTTCTGACCGCAAGGACCGCCTATCAGGCCAGTTTTAGGTTTGGCGACATTCCGGTCGAGCTGCTCGTCGAAAGGCAGAGCAGCAAAGGCTTCCATGCGTTAGCGAGAGCCACTCGGAAGAAGCATGACCTCTTGGTCGCTGTCGACGGAACCGGAGCCTTTCACTGGCCATGGGCCTGGTACCTTCGCGGTATGAGCGAGATTCTCTACGTTTATTGCGGAGCCGAAAAAGAGCAGCTTCCGACAAATGTGGAAGTCGTCTTCGTAAACGAGGATGTCGTAATTGCAAGCGGCGAAGCGGGATTTGGCACTGCCTACGATCAGGAATTGATTTTGCCTCACCGTTCAGGGTTCCCCGAAAGCATCTACAAGGAATTAACATTCAGCGAATTCGCCGCAGCCACGGCAAAGGCAGGCACCTGGTGGAGGCTTGCCGACTATTTCTTGAATCGCAACATTCGATCGGAGTCCGGAGTCTGCATTCCTTCTGCGGGAGAATTTTCGTGCCTCGGCAGCGAATATACGGTCGTATATAACAAAAATGCAACGGGAGATCCTCGAATTCCTTGCAGCTTTTAGCGGCGTTTCCTCGGTGAAATCCAAATTCATCTCGAATGCTCGGCCCTTGCTTCGACTCCGAGGCACTCGGCGCCGCTCCTTTGTTCATTCCGGGCGTAGCCCTTAACTAAGCGGAGAGTTGAAAATCCAGTATGCCGCCGCAGACTATTGCCGCAAATTGCCGCCGCTTGGAAAAACCAAACGTTGGAACCGGCTGGACGAGCAGGTCGGTGCCTAGTAGCCGAGTGGCTTGCGCTTCTTGTCCTTGAGGACGTCCTCAACCTCCCCGACATCGGCATTGAAGCCCGCGCGGAAGGATATCGTATTTTGGAAGCGCCCGCGGACTAGCGCGTCGGTGCGCTTTTTGTGAGAGCGCTTTCCGAAAAGGCGAGGCCGGGCGAAGTGGAATTCGGCGCTTACTTGCAGTGCGCCTGAAGCAGATTAGTATAAACAAAACCCGTCGCCTGTCGCTTCGCGCTTAGAAGCTTAAATGATAATAGCTACGCCTGTCTCCGCATCGAACAGTCGCGCGTTGTCCAGATTAACGTCGCAGGCCACTTCGTCGCCGACGGCGAAGTGTCGAATATCCGGCGAGCGGTACCTTAACAGACTGTCGCCGACCGATAGCATTAGCTGCAATTCCCGTCCTACCATTTCATGGGAGTACACCCGCGCGGGAATTGGGGCGGGCGACCCTGACGGGACGAGATTCACCGAAGAAGGCCGAATTCCGATTAAAAGGGCGGGCGGGACCGTGTTTACGAAGGCTTGAGAAAATTTTTCGGGAAGGTCCAATAGTCGTCCGCCGAAATCGATTTGGAGACAGCCTTCGGTTGCTCGCAGCGGCATCCGTACGACGCTCATCGGCGGGTCGCCGACGAACCCTGCAACGAACGCCGTATTCGGATTGCGGTACACCTCGACCGGCGGTCCGACCTGTTCGATTCGGCCCGCGTTCATGACCGCGATGAGATCTGCGACCGCAAGAGCCTCCTGCTGATCGTGAGTTACATGAATGGTGGTCGTATGCAACTTCGCGTGCAAGGTCTTAAGCTCTGCGCGCATTTCATAGCGGAGGCGCGCATCGAGATGAGTAATCGGCTCGTCCAAGAGCAAAACCGGCGGATTGCGAATTAACGCCCGGCCCAATGCAACGCGCTGCTGCTGCCCTCCCGATAGTGTAGCTATTGGTCGGTCAAGCAACCAGTCAATACGCAGCAGTTGCGCGATATCGTCGACTCGAGAATTGATTTTGCTTTCCGGCCAAGCTCGCCTGCGGACCGGCGCGCGTAGCGGAAAAGTTAGGTTCTCCCGGACAGACAGCATCGGATAGAGCGCGTAGTTCTGGAACGCCATTCCAATATTGCGGTCGGCGGGGGGAAGATCGTTGACGCGCCGGCCGCCGATCATGACATCCCCTTCGTCCGGGCTCTCAAGTCCAGCGGCAAGTCGCATGAGCGTAGTCTTTCCGCAACCGGACGGCCCCAGAAGGCAAAGATACTTGTGCTCGGGGCAGGTTAAATCAATCCGCTCGAAGACCGAGGCGCCTCCGAACCGCTTGCTAACTTCGCTAAACCGAACCTCCGACATGGCTTCAGGTCTTCCGCAAAATGTTGCGGCCGTCGCCGTCGAACAGAAGTATTCGCGATGCGTCGAACTCGGCGTGAACGGAATTGCCTGGCGACGGCGCCGAATCCGAAGGAACGGCGGCGCGAAGGCGGCCGGCGGGCCCGTCGGCGACGATGACGGCCATATCGCCGACGGGTTCGACAACGGACACGCGCAGAGGAAGGCGATGGCGCGCGGATTCTTCATGGAGCGTTACGGCGTCGGGCCGCACTCCCGCCTCCAGCCTGCCGGCGGCGACACGAGTTGAATCGGCGATTTCGGAAGCGCGCCGCTCGGAAAACGGAATGCGCGCGTCGCCTACGGATAGTTCCGGCGACGCTGCGTTTGAAGCGATCGAGGCGGGCAGTATCGAAATGGGCAGATTGCCTATGAATTCGGCTACGAACCGATTGACGGGGTTGTCGAGAAGCGTCAGCAGGTCTCCTGTCTGCTGAAGACGGCCTTCGGACATGACCGCTATTCGGTCGGAAATCGCCGCCGCTTCTTCTTGGTCGTGCGTTATGTAGAACGTGGTAGCGCCAAGTTCTTCATGAAGGCGCCGGATTTCCGTGCGCAATTGCTGCCTGAGGTACGCTTCCAGATGCCCCAGCGGCTCGTCCATTAGGAATGTCCGCGTATCGCGGATGATCGCACGGCCCAGTCCGACTCGCTGCCTCTGGCCTCCGCTTAGCTGCCGTGGCTTCTTGCGCAATTGATCCGAGATTTGCAGCGTATTCGCAATTTCCTCGACGCGCCGGGCTATTTCTTGGCGCGGCATTTTTCTCGCCGCCAGCGGCATCGCCAAGTTTCCGTAAACGTCCAGGTGCGGATAAAGGGCATAGTTTTCAAAAACCATGGCGAAATCGCGCGACTGCGCCTTTAGCTCGTTGTATCTCTTTCCGTCGACGCGAATTTCTCCTTCAGTTATGGATTCAAGCCCGGCGAGCATGCGAAGCGTGGAAGACTTTCCGCACCCCGACGGGCCGAGAACGCATAGGAAGGAACCGTCCTCGATTGTGAGCGACAGGTTTTCCACGGCGGCCGAAGACGGCGCGTAGCGTTTCGAAACGTTATCGAATTCAATGCGCGGCATTCGCGTTCCGCCTTACCTGACCGCGCCGAAAGTCAAGCCGCGCACGAGGTGGCGCTGGAGAAACAACGTGAATATCATAATCGGAGCGACGGCGAAGAAACCTACGGCCATGTATTCGCCCCAGGCAATTCCCATCGATGCGGAAAACCCGGAAAGATAAACCGGAATTGTCGCGGCGTCGCGCTGCGTTATGATGTTTGCAAGAAGGAATTCATTCCACGCAAATACGGCCGAAAGAATGGCTGTAGCGGCGAGGCCGGGGCGAACGAGCGGCAGCGCGATTCGCAGGAATACTTGCCAACGGGTGTATCCGTCGACCAGAGCGGCCTCTTCCAGTTCGATCGGAATGTCTGCAAAAAACCCGCGAAGCACCCAAATAACGAACGACAGGTTCATGCTTGTATAGAACAGGATGAGCGCAAGATGCGTATCGATGAGACCGACGCTCCTGAACATGAGATAGATCGGGACGATGAATGCGACGGGCGGCGCGAAACGAGTCGAAAGGATGAAGAACGCGAGATGCTTGCTGCCCCGGAAAGGAAATCGCGCGAGCGCGTAGGCTGCCATCGAACCTAGCCCGACGGCCAATACCGTGCTCGCGGCGGTTATAAGAACGCTGTTGAACAGAAATACGAGTACGTTTTGCCCTCCGAAAAGCAAAAATGCGTTCTTGAAAGCCTGCAGCGTGGGTTCGAATGTCCAGGTCGGCGGCCAGGAAAAAATATCGGATTCCGACTTAAGCGCCGTCGTGATCATTATGTACAACGGAAACAACGAAAAGCCGACGACGACGCACGCCGCTCCCAGAGCGAGTACGGCGCGAAGGCTGAATTGCGCGGCGACCTGGGAATTCGAAGTCATTTATTGTCGTTCCCGATGCCGACTCGCGAAAGGAAGAGTTGCGTGAATATTGTGACCAAAATCAACATGGAGACCGCCATTGCCGCCGCAAAGCCGAGATCGAGAGCCTGGAATCCGGTTACGTAGAGGTACCACGGCAAAACTTCTGTTCGCCCGGCAGGACCGCCCTGGGTCATCATGAATACCAGTTCGATCATTTTGAAGGAATCGACAATTCTCAGCAGGATGACGATCATGATTGAAGGCCGCAGCATCGGAATCGTCACGCGCCAGAATGTTTGCCACGCGTTCAGACCGTCCATTTTCGCCGCTTCGTAGACGTATTCCGGTAGCGATTGCAAAGCTGCGAACATGACCAGCATGACAAAGGGCGTCCATTGCCAAGCATCGGCCAGCACGATCGAGAAAAGAGCTACATCGAGATCGGTGAGGAAGCCGACTTTCTCGGAACCGAGCAAAGTTATCAGCCAGTTTATGACGCCGAAATTTTCATTGAACATGTAGAACCATACCAAGCCGGCGACGATAGGCATGACCATAATAGGAAGAACGGCAATTTGGCGCAGAGTGGCCATGCCGCGAACCTTCACGTTGAAAAGGAATGCCAGTGCGAAGCCGACTACGAATTCGAGGAGAACGGCGAAAAAGACAAATTTCGCCGAAGTCAGTACGGCATCGCCGAATCGTCCGTCGTAATAGAGTTCTTCATAGTTGAGGAAGCCCGCGAACCGAGGAACGCCCCGGCCGAAGCTCCATAGATGCAAGCTGATATATACCGCAAACAGAATCGGAAAAATATTGATCGCGACAATGACCAGAATCGAGGGCGAGATCATCGCAAACGCGATGCGCCGTTTTTCGCGAAAATATTTCATTCTTTGGTGGCCTGCCGCAGAATTCCGCACTGCAGGAGATAGCTCGCGGCCGCCGGAATGGCGGCCGCGAGTACATTATTCGCGTGCGAAAGCAGCTATGCGTGCATTAATAGTATCCGGCGCGGCGCATTGTCCGGTCCAGTTGCCGTTGCGCTTCCTTGAGTGCGTCTTCCGGCGATTCCGCGCCCGCCAAGGCTTCATGGAACTCTGCACCGAGAATGTCGAATATCTGCTGAATTTCCGGCACGGGCGGACGTTGCCATCCCGCGATCTCGCCATTCGTAGCCATTGCATCAACGAATGGAATTACAGGGCAGCGCGCGACGACTTCTTCGTCTACGGACACACTATGGCGCGGTGCTACGCAATTTCCGTGCTTGGTGTATTCGGCCATCATTTCCGGACTTGTCAACCATTCGGTCACGGACCATGCAAGATCTCTACGGTCTTCCGGTAGATTGTCGGGAATGCTTAAAAACCAGCCGCCAAGTGTCGACACGTTCAATCCATTAGGGCCTGCCGGGTGCGGAAGATAGCTTACTTTGCCACGCGCCTCTGCATCCTCGTCAAGTTCATAGATCGCCGACCGGCCGGACCAGATGTAGGTCATGGCGCATCCGCCCTGAGCAAATACCCGTACGCGCTCGTCCCACGCCATGTTCAAAATGCCGGGCGGCGAGAACTTCATCAATTCCATGAGATAGGCCGCCATTTCACTGGCCGTGTCGCTTTCCATCTGAGGATGCATGTTCTCGGGCCTTACATTGCCGAGGTCAAAGCCGCCTTCGATGGCATCCATTGCGATAACCGGTAGACCGTGCGAGCCCATAACCATCGTGATTGTTTGGCCAAGCGGCGTGCCGCGCGCCCCGTTCCAGCAAATTCCGGATAGACCGTCTTTTGAGCCGTGGAGCGCTTTCGCCGCAGCCAAAACCTGTTCCGTGGTTCGAGGCGGCTCAAGCCCAGCTTCCTCGAAAAGATCTACCCGATACGCGAAAATCTCTGGATGAGGCTGAATTGGTATGCCGAGCTGCATTTGGTCATGGTATGCTCCGGTCCACGCGGCTTCGTGGAAATCTTGCCAATCCATGCCGCTGGATTCGACGTATCCAGCTAGGTCCACAAGAAATCCTTTGTACTCTCCGAACTGCGGCAGATCCACTGAGATCAGATCGTAGTTCGAAACATCGTTCTGGGCATTCAGCAAGACCTGCTGCCGCAATACGTCAAATCCCCGCACGTCGAGTTCAATGGTACCTCCCGCCATCTCCTCGAGGTCGCCGTGGATACGCTGCATAACCTGAAATACCGGGTCTCCGATCGCTAGAATTCGAATTGTTTCTCCGTTGAGTACGCCTTCGGCAGAGGCCGGAGCCACTGCAATAGACGATACCGCGCCAGCTACCGCCATCGCAGCGGCCTTTTTTATCCAGCTTTGCTTGTTTTCAAAATGCATATTTCACTCCCATTTCTGAATTCTTAGTCCTAGGATTAGGACAACCCATGCTGCTATGGCTAATTGAAACGCCTTTAGTGCGCAAGTGCCGCAAGAGTTCGAGTTGATTCGAATAGATTCGAAACGTGAAAAAATGAACCGGAATGAATTTATGGATGAAATTCGCTAAAGTCGACTCGGAGCAGGTGCGCCATCGCCGCCAGCTGCATACGGCCCCGGGCTTTGCTGCAAGACAGCCAGGCTGTGATTCCTTTTGGGGCGAAACGCGACCGAATAGACCTTCCGTACTAGTTGATAGACGGCGACCGCGTCGCTAAATGGATCAAGAAATTAAAGCGCCGCCGGACGCGAGCTGAATCCAGCGAATTCTGAAAAAGCGCAGGGGCGAAATTTGGCCGCTTACGGTACCGCGCCGTCAAAGTTCCGATCATCTACATCGACCGCCGTCGCGATCGAGGTTCGAAAGCGATCCTGGCCGCCGAAGAGAAGGCACAACGCTCCCTCGACTGCTACGACATGATAGGCCACCCCTACTGCCAACGTTCAAGTGTGAATTGAATCAACGGCCAATTTAACGACATTTTCGGCAACCGCCAATTTCGCGCCCGCGGGCATGCGGAATTAATTTGCCTTTAGGTTATATGGGTTGCGGCTCGACCGTCGACCAAATGCTCCGCATTTCCGCACGAAGCACCGAATCCGATTTGAAACAATTCCAGTCGTTCTTTCCATGGGAACCGCGCCTAAAGGCGTGGCTAAGTGCCGAATCCTTTATGACAAGGTCTTGGCGGTCGGCAGCTTGGCTTCCAAGAATCTCTCGAAACGCGAAGTATTCGGCAATCGATCTCGAATCGAATCATCGATCAGGGCTACTGCTAGCGGCTAGGTTTTCGATTCGGGCAGAGCGTGCACGATCTCCGTTGGTTCAAGGCTGACGATGATGAACCGAAGGAAAAAGTCGGGAGGACAGCGAGTGTCGTCGGAGTGAAAACGGCCGAGTCTCCTTCCAAATCGAGGATGGAAGCATGCTCGATCAATTCAGCAACGCCCTAAAAATCGCCATTGTGGACTCGCTTGGGCTTTAGCGGCACGAGTTTTTCAGGCGAGTAGGTTGGACAGCGTGATTGATTTGATGGAGTCGAAAAGCTCCCGTCCTACCTTGCATTTGAGAGTTTCAGGCAATCGAAATTCACTTGGCCCAACAATGGCGACAATGCGAATTGGCGGCAGTATTTTGCAATGTCTTGCAAATTGCGCGAATCTATTGCGTGGGCCTAAAAGTACGGCTTTTCCGGATTTCGGATTGCTTAACCTTCAGGCATTTAAAATTCTCTGGTTGTGCAAACCGTTCGGCGACCTTGACGAAAGGCCTGAACCGAATCAATTTTCGACGAGTCTTGCCCACCTACGCTATCGGCGATGCCCTTATCCCAAGACAGAGAAGCTGCTTTCCTTGTTGATTTCTCGTTTTCGAGAATAGAACGAAGTATCGATTGACTGCTCCGTGCAAGGTAGCTTGAATTTCAGCGGGGCGTTGTCGTGGTCATTGCCGGCCTCGCAATATTCGATCAATTCAGCCATCAATTTCCCCGCGATCGGGGCGTTCTTGTACTGGTTGCCGCTGGTTCCGATTGCCATGTAAAACCCCGGAACGGACGACTTGTCGTAAACGGGGATCCAGTCGTCCGCTACGTCGTACAAATCGACAACTCCGCGCATCCTGCTAGGTATGCCGAGAGACGGCACGCGCTGTGCGTAGCGATAGACTTGGTGCGTCCACTGTTCGGAGAAATCTCGGTCGTACTTGTCGGGGTCCACGAATTCCCGAGGATCGCAGGCCGGATCCTCGGATCCAATCAATATGAAATTGCCTTTTTCGGGCCGTACGTAGCAGCCAATATCACTGTCTGAAATCACAAAGCCATTCTTGTAGAAATCGAAGCCCTCGGGTGCCGGTACATGCGCGACTTCCTGTTTTAGCGCCTTCGTCGAAATCGTCATGTCTCGATCGGCTCCCGCCATGCGGTTTACATGGCTAGACCAGGGACCCGCCACGTTAACGACTATCGGAGCATGCAATTCGCTTCCGTCATCGAGCCTGGCGCCGGCAACTCGATCGGAAGCGATTATGACTTCTGCAACTTCGCGCCCGAACAGAAATGTTCCGCCCGAAGCTTCGCAAGCACATTGAATATTTCTAGTCGAAAGCTGCGGGTCGGTCACATATCCGGCCGTCTTCCAGAAAAGAGCCCCGCGCAGCGCCGAGCCATTCGCTTCGCCGAATTTCTCGTCGTCCATTCGGCGAACCGGCGAATAGCTTTGGAGACTGTAGATCGGCAATCGGCTTTCGACTTCGGAAGCGTCCCAGGATTCGCAGGGAATGCCAAGTTCGCGACTCAACCGACCATGCTTTTCGAGAAATTTGTTTCCCTCGGTTTTCATAACCAGGCAGCCGATTTCACGGAATTCGGCCATGCCGGTCGGGTCGCGGACTCCAAGATATTCGTCCCAATTCTTCCAATAGTGGTAGCCTTCCCAGGCGAACGCCGTCCCTTCAAGCGTAGAATAATGGACTCGGATGATCGCGCAGGAACCGCTGGTGGGTCCGTAGCCGGCAGCCGGATTCCGGTCGACTGAAATCGTGCGGAAGCCCTTGCGACTCAATTCCAGCGCGATTGCGGCCCCAATTATGCCTGCGCCTATAATTATGCAGTCGGCTGAACGTGTCATCTAAGCTTCTCCAAAGATCGTTCGAGATCGAATCGAAATTCATGGTTCTTGCAACTGCCGCGCTAATCTTCCTTGGCAAGAACTTCAAGCCGCTTGGGGCGCTCGCGCAGTCGGCGAATCCGGATTCACCGGCACGCTCCGATAGTGGAGGTCGTCTTCGCCATACTTGCCGCCGCGTCGCGCGTTTCCAAGAAATCTGCAATACAGGGCTTCAAGGCAAGGCGACGCGTAAAAGCGGATTCGCGCCGCCGGTTGGCGTTCGTCCTCTTGGAATGTTTTTTTCGCGATCATAGAAGGGCGGATCGACGATTTTGCAATCGGCGCTGCCGAAATCGTCCGAATGCATCGTTAAAATTTTGCCCGGCCAGTCTCCGGCGCTAAAAAACCTAACGTATCCGATGCCAGCTTGCAGATAGGGCGACCACGCGCCGGTCGTGACGATTCCGACCAAATCGCTGCCATCGAATACCTGGAAATTTCGGCTTGGGACAATGCCGCTGCAATACAGGCCGAATAGTCGCTTGCCCCTGGCGGCATTCATTAGGGCATCGCGTCCAATATACCCGTCTTTTTCAAGATCAACGAACTTCTCCAGTCCCGCTTCGAACGGCGTCATTGACATGTCGAAATCGCTGCCGCTGTCCAGTATTCCCGCTTCAATTCGTCGGGTATTGATGGACTGCATGCTGCTGAACATTAAACCCTTCGGAGTTCCGATCTTCACGAGATAGTCCCAAAGGCGAGGGCAATCGGTTCTTTCCCCAAGTGTATAGATTTCGAACCCCAGTTCGCCGGTCCAGCCGGTTCTTGACACAAACAGAGTTTGGCCTCCGATTTCAAAATATCCGCAGCGGAAAAAGAGCATATTGCTATCAATTGCTCCATTGGTCGCAATTCTCATGATTTCGATCGAGCTTGGACCCTGAATTTGCAGCACGCGAGAATGAGGATCGGAAACCGTCGCGTCAAAGCCGCGGCCATGCGCCAATAGCCAGGTTAGCATATCGCCGTCCGGCTGAACGAACCAGTACTTGTCCTCGGTGGGCCTGAACAAGATCCCGTCCATAAAGAGGCCGCCGCTATGCGTGCAGGCGACTACGTAGTAACCGCGCCCGACCTTGAGGACACTTATCTTGCGAGCGAAGATTCTTTCCAAGAGAGGAAGCGCATCGGGGCCCGAAATTTCAAGGGGGCGCTCGGGTACATCGACTAGAACGGCCTTTCTTCGCAAGGCCCAATAGCCGGCAACGGGATCATCGCCGTTAAAATGCACGAAAAAGCGGCCGGCGCATACTCGGAGTATAGTTTCCTCGTTTTCATAGCACTTGTGAAACGGGGACACCTCCGTGCCGCCGCTGAATATTCTAAATATTTTTTGTGGATCAACTGCCGACGAAACGTTCATAAGTTGCCGCCCTATTGCCGTTTCCCGAAGCGCCCTATCATCGCGCCGATTTCATTGAACAAAATCCGATTGCCGACCTAGGCATCCGCCTATGCCGCGCCGCGAGGCGGGCGCTGCAAATTTTTATAGGCGGGTACATTGGCGCCCGATCGGGTTCTAGGCGAAGCTACTATCATCTTGCACTTAGGCATCCAAACTCATTCTCATTCCAAGCGAACACCAATTTCGGGCGGCGCGAATTTTTGTTGCCGGGAAAGAGGAGCCTCGCGACGCGTTTTCGATTCATGCTCGGAATCGGCGGTTTGGCTGTTTCGCTAGGTAGAGCTTTCCGATGTCTCCTTCCTGCATTCGGCAACGCTCAATTCAATGCAAAATCCTTTCAGCCAAGCCATTCCGCGTCCTTGCCGTCGTCTTTTTCGTTCCGAAGTAAAATGCCTAGACATGTTCGGCAGCATTCGAAAACCCTCGCGTCGGCAAATGGGGCCAGCAAATCGAACAAAGCGACCATTGGCCATCAACCGGGGGCGGAATCACTCTCTTGGCGCATCCAAAACTCTTCTTCGATTCGGGGCAGCGCGGGGATGTTTAGTATGGCGTCGCTGAGCTTCTCTGCGATCATGATTGTCGGGCCATTGGTGTTCCCGTTGGTAACTACCGGCATAATCGAAGCGTCGACGATACGCAGGCCCGACATTCCATGCACCTTTCCCGACGCATCCACGACAGCGCCTTGGTCCGTGTCGGAACCCATTCGCGCAGTACCCGACAAATGCCATTGCGATACCGTGGCGGCGTTGAGGCACCTGTCTAGATCGTCGTTCGATTGCACATGGCTTCCCGGGAAAATTTCGCGGCCGCAAAGACCGTTAAATGCCGGTTGACCGACCAATTCACGCACGATCCGAATTCCCTTGTGGAACTTGTCGCGGTCTCGTTCATCCTGCAAATAATTCGCTAGGATTCGCGGCGGCGAAGCTGGGTTCGCATCGCGCAACTCTATTTTTCCGCGGCTATGGGCGCGCATTAGCCCCACATGGATTTGGAAGGCATGTTCGGGGATCGGCTCCCAAGTCTTGTCGTCCACGGCAATCGGCGTGATCGTAAACTGTAAATCCGGGTAGTTCACATCGGGGCCGGACCTGACGCAGCCTACTGTATCAAAATGGTTCGACGCGCAGACGCCTTTGCGCGACACAAGCCATTTCAATCCTTCGACTACACTTGCAATTGGCTTGGTTTTCGGCCAAATCGAAACCGGCTTTAAGCATTTGTACTTTAAAACAAAGTCAGGGTGGTCGTTCAGATTCTGCCCAACGCCCGGCAGGTCGGCAACGACATCGATTCCCAGGGACTGCAGCTGTTCTCCGGGGCCGATCCCAGAAAGCATGAGAAGTTGGGGGGTGCCGACGGCGCCAGCCGAAATTATGACCTCCTTGTCGGCCGATACAGAGACATTCCTTTCGAGATTGTCCAAATATTCGATGCCCTTCGCTTTCCGGTCTTCCACCAGAATGCGATGGACGTGGCATCCAGTGACAATTTTCAAATTGGGTCTGCTTCGCGCGGGGTCGAGATAGCCTCTCGCTGCGCTCCAACGCTCGCCATTCGAAACCGTGCTGTCCAGTACGCCGAATCCTTCCTGGCGATACCCGCAAATGTCATCCGTTACGGGGTAGCCGGCTTCGGCGCCGGCATTCACGAAGGCAAGCGCTATTGGATCTCTCGGTTCGGGCCGGTGCACCTTCAGCGGACCTTCGTCGCCGCGAAATTCGTCGCCGCCGCCCTCGTAGGATTCTAATCGCTTGAAATATGGGAGCACATCGGCATAACCCCAGCCCGAGCAGCCCAGTTGTCTCCAGCCTTCGAAGTCCATCGCATGTCCGCGAATAAAGACCATTCCGTTAATTGAGGAAGAGCCGCCCAGCGTTCTGCCCCTGTCGTGCTGAAGCTGCCGCCCGCCGAGCTCTGGTTCCGGTTCGCCTGGATAAGCCCAGTTGTGCTTTTTGCTTTTCAGGTTCGACAGAAGGGCGGCAGGAATTTTTAACGATAGGGCTTTGTTATTTGGTCCCGCTTCAACCAAAAGAACCCTGTATCGGTGGTCGCTGGTCAAGCGATTGGCAAGAACGCATCCTGCAGACCCTGCGCCTACTATTACATAGTCAAATTTCATTTCGGTTTCCGCAATTGGAAAGGCAACGCGACCGGGACAAACTGCCTCTTATCCGTACGAAAGAAAAGCGGTTTGCGGAGCGTCGGCGAAGCCGTAGAGCCGCTTTGCCTGGAGTCCCCAAAATTGGCGAATTCAAGAGATCCCGTCGCGCTTCAGTTGGCGCGCGGTTGCGGTCTATACGATGTATATGCTTAGCATCCTCTATTTGGATGTACTAGGCTATTTCTGCATTGCAGCGGATTTGAGTTTATTGCGAATAATCCGCAACTTTCGAGACAAATTCGATAGCTCGCCTATTGCGAACCGCGAAAGTCCTGCGACCGAATGGTCTGGTTCGGTGAAGGCGCGCGGCTATATGGCTTTCTCCGCCGCCTTGGCCGAGCAAGTTTCTAGTCCCTGAAAATTGCGAAGTTACAATTGCTTGCATGGGCATTGTGCAATTTTCTGTTCGGTTTCTTTCAAATTCGACTAAGTCTGCCCTACCGGAACAAACGACTAAAATTTGACCCCGCGCTTAGTCGCGAAATCGTCGCACTCGCTGGAAATTTGGCGATGCCGTCACCATTGAACCGTTACCTCGTTTCGACGGGAATTCGCCGCCGAAGTACGAACGCGCAACGCGCGGCGCCCGGATCTAATGAGCGGAACCCGCGTTAGCCCAGAATTCATCGCGTAAACCTGCCTTCGAATGTCGATAGGAATTGGAAGATGCGGAAGCGGCGTCGACGCGAACAAGTATTGTGCGCAATATTGCCGAGTCCGCCAAATCCGGCCGGCGTATCGTCGGCCGGTGTCGGAGGCTTCGGGGCGCGAGCGTCGCTTTCTGGAAAGCACAGCAAACTAGAGGCGGCTGCCGCCCGGACGGCGAAAGCATCCGAATAGAAAAGCTGCGCGCAATCCTCGACCGCCGGTATTCTCGCTTTGGTACCGCGTGATCGCGCCGCATCGGCCGAAGTGTCAAAGTTGAAAAGGGGGCGATTCTCCCTTTATCGAAATCGACGAGGCGATTTAACGCTGTTCCTTCAAATTCGAAGCAGCACTAACCGGGTCTCGATCAGCGGCGATCAGAAGATTTGATCCAGGCCGATACAATCGATCGCCGGATAGGCAGATTCGTAGACGCGCTGTACAGCGCCGGGAGCTCTCGAATAAATTCGCATCGTTGACTTTCGAAACGGCGCAATAGTATGATTCGTATATCAAAGAAAGTCGGCACTCGGCGCCAGAGCTCGCCTGAATCGCCGCCAATCAGGGAGAAACGATGTTGAAAAATTCATCAACTGCTGCAATTTGCTCGTTAGCACTATTGATGTCAAGCGGCGCGGCCTTGGCCGAAAGCGTCCCCGAATCTTCGGACCCGATCAAGATCGTCCTTAACGACTGGACCGGACAGCATTTTTCTTCAAAGGTCGCCGGAGTGCTCTTGGAAAAAATGGGTTACAGCATCGAATACGTAAGCGCCGGTGCTTTGCCGCAGCATGCCGGACTTGCGCAAGGCAATCTGCACTTCCAAACAGAGGTTTGGACAAACAATATCGGCGATCTTTACCCCAAAGCCGTCGAAGCCGGCGACATACTTGTTCTGGGGGATCTTGGCCTGGACCCGCGAGAGGGCTGGATTTATCCTCCTTATATGAATGATAGATGTCCCGGACTGCCAAGCTACAACGCGCTATTTGAATGCGCACAGGCGTTTGCATCCGCTGAAACATTTCCAAATGGCCGACTAATCACTTATCCGGCGGACTGGGGCACTCGGTCCCGCGACGTAGTCGCCGGAATCGACATGCCGTTTGAACCGATCCCGGGTGGAAGCGAAGGGGCAATGGTAGCCGAACTGAAGGCGGCCTACGCGGCGGAAGATCCCGTCATCATGATGTTCTGGCAGCCGCACTGGATATTCGCGGAACTGGATTTCGACTGGGTTGAATGGAACGAGACTGACGGCGAATGCGTCGAGGAAACTCAAAGCAGAGAATCCGCATGCGGTTTCCAGCAAGCTCAGGTTCACAAAGTTGCCTGGAGCGGCCTCATGGACAAATGGCCGGCCGCCTTCAAATTGCTGACCGAGCTAACGCTAACGAACGAGGAAGAAAACCTGGCTATATTGGAAATCGATTTCAAGAACAGGCCCTTGGACGACGTAGTGGCTGACTGGATCGACGGAAACGAAGGCAAGTGGCAAGCATGGATTGATGAAGCGATGCAGTAAGTACTGCGTCGATAAATCGCATGTAGGGGGCGGCACTGCCTGGTTGCCGCCCTTTATGTTTGGCCGATTTCATTCTTGGAAGACCTGACAGTTTCGGACGATCGGCCTGCGACTTTTTCGGGGAAGTGAATGAACACCGAATCCAGTGATCGCGCAAAAGTCAAGTTGTCTTGCCGGAACGTATGGAAAGTCTATGGTGCGCAGCCGGACCGTTTTTTTAAAGATGGCGGCAAACAAATTCGCGACACGGCGGAACACGCCGCGTCAATTCGCGAGAGCGGACACATTGTCGCCAATGCCGATGTCAGCTTCGATGTCCATGTCGGCGAGACGTTTGTTATCATGGGCTTGTCGGGTTCGGGAAAATCTACGATCGTCAGGTGCCTGTCGCGACTTGTCGAACCGACCACGGGCGAAATTCTTCTGGACGGCGACAACCTTCTGAAAAAAACCGACGCTGAGTTGATCGACATTCGCCGCCACAAGATGGGCATGGTTTTCCAGAGCTTCGGCCTGATGCCTCATTTGAACGTAATCGACAATATTGCATTTCCCCTGAAACTTCAGGGAAAAAACGAAACCGAGCGCTATTCGCAAGCGGAGCGTGTGATCAAACTCGTCGGGCTCGAGGGCCGAGAATCCAATTTTCCTAAAGAGCTTTCAGGCGGACAGCAGCAGCGCGTCGGCATCGCGCGCTCTCTTGCCGTGGAGCCCGACGTGTGGTTCCTAGACGAGCCCTTTTCCGCGCTCGATCCGCTAATTCGCAAACAAATGCAGAATGAATTCCTGCGGCTGCAGTCCGTGCTGCACAAATCGATTGTCTTTATCACCCATGACTTCCACGAAGCGCTTCGAATCGCCGATCGTATGGCCATCATGCGCGATGGCGCGGTCGTTCAAATCGGTCGACCGGTCGACCTAATCCTAAATCCCGCCGATAGCTACGTCCGCGATTTTACTAGCGATGTTCCATGGGAAGGCGTTTTGCGCGCGGTCGACATCGTGGAACAGCCAAGCGGTTCTCTGGAAGGCATGGGCAGAATCTCCGGAGATACGCTGATCGGCGACATGATGGGATACCTAGCGGGCCATGAAGAAGGCGTGGTCGTCGAAGGTGATGGCGGAAACGTCCTGGGAATTGCTACGGCCCGCGGCGTTGTTTCCGCGCTGGCCGCCGGCGGCGGCAAGGAGCCAACCTCTGCCAAGAGGTATGCGTAAATGCTCGCCAAGTTCGACCGTGGGCTCGCCCACTGGCTTGGAGTGATAGTCGCCACGCTTGCCTGCATTGCCCTGCAGAACGAGCTTAGCTGGATGTCTGAATACCCCGACAGTCTGATCGTGCCGTTTGCTGACCTGCTTAACGTCGTGATGGACTGGGTAGTCAAAAATTTTGGCTGGTTCTTTCTAGGAATTTCCTGGTTGCTTGAATGGCCGATAAAGGGCGTTCGATGGGTATTGAATTCCCTGCCCTGGGTTGTTTCCGTATTTCTGGTCTGTTTGGTGGCTCATGCAGCGTCGGGCTGGCGATTGTCGGTTTTCGCCCTTTTCTCGACTCTCTACATGGTCGTAATCGGCTACTGGGAAGAGAGCATGAATTCCCTGTCCTTGCTTGCGATTTCAGTTCCGCTGGCCGTTTTAGTCGGATTTTCTTTCGGCGTGCTTGGCTTTTATTCCAGGCGCGCCGAAAAAGTTATCATGCCGACTCTGGATGTCCTGCAGACCGTACCTGCATTTGCCTACCTGTTGCCGATCCTGATGCTGTTCGGATTCGGCACCGTGGTCGGATTAATTGCCAGTGTTCTTTATTCCTTCCCTCCCATGGTACGAAATACGATCGTCGGATTGCGCCGCGTGCCTGACGAAGTAATCGAGTCCGGACTAATGGCGGGCGCGACGCCGTCGCAACTGTTTTGGCAGGTACGCGTTCCGTCATCGACTAGGCAATTGCTGCTTGGCGTTAACCAGGCAACGATGGCTTCGCTAAGCATGGTCATAATCGCATCAATAATTGGCGGCACTGCAGACATCGGCTGGGAAGTCTTGTCCACCATTCGCAAAGCCCAATTCGGAGAAAGCCTGCTGGCGGGACTCGTTATAGCCCTGATGGCAATGATCATCGACCGAGTATCGTCAGGATTTGCGGCTAGATCGGGCGATTACGATCCAGCGGAGAAGAGTTTTACCCAGCGCAATCGATATTGGATCGGCGCTATCCTAGGAACCGTCGTATTTTTGGTGCTGGCGCAAATCTTCAGTATCCTCTCGGAGTGGCCTCGCGAACTGGAGTTCAGCCCGGCTCAGGCAATGAATGACGGATTGACCTATTTGATCGTGAATTTCCGCACTGAAATCGAGACCGTCAAGACGCTTGCATTCTTTTTTGTAATGCTTCCAACAAAGATCGGTCTTCAGATGGCAGTCAGCCCCTTCACTTGGGGGTTTGCGCTGACACCGGCCTATACGGCCATTTACGTGATTGGAATGATCGCTTTGGCCGCTATTTGCACGATTCGGTGGAATTCCCGGATCGGCATCTGGATTTTACTTTTTTCGATTTTCTATTACGTCGGCCTGACGAATATGCCGTGGCCCGCCGTGCTCTTGATCTATTCCGTCGGAGGCTGGAAGATCGGCGGACCCGCTTTAGGCATAGGAACGGCGTTGGGCTTCGGATTCCTGGCAGTGACCGGAATATGGCCGGAGGCCATGCTTTCTATCTATTTGTGCGGAATAGCCATCATCATCGCGTTCCTTATCGGCTCGAGCATCGGCATTTGGGCCGCGCACAACGATACGGTGTCAGCGATAATGCGACCTATCAACGATACTCTTCAAACCATGCCTTTGTTCGTGATCCTTATTCCGTTCGTCATGATTTACAAAATCGGCGAATTTACGGCCCTTCTCGCAATTATCGCCTACGCATTCGTCCCAGCGGTCCGCTATGCGGAACATGGCCTTCGCAACCTTCCTGAACATGTCATCGAGGCTGCTAAAATGATGGGAAGCACCAAATGGCAGATGCTATGGCAGGTAAAAGTGCCCTTGGCGCTGCCCGTGATGATGCTCGGGCTCAACCAGACCATTATGTTTGCCATTGCCATGCTGGTCATCGCGGCCTTGGTCGGAACAAACGGCCTAGAGCAAATCGTCTATATCGGACTTAGCGACGGCAACTTCGGCGTCGGCATAATTGCAGGGATCGGCATGGCGATCATTGCGATTATAGCCGATCGCATGACGCAAGCGTGGAGTCGAAAACGACAGACTGAATTGGGGTTGGAAACAAGCTGAGAATTCCACCGACTTGGACATTCAAATTCCAATAGGTGGCAGCCCGCCAATCCGCCTACCGACGAGCGTTTCGGGACCGCTGCCCGACCGATATAAAATGGGCGGAGATTCATCCCGAATTGATAATGCAAGCCTTTTTTGGCGGCGAACCAAGCATTTCATTCACGATATTTTACGCGAGGTTACGCGGTTTGTCTCTTCCGCCATTTGCTGGCGGCCTTCCAAGAGGTGACGTCGCGGGATCCTCCAAAAAGCTTGCGAACGAGGCTTTGCGCGAACAACTCCTTTGGCTTCGGCTTCACCCCTCCTAGCGAAGATTCGCGTGAGAGCGAGCGGATGCGTCAAGGGCAGAGAGCCAAGGCCTCACTGCCGGACGCATGCTAGGCGGCGACTACACGATCACGTTCCTCTCTTAACTCTTCCCAATCTCCCGTCCAAAGGTATTCAGGACGTTGCAACACAACTGGGAGCGAGATAGGTGATTTAACAAGCGTTCAACCATGCAATTCGACAAGTAGATCGGAGACAAAGTACAGGCTGGTTCAATTCGCTATTTCGGAAATGCGATCTGAATGCTCGGCTCGTCGTTTGACGCATAAATACGCTCCAGCGACTGTCCTTGACACTGCCTTCAACTGCCCACATTGCGAATCCATCGCCGAGCAGATTTGGCATTCCGCTCTTGTCAAGACACTGAAGCCGGGCGAAACGCCAATGATACTCACTGATGCGGAGGCCGAAGAACGATTTTCGGACAAAGCCGAGGATCCGGAAAAGCGAGTAATGGTGCGCTTTTGGGTCAAGAACTCGGTGAGCGGGTATCCGTTCATAGTGGAAGATGGGAGCCTGTACAAAAGATATTACGATGGGAAAAGTTCGTCTTAGGCGCTGCTTTAACTATTACAAGTTGGCGATGTGGATCCATAGTCGCGTAGCGAAATCTACTCGCAGCGAAGCTCCTGATGCAAATCCCAACGTACCGAGCGACATTGTCCGCGATTACGACGAAGCCAGTTCGATCCCAGACCTTTCGCCGACGGGAGCAACGGGGGCTGATCCGGCTATAAAATCAGCAACTGTTCAAGTAACTTGGCCAGCCAGGAAGGAATCTCAATGAAGACATCGGAAAACTGGAATCAGAACGTTTGGATCCACGAGTTCGGATGTCTCTCCTTGAAGTTCGAGTGATCGGCAACAACGCAGCGCAAAAAGGCAAACTCGATCTTCGCGAAAACAGGGCAATCACTGACTAGTTGTTCGTGCTCCTGATCCTATTCGCCAAAAAATTTGATCTAGCAATCGAAACGCGTCACGGAAGCCTATGACCGGCTACAGGACGAAGCACGTCGGCAAATTGACAAAAGGGATGCGAAGGCAGCGATCGTTTGCACCTACGCTGCACTATCGGTGTCGATTATCCGGAATCGCCGTTTTGCCGCCGGAAAAATGGGAGACGGCAAACGACCTGCTCGAGTTTTATGCTAAAGGACATTTGGCAAGTGCGCAATGAACTAATTGGGACTGGCTCGACTTCATTTTCCGAATCGTTTGTTATAAGCAAGTAGAGTGGCGCGCGTGCGCACACGCTCCTTCACACCCACGAATCATCTGAGTTGCCAGGCTTTCTCGACTATAAGCTGGAGAAAGCTAATTGTACGGATCGGTTGGGGTTGAAAATGCCTGCACACGAAAGGGATTTTGGGATTCTCGAAGCTGCCCGGTTTTTCGCCGGTGACAACCACCCAAGGCTTCGGTTTTTGTACAGCGGCAAGCCCGATAACGAAAGGGTTGGCTCCACTTAATCCCTTGGCCGGCTTTTCGGGGTCAAAATATTGACCCATGAGCTGCTTAACCACATTCTGAATTTGGACGCCGCTGTCTACAAATAAGCCCGACTGCTTCTTGACCCATTGAAAGCAAGCGTCATTCTTGAATTCGAGTTCATCGCGCACCTCGCGCGAAGCGCGCATTCGGCCTTCGCCTATCAATTGTTTTACGCGGGGTACTAGGCCCTCAAAGGCGGTTGGAGGATAGTAGCGTACCCACCAGTCCACAAAAGCACTTGTGTCGATGCTATAGTGATCTCCTGCAGCCAATACACTTACCTTATCAGGCTATCAACGGTGGCAACCTTCTCGGCGCGCACACCCAGATGCTTCGATGCCTCCGACAGGTTGATGATATCAGAGTGGTAGCTCTCGATCACGATACGTGCGAATGTGCTGAGATTGCTGACAGCTTCCCGCGCCATATTGCGACCGAAGTTGTCATTGGCTTGAACTCGCTCTTGTCGAGCCAGTTGAGCATTTCGGGCCTGATATTCTGCCCGTTTGCTCGTGTAGAATTCGGGCGTTGTCAAATGGGTGATAAGCAGTCGACGCACAATCGCTTCTTCACTAGCGCAAAAGTCGCGGGCAAGTACCGAAATGATATCGTCATCCCAATCTTCGGTACGGGTGCCCTGCGCCGCAACTAACCGGTGAGCGAACAGTTCGCGCCTAGGCACCATAGCAGCGCCGGCTACGTGATTGCAGAAAACTTCAACCCGCTGTTCGCTCGCGGCACGGGGCATAGATTCGTCAATGTCGCAAATACCGCTTTTTCCCAACATCAGATGGGCGAACTCGTGTAGCATTGTGAATGTCCGCCCGTTCGGCTGGTTCTTCCGATTGACGCCAATGACGGGAAGTTCGCGATATGCCAGCGAAAATCCAAGCATCTGCGAACGATCAACCGATGTAATCTGGAAAACAAGCACGCCCAGATCCTCAATGTGCTGACGCCAGCCATTGTAGGCACTGCGCGCAGTGCGCCAGCGGCTTTGCTCATCAAAAGTAAGATTGACGACATCGCGCAACCGTTGGCCTACTAGTTCGGGATTGTCATCAACGGAAACTGTGCCGAGACATTCGAAGGCAGGAATTCTGTGTGTGGTTTTCTTTGCCAGATCAAGTGCCAGCGACCGACGACGATAAGTCGTGCGAATTTCATATAGCAGCGCAGGCGAATAGCGCCGGTCCTCCGCATTCGGCAGTCGCCGGAAATCATGCGGAATGGACGGTTCCTCAACTGGCTCTGGCAGAAAGAAATAGCTGATGGGCCGTTTGAAAGCTTTTGCCAGCTTGCGCAGCTGCGGCATGGATGGGCGGTCGTCGCCTTTTTCCCATGCTGCGAGGTTCGCCGGCTTGGTTTGCAGCTTGCGGGCCGCTTCTTCTATGGTCAGACCAGACGTGGTGCGCAACCAGTACAACACTTTTGGTTGAACCATCGCTTTGGGCCCACGTGCCATATCAACATGCCTCGCTCAGGCTACCGCGGCCTACCAAGAAGCATTGGCAAACGACAAATAAGGAAGCGAAGACTCGTGCCGGGGCGCTGTCGAATTGCAACTCACGACCCTCGAAGTTTTCCGAAATCATCGCATTAATTGCTGCAATCAACCGGCTGCCGAGGTTGCGGATCGTGATGCTAACCAAGTGTCTCTCCATTGCCTGCACGCCACCGTAATCATTGATGGCATTTGAATCCAGTGTTGTTTGACTTGAACCATCGCGCAGCACCCGCGCCAAGAAACTGCTTCCTGCACAGAAGATCCTAATTCGGTCAGCCCTCCTTCAATCGGTGCCTCCGGACTGCAATGAACCATCTAGGGCGAAACGCATACACACGCCGGAGCGGAATTTTCAACCACGGGCGGACTTTGTCGTCAACAGTCATCCCGGAGTTAGCGGCGAAATTGCGACGTAAAAATTGTTCCGGATTTTGCTGGTTTCAGCTTGCGCCCGGCAGATCCCAAGCCCACCATTCGACCCAAGTCCCGACGTCCGAGGCCATCGGGTCTTCGGCGAACAGCATCCTTGTATGGTGTCAGGGTCTTTTCAGAAATTTGCTCAGCCGACTCACTATTTTCAGTGTTTTCCACAGCATTGCCTAAATCTGAGTCGACATCGAGAGTATGCCGGTCAGTGCTCCTACCACCCGCGGCCGTACTTAATCAATACATTTGCAAACGCTGCCATTTCGGCATCGTGCCGCGCTGCCACCATGGCCGCCATAACAAATCGTCCTAGACGGTTCTGATGCGCGGCTACCAGAGACGCGCAGTGTACCTTTCAGGACGCCGCTGTAGAGCAGGCGAAGCTAGCGATACCGAGGAGATATTCCGCCCGGCGGTTGCCGGCCTCGTTCAACTCGGGCATCCAGCTCAGAAGCGGGGACGCGTCGGAATCGACAAGCCGCTCGCGCACGGCGAGCAACTAGGCGAATTCTCGGCCCTTCCTGCAATTATCGCCTACGCTTTCGTCCCGGCGGCGGTCCGCTATTCGGAACATGGCCTTCGCAACCTTCCTGAACATGTCATTGAGGCTGCTAAAATGATGGAAAGCACCAAATGGCAGGTCAAAGTGCCCTTGGCGCTGCCCGTGATGATGCTCGGGCTCAACCAGACCATTATGTTTGCCATTGCCATGCTGGTCATCGCGGCCTTAGTCGGAACAAACGGCCTAGAGCAAATCGTCTATTTCGGACTCTGCGACGGCAACTTCGGCGTCGGCATAGTTGCAGGGATCGGCATGGCGATCATCGCGATTATAGCCGATCGCATGACGCAAGCGTGGAGTCGAAAACGCCAGACTGAATTGGCGTTGGCAACAAACTGAGGAATTAACCGAACGAAGCATTCTGATTTTCGCTAGTTGAATTGCAGCCTGCTAGCTCGCTTTCCATCGATCATTAGGAGGCCGCTGCCCGCCTCTACTATTTCATCGCATGTATTCGCTGTCGGAAAACTGGCCGTCGGCAGATAGCCGGCCGCTTAAAAAATTTGCATATTCCGGAGAAAATTCGCTGCATTGAACCTAGTGAAGCGAGGAATTCCGGTCGGACCGACGGCAATCAGGAAATTTCCGATTGCTTATTTTTTCTAGATTTGCGGATGCCCGGGATGAACATCGGACGCCGGTTGAATGATAACGACAAGCGCAGGAGCAAGCTCGTTCATACGCGCGGCCATGCTTGAATAGCCATAGCAAATGTTCCCGCTTTTCCGATTTGACTCAAGTAGGCTGTTACACAATGAGCCCGACTATCTTGAATCGGATAAATTTGCGGCATTGATCAGTACGATGCTGGAGAAGCCTGCGGATTTATCTTAGAGGCAGTCGCCAAAATGCGAAGTTCGCCGCATCGGAATGCAATAGCGGTTGGCTAACTCCCGCGAAACGCCGAGGATAACGAAAATTGAACCTGCAAGAAGAATCGGATCTGCGCAACACGGTGGCAATTAGCGCCCGCAGATTTGAAGAATCGCCTTTCATTTCCCGACAGGATACCTCGAAGATGGTACGAGGAATTTATGCCGGTCGCTTCTTCGCCGTCTACAATGGCGAAGATCCTATAGAGAAGTACTGGACACTGCGACGCAAGGCCCTGATTTTCGATGTTCCGGAAAAGCCAGTGGAAATATCGGGGCCGGATGCGGCGCGCCTACTCGACAAAGTTCTGACGCGCAGAGTCGATACCATGAAGCGAGAGCGCGGTTACTACGCTATCGCCTGCACGCCTCAAGGCGGAATCTTTATGGACGGCATAGTATTTAAATTGGCCGAGAACCGCTTTTGGTACGTCCAGGCGGACGGACCCTTCGAGGCATGGCTGATAGCGCACGGATGCGGGATGGACGTTGCGATTTCAGATCCCGGTTCGCGCGTAATTCAAATCCAAGGCCCTGCATCGATTGATATTATGAATGCGGCCTCGGACGGAAAAATTGATGAATCAATGAGTTACTTCAGTTCAGGGTATTTCGATATTGGCGGTCAGGAGCTTTATGTCTCGAGAACAGGATTTACGAATGAATTGGGATTCGAGATTTACTGCGATGGCGCAAAGACGGATCATCCGTCGCTTTGGGATCACCTGATGGACGCCGGCCAGCCTTACGGCATGGAGTTTTCCTCGACGCGAGCATTGACCATTCGTCGAATTGAAGGGGGTATTCTCGGAAACACGACCGACATGGATGCGACCATGACGCCGTTCGAAGCGGGTCTCGCGAAGTTTGTCGACATGAGCAAGGGCGAATTTGTCGGGCGCACCGCGCTTGAAGGCCGCGACAGGCGCTCGTTGCTTTTAGGGCTAACCTGCAAGTCGGCGACCCCGGCCGCCGGAAGCGCCGTATTGGATTCCGGCGAGGTGGTCGGACGAATTACGGCTGGAGTCCCTTCGCCAACGCTAGGGCTTGGAATCGGATATGCTCGTTTCAATTCGCCGGGAGACTGGATCGGGCGAACTATGTCGATGCGGCTTCCGAACGGGGAAATTCACCGGGGTCGAATCGTGGACATCCCATTCTTCGATCGGGAAAAGAAGATTGTAAGGGGCGTGGACCGCACTATCCCGTAGCTTTCAAGCGCGAAAAACGAGCAATTGGGCAACGCCGCGGCCGTAACAAAGTTGAAACAATTCGGGTCGATACTCCTCGAAAGTCAATCCGCGCGACGCTGGATCTAAACCGCGGTTGCAGTGATGAAAATCTGAACCGATTGCTTGTTTCGTTTGTTTCAAGTCGATTTCCTGCCAAGCACGCGTGCGCGACTCCCCGCGGACTGTTCCGGCGCGCTCATTTCGAACCTATCCTGTCGGCGATGGCGACTATCCGGTGCATTTCACGCAGAACCGGTTTTTCTATGAGCTTCCCATCGATTACAACTAGCCCGGTATCCGCCGCTTCGAATTCGGCAATCATGCGACGCGCCTTGGCAATCTGCTCGGCGGAGGGCGTGAAAACCGCATTTAGAGCGGGGATCTGCTTAGGATGCACCGCGCCTTTTCCGGAAAAACCTAGTTCCCGCGCTTGGACCGCCGCGCGCCTCATGCCTTCCGGGTCTTCAAGATCCAAGTACGGCACGTCGATCACATCAAGACCGGCGCTTGCAGCGGCGTGGACCACTCGCGAACGAGCGTAGAGCAGAGGCTCCCAATTATTCAGGCACCGCAGCTCCGCAGCCATATCAACGCCGCCGAAGAACATCGCGTCGATGCGCGAACTGCTATGGGCGATGTCATAGGAAGCCTCGAGTCCCGCATTGGTCTCGATAATCACGTGCAGGCGAGTTTCATGCTCGCGCTCGGTCAGGAGGCTGTCAAGCATTACGACCTCGTCCGGCGTGCGCACCTTAGGCAGCATTAGAGCCGGCGGCGGAGTGTCGGTCGCCAGGACCGCTTCAACATCGGCAAGGCCGAAGCCCTCGCGAAGCGAATTGATGCGGACAATCCGCTCAATTCCATCATCGGCTTGCGGGCTCTCGAATAGCTTCAAGGCGTTTTTCCGAGCAACCGCTTTGTCTTTAGGCGCTATCCCGTCTTCTAGTTCTACGCATACGATATCGGCTCCGGCTGCCAAGGCTTTAGGAAACATTTCGGGCCTTAGGCCCGGCGTAAAAATGAACGAACGGCGCGGGCGAATTCTGGGGTCAGGCATTTTTGAAAACTTCCCTGGTTTTGATTTTGGGCATGAAATTCGCCTTTCCGAACATAGCTCTTTAACGATGCCTCGCGAAATTTGCGTTGGTGCCAGCCACTATTTGCAAACTTCACGCGAGCCGGCAAGGGACTCGATATTGTTGCGGATATCCATAAACCACCTGCCTAGATTTCTCGCCCGGCAAAAACAGCGTCAACTTAAACCCAGGGATTCACCGGCATTCGGCAACATGGAATCTCTTTAAAATTTCGAAACTGAATTCACAAATCGCATTGGTCCAAAATACTTGATCAATCGAAATGCTAAAGACCGTACGGCCTAAGCCTTGGCGGCGAATCTGCTTGCCCGGCCTATTTGACAGGGTCCAAGGCCGACATAAGCCGAGGCTCGCCTTGAAGCGGAAAGCGGGGACAATCCGGTTAGTCCCTCAACATTGGCTCGATTTCCCGCCCCAAAATTGACAGATCGCTTTTTGAAAGGTCTGCAGTTGCCCTGGATCGCTCCCAATAAAGTCGCGCGGCAATTTTATTCCACGATTCAAAATCGTTGGGCCGCACCGCACGATTTGCGTTTCCAGAAATGCTCTCGATGCAATTCAAATGCCCGCATTTCGGAATAGACGCGGGGAATTGCGGTTCTGCAGGCAAAAACGTCTTCGCTAGCCTGCCAGTCAAGTCGTACCCGCCGGATACTCGCCCAATTCCGTTGTTAGGCGATTGCCGCCTTACTCAATATCTTCGGCCGCAAGAATGCGCTCGATTTCGGCAACGTCATTCGGATTGTTCAGTTCCCAGAACTCTCGGCCGCGCGGGTCCACTTCGACGCACTCGATGGCTATATTGCTTTCCAGAAATCGCAGTTGCTCTAGTCCTTCGACGGCTTCGAGGAATCCGGCGGGGCGACGCGAGTACCAGTCCAACGCTTCTCTCGTATACGCGTAAACGCCAACATGGTAAAAAACCGGCGTCGCTTCGTGCGCCAAATAGGCGCGGTTCGTCCATGGAATTATAGCCTTTGAAAAAAAAAGCGCGCGCCTATTTTCGTCGAATACCACCGTAGTTCCGCCAGCCAGCCCGTTGCGCCTTGTCGCATTCAATTGAGACAGTCTTTCGCCATTGCAGGGAATGACAGGCGTAGCGACATGTGCATCGGAAACGTTTTCCATTGCATGGATCAAATCTTCAACGAACCAAGGCGGCGTCAGCGGAGAGTCGCCTTGTATGTTGATCACCAACGCATCCGAGGCCCCGAGAATCTCTGCGGCTTCCGCACACCTTTCGGTACCGTTCTGACAGGTCGGGGATGTCATAATCGCTTCGGCGCCGAACGCCTCCGCTTCGTCCCTTATGCGAACATCGTCTGTCGCGACGACAACGCGTTCCACGCCTTCGACCTTTGACGCGGATTCCCAAGTTCTATGAATCAATGTCTTTTTCCGACCTCTGGAACCGGCAAGTAGCTGCAGTGGCTTGCCGGGAAACCTAGTCGAAGAATACCTGGCGGGAATAATTATCAGGCGCTGCATGACGAAGCCTTATTCGGAGAGCATTTTGCATATGTCAACGACAATTCCCCCCGCTTCGTCTGGCTTGGTATGCGCTCGCGACTAGTTTCAACGCTGAGACCGAAGCCAAATGCGGACATGCCGCTATGCCCGGAAATATCACCCGTAAATGGAAGCTTCGATTTGATTCCGTTGATCGGATAGAATTATCTGCGCAAGTTCATTCGCTTTCCCTCCGGAGCTTCTTTTTGGAATTCAACTCGTTTACGGCCGTCCGTCTGCAGGAATCCTTTTCGGGATTTGCCTAAGGTCCGTACGCGGCTTGCTCGGAGCCAATCGCGTTCCAGAAATCTCAATTTTGAATAACCCAATAGCCCCGCGGCATCAATTGGAGACGCGTAAACTCCCGCATGGCGCATTCTGAAAATGCGGTAATGAATGCCGGATTCGAGTATCCGAGTTTGACGAAAATCAGCGTATCGCCGCCGTCGAAGCGGACGACATTTCCGCCGGCGGCATCATGAGTCTGACGGATTACTTGGAGTTTCCGATCTTCGGCGTCCAGCCCCAGCCGCACCGGAGGATCCGCCGCCTGGAGTTTTGGGCTCTCCGGGATCCCGGCACCCCGTCGGATTTCATCGAGCTTCACCCCGGCGCCACCGGCCTGCCCGCGAAAGGCAATCAGGACCTATTGATATACTGCTGCTCGAAGGCGATGTCGGAGGTTAATGCCGGGCGTCCGCCCTCGGAAGAGATTCTCATGTCGACGGCCGAACTGCTGAGCTTCGCCTATCGTACGCTCGGCGGGCACCATTATGCAGCGGTCGAGGCGTCATTCTACCGCCTGACAATCCTGACACTCAATACAAATATCCGAGGCAAAGATGCCGTCTATACGGAACTGTTCGGCATGGTGGACCACGGTTCGATGGTTCGCGGTAACTCGCCCCGGCGCCGGTCGGGTGCGCTGCTCGGCTGCTCGATCACCCTGTCGAAATGGATCCGCGCGGCGATCAAGGCCCGGAAAATCCGAACGCTGCGCGGCGAGTGCCCGGCGGAGAAGGCGGCGGCGGAGAAGGGCCACTCGGCCCGCGCCGACAAGCGCTTTTGCAGCCGCTTGCGGAGCATCGTCGACGCGGGCACCCGCATCCCGGTGGAATTCGACCTGTTGCCGCACGAGAACGACCGCACCGCCGCCCTGACGCATCTCGATCGCGCCGGCGAGGGAGACGTCGTCGTCTACGACCGCAGGGCTACTACTCATGGGAGATGCTTCTGGCGTATGCCGAACGCGGCCTGGAATGCGTCTTCCGCCTCGAGAAAAGCACCTGCCTCGCCTTCGACGCGTTCATCGATTCGAGCGAATCCGACGCGACCATCGCCGTCCGCCTGCCGCGGGACGCGCAGTCGGAGCATCGCGGGCGGAGCCTCAAGGTCCGGCTCGTCAATCGCGTCGCCGCGGACACCGAGTTCCGCCTAGCCGCGACGCTGCTCGAGGAGCGGAAGTACCCCGACGAGGCCCTGGCCGACCTCTACCGAAGGTGCTGGGAGGAGGAGCAGTTCTACGGGGTCGGGAACGAGCTAATCGGCGAGTTCCGGGGGCGGACCGAGCGCGACGTCAAGCAGGAGCTCCACGCAGCCTTCACGCTGATCGCCGTCTCGCGGCTGTTCGCCAACCGCTGCGAGGCCGACATCTATCGCGGCGGCGGCGGTCACGCCCTTCCGCTCAAAATCCTCGACGATCTCGCGCCACTGCTGGCGACGATCAAAGTGGCAGTTCAGCGTCAATCAGGATGAGAGTCGATTGCAGGGGCAGGGGGACGGCCGCCGAAGCGGAATTTTTCTCCCCTTTGCTGGCTTGTTTGGTGTTTGCGGCTGGCCGGGTAAATCTTTGCGCTCGTTCTTTTCGAGAGGAGTGCGAGTTGCCCGGCCGCCACGTAACCGATCACCAGACGCGGTCATTCATGAGACACAGAAAAACCCACTCGACGGAGGTGGCCGGGGCGGACCCGGTTCATCCCCGCGTGGGCGGGGAACACTTTTCGACATACGTAACTACTCACCCGTTCACGATGGAGATCGGGGTTCTGTGTTTATTGGACCATGTCGGCGGCCCGTCCTGCGAGCGCGATCTGGATTGCGACGAGTGGATTGTAACCCATTGCAGCCATGGATTGCAGATAGCTTGAGATTCGGCACCAGCACTCGGCATAGACGCGGATTCTGAAGCATCCGGAGACCTTCATCTTGACCTTTGCCATCCGGAGACCCCTTTCTCCCGCATTGTTCGTAAAGCTGACATCGCGGTCGTGTATGAAGCGCAGTACAGCGTTTTCGTGTTTCTTGAGCCGCGCGTGCAATTTGCGGGCATCGGAATTTGCGATGCGTCCGCGCTGGCCTTTTTTGCGCTTGGGGATTTCGGGCAGTTCCCCGACTCCCCGTGTGAGGATGGTTCGGAATCGCTTGCGGATGGCGAGGTATTCGGCCTCGCTCAAGGTCCTAGTTTCGCTTGTGTTGACCCCGTGGCGGGCCTCGCACAGCAGTTTCTTCATCAGGCGCGCCCAGCGGCAACTGCTGGACTCGAAAATGAAAGCCGGTTCACGCAGCAAATGAGCGCCGCAGAGGCCGTGCCTGCATTTGTCGCAGGAGAAGTATGACGCCCAGCAGTCGTGGACCAGCACACCGGTGAAGCGGGGAATGATGCCGATGTCATCGATCGCTTCTGCCCCGCGCTTTCGATGCAGGAACTTCAGGGTCAGCGATCCGTCGGTGACGATATGCAGCCAGTGGTTTTCCCGTCGACCCGCATGCCGGTTTCGTCGACATGCAGGGCCGGCCGCGCCGGCAGGCGTTCGATGGCGGCCTGTTCCCACGCTTCGAGCGCATCATGGAGGCGCCGGATGCAATTGAGGCAGGCGGCTTCGGATATCCTGAGGCCGGAGATCGCCTGCACCAGCGCGACGGTGCGCCGTAGCGAGAGCATGTGGGCGACCGGCAGGTTGATGATGAAGGCCATGAAGCCGACGCCGTATTGCCGCGGCCCCGGCATGGTGTCGGGGAACTGTCCTCTGGTTCGAGCCCGGCACTCGGGGCAATCCTTGATTTCGGCATCGACCTTGTGCTCGACGACCTCGAAGATGATATCGAAGCTGGTGCGCCGTTCGTGCGCCGCGGGCGCGACGCCGGACAGGTCGGCGACACAGGCTTCGCAAGTCTCGACGACGATCGTCTCCTTGGCGGCAACTTTCCGGAGATTGGCTCCGGTCTCATGGCCTGATTCCTTCGCTCCGGCTCTTCGCCTGGAACGCGCCGCGGTCTCCTCCTTACCATCCATCTGCGATGGAGGGATGCCGGAGTTCATGCTGGTTTTCGGGGCGGTCCTTTCCAGCAGGATGGAGATCAGGATAATCAGCAGGGTCATCGGGACCCGGATCACGGCGTCGACTTCGCCGGACAGCTTGCCGGCCGCGCGCCGGGCCTCGAACTCATCGCGCAGCGACTTCCCGTTCACCATCGCCATTGCCCGGCCTCGACCGCCATGACCACGGCCAGCACCGCCAGGCGCTCGCCCGGGGGGGCATCGCCGCGTAGCGCCGCGCCCAGTTCTCGGCCTCGCGCTTGACCGTCTGGCGATGGGTGAAGTTCCGCCCGGCAAACCGGGCCCAGTGAACCCGGTCGGGCGCGAAGTTGAACCAGATCGACTCGGGAACCACCGCCGCATGGTTGTTGACCTGCAGCGACAGGGACCGCCAGTCGGCAAGATGGGTCTCGTAGAGCCTCGACGGGTAGCCGGAGATCATGACCTGGCAGTCCAGTGACTTTAGCAAGTCCAGCAGCGCCGCATGCGACGCGTCGTCAAGATCGTGACGGTAGCGGCGTTCGGAGCGTCGGGTTGGCTGAGGGTAGGGTGGATCGCAGTAAACCAGTTCGCGGCCCTGGAAGGGGAAGGCTTCAAGAAAACTGAACGCGCACGCCCGATGCAACTCTACCGGGTAGTCGCAGGTGAAGCCGTCAATGGCGCGCCGATCAAGATCGATGCCGATGTTGCGCTGTGCGGGAAGCTTCCGCTTCTTGATCGCGCCGCCCCCCGGAAATGGCTCGATATACACATCGTGCGGCGGCTGGGACGCTACAATCGCCTGGCAAAGACCAGAGTTCCCCTTCGAACCAAACGACATTGCCATCGACCGAACCGACCCCGCATCCAAACCGGATGCAGCCTCGATAGGATGTCAAACCTATGGTGTTAACAACGAAAACCGAATGGGACCAAAAGGGGTGAATAGTTACCTTAGATGACAAATTATTTGGCATTATTGGCATTGATTTATCCTTTAATTAAATTGGTTAATGACAACGCGGGAGCATGCCGGTTGCACGCTTGGATCGAGACAGGGCATCCGCGTTCCTGTATTTTCTTGAGCAATTCCATAAGTGTCCCTTGACAACCGCGGACAAGAATCAGTTGTAGGTCGGCATTCCATGCCGCTATGAACGGATTTTTCAGGAGGCCCAGCAACACGCTCGCCTAAGAACCCGAACGAAAAACATGTTCGCTCAGGGAAATTCAAGTTTACGATTTCTAGGATAGCACCCTTGCCCGGGAAGCTGCTGAAGGCGGCTTGGCGAAACGAATTCCTACTCGATCTGATTCGCTCGGTAGTGACGATGAAGGAAACAAAGAAATTCCTGATTTTCAAAAGCGATTGCCCTGGCATCAAGCTGAAGGGCTCTTGACATTGACCAAGGTACGGAACTATATTTCCTTTTGAGACGCAGTCCTGTACTGCCCTCTTTCCGAGGCCCGCGCTCCGGTGCGGGCTTTCGTGTTTCCCGGGGGCTGTGGATGACATTTTTCGCCTATCTCGACGAGTTCGGTTATGTCGGCCCCTACATCGCCCGGACCGACCCAAAATACAGAGAAAGCCCCGTATTCGGCCTCGCGGGCTTCGTCCTGCCGGCCGACGAAGTGCGAGGCTTCGGGACCTGGTTCTACCAACGCAAGTGCGAGCTTCTCGCCTTCGAGATCGATCGTTCGGCGAAGCACCCGGCACTTTGGGAGAAGAAAGGATCCTGTCTCTACACGGTGACCAACGTTAGCCGTTATTCCGAGTTACGCTGGTTTACCAACCGGTTGCTGAACAAGATCGAGGCACTCGGCGGCTTCGCGTTCCATGTCGGGGTACTGAAGACCTCGACGCCGGAGACCCATGTCCCCAACCGCCTCTATGCGAGGGTCTTTCTCGAAGCGATCAAGCGGATCGATCAGTACTGCGCCGAGGACTGCAATCCGCCCGAGAGTTTCGTGCTGATTCTGGACGAGCACAACCAGCGTTCGGCGTTGTTGGCCCGGGCCGCGCAGAGCATGTACGGAAGGAACGAAAAACGCCGCCGCCTTATCGAGCCGCCGTTCCACGTCGAGAGCCATCGCTATCAGACGCTCCAGGCAGCCGACTGGATCGCAGGACTGATCGGACGCTTGGGCGCAATTTGGGTCGAACCGGCAGTTTGGTCCGAAAACGAGGTTTTTCGTCGGTACTTTGAGCAGAGGATCAATCGTGTGAGCCGACGCAGCGGTATCCGGCACTAAAAAGCGGCACGTTCATTCTTGTTTCGGCGGCTTGGAACTTGTGCCGGCGGATCGCAGGATAATCGGCACTGCCTGACGACGCGCGGGGGTACGGGCCTATATGAAAGGAACAAGGATAGTCTTTTAAGAGTTTGAATCATAAGTCATTGTTAATAAATCCTTTTTTATCAAGGACTTAA